>CAZWAD010000001.1:0-95893 GCA_964631835.1 uncultured Chitinophaga sp.
ACATATATCCGGCTACGGCTGTAGTATTTTTTCAAAATTTGCTTTGTTGAAACATTTCCCCCGCAGAGTCCCGAAACGGAGACTTTGCGAGGGGAAGAACTAACTTAGCGCAGAGTCCCCAATGCTACGTAAAGGGAGACTCTGCGAGGTGGAATTCTCAGCTTACTGAAAAGGTAAATGAGTTAGAACAACTGGTTAGGAAATAAAGAACTTTAAACCTGTCATGAAAAAAATAACAGCATTTGTTTTTTTGGGAATAATTTTAGCGACATCGTGTTGCAAAAAATGTGACCAACGGCAAGTTATTTATTCGATTGGTACCGAAATGTACAGATATGTTTTTCGCGATACTTCGGAGTGGGTATATAGAAATACGAGTACAAGTATTTATGATACGGTTATTATGTATAAAATGGAAAGAAGTTTTTGGAAATTAGATACAGCTGATGAGTGCGTTGATTTGGAAAAAGAATTTTTCGTTTTGGACTTTGAAAGCAAGTTACAACCTGGACATGCAACTACCTACTTTATTGATTTCAATGGAATTAGACAAGATGGTACCGGCATTTTTCCTAATGCCGGAATTCAAATATATAACCGGCTTACTTCAGTAGGGGATAGCACTGCGTTTACTAAGTATGAGGAATTTTATCCTTCATTAATAATAGAGGGGCGTATAATAAGTAATATCCGAAAAATTCTTTTACTCTATCCTTCCACTCAATATCCATATAAAACTTATTTGTACTGGTCTCCTAATATCGGAATAGTTCGTAAAGAAATTCATGATACCATAAACGGCATACAATTTTGGGATATGACCTATAGTAACCTTAAATACTATTGACGTATGAAAAAATTATCACTTTTCTTTTACCCCCGCAGAGACTCTGCTACGGGACTCTGCGTTAAAAATATAGCTTCGTGTTATGCCTGTTCCCCGTTCTTCGAGGTCTTCCGCAGGATGACTTCGAGGGCTTCAATAAATGAAGGTTACTGACTTCGCAAAAACCGTGTTACTGTTTAGGCGAGTATTTTTCAATCCTCATTCCCACACTTTTTACAAACCCCAGCGGGTTTACGCGCATATCCTGAGTAATCTTAAAAGTGTATTTGCCCAACTCGGGAAAGTAGGCATTCTCCTGAATGGGGATTTGAATATCGCAGTTGTCACCGAGGCAGTCGCCATGCCAAACCCCGTCAGGCTCTGAAAGAACAAGGTTCACCCGCTTTTCAAATTGTTTTCCCCCGGGAAAAGTGGTTTCAATCTTCACCCACAGGTTTCGCCACTCGAAGTTGAACCCGTGGCGGAGGCTGATATAAATGTTGTAATGCTGAGCGGTGTCCTTAATTTCTGCGGTAAAAGTTTTTGAATCGGAATAATCCCAGCTATAGTTTTTCATTAACTGGTTTTCTTCCATTACCTGGTTGCTATCGCATGATGAAAACAGCAAACATATTGCGAGAATAATCAGGAAGGTGATTGAATCATCCCGCTTAATTTGCCAACTGCGTACTGCCAACTGCATACTACTTCCTCCGGTTGCCCTTTCCTCTGTGTTTATGCCGGTTTCCCCTGCGCTTTTTCCTTTCCTTGTCTTCAAGGGTTTGGAGAGAAACCTGCCCCACCAAATCCTCATGTTTGCTTTCGTCCACAATTTCATCTTCAGCTAAAGCAAAATCTTCAAGGCTCTTGGGCTTTTTTCCGCTTTTGTTCATAAAGAGAAGTTCTTTGGCATCTTCAATATCGAGCGTAAAAAATTTACCGCGCTGAGTTTCGTACTCATATACCAGTTGCCTTTTGAGAATCTCCGTTTTCCGGAGCCAGGCAATGCCTTCTTCGGTTTCAATTTTATCAGCCTGCTTCGGAAAACTTTTCAGCGAGTCGTTGTAAGTATCCAGTTCGTAGTTCAGGCAGCACTTTAATCTTCCGCATTGCCCGCTCAGCTTATCGGTATTAATGGCTAAGTTTTGATAGCGCACTGCCTGAGTGGTTACCGATTTAAAATCGGCAAGCCATGTGGAGCAGCATAATTCTCTTCCGCAGGTTCCTATGCCGCCAATTCTTCCCGCTTCCTGCCGGGCGCCAATCTGCCGCATTTCGATTTTCACTTTGAAATCGCGGGCATAGGCTTTCACCAGTTCCCGGAAATCAACCCGCCCGTCTGCCGTATAAAATATGGTTACCTTTTTGTTATCGCCCTGAAACTCGATATCGCCAATTTTCATTTCAAGGTTCATGGTCCGCGCCATAGCGCGCGCGCGAATCATTATTCCCTTCTCCTTATTTCGGGCATCAAGAAACAAGTTGATGTCCTGCTCATTGGCAATGCGCATAACACTGCGGATAGTATCATCGCGCTCGGTGATTTTGCGCTTTTTCATCTGCACTTTCACCAGTTCGCCCTGCAAGTTCACTTCGCCAATATCATAACCCTGAGCTGCCTCTACTACAACAAGTTGACCTTTATGTAAATCAAGATTCTGAGCATTGCGGTAGAAACCTTTGCGCGAGCCTTTCTTGAAACTCACTTCAATAATATTGAAGTTCTCGTTGAAAGAAACGGGCATATCGGCAAACCAGTCGAGCACGTTCATGCGGTTGCAGCCACCGCTTGAACATCCGCCTTTAGTCTGACAGCCGGCAACAATTCCGTCTTTGGCTGTGGTACAAGTTGAACATCCCATTCGTTTCTGATTTATTCTATGCGGACGAATCTAAATGAAAAATTGAGAAAACGCAGAGAGAGAAAGAAGAGAAACGCTAATCAACTGCCACTTCTTCACCTGCAAAAACCGAAGCTGCTTTAAAGGAGTTGCTGAAAAAGAGAATCTTGGGATTGGCATTCCGCTCGATGTGGTAGTGCATTAGGTTGATGAGCTGTGAAAGGGCTTCCAGCTGTTCAACACCGAGTTTTGCCGAGAGGCGTTTGGCTATCTGCAACTCTTCGTCCTCCAACTTTCCGCTGTTTCCCGAAAACATAATCTGACCGCACTCGCGCAAAAAGAAAAGAGCGTATTTCAGAAACATTTTCTGGTTTTCACGACCGATTTTTGAAATCTCGTCCACCCATTCGATAAGTTGCGAAACATTGTTTGCAGAATTTTTTTGTTTCAGGTTAAAACAGCAAACCAACCACCGGTGCAGCAGTTTGTCGTTCGGGTTTTCCTCTCCCTCTGCAAATGCAAGAGCAGTGTTGAAGTTTCCATCGCTGATCCGGGCAATTCTTTTTGCAGCGCTTTCATCTAAGGTAAACCGTTTCACTAACTCGTCTTTCACATCGTCATCATCAATAGCGTTGATTTTAATTAGCTGCACACGCGAAAGAATTGTTGTCAGAACCGCTTCCGAGTTTTCAGTAATCAGAATAAAGACAGTATTGTCAGGTGGTTCTTCTATAACTTTTAAAAGTGTATTACCTGCCTCTTTCAGAAATTCAGCCAGCCATATAATCTGGATTTTATATCCGGACTCATAAGTTTTCATACTCAGTCTGCGGATGATTTCATGACACTCGCGCACGGTAATATTTCCCTGTCGGTTTTCAGCGCCAATACTTTGAAGCCAGTCGTTTATACCCAAATAAGCATTTGCAGAAATTGCACTCCGCCAATCGGTAGTGTAATCAGCGCTTATCGGAGCCTCACCGCTTTTCCTTGGTACTACCGGAAAAGTAAAATGAACATCGGGATGGATAAACTTTTCATTTTTAAGGCAAGCCGGACAGGTTCCGCAGGAATCGTTTTTGCCTCTGCTTTCGCATTGAATAAATTTTGAGAGAGCAAGCGCAAGTGCAAGGCTGCCATTCCCCTCCGGTCCGCTAAACATCAGCGCATGAGGAATTTTACCGGAATGAACCATTGCGGTAAGTTTTTGCTTAGCTGCCGCCTGACCAATTACATCTTTAAATTGCATCAGTTTTCGATAAACTTCAAAATTTCTTCTGAAATTGGCTCAACGAGAGTTGAGAAAATTTTAATCAGGTTGCCGTTTTCATCAATCAGGTATTTCTGGAAGTTCCATTTCACATCGCTGTCGCGGTAACCGTTTAATTCCTTCGTCATTAAAAATTCATAGAGCGGATGCCGGTTGCTTCCGAGTATTTGAATTTTTGAGGTAAGCGGAAAGGTAACTCCGAAATTTATTTCACAGAATTGTTCAATTTCCTTTTCACTGCCCGGTTCCTGTTCGCCAAAATCGTTGCATGGCAAACCAATCACGGCTAGTTTGTTCTTAAAATTTTCATGCAATTCCTGTAACTGTTTGTATTGCGGAGTATAGCCGCAGGCAGAAGCAACGTTAACCAGCAAAATTTTTTTCCCCTTGAATTGAGCCAGGCTGAATTCATTGCCTCTGATGTCTTTCAGAGGGAAATCATAAACCGTTTTACCCATGTCGTGAAAATAGAAATTCTAAATTAGCGGTCACGCAGTCATGAAACTCGCACACATTATTAATCCTGTAAAAGCGCCAATAGGTTCCGAACTGGATATTGCTCAGCCGATAACTTTTGAAAGTATAAGGGTTGCAAGTGAATTTTCGAATGGTAATGTCACTGTAGAACTTTACACGGTTTGTTATCCGGAAGACAACGAAATTATCCCATCGTTTTTCAGAAAACTTCCTGATTTAACCCGTTCAGTTCTCGACTATGGAAAATTCACCACACCGAAAAGATATCCTATCCTGAGTGATGTGCTGCTCGCACTTTATGAGACAAGCGATGCCGACTATCTGATTTACACCAACATGGATATTGCCTTGATGCCGCACTTTTATAATGCTGTTTGCTCATTTATCCGGGAAGGACATGATGTGGTTTTGGTAAATCGTAGAGGAATTTCAACTAAATACAAAAACGTAAATGAGTTGCCGTTGATGTATTCCGATTACGGGAAACCCCATCCCGGTTTCGATTGTTTTGTGTTTAAGCGCGAGTTGTTTCCCAAAATAGTTCTTGAAAATATTTGCCTCGGTGTATCATTCAGCGAAGTTGCGCTTCTGCACAACTTCATTGCTTTTGGTGAAAAAGTAAAGCTGGCGGATGATGTCCATCTCACATTTCACATTGGCACCGAGGTTATGCCTCCGCTCAATCCGGAGTTTTACTGGCACAACCGCAACGAATACGAAAAGAAAATTTACCCGAAGCTGAAACCTTTCCTTCAGATTGATAAATTTCCGTACCGAGGCCTCCCATTTTATAAACGAATGTTGAAATGGATGCTCAATCCGAGTTTTAGAACTCACCAAATGGCGGAACTGGAAGGAAAGAACTGGTACCGGAGGTTTAAGTACGATTTGGATTCGATACGGTTTTTGCTGTTGCAGAAGATACGGTAATCTTCACCTCGAGGTTTTTCAGTATTTCTTTTCTCGCATTTTTCAGTTTACCGGCAATCCACCTGTCGGCTTTAGTTTGAGGGTTCAACTCTATCAATGTCTGGTTTCCCTTTAAATGTAAAGCGGCATTTCTTATTTCTTTGGCTTCAAGCAGGTAAATTTCTTTTTGCAGCATGTACTCATACCCCTGACCCAATTCAATTTTTTTGGTTCGGTTAAAACCGAGTGATGTATTGTAATTATGAGCCACCTTATTGTTACCCTTTACCTTGGCGTAAACACTCTGTATGTCAAACAACAAAAAGAAAACATCAAGCATTGCCAACGATGCCATAACCGGGACATCGGTTGCCAGAAATTTATCTTCATAAATGAACAAACCGGTGTAAGCGGTTTTGTTTGTCCAGTCAATGGATGAAATATTTATCAGCCCCACCGGAATATTCTTATAATGGATAATGAAGAAAAAATTTTCTTCATTATCAACGGAGTTAAACCATTCCTTTTGCATGGAGGAAGTTATTTCCCCTTTGTAAAACATAAACCGTTGAATTTTGCGGTCGTTACGCCACTGGCGCACCATTTCCGTCCGATTTTGTGTAAGGCGTTCAAGAGTAACTCCGTAACGGGTAATTTTCATGTGTATATTTTTGTTTTCAGCGTACAGATGGAATGCCTCAATTCCAAAGATTCATTTTGGATGACAATTCAGAATCATGGCGCTTTATCAAAGAATTTCCTTAATTAAATAAGGAGGTTTTTTATGCTGATAGGCAAACAGCCTGTTCAGGTACTCACCGATTATACCCATGCTGAAAAGTATTAGACCGGTTGACATGAAAATAGCAACTATCAGCGCGGTAAATCCGAGTGGTGAGCCGAGTGTGATTTTCATATACACGAAATAAATAACCATAAACAGGCAAAACCAGAATGAGAGAAATCCGAACCAGGTCATAAACCGGAGAGGAATGGTTGTATAGCCGAAAATGAGATTGACCGTTAGAAATACAAGCCGGAACAAGCTGTACTGCGAACCGCCTTCTCTACGCACAGTATGGCGAACTTCCGCCCACTCGGTTTTGGTGGTGTGCCATGAAAGTATTTCATCAATAAATGTAAACGAATGATTGTAGTCTCTGATTTTATCAATAACGCTCCGGTGAATGATTTTAAAGCTGGAACCTTGTCCAACAGTATTTCCGAATTTTTCAAACATCAGGCCTACAAAATAGCTCCCCAATTTTCTTACCCGCGAATGTTTGCGCTCATCATTTTGGTAATATCCATAAACCAAATCAGCAGAAGTTGATTGAGCTTTGTTAATCAGCTGCTCAATGTCTTCGGGAAAAAATTGCAAATCATCATCTATTGTAATTATATACTCGCCCTGTGCAAACTGAAAGCCGCATTGCAACGCTTTGTGTTGTCCCGAGTTTTTCCTGAGGTGAATTGCAATTAGCTTTTCGCCAAACCTTTCCTTCAATAGTTTGATTATACCCCAGCTATTGTCGCGGCTACAATCGTTTACCAGAATTATTTCAAAAGAGGCATTCAGCTTTTGAAGAGTTGCTTCAACACGCGTACACAACTCTTCCAATGTTTTTTCACTGTTAAAAACCGGAACAACTACAGAATATTCGGGAGAAAAAAGTTTCATACTTCAACTAATTCAGGACAAACTAAACTATCTGTTTCAAGATACGCACTTCCCCAGGATAAGCCAACACCAAACCCCGAGAGCACAAGTTTCAGCCCTTTTCCGGTAAGCTGTTTCCTGATTTTTGTCACTAATGTTACCGGTATGGTAGCTGAACTGGTATTGCCGTAATCATACAAACTATAAGGAACTTTTGCAGCATCGACACCTAATTTTTTACGAACACTTTCGAGCATCAGCAAATTGGCCTGGTGAAATACAAAATAATCAACTAAAGATTTTTCAACTTTATTTTCATCCAGCAAGATGTTGATGTTTGGCGCCACTTCCCGCAAAGCAAAGTTGAAAATTTTAAGCCCGTCTAGTTTCATATCAAGGTTGCTGCGCGTTATTCCTTTTCCGTGTTCCTTTACCTCTAGTGATTTTTCGGTAAACTGGTTGCGGAATCCTCCATCGTAAACTATAATGTCGTCAAATTCCTTGCCATCGGTTTGCAGGTTAAAATGAATTTTATACCCCGTAGAAAATTCCAGCGCTGTAGCAGAACCTGCATCGGAAAACAACGGAGCTGTGCTTTTATCTTTAGCCGATATAGTTTTAGTGGAAACATCGCCAACCAGTAACAGCGCTTTTCCTCCCGGCATGTTCCTCAGCAAGCCGCCAACAATCGAAAGCCCATAAACATAACCCGAGCAGCCTAAGTTTACGTCAAAGGCAATACAGTCTTTAGGCAAGCCGAGTTTATCCTGTAAAATGGATGATGTGTTTGGTATTAGATAGTCAGGAGTTTGGGTAATAAACACCAGCACTTTAACCTCATCTCTCTTCCAGCTCAACTCATTCAAAAGTTTCTCAGCAGCAATTAAGCAAAGATCGCCAGCTGTGGTTCCTTCACCGGCCAATCTTCGGTAGCGTATGCCTACGGTTTTTATAAAAAGCTCCGATTCATCTTTTGTAAATAAAGGGAAGTTGATATTGTCTTCTATTCGCTTAGGAGCACTGGCGGCAATACCACAGAGTTTTATATCGGGCAGGGTAAAGACTGCCATGCTATTTGTTTTTTACAATTTCGAAAAGTTCTGCAGGGGTATTTGCGTTTTTCAAGTCTTCAGCTGTAATGGTTTTTCCGTAGTCGGAATCAATCATGGCAATAACAATCAGCGCCAACATACTGCCCCATTCTTCTAATTTACGGAATTGGGTATCGGCTTTTATGGTAAGCGGGTCTGTGGTATGAAAACATTCGGCAAATCTACCGGTAAACTCTTCCAGTTCCATATTTCAGACGTGCAATTTAGAAAAGGTTGGGTTGACTGCAAATTACAAAGATCTTAGTCGGCCGGAATCTTCCCTCGGACGATTAAAAATTTTCATTTCCGCGGATGTACTTCTGTAAATAAAATCAGTACCTTCACAATATGAAACGCAGAGAATTTATCAGGGGTTCCGCCATAGCGGGCATGTCACTTTCTGTGCCGCTGTTTTTACGAAGCGCCTCTGGTATGTTTGAATCACCTGCCGGCAGAAAAGTTTTAAAAGTTCTGAATACGGAAAAAACACTTGTAGGAACATTGCCTATTCTGCGCGCCTTTGCAGGAGATAATCAGGATTATGTTTCGCCATACGTGCTTTTTGATGAATTCGGTCCGGTTCAGATGGCGGCTAAAAGCAAGCCGTTAAGGGTAGATGCCCATCCTCATGCCGGTATGGTTCCTACCACATACTTTCTTTCTGGTAACGGTCACCACAAGGATAGCCTCAACTATGATTTTCAAATCGGGAAGGGCGACTTTATGATGTTCAGCTCAGGAAGAGGAGCCATTCACATGGAGGAAACAGGTCAGAAACTATATGAGGATGGCGGACTGTATCACGGCTTTCAGATTTGGCTTAACCTGCCTGCTAAATACAAATTTACAGCACCTGCCACTTTTGTTCACAAGACCGATAAAACAGCAAGTATTGAAGCAAAAAACTATAACGCACGAATAATATTGGGTGAATGGGGCGGGGCAAAGTCAAAGATTGAACTGTATTCACCAGCTTTCTATTTCCATATTAAAATGAAATCCGGTTGCCACTTAGAAATTCCCGCGCAGGCGAATCACAACGCTTTTGTTTATGTGATTAACGGGCAAGTGGAAGCAGAAGGAAGACACCTGGTTAAAAACAAACAACTTGCTTTATATGAAAGAGGTAATAGCATAATTCGTCTTTACAGTGAGAATGATGCGGAAATATTGGCCCTAGGCGGGCAACCGCTGAATGAGCCTGTGTATGCGTACGGCCCGTTTGTAATGAACACGGAAGAACAAATCAACCAATGCATACGTAACTATAACGCAGGCAAAATGGGTGACCCGGCTTTGGTGAATGCCCGGTAGATAAACGTTTTTTAAGCCGTAAGAAGATATCGGATTGCAAATTTTGATTACCCTTACTACAGTATAAACGGGATTACAGCCTTTCTCTCTTTCGGATAATCAGAAAATTTTTGAAGATACCACCTGTGGTGGTCGAGCGCGCGGGGAATAAGATTTACGGCTGTCCATATGGGGAAACTAAGCGCGGCTAACGAGCCAATCATAATGGCAAAGCCGAGCCACTCTATGATTTCGCCAAAATGATTCGGGCACGAAATGTGGCGGAACAGAAAACCTGTGGGAATTTTGTAGCCTGTTTCGCCCGGCTTGCGAAGAGTCAGGAGAATATTGTCGCTTTTCACATTGACAAACACTCCGGTTAAGAAAATAATAAAGCCAATGATGAACTGCGAGGAGAAAAAACAATCATTGGAATAATTGCCTCCGATATTACCAAGAAAATAACCGATGATAAACGTATTGCAAAGATTGAAAAAAACTGCCGAGCCACAAATCACCAGGGGAATTTTTTTGCCTTTTGTTTTGGTTCGGAAAGGGAAAATATACGAACGGTAGATGTAATGAACAATATACAATCCGTAGAAAAAATAACTGCTTGTGGTTTTCTCCAACGTACCCGTCCAGAACCAATAACTGATAAAAAACGGGGCTACACCTTCTTGAATCATCCAGCCAAGTTGGTTCGAGATCATTGGACCCCAGCTTTCGTTGATATGCCTTCCGTAAGGCTGTGTCACTCGCAGGAGAAAAGGAAAAGCAATAACCGCCACGCCAATCCAGATGTAAGTAAGCAGGTTGAAAGTTTCTGTGGTCATGGTTTAATCAAATGATGCATAATCTCTTCCGGCTTTTTTCGATTCCAGAAATGCTTGTGCTGTTTCATGAATGGATTGCCCCACATGTCGGAAACTAAAACCCAGCGCTTTCTTAATTTTTTCGTTGCTGTATGTAAATGGAATGCGCGCTATGCGGATATCATCACGTGTAAAATCAGCGGGGCGCCCAAGCATGCCCGATTTTATTCCCTCAAACCTCCATGCGAATTCGCCAAGCAACGTATTCACTTTATGCGATGGTCGCTTCACGTTCAGCGCATCAGCAACCAAAAACAAAAAATCTTTCAGCACAAGATTTTCAGCAGAGATGATAAACCGCTCACCGGCAATTTCACCTTCCATCAGACGCACCATTATTTCGGCAGTATCGCGCACATCCACAAAGCCATTGCTGCCTTCGGTATAAAAACTAAGCCCGCCATAAACAGTGGGGAAAACATTCAGGGGCTCATGGCGCCAGTGTCCCGCTCCCAATAAACCCGAAGGGTTTACAATTACTACGTTAAGCCCTTCGGCATGTGCGCGCCATGCTTCCATTTCCGCAAATCGCTTGCTTTTGTAGTAATCGAATTTTATTTGCGAAGAAGGTGAAAAGTAGCTTTCGTCAATGGTTTTGCCATTCAGGGGCAAGCCCAGCGCGGCCACCGAGCTGACATGAATTACCTTTTTTATCTTTTTGTGAAGAGCTGCATTGAACAGGTTCGCAGTGCCTGTAACATTATTCCGGACGATTTTGATATGTTCTGAATCTTTGGAAGAATAAAAGCCCGCGCAATGGTAAATTCTATCAGCGCCATCGAGAGCGTTTTCAATGGATTCTATATCGAGCAAATCGCCATCCGCCCACTGCACCTGCTTGGCAAAATCGCCCAGTAAATCAAAATTAGAAGTAATGCGTTTTAATGCACGTACCGGTTTGCCACGCTTTAGCAGATTCTTTACTAAGTAAGAACCGAGGAAGCCTGTAGCACCGGTAATGAAGTTCATTTTTCGGATTTCGATATTCGGATTTACAAACTGACTCCTCCGTCTACACTTAGCACAGCCCCCGATATAAATGCAGCCTCTTCGCTCGCCAGGAAAACATAGGCATTGGCAATATCATTTGGCGTTCCGAGTCTATTTAAAGCAATTTTTTCTTTCATCATTTCCATAACCTTTCCGGGGATAGTGGCAATCATGTTGGTTTCGATAAAACCCGGAGCTACAGCGTTAACGGTAATATTGTATTTACCCAGTTCGCGCGCCCAGGTTTTAGTCATGGCTATTACTCCCGCTTTGGATGCGGCATAATTGGTTTGCCCGTAGTTTCCCGCAATGCCTACAATAGAAGAAGTGTTGATGATTCTGCCATAATTATTTTGAATCATAACAGGCGAAATTGCCTTGGTGCAGTTGAACACACCGGTAAGGTTTACATCAATTACCTGCTGCCATTGCTCGCTGGTCATTTTTTGCAGGGTGGAATCGCGTGTAATGCCGGCATTGTTGACGAGGATGTGTATCTGCTTGAATTGCTTCAGCGTTTCGGCAGTTGCGCGTTCCACTTCATCGGACTTAGCTGTATTTGCTTTTACAAACCGGACTATAAATCCTTCGTTGAGCAAAAGAAGTTCAAGTTCCTTACCTTGTGCTTCATTTACATCCCAAAGGGCAACAGCTGCTCCTTCGCGCACAAATTTTTCAACCGCTGCTTTTCCAATACCGGAAGCTCCCCCCGTTACTACCGCCACTTTGTTTTCAAATCGTTTCATATATTCAAAGATGAAAGTTTTACATTAAAAAGAAACTTGTGGCTGATTATAGTTTTCTCACCGTTTGGAAATTCGATGCTCCGCTCGAAAAAATTTTTTCCGCCATTCACGATGCCGATAATTATCACCGGTGGTGGAAAGGGCAAAGCCGTGTTGAAACCCTTCACCGGGGCAATGAACTGGGCATTGGCGCGGTCAAAAAATTTAAAACGCGTAGCGCACTACCTTATTCGCTCACCTACACCGGAACCGTACGCGAAGTGCTGCCCCTGAAAAAAATAACAGGAACCACAATTGGTGAACTGGAAGGAACCGGCACCTGGCTTTTTGAAAGCGAAAACGGAACCAGCACAGTAAAATATTATTGGGTGGTAAAAACCAACTCCTTTTTCATGGGCCTTCTTGAGCCGGTTTTGAAACCTGTCTTCTCCTGGAACCATGATGTGATAATGAAATGGGGAGCTGAAGGGTTGGCGAGGTATTTAGGATGCCGGCTTTTGGAAATAAGAAATGAATAGGTGCTTTACTTCATGTTATGAAACACATGGCTCACATCCTCATCCTCTTCAAGCACTTCAATCAGCTTGATTACTTCTTCGGCTTGTGCATCGGTTAATCCTTCCTTATAGAAGTCAGGAATTTTTTCGTACGAAGATTCTTTTACTTCAATTCCCTTTTCTTCCAGAGTTTTTGAAAGTTTTCCGAAGTCGGTGAATTCGGCATAGGCAACTACACCATCGCCCTCACTTTGTAATTCAGTCAGCCCTGCGTCAATCAGTTCCAGTTCTAAATCTTCAAGATTCAGATTTCCTTTATCGAATTTGAATACTGCTTTTTTCTTAAACATATATTCCACCGAGCCGCTGGTGCCCAGCGAACAATTAAATTTTTTCAGAATATTGCGGACGTTGGCAACGGTGCGTGTGCCGTTGTCGGTCTGCGTGTCGATCACCAGCGCCACACCGTGCGGAGCGTAGCCTTCATAAGTTATTTCATCATATCCGGCAGTATCTTTCGAAGATGCTTTCTTAATGGCAGCTTCCACCCGGTCTTTTGGCATGTTCACCGCCTTGGCGTTTTGAATGCAAGCGCGCAGACGGGCGTTGGTGTCGGGGTCACCACCGCCTGCTTTTACTGCAATTGAAATGTCTCGTCCAATCCGGGTGAAGGCTTTTGCCATAGCACCCCATCTCTTCATCTTCCTTTCTTTCCGGTATTCAAACGCGCGGCCCATTTTAGAATGTGTTAAGGTGTTAAAGTGTTTATGTGCTAATGTTTGTTGAGGGGTGAAAATAAAAAAGACGTTATGAAAGTCAATTTCGAAACCGGATTTCAATCTTAAATTTATGCGATGATAAAATTCACGACTATTATTTTGAAATTTGATAAACAGGGCGAAAAAACCGGATGGACATACATTGTCATTCCGTCTGAACTTGCAGCAAAACTAAAACCGGGTACTAAGAAATCATTCCGGGTAAAGGGAAAGCTCGATAATTTTTCCATTAACCAGGTTGCGCTTATTCCCATGGGAGAAGGCGATTTTATAATGCCGCTGAATGCAGCAGTACGAAAGGGAATCGGGAAAAGAAAAGGAGCAGAGTTAATGGTTCAGCTTATTGCTGATGATAGCGCTTTTGAGCTTTCGGAAGATATGATGGCTTGTCTGGAAGATGAACCGGAGGCTATGAAGAATTTCAAAAAGCTTTCCGGCTCGGAGCAAAAGTATTTCAGTAAGTGGATTGAAAGTGCAAAGACCGGTTCAACCAAAGCCAAACGGATTACTCAAATGCTCACCGCCATGCTGAAAGGATATAAATTCGGTGAAATGATGCGGGCACTGAAAGCGAACCGTTAATGAGACTTCCCAAAGTTTTCAAAACTTCGGAAGTCTTTACCAATTAAAATATATTTTCCCGCCAGTAGTCTTATGGATTCAAAGCGAAATAATGAACAACGAAATTTTTACCATTGACATTCACTGTCATCCTCACATAAAAGCATTTAATTCCTCCTATCCGAATCCAACCGCCAATATCTGGGATAAAATTCAGCATAAGATTGAAGGCGGCTTCGGCAAAACCATCAGCGACTTGTCGCAAAAGGTGCTGAAAGAATCACAAACGCATCTTGATGCTATGGCTTTGGGAAATGTACGGGTGTTCCAGGTTTCGCTTTATCCGATTGAGCGTGGCTTTCTTCACCTGCGCAATATCCCTAAGTTTTTAATCGGCAAGAAGCGGGTCACCACCATGCAGGAAGTGATAACCGGTTACGATGGCTCTTGTATCAGGGAACAAATGACACACTACAATTATTTCAGCGATTTAGAACGGGAGTACGCTTATGTGGTGGAACAGCAGGGCAAAAGTCCCGATGGCAAAAGCGAATTTGTCCTGGCAAATAATTACATCGAACTTGAACAGGCGCTGAAGAAAAAAAATACTCTAATCGGAATTCTTTCTATTGAAGGAGCGCATGTGCTGGGAACCGGTACACCCGAAACAGATAATTTACCTGAGGACGAGTTAATGGAGCGGCTTACCGAAAATATTCTAGCCATAAAACGATGGGAGTTTCCTCCCTTTATGATTAACCTGGCGCATCACTTCTGGAACCATTTGAGCGGACATGCTACCAGTTTCAAGCCGCCTATTAACAGCATCATAAATCAAAATAAGGGAAAGAATAAGGGCATCACTGAATTGGGCTGGCATGTTATCCGCGAACTTTTGAGCCGCGAAAACGGAAAGCGCATTTTGATTGATACCAAACACATGAGCGCTCTTGCTCGTAAAGAGTATTACGATTTTGTGAGCAATTACAATTCAATCAATCCGAGCGACACCATTCCGATTGTCGCCAGCCATGTAGGAATGAACGGATTCAACACGCTGGACAGCTCAATAAAAGAACCTGACGTGATTGGCAAAGCGCGAACTCACAAACTTTATCGCTGGAGTATTAATGTGTCCAATGACGAAGCTGTGATTATAAATCAGTCAGGCGGGTTGATTGGCTTAATGATGGACAAAGGAAATTTAAGCGGGTTGCGGAATATAAGACGCGTAACTGCAATTACTGATGAAAAAAAGCAACGTGAAGAATTCAGCAAAATATTTTGGGATAATGCTTTTCAGGTAGTAAAGGCAATCGGAGATAAAACCGGTTGGGATACTGTCGCCATCGGAACTGACTTTGATGGCTCTATTACCCACATGGACCCTTACGAATCTGCGGCTAAGTTCCCGCTCTTTCAGCAGGACCTTATTGAATATCTGGAGGAGAACCATTACCAGGAAGAACTTTGGTTTGATTACTCACCTTTTGAACTCGTTAAAAAAATAATGCATGGCAATGCCTTTCTGTTTTACGAAAGGTTTTTTGTGTAGGGTTTTCTTTTCTGTTCAGGCTTTAATTTCCGGTGGGAAAGTTGAGACAACGCATGACAGTTTAGATTACGTTTGAAACATGAATCTCAAAAAATGGTTTTTACCTGCCTTTCTTCTTCATCAATTAGTTTTTGCGCAAGTAATTCCTGCCGACCGCAGAACCGACTGGAGTCTTGCCGGTTACCGCGATTCAATTCCTGTGTACACAACCATAGTTGACATTACTGCTTTTGGCGGAGTTGGAGATGGGGTAACTTCCAACAACACCGCTTTGCAAAATGCTATTGCTTCGCTTGGCGGGGCAAGCGGCACTATTTATTTCCCCACGGGCAATTTTCGCTTCAATGCAAGCTTTGCCCTGCGCGACAGTATTATTCTGAAAGGCAACTCGGCTGACAGCACCATGCTTAGTTTTAATTTGAGCGGCAACAGCGACATGATACGAATAGCAGGAAGTATTTCTTCTTCGTACGCAACACTGGCAATGGATGCGGTGAAAGACAGCAGCTTCCTCATGGTCAGCAATCCTTCTCTTTTTAATGCTGGCGACTACATAAAAATTTCTCAGAACGACAGTTCGCTCCTCGCATCTAACTGGGCTTATGGCTCGGTGGGGCAGATAGTTCAGGTAAACAGCATTGCAGGAAACAGAATCAATTTGAACAGTCCGCTGCGAAAAGATTTTATGGTGACTGACAGTTGCAAATTGAGGAAGATGACTCCGAAGCATGACATCGGAATCGAGTGCCTGAAAATTAAACGGCTTGACGTAAGTGCCGGGCAGACCAACAACATTGATATCAACTACGGAGTGAAATGCTGGATTAAAGGAGTGGAGATGGACACCTGCAATTTCGCGCACATTGCCGTTTCCAATTCCAGCAACATTGAAATTTCGGGATGTTACCTGCACGATGCTTTTGCTTTTGGCGGAGGCGGACAGGCTTACGGAGTTTTGGTTCAGTATTGTTCCGGTGAGTGCTTGGTAGAGAACAATATTTTTAATCACCTGCGCCATGCCATGATTTTACAGGCGGGCGCCAATGGAAATGTTTTCGGCTACAACTCTTCTACCAATCCTTATTGGGTGAGCGGTTTTCTTCCGACTAACTCAGCCGGTGACATGGTGCTGCACGGCAATTACCCTTTTCTGAATTTGTTTGAAGGCAACACCGGTCAGAATATTGTGATTGACAATTCGCACGGCATTAACGGGCCTTACAACACTTTTTTCCGCAACCGGGCCGACCTCTATGGAATTTTCATGAATACCAGCCCTGCCAGCGATAATCAAAATTTTGTCGGCAATGAAGTTACCAGCACTGCGACCAACCAGGGACTTTATTTCCTTTCCGGTACCGGTCAACTGGCGCACGGAAATAATATTAAAGGAACCATTATGCCTGCGGGCACGGAAACACTCAGCGATACTTCCTACTACAAAAAGAATGTACCCGGATTTTTTAATTCGTATTCGCTGTACCCGCCTATCGGAATACCCAATACGATTAGCACCGGAACTATTCCGGCACAGCAAAAGCAAATGCAGGCGGCAGAGTTTACCGATTGCACAACGAATTACCCTTTTGTGTTTCTGAACCGGCACACTGCGGTTAATGACACCTTTTGCAGCGGCTCAACTTACAGCTTCAATGGAAATGCGATTGACACAGCGGGAACTTATGCTGATACTATTGCCGGAAGCAATTACGACTCTATTATTACGCTTCACCTCGCTGAAACTATGATGGATACTGCCATTACCATCAGCGGCAGTACGCTTTCTTCCGCTGAAACGAATGCAGCCTACGAATGGATTGATTGCAGTAATGATTCATTGGTTGCCGGTGCTACCGGTCCAAATTTTTCTCCCACTCAAACCGGTAATTACCGGGTAAGAATTACAAAAGACAGCTGCATAGCAGAATCGGGCTGTGCAAGCGTGACGGTAAGCGGGCTAAAAGAACCGGAAGCATTTTCCTTTCCCATTTATCCAATCCCTGCTTCGCAATTTGTGATGCTTGATAATTCCGCTATGCAGGCAAATATTTTGCGGATTTATTCGGTGGAAGGAAAACTGATGCGGGAGGTTATTCTTCTGAAAGGATTAAACCGAATGGACATTATCGCCCTTCCATCCGGTTTATATTTTGCTTCAGTGAGTACCGGTGAAAGAAAAACCTATTCTTCGAAACTACTGATTGAAAATCAGGCACAGTATTGGTTTAAGTAATATAAAGTGGAAATATCAGGAACTTTTCGAAGCCTTTTGCACTCTCCTTTCTACAGGCTCCCTTTTTACGGACAAACTTCAACAACTTCTTAACGGTTTTATTGCTTCACCGCCTTACCGGTGGTAGCTGCTGCTTTGCCGTTGCGCAACTCATAAAAGTAAATACCGGTGGCAAGCTCTGCTGTATTTATGGTAGCGGAGCTGGTAAATGTTTGCTGCAAAATTTGCTGACCGAGGAAGTTGTAAAGTGAAAGGGTTACCTGCTCGTTGTTTGAAAGGGAGAAGGTGAGTTGGGAGGAGAAGGGATTGGGGGAAATTTTTACATCATCAATTTGTTTTGCTTCGCGTATGCCAACCGGTGAATTGCAAGTTGAAGAATCGTTAGAGACGCAAACATCATCTATGTAATAGTAAGCTATTAAAGAAATAGATGTGCCCCAGAATCGTGCGGTATCGGTATGAGAGTTAACAAAAAAATTTCCTAAAGTCAAATAGCTATAAGCAGAGTCTGCTATGAACGAACCCCTAATCTGAACCCAATTGATTGTATCGGTTATTATGCTATCAGACCACACTTGGCAAAAGTCCTTTGTGGGGGAAGGATGCGCGGGAGTATAGGAGGTTGTTGAAAATAAAGCCCCTGTTTTATTAGTAGCACCATTTACATGGCGAGAAGTTGCATTTAACTTAAATGAAACGAAGTATCGAGTTCCAATATTTAAAGGGCTTAGCAATTGGACACCTATTTTTTCACGGTACAAAGTGTCTACCGTGCCATAAGTATAGAAACCGCAATAAGCGTTGCCTGTAGCAGGAAATTGTAAGTCGAATAAATTATTTGGAATGGAAATAGCCGGAGTTGTGGTACACACATTAAAGTAATCAGGTGTTTTTTCAGCAACATACCAATTTGACGCATACATACGCCCACTAAATGTTGGACAAGTATCATAAATCTCAAAACTCGGATTCGGAACTAAATTCTGTCCTTGTCCCATAAAAACTGTAAGCAACAAAAGGGAGGTAAAAAATTTCTTCATTGCACGCTAAAGATAAAACTACCCCAGCAAAAACCTCCCGTTCTCGTAAATCTTTACTCCATCGGCAAAAATCTGCCCGCCATTTTTCATGTCGGTAATCATATCCCAGTGCACAGTGCTTTCGTTTTTGCCTCCGCACTGCTTGTAGCTTTGCCCCACCGCCATGTGTATGCTGCCGCCAATTTTTTCGTCAAACAAAATATTGCGGGTGGTGCGCTGTATATTAAAGTTGGTGCCAACAGCAACCTCGCCCCACCTGCGCGCGCCTTCAATGGCAAAAACCTTATCGAGCACTTCTTTGCCTTCTTCGGCATCCCACGAAATAATTTCTCCGTCTTTTATTTCGAGCGAAACACCCACCACATCTTTTCCCATGTAAATAGTGGGGTAGCTGAAATAAACTTTACCATTAACGCTGTCCTCCACCGGTGCCGAAAAAACTTCACCGCTGGGCATGTTGGCGCGGCCATCGCTGTTAATCCAGGTGCGGCCTTTGGTAGAAAAAGAAACATCAATGTTCGGCCCCTTGTAATGAATGCGGTCAACTTTATTCAGGTAGTCCACAAAAACCTGCTGTGTTTTGCGCACCTCGAGCCATTTAGCCACCGGGTCTTCATCAAAAAGATAACACGACTGGTAAACAAACTTTTCATATTCTTCTAAAGTCATTCGTGCATCATCCGCGCCAGCCTGAGTTGGATACTGACAAAGATTTCTGCGCATAGAGCCGGTGCCAATCCGCTCGAAATAAATTTTGTTGATTTCCTCCTGCGCCTTTTGATGAACCTTAAATTTCGCTGCATCTGCGGGTTCTTTTTCGTCATCGCCTTTTTCGAAAGGTGCACGGATACTCAGGAAGCAATCAAAATTCTCGAACACATATTTCTTCATCGGGTTCACCCAGCTCAGCTGGTGTTCTTCTCCATACTGAAGCGCTAATTCATGGATGTCTTTCAATTCAACATTCAATACAGGAATACCACCGGCTTTATAAATTTCTTTAACCACCTCGCGCAGTAAATCTTCGGCCAGGTAAGTAGAGGTAACATATACTTTATCATTCTTTTTTACAGCCAGGCAATAGTTCACCAGCAGCTTCGCATATTTTTCCCGAATCAGGTTCGACATAGAGTTTGTTGCTTTGTCAGGCGAAAAAACTATTTCGCTTCAACAGAAAAAAATAATGTCATGAAATTATTTCAAACAGAAAAGACGGAGTCATCCAAGTCACGTTGGATGCGCATGGTCTTCAATTTCTGGCCGTGCATTTGGTGCAGTGGCGGTACCATACAATTTATTGCTGGCGATTTTAAAGAGTTGCATGTAAGCCTGCGGCTTAACATCCGGACACGTAACCGGGTGGGCACTGTTTATGGCGGAAGCATTTATAGTTCCATAGACCCGTTCTTCATGCTGATGTTTATGGAAATCCTCGGTAAAGATTTTGTAGTTTGGGATAAGGGAGCAACCATAAAATTTGTGCGCCCGCTAACCGGTAAAGCTAAATGCCGGTTTCTGATATCCGATGAAATGATTAATGAAGTAAAGCACCACGTTGAGTTACGGGGCGAATATTCTTTCGACCTACCGGTTCATTATCAAGATGACGCTGGAAAGGTGTATGCTGTTTTTACTAAATCAATTTATGCGGCAAGCAAAGCGTTTTATAAAAAGAAGCTGGCAGATAAGGAGAAGAAAAATTTATCTTAGCCGCATAACCGCATACAGCTAATGAAAAACCGGTTGCTTCGCCTTTTCAATATCCGCAGCGATGAGGCGTGGCTGGTCACCAATCTTTTCTGGCTTCAGTTTTTTCAGGGCGCGGGAATCGCCATTTTTAATTCGGTAGCGCTGGCCATGTTTATCAAAAACTTTGACGCTATCGGGCTACCCAAAGTCTATCTTTTTTCCGCGTTGCTGCTTTGGATTGCCGGATTTGTTTACAACAAAGTTGAACATACCTTATCGGTGAAGAAGTTAGTGCTGTTGGTAATTTTGTTTGTTGCCATCAGCATTCTGCTGTTCCGGTTTGCTTTTTCTGAGTCTAATTCGTTGTGGTTTATTTTTTTAATGCTGAGCTGGTATTACGTGGTGTACCTTCTCACCAATCTCGAATTCTGGGGGCTCGCTGCTTTGCAGTTTGATATTCGCCAAAGTAAACGCCTCTTCGGAATGATTGGCGCGGGCGATATTCCTGCTAAACTGATTGGTTACTCCGCAGTTCCTTTTTTGATTCAGGTTTTTTCGGAAGGAAATGTGATTGCCCTTTCGGCAATTTCAATTTTACTTTCTCTCGTATTTTATTTCCGCTTAAGTAAAGCCGGTGCCATGGATGTTCACGTGGCGCATGAGCACGAGCATGTTAATGCCCACAAGCGAGCAACAGAAAACTGGCGCGAAATTGCAAGAAGTTTTTTCGGTAACCGGATGATTGCATTTGTTGCGCTGCTTTCTTTTATTGTAATGACATGTGTAACCGTTGTCAGTTTTTCATTTTATGGAGAAATAAAATCTCAGATGAAAAACGATTTGGAGCTTTATGGTTTTATCTCCTTGTTTTTTGCAGGGGGACGAGTGCTTGCCATTTTCATTCGCCTGGTAATGACCAGCCGCCTGGCAAGCCGGCTCGGAACTAAGGGGTCCTTGCTGGTGAGCCCGGTAATTTTGTTGCTATTCATTTTTGGTTTTATTATCCTTTCTTTTTTTCAGCTAAGCGGCAGTACTGTCATTTACTTTTTCGGATTGATGTTCATCATTACCGAAGTTTTGAAAACATCGCTGCAAGACCCTGTGTTTCTCTCGCTCATGCAGCCGCTTTCAACAAACCTGCGATTGAAAGGCCATACCATTGTAAAAGGAGTAATGGACCCGTTTGCGCTGGCGTTCAGCGGTATTATGCTTTATACGTTGGTAAAGCTTTCGGGCAATGTGGATTTGTATTTGCTTTCGTACTTACTGCTGATTTTGCTGGTTATATGGATTGTGATGATTTTTTTAGTGGATCTCGAATACGTGAGAACGCTTGTTACTGCGCTGAATAAAAGATACTCAATCGGGCAGGAAATAAACCTTGAAGACGGAAAAACACAAAAGGTATTGAAAGAAAAAATAAGTCATGGCGAAAGAGGAGAAGCTATTTATATTTTGAATCTGCTTGAAAAACAATATTCGGATGATAAAGAAGAATTTGTTTTGAAAGCACTTCACCACCCGCGCGAAGAAGTTCGCATGGAGGCAATTAAGTTTTCAGAGAGAAAAAAGATTTCTGCTGCGCTCCCCAAAATCGAAGAAATAATAAGAGACAGGAAAGAAACAGAACTTCTGCCCGAAGCGGTAAAAGCAAAGTGCATGTTACAGGCAGATGAGTTGGAGAACCTGGATGTGTTTATTGAAGATAAAGACCCGCGATTGATGAAAGCAGCAATTACCGGGCTGATGACCAGCGGGGGCATCAGCGCCATGGTTACAGCGGGACAGCGGTTGTTAATGCTTATTTCTTCCGGGGAAAGCAGTGAACGGAAAATAGCAGCTGAAATTATTGGTGAATTGGGCATTCAGTCGTTTTATAAACCGTTGCTTGGGCTACTCAGCGATGAAAATGCAGAAGTGATAAAAGCAGCCATAATTGCTTCGGGAAAAGTGAAAAACGAAAAACTGATATTTCCTTTGATGGAAATGTTCTTGCACCGAAAGAGCGAAAAACAAGTGCTGGATGCACTGTACGAAGCCGGGGATGTGAGCCTGAAAGAAATAAACCGGGTGCTGACACACGAAAAATTAACACAAAAACAACACACCAGATTAATTCTCCTGTGCGGAAGAATAGGAACGGACAGCGCCACAAAAATTCTTGATGAGTTAGTTTGGAAATTACCATCGTTGCGGAAAGACATTTTTCATGCACTCCACTTGTGCGAGTTTAAATCGCAGCCTCATCACCGCACACAACACATTAAACTGATGCACCACTATATCAATGCGGCCGTGAAAATTTTATTCATGATTCAGGCTTTGGAAAAGAATACTTCTGCAAAAATATTGACTGAAGCTTTGCACTTGGAGTTGAATGAAATCAGGGACTCGCTTTTTCTGCTCTTTTCGTTTGTTTACAGCAAGGAAAAAATGCTTCGTGCAAAAAATGCCTTCGCGATTAAAAAGCGGGAAAGCATTGCCAACGCTCTCGAGATAGTAGAAATAGAAGTTCCGAAAGATATTTCACTTCGCTTCAATAAAATATTTGAGCCTGGAACGGTTAATGATAAATGCCACGCTCTTCAGGCTAATTTTCATGAGCAATTAGCCTATGAAAGTATTATTGATGCGGTTTTGAACGACACTGGGCATCACTTTCACAGATGGACAAAAGCAGCAGCTCTGTATTCCGCTAAATTTTATCCCGGAGAAAAGAAAAAAACATGGCTTGAAAAAGCGGAAAAGGAAAACGATATATTATTGCGGGAAACAGCAGAAAACATTTAAAGCCAATGGCACACACACATCACGAACAACGTTTATTGCTGATTGAAAAAGTTTTGCTTCTTAAGTCATTGAGCATTTTTTCCGAAACACCTGAAACCGTACTAGCTGAGGTGGCAGAAATTCTGGAAGAAGAAGAATTTGAAGCAGGCAAAAATATTTTCAAAGAAGGGGAAACGGGCAACTGCATGTACATTATTTTTAAAGGCGAGGTGCGAGTTCATAAAAATGAACACACCCTGGCCGTGTTGAAAGAAAATGACTTTTTCGGAGAGCTTTCTCTTCTGGATACCGACACCCGCTCGGCAAGTGTAAGCGCGAATACAGAAGCGCTGCTTTTAAAGATTGACCAAGAGCCTTTTTACGAATTGATGGAAAGCCGGATAGAGGTGGCAAAAGGAATTATTCAAACGCTTTGCCGGAGACTTAAAGCTCAGAACGAAAAAACAATACAGAAACAAGGTAATCAATTGTAGTCACCCACAATCTGTTCAATTACGCCAAGATGTTTTTGCTTGGCTTCTTCCCGGTGCTTTTTGCAGAAGTCGGTAAAATAATGATGGCGTTTCAGAAAGTTCATTTGAATAATATTCCACTGCCTTTCACCTTCCACGCCCAGATAAATTTTTACTTCTTCAAACAAAGTTCGGCCAATTCTTTCAAACTGGTCAGTCCCCAGGTATTCAAGGTCTGCATCGGCAATAATTTGTTCCAAGTGAGTTTTTGGTTCTTGAGGAATTTTAGTAGCCATAATCATTCCGCAGATAATTTCAATTTCATTTTTGCTCAGACCAAAACCGGGCAGATCGGCACGTGCCATTTCACAGCCTACTTCCTCATGGTTTTTATAAACCTTTAAAAACCCGCAGTCATGATAAAGCACAGCAACCTTTAATAAAAACATTTCTTCATCAGAAATTTTTTCAGCTTGCCCAATCATCTCGGCAGAGTGCAGAACATCGAGGGTATGATGAACTCCGTGATAATAAAGGTCTCTGGGCAGTTCTTTTTTCAGCTTTCCTATGATATGCGTTTCTATCTCCTTAAGGTTCCTCATCACCGTATAAAAGTAAAGCCGAATATTATTTAACTTGTTGCTTTTTCAACGAAATACATGTCAATTTCGCCTTTATTCTTCGCCTCAATTTTGCCCCGGTAAACACAAGCAAATTTATTTTTCACCAAATCGTAAGTGGCTTCGGAAATATTAATTTTCCCGGGCTCGCTGGCCTGTTGCATACGCGCTGCCATGTTTACTGTGTCACCCCAAATATCATAAGCAAATTTGCGGATTCCTATTACACCAGCTACCAATTGACCAGTGTGAATTCCAATGCGGAACTCAAACGGAATTTTCCCCTGTGCGGTTCTCTGCCGCCTTAGTTTGTCAATTTCATAAATAAAATCAAGCGCAGCCTGAACCACCGATGCCGGGTCTACCTCACTCTTGCTTGGCACACCGCCCGCGCACACATAAGCGTCACCGATGGTTTTAATTTTTTCAATGTTGTATTTTTCAATCACCTTGTCAAACTTCTCAAAGTAAGCATCCAAACCTTCAATCAAATCATCGGGTGAAAGTTTTTCGCTGATGGTGGTAAAGTCTTTTATATCGGCAAATAAAACAGTAGCCTTTGAAAAATTCCGCGCCTGTGTTTTGCCATGGGCCTTTAACTCGTGCATTACTTCTTCGGGAAGGATGTTAAGAAGAAGCTCATCGCTCCTTCTTTTTTCCTCTTCGATTATTTTATTCTTCTTGCCAAGTTCCCTTATGGTTTTTTGACGGTAAAGTAGCAGCCCCGCAACCATAATAAACAATCCGATTCCGGATATAGCTGCAATAATGTACAAACGGCTTTTTTGTTTTTGCGCCTCAATTTCCAACTCTTGATTTTTCACCACTTGAGCCTGTAAGGCCTTCTCCTGATTAAGCATTTTTACACTGTCTTCTTGATGGCGCAATTCTTCCTTGGTTCGCTTAACCACCATTTCCGACTCCATTAACATGCTTTGAGTAGCCGCCAAGCGGGCTTTAGCAGAATCAATCATTTGTTGCGTTATAGCAAGCTCTTTCTTTTTTCCCTCCAACTCCAGCTTGGCTTTTTGCACTTCAGAGCGAGAGCGCTGAACTTCATCACGACTTACAGCAAGCTCAAAATTCTTCTGTTGGGTTTCCTCATTCAAACGATTTATTTCCTGCTGGGCATCTTTTTTATGCCACTCATCTTGTTGTTTTATTATTTGATTTTGCCGCTGCAATTCATTTTGTTGCCTGCGCATTTCTTCTTTCAGCTTTGCTTTGGAATCCTGTTCAGATTGGGCATAAGAGCAGAATGAGAAAGGAAGCAAAAAAAGAATGAAAAATAGTAGCCGGAGACGGTTTTGCATTAGCAACGTATCAATGATAAAATTGAAAATAAGCAATAACACGGAACGAGCAAATTTGAAATATTTTTTTTAGCTCCCACATCAGGGCTTGTCAACTACTTTTTTGAAATAGAAATCAATTCTCTTCTTTCTGCCGTTTTGCATACCCTCAATGTGGGCATCTAAACGATCGGGGCTTTTTAGTTTGTAACCTATGCGTTGAGGAAAGTCGTGCTTTAGGTTTTGTGCTACAAACGAATTTTTTGATGTGGAAACAATTTCAAAATCAATTTCCTTGCCGTTGTTCTGCCGGGTTACCATTGGTATATAATAGAACTTATCCCCTCTACGCACAAGGCGGATTATTTCATCATATTTAAGTTCGGTTTCGTCTTCCTCTTCTTCGTATTCATAATGGAACGATAAACCGCCCATCATGGTATCGTTAACTATTTCCCAGTTCTCATAAGCCTTTTCTTCACTGTCAAGTTTCCAGCTTCCGGCCATCCAGTGAAATTGCTCAATGCCGGTATTTTTCTTAACCGTAAAAGCAGATGCCACAATGACGATGAAAACCAAATATTTCATGTAACGGGTTTGAATTGCTCGAAGCCCTGTTTGCAATTAAAGCAAAAACGAATGGCACGGCAAAGCGTAGAACCGAAAGCAGAACGAAGTGTAGTATCCGTGCTTCCGCAATGCGGGCAGCGAACGTTGTTCAATTGCTCTTCAGTTAATTCCCCGCTAATTACCGGTGGCGGAGCAAGCCCGAATTTTTCAAGTTTGATTTTTGCTTCGGGTTTCATTTTGTCGCTCGTCCACGGAGTTTCGTAATCAACTGTTACTTCAACCGAATCGAAACCAAGACGGACTATTTCCTCGCGAATAGATTTTTGGATTACTTCAAGAGCCGGGCAGCCGACAAAAGTTGGAGTTATGGTAATGCTGATTTCGGATTTTGGATTTTGGATTTGAACAGCAGTCACGATTCCCATATCAACAATTGACAGCACCGGAATTTCAGGGTCCTTCACGTTTTCGAGTGCTGCCCAAATTTGTTCTTCTGTGAATTGCAAACTGTCAACTGTTAACTGGTTTACCACTCCGCATTAATATCGGTTCTCAATACTTCTGTCATTTCATCGAGTAAGGGTTTCAAATATTCCGAATGAAATCCCTTTCTGCCGCCATAAACAATTTTTGAATCATCAGTTGGCGGAACTATTAAAGTCGCAGCTTCTAACACCGGTGCAATTTTTTCGAGCCAGCGTTTCTTCAATTCATCTTCACCGGTAAAAATATTTTGCGCAATCAACTCCTTTTCAAATTCGCTTTTTTCGAAAATGCCAAGAGCGAGATGCCATGAATTGTTCAGTGCCGTTTGCAGGCGCGCATGGCTTTCTTCGGTTCCGTTGCCAAGCTGTTTAATAAAAGTATCGGCATGAAGCACATGATATTTTATTTCACCCCGAACCTTCTTTGCCAGTTGCGCCACCGGCTGAAAAGAACTCTGTGCCAGCATTTCGTACCGTAGCAACTCCGCATGGTCGAAAAGAAATTGCCGCATGATGCTGAAATCATATTCACCAATGGGGTGTTCCACAAACTGGCAGCACTTAAAGTTTTTTTCTTCGCGCTTAAATGCAAGTGTATCGGGGTCGGCTTCGCCCAAAACTTCGTTCAGTATTTTATAAAGCGCTTGTGCATGTCCGATTTTGTCCTGTGCCATAGATGAAAACGCCAAATCTTCCTCGAGCATGGGGCCTATACCGGTCCACTCAGAATTGCGATGGCCGATAATAAGCGCATCATCAGCCATTTTGAAAAGTAACTCCTTCAAAGCTTCGTTATTCATCGTTGCTGTTTCTGTTGCTGAAATTTTTCAATCCGGTCGCGTACTTTGTAAGCGGCCGGGTCGCGGAAAGTTTTTTCAGGTGTGGTTTCAAACATTTCTTCATCTTCTGCGCTAAAGGTATATACATCACTGGTTTTTGCCACCCACAGGTTTGCCGTTTTTCCGCGCCTGCAGAAGACTTCCTTTGCCATCACCAGCGCCAATTCGGGCGATGATGCATGAACAATACCCACATGCACAGGTTGCTTGCCGCGCTTTTCCTGGTGAAAAACCTCCCAGGTGATTAAGTGCGAATTAGTTTGTTCTTCGCCTGCTGAAATTTTTTTCAGGTCGAGACGGTTTATGCGGGGGTCTAATGAACTCATAAACTACGCCAGGGGCACCTGGTATTTTTCGTTAGGATTCATTAATGCCTCTCGCACCCATCTCCCAGCTTCTTCGGCAAATCTTCTTACCTCCAGCCGTTCCTTATTGCAAGGGCCATCGCCATTGATTACCCGCTTGAATTCATTCCAGTCGGGGTTGCTGAACTCCCAAATGCCGTCATTGTTCTTGCGCAAATTTTTGTCGGGGAAAGTAATATCGAGTTCCCAGATTTTAGGCACATACTGGTCGAGGAACTGGTTGCGCATATCATCGTTGCTCGCCAGCTTCACTTTCCACTTCATCAGCTTTTCGCTGTGGGCGCTTTGCTTATCGGGCGGACCAAAAAAATGAAGCAGCGGGCGATACCACCGGTTAATAGAATCCTGTAAAATATCGCGCTGTACCTTTGAACCTGTGGCAAGGTAAACCACATTATCGTGACCTTGCTTGAGGTGAAAACTTTCTTCGTAGCAAATGCGCTCAAGGGCGCGGCAGTAAGGTCCGTAGCTTCCTTTGGAATTAATGACCTGGTTGACAATTGCCGCTCCATCCACCAAAAAACCAATCACGGCAATATCGGCCCAGGTTTTTGCCGGGTAGTTAAACACGTTGCTGTATTTTGATTTCCCGTTCAGCAGGTCGTTGAGCATTTGCTCGCGGGTTTTGCCGAGGGTTTCGGCAGCGGAGTAAAGCAGTTGTCCGTGACCAATTTCATCCTGCACCTTGGCAATGAGCGCCAGCTTGCGCCTGAAATTAGGTGCGCGGGTAATCCAGGTTCCCTCCGGAAGAGCGCCAACAATTTCGGAATGCGCGTGTTGCTCAATCATGCGGATGAGCTGCCTGCGGTATTCCACCGGCATCCAGTCGCCGGGCTCAATTTTTTCACCCCGCGCAATGCGCTCTTCGAACACCGACAGCTTTTCGGGGTCTTCCACGGTGGTGTTCATCCGTTTGGCGTCTTCTTCGCTAAGATTTGTTGAACCGTACATTGATTAAGCTAAAAGTTCGAAGTTCAAAGTTAGGAGAATTGGCTATAAATGGGAATGACTTTAATTACCAATTATCAATTACCAAACTCCAATTTTCAAACAATAACCGAATTACTAATGCTCTAACGTTGCGCAAAGGGAGATATGGCGGGGTGCTTAGTTTTATATGTGGTTATTCTTTATTTCCTCTTCTGTCATCACTCCTTCTGTTAGAAATAAATATAGATTAGTCAAACTAACCATAGGGCCATTACCTGAATTTCCCCAAACTTGAACCCACGCTTCTTTTTTGCTTAACTCTACGAAAAATATCTTATCCCTTAGACTGAAACCGTATTTTTCATTTATCATACTAAGAATTGTTTTCTCGCCTTTGGAAAGCTGCTTAATTTTGTTGTAATTGAAAATTAGGTAGAGAAATTTTTTCATTAGTTTTTTAACCCACGCCCCCCAAATCTAACCCACTACACTTTTCAAAAATGTAACACACCGGCCTCAATTCAGCCCGTACTTCTTCATAAACTTTTGGTTCAGCTCCTTCTGCTTGTTGTTCAAATCAATTTGCCGCCCGTCAATAAAAGCAAATTCGATGTTGGAAGTTTTCATGTCCAGCACATCACCGGTGGAAACTATCAGCGAAGCGGCTTTACCGGTTTCGAGCGTTCCAATCGAATTATCTGCTCCGATAATTTTTGCGGTGTTGGAAGTAATAGCCGCCAACGCCTCTTCTTTAGTGAGGCCGTAAGCGGCAGCGGTACCCGCCATAAACATCAGATTTCTCTCCTGCCAAAACCCGTTGGGAATGCTAATGCAGAAAAGCACGCCCGCCTTCTGCAGAAGCGCGGGTGTCTTAAAGGGCTGGTCGATATCAGCGTCATCGCTGGCGGGCAGATCGTGAACTTCGTGAAGTATTACGGGAATATTTTTCTGCACTAGAACATCAGCTGCGAGCCAGCTTTCGCTTCCGCCAACAATAACGATTTGCAGTTTGAAGTCTTCGGCAAATTGCACGGCATGAAGAATTTCTTGCACGCGGTTAACGCGGATGAAAAGTTTTTTCTTACCGGTGAATAAATCGCGCATAGCTTCGAAGCGGAGGTTTTCTTTTTCGTGCTTGCCAGCTTCGATGTAGCTTTTCGCTTCGGTGAAATAGTTTTTTATTCCACAGGTGTGTTTGTCGTAGTCCTTATTTGTTTTTGCAGGCTCCGGTTCGCCCCACCAGCCCCCGCGCGTAACCAGCGAAGGCCAGTTAAGCCAAACACCGTCTTCGCGGATAAGGGCATCTTCCCAGTTCCAGGCATCAAGCTGGACCAGTGCCGATGTTCCGGAAATGGTTCCGCCCACAGGTACTACCTGAGCGTAGAGCACACCGTTGCTGCGAACGGTGGGCGTTACGCGCGAGTCGGTGTTGTAAGAAATAACCGAGCGCACATTCGGATTGTAGTTGCCCACTTCGGCATAATCGTTGGTGGCTCGCACTGCCTCAATTTCTGCCAAGCCGATTTTTGTATTGGGGGCAATAACACCGGGGTAAATATGTTTACCGGTACAGTCAATTATCTTGCCCATAGTTTCATCGGTTTTAAAAGCAGGGTTTTCGGCTATGAGAGTGATTCTTCCGTTTTCAAAAGCGATGGTTGCGTTTTGAAGCACCTTTCCATTGCCCACATGAATAGTGGCATGGGTCAGGTAAATGCTTTGCGATTGTTTTGGAGCGGGAGCGGGAACATCAGATTGTCCAAATGAAAAATGAAAAATGAAAAATGAAAAAGTAATAGTGAGACTTTGTTTGATTGATTTCATGATTTCTTGTTTGGAGGTTTAATGATTGTGGTCTTCGCCACATGAATACCCGCGATTATCTTTCTTCACCGGTTCCTGGGTTGGCGCTCCTGATTTCTTTTCGTCCAGCATTTTTTGAATAATGCGCGCCCGTTCCTTTTTAATTTCTTCTCTTTTCAGCAAATCTTTATCCATGTCGAAGAAGAGGATGCCGTCCACAAAAGTTTTCTCGGCTTTGGCGTAAACGGAAAGCGGGTTGTCGCTCCACACCACTATATCAGCATCCTTACCGGCCTTGATAGAGCCGGTGCGGTTGTCGAGGTGCAGCATTTTGGCAGGATTGAGTGTAACGGTTTTCCAGGCTTCTATTTCGCTGAGATCCCCATACTTAATACTCTTGGCTGCTTCCTGGTTGAGCCTGCGCGCCATCTCCGCATCGTCAGAATTTACCGCGGTAGTAATTCCTGATTTTGCAAGAATAGCCGTGTTGTAAGGGATTGCATCAATCACTTCGTACTTATAAGCCCACCAGTCGGAGAATGTAGATGCGGCAACACCGTGGGCTTTCATTTTGTCCGCTACTTTGTATCCCTCCAGTATATGTGTGAAGGTGTTCACCTTAAACCCAAAACTATCCGCCACATGCATCAGCATATTGATTTCGCTTTGCACGTAACTGTGGCAAGTGATGAATCTCTTCTTGCTCAAAATTTCGGAAAGAGCATCAAGTTCAATATCTCTGCGCGGTGCCGCGCCTTTCACTTTTGCAGTATTGTAAGCGCTCCATTGCTTTTGATATTCGCTGGCTTTGGTAAAGTAATTGTAGTAGGTCTGCTCAACACCCATTCGTGTTTGCGGATAGCGAACCACATTCTTATCGCCCCAGTTGCTTTGTTTTACGTTTTCGCCCAGTGCAAATTTGATAAAGCCATCAGCGCCTTCAATCTTCAGTTTTTCAGGAATGTAACCCCAGCGGAATTTTATGAGCGCGCTTTGTCCGCCAATGGGATTAGCAGAGCCGTGAAGCAACTGTGCAGCAACCACTCCACCGGCAAGCTGCCGATACAGGTTAATGTCCTCTGAATTAACTACATCACCGATTCTCACTTCAGCACTGCTGGCTTCGGTTCCTTCATTTACGCCCTCGGAAATTGCAATGTGATTGTGCTCATCAATAATTCCGCTTGTTACAAACTTGTTTGTGGCATCAATGGTTTTGCAATCGGTACAGGAAAGATTTTTGCCGACAGAATAAATTTTCCCTCCGCGGACAACCATATCCGTGTTTGACAGATTTCCTTCGGCTTCGTTGGTCCACACATTTCCATTCTTAATCAGGAAATTTTCCTGCACCGGTAATTGCTCATTACCGTAAGCAATAAAAGGGAAAGTTACTTTGCCGAGATTTTTAGTCACGTCAACTGTATCTTTCTTTGACTTTGCAGTGTCGGCATCGGGGCCTTTGGTTTGGGTGGCGATCCATGTTATCCAATCTCCATCAGCGAGCTGCCCTTTACCGGTCCATATTTTTGCTTCGTGATTAATCGTTCCGGTTAAACGGATTTTATCCGATGATTTTTTATCAGGAGTAATTACAAGCGTGATATCATTTTCCTTATAACCGAGTTTCACTTCTGTTTTGGCTGTGTCGGCAAAAGCAGCCTTGGGGGAGGCAACTTCACCGGTTACTTTGATGTTGTATTTAGCTCCATTGCTTATGCCGACATTGTACTCCCCCCTTATATCTTTCGGTTCAAATGCTTTTATCACATATTGTTTCCCCTGAATCCAGTTCTCATTAATTTCACATTTATCATCGAACAAAGGCTTTGAGGTAATGAAGAAATTGGCAAGCTTGCCGGTTTCTAATGAACCAACTTTGTCATAAATATTGATAAACGTAGCCGGATTATAGGTGAGTGCTTTTAAAGCAATGTTCGAATCGAGTCCGTATTTTACCGCCTTACGGAGCGCAGAAAAGAACTCCTCCTTTTTTTCTAAGTCGGACGTGGTAATGGAGAAATCAATCCCGACTTTTGCAAGTGTTGCGCAATTAGCAGGGGCAAGCTCCCAATGTTTCAGGTCTTCCAGAGAAACCCACATCGCCTTGTATGGGTCTTCTACATCGTACGCTTTGGGGAAATTGAGAGTGGTGATAAGCTTCGCATTCGTCATTTTAATTTCTTCAGCGCGTTTGTATTCATCGCCCATTCCTTTGATGATATACTGAACACCAAACTCATCACCTACTTTATCAGCCCTAAGAATTTTTTGCCAGTCACCGGAAGCATCAAAAATTGGAGAAAGGCTTAACAACTTCACCATATTCCAGTGTTCCAGGTTGATGTTAAACTCCTTTTGTTCACCGGATGACCCATACCACATTGCATCGTAGTAAGTTTGGCGGAGCAGGGCGATACTTCCCATTAAGGATGAAGGATAATCCTGTGTAGAACTTCCTTTATTGAAAGAGTAATGTGTGCTTGCCAGTGATTTTATCAAAACAAAATTTTCTTTTTCATTGGCAAGAGTAACTACCGCACCGGTGCCGCGCGCAATGCCATCTTTTTTATTGGTGAGAACGGTGCCGAAACCGAGTTTGCGTAATTCTTCAGCGGCTTTATCATTTACGGTAAAATGTTTGTACGCATTAAAATCAGAATGAATGGCCTGGTTCCATCCGTATGCGCCTTTGATGTTTGATTCCATCTGTGGACCCCATTCGCGCTGTTCTTTTTTGACTTCCGGCATGCCGTAATCGGAAAAAATGTCAATGAAAGATGGATAGATAAATTTTCTTTTCATGTCATGAACAATTGCGCCTTGAGGTATGGCAATGTTTTTTCCCGTATTCACCACTTTGCCATCACGGATAATCAAGGTAGCCGAATCCAGCCGAGTTTTGTAATCTTTCCAAATCGTAGTATTGGTAAACGCATGAATTCCTTCGCGGTAATCATCGGGACCGTTGGTTTTGAAAGTGGTTTCCTGTGAATGCAGATACAAGACATGAGACATGAACCACAAGACAAATGCAGGTTTGAGCATCGGTGAAATTTTTGAGAGGTTGAAAATAGAATAAATTCGGGCATGGTTAAGACGCTCGAATTCAAAGGGGCACAGTGCTTTTATACTGTTGAAGGCAAGGGGAGACCAGTGATGTTAGTTCACGGTTTTATGGAGGAAGGAAGTATGTGGAACGGAGTAGTAAATGCTTTAAAGAAAAGCAACAAAGTAATTATTCCCGACTTACCCGGTTTCGGCAAATCCGAACTCACAAGTCCCAAATTTGAAGTGACAATGCAGTTGTTTTCAGAATTTCTGAAAGCGATTTGCCGTGCCGAAAAAATAAATTCGCTCATCTTGCTTGGCCATTCCATGGGAGGATATATCTCACTACATTTTGCGGAGAAAAATCCGGAGTTCCTGAAAGGTCTTGGTTTAATCAATTCTCACTGTTACGAAGATTCGGAGGAGAAAAAGGCAAACCGCAGAAAAACCATTGAGTTCATACGCAAACACGGAACAAAGCATTTTGTGAATGAACTTTACAATGCAATTTTCAGCTGTGGTTACAGAAAAAAATATCCCAAGGTTGTTCATGCTATGCTTGACAAAGCATTGAAGTATAAACCCGAAGCTGTAATGGCTGCCACCGAAGCGATGATTAAGCGAAAAGATAAAAGCACGGTGCTGAGCAATTCCAAGGTCCCGGTCCTGCTTATTAGTGGGCAAGATGACCAAACCGTTCCGTTGGAACTTTCATTAAAGCAGGCATCACTTGCTGAAATTTCTGATTTCCATTTGTTTGATAACAGCAAGCACATGAGTGTTTTTGAGCAAAAAAGAAAGGCAACTCTTGCGATTCAGAACTTCATTCGCTTTTGCAGCAACCGGAAGAGTTAATGCAGTTTCGATTTATCGGCTGGCATGGAGTCTCCGTATTTGCCGTCCCCCAGTTTCACCTTGCCCATGTTCGGCCCACCCGTGATAATTTCTCCTATACCGGTTGACTCTTCGGGGTCGTAACCATACACTTCATAGTCAGCAGGCCAGTGAAATATTTTTTTGCCAGCCAACTGATTAGCTGTTTTTGCAGCAGCGGGTTCTTTATCGGGTTTTATATAAACCGGTCCGGGTGCTTGAGGAAATCTTCCTTCGCCATAATTTGTTTTAGGCTTTGCAACGATTTGATAATCTATTGCCCCGGTTGATGTTCCTCCGCCTAACTCTACAATATCGAAACCCGAATCAGATTTATTTATCACAGCAACCCCTCTACAATTTTCAAACCCCGGCTGACAGATTACTTTCAACGGATTATCGGCATCTACCACAATAATGTCTTTCAATATCGGGTCAAGAGTAACATGCGCGCGACCATTTACCAATTGAACAGTGCCATAATCAATATACCAGTACTCAGGCGATTCAGGGGCAGTAAGAGTTATGCGCCCGTGGTTTGGAGTTGGAATTACTTCGCTTACTGTACCCGAACCAATTATTTTCCGATTAGTCGTACTGTTCAAAGCCACATAAGCGTATTGAGTCGGGTTACCCTGAAAGTATCCACCAGCTGTTATGTTTACGCTTGTTGTGTAAACGCTCATTGGGTCACCTCCGGTACTCGGCCCTCTACCGAACGCCATAATGCCAAAAGCATCTTCGGCATTGCCGGCAACACCCCCATAAAAATCTCCACCGGTAGTCCATCCGGGATTACCGGCTATAGAACGGTTGTTGTAGCCGCGGATGGCAGTTTTAATATTGCCCAGTCCGGCACTTGTGTTATTTAATTGTGCGTAAAGGGCGGGGGCATTAAAACTTCCGTTATTATCCACTAAAATATAACTGCCCGACCATACATTGGAATATAAAATGCTGGTAGAAGTGGTTGCCGGAGAAATAGTTTGTCCGTAAATAGCAGGGTGCAGGCTTACGGAATTGTTGTAAGCATTAACTCCGGCACCCTGGAATGTCTGCGGGGTAACTCCGAAAGTAATATTGCCTTCATAACCCAAATAACCGCCAACATTAGCAGAGTGCCCATATACAGCAGCGATTGATGCGGTATTCAGAACTTCAAGGTGAGTAGTGGGTGCTGTTATGTTTATACCCACGTTGCCCGAATTCAACACCCGTATTCTTTCCAGATTGTTGGTTTTAACCACCCAGTCAACATTGTCAGTGGTACCGATGAAATTTGTTGCAGCATTGGTTCCCGAATTTCCGGTAGTAAGCCACGCACCGGCAGTTGTAGTAAGTCCCTGGGGATAGGTGGTAAGCAGGCTTAAAGTTCCGTTGGCATTATAAATCAAATCTGAAATTGTCCATACCGGGCCTGTAGGTCCTGTCGCACCAGGTCCTCCCTGCGGACCGGTATCACCCTGTGGTCCGGTGGGTCCCGGCATTCCCTGTATTCCCTGAGGCCCCTGAACACCGGTGGGACCGGTTACGCCCGGAGTTCCGGGCAAACCCTGCGGACCGGTTGCACCTGGAGTTCCCGGTAAGCCTTGTGGTCCTGTTGCGCCATTAGCCCCTGCCGGCCCCTGAACCCCCTGCGGCCCTTGCGGCCCCGTAGCTCCGGCAATACCCTGAGCGCCTTGTGGTCCTGGAATACCCGCAGGACCTGTGGGACCGGTTGGCCCGGTTATACCCGTAAGCTGGCAAAGAGACTGCCAGCCCGAAATGGTGGAATAGTAATAAAAGCAATCAGCCGTAATGTCGTAAACAAGGAGCGCTCTTGCAGGGGAAGAAATGGCAAGCCGCTGAGCGGTGGTCATTCGCGGAACAAGAAACCCTTTGGTATTATCGCTCAGCTCAAGAAGTGCGCTTGGGTCGGGATTGGGAATTCCGATTCCCACATTATTTTGTGCAACAGCTATATTAAATAGGAATACATAAACCAGTAATACAGCTATATAAATTTTCTTCATTTTGATTTTAATTGGAAACGAAAATTACGAATACTTCATAGAATCTCAAACCCTTCGGCTTACATTATAGTTAGATGCTCATTTTACAATAAAAGATGTAAGCCTGCCAGCGTTTTTTCTCCGGTTTCCGGCTTATTAATGGTTCTCCACTGAACACGGGTATTATCAATTTAGGATTATCTTCGACTTCCTTTGTAAATAATAATGAAGCAAGTTTTACCCATATTACTTTTTTCGCTTTTGTTGTTTCATGCAGAGGCAACGCACATAGTCGGGGGATTTGTTTCATACCGGTTTATTTCAGGAACCACTTACGAAATAACCCTTACCGCTTACCGCGACTGCAACTCTAACGTTACTCTGGATGGAATCCCTTTCCCGGACGGGAATGGGGGAATGGCTGTTGTGACTCCCCGGCTTAGCATTTTCGATAACAGCGGCAATTTCATTGATTCGATTATACTTTCTGCGCCCGCGGTAACAACCATCGGTCCGCCCAGCGATAATCCCTGTCTGACTAACACATCTGGTGTTTGTGTAGAGCAAGGTGTTTACACAACCACATATACTTTTCCTTCATCGGTTACCAGTTATTACGTTCAGTATGTGCGCTGCTGCCGGAACGGCTCAATCAATAATCTATTTGAACCCGGAACACAGGGCGGTACATACTCAGTATTCATTCCTGCCACATCACAGTATCAAAACACAAGTCCGGTTTTCAATAACTTTCCTCCTATTTTTATTTGCGTCAATGCCCCTCTCCGGTTCGACCATTCAGCCACCGATGCCGATGGCGACCAGTTGACTTACAGCCTCTGTTCACCGTTTCTCGGAGGCGACACCTTAAACCCCTCTCCGGAAATTCCATTGGGTCCGCCATATAGCCCCATTATCTGGGAAAGCGGTTACAGCGCAAATAATCCTTTGGGAAGCAACAATCTTTTCATAGATGCCGGTTCGGGATATTTAACCGGAGTGCCAAATACAATCGGGCAGTTTGTTGTAGGCGTATGCGTGAGCGAGTATCGCAACGGGGTTTTGCTGGCAACATACATCCGCGATTTTCAATTTAATGTTACGCGGTGCAACATACCGGTAGCCAATATTCCAAGCAGCAATATCAACCCGGTAACGGGCATAGGAACATATATTATCAATTGCGATAGCAGGTTTGTGCAATTTCAGAACACCTCCTACAACCCGCCACCGGCAAGTGTGCCGCTTACTTATGAATGGGACTTCGGTGTTGCGGGAATTACAACCGATACCTCTACGGGAAGCCTTCCTTCATTCGTTTATCCCGATACCGGAACATACCTGGTTCGGTTAAACGTAATCAAAGGAACCGGACCAAACGCCTGTTTCGATACTACCTATGCCTATGTGAAAATTTACCCGAAGGGAAATACTGACTTTAATTCTGTTTCCGCCTGTCCATACTCCCCTGTTCAGTTTTCTGATTTAAGCACCACACCGGACGGAACAATCACCGGCTGGCAATGGAGTTTTGGAGATGGCGACACATCCTCTTTACAAAACCCTGCGCATATTTATTCCGCCAGCGGAAGTTATCCTGTGACACTCGTAAGCCAGAACTCCTACGGGTGTAAAGACACCCTTCAGAAAAGCACACTGGTGTTTGCCAGCCCTAACTCCGATTTTGATTATACACCACCCTGCATTAACAGCGTTATAACCTTCAGCCTGGCGAACAACAATAATGTTGCTTCTTACAGCTGGACTTTCCCGAACGGCTCTTCGAGCAGCCTGACTTCGCCATCGTACACTTTTAATTCAGCCGGTACTTACCCGGTTGCACTCATTACCACCAGCAACGATGGCTGCCGCGATACCACGGTGAAAGACATTACAGTACAGTTACCGGTTACGGCTGTTACCCAATCGCCTTTCCACGCTTGCGAAGGAAATCCGGTTCAGCTTTTTGCTTCCGGTGGTTTGTATTATGAATGGGTTCCTCACACCGGCCTGAACAACCCCTTTACCAGCGACCCCTTTGCTATGCCCGGTTCAACAACATTTTACACCGTTTATGTTTCCAACGATTGCTATACCGACAGCGCCACCGCGCAGGTGATTGTTCATCCGCTGCCGGTGGTTGATGCCGGACCGGATACAACCATTTGGAGAGATACTTATGCTGAACTTCACGGATTTACTAACGAAACCAATCATTTCTGGAATCCTTCCACCTGGCTCGATGACCCGTTTGAATTGAACACACGCGCCCAGCCACCGCAAACACAGTGGTACGAATTGTTTGCCATTGATGAATACGGATGCATGAATAAGGATTCTGTTTTGGTTACGGTGGAGCTTTACACCATTCTTGATATTCCCACTGCGTTTTCACCTGATGGCAACGGGGTGAATGATATTTTCCGCATTGTGCGCTGGCTGAATGTTTTCGAGTTGAAAGAGTTTTCGGTTTACAACCGGTGGGGGCAAAAAGTTTTTGAAACCAGCGATATTTCGCAGGGATGGAACGGAACCTACAAAGGTATTGCCTGCCAACTGGGCGTGTATGTATGGAGCGTGGTTGCCAAAACCCGCGAGGGGAAGGAAATTGTCCGCAAAGGAAATGTTACTCTCCTTCGGTAAATCTTTTTTCTATTCCACATCTCTGTTTAAATTAGCCACAAATTCTATATCATGAGAAAATTGTTCATTACCGCTGCTGTTATTTTGGTTGTTCTTGCTTCCTGTTCTAAGAAATCTTCTCCCGGTGCGGAGAAACAAATTGACGGAGCGGAAGTATTTGCAAGTAATTGCGCCCGCTGCCACGGCCCCCAGGGAATTAAAGATGAGCGTACGCCCAACCTGCAAACCATTGCCCTTGATAAAGCCGGATTGGTATACAGCATTACTCATGGTAAAAACAAAATGCCCTCTTTTGAAGATAAACTTACCGCTGCAGAAATTTCGGCTGTAGCTGATTTGATTGTAAGCTGGCACAACAAATAAATGGAGCGCTACCGGGTAATCGGTTTAATGAGCGGCAGCTCGCTCGATGGTTTGGATATTGCCTACTGCGAATTCGCCAAACAAAAGGGGAAGTGGAATTTTAAAATCCTCGAAGCGATTACTTTGCCATATCCCGAACACTTCCTGCCGGGGCTGAAAGACCTCACCTTCATTTCCTCTAAATCTCTTTGGGAAACTCACACGGCATTGGGGAAGTTTTTCGGCATGGTGGCAAAGGTGTTTATAGAAAAATACCTTCCGAAAAGTAAAGTTGACTTTATTGCCTCGCACGGACACACGGTTTTTCATTTTCCTGAAAAGAGATTCACTACGCAGATAGGCGATGGTGCCGCTATTGCTGCTGCTTCCGGCTTACCGGTGGTTTGCGATTTCCGTACTTCGGATATTGCGCATGGCGGGCAAGGCACGCCCATTGTTCCTATCGGTGATAAACATCTTTTTCCTCAATACCTTTTTTGCCTCAACATTGGGGGCATTGCCAATATCAGTTGCAAAACACGCCCTCCTAACCTCCCTAAAGGGGAGGAACGAAAGCAGATTGTTGCTTTTGATATTTGCGCGGCTAACCAGGTACTGAACGCGCTTGCTGCCAAGCTGGGCAAGGAATACGACACCGGTGGCAAGATTGCCGCTGCCGGTAGCATCAACAAAGAACTTCTGCGCGAGCTCAACAAGCTGAAATACTTTTCGCGCACTTATCCCAAGTCGCTCGACAATAGTTTTTCGCGTGAGCAGGTGTTACCGGTGCTGGAAAAATCCGGAATATCTACCGAAGATAAAATACGCACCAGCGTGGAACACATAGCCATGCAGGTGGCGCGGCATGTGCAGATGATTGCTAAAAAAGAAAAAATAAAACTGCGCGGCAGCGAGCAAATATTAGTTACTGGTGGAGGGGCTTTCAATAAATTTTTGGTGGAGCGCATTGCCGCATTAACCAAGCTGAATGTGGTGGTGCCCGGTGACGACATTGTAAAGTTTAAGGAAGCCCTGGTGATAGCCTTTATGGGTGTGCTGCGCATGCGTGGCGAAATCAATGTGCTTAAAAGCGTTACTGGTGCTTCGAAAGACACCGTGGGCGGGGCGGTGCATTTGTCTTAAAAGATAGCGATTGAATAGATTGTCTACATTTACAACATGCCGCCAATAGTATTTGATTGGGACGAAGGAAACGAAATGAAAAATGTTACCAAGCACCAGATTTCAACCGAGGAAGCTGAAAGCATTTTCAGCGATGAAAGAAAGTTGGTGGGTTATGACCACAAGCACAGCGCTCAGGAAATGCGTTTTGAATGTTTGGGTGTAAGTTTGAATAAACGGATTTTGAGGGTTACATTTGTAACACGAACCGGGAAAGTACGTATCATAAGCGCAAGACCGGCCTCGGAAAAAGAAAAGAAACGATATGAAAACCAGGAATAAAAAGAAAACCTACGTGCGTGTATCGCGTATGAAAGACTCTTCGGCATCCGTTGACTGGAACAGGCCGCTTAACCTGGAAACTCTTTTGGAGCTAAGCCGCAAAGGTTTATTGAAAGAAAAAAAGCGCTCCCCTAAAAAAGCCGCCTGACTTCTCACGTTACCGGTGCTTCGAAAGATACGGTGGGCGGGGCGGTTTACTTGCCGTAGCAATTTTTAATCGCAATGTCCCCAATGCTTCGCAAAGGGAGACATTGCGCAGACTAACTTGCTTAATCTATTCGGGTTGCTGTAAAAGAATCTTTCTTTTTGCTTATAGGCATGTACACAAACTTGCTGGTCTTGAAAGAAACGACTCTGTAATTCTCAACTTTTTTCTTAATTACAATTGTCAAATTAATATTCTCAATAGACCAACTGCCCATTTCAGTTTTGCCATTGGAACGCAAAACTTTAAAATCTCCGGTTTTAAAAAACCAATACTCCTCACCAAGAGATGTGCGCCAGTGACCAACCATATTTTCTTTGGTAGGGTCTGTTTCAGCATCGGGGTTTACGGGTTTGCTTTCGGCTTCCTTTTCCTCTAATTCTACTCCAACATTCTTTGAGCATTGCAGTAAAGTTGCCTGCATGATTCTCTTATGTTCTGCATCAATTTTTGATTCAAATTCCTTTCGCGAGTACTTAGTCGTTATAGCATCAACACAGCATAGAGCTACCGTTTCCTTCTGGTCTTTGTTTATTTTTTTATTTTTTGACAAAGCGCCCACTGATTCTTCGAAAATGTTGTTTCTGCTGTCTTTTGTCCAATCATACGCTTGATTGTTTTGTGCAGAAAGATGTTGTAAAAGAAAGAGTGAAAAAATTAAAGTCAGATTTTTCATGGTAGTGCGGTTTTCTAATCTAAAAGTAAACTAATCTCCCAAACCACAAAAAAAACCCGCTCCTGCGGGGTTCTGTATTTAAGTCCCCTTTAAGGGATTTTGTTTCATCCCGCCTTGGCGGGAAGGGGTTACGGAAAACTAAAACTCAAACTCGCACTTCCTCCGCTGAGCACTCGTATAGTTACCAACCTCGCGGGTTTAAAACCCTGCGAGGTTTTAATACGGGGTCATGAAACATCATTTACCTGGTTTCCATAAACATATCACCCTTAAGTGGGTGAAAACTATGCAACCTCCGCTGAATTACTCCCAACCTTATCTGAACCACATTTTAGTGTAATCCGTTCATCAAAAGATGGCATAGAATCATCAAGAGGTGGGATTGAATCACCAAGAGATGGGATTGAATAACTGCCGATGTTCATTTCACAAAAAAATGATGTGATAGAATCATCTAAATGTGGAATACGGTAATCAAAATATAACATTGAATCATCAAAAGATGTGATTGAATCATCATTAGTTGCTATTGAATCATCAAAAGATGTGATTGAATCATCAACAATATAGGTATGGCTTTATTCAAACATGCTATAAAATGCTTCTACAGGGTATAAGTTAAATTCAATGAGGTTCAGCGGTGATTCAATCGAATCTTTTTTCCATTCCCTGTTTAATCAAATTGATTCAAATGCTATCCGAAGCCGGCAAAAACACATCTTAAGTTACTCAGAAAACAACAGTTGTCGTTCAATAAGCATCGCAACCCGTTCAATAAAGTTCCAATATAAATCACTATTGTTCAAAGTCATCCTTCGGAAGTCTCGGAAGAGCTTCGCGTGTGCAATACGGAAATCCGTAAATGTTTGGGGGGTGAGGAGAAATTCCCCTATCGGTGGGGGAGACACCCACCGGTAAGTAAAAATAAAACAGGGCGATGTTATTTCGCCCTATTTTGCAAGTTGTTCATTATTAAGAATAGCCCCCGCTTGTAAAAGGTGTTCGCGAGTGAGGCCCACTAACGGATTGGCTAGTATTAAATGCTTTTTCAAACCTGTTGGAAGCGCATTTAGGGATTTATCGTCATCAATAATTACAAAATCCTTATCCACTTTGTTAGACTTGATCCATCTTAGAATTTCACTCTTCCGGTCCAGATTATCGTGATTAGCTTCTAAGGACTTGAGTTTGTTGATTTTGATTCCCCGCTTATCAAATATTTGCTTCCATTTAGCTACAGTATATTTTGACTTGTGCGAAGTTGTAAGAACGACAGTAGTATCATTAGTTATCAATCTCTTAATAACATCAATCGCTTTTTGACTAAACATAGGAAATCCATCTTCCAACATCTCCGGTTTTTTCCATGAAGCGGCAGGAACCATTACACCATCTATATCTAACAAAACTAACATAGCGCAAAGATACTATTTGGCGAGCAATTCGACAATTTTCTCGGGTGATATGTCATTGTATTTAGCATCTATCTCATTGAACATTTTTATATCGGCTTCGGTATCCCAGTCTTCATTTTCGAATTCAATCTCGGTCCAGGTAGTAACCACAGTTGCAGATGTTTTTTTGGACGGCACTCTATCTAAATTGAAATTGGCTAACAGCGATGCCAGATATCTGTGATGACCATCAATAATTAAATCGCCATCCACTTTTATAGGTGGAAACTTTATTCCCACCAGCATCTTTAAATACAGCCTATTTACTATCGGAATGCATAACTTGTTGTGTGTTGACTTAAACTCACAATTAGCATCCTGCAACATTTTAACTACGAGCTCTTTAGTAATTTGTTTCAATCCTTCTGCGACTAAGCTTGCAACGTTAGCGAATTAACTTTAAGTACCGTTCGATGTAACCTATTTAAAACTCATCTCACTTGCTGCGGCTTTTCGCGCGGGGAAATACGAAGCCAGCAGGCTGATAGAAACAATAATGGCAAGCGTGATGACCGGGTCGAGGGGTTTCAGCTTTACCGGGTAGTAGTTAATCACAAAGCTCGAGTCGCTGCCACCCAGCCTGAGAAAGTGAAATTTCATTTGCAACAGCAGCACAATGTAGCCCAGCGCCAAACCGGTGAGCGCGCCAATGAGCGAGGAGAGCATGCCGTTGGTGAGGTAAACCTGCCTGATGAGCTGTGCAGTGCCGCCCATGGCCTTGAGGATGGAGATGTCTTTGGTTTTTTCGAGCACCAGCATAGTGAGCGAGCCGATAATGTTGAACGAAATAATGAGGATGATAAAAGCGAGAATGGCGGTGGTCACCCATCGCTCGATGAGCATCACTCGGTAGGTTTCGGCTTTTTGTTCGTACCGGCTGCGCACCACAAAGTTGTTACCGGTGAGCTGCGCCACCTGTTGTTTCATGTCGTCCAAATCGGCACCGGTGCGCAGTTTTATTTCGTATGCCGAAACGCGGTTGTCATCGCCCAGCAGCTCGCGGGCAAAGCCGAGCGACACAAAAACATACCTGGAATCAAACTCCTGCTGGATAGAAAAAATACCTGCAGGCATTACCGACATGGTGTTGAAAGCATCTTCAGGCATTAGGGCTGTCTTCACTCCTTTGCGCGGCACCGTAATGCGCAGCGGCTCCATGCCGCGGTTCACATCTATGTTCATGGAGTAAGAAATATTAGCACCGGCAACTCCGTAGTTGAGTGATGAGTCGCGGAGAATAAACCGCCCATCGCGCACGAACCTGTCAACGGTGGTTACGTTGCTGTAGTTTTCGTCCACACCTTTCACCGCGGCAATCTGCGCCTGCTCACCATATTCGAGGTAGGCATTCTCTTCGAGAGTTTGCGACAAACAAGCAATGCCATCGAGTTGAAGGATTTTGCTGCGGAGCAGCGAGTCGTCTTCAAATGTTTTGCCGGCAGCCGCACGTATTTCCAAATCGGGATAAAAAGAATTGTAAAGCGAAAGCACCAACCCCTCGAAACCATTGAACACCGAGAGCACCACAATCAGCGCGAACGCGCCCACCCCCATGCCCAGCATGCTGACGGCTGAAATAATATTAATCGCGTTGGTTGATTTCCTCGAAAAGATGTAGCGGAAGGCAATTCGGGCGGCAAGCATAGGTTAACTGACGGGTGACGGGTGACGGGTGACGGGTGACAGGAGGCTCATTTCTTTTTCGTTTTGCGGGTAGTTTTGCGTTTCGGTTTTTCTTCCTCTGTCCTCCGTCTCCGGTCTTCGGTCAGCAAAGCATCTTCCTCCTTTATCTTCTTGAACACTTCATCCATGTGAAAAGCATAGTCCAGAGTATCATCCTTAAAGAATTCTATCTCCGGCATAATGCGCAACTGGTGGCGCATCTGCTCATTCAGTTTTCTTTTCAGCTCATGCTTATGTGTGTAGAAGCTATCTACTACCGCATCGGCATCCTCCGAATTATAAACACTGAGGTAGAACCGCACCAGCCCGAGGTCGGAGGTAACCTTTACACGGGTTAACGTTACAAATGCCTTTCCGTAAATACTTTTGCCCTCCCGGTTCAGAATATTGGTAAACGCCTCCTGAATCACCGAACCCATTTTCAATTGTCTGCGCGAATCCATCTCAAATATTTTTGACGAAAATAAAAATTAAACGAGGGCTTATGCGTTAGTAGTTGCCGGTTTAGGGCCGAAAAGAAAAATTTACTCCTCCACACCCATGCGCTGTTATATTTGTCACAGATGAAGAACCTCCTCCGCATTCTTTCTTACGTCCGCAGGTATTCGGTGTTTGCCGCGCTGAATGTTTTGTTCAACATCCTTACGGTTTTGTTCTCACTGTTTTCGGTGTTCATGATTATTCCATTTATGCAGTTGCTGTTCGGAAAAATTCCGCTGGTTATGGACAAACCGGCACCCGCCTACAATGCCGATTACCTGATTGACCTCCTGAAATATATTCTGAGCATGGAGATTAATCAGAACGGCCAACTGGTAGCCCTGGTAAAGTTTTGCGTGGCTGTGGCGGTGGTGTTTTTCTTAAAAAATCTTTTCCGGTACCTGGCGGTGTATTTTCTCTCGCCTATCCGCACCGGTGCGGTGCGCGACATCCGCAACGAGCTTTATGCCAAAATTATTTCGCTGCCGCTCTCTTACTACTCCAAGGAACGCAAGGGCGACCTCATCTCGCGCCTCACCGATGATGTAAAAGAAATTGAAATCAGCATTATCAGCTTTCTTGAAGTGACTGTGCGCGAGCCGCTGAACATTATAATTTTCCTGGGTGCGCTGCTGTTCCTCAGTCCACAACTCACCGCTTTTGTTTTAATCATGTTGCTCATTACCGGTTTTATCATAGGCAGGGTTGGCAAAAGTTTGAAAAAACAATCTATCGAAGCTCAGTCTGTATCGGGACATTTGCTTTCGGTGATTGATGAAACACTGAGTGGTCTAAGAATTATTCACGCCTTCAATGCCGAGCAATTCATGCGCAGGCAGTTTGATAAAATCAATACGGAGTATTTCTCGCTTAACCGGAAAATTATTACCCGCAGGGAACTTTCTTCCCCGCTAACTGAATTCCTTGCCATGTGTGTGGTTTGTTCGGTGCTCTATTTTGGCGGAACACTGGTGCTGGAAACAAAAAACCTCGAGGCGGAGACATTTATTGCGTTCATGGTATTGTTTGCCCAACTCATTCCACCGGCAAAGAATTTCTCTTCAGCTTCTTACAACATCCGCAAAGGACTCGCTTCAGCACAGCGCGTTTTTGAAGTGCTCGATGCCGAAGTGATGATTACAGAGAAAGCAAATGCGCTTCCTATTAAAGAGTTCAAAACAGAAATTGAATTCCGCGATGCCGGGTTCGCTTACCATAACTATGACGATAAGAAAATCCTGAGCAACGTCAATCTAAAAATCGGTAAAGGGAAGATGATAGCGCTGGTCGGTCAGTCGGGCGCGGGTAAAACTACTCTTGTTGACCTGCTCCCGAGATTTTATGATGTAAGCGAAGGAAAGATATTGATTGACGATACCGATATCCGCGACTACAAGCTCAACGACCTGCGGCACCTTTTCGGCATGGTTAGCCAGGAATCTATCCTCTTTAATGACAGCGTTCATAACAACATAGCCTTTGGAAACGAAAACGCCACCCGCGAAAAGGTAATGGAGGCGGCTAAGATTGCCAACGCCCACGATTTTATTATGAAAATAGAGCATGGCTACGATTCAACCATAGGCGACCGCGGCAGTAAACTCAGCGGGGGCGAAAGGCAGCGCCTCACCATTGCCCGGGCTGTCCTCAAAAACCCTCCTATTCTCATTCTTGATGAGGCCACTTCCTCCCTTGATTCCAACTCTGAAAAACTAGTTCAGGAGGCGCTCACCAAGCTGATGAAGGGTAGAACTACCATCGTTATTGCCCACCGCCTCTCCACCATTCAATATGCCGATGAAATCATAGTTATGCATGATGGGGTAGTTACAGAAAGGGGCAATCACATAGGCCTCATGGCCAAGAACGGCATATACAAACGCCTTGTGGAGCTTCAGGCGTTTTAGGTCAAATCTTTACAATTTATTAGCAAAAGCATACAATTTTATTCAAAAACGAACGTTTTTGAATTTGTATATTTGGTGCGAAAATTCGCTGAATTAGAATTTTCGCGTTTTGGGGAGTTGTGTGGAAGAAGTTAATTCATCTGTAGTTGTATTCATTAATCATTAAAATATAATGTCAATCATGAAAACCAAATCTGTTCTCAAAGCAAGTTTTGGTTTCATCTTAGTTGCCTTGTTCGGAAATATTTTTTCGCAAAACACTCCAACAACACATGAAACCAATTTGACCTCCGGTCCTCAATCTGTCATTAATCATGCTGTTACCAATACCGATGTACTTGTCATCACCGGTAAAATTGTTGATGCACAAACCGGTGAAGCTATCACCAACGCAAAAATTAATTTCGACAAGTTTGGCGAAGAACTTCTGCAGGCGTCTATTGATGACAAAGGAAATTATGCGCTGGCGCTCAACAAAAAAGAATTGGGAGAACCCATTCGTGTCATTTTTAAAGTGGCGGGATACAAAAGATATGTCATCAGGAATATTGATAAAGGCGCTACTTATCTCGATGCTGATATTTTTCTCCAACCGGTGGAAAGTGATGAGAAAAGCAATGGCACTGTGAAATATATAATGAACGATGACCCGTTCAACAAGATGGTGATTGAACTGCAGTAAGAATTTCTTGGTTAGCAATTAAAATCCCCGCCAAATACCGGTGGGGATTTTTTTTGATTTATGTCAGTCGTTGTCATTTTGTGTAATTGTTATTTTTAAAACCGATGAAGCAAAGTGACATCTGGTTCCGGTTTTTTAAATCACCTTTTGCGGGAAGCGAACCCCGCTACTTTGAAGTTCAAGATGAGCCTTGGGCGATAGAGATAGAAAAGAATTACTCCGCCATCAGAGAAGAAGTGCTTCAGTTTATTGAAAAAGATGTTTCGTTGCTGAAGGATTACCGCTTTCACATCACGGACGGAAAGCCGCAATGGCAAACGTTTAGTTTAATGAGCTGGGGGTTTATTCACGGAAAGCGAATCGGAAAGCTACCGGTTACCTGGAATATTTTCAAAAATCTTAATTGTATTTCTTCTGTTTCTGTAAGCCGATTGATTGCAGGGCAATCTATTCCTGCTCATCACGGAGATACGAATGCAATTTACCGGTGCCATCTTGGAATAAAAATTCCTGCGCGAGCACCGGATTGTTGTTTTATAGCAGAAGATGAAGAGCGGAGATGGGAAGAAGGAAAAATACTTGCGTTCTGCGATGCACGGAAACATTATGCGAGGAACCTGACGGGCGAAGACCGTTACGTAATTTTATTCGATGTGATAAGGCCGGAGTTTCTGAATCAAAAAATTTCTGTTTGTGCCGATATAATTGCAACGCATGTACTACACGCAGTGGATATGAGGTTGAACTTTTATGAAGCCGCACCGGTTTGGCTGCTGAAGTTTCTGGTTACAGCAATTTCTGTCCCAGCTTATTTATTTCTTCGTGTTCAGCATTTGTTTTACAAAATCTGAAATGAAATTTATTCTCATGGAATTGGTTTGGGCGATTTTGATTATGACAGTATGCCTGCTGTTATTACCGGCAATCAATCTTGTTGACTGGAGTGAAGTATATCTTTCGGTTTGGTACGGATTAAAAAAAATGTTTCCCCTTGGCAGCGATGGAACGGTTCGTTTGATAGTCTTTGTTTTTGCAGCATTGTCGTTTTTATTGTTGATTGCCACAGCAATATCCATTCTTCGGAAAATTCCTGCTGCCGCTTTGCGCGTACGCCTGATTCAGTTTGTGATTTTGCTGAGTGTTTTTTTTGTTGCTGAGATTTATTTGCAGTGGCAGGGATTGTTTCCGGGTTCTGTTTTCAGGAACTTCAAAATAGTAGACGAATTGAAAGAGCAGGAGTTTCAATACTCCGACAGTTCGGGTATTATCCGATACATTGATAACCCCGTTTATTTTCCTTCTGATTATGTGATAAACAAAGCGGGTTTCCGCAGCAAATATGAATATGATTCGCTTTCGATTACCAGACTGAAGAAGCAAGGCAAGAAAGTTTTCATGTTTATCGGAGATTCTTTTGTGGCCGGTTTATCCGCACAACCTATTGCTAATTGCTTTGTTGATTTGTTTGATTCCGGTTCTATTGTTTCGCTCAACTTCGGACAATTGGGTGCTGACCCTGTGCAGTATGCCCTGGTTTGCTCCACTTATGTGAGCAAAGTGAAACCGGACAAGGTTTTTGTCTGCATTTACGAAAATGATTTCCTGACTTACGAGCGAGAGCCCTCACCGGGTATTCCGATTTATTACCGCACCAACACTTCGCCTAACGGAGGAATGATGTTATCGCAAAAGCCGCTGGAGTTTGGTTTTGCAGCGAATGAACTTTTTAAATCACCACAGGAGGCGTATGATTTTTACGTAGAGCATTACACTGTCCGGAAAAACGAAAATGTTGTGACGAGATTTTTCTCTTATTCCTCACTGCTCACACAATTTTATTTGAAGCTCTCAGGATTTGATACAGTACAAGGTAAGCGGTCCGTAACCGGAAGTATAGATGATTTAAATGTTCAGGTGATTCTTTTCAGAAGTTTGAAAGAAATTAAGAGGGTGTGCGATGAAGAAAATATTCCCGTTATGTTTTGTGGTATTCCTTCGGCATCACAAGAGGAAACTGAACCGGTTGTTACTTTGAAAGAAGGGAGTGATTCGGTGGAGATTTTCTATCCCAGCAATTTTTCAAAAAAAGATTTCAACACATCGCAGGGAGATATTCATTTTAATAATGAAGGACACCGGAAATACTTTGGGTTCCTACAGCAGAAACTTAGATATTGGCATAAAAAACCAACTCAATAAAAAACTATTCGCTCGACTTTTTGTATTGTATCATAACCTGATGCAGAAAAACGAATGACAAACTGACCTGCTCCAAACTCTTGTTTTGAAATGGCTTGGGTTGTATTGGCTTGAATCACCCTTTTTCCCGCCAATCTCCCATCCACAGCAAAAATTTCTATGTTCAGGTCTTGGTAATGATGCGAAGAAATGGTCACTACATCTTCACTCGGGTTTGGAAAAACAGAAACAGAAATAGTTTCGCGCAAATCCTTAACACGGGAAATAAGGGCAGAGTCGCAGATAACGTGCTGATAAAGGAAATCGCGGATTATCCAAACCGTAGAGTCCATATAATTTGAAGCCGGGGGAAGAAAAGGAATTGGCAAAATGTAGGGCACATGGTCAGCCCCTTGAAAAAGGTAAAGCGAATGCGGTACTCCGGGAATATTGTTTAAGCGGTTCAGGATGTCACCTCCGCCAAACAACAAACTTTCAGGGTGGGTAAGCCCGAAGACGCTATCATAATAGCAAGCCACTGTGGAATCGGCCAATCCATGAACACCAACTAAAATCGGGTCGCCCGGCATTATCCAAACAGTATCGGCAATGCCGCCACATAGATCAATAACTCCTTTCACTTTGGAATTGTAGCCGGGATTCCCGCTGTTGCCTTCCGGCCCGCCAAGTGCAGCTAAAGCGGGTCGTGCCCAATCTGGTTCGGAGCGTGAAAGCGTATCTTCTTTTCCATATGCGTAATTCAGTCCAATGAATGCACCCGCTGAACTGCCGCCAATAAAAATCTGGCTGGTGTCAATGCGCCAGGTGTTTATGGTTTGAGCATCTTTATAAAAAAACCTGACTGCCGCGCGCATATCCTGCACAGCTCTCATCAATGCTTTAAACTGGTTGGTGTCGCTATCACTGCCGCCTTCAAAACCCAGCCGGTAATCAATGGTGGCGCACACATAACCTCTGCGTGAAAAGTTGTCGCAAAGTTGAGTGATGTCTGGGCTTTGGCGGATACCAGCGGTAAAACTTCCTGGAAAAGCAAGAACCATCAGCGGGCGGTGTGCAAAATTATCGCCCTGCGGTTCATAAATATCCATTTTCAAATCAATGTAGGTACTGTCGAATTTCATGGCATTGCCGAATAAAATTCCTGAGCTGATTTTAGGCGTGAAAATTTTGTTGTAATAGCGACCGTTACTGCACTGTGATTTTAAAGCGTAAGAAAAAAGCAGAAAAGAAAAAAGGCATAGAAGCGGCCAGAGTTTTCTCATACGTTTATTTTTTTTATGAAGCGAAAAGTAGATAAAAGATTCCGCAAAAAACAAACTTATATTCTGAACTCCAACTAATAGTTAAGTAGTAGCATCATTTGTTGTATTTTTACGCCTTAAAGAAAGCCAAACCAACCTATGCTCCGGATATTTTTGTTGCTTCTGTTTTCTGCATCGGTAATTTTTATTGCTCCTTCATGCAACAGTAATAAAATTGCCTGCCCCACTTATGCCGATAGTTTTCCCGACAAAAAAACAAAAAAGCAGACGAAAGCCCCTGTTCAAAAAGTAAGCAAAGCCAAAAGCGGTCTTTTACCGCCTAATGCTAAACGCAGAAAAAGCGACTAACTAATTTTCCCCCAGATTTTTTCTTTCGATTCTTCCTGTAGAAATTTTAGCAAAGGTTGATGTTCGGGTTTTGAAAGCGTGGGGTCGTTTTCAATCAGGTGTTGAGCAGTAGTTCGCGCAACTTCGAGGATGTTAGCGTCCTGTACTAAGTCTGCTAAGCGAAGATTTATCACACCGCTTTGCCGGGTTCCCTGCATATCGCCCGGTCCGCGCAACTTCAAATCCTGCTCGGCAATTACGAAACCATCGTTGGTCTGACACATGGCCGATATGCGCTGTTTGCTTTCGTTAGAAAGTTTGTGCCCCGTCATCAAAATACAGAACGCTTGCTCTGCTCCTCTACCAACCCTGCCGCGCAACTGGTGAAGTTGCGACAAGCCAAAGCGCTCGGCATTTTCAATAATCATCACGTTGGCGTTGGGAATATTTACGCCCACTTCAATTACTGTCGTAGCAATCATGATTTGGGTTTCGCCTTTTATAAACCGCTGCATTTCAAAATCTTTGTCAGCGCTTTTCATCCGCCCGTGAACAATGCTGATTTGATATTCGGGTTTGGGGAAAGCGCGCGACAGACTTTCGTAGCCGTCCATCACATGTTTTAAGTCAAGCGCTTCGCTTTCTTCAATGAGCGGATATACCACGTAAATTTGTCGACCCTTTTTAATTTCTTCTTTCATGAAGCCAAATACCCGCAACCGGTCAGCATCGGTGCGATGAACGGTACGGATGGGTTTGCGGCCCGGTGGCAGCTCATCAATTACGCTTACATCCAAATCACCATAAATAGTCATGGCGAGGGTGCGCGGGATGGGCGTTGCAGTCATCACTAAAATATGCGGAGGTTTTTCATTTTTAGTCCACAGCGCAGCGCGTTGTTCCACACCAAACCGATGTTGCTCGTCAATAACCACCAAGCCCAGATTTTTGAATACAACAGTTTCTTCAATCAGAGCATGAGTGCCAATGAGGATGTGAATTTTCCCTTCTGCAAGATTTTCCAAGTTAATTTTCCGTGTTTTACCTTTTACATTACCGGTGAGTAAGGCAACTTCAAGGTTCATGCCCCGCAGCATTTCCAAAACGCTCTCGAAATGCTGGTTGGCGAGGATTTCGGTGGGTACCATGATGCATGCCTGAAAACCGTTGTCAATGGCTATTAACATGGTAAGTACAGCTACAACTGTTTTTCCACTACCTACATCGCCTTGCAACAGCCGGTTCATTTGCCTGCCGGTGAGTGTATCGTGGCGGATTTCTTTCAGCACCCGCTTTTGCGCACCGGTGAGCTCGAATTTCAGTTGCCGCTTGTAAAATCTGTCGAAGTGATTATCAATTTTTTCAAACACAAATCCTTTCGAAATTTCGTTTCGTTTCGATTTTACTTTAAGCAGTTGAAGCTGAATAAGAAACAGCTCTTCAAACTTGAGTCTTCGTATTGCTTCGTGAAGCAGCGCATCTGTTTTCGGGTAATGGATATTGCTCAGGGCATTGTAACGCGAAGCGAGCCGGTACTTCCGCAAAATTTCCTTGGGCAGAAACTCAGGAACATCCCTTTCTTTCAGTTGTGTGATAAGCTCATGAGTAAGGCGGGCAATACCACGGGAATCGAGAAATTTTTTCTTTGCTTTTTCAGTGGAGGAATAAACCGGCTGCATGCCCTTGCCGCTGTTCTTTATCTCATCGGTATATAACTCCACCTCAGGGTGTGGAATGTTGAACTCCTTGTTAAAAATGTTGGGCTTACCGAAAATGAGATACTCGGTATTAACTTTCAGTGATTTCAAAATCCAGTCGGCCCCCTGAAACCAGATTAAATCCACCTCACCTGTTTCATCGCGAAAGGTGGCGAAGAGTTTACGGTGATGGCGGTCACCGGTCAGGCGGAAGCCGGCAATTTTTCCTTTAAGCTGAATGTACTGCGTAAGCGGAGTAAGGTCTTTTATCTGATGAATCACGCTGCGGTCTACATACCGGAAGGGGTAATTCCGTAGTAAATCGCCAAAGACGCTAATTTTCATTTCCCTTTTCAGCACATCGCCCTTTTGAGGGCCTACGCCCTTAAGATATTCGATGGGAGATTGAAGGAAAGAGGACATTGGGGGATTAGGAAATTAGAACATTAGAAAACCGGGCATTAAGCTTACAGAGACGAATTTAGAATTGCGCGGGTTATTTTTATTACAACATATATTTGTTTCAAAGTTGCCGATGTAGCTCAGTTGGTAGAGTAGCGCATTCGTAATGTGTTGGTCGTGGGTTCGAGTCCCACCATCGGCTCAAAGAAGTGAAATGTTATGTATTTCCGTTCCTGCGGGTTCTCTTTCTTCTTGCCATAGATCACTGAAGGGGAATCTTTGCGGACTTAAAAAAATCATCTACAGCCTGTATAGCATTTTGCGTACGCCTATTACCCGTTCCTTGGATGATTCGGTACTGGATTCCGCTGTAATCTAATTCATCTTGGAACTGCCTGAACAGCTCTTCACGGTCATGCGGGTTTTTCCTCAGTTCATCTTCCACCCATTTTACATCAATACCGCACAGCAGGTGGAAGTTGCTCTTACGCTTCGTAATCTCCACAGAAAGCCAGTCGGGCACATACCATTTGTAGTATTGAAGCCAAATTTTGATGTTGATTAAACAATTATCACTGAAAAGAACCCGATGGCCAAAGCGCAGCATATTGTTTTCTGCTTCAATAATGGCGCGTGCTATATGCACAACATCCGAATGATTGTATTTCCGGTTGAGCCGCTCCACATACTGCCGTGAATAATCAGGAACGAAAACAGTTTTGTAATGCGCAGCAAGTTTTTGCGCCAGTTCTGTTTTGCCGGTTGACTCGGTGCCTGTGATAGTGATTAACTGAATCATACACTTGGTGTTATTGAGCCTTTTTGTGAAATACTTTTCTTCCACTCAAAATATCCGTAAACCGCCATCACGGTAAGAAATAAGTAAAAGCCGGAAGTAACGTAAGCATTTTTGAGAAAATATTGAACGATTAAAACCAAATCAATGGCCACCCACATTTGCCAGCTCTGCAGAATTTTTTTTGCTGTAAGATACGTGGCGATAAAACTAAAAACAGCAGTAGCTGAATCAATATACGGATTGGCATTACCTGCTTTTGAAAATGTATAACCCAGCAACGGCACAAGTGCCAAACCTAAAATGATAAGAGGTAAAAGCTGCCTGAAGGAATGCGTGCTGATTGGAAGCTTTGAGGCTTCGTCTCCATTTGTTTGTATCGAAGCGCTTGTCCACAAGTACCAGCCGTAAACACCGGCCGCTACATAGTAAGTTTGAAGAATGGCATCAAGAAAATATTTTAACTGAATATCGAAAATGATATAAAGGAAAGCGCTAATAATGCCCGCTATCCAGCACCAGGGGTTGCTTTTCACTGCAAGAATCACATACAGAACTCCAAAAACCGCGGCCGCAATTTCAATGGGGTTCATTTTAGCGTAACCTCTTTATCCGAAACTTTAAGGTTATAAGTTTTGCCTATCACCAGAGCACGGTTGTCAGCGATATGCCCAGCGGGGAAACTGAAACAAACCGGATAGCTGAATTCGCTTACATGCTCGGCAACAATCTCGTAAGCCGTCTTTCCAAAAGGAATTTGATTATCGTGCATATCGGTAAAGCTCCCAACAATCAAACCCGCAAGCCCCTGCAGTTTCCCCGAGCGCTTCAGATTCATCATCATGCGGTCAACATGGTAAAGGTATTCGTCCAGGTCTTCGAGAAAAAGAATCTTGCGGTCGGTGTTTATTCCACTCTTGGTTCCGGTAATGGAATAGAGAATTGAAAGGTTACCACCGATTAAAATTCCTTCGGCTTCGCCCGTTCGGTTCATCTCATGAACCGGAACAACATACTCATTCTTTTCCCCGAACAGTTCTTTGCGAATAGATTCTAATGCTTGGGGAGTACTTTTTTCAAACTGAATGGGCATTTGCGCATGAAGGCACTGAATGCCGATGTTGTTCGAAATATTGGTTTGTAGAAAAGTAAGATCGCTGAAACCAACAAGCCATTTCGGTGTTTTGAGAAACTCATCGAAGATAACATCATCCATAATGCGCACTGTTCCGTAACCACCGCGGGCACAAATAATGGCTTTAATGTTCCGGTTGTCAATCGCATTCTGAAAGTCTTTCAAGCGCTCTTCATCTGTTCCTGCAAACTGGTTGTGTTCTTTGCCAATGGTGTCGCCAATTACCACATTCAATCCCCATGACTCGTAAGTTTTTACAGCGGAATCAACTTCCTGTTGCGAAATCTTTTTGGCTGTGCTCAGAAAATAAACGCTGTCACCTTTCTTTAGTGACGGTGGTCGCAATAGCATGGGACGAAAATAAAACTCTCTGTGTCTTTGCCTCTTTGTGCTAAATTTTCAACTTCGCCCATCGTGAAAAACTGGAAAAGATATACCGTGACAGCTGCACTTCCCTATGCCAACGGGCCGGTTCATATCGGGCACCTGGCTGGTTGCTATTTGCCGGCTGATATATATGTGCGTTACCTGCGAGCTAACAAACGCGATGCGATTTTCATCTGCGGCAGCGATGAGCATGGAGTGCCTATTACTATTAAAGCACGTAAAGAAGGAATTAGTCCGCAACAAGTGGTTGATAAATACCACAGCATGATGAAAAAATCGTTTGAAGAGTTTGGAGTTTCATTCAATATCTATTCGCGAACCACAAATAAAATTCATCATGAAACAGCTTCTGCTTTTTTCAAAAAGCTTTATACCCAGGGCTCATTCACCGAACAGGAGACCGACCAGTATTATGACGAAGAGGTAAAACAGTTTCTGGCTGACAGGTATATAGTTGGAACGTGTCCGAAATGCGGAAACAAAAACGCTTATGGCGACCAGTGCGAAAACTGCGGCAGTTCACTTTCACCAACCGAGTTGATTAATCCTCATTCAACTCTTTCGGGGTCCAAACCGGTCTTGAGGAAAACAAAGAACTGGTTTCTGCCGCTTGATAAATTACAGCCTCGAGTTGAAAAGTATTTAGATGAGCACAAAGACTGGAAAATAAATGTTTACGGTCAGTGCAAAAGCTGGCTGGAATCGGGCGATGGTTTGCAGCCCCGCTCCATGACCCGCGATTTAGATTGGGGAATTCCTGTGCCGCTCAAAGGCGCTGAAGGAAAAGTTTTGTATGTGTGGTTCGATGCACCCATCGGTTATATTTCTGCAACAAAAGAATTACTATCCGACAATTGGGAAACTTATTGGAAAGATAAAGACACGCGACTGATTCATTTCATTGGAAAAGACAACATTGTCTTTCACTGCATCATTTTTCCTGCCATGTTGTTTGAGCATGGAGAATTTATTGTGGCTGATAATGTTCCAGCCAATGAGTTCCTGAACTTGGAAGGCGATAAACTGTCCACTTCGCGAAACTGGGCGGTCTGGCTGCATGAGTACTTGGAAGAATTTAAGGGCAGACAGGATGAGTTGCGTTACGTACTTTGCTCTATAGCACCTGAAACAAAAGATTCTGAATTTCTATGGAAAGATTACCAAACACGAGTGAACAGCGAGTTGGTTGGAATCTTCGGCAACCTTGTAAACCGGATTTTGGTTCTTACTGAAAAGTATTTTGAAGGCAAAGTACCTGCATCCGATGAATGTTCCGACCTGAAAACTTTCATTACGGAGCAGCGCGAAAAAATTTCTGAAGCAATTGAAAACTTCAGATTCCGCGATGCATTGGCTGAGGTAATAAATGTTGCAAGACATGGAAATAAACTGCTTACTGAAAACGAACCCTGGAAAACTTTTAAAGAAAACCCCGTACAGACCGGAATTGATCTTTATGATGGGTTGCAGATTGTAGCCAACCTGGCTATTCTCTGCGAACCATTTTTACCTTTCACCTCAAGGAAACTTTATGAAATGCTGAATTTGAAAGCAGAAGATTTTTCGTGGAAAGATGCCGGAAGGCAGGATTTATTGAAATCGGGACACCAACTTGGCAAAGTACAACTGCTTTATCAGAAGGTGGAGGATGATGTGATTGAAAAGCAAATTGAAAAACTGAAAAAGACCACAGAAAATACAAAATCAGCTATGGAACAATCTGCCATTCAAAATCCGAAACCGGAAATTACCTATGATGATTTCTCAAAAATTGACTTGCGTGTAGGGACTATACTTACTGCTGAAAAAGTAGAGAAAGCAGATAAACTTCTGAAACTAACAATTGACCTTGGGTTTGAAACAAGAACAGTAGTTTCAGGCATTGCAGAGTTTTTTAAGCCGGAAGAAATTATAGGCTTGCAGGTTTCGGTTGTTGCGAATCTTGCCCCGAGAAAACTGAGAGGAATTGAATCAAAAGGTATGATTTTGATGGCAGAGGATAAAGACGGAAACCTTCATTTCGTATCGCCAAAAGATTTAACCCCCAACGGTAGTATCATTAAATAAAAATTTTACTTTCGGTAACTCTTTCTTAACCAAAACTTCTTTATGAAAAAGAAAATTTACGCGATTGCTCTTCTCAGTTTTGTTGTAACTCAATTAAACGCTCAGTGCGGGCAGCGATATAAAGACTTGATTTTTCCTACCGTATCAAAAACAACGGTTGTTTATAATGTTCACCCTTTCCCGCGCAACGAAATGGACATTTATCAGCCTGTCGGGGATACGGAAACTGAGAGACCTCTGATTATATTGGCGCATGGCGGCAGTTTTACTTCGGGAAGTAAAACAGATGATATTGTTATTCCTGAGTTGTGTACCAGCTTTGCCAAAAGAGGATATGTAGCTGCGGCAATTAACTACAGGTTGGCTCAATTCTTTTGGGATATGCTTGATTCAACAAAAGCCATTGAGGTAGTTTTGAAAGCTATTAGTGATGGGAAGGCTGCAGTTCGCTATTTCAGGCAAGATGCTTACACCACCAACACTTACCGTATTGATACCAACCACATTTTTGTAGGTGGTAATTCTGCCGGTGCTGTATTGTTTATGCACTATATCTATTTAGATAGTTTGGGCGAAGCCCCTGCTAACCTCCGCAACATTATTAATAATAACGGAGGGTTTGAGGGTAACAGTGGCAATCCCGGCTACTCTTCAGAAGTACACGCGCTTGTTAACCTTGCCGGTGGTTTGAATGTTCCGGAATTTGTAGGTCCTAACAGCAAGCCTTCAGTAAATTTTCATGGCGACCAGGATAATGTAGTTCCTTATGGATGCGCCTATGCACAAGGTGGTGCAACACCCGTAAGGCTATGTGGGTTAGGTGCGGTAGAACCTTTGTATCAGCAGCACAGCGTTAATCATGTTAGTGTTGTTTTCCCTGGTGATGGACACACACCCTGGCTTGGCAACGCAGCAAAAATGACTCGTGTGGATACTGTTACAGCCAACTTCCTTTACAGTTTGCTCTGCACCTCTACTGCTGTAACTGATGTATCTGCAAATGCAGGAGTAAATGTTTTTCCGAATCCCTCAAATGATAAAATAAATGTTTCGTTTACGGATGCAGGTAAGTTTACCCATCTTACTCTTTCCGATTATACCGGTCGGGTTGTATTCCATTCACCTGTTTCCGGAAACAATGTTACCATTGCTAAAGGCGATTTGGCGGAAGGCATTTACTTGCTTGAAATTCAGACAAGCGATAACGAGATAATTTCCCGAAAAGTAATTTTCGAATAGGCATAAAAAATCCCCCGAGTACTCGGGGGATTTTTCTTTTATATCCTTTCTCTACTTTTTCTTTTTCTCTTTCTTCTTTCCCAATATTTCTTTGCTCAGGAAAAATGTAACTCCTACATTAAAACCGATGTTGCTGAACGGTCCGGTGGGACGAATATCATCCTTGGGTTTATTCTTGTCATAATTCGCATTGTAATCCTCATGATTGGAAGTGTAGTCGAGTTTATCGTGAAAAACAAACTCGGAGCGGTATTTTCCACGCGCATCAACTTTATCAACTCCGTCCGCTTCCCATTTTGTAATTTTTGATGACTTCGCTCTTGTTTGCAGGTACTGCCCGTTTACTTCGGCAAAAACATTTATAAGAGGAACAGGACGATAGGCTACTCCGATAGATCCGTTTACACCGAGCGAAACTGTTCCATGTGTTTCTAACTCTACTTCAGTTCGATTGCCAAGGTAGTATGGGGCTGCGCTCAGCACATTTACAATGCTAGGTGCTTCAGTAAAAACTTCATCCTGAACATGGATATTAATTTTGTGTTTCAACCCGCCAAAAACAGGCATTGAAATTCCCAATCTTCCATAAGGGTAAACTTTCCATCCGGGCTTTGCTCCCTGAATAATTACCGAAGGCATCAGGGAAAGCGAGAACGCTCTTGTCTGCATACCTGCCTGTATAAAGTATGGAGAGGTTGCAAAGAAACCAGGCGAAGGCTGATAAATCAATTGATAAGTTTGATTGCATGAAATCAAGGCGCTTCTCAAATAAGTAACGCCCAGTTCAACTCCGATGTATGGATTAATGCTGTAGCCAAAAGCAAAAGTAAAGTTCATTCCTCTGCCATACGAATCACGCACGGGACTGTACGACTTCATGGAGTCGTTCAGATAACTAAGGTTTGCCATGGGAACCAGAGCGTCTTTTTCAGGAGTAAGCGGGTCAATTTTCGGACCCATGATTTGTTCGGTTCGTATGAAACCCGGCCATGCATAGCCTCCGGAAACTCTTAGTGTAAAATGCTGCGCAGTTAGTGATTGAAAAGCCGTTGCCGCTAAAAAAAACAAAATGGATAGTCGCTTCTTCATGTTGCTTGGTTTAAGAAATACAACAATACTAAAAGAAATTATGAAGCTCACTGCGGGTTACATTCGAAACGGGAATTTTTATTTTCGTTGCCTTTTATAGCTGGTCCCGTAGTTCAATGGATAGAATAGAAGTTTCCTAAACTTTTGATACAGGTTCGATTCCTGTCGGGACTACAAAAACTATACGCATGAAAAAGGCATTACTCATTATTTTAATAATTCTTCTGATAGCAGGCGCTGCGGGACTTGGCTTTTTAAAAGGTCTAAACAAAGTTCGTTATGGGTTAACTGCCAACTATCCTACCATAAAAAATCTTGTGCAAGGCTCTGTTACCGAGTTCGATAGTGTTGTAGCTGTTACACTTACAAAGAACGATGATGAAGAGCTATTCAATTATTTGAGGGGGGGCTCCAAATCTGATACCATTCAATTTTCAATCCCGTATTACGGTCGTTTTGGAATAGATTTGTCGGTGAGAAATTTCAGAGTATTTGAGGAAAAGGGAACTGTTGAAGTGTGGTTGCCTGCTATGCGGCTTTTATATTGCGAACTAAAATTTGAAAAACTGGTGGTTAACGGAAAGCCAGCGGCAGCGATTCTAAAATATGAGAGTTTTGGAACTCTTAAAAAAGAGATGCATGAATATTTAACTGCAAAAATTGAAAAGAACAAGCTGCATCAGCAGGCAGCCAAACAAACCCTTGCCAAAGCGCTCATGTTCTACTTTATGCCTTACAAATTCGACCTTAAGCTTTACATAGATAACCAGTACCAAACCCTGCCCATTGTTCCCGGTGTAAACCAAACAGTTGACGAAGCCATTAACCAAATGCTGGGCAAATAGCCTATTACGGCTTTCTTCTTTTTTATACAACTAACATACCGGCAAGCAAAGATTGTGAGGTGAAGTTTAAGTCTTCACATACAACACCCCTTATCTTTATCCGTATAACTTTCTGTGAGTATTCGGAAAATAATTTTTTGAAAGATGAAACGGATTTTAACCTCTGTAACCCTTGTATTTTCTTACATCCTGATTTTTTCGCAGGCACCTCAAAAGTTCAATTACCAGGCTATTGCCCGTAATATGTCAGGAGCTATTCTTCCTAATCAGAATGTTACATGCCGCTTTACCCTGCGCGATATTTCTGCTACTGGTCCCATTATTTACCAGGAGCAGCAGCAACTTCAAACCAACCAGTTTGGCTTGTTTACCGCATTGATTGGAAATGGAAATGTATTGCAGGGAAATTTTTCGTCCATCTCTTGGGGAAATAGTGCCAAGTTTTTACAGGTTGAGTTTGACCCTGAAGGCGGAGCTAACTTCCTGGTTGTAAGTTCTACACAAATGGTTAGTGTGCCTTACGCTCTATATGCCGAAACCGCTGGCAACGGAGTCGGTGGCGGAACCGGAGCTACTGGAGCCACGGGTCCCACCGGTGCAACCGGAGCTACAGGCGGAGGTGGAGGAGCAACCGGTCCTACGGGTGACACAGGCCCGACAGGTGCTACCGGTCTTGCCGGTTCTACAGGTGCCACAGGTGTTACTGGAGCTACCGGTGCCACAGGAACAGGGGGTGGTGCTACAGGGCCTACAGGGGTTACAGGTGCAACCGGCCCGGCTGGCTCCGGCAACGTAAACGGCACACTGAACTTTGTCTCGAAATTCACTCCCGATTCAACTTCAATTGGTAACTCCAGGATTTACGACAATGGAACAAATGTGGGTATCAACACTCCTAACCCGCAAAAAGATTTTCACGTGCACGGAAGTTCCCTAACCAGCATTCAACTTACTAATGATTCTGCCGGAAGTTTGGCATCAGATGGATTCCTGATTACCATCAATTCGGATTCCGGTGAGATCGGAATGATTAATCAGGAAGCGCAGGATATATTTATCAGTACCGCAGGTAACGAGCGTATACGCTTTACACGCTATGGTTTAGTAGGCATTGGAACGTCTTCGCCTCAAAACGATTTGGTTTTAATCAGTCAAAGTGGTTTACCCACCAATCTTCAAATTGTTTCAGCACTTACCGGTCAGGGTTCTGGTGATGGGTTGCTGCTTGCACACACCGATGCGTTTGGTTCTGCCACACTCATGAATCAGGAAAACCGCCCACTTTCGTTTGGCACAAATGCTTTGGAAAGAGTGCGGATTACCGAGATCGGTAAAGTAGGAATTGGCATAACCACACCCCAACGCGAGCTGGTGGTAAGTAACGGCTTCGACACTTCTTCCATACAACTGGTTTCTTCGGTTACAGGTGTAACCAAAACCGATGGTTTTGTGATGGGGCAAACGGACAACACTGGCACCATTCACTTAATGAACTACGAAGCAAAAGATATTGCGATAGGAACCAGCGCTACCACGCGCTTAACCATAACCAGTGATGGCCGCAGCGGAATCAATGTGTCGACACCGGTAAAAGATTTGTCGATTAAAAATGCTTCGGGCTCACCTTCTGCTATTCAGTTGGTTTCGGCTTCTACCGGTGAAGGACCAGTGGACGGATTAATCATTGGCCATTCGACCCATACCGGTGCTTCATTCATTACTAATTATGAAAACGAACCGCTATCGTTCGGAACAAATGCTACCGAGCGTATGAGGATTACCGAGTCTGGCAAAGTAGGTATCGGTTTAGTTTCTTCTGTTCCACAACATGAAATTGATGCGGTGTTTCCTATTGATGCCATTATGCGATTGAAAGGTGAAGGCGGAAGTGCCAATCGTTCAATTATCAGTTTGGATAAAGATAATTCGCTGACCGATCAGGCTGCGGTGCGCTACACACTAATTGATTCTGCACAGTGGCTGGTAGGAACATTGAACAATGATAATTACCGCGTATTCAATTTTAATACCGGAAACGATGCGCTCGTCATCAATTATGTAACTGATAACGTGGGAGTGGGCACTCCTTCGCCAACTGCCAAGCTGGAAGTGAACGGACAGATAAAAATTACCGGTGGCGGGCCGGGAGCCGGTAAGGTTTTGATTTCAGATGCCACCGGTCTGGCATCATGGGGTGAGGATAATCCGAAAAAAGCTTTCAGCGCGCATAACAGCAGCGGAAGCCTGAACATAAGCAGCAACACGGAGACGGCTTTAACCTTTGACACAGAAAATTTTGATGATGGAGGTTATTATAATTCATCTGCTTCAGAATACAATGTACTGTCGCAGGGGGTTTATCATTTCGATGTCAAACTCAACTGGAACCCGTTTACGTCCGGTGGCGATGCCACGCTGGCACTTCGTGTAAACGGGTTGATTGCGGAGCAGGTACGGCAAACTGTTTCCACCGGTTCCGGCTCAGTTCAACAAATATTGAATGCCAACCTTCAGTTATATGCTGGCGATGTTGTGGATGTAGCGGTGATTCAAACTTCGGGTGCTTCGCAGGCGATAAACTTAAACCAGTTCGAAAGTGTTTTTTCAGGGTTTAAGATTTATTAAAGAGGTTTGCTCTGACCCGCAGGAGATTTAATTCTCTTTTTTTGTTTTTGCAGATAACAAGTACCGAAAGAATATCAAATTACGTATTCTACTTCTTTAAAGGCAAACCGTTGTTCACGTCCTTTAGAATGTATAATAAGCTTTCCTTCTTTGGTTACCCCATTTATTTCCCCCTTAAAAATTTGTTCCCCTTTTTTAAACCCGCGTGTTTGTTGAAGCCGGTACATGGCTTCAGTGTAGGCCTTGTCTAAAAAGTTGAAATGAAGCTGTCGTAGCTGCAGATAATATTTTTCGATAAAAGAACATAGCAGTTCTGTGAGTATTTCAATTTTAAATTCCTGATTCGCAATCTGGCAAAGTGAAATGGGATTGGGAACAGATTTATCAAACTCTTTTTGATTAACATTAATGCCAATTCCCACAACCGAAGATGTAAGCCGGTTACCACTTATGGTATTTTCAATTAAAATACCGCCAAGTTTATTATCGCCATAATAAATATCATTGGGCCATTTGATTTTTACCTCATCGGCAATAACGCATTCGCAAAAATCCTTCACAGCCAGACTTATCGCCATGTTCAGGTAAAATTGCTTTACAGCATCCAAAAATTCAGGATAAAAAATGAAACTCAGCGTAATATTCTTACTTGTCTCGCTTTTCCATTCACTCCCAGCTTGCCCACGACCGTGGTTTTGTTCAGCAGCAATAATCACCGTGCCTTCAGAGGGTTTTTCCTTTGTCAGCAATTTTTTTGCGTAGGTATTCGTAGAATCAACAGATTGAAGCCCGATTCTATTTTTACCGGTAAAAAGTGTCTCTGTCATCTTGGCTTTACGATTCCGGAAAACTAATTACTTTTGAATAGAATAAAGAAACCAATTTATCCACAAAAAAAAGCATTTGGCGAAAAGAGCACCGCGAAGCGCGGAATTGAAAAAGGTGGTGGTGGATGCTATTCTTGATAAAAAAGGCAACGATGTGGTGAGTCTTGACCTCCGGAAAATAAAAGACACAGTTTCGGATTACTTCATAATTACACATGGCGATTCCGGGGTTCATATAAATGCAATAAGCGAAAATGTTTTAAAAGCGGCAGAAAAATTCGGTATGAGTCCGTATCATATCGAGGGTAAAAAAAATGCAGAATGGGTTATTGTGGATTTTGTGGATGTAACAGTACATATTTTCCATCGCGATAAACGCCAGTTTTATTGTTTGGAGGAGTTGTGGAGCGATTCTAAAGCCACAAAATACGTTGAGGGGTAAACTGCTAGATAAAATAAAGATATAGGGAAAACGTCTGAAAGAAACGCGATTAAAAATGTAAAATGGAAGAAAAGGAGAATAAAAACATAAATGAGGTAAAGGATAAGAAAGATAAGAAACTTAATCCCAAAAAGTTTTTGGATGAAGGCCCGAAGTTTAATTATACATGGGTGTATGCTATTATTCTGGCATTAATCGTTTTTTCAATTCTTGCATCGTTTCAGGAGCGCTCAAAAGAAACCACAATGGTGCAATTAAGGCAAATGCTTCTGGACAGTGATATCAGTAAAATAGTTATTGTCAACGAAAAACAGGCGGAAGTATTCATCCGGGACTCAGCATTAGATAAGCCGAAGTATAGCAAGGTAGCCGTTAACCGGTTTGGCGGAAAAAATACAGGCCCTCATTATTATCTGACGGTGGCATCCAACGATGCATTTGATAAGTTTATTACGGAGTTTTATAAAGACAAGCCGCAACTGACGCAAGCAGATGTAAAGTATGAAATACGGCAAGACTGGATAAGAGATTTGGTGCCATGGCTTTTACCTTTTGTCCTAATAATCGCCCTATGGGTATTTATGATTCGCAGGGCGGGCGGCGGAGGAATTGGCGGACCTGGAGGAAATATTTTTAATGTAGGCAAGTCTAAGGCTATACTTTTCGACAAAGACGAAAAAATCAACATCACTTTTGACGATGTAGCGGGGTTGGACGAAGCTAAAGTGGAAGTTCAGGAAATTGTAAACTTCCTCAAAAACCCGAAAAAATATACTGTGCTTGGTGGGAAAATTCCCAAAGGCGCACTCCTTATAGGCCCTCCGGGAACCGGTAAAACGCTTATTGCAAAAGCCATGGCTGGCGAAGCGCAAGTCCCCTTTTTCAGCATCAGCGGTTCAGATTTTGTAGAGATGTTTGTGGGGGTTGGAGCTTCACGTGTGCGCGATTTATTTCGCCAGGCTCGTGAAAAAGCCCCCTGTATTATTTTTATTGATGAAATTGATGCAATCGGGCGCTCACGGGGCAAAAACTTAGTGCAGGCAAATGATGAAAGGGAAAATACTTTGAACCAACTGCTTGTTGAAATGGACGGATTCAGTTCCGAGAAAGGGGTAATCATTCTTGCGGCAACTAACAGGCCTGATGTTTTGGATTCTGCATTGCTTCGCCCGGGCAGATTTGACCGGCAAATTTCAATTGACAAACCCGACCTGAAAGGGAGAGAACAAATTTTTAAGGTTCATTTAAAGGCAATAAAAACAGGGTCAGAAGTGACCGTGGAAAGACTTGCCGCACTTACACCGGGTTTTGTGGGTGCCGATATTGCAAACATCTGCAACGAAGCCGCCCTGATTGCTGCCCGGAAAGATAAAGCGGAAATCGGTATGCAGGATTTTAATGATGCTATTGACCGCGCCATAGGAGGATTAGAAAAGAAAAGCAAAATCATTTCCCCGGAAGAGAAAAAAATCATTGCTTATCACGAAGCAGGTCATGCCGTTATAGGCTGGTTTTTGGAATTTGCACATCCGCTGCTGAAGGTTTCAATTATTCCTCGGGGAGTTGCAGCATTAGGTTATGCTCAATACCTTCCAAAAGAAAAATACATTGAACGTGAAGAAGAAATGCTTGACCGGATGTGTATGACACTTGGCGGACGGGCAGCTGAAAAAATTGTATTCGACAAAATTTCAACTGGCGCGCAAAACGATTTGGACCACGTGACAAAAACTGCCTATGCCATGGTTTCCATTTTCGGTATGAACGATAAAATAGGAAATGTTTCCTTCTACGATTTGCAAAACCAAAACGCATTCAGCAAACCATTTAGTGAAGAAACAGCAAAACTGATTGATGAAGAAGCGCGGAAAATAATTGAGAATCAATACCTGCGTGCTCAAAGTCTTCTTAGCGAAAAAAGAAAGGAACTGGATGCCTTGGCATCGCTGCTTCTTGAAAAAGAAGTACTTTTTAAAGATGATCTGGAAGTCCTCATCGGAAAACGGCCGTTTGACAAAGCAGAACATATTGAAGCAAATGCCCAATCAAACGGCTCGGAATCCATGTCTAAAAACACAGACGCTGAAAAACCTCCTGTTGAGAATACACCGGTATAAAACTTTCACCGGTTGCCACCTCCGCTAATTTTGGGTTTCGGTAGAAAACAGATTATCGAACAAACCCCAAAACCATGTTTAGCGAGGAACTTACGACAGGACTCATAACAAAAGTGAAAGAAACTTTTGCGGGCAACTCAAATTATGAGGAAACAATTACAGGAAAGCAAATCCCTGTTCGAACAGTACCCGTAAGTGCCCGGATATATAACCTCCCGGAAGAAAAAGACCTCGATATACGTTTCGCCACAAAATTCATTGCCTCCGGTGGGAAATTTATCTTTTGTGAAAACATGAACATAGCCATGACTAACCTTAAGCTGCTGAAAGAAGAAAAAGGTTGGCAGCACATTTTCTGTTGGGAAAACGAAATTAAGGATGCATTCATTGAAAACAATTTTCAAAAAACTATGGTAGGCTATACCATTGAAAACTCCGATGCCGCTATTTCACTTTGCGAATGTCTGATTGCTGATGAGGGCACGATTGTATTGAATCCGAAGCAAGCATCACGCAGAAGATTACATTGTTTTCCCCAAACACACATTATAATAACAGACATAGCCCACTTGGCAAGAAGCGAGGCTGAAGCCCTTGGAAAATTTGCAACGTACAATAAAGGCGAGTTGCCTTCTATCATCAAATTAGGTTCATGTAACAACGGACACTTTTACGACAAGCAGCGTTTGATTTTAAATTCAGAGGGAACAGAAGACATTTATGTTTTTCTTTTAGATAAGATCATTCCTCCATCTTTGCGCCCATAACTCTCGGTCAATAATCCTATTTTTAACCCGATGTCATTTTCGGGAAAAATCTATTTCGCTTCTGACCTTCATCTCGGAGTCCCAGATGAGGTTTCAAGCGTGCAACGCGAAAAACTTTTTATTCAATGGCTTGATGCAGTAAAGACAGATGCCAAGGAAATTTTCATTATTGGTGACATTTTCGATTTTTGGCATGAATATAAAACAGTAATACCGAAAGGGTTTGTAAGAATACAAGGCAAAATTGCCGAGTTGTGCGATTCGGGAATTCCGGTTCATGTTTTCACCGGGAATCACGATTTATGGATGTTCGGTTACTTAGAAAAGGAACTTGGGGCTAAAGTTTATACTCAACCCATTCAGCGAAAATTCAATGGAAAAAAATTTTTCATCGGCCATGGCGATGGTCTGGGACCTGGGGATTATGGGTATAAATTCATAAAAAAAATTTTTTCAAATCCAGTTTGCCAGTTTTTCTTTCGCTGGCTCCACCCTGACATTGGTACCCGAATTGCTAACTATTTTTCATTTAAAAGCAGGTTAGGGAATGGCGGCAGGCGAAAGCCTGCCGAAAAATTTATAGATGAGCAGAGTGAATGGCTGGTTCAGTTTTCAAAAGCCCAACTAATAAAAGAACATTTTGATTATTTCATTTTCGGACACCGGCATTTGCCATTAGATATACAATTGAACGAGAACAGCAGGTATATCAATACCGGAGACTGGATTGATTACAACACTTATGCGGTATTTGACGGAGAGAAATTAGAGTTGAAATATTACGGAAAATGAGTTTGCAGCTTATTGTTTGCAGTATAAAGTTTAAAAGTAAATCATTTGTATGGGTCATTGGTGTTTGTCTGTTGTCAGTTTTTAGCTTTATCTCTACTATATCGTTTTCACTTGTTTCCTTATACGAGACAAAAGCCAGTCAGATAACGGTTGATAATTTTAGCAACTTCTATACGGCATCAAATAACAGAATTATAAAGTTTTCTCCGGATGGGAAGTTTATTTCCCTCTACGAAGAATTCAAATATGGGAAAATCGGAACCGTAGATGTAAATAATCCCATGAAAATTCTGGTGTTTTATCCCGACTTTCTCACGGCAGTTGTTACAGACCGTTTTTTGGCTCCGCTGAATTCGTATAACTTTTTCGATTTCGGTTACCAGAATATTACAGCTGTAGCCTCATCTGTTGACGGGCGAATTTGGTTTTACGACAATATTGATTTCAAGCTGAAAAAAATTGACGAAGCGGGGAAAATCATACGTGAAAGTCAGCCACTGAATGTGATTCTGGAACAATCACCGGTTCCCAATTTTATGATTGAGCGCGACAACAAGGTTTATCTCAATGACCCCGATATTGGCATACTTGTGTTTGACATTTTTGGCAGCTACTCAAAAACCATTCCCTTAAAAGGGGTAACCAGGTTCCAGGTTTTACAAGAACAAATAGTTTATTACGAAAGCAAGCAACTTAATTCTTACAATCCGCTAACCCTTGAGTCAAAAATATTTCAGCTGCCTGACACTTTGCGAATAATTTCTGCCGTTCTGGAAAAAGACAGGTTGGCGGTTTTAAAAAATGACAGGGTGGAGTTTTATAAATATTAGCATCTAATTTCTCTTTTATCTATTCACTTATTTTTGCCCGCTTTTAATCAGAAATGTTCAGCCGTTTAGAGACCATAAAGGGGAAATTTATTGAGTTGGGAAAAACGCTCAGCGATCCCTCAACAATGAGCGATATGAAGCGCTTTGCCAGCCTTAATAAGGAATACAGGGACTTGGAAAAAGTAGTTAAAATGTATGACAATTACCGGATCGTACTCGATAACATAGAAACCAACAAAAAAATTATTGACACTGAAACTGATGAAGAGTTCCGGGATCTGGCAAAGAACGATTTGGCCCAGTTGGAAATACAAAAGGAAAAAGTTGAGGAAGAACTAAAATCACTTCTCGTTCCCAAAGAACCGGAAGACGAACGGAATGTGTTGCTCGAAATTCGCGCAGGAACAGGTGGTGACGAAGCCAGCATTTTTGCCGGAGACCTCGCTCGAATGTATTTGCGATACTGCGAGGAATTGGGGTGGAAGGTATCTACCGTCAGCGCAAGTGAAGGAACGGTCGGTGGCTATAAGGAAATCGTTCTTGAGATAGAGGGGGAAAACGTTTATGGGAAACTGAAATTTGAAAGCGGAGTTCACCGGGTGCAGCGTATCCCAGTTACGGAAGCAAAAGGACGTGTGCATACTTCCGCAGTAACGGTAGCTGTGCTTCCTGAAGCCGATGAAGTAGAGGTTTATATCAATCCCGCAGATATTAAGCTGGATGTATTTCGTGCATCCGGGGCGGGCGGACAGCATGTAAACCGTACCGAAAGCGCAGTTCGCTTAACCCATATTCCTACAGGAACGGTTGTGGAATGCCAGCAGGAGCGCTCGCAGCACAAGAACCGGGAACAGGCAATGAAAATGCTCAAAACAAGAATATACGAAACGGCTGTCAGGAAGCATGAAGATGAAATTGCTGCTCGCAGAAAAACGCTGGTGAGCACTGGTGACCGCTCCGCAAAAATTCGCACTTACAATTACCCTCAGGGACGAATTACAGACCACCGCATTAACCTCTCAGTTTATAATCTTGATGCATTCATGAACGGAGCTATTGGAGAAATGATTGAGGCGCTTGCTGTGGTAGAGCAAACAGAAAAACTAAAAGAGGGTGGGGTTAATTTTTAACTAAAGTGTGAAGCCAGAGTACAAAATATCGGAAGTATCGAAAGTTATTGGTGGGAAGTTGCTTTCCAAAAACAAGAGTGAATTTACTATTTCTGAACTTCTAATTGATTCGCGAAAGCTTCTTCACCCGGAGCAAACTTTGTTTTTTGCATTAAGCGGACAAAAACTGAACGGACACAATTACATTGCAGAACTTTATAAGAAAGGGGTAAGAGCGTTTGTTGTAACAGATGAAAAAGAAACGGAAAAATTTCCCGAAGCCGATTTTATTCTGGTAAAAGATGGAGTTTCAGCACTTCAAAAACTAGCGGGTTTTCACCGAAGCAGATTTCAATTTCCGTTTATTACAATAACAGGGAGTAACGGGAAAACCGTGGTTAAAGAATGGCTATACCAATTGCTGCATGAAGATTACAACATAGTTCGCAATCCGAAGAGCTATAATTCCCAAATCGGAGTTCCCCTTTCTCTGTGGTTTATTCAACCGGAGAATAATCTCGGAATTTTTGAGGCAGGTGTATCAGAAGCGGGAGAAATGGCGAAACTGGAGAAAATTATCCGCCCCGATATTGGCGTATTTACCAACATTGGCGAGGCGCACAGCGCGGGTTTTTTAAGCAACCGGCACAAGACCAAAGAAAAACTGAATCTTTTCGTTAACTCAGAAATTCTCATTTACTGCAAAGATTACCCGGATATAAACCAAAGTATTGCCGAAATAAATGCCCTCTCCAAAAGAGCTGAAGAGTCAGGGAACAAAATAAAAACGCTTACCTGGAGCATGAGTGCAGAAGCCGATGTACAGATAAGAAGCGTAATACAAAAAAATGGTCACTCATATATTTCCGGAACTTACTTAAGAAAGGAATTTGACTTTGAAATTCCGTTTACTGATAAAGCAAGTGTTGAAAATGCAATTCACTGCGCTTGCTTAATGTTTTACCTGAAGAAAAACTTCTCAGTTGTCAAAGAACGCATGAAAAATCTGACAGGAATTAAAATGCGCCTGGAATTGAAAAAAGCCGTCAACAACTGTTCGCTGATTAACGACACGTATAATTCAGACGTTGGTTCACTACGTATTGCCATAGATTTTTTGATGCAACAGAATCAGCACCCGAAAAAAACTGTTATTCTTTCTGATATTCTCCAAAGCGGGCGTGGCGAGCTGGAGTTGTATTCGGAAGTAGCGCAGCTTTTGAAGGAAAATAAAATTCACCGGTTTATAGGCATCGGCACAGCCATTTCACGCCAAAGGAAATTATTCGAAAAAAACAACTTGTTGCAATTCGAACACTTTGAAACGACAGATGACTTCATAAAACATTTCGACTTGTCTTCTTTTGGCAATGAAGTGATTTTGCTGAAAGGGGCCCGGATTTTCCGTTTTGAAGTGCTTGGAAAAATTCTGGAAGAAAAAATTCATGAAACAGTTCTCGAAATAAATCTGAATGCTATTGCACATAACCTCAAAACATATCAAGCGCTGCTGAAACCTGAAACAAAAATTATGGCTATGGTTAAGGCGTTCAGTTACGGCAGTGGGAGTTTCGAGATTGCCAACGTGTTGCAGTTCAGCCGCTGCGATTACCTTGCCGTGGCGTATGCAGATGAAGGAGTTGAGTTACGTAAAAACGGAATTACACTCCCAATTATGGTGATGAACCCTGAGTTGAGAAGCTTTGAGGCAATGATTCATTATAATCTTGAGCCGGAAATTTATTCACCCGGACTGCTTGAAAAATTTTCGGAAACACTTTCACTTTTTAGTCCCGATACAGGCTACAAAATTCATATCGAGCTTGAAACAGGCATGAACAGACTGGGTTTTGTTGGCGCAGAGATTAATGAATTGATTGAAAGAGTTTCAGCTAACCATCAGCTTCAAATCGCGTCCGTGTTTTCTCACCTGGCAGCGAGCGAGGATAAATCGCTCGAAGATTTTACCAGGGAACAAATCTCCCGGTTTGAAAAAATAAGCTCGAAAATTTGTTCAGCTTTCAGCTATAAAATACTTCGCCATATCCTCAACTCAGCGGGAATTGCAAATTATACTAAAGCCCAGTTTGATATGGTTCGGCTTGGCATAGGTTTATATGGAATCGATTCTGCTAACAAATTAGGAAATAGGCTGATGAACGTACAGACCCTGAAAACCAAAATTTCTCAAATCAAACATTTGAAGAAAGGTGATACTGTGGGTTACGGAAGAGTAGGCGTTGTTGCAAAAAATAAAACAATTGCTACAGTCGGCATTGGTTATGCTGACGGGTTGAGCCGGAAACTTTCGAACGGAAACGGGCGCATGTTTCTGCATGGTAAACTCGTGCCTGTTATTGGTAATGTTTGTATGGACATGACCATGCTCGATATTACAGGAGTGAATGCCAGCGAAGGAGATGAAGTAATTGTTTTCGGTAATAACCCTACTGTTGAGGAGGTAGCTGAAGCCGCAGAAACAATTCCCTACGAAATTCTTACCGGAATTTCTTCGCGAGTTAAGCGAGTTTATTTCCAGGAGTAACTAAACCTCTTTCAGCAGAGTTCGGAATGCCGAAAATTTTCCGGGAAATAGGTCCAGACTTTCTTTTTGCAGACGCGATGCGTGATTTTCCTTGTAATCGAAATAGTCGCTCATATTGTTGGCGAAATATTGAAATGCATAAGTAATACCATCGGTTGTGTTTTCTTCAAGCACCCGGTAGAGTTTACTATCAACAAAACATCCGGTTTCCATAACCCGCGGGATGTGTTCCTCTTTCATCCACTTCAGCCAGAGGTCGTGAACGCTTAAATCAATTTTTACGGTTACGTTATAAATAATCATTGGTTGAAATTACTCCGCCATTTTATCTCCTCTCAACATTCTGAATTTTTTTCGGGCTTCGATTATTAACAGCGAAGAGCTATAATCTGTAATGATGGATTTATACAATTCCATCGCTTTTTCGTTATTGTTCAAATGCTCCTCATAAATTTTTGCCAAAAGAAAAGTAGCGTCATCGCTTTTTAAATCTTCCTTATAGGTTTTAATAATTTCTTCCAGAAGTGGAACGGCTTTTTCAAACTCCTTCCTCTTTACGTAAAGCTGAGCTTTAGTAAACAGAATGTCGTCATATAACACATGGCTCGGGAACAAATAAGTGATAGAATCAAGCTTGACGCTGGCATCAGCATCTTTATTCTGATACATGAGAAGTTCGGCAGTAGCAAACATTTCCATAGCGGTTTCGCTTGTGTCCAAACCAAGGTTATCAATAATAAAAACGGAAAGATTGATAGCATCGTTCGAAATGAGTTCGGAGGTTGAGCCTTTAAGGGCTTCTAATTGGGTTTGCGCCCATTCAAAATCGCCTTTGTAGTACGCAAGTTTTGCGTTTCTAAAACGTGCCTCTTCACCCAGTGGAGAATCTTTTTCCTCTTTATCCACCTGCGAATACAAAAGTGTGGACTCCCAAACATCTCCGGAGATTAAATAGAAATCTCCCAAAGAGAGCTTTGCCTGGTTTTTAAGCTGTCTCTGTACTCCGTTCATACTAAGAATTTCCTGGCATAAATCAATAGCTTCCTGCAGGTGGTGTAAATACAGTCCTTCAAGATCAGCGAGTTCTTTCATGCTTTGTGCTGTGCGCGGACCTCTTTCATTTTCGTTGATAAAAGCCAGATAATCTCCTTTCAGTCCCTCAAGGTCGGCCGTTGTGTAGTTTAAGTTCTTTGAGATTTTTTCCTTGCGGCAGTTGAGCAATTCCGTACGTGCTAGGAAATACATTCCCGCATCTTTGCCCTTACCCACAACATATTCAAAACCGGAAATGGCGCTGGTATAATCTCCCTCTGTTTGCGCCATGCGTGCAATGTTGAGTACCCGGAAGCCGTTTTCGTTTTTGCGTCTATCAAGTGCTTTCATCTGAATCAGTGCCCCTTCAAAATCTTTATTTTGAATATATACCCATGTAAGCATATCAATATAATCCTCGTTGTTAGGATTCTTCTGCACTTTGGAGTATAGCTGAATTTCCATTTCGGCAAGCAGGGCTTCTTCATTGCGAGAGGTCTGGATGTTATTCTTTATGATTTGATTATTGAATGGGTTTGCTTCAAGGTTGAGCAAGTAATACTTTACGGCATTTTCGACATCATTCTTGTTCAAGTATGCTTGCGCCAGTTCATAGCTGAAGTAGGTTTCGTTATGGGTAATTTTCCCCCCTTTATCATAAACGGCAATTACATAATCATACAACCTGTAGCTTTCAAAACTATTGGCAAGATTGCGGATGGCAATTTCATTCGGTTTTAATTCTTTCAGCGCTTTCTCGTATTGCTCCTTTGCTTTTTCGACATTCGGAATTTGCGAATACATATAACCGAGGTCAACTCCGAATTGCTGTGAGTTTGGATTTTTTTTGATTACTCTTTTGATTACTCTTTCTAAATCTTCAAAGTTTCTAAGAGCCAGTAAACATTTGTAAAGAGGCACATAAAAATTTATGTCATAATCATTCCTTTCCCACAAGTCCTGGAATAGCTCAGCAGCTTTTTCATATTCGCCCGTTTGCATATAGCTGTGAGCGAGAGTTTCGTCTCTCCCCGGTTGAGCAGAAGAAATAAAAAAGAAAAAGTGGAAAGCGAAAAAAAAGAAAGACATCTTTTTCATTGAATGATGAAGATAGGAACTTGCAAAGGTTATTTAAACACTTTAACGCTTATTAAGCTGCCGGCTGCAGCGCCAATGGTATTAACCGTTGCATCCAGAATATCAAAGTGTCTGTCGGCAGTAAAAACTTCCTGCATTGCTTCCAGGGCAATGCCATACAGCGCAAGGGAGATAGTGACACTGATGAAAATATTGCGGTGAAGAAAAACAATCGAACTCTGTTTCTTCCATCCGTAAAAAGTAAGCATTGCCAGCAGAAAATAAACGCAGAAGTGCCCGATTTTGTCAGCTTCCCAAAGATTGACTCTCGGCAAATCTTTTCCGGGCAGTAAACACAAATACAAAATAAAAGCCGCCCAAATGATGGACGGAAAATTGTATTTTAAAAAATTTTTCAATGGTGAATTATGCGCCTACGTGTTTCTTGTAAGCCTCTGCATCCATCAGCGTATTGAGCTCGGCAGGATTTGTGATTTCAATTTTCAGCATCCAGCCTTTTCCATAAGGGTCGTTGTTAACTACTTCGGGCGCATCGTTGAGCGATTCATTTTTTGAAAGCACCTTTCCACTCACCGGCATAAATAAATCGGAAACTGTTTTTACCGCCTCCACTGTTCCGAAAACTGCATCCTTCGCCAGTGTTTCGCCAACAGTTTCAATTTCTACAAATACAATGTCGCCCAGTTCTTTTTGGGCGAAATCAGAAATACCGACAACAACAGTGTTGCCTTCAATGCGGAGCCACTCATGCTCTTTGCTGTATTTTAAATCGGAAGGAAAATTCATAGTTGATCTTTTGAAAGCGTGAAAATAGAAAAGCTTCGATGTTTTAGAAATTACTCAGCCAGTGAAAACCTGAGCGTAATTCCTCCGCGGGTATTGGTTGTCGGGAACCCTGAAGAAATTTTCGGGATAGTTCGTGACTGTTCGAAGAATATGCGTACGTTCAATCGCTTGCTCACTATGTAATCTATCGTTGGATTAATAAAAATTATCCGGGCGCCCTGAGTAATTTGCGGCTGTTCTTCATCAATACGGTGGTTAATGGTTACGTTATCCCGGTAGCTGAAATCAAACCGGAAGCTTAACTCATTATCAAGTCGGATTTTTCTTCCGTCTTTCAGCCTGATGGGAAGTTTTAATCCTTTTACTTTATAACCCGCGCCAACAGTCAGTTGCTTGGTGTTATTTTCTATTAATTGAAAATCGGCAAAGTTCATGGTAAGGGTGCGGCTTTGTTTGTATTCTACTTTTGCGGTCACATTGTTTTTGAAAGTCATGTCAACGCCAAGAAGTGGCGAAAGTGATTCGTTAATTACCACACTGGGCATATTATAAAGCGGGAAGAAATTTCCGTTGAGCGTATCAATTTCGCTGGAGTTATTAAAGCTCCCAGCACCACGATAAGCCAGGTTAGTCTGGAAACTGTTTACGGTAAGCGTTGAATTATAGCCGTGGGTAATGGTAAAACTGGTAAATACTTTTTGCGCCCACTTGAATTTGTTGATGCCGTTGTAAGAAATGCGCCAGTTCGGCAACGGGAAAGCCTTGAACGGATTGAGATTTATTTTGTTCGGGTCGGTTTTGGTATAGGCAGCAAGGAATGCGGGAATCAAAACATCCTGCGATTTGGGTCCGTAGCCTTCGGAATAAGCCGGGTTTACCTCATCTTTTTCATTTACATAAGGCGCACCGGGTGTTGAGTTTGGATTTGCCGCTGCCAGTCTTTTTGAAATAACCGGACGGTTTGCTTCAAAGCGTTCATACACTTCTGAGAATCCCTTTGAATCAATTTTCTCGAACATGGTTTTAACCGGCAAATATGAAATGCTGTACGAACCCATATCAACAGGGTTGAGGTGCTGAAAACTGGAAATACCATTGGAGTCCGTAACGTATTTAAAGAATTGAGAATGATTCACCGAATTATCGCGGAACAAAGTCAAATCAATTTTCAAGTCTGTCCAAGGCTCCACAGTAGCGGTTACGTCCAAGCGCTGTGAACGGGTTTGAATAAATTTCTGGTTGAGCAAAATGTCAGTCGTAATCCATCCTTTATTTGCGGCATTATCAAGCCAGGCATCGCGGCTAAAGCGGTCAACGCCTTTAAAGAACCGGTCGCCCGGTTGCCCTCCAAAAGTGAAATCAAAGCCTGGCGCACTTCGCAATCCCTTGTTGGTGGTGTAACCATATTCCGAAATCTGATTGCCAAGAATTTGCGAGTAGCCTACAAAGCCGGGAAGCGTGGTTGACTTATTTTCTTTGTATTCAATAGTAACGCGTTTGAGCGCAAGCAAGGGGCGAAGTACAATGGAAATGAAGGGGTCGGAAGGCGGTTGCTTGCTTGCAAAGTCAGCTTTCTTTAAGCGAATAGCTTTGCGGTTTTCTTTCAGTTCTTTTTTAATCCGTTTAATTTCTTCTGGTTTTTTTGAACTGGTATCTTGTCTTGCTTCCGCCAGGTCGGCTTTAAGTTTCGCACGCTTTTCTTTCAGTTTAATGATTTCATCTTTAATCTTCTCCCGCGCTTTCATGGTAGCCTCACGTTTCTTGCGGTTTTCTTTTTTGTCGCCCGCATTTGGATTAGGCGAACTGTACGTTTTCAGGAAAGGAACTTTATCATACAGCTTTTTGAAGTTCAAATCCACTTTTCCGCGGTCGTTTTGTGTGTTGGTGATAATATTACCCAAGGTATTCTGCCTCAATTCACCGGCTGTGGAATCTTTCTGCCAAGGCACAGCAGTCCAGTTATAAGTGGCATTATAGCCGACATTAGCGGTTATAAAATCAAAGATGGGCAGCTTGTTAATCGGAATATTATAATTCACACTTAGGCTTTGATTGTAGTTGGTGTTTCTTCCTCCTTTTCCAACGGCATTCCAAATTTGCTGTTTCTCACCTTTGGTATCAATTTTTCCATCGGGCTCGTCAATTCGGCCATTATTGGTAGCCGAATAATCAATACTCAGTGACCTGAATGGATTGTATTTGAAAGTGTAAGCCCTGTTCCACCTGAAGTTTTTACTGTATGTTGGAGGAATAAGAAAATCAACTTCTCCGAGAGGGCGGAGTTTTATTTCATTAAATTCTCTGTTTAAATCCGTACTCACAGCAAGTGTTGAGGGATAGGGATTGAAATTAAAATCACGAATCAGATCGAGCCATTTTGACTTTGATTTAATCGCTTTTTTGAAAGGAGTAAAGTCTTTTGTTTGAGGGGCAAAGCTCCAGCCAACCATTCCGAGCCAGTTCTTTTTCGAATTTTTTTCGATGAACGGGTCACTCATCAATATTTCATTGTACGCATAGGTAAAATTGAAATTACCCGGGTCATAAATGCGCGGAGTCTTTTGCTTGGTTTCGGGAACAAACCGGACGTTGCTGAAGTTATATCCTCTTCGTGTGTTGATAGTTTGAATTTGACGCAAATACGTTCGTGCAGAATCTTTACCCTCTGTTTCCCGCAAATTCTTCATCATATCTTTTGTAGGAATATCAAATTGATACGGATCAAACTCCGGTGTGCTGAACTGCTGAGCGTAATTGGCATAGAAAGGAATTCTTATTCCGGCTTTTTCGGGTAAGAGCTTTCCGGCTTCGATGTTCGTACTGAAATCATACTTGAACATTAAATCCTTATACCGCTGGTCAATTTTTTGTTCTACCTGCCCGAAGCCGCGCGTGTGCATCTCTCCCGATAAACCGATGTTACCTAAATCAGCCAGTTTGATGTTTACGTTAGCCAATGCTGCAACCCCACCGAACTCTTCAAATTCAGAAACGCGCAATTCGTTAAACCAAACTTCTACACACTTGGCTTGTCCATCGTCCCCATCTGAAAGTGGGTTTTGGGGGTCGCTAACTGAAGGATTCCGGATACCCAACATGACAGTTTTTGATGAGCCAATGTCGGGGTTACCTTTTATGCTCAATAAATTTCCTTTAGCATCGGTAATCGTGTATGATTCAGTGCGCGGAAAGTTCACCGCGTTTCGTTTCAGTTTCAAATCAATAAAATCACGCAGTACAATTTCCATTGAGTTTATATCCGGCCACACCTGTTCCCGCTCACTTGTATTGCTGTTACTGTAGCTTCCGTCAGGTGTAATTTTCAGCGGAACTTCGTATTGGTAGTAGTTGTCTTTAAAATCGGAGCCAATACGAATAAATGCCGTCACTTCTTTATCTCTCACAGGTAATTGACCGTCAACACGGTTGGCATGAACGAACATTTGCAAACGCTTGTATCTCCGTAAGTCAAGTGTCAGATTTTTAAATACGGCTTTTATGTCGCAATCTTTAAGGTTGCATACTTGCATAGAAAGCGCTTGCTCGTTTTGTGCTACAAACTGGTTGGTTTGGGCGCCAAGCGCCTGTGTTCTCTCAATGTTTGGCGGCAGAACATAATTTACGGGTTTCTTGGCACTGTGCTCTTCAATGCCTACCGAAGCAACATTTAAAAAATTTGTCTGCGCATCGTCTCCTCCCAAGCTTTCGCAAGGAGGGTCCATAAGTGGAAGCGTATATGTGCGCCATTGGTTTCTCCTCAACTCCAAAGTTCCGAAGCGAAGAGTAACGCTGTCATTCCATCCATGAAGAAACATTCGCATAAACTGGATGGATTTAAAATCGGGAATATTTCCTACTCTTCCCGAATAAGAACGAATCGGGATACGGAACTGCACCCAGTGGTTGGGAACTCCCGCGCCATCAGTTCCGGTACCGTTAACTTCTGAAACAATAAACGGGTTTGTGCCGACAGTCATCTTACCGGGGGTTAAGTCAACTTCGTACTGGAAATATTCTTCATTTTCATTCAGGGAATTGTCCCGGTTCATGTCTTCCTTGTCGGGAAGGTTTGTTTGTGCCGTGGTTTGAATGGAGTTAACCTGCACAGGTGAATTGCCCTCGTTGCCGCAGAAATCTTTATACCGCGCAATTACTCCTCCTTCACCACCATAAATGCTCTCATCTTTAAAAAAAACATAGTTATCGCTAGAAGGGTCGTTATTCAACTTGTCTTTTACAGACTGTGAGAGGTTGGAGTTGTTTATCTTGCTAAGAAAGGCAGATTGACGCGCCCTTTCTTCAGCGTCATTCATTCCGTCAAATCCTACATCCTGAACATTTCTCAGGCTTTGGTCATTATCAAATGCGTCAACCAGAGGTGGCAAACGCGGAACAAAACCCCAGGCTGTACTGTCAAGCGTACTTTTATCGGCATAAATGCCGTTTTCGTAGCTCATGCGCGAGTCGCGCAAAACATCTTCTGAAATATTTCCAAGGTTGAAATAGAGTTTACCCCCCGGACTGGTTGTGTTATATAAGAACGGGTCGAGAAGCCAAAACTCAATAAACTCCACATTGGTCGCTTCCAAATCATTATTGTCAATACTTCGCATGATTCCGCCCCAGCGACTCGTAGGGTTTTTTAAACTTCCGTCAGGGAAAAAGCCGGAAGAGATTCCGGTAATTCCGTTTTCGTTCCACTCATAATTATAAGGTCCACGGTCCCTTGGAAAGTAAGTTATGTCAAAAGTGTAAAGGTTCTGGTCTAATGTTTGGTATGGACGGTTAGGAAAAACTTCTTGCATCGGAACCAGCCGAACATAGTGGCTCTTCAGGTTTTTCTGCGGGTCGGAGAAATTCGTCACCACGTCCGGTGTGGTCTGGGGATTAAAAAATGAGTTATCAATCCTGTACCAGGCAATTCTTGCACGATTGAATCCGTAAGTGCTGTCGCTTATTCTGCTGGCTTCCGGAAACAAAATCTCACCGTTGGGTCCAGGTGAATTACGCGGGGCGGAAGAAAGTTTCCAGCTTACGGGTGGAGTTCGCAAATCATAACCGTTACTCGTTCCCTCAAAGTCATCCACATAAACCTGTCCCTCTTTATTCGGACCATTAATAGCTCTTGAATGTCCCGGTTTTAAATATGCCATTTCGCCATAAGTTGAAATGGTTGACATTTCTTTGGTAGAATAAATCGGAAGCTTATCAAGAGCCTTAGTAAGCCAGGGCGCGTTAGTTTCGTACTTAACATCGAGCCCCATAATCGTATTTCTTATGGGGTCATCGCCAATATTTACTTTTTGCGTAAACGGGCGTTCGGTAAGCTGCATGAGTGTGGCACCAATGTTAAATTTCGGGTTAACCCGGTAATCAAGTCTTGTTCCGAACATGGTGCGCACCTGAGCGGCAAAAAGATTATTGTTTTCAAAATCAACTTTCACCTGCTGACCGGAATTGAGAATTCCCTGGTCAATAATGGTTACACGCCCAAGATTGTAATCCACGGTGTAGTGCGTTCCTTCAGTAAGCCGAACCCCACCGGCAGTTACAACCACAGAGCCCCTCGGAACATTTCCGGCACCAAGAGAAATTTCTCTGTTATTAGAGCCGCGGTACTGCCCCTTAATGACGAACCGGTTGAACTCAGGAAACTGCTGCGCCCGGAACCGGGTGGAATCATATAACTGGTCATACACATATTGATTAGCAATCTGACTTCCTGTACCGCAGGCTGTAAAAGCGTCACGCAAATTATCTCCGAAAGGTTCTTTCATAGGGAAAATCAGTCTACCGTTTTGCGCAATGATGGTTACGCCTGGCACAAAGTCGAACAAGCCATCCGGTTGGGCATCATTGTTCATATTGAGGTTATCAAGATTCAAAACCCGGAGTAAAGGTTTCCCTTCAATACAACCTTTGGGCATGTAGCGTTTCAATCCACCACCCGGGTCGTTGTAGTAAATGTCGAGCCGGAAGTCTTCGTTGCTTACATTGTATGCTCCGAGCGAGTAAATATTCTTCATCATCAGATTCCAAATCGGAAGATTGGGGCGAACCGATGAGCCTTTCAACAATTTGAGATAAAGGACTTTTGATGTGGCATTTGAATCCGGTGGGACCTGGTTGCCGAATTCCCCCACCTGGAAAACATCCCCATTGTATTCATACTGAAAAGCGACAGCAAGAACTTCATTCGGATTTAATTGTGAGTTCAGTGAAATGAACCCAAGCTGCTTGTTCAAAACAAACTCTGATTCGTTCAGTTTTCGGGCGTAAGTTTTTTCAAAATCCTGTCCCTGTGCAAGACCAAGCCCGTTTTGCAAAGTAGCCACCACATTATCTACAAACCTGTTGTTCGGGTCTGCAACTAAACGACCATAAGCATTATTTACCTCGTTACGAGGTCGGGAATCACCACCGGAAGTAGAAGCAATTTGTGTAGAATAAGGATTTGCTTCGCCCAAATCCATCAAGCCGACTACATCGCGCACATTTTGGGTAATGTTGGTTCTGTTAGTAATCCAAACCTCGATACGTGTTACGTTTACAACGGATTTTATGTTGGGTAAACCGGAAAGTGCATAATCAAAATTGTCGCGGAAATATTGTGCAAGGAAGAAGTTGCGGTTTTCCTCATACATATCGGAGCGTATTTCAAAATTCTGGCGCTGCGCTCCGTTTTCAATAATCATGGTTTCTTTTTTCGATTTCTGCTGCGAAATCACGCTGGTCCAGGTTAGGCGTCCGAACTGGAATTGTGTTTTTAGCCCGAACAAAGTCTGGCTTCCGGTAATTAGTCTGGTTTGTAAAGGGAGAGATACGTTACCGGCTTCAATTACTTTAATAATGTCGTCTTCATCACCAGTGTAACCCAGTTTCACTTGGTTATCGAAATCAAAGCCGGATTGGGTGTTGTATTTTACTCCGAGCTGAAGCTTGTCACCAATTTTACCTATTACATTGATGTTGATGTTCATGTCAAAATCAAAGCCTCCGGTTCTTCGGTTTCGCAAAGGAATATTCGGGTTGGCAGTTTTCTGAACATTTCCTCCCAAAGTCATTTCTACATTTCCCTGAGGCTTGATTTCAATTTTACTTCCGCCAAACAACTTATCGAAGAATTGTTTTTTTACCTGAATCGGAGGAATCAAACTTTTGTCTTCGACCAAGTTTACTGCATTTTGCCGCTCTCTCACATAGGCTTCACGCTCACGTTTTTCTGTGTACTTCAGATAATCTTCATAGGTCATATACATGGGAGGCTTCACGCTTTGTCCGCCTACTTTCTCAGTTACCACATACATTCCTGTTTCAGGGTCATACTCTACCTTTTCCTCAATGGCGGGCGGGTCCTTCAGGTAGAAAGGATTGGTGGATTTATCGGTTACAAAATCACCGGTGCGGTCTTTAATCGGATACTTAAGGTCAGGTGAATCAGGCTGAGCTACAGGTGCGGGTGCTTCCGGGAAAGAATACCTGCGCGCAAACCGGCTTCCTCCCGCATAAGATATATACAGCACGCTTATACACGAAAGAGTAATAACACTGCCGAATATTTTTTGTTTAACTCTCATGAACAAGCCTTACACCGAAGGGTTTAGCTTTTATAGTTGTTTTAATGCTTCTTTAATCAGCCCTTCAACATTCCCGCTATTGCCACCCGCCAACAGTTTAATCAGCACTTTGTCAGCCGCCTGCTTATTGAATCCCAAAGCAAGGAGTGCAGATAACGCTTCTTCCCTCATTGTATTGTTTGGTGAGGACAATAAAATTGAGTCGCCCGATATTTTTCCGACCTTATCTTTTAATTCAAGAATGATTCGCTTGGCTGATTTCGGGCCAATTCCTTTTATACTTTGAATCATGGCTTCATTCTCGGTAAGAATGGCGCTTCTGATTTCATCGGGCTTAAATGAAGAAAGCATCATGCGGGCAGTAGCTGCCCCAACTCCGGAAACAGAAATCAACTTTTCAAACAAATCTTTTTCATCTTCTTCAAAAAATCCGTATAAATCAAAACCCGAAACAGATTGGTTTTCGTTTTTTACAACCAGCGATGTGTGAAGTCTGCAATTTTCGAGCTGCTGAATTTTTTCAAAGGTATTCAGGCTGATTTTTACCATGTAGCCCAACCCTCCCGTTTCCAGGAAAATGTGGGTGGGGCTTTTGAAAGTGATTTTTCCACTCAGATACGCTATCATTCTTACTAGTTAACAGTTCTCGGTTCGCAGTTAACAGAAATACAGTTTTCCTGCTGTTATCTGTCAACTGCGAACCGAGAACTATTGGTTGCTAATGTAATTTGTCAAGCGTAGAAAGGCGCGATAGGCGGAGCTGTTTGAGGTTTTGTTTACTAAGAATGTATTGTTGAATTGTCTATTTAGGGGGCTCAAGATGGAGTAATTTTTCGGAAAACGCAAGCAATTTCCCCTCTTGGAATTTATCGGCAAGCAGTTGAACGCCAATTGGTAAGCCGTTTTTATCTTCAGCAAGCGGCAATGAAATTGCCGGAATGCCGATGAGGTTGGCTAGCACTGTATAAATATCAGCCAGGTACATTTCAACCGGGTTTTGGGTTTTCTCACCGAATTTAAACGCAACAGTAGGCGAGGTAGGCATCAGCACAAAGTCATAATCTTTGAAAATTGAGCGGAACTTGCCACTCAAAATTCTCCTCACCTTTTGCGCCCTTGAGTAATAGGCATCATAATATCCGGCACTTAGTACAAATGTTCCGAGCATAATCCTGTTTTTCACTTCCTTTCCAAAGCCTTCGGTACGGGAGCGTTTGTAAACTGCCTCTATCTCATTAGCATTTTTTGAGCGGTAGCCGTAGTGGATTCCATCAAAGCGTGCAAGATTAGACGATGCCTCTGCAGTTGTAAGTACATAATAAGTTGGAATCAGATAATCAAGCAAGCCGAATTCAATTCGGTCAACCGTATGTCCGTTACTTTTTAAATCACTAATTACGTTTTCTACAGCGCTTTTCACTTCTTCGTTCAATCCTTCGCTTTCAAGGGTTGATGGAAAAACCGCAATACGTGCCTTTTTTTCAAATTTCAATTCTCTGGAAAAGACAGGAACATTTTCAGATGAAGAGGTGGAGTCGTAATTATCCTTTCCCGAAACTACCTCCAGAAGTAAGGCAATGTCTTCAATAGAATGAGCAAAAGGACCAATCTGGTCAAAAGAAGAAGCGTAGGCAATCAGCCCCCAGCGGGAAACTCTTCCATAACTTGGTTTTAAACCTGCAATTCCACAGAACGCAGCAGGCTGACGAATTGAGCCTCCCGTATCCGAACCTAGGGAGGCATGGCATAAACCGGCCTGAACCGCTACAGCCGAGCCACCGGATGAACCACCCGGAACGCGGGAATTATCAAGGGCATTTAAAACATTTCCATAGGCTGAATTTTCATTGCTGGAGCCCATGGCAAATTCATCGCAATTGGTCCTTCCGATAATAATTGCATCTTCAGCGAGTAATCTTTCAACAACAGTTGAATTATAAAGAGAAGTAAACCCTTCAAGAATTTTTGAGCCAGCTGAAATTTTATGTTGTTTGTAGCAAATGTTGTCTTTTATAGCCATGACACAACCGAAAAGTTTACCGGTTGACTTACCCGACTTTAGTTTCCCATCCAATTCTTTTGCCCGGAGAATTGCCTCATCAGAAAAAACTTCAAGGTAAGCATTTAGATATTTATTGGCTTCAATTTTCTGAAGATAATCAACCACTAAATTTTCGCAGGATGTTTTGCCCGAAGCCAATTCGGCCTGAACTTGTTTAATGGTTTTATTCGACAACTCTGCCACGCAATTTGTTTTAGAAAATTGGTTACGTTTTTTGAAATAACCGGAAGGTTACGCTTTTTTCTCCTCAGAGGTTTCTTTCGCAGGTGCAGGTTTATCTTTCATCCCTTCTTCTATTTCCTGCTTAATATTTGATTTTGCAGCATTGAATTCGCGCACGCCCTGACCAATTCCGCGCATGAGTTCGGGAATTTTCTTGCCACCGAAAAGCAGCAATATCACCACAACAATTACTATTATTTCCGTTGTGCCTAATCCGAACACCGCATACTGAACTTGCATGATTGAAAATTTACAGGGCAAAGCTATGAAAAATGCCGAAAGGACAAGAATTTTTAGCCGCGTCCTATAGAGAGGGTGAATTCCAAGGCATACCGGATTCATTTTTTGTAATTATCTCTTTTCTTTTATTTTCACACGCCTAAAAATTTCAGAGTGAAATCACTTACATTTTCATCAAAACCCGAAAATATTTCCATTGTAGAGAAGTTTATTGATGACCTCCGCAATGAAATAACTATTGGCGATGATGTTTACGGAAATATTTTGATTTCACTCACAGAAGCCGCTAACAATGCTATGCTTCACGGTAATAAGGCGGACGAAAAGAAAAATGTAGAAATCCGGTACGGATTAGACGATCGCGGTAAAAATCTAACTTTCATTATCAAAGATCAGGGACCCGGCTTCGATTACAACAATCTCCCTGACCCTACCGAGCCACAGAATCTTGAAAAAACTTCTGGGCGAGGGGTTTTTCTGATGATGCAACTTGCTGACATGGTGGTGTTCTCTGATAACGGAGCCACTGTGGAAATGCAGTTCAGAGTTTGAAAAAATAATTTCGGAATTTAAGCCCCTTTCAGTGATTTAGGGGTTAGGCAATCGTCCAGGTTTTACTTCCGCTTAAAATTTTGCTCAACGGAACTTTTCCTTTTTTGCTTTGTGCATCAGCAATTTGCTGAGCCATATCGTCCTCAATGCACGCTCGCTCTTCTCGGTAGAAAACCCCGAAAGGACGTGGGAAGTGCTCCTCTTTTACGTCCGGTAAATGAGCGAGGATAAATGCTTTGCTCTTATTGGTTTCGTCATGAATCCATAAATCATCTTTTGAAACTCCGTTGCCCAGTTCAACAATGCGGGGGGTGAATCCATCGAGTTTAATTCCTTTGTTTTCATTCTGTCCGAAAACAAGCGGCTTCCCGTTTTCCAGAAATAGACATTCCTCGCGCTTAGTTTCTTTTTCCGTAAAAATGAAAAATACTCCATCATTAAACACGGGACAGTTTTGATACACCTCGACAAAAGCGGCACCTTTATGGGCATTTGCACGGTGAATAATTGCCTGCATGTGTTTGGGGTCGCGGTCAATTGTGCGGGCGAAAAAAGTTGACTTAGCTCCAAGCGCAAGTTCTGCAGGATTGAACGGCTCATCAACTGAACCGTAAGGTGTGGATTTTGTTATAATACCTTTGGCTGATGTCGGAGAATACTGCCCTTTCGTTAATCCGTAAATTTCATTATTGAACATCATCATTTTGATGTTCGGATTTCTGCGCATGATGTGAATGAAATGATTGCCTCCAATGGAAAGCATGTCGCCATCACCGCTAATTAGCCAAACATTCAATTCGGGGTTCATCATTTTTACTCCGCTGGCAATAGCACTTGCGCGCCCATGAATTCCGTGAATGCCATAAGTAGCCATATAATAAGGGAAACGCGAGGAGCAACCAATGCCTGAAACGAAAACCACCTTTTCTTTTTCCCATACGAAATCGGGAAGAACCGTCTGAACTTGTTTCAAGATTGAATAATCACCACAGCCGGGGCACCACTTTACTTCCTGATCGCTGGTGAAATCTTTGGCGGTGAGTTTAACCGGTGCGCTTTTTTCTAACGTTTCTGTTTCCATTATTTCTGATTATAAAGTTCAACCACTTTTGCTTTTACTTCTTCGGTTGTAAATGGCAGGCCTTGCACTTTGCTGAAACCTACTGCGGGGACCAAATACTTAGCACGAACCAATTGCAGTAACTGACCGGTGTTCATTTCAGGCACAAGAATTTTTTCGTAACCATGTAACAGTTCTCCTAAATTTTTCGGGAAAGGATTTAAGTGACGGAGATGAACATGCGCCAAATCCTTATACCCTTCCTGACGCAATTCAATCAATGCAGTTTTGATAGCACCATAAGTAGAACCCCAACCTAGTAAGCAGACTTTTGCTTTTTCGTTTCCACTATCAGGCTTTGCAAGAGGAATAAATTCGGCAATCCTCTCAACTTTTTCAGCGCGCAATTTCACCATCAGTTCATGGTTCTTTGAATCATAAGAAACATTTCCTGTTTCATGCTGTTTTTCCAAACCGCCAATCCGGTGTTCCAGATTTTTTGTCCCGGGTTTTACCCAGGGTCGAACCCCGCGATTGTCTCTTTTGTAAGGAAGAAACTTCCCGTCCGGATTATTATTTTCCGTAATGAAATTGGGATTGATAGGCTTCAACATATCCTCTGTAGGAAACCTCCATGGCTCGGCTCCGTTGGCGATATAGCCATCACTTAAGAAAATTACCGGCACCATGTGTTCAAGTGAAATGCGCACTGCCTCATACACTGCCTCAAAGCAATCTGCCGGTGAATTAGCCGCTACTATCGGAAGGGGCGCCTCACCATGGCGACCGTGCATCGCCATTAATAAATCTGCCTGTTCGGTTTTTGTTGGCAGACCGGTTGAAGGCCCTCCGCGCTGAATATCTACAATCAACAAAGGAATTTCGAGAATCGTGGCAAGCCCCATAGCTTCTGCTTTCAGCGCCATACCAGGACCGGAAGTAGTTGTAACTCCAAGCGCACCGGTGTAAGCTGCTCCAATTGCAGAGCAAATGGCTGCAATTTCATCTTCTGCCTGAAAAGTTTTTACTCCATTTGCTTTAAATTTAGAAAGTTCGTGAAGAATATCTGAAGCCGGAGTTATTGGATATGAACCGAGAAAAATTCCAATACCAGCTTTCTCAGCTGCGGCAACAATACCGATAGCCAAAGCTGAGTTTCCTGATATATTGCGATAAACTCCCGGGGGTAATTTCGCCCTGCTTATTTTATATCGTGTGGTGAAAATTTCAGTGGTATCACCATAGTTCCAGCCTGCTTTCAGCACATTCAGGTTGGCATTGAGAATGTCAGGTTTCTTTGCAAATTTTTCCTTTAACGATTGCTCGGTAAACTCCATACTTTTATCAAACATCCAGAAAAGCAAACCGAGTACAAACATATTTTTGCAGCGCTCAATTTCTTTCATTCCCAATCCGGAGTCTTTCAGTGCCTCTTTTGTCAGCTTGGTAATATCAACTTTGTAAACCGTGTACTCATCTAATGTTCCATCTTCAAGCGGGTTTGGGGCGCCTTCCGGATAGCCGGCAAGTTTCATGTTTTTCGAATCGAAACCGGATATGTTTGCAATCACCGTTCCACCCCTGCGCAAACGAGGCAAATCAGTTTTCAGCGCTGCAGCATTCATGCACACTACCACATCGTAAAAATCTCCGGGTGTAAATATTTCTTTGCTGCCGAAGTGAACCTGGAAGCCAGAAACACCGGCAAGCGTTCCTGCCGGAGCGCGAATTTCTGCTGGATATTCCGGAAAAGTTGAAATATCTTTTCCGAGCAAGGCTGAAGTATCAGTAAACTGCATGCCGGTAAGCTGCATGCCATCACCGCTATCGCCACTGAAGCGAACCACTACACTTTCGGTTTCCTTAACTTCGGTTGAACGATGCGGTTTATTTTCTAAAGTTGTTTCCATTTCAATTGTTTATTCTAAATGCAGTTTTGCTTTTTTGGCAAGCAGAGCTTCTTCGGTTTCTACATGAAGCTCATCTGCAACACAACAGTCCACCGGGCAAACTGAAGCACACTGCGGCTCATCATGAAATCCTTTGCACTCTGTGCATTTGTCGGTAACGATGTAGAAGAAGTCATCCGAAACAGGTTTCTGTGTGGCATCGCCATCAATAACTGTTCCGTCCATTAATGTATATGAACCATGCACACCGGTTTTGTCCGATAGTTTCCAGCTCTCGCCATTGGCGTAAATAGCTCCGTTAGGACATTCGGGTTCGCAAGCGCCACAGTTGATACAAACATCAGTAATCTTAATTGCCATAGTTGTTTATTGGGTTTGGTTTTAAGTAACGGGTGTCGAAAAAAGGTATTTTGACCGAATACTTCAAATGATTAAGCCTTTTTTGTGAATAAAAATTTATACAATTACAAGTTGACTGTCGCCTCAATTTACCATTATTGTTAATTGCAAAGATAAAGTATATGGGTTCAGCATCTATAATTCTCCTGATTATTTGCGGATTGGTTTTCGCGGGGGGGGCTCTTTTAGTTTCGCGACTTATTAACCCAGGGTCAAAAAATGCTCAGAAAGGCGAAGCGTATGAGTGCGGAGTAGAAACCAAAGGAAAGAGCTGGATTCAGTTTAACATTGGTTATTACCTGTTCGCATTACTGTTTCTCATCTTCGATGTAGAGTTGGTATTTTTGTATCCGTGGGCGGTAGTGGCTAAAAATGTAGGAATAGTGGCGATCGTAGAGATTTCCATCTTCCTATTTATCCTCTTTCTAGGGTTCCTCTACGCGCATAAAAAAGGAGCATTAAGGTGGCAATAACCAATTTTCAAACAATGATGAAATGAAAAATCTATGAGAGAAACTATTTCGGTTGTTAGTGTTTTGGTTATGGTTGTTCATTGATGATTGGTAATTGGTAATTCATTTTCAATGACAGAAACAAATAAAACAACAACTCCCTTCCCCGGAACCATTCATCAAACACCGGGCGGAGGAATTTTGGTTTCGAAGTTTGACGATGTGCTGAACTGGGCACGAAGCAATTCGCTATGGCCACTGGTTTTCGGAACAAGCTGCTGCGCTATTGAAATGATGAGCGCTGCTTCGGCAAAGTATGACTGGAGCCGTTTTGGTTTTGAAGTGGCGCGTGCCACTCCGCGGCAGGCGGATGTTATCATTATTGCCGGAACTATTGTAAATAAAATGGCTCCGGTGCTCAAGCGCCTTTACGACCAAATGGCAGACCCGAAATATGTTATTGCCATGGGTGCCTGTGCCATTTCAGGCGGCCCTTTCTTTTACAACACTTACAGCGTAGTGAAGGGTGCCGACCATGTGATTCCGGTGGACGTTTATATTGCCGGCTGCCCTCCGCGACCTGAAGCGTTAATTAATGCGTTAATTACTTTGCAGGAGAAAATTAAAACGGGAGGAAAGAGAGAAAAAATTCATTTGCAGGAAATGACGAAACCTTTATGACCAACGAAGAACTAAAAGTAAAGATTACAGAGTTAAACCCTGTTGCCGCTTTCGATGAAACGGGTGAATGGCTGGCAGTGCTTATTGATGCTAAAGATTGGCTTCCGTTGGCGCAACAACTGCGCAATAAATCTGAGTTTGATTTTGATTTTTTGTTTTCAATCACAGGTGTGGACTGGAAATCTCACTTTACGGTGGTGTATCATCTGCGCTCGGTTAAGCATGGGCATATTGTTGTTGTAAAAGCAAAATGTGAGCGCGGCAACCCGGTTGCAGAAAGTGTGTTCTCCCTTTGGAAAACTGCCGAGCTATGTGAACGCGAGGTTTATGATTTACTAGGAATAAAATTTTTAAATCATCCTGATTTGAGAAGGTTATTTTTGACCGAAGATTGGGAGGGCTGGCCGCTGAGGAAGGACTATGTGGATGAGGTGAATATGGTAAAGCTGTAGGAAATTACGGATAGAAGTACAAATACTAAAGTATCAGCTACGGTCAAAATAAAAGATTTCTCAATCTGTAACTCATCTTCAACATATTATATAATTTCCTTAGCATTGTCTGATGCAACAGCCGCAAACCGTGTCTGCTGAAGGACCTGCAGTTCAGCCATCCGGTAGCATATTTCACCAGCTTAGGGAAGCCATTCGAGGCACCGAAGCTGATTATACGCAAATTGACCTGAAGCGTGCCATACTACTTCTGGCAGTACCCATGATTCTTGAATTGGTGCTGGAATCCACATTTGCTGTGGTAGATATTTATTTTGTAAGCAGGCTGGGCGCCTCGGCAGTTGCTACTGTAGGTCTTACAGAAACCTACCTGTTCCTGCTGTATTCCATAGCTATGGGTTTGGCTACGGCAGTCACCGCCATTGTAGCACGCAGGATAGGCGAAAAAAATAAAGCAGAAGCCGGAAAAGCAGCTGTGCAGGCTGTCTTCCTGGGCTTGCTGGTATCGGTTCCGTTTTCCATTGCCGGTGTTTTCTTTTCTCCACAGTTGCTGGCACTGATGGGTGCCGATGAATGGACTATCAGCCACGGCTACCATTTTACCCAATGGATGCTTGGTGGTAATGCGGTTATTGTTTTACTTTTTGTGATTAATGCGGTTTTCCGCGGTGCGGGCGATGCGGCTATTGCCATGCGCGTGCTGTGGATTGCCAACGCCATCAATATACTTCTTTGCCCTTTGCTTATTTTCGGATATGGCCCTTTTCCCGAACTGGGCATCAAGGGTTCCGCGGTAGCTACCAACATCGGTCGTGGCACAGCTGTTCTTATTCAGCTATGGACATTGTTCAAAGGCGGAAAACATATCCGAACCAGTTTTTCGCAACTTTATTGGGATGCGGCAATAGTTGCTGGCATTATCCGCACTTCATTGGGAGGCATAGGGCAAATGATTGTAGCCATGACCTCATGGATTTTTTTAATGCGTGTGCTTGCCGGTGTAAGCAATGAAGCGGTGGCGGGCGCAACTATTGTTTTCCGCTTGATGATGTTTACGCTGATGCCTGCCTGGGGTTTGTCGAATGCCGCTGCAACCCTCGTAGGTCAAAACCTTGGTGCCGGTCATGCTGAACGTGCAGAGTCTGCCGTCTGGAAAATAGGGGCATATAACATGGCGTTCCTTGTGGCTGTTTCCGTCCTGTATTTCCTGGGCAACGAAATGCTTATGCAAATTTTTACCTCCGATGCCAAAGTGATAGCCATAGGCTCGGAATGGATACGAATTCTATCTTATTCGTATTTCGTTTATGGATGGTGGATGGTTTCGGTGCAGGCATTCAACGGTTCAGGCGATACTGCCACCCCCACCAAAATAAATTTTGTGTTTTTCTGGATCATACAAATACCCCTGTCGTACTTCCTGGCTATTCATATGGGCTGGCAACACTCGGGTGTTTTTTGGGGTGTATTTATATCCGAAACTTCGGTGGGCTTGTTCACTCTATGGCTGTTTTCCAGGGGCGGGTGGAAAACAGCTAAAGTATAAGGAGTTTGCCGGTTAAGGAAAAAGGATATTTTTAAACAGGAAAGCAAATTTTAGTTTTCAAAAAAAGGTTGATGGTCTTTAACCCAAAATCTGAAACCTGTTACTAAGTAAATGCAATACGAAGAGGTAGCCGCAACACCCGAAGGAAATTTGGTCATCAATATCGGTCCGCAACATCCTTCCACTCATGGTGTTTTGCATTTGGTAGTTACGCTGAACGGAGAAACCATTTTAAAAGTAGAACCTCACCTCGGGTACATTCACCGCAGCATCGAAAAAATGTGCGAGAGCCTCAGCTATCGGCAGTTTATTTACGTTACCAGCAAAATGGATTACCTCTCCTCGCACATGAACAACCACGCCTGTGCGCTGTGTGTTGAAAAGGCGATGCAGATTGAAGTACCCCCGCGCGCCAAGGTCATCCGCATCCTGATGGATGAACTCACACGCGTTGCCAGCCATGTGTTGTGGTGGGGAGCTATGGGGATGGATGTCGGAGCGCTCACACCTTTCTTTCATGCTTTCCGCGAACGCGAAATGATAACCGACATTATGGAAGAAAGCTGTGGCACACGGCTTACTATGAACTACATGGTACCAGGCGGTGTGATGGCTGATGTTCATACTAACTTTCAAAAGCGCGTAAAAGATTTCGTGGCGTTTTTCAAAACCAAAATTGATGAATACGACACCCTGGTAACTCACAACGTTATTTTTCAGCAGCGCATGAAAGATGTCGGAAAGATTTCAGCAGAAGATGCGGTGTCGTTCGGATGCACCGGTCCGGTGTTGCGCGCCTGTGGTGTTAAGTGCGACATCCGCAAACTGGCGCCTTATGACGGTTATGAGAATCTGCAGTTTGATGAAATTCTGGAAACTGCAGGTGACAGTTATGCCCGTTACCTGGTGCGCATGGGTGAGCTGCGTCAAAGCATTTCAATTATTGAGCAGTTGATTGATAATATTCCGGAGGGAGATTTTCAGGCGAAAACAAAAGCCGTACTGAAACCACCCAAGGGAGAATTTTATGCGCGTGTTGAAACCGCGCGCGGTGAGTTTGGTGTTTACATTATCAGCGAGGGCGGGCTGACTCCTTACCGGATTCATTTCCGCTCACCGGGGTTTTCTAATCTTTCCGCCCTTGACACGATGGCACGCGGACAAAAGATTGGCGACTTGGTAGCAATCATGGGTACGCTGGATTTAGTGATACCGGATATTGACAGGTAAACAAAGAAGAAATGAGTAGCACAAAGGCACAAAGGCGCGAAGGAAAACCAAAGAATTGTTCTTTGTGTCTTTGTACCTTAGTGTAAATAAATTTGAGTGATAAGTATAGAGCACATATCGCAACAGCTTCACGAAACACTTTCCGCTTCGATGAACCCTACATTGGTATTACTGACCGAAATGGCAATTGCAGGAACTTTAGTGATTAGCTTGTTCGCTATTCTCGGTTTGGTTCTTGTGCTGATGGAACGGAAAGTTTCCGCATACATGCAAATTCGGCTTGGACCCAATCGCGTGGGATTTAAAGGTTCGTTGCAAACTCTTGCGGATACACTCAAATTACTTATTAAAGAAGGGCTGACTCCTGATGGGGCAGACAAGTTTTTATTCAACCTCGCGCCATTGCTGGTGATAATTGTTGCGATGCTGATTATGGCTCCGATTGCTTTCACTAAAGGTTTTCAGTTGTGGGACATTAATATAGGAGTGCTGTATGTAAGCGCGGTGAGCAGTGTGAGTGTAATCGGAATATTGATGGCGGGCTGGGCGAGCAACAATAAATATTCGCTGCTGGGCGCTATGCGCAGCGGTGCGCAGATTGTGAGTTACGAACTGAGTGCAGGGCTCTCACTGATAACGATTGTCATTTTTACCGGTTCGCTTTCTATTAACGACATCATCGCTTCGCAACAAAACGGCTGGTGGATTTTTAAAGGACATATTCCCGCACTTATTTCGTTTGTCATTTTCATTATTGCAGTTACTGCCGAAACTAACCGTGCGCCATTTGATTTGGCAGAAGCAGAAAGTGAACTTACTGCCGGTTTTCATACCGAGTATTCGGGGATGAAATTCGCCTTGTTCTTTCTGGCAGAGTATGTCAACATATTTATCGTGTGTGCCATTGCCGCTACTATTTTCTTTGGAGGCTGGATGCCATTGCACATTGGCTGGGAGCCGTTCAATCACATAATGGACTTTATTCCGGGCATTGTGTGGTTCTTCGGAAAAGTATTTGCGCTGATATTTTTAATCATGTGGTTCCGGTGGACTTTCCCGCGCCTGCGTATTGACCAGTTGCTGAATTTGGAATGGAAGTATCTGTTGCCCATTTCTATGTTCAATCTATTATTGACCACTTTAATTGCGATAAGCGGATTTTATAT
>CAZWAD010000001.1:95993-344168 GCA_964631835.1 uncultured Chitinophaga sp.
TATTTCTTTAATCATAAAGAGATAATTACTCAGCAGTATCCGGATGTGAAGCAGGTATTGTCGGAAAGATTTAGGGGAGAAGTAATAATGCCTCACAATGAGAATAACGAACATCGCTGCACCGGCTGCACAGCTTGCGAACTTGCTTGCCCGAATGCTACCATCAAGATTGTAACGAAGATGGAGCTTACTCAGGATGGTAAAAAGAAAAAAGCACTCGATACCTTTGTGTATCATCTTGAGCTGTGCACTTTGTGCAACCTCTGCATAGTCGCCTGCCCGACTGATGCTATCAAGATGGGACAGTCCTATGAGCATAGTGTATTTGACCGGGGCAAGCTGACGAAAATTTTGAATGAACCGGGTAGTAAACTAATGGAGGGAGTGGAATAACAACTTCAACAAATAACGGTGACGGTAAACGATATTATTTTCTACTTATTGAGCGCAGGGATACTTGTCACCGGTTTGCTTGCCGTTACCTCACGTCAAATCTTTCGAAGCGCGATTTATTTGCTTTTCTCCATGATGGGTATTGCCGGGCTTTATTTCTGGCTCAATTTTCCCTTTGTCGCAGCAGTTCAGATTGTAGTTTATGTTGGTGGAATAGTAGTGCTGATTATCTTCTCTATTTTCCTCACACACCGTGTAGGAAATGATTTGGCAGAACCGGAATACAAGCGGACACTGTTTGCAGGTCTTGCTAGTTTGTTTGCTTTTGCCTTATTCTGGGTGGTGATAAAGAAAAATGAATTTTTCGGGGAGCAACCCAGCGGTGAACTAAGCGTGAAACGAATTGGCGAAGAAATGCTGAACTATCAGCAAGGTGGTTTTGTGTTGCCGTTTGAAGTGGTTTCTATTTTATTATTGGCGGCAATGATTGGTTGTATTGTAATTGCCTTGCGCGCACAAACTGAAAAAAACTAATGGAAGTAGGACTTACACAAATATTATTTCTCAGCACCATGCTCTTCTTTATTGGCGTGTATGGTTTCCTCACGCGCAGAAACATGATTACAATGCTGATGGCGGTGGAGCTGATGCTAAATGCGGTAAACATCAACTTCATTGCCTTCAACAAATATTTGTGGGGAGGAAAACTAGACGGTGTATTCTTCACCATTTTCATTATTGCCATTGCGGCTGCTGAAGCGGCTGTGGCTATTGCCATTGTCATTAACATTTATCGCAATTTCGGAAGTATTGATGCGGAAGATGCGGATAGTTTGAAATTTTAAAACCATGAACACAAAGACGCAAGGACACGAAGAAGAACAAACACAAATCAACTTTGTGTCTTCGTGCCTTAGTGTTTCAAAAAATAAATAATGAGCGCCACCACCATAGCATTAATTCCTCTTCTGCCGCTTGCGAGTTTTCTCTTGCTGGGTCTTTTCGGCAAAAAATATTTTGCAAAGAGCGGAGGAATTATAGGAACACTTTCTCTATTTGGCTCAACGATTCTCTCTCTGATTACAGCCTATAATTACTTTTTTGTTTCCGGAAAGGTGGATGGCGTTTATGAAAAAGTAATCGCCTTGAAAATGACCTGGCTGCAATTTTCTCCCGGAGTTTCAATTGACATTGGAATTTTGCTCGACCCGATTTCGGTGATGATGTTAGTGGTTGTCACTTTCGTGTCGCTGATGGTGCATGTTTACTCGTTGGGCTATATGAAAGGCGAAGAACGGTTCTCTGTTTATTATTCGTTCCTCTCGCTGTTTACTTTTTCGATGTTGGGGCTGGTTCTGTCTTCCAACATTTTCCAGATTTATATTTTCTGGGAGTTGGTGGGTGTTTCATCGTTTCTTCTCATCGGATATTATTTTGAAAAGCCGAGTGCTGTTGCCGCTTCTAAAAAAGCATTCATCGTTACGCGCTTTGCCGATTTGGGTTTTCTTATTGGCATTTTGATTCTCGCTTTTCATGCAGAGACGCTCGACTTTGGAACTTTGATTCAGCGATTGACAGATGCTTCTTCTCCGCAATTACATTCTGCTATTGCAGGAGGATTGTTTGGTATCAGTGCACTCACGTGGGGATTGTTGCTGGTATTTATAGGTGGTGCGGGAAAGAGTGCAATGATGCCGTTTCACATCTGGCTGCCCGATGCGATGGAAGGTCCTACTCCGGTTTCGGCATTGATACATGCGGCAACCATGGTGGTGGCGGGTGTTTATCTGGTGGCGCGTTTGTTTCCGGTTTTTGCACTTGCTTGCCCCGGTGCGCTGGAAGTTGTGATGTATGTGGGCGCTGCGTCTGCTTTGTTCGCGGCTGTGATTGCCTGCACGCAAACGGATATTAAGCGCGTGCTCGCGTATAGCACCATGAGCCAGATTGGTTACATGATGTTTGCGCTCGGTGTTTCGGGTTACGGTGGCGAAAACGGTTTGGGTTTCACGGCTTCGATGTTTCATTTGTTTACGCACGCCATGTTTAAGGCGCTGTTGTTCCTCGGTGCGGGTGCGGTGATTCATTATGTGCATTCGAATGAGATGGGCGACATGGGCGGCTTGCGCAAGAAGATGCCGGTGACGCATATCACGTTTTTGATTGCGTGTCTGGCGATTGCCGGTGTGCCTCCGCTCAGCGGGTTCTTTAGCAAGGAAGAAATTCTGACGGCTGCTTTTAACTCCAACAAACTGGTTTACGGTGTTGCGCTGTTTACTGCAGGGCTTACTGCTTTTTATATGTTTCGGTTATACTTTTCTGTTTTCTGGAACAAGGAATACAAAGACCTACACGAAGACACAAAGACACAAAGTGAAAACCATCATCATGGCGAAGCACCTTTCAGTATGAAAGTGCCGCTGATTATTTTGGGTGTGCTAGCAATTGTAACCGGCTTTGTTCCGTTCGGAGAATTTGTAAGCAGTGATGGTGAATCGCTCCATAGCGAGTTTCATTTAACCATGGCAATTGCACCGGTGGTGTTTGGTTTGGTAGGAATTTTTGTGGCGCTTGTGATGTATAAAAGCGAAAGCAATTTGCCTGCAAGTGTTTCATCTGCCATGCGCGGTTTGTATACAGGCGCACTGCACAAGTTTTATGTGGATGAGGTTTATTTGTTTGTGACGAAGAAGATTGTTTTCAATTTGATTGGAAGACCCTCTGCATGGATTGATAAGAATGTGGTGAATGGTTTGGTGGATGCTAGCGGTATGTTTGCGCAGGACGGCAGCGAGGAGTTGAGTGTGTGGCAGAGCGGCAAGGTCCAGGGTTATGCAATTTGGTTTTTACTGGGGGTGATTGCGCTGGTAATTGCTTTTGTGATTTTCTGATTGCCGGTTAAAGCATAGCATAACAAAAACGCCCCGCTTTTAGCGGGGCGCCCGAACCTGTTTAATAACAACTACTACAAACTCCGTTGTTCCACGATATCACTCGGGTTACCGGTTTCGTTGCCGTTTGAACTGATAACACGGTAGTAATAAACCAGCCCTGACTGAAGACCGTCAACCACAAACTTTATACGCCTCGAAGTGCCAATAGCCTGCCAGGGCGCGCCCAGCGGGTTGTTATTGGTTTCGATAATGTAAAACCTTGCGTGATCATCCCTGTCCCAGCTTAACTCAATCTTACCCGGACCTACAGGTTTAGCCACTAAGTTCATCACCTGCCCCGGAGGAACCGAAGGACCTCTGTTTTTACGGACATCAAAGCCTGCGCTCTGAATTTTAACCGCATCGCCTTTGCTCAGATACTGGATATTATACGACAACTGCCGTATCATCTCCTTGGCATCGGCAACCCGTGCATCGCGCGTGGGTATTTCGGCAATATTGCCCGCGTTTACTTCGTCTATTGATTCTTCCAGGTCTTCTTCCATGCCTTCCAAATCTGCCACCGATGGGTCGGTGACCGGGAAGTACACATTACCTGTAAGCTTTTCAATATGCAGGCGAAGACGTGCCAGCACTTTCTCCGGTGTGCTTTGTTCTTCTAAGCCCAGCCGTATAAGCACCAGTACAAATACAGGAGAAAATAAAGGCGCTATGATAACCGCCTGCTGATTTCTCAACCGGTTTACACGGTTTTTATTGCGCTTGCGCATCAGCTTGCGCGAACGCTTTTTATGATTGCTTTTCATACAATTTTATTTTTTAATTATTAATGAATACTGCTGCAGGTTATTCTTTCGTAAAACCCGTGCCCCGGTTTGCGGGGCTTTGTAAACACGTCCCGAAGAGTCCGCATGGCGGATGATTTCGGGAACTTAAGCATCAGGCGGTTCCATAGTCATTATTATTTATTACTGCAAACATTTTTTTTAAATCTGTTTGTATATATGACTACCTAAACCGTGCAAATCCACAACCGGTGAGCGCTTATTAAGGAAATTTCACAAACCGGTCTCTTACCCGGTTACTTACGGTATAGTGAATATTGGTTAAAGGAGGAGGGGGAAGATAATACATAGGCAGAGGAAACGTTGCTATCGTTTATATCTGTTTACCTTCCCACTTTGGCGGAACAGTATTTGATAAGCCACTCAGGAATATCGGACTTAATTATGGACCCGATGTTTTTCCCGTTCACCTTTTAAAAGCAGAAGCGACAAAGTTAACCCTTGTAAATCATTCCTGCCATGTTGAAGTAAATTTTGAAGACAATTCACCGGCACACAGCAACAACCGGTTTGTTTGCTGACTCTATCAGGTCCCACAATAAAACGCTGTGCCTGTTTTCAGGCCCCTGAAACTGCCCTTACTTTCCCGCAGGCGCTAAAGGCATATCAGAATTAAACATATCTGCGGCCACCTTCCAGCTTCCGTCAGATTGTTTCTCCCAGGCTGTAAGATATTTGCCATTATCAGTGACGGTTTTCCCCTTGGCATCGTTCACGGTCATAGTATATGTGCCAATGGAATAACCCATATCGCCCGACATTCCTGCCTCCGCCTTTGTAGGTTGCCATTGAACTGAAAAGCCGGGCATCGAAAACATGGCAGCGGCTGTTTTGCTTATATTTTCTTTGCCGGTTACAACAGGTTCGTTAGGTCCTAAAAAACTGGCATCATCAACAAAAAATGCTACAAACGCATTGCTGTCTTTTGCCGTTGCGGTTTTTGACCAGGCAATATCAGCCTCCTGAATAGCAGCAGCAGCGGTTGCACTGTTATCTGCAGGCTCGGGAGCAGGCGGAGCCGGCTGATTGCAGCGGGTGAAAAATAATACCGATAAACAAACAGTAAGAAAACCGATGAAAGAATACTTTTTCATGATAAAAGGTTTTAGGTTAACAATAAGTATTAGGAGTTCTAAATGTAGAATTATTTTCTTTTTCTGCAGAAAGTTTGTGGTGGATAATTGAGGGGGCGGTTTCATATTATGAATTAGCCGACACAAGCTGCATAAAAAGAGGCGGGAGTGCGGTTTTGAAGAAACAGCGGGAATGAAATATTGGTTAAAGAAGGTGTAGAGAGATAATATTAAAGAGTGGTAACGTTGGATTAAGTTGTTACTGCTACGAATTAAACTTTCCAACGTTATTGGTGCAGGAACGACTTTATTAAATTCCAATTTTCCTTGTAAGACAAATACTCAGGAATTTTTGTGATGTTGATTTTTCCCCAACTACTTTTTTTATTCTGTGCCTCTTTAACGAGGTGAGTAGGGAAAACAAAAAACTCTGGTGGAATAATTCCTATGTCATTTCCCTTTGCAGTTTTCCCAAAACTGTAACCTCTGTTTAATGCAACATGAACAACGAAATCGCATTGGAAATTCTTAATCGGAAAACTTTTATCGTAATTGGTAGCCCAACGACTTTTAACTTGAATCCTTGCGACCTTTTCAGTTTCAGGATTAACAGCAACTAAATCATACCCTTTAAAGTTTGTGTATGATTTGTAACAGGAAATACCTTCAATCAACATCAATCCTAAAACAAGGAATTCAGCACCTTGCGATTCAAGTTTCGTGTCTTGTCGTGCCATTAAAGTTTATTCGCTTTCAAAAATTTTTCAGCAGTATTAAAAGCAGTAAGGAAAAGCGGAGTTCCCGAAAATGAAAGCGGAGAAATAGGCCCGACAGTCATAAAAGAATATTGCCGTGAACTTTCATTGAAAGCACTATGAGGGTCACGAAACGATTGATAAAGTTTCAAAGATTTTTGTTCACCGCCTGCCAGTTCTCTCAATGCTTGAAATTCCGAACCCATTGATAAACCAAACCCAAAAAAATTAATCCGCAATTGGTCAATAATATCTTTATCCAAGCTTGAAAGTGTTTGGCTGATAAACAGCCAACCCAATCCATACTTCCGAGTTGTGCGGACAGCATCAATCAACCTGTTTCTGATTTTATCTTTTTTTTCTTTTTCAATTTTTCCACGAGGTGCAAGACGGTGTGCCTCATCAATTACTACAAGAGTGTTTAAACTTTTCTCATCCTTATATGCCTTTTCAGCAACAGTATTTATAACACTTAAAAAGCTGTAAATGATTAGTGGCTTAATATCTTCATCCCATGTATATTGACTTACACCATCAGGTGGAGCAGATAAATCAATACTCACTAATGGTCTATTGTTTTTTGCTGTAACCACATAGTTGATTATTTGCCACGGTGTTCTTTTCTTAGTGTCTGCTTCAAAGAACTTCAATATTTTTTCCCATGTCTTAATCACTTTGTGAGATTCACCATCGTTGATTGCTTGTAATACTTCGTTTATACTTTCTGTAACACGGACTGAACCAGTTGAATCTTTTCCTGCATAAATTTTTGAAATATTTTTTGCCAAATGTTCCAAACATAACCTTAGAGCATTTACATCAACTGCCTCTAACTTTATTGACTTGCTATCCTGACAAAAATCAATCAAGTAGTCGGAGGCCGAATCCTGATAGTTTATATTTTTAATTCCTAAGTCAAAAAAGAATTTATACTCAGTAAGTAATTGAAAAAATAAATACCAACTATCAAGCAAGATGTTACTCAAATCAAAAACAAAATGTGCTCTATCTATTTTTGAAAGAGAATCTTGGTTAAGAATATTTCCCATTTCAATCGCTCCATCCTTTTTTCTTAAATCCTTTGAGAATTCACCTTGCGGGTCAAGAATAAAAATTCCCATATTCTTATGTCGGCTGTAACCGAGTATTACAGTTTTTGCAAGCACAGATTTACCTGAACCACTTTTCCCAAAAATTCCTAAGTGATATGCTTCGCCTGCACCGCCTTGAAATTCCTTTGAACTTCTGTCAAAGTGTTTGAACCACATTGGCAGCAGTGGATTTGAACCGTAAACATTTCCGAGGTAAAAAATTTCTTGTTGCTGTCTTTCAAGTAAAGTGTTTATCACATTATCATCCGCTAACTTTATGTAAGTTCCAGTTTGTGGAACAGTGCCTAACATGCTTGGCTCATAATGTGAATCTTCTTCCGCAAACACAGCACTCACCGACATATCACCCAAGTGAACATCTTGCTGACCGCTTACAGGATTTACTTGACCTCTTTGCCTTGCAAGTGAACGCATCGTTGGGTCTTCCAACCATGAGTTTCGCAATTCAATGTCTGTAATCTGACCGAGAGCAACATGCTCTTTTCCATCTTGCACAAAATCAAACAATGCAAGTTCGCCAACAAGTTTCTTGTTGACGGCTTTGCCTAAAATGTCAAGAGTTAGTTCGGTAGTTGTTGAAGGAGAACCAATGGTTCCAATCCGTTCAAGGTTGTCAACGATGTTTTTTACTTTACTCATAATTTATTTTCCGTTTTCGGTTCTATAGCTATTCATATTTAAAAGTAGGTCGGTTAAATCGCCTTCAGTTTCAAGAGCCATTGAGTTTGTAACAGTTTGCCTGAAAGCAGGAATTGCAGAGCTAAGATTTTTCACCATTCGGTCAGCCATGTAAAGCGGATAAGGTTCTAAAATGCCAGGAGTTTGCGTTTGAAATTCTACTCCTCTCAAAAGCATTTTCAGTTGAGCACCGTTTGAAGCAAGCGATGCAGGTATTTCAATTCTTAATGCAGGTAAAAAAGGTTTTGGTTTGTAGTATGTAATGTGCAAGCGTTTAACTGCACGAATACACTTTTGAACTTTCTCTACAAGATGTTTCGGTTCACTAAAAACTTTTGTAGAGATGTGCCAACTTTCTGTTGCAGCAGATTTATGTTGTATCGGGTGAATGTAATGGTCAGCATCCATCACTGTTGAAAGAATTGCTCTGTCGTCATAATGTTTTGGCCAATTTAATTCAGGGTGTTCTCCTAATTCACTTAACGAAGTATGTTTCGGAACACCAACCCAAAGTTTATCAGTGCGTGTATTCGTCAACATCAAATTATATGAATCTAAAAATTCCTCAAACCTGTCCATCATTTCTTTCGCCAATCTTGTTTTTCGCAATTCAGAATTCGTATGCAATTCTGCCATTGCTGCATTCACTTTCATGAATGGATTAATGATTGACCCGTCTATGAAAACAATATCATGCGGAGCTTGTGATGCAAGTGTTACTTCCATCATCCAAACTAAACCTTGAGTAACTTTTGTTGTTTCGGGATTGTGTTTTATTCCTTCAATGAATGGTTTGATGTGATGAGGTTTCGGCCAAAATCTTTTTTCTTCGGGAGGAGTTAATCCTTCAATCGCAACAGCAGCACAAGCAACCAAATCGGTTGCCATTAGTTTTTCAACTATGTATGAACCATCAACAGCACAGGTTGTAGGAATATCATTGCCAGCAGGTAAATCCATTGACCGTTTTAATAAGCCAAGTTTTTCAAGCCCTGCTTGAAATTCTTTTTTCTTTCCTCTTACTTCGTGAAGGTTTTGGATTAATTCTTTTGCTACTGTTCCACATTGACCTAACAACTCTTCAACTAAAGCTTCGGGAAGTAATCCGAAAGGTTGTAGGTTAGGTTTGTCCATTGAGTGCGTCTTTCTTAATTTTATTTACAAATCTTTTTCCGTTGAATTTTTTCCAGTCATCAAATCTTTCTGAACGAGGAACACACCAGCGTTCCTTCCAAAATTCAGTCAGGTCATTTAACTTTCTGTTGTAATAGCGTGGCTGAACATCTTTAGCAATTACATTCTTTAAATTTTTTGCCAACGGAAAAAGAAAAAATTCTCTCTGAATATTATGATAAGTGTATTCACCGAGTTCAAGCATTGAAAATGCTTTGTCAAGTAATTTTATTTTTCGTGACGGGCCATTGCCAAAAGTTGTTTTCACATTCACACCTTTTTTTGAAAGGTATTTCATTATGTCAACATACAAATCTTGCGGAATGTGAAATGTGCCAGAACCTTTTGTGAATCCTAAACTTTCAGCGACAAATTCTCCATCGTATTTCAGGCGATTGTAAATACTGCTTCTGCCAAATGCACTTGTTGTTGTGAGAAACAACAAGTCAGGTTCAATTATTCTTTTCTGCATCAGCGTTTCAGTGTTCTTATATTTTTTCTTGTAAGCCCTTCTCAGTTCGTTTGCTGTTAAGGACATCGCAACCATTTTTCCACCGAGCAGTTGATTGTAAGGAGGAATTGCACCCAGTCGTTGTGCCTGCATGGACTTGTTCACCCACACATCAAGAGTTTCATTCGGTATCTCCAAATAATTATCACGGACAGACATTTTCAACACAGGACTTTGCAAACCGATAATTCCAAAAGGTGCATTGTGTGTTTTGTCCCACAACAGAAATCTCATTTGCCGACCATAAGCCCGTTGATATGGAACACTCCACCAGACAAGATTCCACCAACGGAAAAGCTTGTGTTCTTCTGTCCCTTCTTCAATCATTCTGAATTCCAAATCAATTGCAGACGGGTCAATATCATTTCCATTCACCAAATATTTGCAGACAGTTTCGTAACCTTCTTCAACAAAGTTTTTTTGCAAACTAATTTGTTCTTGCTTTGAGAACTTGTGAATCGCACGGAAAGTTTTTTTGTTGAACTTCAACGGCTCTACATGACCATTGACCGAAAAGCCCTGTAAGTTTAAACGGTCAATAATTTTGCTTCGTAGCTTTGAAGTGGCTTGCATACGTTAACTTAAAATTGGGCGGTCTAAAAATAAATATTCTTTTGGCTAAATAATTACTCTACTACCCACCATATTCCTGCTCCTTGTTGCCTTATCGTGCACATCAGCCATGCTTAACTCAATTTAATATCTTCCTCACCGCCCAAACCAGCAGCGTCAGCAGGATACTAGCCAGTATCATAGTGGTTACAGGAAAATAAAAGCGGAAGTTTTCTTTTTCAATGCGTATGTCACCGGGCAGGCGCCCCAGCCAGTGCAGCTTATCGCCAAAAAAATAAACCACCACACCGGCAAGCGCTATCAGCAGACCAATAACAATAATCCATTTACCGGTTTCGCTGCTCATAAAACAAAGATAGGGTTTGCTTATAGCTATATGCGTTAAAATATTCTTAAAACACTTCAAAATGAAGGTTTCCGTATTCAAACAAGCCAATTTGGCTCACCAACAAAATTTGTTGGCAGACGAACCAAATGATAGTGGCGCGTCAACAAAATAACTTCATGCGCCACCCAAATAATAGTGGTGCTCCAACAAAATAACTTCACTCGCCACCCAAATGATAGTGGTGCGTCAGCAAAATAACTTCATGCGCCACCCAAACGATAGTGGTGCTCCAACAAAATAACTACATGCGCCACCCAAATGATAGTGGTGCGTCAACAAAATAACTTCATGCACCACCCAAACGATAGTGGTGCTCCAACAAAATAACTTCATGCGCCACCCAAACGATAGTCATGCGCCAACTAAATATACATAGCAGGCAAAAAAGATTAGTTCACCGGTCAGTTTGATTTACAGGGCTGTCATTATTTTCTCACCTTTGCGTCATGTTGTGTTTGTATTATGTATTATCGGTCACCGGTCATCCGTCATCTGTCAGTTAAACTATGCCGATAACATTCCACACAGCCGATATAAAATTTACATTGAAGCATAAACAGCGGCTTAAGCAGTTTATTGCTAAACAGGTCAAACAATCAAACAATCAAACAATCAAACTTTCGTTTATTTTTTGCTCCGATGAATACCTGCGCGCCATCAATAAAAAATATCTCCGCCATGATTACTATACCGATATCATCACCTTTCCGCTCAGTGACGATAAAAAACATATTGAGGCGGAGATTTATATATCAATAGACCGGGTGAAGGAGAATGCGGAAAAGTATAGAGCAAAGCCTCGCAAACCCTCTGGCTCCCTAAAGGGAAAACCGATAGGCCCTTCCCCCTTTAGGGGGCAGGGGGTAGCCGAGCTTCACCGCGTTATATTCCATGGGGTTTTGCATCTGCTTGGTTACCGGGATAAAACAAAAACTCAAAAAGAGAAGATGAGGAAGATGGAGGATAAATGGCTGAAAGGCTTCGGGCTACAAGCTTCGGGCCGTAAGAAAAATTCATAAGTTACTGTTATTCAATAAATTAAAGTGTAATGTTCTACGTGGAACACCGTATTTTTACATTTTTCGGAAGCTCGAAGCCCGTGGCTCTTAGCTTCTGTTTGTTCTACGTGGAACAAATGCTAATCTTAAACCCGGTAGTTAATGGCTGATACCTCATTATATTCGCGCCATGTTTAAGGAATACGATGTAATAGTAGTAGGTGCAGGTCACGCAGGCTGCGAGGCCGCTGCTGCCGCTGCCAATATGGGCAGCTCGGTATTGCTCGTAACCATGAACATGCAAACCATAGCTCAAATGAGCTGTAACCCGGCTATGGGTGGTATTGCCAAGGGGCAGATAGTACGGGAGATTGATGCCCTGGGCGGTTATTCGGGTATAGTAAGCGATAAAAGCATGGTGCAGTTCCGTATGCTTAACCGCAGCAAAGGGCCAGCCATGTGGAGTCCGCGCACTCAAAACGACCGCATGATGTTTGCAAGCCTGTGGAGAAACATGCTGGAGGGCACTAAGAATGTGGATTTCTGGCAGGAAATGGTTAGCGGGCTGTTGATTAAAGGCGGAAGGGTGTGCGGAGTACGCACTTCTATGGGGATAGAGATAAAGGCGAAAGCTGTGGTATTAACCAACGGAACCTTCCTGAACGGTCTTATACATATAGGCGAAAAGAACTTTGGGGGCGGCAGGGCAGGTGAAAAGGCGGCTCACGGCATTACCGAGCAGCTGGTTGAATTGGGTTTTGAATCGGGAAGAATGAAAACCGGCACCCCTCCGCGTATTGATGGCCGCAGCCTCGATTATTCTGAGATGGAAGAGCAAAAAGGAGATGAGGAGGTAACGGGCTTTTCTTTCAAAAAGGGAATGAATCCGTTCATGTCCCCCTTTGGAGGGGGTAAGGGGGAGGATGATGTGCTTCGACAAGCTCAGCTTGACAAGCCGCTTAAGCAACTCCCCTGCCATATCACCTACACCAACTCAAAGGTTCACGACATACTCCGCACAGGTTTTGCTCAAAGCCCCATGTTCAGCGGCAGAATAAAAGGCCTGGGACCGCGTTATTGTCCATCTGTGGAAGATAAGATTGACCGCTTTGCCGATAAGGAAAGGCATCAGTTGTTTGTAGAGCCCGAGGGTTGGAATACCGTAGAGATTTATGTCAATGGCTTTTCGACTTCTCTGCCTGAGGATGTTCAGTACAAGGCATTGAAAGAAGTTCCCGGCTTTGAAAATATGAAGATGTTCCGCCCCGGGTATGCCATTGAATATGATTATTTCCCGCCCACCCAGTTAAGCCATGCCCTCGAAACCAAGCTGGTTAAGAACCTGTATTTTGCAGGGCAAATTAACGGAACAACAGGTTATGAAGAGGCTGCCTGCCAGGGTCTGATAGCAGGAATAAATGCCCATCGCTCTGCCCGGGATGAAGAGCCTGTGGTGCTCAAGCGCTCCGATGCTTATATAGGCGTATTGGTAGATGACCTTATCAACAAGGGAACCGAAGAGCCATACCGTATGTTCACCAGCAGGGCTGAATACCGAATCCTCCTCCGTCAGGATAATGCCGATTTGAGGTTGACCGAGTTGGGCTATAGTCTTGGTTTGGCAGACGATGAAAGAGTGGCGCGGGTGCGTGAAAAGAAAGAAGCGCTTCAATCTATACGGGAGTTTTTTACCGGCTATGGGGCTGAGCCGGGTGAAATAAATACCGTTTTAACCGAAGCAGGAACAGCCGGACTGAGCCAAAAGATAAAGCTCGCCCAGATACTTATGCGTCCGCAGGTGAGTATATCTACTATCCGAAAAGGAGTTAGGGCTGCCGATGAATTCCTGAGTAAGTTCGATAAGGAGTTTATTGAGTCGGCAGAAATTGAAATGAAATACGAGGCCTATATCCAAAAGGAAATGGAACTGGTGCAGAAGATGGGCAAGCTGGAAGATATCCGTATTCAGCCCGATTATGATTACACTAAGCTGAAATCGCTGAGTATTGAGGCGCGACAAAAGCTAACAAAAATAAAACCTACTTCCCTCGGGCAGGCAAGCCGCATCAGTGGGGTTTCACCTGCTGATGTATCGGTGCTGCTTGTACACATGGGAAGATAAACAGTTGCAATTGATAGTTGGCAGAAAGAAAAAAAGGGATTCTTTGTCCCCCTTTAAAGCGGGCAGGGGAGAGATGTTCCGGCTGTTGCTATTGGTATTTTCTGCGTTCATTTTGACAAGATGTGCACAGGAAAGTGCTCCTACTGGCGGAAAACAAGACCAGGAGCCTCCCCGGGCAAAGAAGATTTCTCCACCGGATAAGTCAATCCATTTCAGGAGCAGCAAAATTGAAATCACTTTTAACGAATTCATTAAAGAAACAGGGTTTAGTCAAACCCTTATTTCGCCTGTAATGGATAAGCGACCTGATTTTAAGGTCTCAGGAAAGACATTAACTATAAAATTAAAGAGCCCTCTTAGCGACAGCACCACTTATACCATCAATTTTGCTGATGATATTAAAGATTTAAACGAAGGAAATACCGCCAGCAACTTTACTTATGTGTTTTCAACAGGCAATTTCATTGATTCGCAGGAAGTTTACGGTAATGTATTACTGGCAAAAGACAACACTCCTGCAGAAAACATAGTTGTTGCTCTTTATCCGCTCGATTCAACCGATGGAATACTTAATTCCAAGCCTGTTTACTTTGCAAAAACTGATAAATCAGGCGAATTTGAAATCAAAAATGTTAAAACCGGAGGATATAATATATATGCTCTCAAAGACCAGAACTACAATTACTTATACGACCAGCCAAACGAGCTGATTGCCTTTTCCGATTCACTTATAGACCTGAATGACTCTGTTTTTAAAAAAATTACTCTGCTTCTTTTTGATGAAAAGAAAGGAAAGCTGAAAGTAGATGAGGTTCGCTCCATATCACCCGGACAGCTCAAGATTTCATACACCAAGCCGATTAATAGTCTGAAAATAAATGGAAACCTGGCTTCAGATGATGATTTCTATTGGTTTTATGATTCAAAAGATAGCTTAACCTATTGGTATTCAAAATACTACATAGATAGAACCAGCTTGTTTCTGGCAGCCAATGATACCCTATTGGATACGGTGAGAATGGATTTGAAATACATTGCAAACGATTCTTTGTTAGCCATGCCTCAAAACTTCTTAGGCATTGTAAATCAAACGAATACAAGCAAAGAAAGAAAGGAAAACAAAGAGGTTTTCAATATACAAGAGCTTTATAAGGCGCTTAAAATAGAATTTACAAGACCAATCACCGGTATAAACGAAACTAAAAGCCTTCATATTACTGAAGATACAACCGGTAAAGTAGTTGATGGCCGGTTTTATTTAGATGAAAAGACAAAACAGTTTGTTTTCGTGGAGTTTGATAAAAGAGAGAACACCGCGTACTCTGTTGAAATTCCCGATTCGATGTTTCAGGACCTTTTTAAAACATGGAATAAAAATCTCACATATAAATTCAGGACAAACAGCAAAGATGCTTACGGTAATTTGCACATTACGCTCAAAACCAACCAACCCGAAAACAGTTATGTGGTTAAGTTGCTCAATGCAGGCAATGAACCGGTGAAAGAGTTTTTTCTGTCCGGTGATGCCGAGAAGAAGGTAAGTGTGGAGAACATTTTGTCGGGCAGTTATAAATTCCTGGTTATTGAAGACCGCAACAAAAACGGGAAATGGGATACCGGCAACTTTGCTGATAAGATACAACCGGAGAAAATGTTCTTGTATAAAGATACTTACCAGCTGAAAGGCGGTTGGGATTTAGATGTAGAAGTAAAGTTTTAATCTTGCCCTATGGCGCTTATTCTTCCCGTAAATGGTATTGAACCGCGATTCGGTGAAAACTGTTTTCTCGCTGATAATTGCACCGTAACCGGTGATGTGATTATGGGTGATAATTGCAGTATTTGGTTCAATGCTGTGGTTCGTGGCGATGTGCATTATATCCGCATAGGCAATAAAGTAAATATACAGGACGGTGCAATTATCCATTGCACGTATCAAAAGGCGCCAGTCAATATTGGCAACAATGTTTCAATCGGTCACCGGGCAATTGTGCATGGATGTACTGTGCATGATAATGTGCTCATCGGTATGGGCGCTATTGTTATGGACCATGCTGTAATAGGAGAGAACTCAATTATCGGTGCCGGTGCTGTGGTCCTTGAAAATACCGTAGTTGAACCGGGAAGTATCTTTGCCGGCAATCCTGCGAAGCGGATAAAAGACGTTGACCGGGAAAGTTTCAAAGATTTGATTGAACGCATCAGCAATAATTATGTGATGTATTCGCAGTGGTATAAAAAGTAAAAGCATGGAAGATTTGAATAAAGAAGAAATGGTAGTGCTGGTTGATGAGGAAAACAAGGTGCTGGGTTATGTTGGAAAATTGGAGGCTCACCGGATGGCGTTGCTTCATCGTGCTATAAGTGTGATTATTTTTAATAGCGAAGGTGAAATGCTGATTCAGCAACGTGCCTTTACCAAATATCACTGGGCCGGAATATGGAGTAATACTTGCTGCAGTCATCCGCGAAAAGATGAATCGTTTCAGGCAGCAGCAGAACGAAGATTGTATGAAGAGCTTGGAATTAAAACTCCTCTCAAAGAAGAATTTCACTTCATCTACAAAGCCTACGATGAACCCAGCGGTTTAACCGAATGGGAATACGATACGGTTTTCACCGGTGTATTTGATGGGGCCTTTGAATTCAATAAAGACGAAGTTTCGGCTGTTAAATGGTTGAAGCCCGCTGACTTAATGAATGACATTCAAAAAAACCCTGAGCAATATTCTTTCTGGTTTAAAATCATACTGGAGGAGATGAAGAAAAAAGAAATTATATAGGTTACCATGCATTTAGTATCTGAGCAACTGGAAAAATACATTGAGCAATTTTCTTCTGCCGAAGATGAAATATTGAAAGAGCTTTCGCGCGAAACACATTTGAAAGTTGAAATGCCTCAAATGGTTTCGGGAAATATTCAGGGGCAATTCCTGCAAATGCTAAGCACCCTGATTAAACCGAAAATAATTTTGGAGATTGGAACCTATACTGGCTATTCTGCCATTTGCCTGGCGAGAGGATTAACTAAAGACGGATTGCTTTATACTATTGATATCAATGAAGAACTTCAATTTATGTGTGCCCGCTATTTTGAGAAAGCAAAGCTCACCTCAAAAATCAAACACCTGATTGGTAATGCAAGGAAAATAATTCCTGAACTCAACGAAACGTTTGATTTGGTTTTTATTGATGCCGATAAAATAAATTACTCTAACTATTATGATTTGGTTTTTGACAAAGTCCGTGTTGGAGGCTGCATCGTTGCGGATAATGTTTTGTGGAGCGGCAGGGTGGTTGAAGAAAAAAGAGATAAAGACACACTTGCCATTCACCAATACAATGAGAAGGTTTCTTCCGATAAGCGGGTTAAGAATTTTATTCTTTCCCTCCGCGATGGACTAAATATTGCACAAAAAATTTCGTGACGCACAACATTTTGTAGAGAGGATTCGTTTAACACTAACAACCGATTCCTTAAATTTGGATTTCGAAATTTTTTGGTAATGAGATTTGCCTATACTCTTTTCTTTATCGCTGTGTTTTCATTTTACGGGATTGCACAAACCAAACCGGATATCATAAAATATATCCGCCAGTATAAGCATATTGCCATTGAAGAAATGGTGCGTACAAGAATTCCTGCAAGCATAACTCTTGCGCAGGGAATTCTTGAATCGGGTTGCGGTAAATCGCCTTTATCCACCCATGCGAATAATCATTTTGGTATTAAATGTAAAAGCGATTGGACCGGCAAAAAATATTTCCAGGATGACGATGAAGCCCAGGAGTGTTTTCGCGTTTATGAACATGCAGAAGCCTCATACGTTGACCACTCGGATTTTTTACTGACACGGTACCGCTATGCTCCTCTCTTCCAGCTGCCAGCGGATGATTATAAATCATGGGCAAAGGGGTTGAAGGAAGTGGGTTACGCCACCAACCCCAACTATGCGCAATTGCTGATTAGCTATATCGATAATTACAACTTGCATGAGTATGACCAAACTGGTCTCAGGGAGTTAGAGAAAAAAGAATTGCTTCTGAGTCATTCTGAAAATCCCAAAAGTCCATTGCCTGTTGTAGAGAATAGGGTGAACGAGGGAGGGCTCAAGACGGACGAAACACAAGTGCCAAATCCAAACGAAGCAAAACCAGCGACAAATGGAAGAGAAGAGTTTTTAGTGAATGGACTAAGGACTGTGCGCGCCATTGGAAATGAAGACCCTCTAAAAATTGCTTTCGAATATGGTATTGATTATTCTTTTGTGATGGTGCACAACGATCTGAGCACAGGTGAGCGTTTTAATGACGGTGAAAATATTTTTCTTCAGCCGAAGAAAAGCGCGGGCGAAACCTCAACTTATACCGTTAAATCAGGCGAAAGCATGCGCGACATTTCGCAGCTGCAAGGAATAAAACTGAAAGATTTATACCTCCACAATCAAATGAAATTCAACGAGCAGGTTTATGCGGGTGAAGTTTTGTATTTGCAAGACAGGCGTCCACAACCGCCACGGGTGATGAGCTATTATGAATTTCTCCGCACACAGAGTAAAAATAAGGCTTCGGCACAGAAGACAATTCTTAATAACCCAGCAGAGTACCAGGTACAGCAAACTGACACGCTTTATTCCATTGCCCGTAAGTTCAACACCACTGTGGAGCAGCTTAAAGCGCTGAACAACCTTGAAACCGCAGAAGTGAAAGCCGGGCAGGTGCTGGTGGTTTCGCAGTAAAATTAACCCCGCCTTTCACTAAATTCCGTAAGGTTTTGTATGCTATACCGACATAACAAATAAATCATGCACAGTATATTTTCAGTTTCCTTTTTTTCTTTTGTGTTTTTAATTGCTATTCACTCCTGCGCGGAGAAAAGAAATACTACAGAAATTACTCAATCCCAAAACAAGACGAATACAATGAGCGACAATACTAAGTTGGATACCATCACATTTGGCGGAGGGTGCTTTTGGTGCACCGAAGCAATTTTTCAAAGACTGAACGGAGTAATCTCCGTGGAGTCCGGTTATTCGGGAGGAACTTTAAAGAACCCCACTTATAAAGAGGTTTGCAGCGGGCTTACCGGTCATGCCGAGTGCACACAAATAGTTTTCGATTCATCGGTTATTTCCCTGCCCGAAATCCTCGAAGTATTTTTCAAGACCCATGACCCCACCACCCTGAACCGGCAGGGAGGGGATGAGGGCACGCAATATCGTTCAGTTATATTTTACCGCAGCACTGAACAAAAGAAAATAGCTGATGATATTAAACAGGGTCTCGATAAAAGCGGAGCGTTTACGTCCTCTATTGTTACAGAGATAGCTCCGTTCTCTGTTTTCTATAAAGCAGAAGATTACCATCAGAACTACTACAACGAAAACAAAAACAAGAACTCGTATTGCCAGTATGTGATAGTACCCAAAGTAGAGAAGTTTGAGAAATACTTTGCCGACAAGATGAAAAAGTAATAACCGGAAGATTATTGTTCCGTTAACCCACTTCCACTCGGCAATTTTTTACATATTTGGCGAACTTAAAATGAATGGAAAAGCTCGTAAAGCTCCATGACCGAACTTTCCGGATATACAAAAGCGAAACTGAAATTCTTTCGGCTGTAAGAGATATCGCCAGCAGGATTAACGAAGACTATATAGGCAGGCGTCCGCTCATCGTTCCCGTACTTAACGGCTCGTTTATTTTTGCTTCAGATTTAATTAAGGAATTACGTCTTGATTGTGAACTTTCGTTTATTAAAGTGTCTTCTTACAATGGCGTGAATACAACCGGCAGGCCGGTTACCTTAATTGGTTTGTCCGAACCGGTTGAGGGCCGGCATGTAATTATTATTGAAGATATCGTTGATACCGGAAATACCCTGGCGAAAGCCCTTCCGGTTTTCAGGAGTAAAAATCCTGCTTCCATTAAAATCGCATCACTTCTTTTGAAGCCTTTAGCCTTAGGAGAAAATAACCCTGACATTAAAATTGATTACGCGGGTATGGAAATTCCCAACGAATTTATTGTGGGCTATGGTTTGGATTACAACGGGCTTGGACGAAACCTGCGTGACATTTACCAGGAAGTTCCCGCGCAGTAATTAATGAAAAACGAAATTGTTGTAATTGGCGGAGGAGCCGCAGGTTTTTTTGCGGCAATTACCTGTGCTGAAAAATATCCTGATTATAGCGTCACCATCCTTGAGAAATCTTCTTCGCTTCTTCAAAAGGTAAAAATTAGCGGAGGTGGGCGATGCAATATAACCAACGCCTGTTTCGACCCAGAGGAGTTAGTAAAGAATTACCCGAGGGGTGAAAAGCAATTGCTTGGACCGTTTACGCGCTTCAATACTTCAAATACGATTGAATGGTTTGAAAGCAGGGGTGTTCAACTCAAAACAGAGCCAGACAAAAGAATATTTCCGGTTACGGATTCCTCGCAAACCGTTATCGATTGCTTTTTAAACGAAGCAGAAAGACTGAGAGTGCGAGTTAGACTACGGACCGGTGTAGAGAAATTAGAGTTTGGAAAAGACAAATGGCAAATCGAAACAAACACGGGGGAAAGTATTGCAGCCAATTTTGTAATTATAACTACCGGAAGTTCATCGGGAATGTGGAGCATTCTTGAAAAACTCGGTCACAAGATTGTTCCACCCGTTCCTTCTTTGTTTACATTCAATATAAATGATAAAAGAATTAAAGGGCTTGAAGGGTTATCCGTTTCATCCGCACAAATATCAATTCTGAATTTAACAAGAAGTAGACTATCTGCCACCGGTCCTTTGCTGATTACTCATTGGGGAATAAGCGGTCCGGTTGTTCTTCGTTTGTCAGCCTGGGGTGCAAGAGAGCTTGCGGTAGTCAATCACAAATTTGATATTGAGTTAAATTGGTTGAATAAGACATCTGCTGAGATAAAAGAATTGCTGAAATATTTCAAACAAAACAACCCAAAGAAAAATATAATTGCAAATCCACTTTTTAATATTCCAAAACGGTTGTGGGGGCGATTGGCACAAAATGTTTCAATAAAGGCTACAGAAAACTTTGCTGATTTATCAAACAAACAGATGGAAGAGTTTACGCGCTCGCTTTGCGCTTCAAAATTTTCCGTAACTGGTAAATCAACCTATAAAGATGAATTTGTAACAGCAGGCGGGCTGGAGTTAAAGGAGGTGGATTTTAAAACCATGCAGAGCAAAAAATTTCGGGGATTGTATTTTGCGGGTGAGGTTTTAGATATTGATGCTATAACTGGCGGATTTAATTTTCAGGCTGCATGGACAACCGGTTGGATTGCCGGAACCTCCGTATAACAAAAAAGCCACCCCCGACTTGGAATGGCTTGTAATTGGTTATAAAGTTCTTAGTTCGCTTCAGCTTTCGTTTTCTTTCCGAAGTTGTTGAAGTCGAAAGTCCATGCCAAATAATACATCGCTCCGATTTTAGGCGAACCAACCGCTTCGATATGCCAGTTATTATAAATATTTGAACCACCGAGGCGAACAGTGGAATAAGCCTTCTCAATTTCATAATAAAGCTGTAGATCAAGGACATGGAAACTCGGAACTGTTCCATCAGCAAACGGGCTTTGCCATTCATAGTCTGTAACCCACTTAAAGTTAGCGCTAAAACCAAGTCCTTTCCATACCCGGTTACCGTTTACGCCTATATTTATTTTATGGCGGGGAGTATTGAAGCCGGAAAGAATAGTTGTTCCTGTGTTTTTTAAATTGCTGTCATCCAAATCGGAGTAGGTGTAATTTACATAAGGCGTAATTCCTCTTCCCACATAATATGCAACACTAACCGCTACGCCCCAGGAAGGAGTTGTTCCTTCACCATTTACCCAGGTTTGGTAAGGTGTATAATAGCCGGAAAGTATATTGGTAACTCCTGATTCCTCACCGGCAATGCCAACATCGGTAGTATCGTTATACGGATGTGCTACGCGGGTAAAACCGATAAATCGTTTGTAAATGCTGTAGTATGCAGTCAGGTCAACAAATACTTTGTTGTTGAAATCACCCCTATAACCGATTTCAAATGAAGTTACCCGTTCCGGTTGAATCGGCTTCAATGTAGTTGGAACCAAAACCGCTGCTGCCGCGTCTGCTTTGCTTCCTCCTTGTTCATTCAAAGCTAAAGTGTCTTCGGCATCGCGTATAGACTCAAGCGTATAAAGATTTTCCCATCCATTGAGGTTGCCTACCAGTTTGATTCTTCCAATGTCAAGATACAGATACTGGTCTTGCAAAGTAGGAGTTCTGAATGCTGCCGTAGCTGATGCGCGGAAAGTATGGTCGCTTTTTTTCGCTTTGTAAGTATAAACGAGCGAGCCTCTTGGCGAAACCTGCGCTTTAAAGTTCGAGTTTTTATCTACGCGGATTGAACCAATAATTTTAAAGTTGTCATTAAACAATCTCTTGGTCGCCTGCAAATACGCACCCACTTCATGGACTCGAATCTTTACATTAGCAGTATCTTCAAAGATTGTTCCGCGGGAGTTAGGCATATAGATACGGTACGATACACCGGTGATTATTTCCAGCCACTTTACAAAGTCCCAGTTATACTGCCCTTCAACATGCCACAACATGGAGCGGTCGTAGAACTTAGTTCCGTTAAGTGAATTCGCTTCTCCAATAAGATAGCTGAATGTATCTTTAAACTGCTGTGAGCCGCCTTTATACCAAAACTGCTCGGCATGAGCCCGGCCGGCTTTGCGGGCGGAATCAATCTGCCATTCACGAATGCAATCAGCACAGAAATCGGTAAGCGAGTCAATAGTTGCAAAATACTTGGAGCTGAACTCAGAAACATAATCAGGCACAGCAGCACGCGAAACATAAGCACCGGTCAACCCGATGTTGTAAGATTTTCCCGCATCTTCAATAGCTCCATAAGCGCGTATAAAAAAGTTCTTACCCTTCAATTCAATTTTTGGCTGGTGGAAATTAAATTCCTTGATTTGGTAACGGGCAGTAGCCTGGTAAACAGCAGTTCCGAATCCGTATTTGTAAGCTGCCTGTAATTCCAAATCGGGAGTAAAGCGGTAATGCAGGCCAACCGAAAACTTCAAGCTCTTGGCATTGTAATCAGCCAATTCTTTTTCCATATAGCCGGGAGCTTTCACTTTCAAAAAGCCATTGGATGCCGCAGTATCAAAAATACTTGCCTGGGGATTGAAGTCGAGCCAGTTGTTTAGTTTTTCGTACCGGTCGTGGTCTTCCTGAGTAACCGGGCAAGTGGGGCAGTAAGGCTCCAATCTTTTTTTGCGGATTGAAGCATTGAGGTTTACATCCGCTTCAATGGCGCCATACAGGTTCAGCGAATCGTCATCCGCTACCCAATCGCTCATTTGCATGTACTCACCGGTAAACTTTATGGCAAACTTTTCTTTCTTTCCGAATGCCTGTGCGTAACGCAGCTGCGCATTCAGGTAAGGACCGGGAACCGTAGTTCCTCCGCCTTTTAACTGAACAGCAAGCCCCTGAAAATCGTACGGGCTTTTGCTTCGCATGGTTATAACTCCCTGCATGGCGTTAGCTCCGTAAAGCGATGATGATGCTCCCGAGATAATCTCCACACTTTCCAAATCGAGGTCGTTTGCGCCTACCATGTTTCCAATCGGGAAGTTCAACCCCGGTGCTTCGTTATCTACCCCGTCAACAAACTGCTTGGTGCGCAGCGAACGGGTATCGCTGAAGCCGCGAAGGTTAATTACTTTAAAGCCCGAAGATGTGGTTACAATATCTACACCTTTAAAGTTTCCGATGCTCTGGTAGAAGTCACCGGAGGCGGCTGATTTGATTTCGCGCGAGGTCATTTTCTCGATTTGCACAGGAGCGGTCTTAATAGATTCGGCAACACGCGATGAAGTTACCACCACCTCGCCACCGGGAATTTCGGCAGTTTCAAGAGTTACAGAAAAGTTGGTGTTGTTTCCAATGGTAATGTCGCGGGTTACATAGCCTACATACGAAACCGTAAGCCCCTTGGCATCGGCTGGAACATCGAGTTTGAAATTGCCATCCGCATCGGTGGCGGTTCCTATCTTGGTTCCTTTTACAATAACCGTAGCGCCTACCATCGGCTCTTTGGTTTGTGAGTCAGTTATTTTTCCGGTAATGGTTTTAGTTTGGGCAAAGAGGAGGAATGAAGTACATACAAATGAAACAAACAGTAATAATTTCTTCATTGTTTAATTGGTTTCTGGTTTACATTTTGGGCGGGGTCGAAGATAACAAAATATTGAAACGGCAAAATTTACGCGCCACTAAATTCAGCATACAGTAAATGCCTTTTTTAGCTTTGCGCGTGCTATGGCTATTAAAATTCTGATAACCGGGGGAACCTTCGATAAAGAGTATGATGAACTGAACGGAAAGTTGTTTTTCAAAAACACTCACCTGCCCGAAATTCTTGCTTTGGGGCGCTGCAGCCTGAATGTGGATGTGCGCACGCTGATGATGCTCGACAGCTTAGAAATGAAAGAAACCGACCGTGAAATTATACTTAACCACTGCCGCAGTTGTGACGAGCAAAAAATAGTTATTACCCATGGCACCGATACTATGGAAACCACCGCCCGCATTCTGGGCGAAGCTGCGCTCGATAAAACCATTGTGCTTACCGGTGCAATGATTCCTTACAAGTTCGGAAGTTCCGATGGTTTGTTCAACCTTGGCAGCGCGCTGGCTTTTGTGCAAACCCTGCCGCAGGGAGTTTATGTGGCTATGAACGGAAAGTTTTTTTCCTGGAATAATGTGCGCAAAAACAAAACTTCGGGCGCTTTTGAAGAACTGAATTAAACTGTAAAAAAACTTAGCAAATTAAATTCTCTTTCTATATTCGGCATTCAGAAAATTTTATTCAATGAAAAAAGTAATTTCACTTGTGTTGATTATCGCTTTTGTTGCAGGCTGTAACAAAGAAAAAATTTACAAAGAAAACCTGGAAGGGGTTTGGACAGTTTATAAATATCTGTTGCGCAACACCGATAAAACACAGCAGTTCCAGAACCAGCACCCCAACTACACCATTACATTTACGAAAGACGGCAGGTGGACGGAGTTTATGACCAACCCCGATACAAGCATTGTAAACGGAACTTATGCCTTTACCGATAATGACGAAAAGATTTTGCTGACCAATACCTACTTCACGTATGTATATTTTACCGATACGCTGGGAAATCCCGATACGCTTGAAGTGCCTCATATTTTGGAGCGCGAGTACACCATTTTTAATTTAACACGCGACCACGTGCAACTTCGCAACGATACTTCGCAACTTTATATGAACAAGAAAACCGAATAAATTTTTAAAAGATAAAAGACCGAATCGTGAAAAAGACTTTACTTATTTCCATTGCCCTTATTGCCTTACTGGCTGCCTGCAACCGCAAAGCATTTGTAAAAAAACTTACCGGTACCTGGGAGCTGAACAAATACCTCTTCAGCGGGCAAAACAACACTATGTATTATGATACCACTTTCAGGCAGTGGAAACTTACCCTTACCGAAAACCAGGTATACACCAAAACCTGGCTTAGTTATTCCTATACTCCTCAATCGGCTATTTTGGTTGATACCATTTCGTACGATTCGGTGGGCATGGTTTATATTCTTGAATTCGATACTTTCCGCTATACCGATACCACCATTACCCCGCGCATAGAAATTGGCAAGTGGGAGCTGATTAACAGCGAAGAAGACCTGCAGCTTCGAAACGACTCAACCCGCGCGGTTGATATTTACCGCATTTTGGACCTTACCCAAAAAGAACTTAACCTGCGCAAAGGCAACGAAGAGCTTTACCTCGAAAAATAATTCAAGATTTCTGTTCCATAAAAAGAGGGCTATCGGGAAACCGGTGGCCTTTTTGTTTTCGGACTGAACTTATTTTTTCGGTTCTTTAGTAATCATCATCCTCACTTCCCGGGCTGATGTATTCTCTACTATTAAAAACTTCTTCACCGGTGTTTCGGCTGATATCGCAACGCTTTCTCCGGCATTCAGCAAATTTTTCTGTGCCGGTGTTTCTTTAATATTATTTGCCTGCCAGTAAGGAATAGTTTGCGCACCCTGGTTGGTGAGCGTGAGCTTATATTTTTTGAGCAGCCTGGTGATTGCCGTTTTGCGCAGTTCATTGGGCGCTACGGTAAACCAGCTTTTGGGCACCTTGGGGTGGTGCTTTTCGGCCAGGCGGAACAAATGCCGCTTGGCGTAGCTGTTGCGAAACACCAAAGGCGCCACCGCTGCCACTTGCTGCCCGAAACCATAGTATGTGTTCAGTGTTTCAATACGCTTGCGGGTTTCGGTGGGGCGTTCCTTTTTATTCATTTGCTGCGCTTTGTTGTCATTGCGCAGTTGGGTAGTAAGCGCGGCAATTTCATCAATGGCTGCCTGCGAAAAGCCGGCTGTAATCAGCTCGTTTTTATATTTAGTAGCCACGCCATGCAGTGTTTCCATAAACTGCACCATCTTCAGCGGGCTGTTGCGCAGTTTCGAATACTGCCCTTCGCCAAACTCCTTCATGGCTTCTTTGCTGTTTGGAAAAGCTTTGCCCGCATAATATTTCACATCGCGGTATTTTTCGCGGCATTGGTCGAGGGCGGTAACGGCTTCTTCCATCAGTATCTCGCCCTCTATTACCTCCTGCTCATCGCTATGATATACCCAGGCATTTTCCTGTGCGGTATCCCATGCCGCAAGAAAAGCCGCGTCCAGCGATGGGTCGAAGGCTGTAAAAGCTGCAATTTCAGCAGTAAAGTGGGTGTGCATTTTCCTGATGGCAGCTAACATTTTCATATCAGAGCCTTTAAATTTGCGCTTTGCTTCCATTTATGATAGATTAGTTTAAGTTGCTAAATAAAAATTTTTATTCTATAAATAAATTTTTTAAGCCGTTTATTATTAATATAAAGTTTAAGTGTAAAAATATGTATTATGTATAAAGAATTTTGATTCGCTATTTTAAATGTATGAAGTATTTAATAATTAAATTAAATTCCTGAAATAATATTCGCAAGAATGTATTATAAAATATCAGGTTTATTATTTAAACTAATATTATATTTAATCAACTACTATGTTTTTATTTATAATTACTTGATTTTCTTATGTATGCGCATAAGATAATCATTAAGATACACGATGTTTTTAAAATTTCTGCTTACATTTTAATATACAAACCTGTATATTTTATTTACAGAACTAATTTTTATAAACAGATACTTGATAATAAGTAATAGAGAGATGATTGTTTTAAATTGAGAATTGCATTTTTTGACTATTTAAGATAGCTTTTTCGCCATCTTAGTGCCGTTCATTTGTTTACCGGGCAATGATAAATCCTTTGGAAGAAGCGCTCGCGTGTGCGTCAATAAGTTTCAGCACATAGTAACCTGCCGGAAGATGGCTAACAGATATGTTATTCATGTTTGGCGAAATATTTTTATGGGCGCACATCAAATTTCCGGTTACGTCATATATGTAAGCATCAAAGGGGGTGTGATTTCCTTCATCGAAAGCAACAGTCAGCTCATCGGTGACGGGGTTGGGGGAAAGGCGGAAGGAGGTGGGTTTAATTTTCGAAACAGAAGTATAAAACTGACTTCTCCATTCAAACGAAACTGACTTATAATATACCAATTCAACTCCGCAGCTTCCGGCATAACCCATAGGCCAGTTAGGCCAGTATTCCTGCGCACCGTATCCTGCATTTTCAATACCTATATTCTCAACAAACGTAGCGCTAAAGCCTGTTTCAAATCCCATATGGGTTATTTCATTTACCATCAGCGCGCCAATTTGCAAATACGGAACATCATTCATATAGCAATTTACCCATGAGGTATCGCAGGTGGGCGCGTATTGTAAATATTCGCATCCGCCAAAGTGGCTATACAAAACCGAATAGCTGAACTTGGTAACAGGAGTATCAAGGCTTGAAAAAACGAGAGTATCATCCACTCCTGTTGTCCACCGGATAAAATATTGAATGGTATCGGAAAAATTATTTCTTCCGACAACCAAAAAACCCTTAGTTGGATGATGGGAATGAACAGGTCCGGGTCCATTTGGCGGGTAAGGAAAGTTGACATACTGATACTCACCGTACATCAATGTATCGCCCACTTGCCAGTCAAACGCCTCACCAATCGTTAGCGTATCGGTTGCTGCCCTTACATTAAAAGCAAAAAACAAAAACAGAAATACAGTGGCAAAGTGTTTCACGCACTAAAGGTAACAAAACAAAAAAGTTCAGCCTTTATTTTTTCGGCAACAGAATATCTACAGGCTCCTGCCACCGGTAACCGTCAAAAGTTATCAGAACAATATTTTCGGATTGCGCAGTTTGCTGCGAAAAACAATTCAGACCGGTGAAGAGAAAGAGAATAAGAGTGCCAGGTAATTTTCGCATAGTTAAACGATGACTGTCCGGGTAAAAACCGGAACCACAGAAGTGAAGAAACTAAAAACCCCGCTTTCGGAAAAGAAAACAGGGTTTTATTGTGGTGTGGGAGGGAATCGAACCCCCGACACAAGGATTTTCAGTCCTTTGCTCTACCAACTGAGCTACCGCACCATAATTTTTGGGACGGCAAAAGTAGAATTTCTCCCTGCTTATGCAAACAACTTATTTGCCCTGCAGAATTCTTATCCGGTATTTTTTCCGGTCGCGGTTAGTAAGCTGTGCATCGCGCAGCCAGGGGTTCAGAATCTTGATATGCTTGTATTTCAAATCAAACTGGGCGGCAAAGTCAGCAATGCTGGCAATACTGCTATCCACGTCCACCGTCTTAAACTCGTAGGGCTGGTAAAGGTCATTGGGTTTCAACTGAAAACCTGCACGCTGCGGGTTTGAAAAAATAATTTTCATCGCCAGCATGCGGAACAGGTAGCGCGATGTTTCCTGGTTAAAGAACATTTCATAATAATTGTTTGTCTTCTGGTCTTTAATCCGCGCAGCCATGCCGGGTATTCCGAGATTGAAAGACGCAGCTGCAATAGTCCAGTTGCCGAGCTTGTCGTGTGCTTCTTTCAGGTAATCGGCAGCCGCGGCTGTTGATTTTTCGAGGTTAAACCGCTCATCCACCTCACCGGTTACTTCGAGGCCGTATCTTTTGGCTGTTTCTTTAATAAACTGCCAGTAACCAACCGCTCCGGCAGGAGAAATTTCATTTCTGAACCCGCTTTCAATTAGTGCCAGGTATTTGAAATCAGCGGGTATTCCTTTTTCCGCCAACCCTTTTTCCACCTCATCGAAATGCCTGTTCGCAAGACGCATGGCAGAAATGGTGTTGGAGTGCCAGTAGGCGTTCAGCTGCAGTTCCCGGTCTAACCGCTCTTTTACATCAGGGTCTTCAAGGGGCACTCTTTCTCCGGCAAAAAACAAATCGCCTTCAACAGTTACCGGTAAAACAATTTGTGTGGAATCAATGGCATAAATCCATTTCAATCCGGGGCATTCGTTTTGGGTTCGCTCGAAAATATTAACGGGCGCCTTGCCCGGTGCTGCCAACCGCTGATAAACACGGGCAGAAGCAAACCCCAGCAAAACAAGAAACCCTGCCAGAACCGGAATAAGATATTTCGGAGATTTTATCACCCGGCTGTTTTTTTAAAGACAGGAACAGAAGAACAGGCCTCGCCAAACATCACCGAGTGTGCAACTTTAGAAAGTTCGTTAGTAATTTGAACATAAGCCGCTTCAGGAACTTGTCTTTCTCCGCATCCCTTCACCACTACGCGCTGATTTTTAAACTCATTCATGTTGAGTTTTGCGAGGTTGCGGTAAAGAAAAATTTCGGGCGCATGCTCCGGAGTGCTGCAGGCAATATCTTTTGCATAGGGGGATAACCGGGCGCTTAATATCATATAAGCCCACATCGGAACTATTGCTTCTGCCGAACAGAACACAACCGCATATTTGCCGGAAAACTTCTTCCAGTCGGTTTGCTTTACGGCTTCACGGAACTCGGCTTCGCGCAGCATGATTCCTTTGAAGAGAAAATCTTTCATGTCAACAAGAGCAATTTCTTCAGGAGACGGAAAGTATTTTTCAAGTTCCAGAGTTATCAAACCGCTTTCGGCCACCCGGTTTACTATGGGTTTTGTTATTTCCATTCTTCGAAAATAATCAAGATTCACAGGACTTACCCGAAACAACACAGCCCCGGACTAAAAAAGTGCGGGGCTGTGTTATTTAAAAGTATAAAGTAATCAGAAAAACTCAATCCGGTTGTCGTCAATATCCGCCAGTTTTTTATGTACCTCCTGAGCGTAGCGTGCTTTGTTTTGCAACTGCTGTTGTGTGGAGAACGCATAAAGCCGGTAGTCGGTTTGTTTGGGCGGCTCCTGTACGGAAATAGTTTGAACAACATACGTACCCGAGTTTGTTTTTACAGGTTTTGAAAGTTTTCCGGTGCTTGTTGCCAGGGCAGTGGCTACAACTTCCGGCTCATACGAGCCGGGGCTGCCGAACGTAACTCTTTCGGCAGTTGAAACCGTTGCTCCGAGTTTGGCGGCTAAGTCATCAATGGTTGACGCTTTAGCTTCCGTTATTTTTTTCGATAAAACCTCAAACTTTTTCTGCTGCACCACCAGCGGCTTAATGGTTTCGCGAACTGCATCGAGTTCCGGTAGTCCCTTAGCGCGAATCTGGTCGAGCATTACCACCACCAGTTTGCGGTCAATGATAAACACCTGCGAAACCTGACCCTTCTTTGTTGCTTTACCGTAAATCCATTTTACGAGATCGCGCGAGGTGCCGATACCGGGAATGCTGAAATCTTCCTGGCGCACTGTTTCTACGGTTTTAATGTTATTCTTTTTACCGGCTTCTTTAAATTTAGTTTCGGTGCTGTTGTCGGTTGCGAAAGCAGCCGCTTTGGAGTAGATAGCGTTTGTAGTTTCGGTACCCGGAATAATTTCTCTTACAAATGATGAAATCAGTACACCGGGTTTTGAGGGTTTCTCTTCTATTACCCGGAAAAGACGAACACCCTCTCCCTCTACAGCCCGATATGTTTTTCCTTTAACTGCGCGGTAGAAAATAACATCGTTGTAGTCTTTTCCTTTTGTATCTTTCTTAACCCAGCCTATGTTGCCCTGAATGGTTTTTCCCAAAGGGTCGTCAGAAAATTGCGAAGCCAGCAAGCCGAAATCCTGATGCAGGGAATCAATAAGGTTTTGAACGCTGTCCATCAGGCGGTACTTTTCCTGAACCAGAGGGTCGCCTGACTGAAGGCCGGCAAAGCTGAAAACAATTTCCTGCACCCGCACCGAATCGGAAATCATTTTGCGGTCGCTGATTTTTGACAGCTTAAGGTTATTGCCTTCTACATAAGGACCTACGATAGATTTTACAGGTAAAATGAAAAAAGAATCCTTTACAGGCGAATACAATTTATCTTTCTCGTAATAAACTCCGTCATATTCTTCCGAGTTGCCGATTAAAAGGAGGGAGTCATCGGAGGGGGTTTCTGATTTTTCAAACTCGGCACGCTGCTTTTCGAGGTCGCTGATAATTTTAGCCGTATCGGCTGCCGATGCCGCAAGGTCGAATGCCACGTACTGGATTTTGCGGGTTTCTTCGTCCAGCTTATATTTTGCTTCATGCTCCTCTAAATATTTTTTCAAATCATCATCGCTTACTTTCACTTCTTCTTCCTTAACTCCATCGTAAGACAGTTGAACATACTTGAAGTCAACCGTTCGGGTTTGGTCGTTGTAAATCATTTCGCCCATCCAGGCGGGTACATAAAGCCCTTTTGTAATCAGGTTGTTGTATTTAATCTGAAACTGGTTTTGTTTCAGCAGCGATTCAAACTTCAGCCATTGCCTGCGCACCACCCCGGCATCAACACCCTGGCGGGGAGCGTCTAACTGGTTGATGTACGTTTTTACCAGTGTGGGGTCAAACTGACCGGTGTTGGGGTTTCGGAACTGCTGGTCGTTTTGAACATACTGCGAAGCGTTTTCGCCCATCATCAGCTCGGCTAATTCATCACCGGTAACATTTACACCGAGGCGGGCATAAACCTTATCGAAAAGAATATCGCTCACCATTTCGTTCCAGGTTTGGGTGCGCAGGTAGTTGCGCTGGTCTTCGCCCATGGACTGTCCGCGCATTTGTTCCTCGGCATTCTTTACATTTTCAGAATACTTTGTTTCAAAATCTTTGATATTGATTTCTTCACCGTTTACCTCGCCTACGGTTTCGTTTCTTCCGCGAAGCACGCTGCTTTGGGAGTTGGTAAAGTCCATAATGATGAACCCCACAATGGAAAGACCGATAAGGAATATCAGAAGACCCGAGCGTTCGCGAATTTTGCCTATTACTGCCATTTGAAATTTAGAATTTAGAATTCAGAATCGGGGTAATACACACCGGCATTTACCGGATCGCATTCGCCCTGGTTTTTTAAGGACGGCAAATAAAACGAAAAAAGCGGAAACAGGAAGTTTAAAGAAAGCGCATAAACACAAAAAATCAGGGTATGTTTTTTACCTGCAGGTTTACCAGTTCAATGCGTTTTCCGGTGGCTTTAAGAATTTTGATGCGGAACTGGCGGGTGTCAATTATGGTTCCTGATTCGGGGATGTCTTCAAAGGCGCTGATGATGTAGCCTGACAGGGTGTTGTATTCGCCTTCGGGAATGCCGAGGTTGTATTCATGGTTCAGGTAGCTGATTTCCTGCCGCCCCGACAGGATAAACTCGCGGTCGGATATTTTGCGTTCTGCAGGGTTTTCTTCATCGTGTTCGTCTTTTATTTCGCCAAAAATTTCTTCCATTAAATCTTCGAGGGTAATAATGCCGGCCGTGCCTCCGTATTCGTCCACCACCCATGCCACGTTCTTTTTTTCGCGGATAAACTGAAGAATCAAATCGCGGGCGGTCATGTTTTCGGGCACCGCCTGCATGGTTCGGATAATGGGTTTGAGAGCTGCCGGTGATTTCAGAAGGTCGAAATGGTGCACGTAGCCCAGTATTTTGTCAATGGTTTCGTCATAAATGATAATTCGCGACAGCCGGGTTTCAATAAACTTTTTGCGCAGCGCATCGAGCCCTTCGCTTATTTCAAGCGCCTGAATTTCGGGGCGCGGAATCATGCAGTTGCGAACCTTTACTTCTTTAAGGTAAAGGGCTTTTTCAAACATTTCGGTATTCAGGTGGTCGGTTTCGTCCACCCCTTCGCCCTCGGTAATGGCGGTTTCTTTTACCAGGTATTCAAGGTCTTCTTTGGTAAAGGCCGGTTTGCTTTCTACCAGGTCGGTTCCTAAAATCAGTTTAATGATTCCGCGCGAAAGCCCGTGAAACAGGTTGGCAAACGGTTTTAGAGGTATGTAAAAAAGGTATTTGACCGGGTACGAAAACCACAGCAGTGTTTCATCGGAATTAACGCGGAAAAGAATTTTGGGAATCAGGTCACCGAAAATGAGGATGATGAAAGTGGTAATAATGGTTTGGATAACCACCAGCGACACTTCATCGGCAGGCATAAAAGCAAAGTGTTCGCGGGTAAGGTATCCGCTCAGCATGCTGCCAAAAATAACCAGCGAAATATTGAGCCCTACCAGCATGGTGCTTATAAACTTGGAGGGTTTGTCGTTAAACTCTGAAATAATTTTTGCGCGTCCCGAGCCTTTTTCTTTCAGCAGTTCAACGCGCAGCTTATTAGCAGATAAAAAAGCAATTTCGATACCCGAAAAAAAGGCAATAAGCAGCAGCGAGATGAATACAACGAGTATTTCCATTGATTTCGGAAGATAGCAAAAGGCAAATAAAAGCGAAAATTAGTTGCGGTTATGACTAAGCGCTGCGAACAAATGCAGGATAATCTGCTTACATTTTAAAAAACCACACATAAACCGTAAGCCCCGATACAAGGCTCACAATTATCTTTTTCATCCACACCTCGTTTACCGATACGCTCCACCGGCTGGTAAGCCAGCCGCCAAGCGAAGTGCCCGCGCTCATCACCAGTGCATAGTGCCAGTGCACATTTCCTTTCCATAAAAAAACCGCCAGCGCGGCAAAGGTGTAAATGAAGGTGATGAACACTTTGTAGTAATTGGTTTTATGAATATCGAAATGATGAAGCAGCAGCATGGGCGCCATCAGAAAAAAACCGGAGCCCGCCTGAATAAACCCGCCATAAACACCAATGAATATGTATAACACCACACCGGCTATCTTATCTTTCAATGTAACCCGTTCTTCACCCGTGTTTTTTGCTTTAAGCGGGTTGATGACGGTGATGACCAGAAAGAACAACATAACGCCCAGCAATATTTTGTTGAATACATCGGCAGGAATTTTTACCGCCAGCAGCGCGCCCGCCACCGCACCGGGTATAGCCGCCAGCGCCAGCCACCATTTGTAGCTGTCGCCTTTTATGCCTTTGCTCTCGAAGCCGCGCACCGAAAAAAAGCTCTGGAAAATAATAGGTATGCGGTTGGTAGCGTTGGCTTCGGCAGGCGATAGCCCCGCAAACATAAATGCCGACAGCGACACCAGCGAGCCCGCAGCCGATATGGTATTGATAAACGCCACCGCCATGCCCGCCACAAAAAGGATAACCATGTTGAGCACCTCCATCAAGGTGGTTTTTTATTTTTAGGAGAGAAACAAATTTATCCGGGATAATACTTGTAAATATCTTTTCTGTTCAGAAACCTTTCAAAGATGGCTACGTGGTTCTCAATTCTTAAGCCCACCCGGTACTCTCCAATCCTTATGCGGTAATGATTTTTAAACCCCTGCAGCTTTTTCAAATTTCTGATTTCGGTGCTGTTGGCGGCACTTATCACTTGTTCGATGCAGGCAGCTACTTGCCTGATAAGTTTTTTGTTATGGATTTTGTCGGTATCTTTTTCAAAACTCTTATCAATCAGCAGCTTCATCCTTTCTTTAATTTGGCGAGGTAAGCTTTGGTGTTAACGTATTCACCGGTGCGGCCGGTTTTCATAGCGTTGGCAAGAGCTATGTCTTCAATAAATTCATTATTGATAAAGGCGGTTTTCAGGCCCACCTTTTTTGCCAGCTCGGCAAACATGGCCATGTCTTTTTTTGATTTGCTTTGCACCAGTAGAGTTTCCATGCTATTTCTTTTGTTACAAATATAAGCTAAACCCCAAACCCCCGCACTATTTGCACAGGGTTGTCCCGCTAAAAAAGCGGGATAAAGTCCGGTTTGTTATTTTTAATCCAATGTTGGCGAGGACGCCAACATGAAACACAAATTACCCCTTCTTTATCATTTCGCGAAGCACATTGTTTTCGGTGCGAAGTTTCAAAAGCTCTTCATCTTTTAGTTTCATCTCGGTTTTCAATGCATCGAGCTCGCTGCGGGCAGCTTCCAAATCGGTTACGGGTACCTGCGGCACCGGTGGAACGGGGTAGAAATATTTCAGCAAATCGGTTTGCAGCACTTTGCCTGTAAGCAGCAGCTCGGCTATGCTCCAGTTGCGTCTTTTCAGCATCATGGTTACGGTGGAGGTATGCCACCCGTTGACCCTTCCCAGCCTGCGGTGGGTAATTCGTTTTTCTTTCATCAGCTTACGGACAATTTCGCCAATGTGCGGCAGGTCTTTTTCCAATTGCGCTCTCTTTTTCATCTGTATGTATTTGATTTTTATCGGTCAGCTGGAATGCCCATGATATTCATTTTCTGCAGGTGATTTTGAATCATGGGCATTTCATGGTTTAGTTATGGTTATAGTTATTTGAATAAAACCCGATGCCTTTTGAATGATAATGGATGTTTTATGAATGACTTAAGATGTTTGTTTGTTAACTTCAGATAAGCGTTAAAGCTATTTTACTTACTACTAAATTAAAAAAACATTCGATTGAATCACCAGATACCTTCATTGAATTGATATAACACCTCATTGAACTATACCGAAACACCTTTGAATAAAACTACACCCTTAGTTTTGATGATTCAATCACACTAATTGGTGATTCAATCACATATTTTGATGATTCTATTTAATACTTTGATGATTTAATCTCACTTTTTGGTGATTTTATCACACAATTTGATGACTCTATATCATCAAATTTTTATTCAGTAAATATAAAAAGTTATTCAATCCCATCTTTTGATTATTCAATCCCATCTATTGGTTATTCAATCCCACATTTTGATGATTCTATCACATCAAAATGCAGTTCAACTAAGGTTTGGAACAGTTCAAGACGGGTGAGGGGGTTTTCAGTCCTAAAGGCCAAAGCCAGAGTGCTATTTGCGCAGGGTTAGGGAGGTTTGTTATTTTTAGAAAGGGAAAGGAAAGTAGAAAATAGATGTCATTGCGATTGCGAGCAGAGCGAAGCAACCTTATCTGCGACCGAAGCAAACTTCAACTTTGTTTTTATTTCCTTTCGATACTCGATGGCGAATGCTACCAACGTAGGTTTAATAAGCACTGAATACTTTGTTTACATCTTAACAAACAAAGGGAATAATGTTCTTTATACAGGCGTTACAAGTGATTTGCAAAACCGGTGCGAAGAGCATATCCATAAAAAACATCCGAATAGTTTTACAGCAAGATACAACGTAAACAAATTAGTTTACTATGAACGATTTGGCAGTATTGAAGATGCTATTGCAAGAGAAAAGCAAATTAAAGGCGGAAGCAGGCAAAAGAAAATTGATTTGATTGTAAAAATGAATCCGTTCTGGAATGATTTATACGAAACAAAAATTATTAACTGGAATACAGAATAACAAAGTGGAAGGTTGCTTCGTCAGCGTGCAAAGCCACGCTTCCTCGCAATGACAAATCTAATCGCACAATCGCGGCTATTTGCGCAGGGTTGGGGAGGTTTGTTATTTTTAGACTTCAAATTGGATTCAAAGAACCCAATAATCTATGAGCGAAAGGAATGAAAGTAGATTTTTCAATCTTACTGTAGTTCTCACTGTTATTCCTGCATACATCTACTTTACATGTTTTATCTATGAACAAGGCGTTTGCAACCGCTTTGGTATTCCTTCATACTTAATAAACCCCAGTCTTACTACGATACTCATTTTTGGAACAACAATATGGGGTATAATTTTTTCAAGTTTAAAAGTGTTGGGATTGTCAACACCATTGTTCAAAGCCGTAGGAAATGAAAATATGAAACATCTCCGCGTTGTCCACGGGATTAATGCTCTAAGCTTAATTATAGCAATTCTGATGTTTTACGCTTATCCATTCAGTTGGACGCTAGTGCTGGTTTTATTGGTTGTAATTGCAATGCTAAATTTTATTACTTGGGGTCTCCCACTTCTGCTAAGAATTACTGAAAAGAAACCAACTAAAGACAAATTGTTAGAAATGCAAGGGGAGAAAGACAACTTCGATTTATTGATATACTTAACGGAAGGTTTAACGAAACAAGAAAGGCTTTTTTTATTGATACTAATTTTTATTCCGATCATCAGTTATTTCTTTGGAGATGGACAAGCTCTAAAACAGAAAGAATTTCAATTGCTAGCCTTAAACAAAAATATTGTGGTTCTAAAAAAGTATGATGACCTATTGGTCTGTTCAAGCTTTGATAGAAAGACGAAGTTGTTAGGTGATAGCTTAGTTTTAATAAAGTTGAGCGATAAAGAACCCTTATTTCTGAATTCAGAAGAAGTTGGCCCCCTGAAACGTGCATTGCCAAACAAGAATTGAAAATACCGTAACCTTCCTAATCAATAATCATACACGCGCCCACCGTCACATTATTGGCTTCGTCAATGAGGATGAAGCTGCCGGTGTCGCGGTTTTTGGTGTAGGCATCGAAGCACAGCGGTGCAGTGGTGCGCAGGGTAAGGCGCCCCACATCGTTCATGCCAATGCCGGGGTTTTCGGTAATGCGGTGCAGGGTGTTTATGTCGAGCTTGTATTTAATTTCTTTAACCACCGCGCGCACATCTTTGGTGGTGTGCTTCAGGGCATATTTTCCGTTTAGCTGCAGGGGCTTGTCGCTCATCCAGCAAACCATTGCCTCAATATCCTGGCTCTGCTTGGGTATGTTGCCTTCGCGCACTATCATATCTCCCCGCGAAATATCAATGTCGTCTTCCAGCTGCACCGTAACTGAGAGCGGGGCAAAGGCTTCTTCGAGTTCTTTGCCGTCCAGCTCAATTGATTTCACCACCGAGGTAAACCCCGACTGCATCACCGCCACCTTATCGCCTTTGCGAATTACTCCGCTGGCGATTCTCCCTGCATAGCCGCGGTAGTCGTGAAACTCATCGTTGTACGGACGAATAACATACTGCACCGGAAAGCGCATGTCAATGTGGTTGATGTCGCTGGCAATGTGGATGTTTTCGAGCAGGTACATGAGCGTAACACCTTCGTACCATTTTGTTTTGTCGGACCGGTGCACCACGTTGTCGCCATTCAGTGCCGAGATAGGAATGAAGTGGATGTCTTTTGTTTTGAGGCGGGTGGCAAACTCGCGGTATTCATTCACAATCTTGTTGTAAATCTTTTCATCATAATCCACCAAATCCATTTTGTTGATGCAAAGCGCAATGTGCGGAATACCCAGCAGCGATGCGATAATGCTGTGGCGCTTGGTCTGCTCTACAATTCCCTGCCGCGCATCCACAAGAATGATGGCAAGGTTGGCGGTGCTTGCACCGGTAACCATATTGCGCGTGTATTGAATGTGCCCGGGAGTATCGGCAATAATGAATTTGCGCTTGGGAGTAGAGAAATAGCGATACGCTACATCAATGGTAATTCCCTGTTCGCGCTCGGCACGCAAGCCATCGGTAAGCAATGCAAGATTGACAATCGTTTCGCCCCTGCGTTCCGATGTTGCCTTAATGTTTTCGTATTGGTCTTCGAAAATAGATTTGCTGTCGTAAAGCAGTCTTCCTATCAAGGTGGATTTGCCGTCATCAACGCTACCGGCTGTGGTGAAACGCAACAATTCCATGTTTAAATAACTCTTCGAATCAAATTTTTCTTCTACTCCGTTGGTCATAGTCTTTCGCTCAATTGTATTTGCCTGTAAAGTCCCCTTTAGGGGATTTAGGGGTTTTAAAAATATCCTTCTTTCTTTCTGTCCTCCATACTTGTTTCACTTCGCTTATCGTCAGCACGTCCACCACGCTCTGTTGTTCTTGATGAGGCAACCTCCTGAATAATATCATCGAGCGATGCCGCAGTAGAAACCGTAGCACCTGTTGAAGTAATATCACCAATCGTTCGAAAACGCACTACTTTTTCTTCGGCCTGCTCCGTTGGCTTCATGGGAATGTAAGGCGACTCTGCCAACAAAACTCCATCGCGATTAAACACTCTTCGCTTATGCGAAAAATAAAGTGTAGGCATTTCAATTCCTTCCATGGCGAGGTATTGCCAAACATCCAACTCCGTCCAATTCGAAATAGGAAACACCCGGAAGTTTTCACCTACATGCATTTTACCATTGAATAAATTCCAAAGCTCCGGCCTTTGATTCTTCGGGTCCCACTGACCGAATTCATCGCGGTGCGAAAAGAAACGTTCTTTGGCGCGCGCTTTTTCTTCATCCCTTCTTGCGCCACCGATACATGCATCAAATTTGTGTTTCTCAATGGTGTCGAGCAATGTTGTTGTCTGCAAGCGAATACGAGATGCGCTGTAACCTTTTTCTTCGGCTACTCTTCCTTTGTCAATAGACTCCTGCACCAAACCGACAATCAGTTTTGCGTTGAGTTTCTTTACCAAGCTATCGCGGTAATCTAGTGTCTCCTGGAAGTTGTGACCTGTATCAATATGCACCAGCGGAAAAGGGATAGGAGAAGGATAGAATGCTTTCTTAGCAAGATAAGTTACAAGAATAGAATCCTTACCGCCACTAAACAGAATGGCGGGATTCTGAAACTGAGCCGCCACTTCGCGCAATACAAAAATGCTTTCGGCTTCAAGAGTCTTTAAATGATTAAGCGTATACGACATGAAAAGATTTAGGATTTAGGATTTGGGATATGAGGAAGTACAAAGTCAAATGCTTCTTTGACGCTTTCCTCTACACTTTTATTTTTTGTTTGAATTTCTAAGTCAGCATTCTTCGGTTCTTCAAAAGGGGCATTGACGCCCGTGAAGTCTTGAATCTCACCTTTGCGCGCTTTGGCATAAAGCCCTTTTACATCGCGCTTCTCACATTCTTCAATCGGGGTATTTACAAATACCTCTATAAAATCGCCTTTGCCGATAATGTTTCGCGCAAGGCTTCTTATTTCTTCTGTGGGCGAAACAAAACTGCAAATGGTAATTACCCCATTTGAAGCAAACAACTTTGCCACTTCTGCAATCCTGCGGATATTCTCTTTGCGGTCTTCATCACTAAATCCGAGATTGCTATTGATACCGGTTCGAACATTATCGCCATCCAAAACTACCGTAAAGAAACCTTTTGCATGGAGCCTCTCTTCTAATCCTTTTGCAATGGTGCTTTTACCCGAGCCGCTCAATCCCGTAAACCACAGCACTTTTCCGCGTTGCCGTAAAAGTTCTTCCTTGCTTTCGCGAGGCAACAGGTGGTTAAACGGGTGTATATTTTCGGGTTTTTGATTCATAAAATGAGGGGCGAATGTAAAATATTATGCTAAATCTATTTAGTCAATAGACTTAAATATAATTTTGAGAAAAGAATAACACAAATTACTATGAAAAATAGCTTGCTAAAGTCAATTCGTGAAACTAGCGTCTTTCTCAATCTCAATTAATTTGCAGAGTCTTTTTAATATTGAGTTCTAATGGCGACAATTCTTGATTTAGTTGGTAATACCCCTTTAGTTGAGTTAAAAAACCTGAATAAACACTCAGGAGTGAAAGTTTATGCCAAAATGGAAGGTGACAACCCGGGCGGCAGCGTGAAAGACCGTGCAGCGTATGGTATGATTAAGGGTGCCCTCGACCGTGGAGAAATAAAACCCGGCATGAAACTGATTGAAGCCACCAGCGGAAACACCGGGATTGCGTTGGCAATGATTGCGCGTTTGTTCGGAATTGAAATTGAGTTGGTGATGCCTGAAAGTTCTACCCGCGAGCGGGTGCTTACCATGGAGGCGTTCGGTGCTAAAGTGATTCTCACTTCCGATGAAGGTTCTATGGAAGAGGCAATAGACTATGCTCATGCACAAGTGGCGAAGGGAGGTTACCTCATGCTGAATCAGTTTGCCAATCCCGACAATCCGAAAATGCATTACAATACAACTGGTCCTGAAATTTGGAAAGATACAGATGGTAAGGTGACTCACTTTGTTTCCTCCATGGGAACTACGGGAACGATTATGGGCACTTCCATGTTTCTGAAAGAGAAAAATCCGGATATACAGATTGTTGGAGCGCAGCCAACAGATGGCTCACGAATTCCCGGAATACGCAGATGGCCGAAAGAATATCTCCCGAAGATTTTCCAACCGGAAAGAGTAGACAGAGTAGTTGATGTATCAGAAGAGGAAGCTGTCGCAATGACACGAAGACTTGCAAAAGAAGAAGGAGTCTTTTGCGGTATGAGCAGCGGTGGGGCGGTTCACATTGCTTTAAAGATTGCTGCAGAAATAAAAAACGGAGTAATCGTTGCCATCATTTGTGATCGGGGTGACAGGTACTTGTCAAGCGATTTGTTTGGGTGAAAGCCTGAGTTAAAAAGAACTTCTATCTTCGGACAACTAAACTTTACTGTATGAAGAAACTTCTACTTTCCATTGCAGTTCTTCTTTCACTTTTCACTCAGAAATTGTTTTCCCAATCGCCACCCACACAACCCACATCTGGGCCTGGAGGCAGTAATTACCTTCACGGAGGTGTAACCCAATTCAAATATGCCGACAATGGAAATGGAGAAGATTTTTGGTTGTATGAACCCAACAATCCAACTCCCGATTCTGCCAATGTGGTCGTATTCATTCATGGGCTGGGAATGGTGAACACAAAATATTATGGCGCTTTCATCAAGCATTTAGTGCGTAAAGGAAATATTGTGATTGCACCGCGTTACCAACGAGACCTTGACTTTTTTGCCGGAATCAACGAATACAACGATAGTTGCGCAAAGGGAATTAAAAAGGCGCTTGATACCATTCAACAGCCCGGACATGTGAAGGGGCGGATTCAGAATTATTTTATCCTCGGCCATTCAGTTGGAGGTGTGCTTACTGCAAATATGACCATGCTGTATGCGCAATATGGTTTGCCTAAGCCATTGGCTGCATTTTCCATGCAGCCCGGGGCTGCTAACTATCTGATGAGCAGTTATTCTTCATTTCCGGCAGATGTGAAGTATTTAATTTTGGTTAGTGAGGATGATGCCGTTGTTGGTACTGCTCCCGGCAATACGATATTCAATCAAACAATTTTAGTTCCCACATCTCACAAAAATCTAGTTCATTCTTATGCCGATAGTCATGGCTCGCCTGCAATTACCGCATCACATGGAGATCCCGGTGCCTTAGACAACGCTTTTGATAACGGTGAATCAAATCTTTTTATCACCATAGCGGGAGGCGCTCCCGTGGATGCTTACGACTGGTATTGTACCTGGAAATTGCAGGATGCTTTGATGGATTGCGCCCTTTATAATCAAAATTGTGAATACGCTTTTGGAGATACTCCTGAACAACATGGCATGGGGAACTGGAGCGATGGAACACCTGTCAGAATTTTAGAAATAACACCGGCCGCAACAACGTCAGTGAACGATGTGAAAAAAGAAGCCGAGGTTTCTGTTTATCCGAACCCAGCGACAGAAAGTTTACACTTTACGGTTTCGGGTTTACAATTGAATACAAAATTGCAGTTGCAGGTGTTTGATGAGTTAGGAAGAATAGTCACAGAACAAACTTTAGACATCGAAAACTATAAACTGAAAATTGAAAACTTTGAACCAGGAATTTACTTCTACCAATTGAAGAACTCTTCGAACGAAATCCTGAAAACAGGAAAGGTAGTAGTAGAATAGTTACGAATTAATCGCAATCCAACTCATTAGCCCGATACTTTCTTTCAAAGCATCTTCGTCAATATTAAAAGTTGAAGTGTGAACGCCTGAAGTGATTCCTTTCTTTTTATTGCCAACTCCCAAGCGATAGAAACAAGCCGGAACATGATGAGTGTAGTACGCAAAATCCTCGCTGCCCATTCGCGTTGGCATGTCAACCACATTCTTTGTACCTATGAAATCCTGTGCAAGAGATTTTGTTTGCGCTGTAACTTTTTCATCATTGATGAGAACCGGATACCCTTGGAGAATATTTACATCGCAATGCGTTAGATATTTTTCCGAAACCGAATTGCAAATGGCTTCGATTTGTTTGTGAAGTTGAAACCGAAGATTTTCATCAAAGCAACGTAACGTTCCGGCAATCTCTACAACATCCGGAACAACATTTGTAGCTCCTTTACCTTCAATTTTTCCGAACGAAAGAACGACCGGGATTTGAGGATTGGTAAGTTGTCTTAATTCCAAAAGAATTTCTGCGGCAATCAGAAGTGGGTTTTTCAGCTCTTCAATTTTAGCTGCGTGTCCGCCCGTTCCTACAACGGTCAAATAAATTTCATCGCTGCTTGCCATAAACTTGCCGGAACAGAAACCGAAAGTTCCGGCCTCTAATTCGGGAGAAACATGCAAGCCAAAAATTTTATCGGGTTTCGGATTTTCCAGAGTTCCCTCTTTAATCATTGCCTCTGCCCCACTCGGAATTTTTTCTTCGCTCGGCTGGAAGATGAACTTAACAGTTCCTTCAAAATCATTTTTAAGTTCGGAAAGAATCATAGCCGTTCCAAGCAAATTGCTCGTATGCACATCGTGACCGCACGCGTGCATTACCCCTTCGTTCTTTGAACAATAGTCAATCTTATTTTCCTCTTTAATCGGAAGTGCATCCATATCGGCACGAAGTGCAACGCATCTTTTTTCAGGATTTTTCCCCCTTAAAACTCCAACCACTCCGTTTTTTGCGACAGCTGTCCGAGTCTCGATTCCCAACTTCCGCAACTCTGTTGCTACCAATTTTGATGTCTCGGTTTCCTGCCAGCTTAATTCCGGATTGGCGTGAATTTGCCTGCGCAGTTCGACTACCCGCGGAAAATATTTTTCAGAAAGTTGTTTGACTGTATTTTTCATCAAGATTGTTATTTAATCTTGATTTTGTCCTTTACAATAAATGCACCAGGATAGAGAACAATGACCTGTTGTAAATAATAAGTGGCTTCAAGCCGCGAATGAAAATCGCCTAAGCGGAGCTTGTAATACGGCTGCTCATATTCTACGTAAGAGGCGAGGTCTGGAAAGTCTTTATACATCGCCCCTTTGCTTTTATAAACTTCATCGCGTACATCGGTGTACATTATCTGAATGCGATACCCGTTTGCAAATTCTTTTTTCCGGTTGTAGTCGTTGTACTTGGAAAGCAGTTCATCAACTTTGACTTCCTGTTTTACAGAATAATTATTGTGGATAGAAACTACAGTACTATCTTGTGCAAAACAGGAGACAGAAAACAGAAAACAGAAAACAGAAAGATACAATTTGAATTTTTTCATACTACTAAGCTTACACCGGCAGATGTGCCTATCCTATCGGCTCCGGCTTCTACTAATTGTTTTGCAAATTCCTTATCGCGGATACCGCCACTTGCTTTTATTTTTATTGACTTGGGTAGATTGGATCTTAACAATCTCACGACCTCCACAGTAGCACCAGGCTGAATAAATCCTGTTGATGTTTTTACAAAATCTACGGTCATTTCTTTACACAATTCGCATGCCGAAATTATTTCAGCTTCTGTCAACAAGCCAGTTTCAAGAATAACCTTCAGTTTTCCTCCGCGAAGTTGTGTGATCGTAGCCACACTGGTTAACTCATTTTTAAGATAATTGGTATCTCCGGCTTTTAAAGCTATGAGGTTAATAACCATATCAATCTCATCAGCACCCTCATCTATTGCTCTTCTTGCCTCCTCAACTTTTGCAGGGGTATGAGCATACCCGAGTGGAAAGCCAACAACTGTTGCTACTTTCACGTTGGTCCCCGTCAACCATAACTTGCATCTGCGGACAAAATAAGGAGGAACGCAAACGGCAGCAAATCCATGCTCTTTAGCTTCAATACAAAGTTTTTTAACCTCTTTTTCCGAGGCATCAGATTTAAGAAGGGTATGGTCAATTCTTGATGCAAGGTTCATGAAATGAAAATAAAAAAATAGGACGATTGCCTCAGGCGGCAATGACACTAAACCTCCTTTCCGTGACAGTTCTTATACTTCTTGCCGCTACCACAAGGACATGGGTCGTTTCGACCGATTTTTTCTCCTACCCGGATGGGTTCAGCTTTCTTCTCTATAGGCTGGTGCTGCTGGGGTTGGCCATTACCGGAGTTGCCGCTCATAATCTCACCTCTGCCCTCCTGAATTTTCTTAGCAAATGATTTTTGCTTTTCTTGCTCGACATTGCGCATAGCCGCAGGTTCGGACTGTGGCACTTGTCCTTTGAACAGGAATGAAGCGATTTCGCGGTTAACGGTTCCAATCATGCTAGAGAAAAGGTTAAATGCCTCTTTTTTATAAATCACCAAAGGGTCTTTTTGCTCATAGCTTGCAAGCTGCACTTCCTGTTTCAAATCATCTACTGCGCGCAGGTGGTGCTTCCATGCCTCATCAATCAGCGAAAGCGTAATTGCCTTTTCAAAATATGAAATCAAATCTTTGCCCTGGCTTTTGAGGACTTTTTCTAAGTCCACCACGATATTTGCTGCCTTCTTGCCGTCTGTATAAGGAATGGCGACAAATTTTATTGCATCGCCCCGGGTTTCAGAAATATTTTTAAGCACCGGCAGAACGGTTTTTGACATATGTTCCGTCTTACGCCTATAAAGTTCTTTAGCTTCAGTAAAAAGTTTTTCGGTCAATACCTGAACATTTTCTTTTTGCAGTTCATCCGGGGTAATAGAAGTGTCAAGAGAAAAGTAACGGATTACTTCCAGTTTGAAACTTTCGTAATCATTACTTCCCTTGGCGTTGTCCGTCAGTTCTTCACACAAATCGTAAAAACTGTTATTAATGTCGAGCGAAAGACGCTCACCGAATAAAGCGTGTTTGCGTTTTGAATAAATTACTTCACGCTGGCGGTTCATTACGTCATCATATTCAAGCAAGCGTTTTCGTATTCCGAAGTTATTTTCTTCCACTTTCTTCTGGGCACGCTCGATGGATTTAGAAATCATCGAATGCTGAATTACCTCCCCTTCTTCATAGCCCATGCGGTCCATCACCTTCACAATTCTTTCCGAACCGAAAAGACGCATCAATTCATCTTCCATAGAAACGAAAAACTGGGAAGTTCCCGGGTCACCTTGGCGACCTGCCCGGCCACGCAACTGGCGGTCAACTCTTCGCGAGTCGTGGCGCTCGGAGCCAATAATAGCAAGACCTCCTGCCTGCTTCACATCGTCCTTTATTTTTATGTCTGTTCCCCGTCCCGCCATGTTGGTGGCTATAGTTACCGTTCCGGCAATACCGGCTTCGGCAACAATCTCCGCTTCGCGCTGATGCTGCTTTGCGTTCAAAACGTTATGCTTGATTTTCCGCATGGTGAGCATGCGCGAAAGCAATTCTGAAATTTCCACGGAAGTAGTGCCTACAAGAACCGGTCGTCCGGCTTGAGTCAGCTTTACGGTCTCTTCAATAATCGCATTGAATTTTTCTTTTCGCGTTTTATAAACCAAATCTTCCTTGTCATCGCGCACCATTGGCCTGTTGGTAGGTATGGAAGAAACTTCGAGTTTGTATATGTCCCAAAACTCCTGAGCCTCCGTTTCAGCAGTACCGGTCATTCCGCATAGTTTATGAAACATGCGGAAATAATTTTGCAGTGTGATGGTTGCCAGTGTTTGTGAAGCCGACTCCACCTTTACATTTTCTTTCGCTTCAATTGCCTGGTGTAAACCATCGCTGTATCTTCTTCCTTCGAGGATACGACCAGTGTTTTCATCCACAATTTTTACCTTACCGTCCATCACCACATAGTCAACATCTTTCTCAAAGAGGGTATAGGCTTTCAGCAACTGCTGAACCGAGTGAATACGCTCGCTCTTTTCGCTGAATTCCTGCATAAGCGCATCCTTTCGCTGAACTTTTTCTTCGGCAGAAACCTCCATGTGTTCGATTTCTGCAACCACATTTCCCATGTCGGGGATAACAAAGAAATGTGGGTCTTCGCCTGCCCCGGTAATCAGTTCAATCCCCTTATCGGTAAGTTCTACGCTGTTATTTTTCTCGTCAATATGGAAGTAAAGTTCCTTGTCAACAATAGGCATGTGTTTTTGTTGCTCACCGAGATAGAAATTTTCGGTTGCCTGCATAATTTGTTTCACGCCTGGTTCACTCAAAAATTTAATTAATGCGCTGTTATTGGGCAAGCCCCGATGAGCGCGAAACAAAGCGAGTCCACCTTCGCCCTCTTTCTCCCCGGTTTTCCCTTCTTTTATTAATCGCCTTGCATCAATTAAAAACTGGTTGGTGATTTTTTTCTGTACATCATACAGCTTTTGGATGCGCGGTTTCAAATCATAAAACTGCTTTTCATCGCCCGAATCAACTTGTCCCGAAATGATGAGCGGAGTTCGTGCGTCATCAATCAGAACAGAATCCACTTCATCCACCATTGCGTAATGATGTTTGCGCTGCACCATTTCATTCGGACTATTCACCATGTTGTCGCGCAGGTAATCGAAACCGAATTCATTATTCGTTCCGTAAGTGATGTCAGCTAAATAAGCATTGCGCCTTGTTTCGCTGTGGGGCTGATATTTATCAATGCAATCAACTCGCAAACCAAGGAACTGGAACAGCGGACCATTCCATTCACTATCTCTTCGTGCCAGATAATCGTTAACGGTTACAATGTGGACACCTTCCCCGGCAAGCGCGTTGAGATAAGCAGGTAAAGTAGCTACCAGCGTTTTCCCCTCACCGGTTGCCATTTCGGAAATCTTCCCTTCGTGAAGAACGATACCTCCAATAAGCTGAACATCGTAATGAACCATATTCCATTTTACTTCGCTTCCTGCGGCAAGCCAGCTATTGGCATAATGAACTTTCTCGCCTTCAATTTTTATGTTTTGGAATTTTGCAGCCAGTTCGCGATCTAAATTGGTTGCAATTGCCTCAAGAGATTCATTGTTTGAAAAACGATAAGCAGTTTCTTTTACAACTGCAAAAGCTTCAGGTAAAATCTCTTTTAGGATTTCTTCAATTTTCTTGTCGCGGTCCTTGCGCAATTCGTCAATTTTTTTGTAGTGATCGTCTTTTAGTTGTAGGTCTTCTTCTGCTTCGGCTTTTTCTTTCAGGTCGGCAATTTCCCTATCGATGTCAGTAAGGTGTTCTGAAATTCTCTGACGGAACTCAACCGTTTTATGCCGAAGTTCATCATTGCTTAAACTTTTCAGTTTTTCATACTCTTGATTTATTTGAGCAACAACCGGCTGCATCTCTTTATACTCGCGGTCGCTCTTACTGCCGAAAACAGATTTTACTATGCTATCAAAAAATCCCATGAAGGAAGGTTAATCGTTTGGTTATTGTTTAATCGTGCCGATTGGCTCTTTATTGTAAAAGGGGTGCTAAGCTAAAAGATTTTAAGTAGTGGGTTCTGTTCAACAATCGGGCAGAAAATTTTTAAAGATTTTTTGGCTGAATGTGGAGAATATACTGGCGAATGTGTCCGCTGCGATTTTAGATTCGCGCCATTAATTCAGACTGAGATGAAGATACTTTTGTTGGGTTCGGGCGGACGTGAGCATGCCTTTGCCTGGAAGCTTTCTCAAAGCCCTTTGTGCGAAATGCTTTTTATTGCTCCCGGTAATGCCGGGACGAGTCAACTCGGAGAAAATGTTGCCATTGGGGTAAACGATTTTGAGGCAATTGAAAAATTCGTTCTTGAGAATGCGATTGAAATGGTGATAGTAGGACCTGAAGACCCGCTGGTAAACGGCATCTATGATTATTTCCGGTCAAAAGAGCGGCTAAAAGGTATTCCGGTAATTGGTCCATCAAAGCAGGGTGCGCAGTTAGAAGGAAGCAAAGCCTTTGCCAAACAATTTATGGTTCGCCATGGAATCCCTACTGCGGCTTACGGAGAGTTTACGATTGAAAACCTGGAAGACGGATTTGATTTTATTGATGAACAAACTCCTCCCATTGTTTTAAAAGCTGACGGGCTTGCTGCCGGTAAAGGCGTTTTGATTTTACCGGAACACGGAGAAGCGAAAGAGCGGCTCCGCGAAATGATTGAGCAAAACAAGTTTGGAAAGGCAAGTGAGAAAGTTGTAATTGAGCAATTCCTGAGAGGAATTGAGTTTTCGGTTTTTGTTTTAACCGATGGAGAAAATTACAAAATTCTTCCGCAAGCGAAAGATTACAAACGGATTGGCGAAGGCGACACCGGTTTGAATACCGGAGGCATGGGTTGTATTTCTCCTGTTCCTTTTGTAACTGAGGAGCTTATGAAGAAAGTGGAAGAGCGTGTCATTGTTCCAACGATTGAAGGGTTAAAGAAAGACGGAATTGTTTATAAGGGCTTTATCTACATTGGCTTTATGAATGTTGGCGGAGAACCTTATGTAATTGAATACAACTGCCGGATGGGCGACCCCGAAACAGAAATAGTTTTACCGAGAATAGAAAGCGATTTAGTTGAATTGCTTGTTGCTGTTGGAAATGGAACCTTAAAAGAAAAACAAATTGAAATTGATGAGCGGGCTGCTGCCACGGTTATTGTTGCATCAGGTGGTTATCCGGAAGATTATGAAAAGGGAAGAGAGATAACAGGTCTTGATTCGGTTACCGAATCAATAGTATTTCATGCCGGAACAAAGGAAGAAGAAGAAAAAATTCTTACCAATGGAGGGCGGGTTCTTGCTGTAACTTCCTTCGGAAAAGATATTCATGAGGCAGTCACAAAATCAAATGCTGCTATTGCGAAAATAAATTTTGAAGGGAAATATTACCGGACGGATATTGGTTATGAGTTTCGATAACTAAAAAAGGCTCTTGAAAATCAAGAGCCTTTTTTATTTGAATAAGCAGCAATTATTCTATAGAAACATTTTTCGAAGCAAAGCCTTCTGTAGTTCTCAACTGCACGGTGTAAATACCTCTTGAATAACCACTCAGGTCAATCACTGAATTGTATAAACCGATTACATCTAAATTCTGAGCAAAAACCTTTCTGCCTGTTGCATCCACTACAACAATTTCACCATTTACACGGCTTCCGGCATTCAGCTTTACGTTAACCACTCCGTTTGAAGGATTGGGGTAAACGAAGAAAGCTGAATTCAGAGCAGAACTGAAATCGTTGATACCTGTTGCATGGCAAACCTCGCCCTGATTGATTACATCGAGATAGTAATCGCCAAAGGGGGAAAACTGGTTAAGCTGACCATTGTAAACATAAGGAGTGTCAATGGGTCCTATAATAGGAATTGTCGCCTGGGCGCGTGTCCATGCGGTTCCCCATGCGGTAATATAATAGCGACCTGTTGGGTCATTCGTGGTTCCCTGAAATCTTACGCAACCATTTCCTCCTCCGGGTACCACGTCAGGAGTTCTTGAAAACATAATTCCATTTGGCAAACCGGTTACTGAATCAATACGGACAGAGTCAACCTGAAAGTGAGCCTGAAATCCGAAGATGCTGGTGTCAACAGCCGATTGAATTTGTCCTTGTACCGTTTGGTCGAAGCTTTGGCCAACAATTACGCAGGGCAAATTAGCAGCAGTAGGATTACAACCAGGTGTTGTTTGTGCTGCCGGGTTAACTACACACTGAGCATTACCAATGCCCGCCACCAGCACCAGCAAAGCTAGAAGAGAGTAAAACTTTTTCATTTTTGATTTTTATTGTTTAGTTATAAAATAATTTTGAACCGTAAAAATAGGTTTTTATCATTCAAAACAAAATGATTTCTATTCGATGGAAACCAGTTTTGACGTAAAGCCGTTTGGTGTTTTTAGCTGTATAGTATAAAGCCCTTTCGATACTCTGTCCAGATTTATGAAGGAGGTAGGAGATTCCTGACCCATGAGTTGTGAGTATATCGCCCGTCCGGTTAAGTCTGAAATTTCTATTTCTGACGGCATTCTATTTTTTGATTCTATTGTTAACCGAAATGAGCCATTATTCGGGTTGGGGCAAACACTAATTTCATTGCCTGAAATTTGAAAGTCGCTTATGTCTGAAAAAGGGCGGCAAGCTGCGCCCTGTTCAATGACATCTACATACATATCGAACATGCCTTGGGATAAATTCTGAAGAGTTGCCATATCAAGGGTGGTATCACCATCAAAAAATGGCGGGAACGGCATTCCGTGCGCGGTGAAAGTTCCGTTAAAGGTAACGGGGTAGCGGCCTGACGGGTCGCTTGTGGTTCCGTAAACCAGAGCACAACCTCTTTCACCGCCATACAACACTCCGTTTGCCGGGTTAGGAGAGTAGGCGATGCCATTAGGCAAACCATTCACACCGGTAATTACTACTGAATCAACAGTTAAGATAAAGGGAAAGGGGGCGCCAAAATCCTGAAGGTTTATGGTTTGCGGTACTGCGATTTGAATGACCTCGCCATAAGCAACATTTCGCTCAATGCAAGGCAGGCTATCCGGAGCCGGATAAAAGAAACGTGTATTTGCTGAGTCAATAACACATCCTCCGCCTGCAAAAATCAGATGAATGAAGGCAAGATAAAAAACAAAGAAAGAGCACAATTTTTTCATGTATCAATTTTAAAGGCGGTGAATATAAAAAGTGAAAGATAAAAACTAAGTCTGAGAGGATGTAATTATTTATTTTCTTATGTTTTCTACCGTAAATCCTTTTTCGCGAAGCAGCGCAACAATGCCTTCGTTACCCGGCAAGTGCAGTGCGCCTACGGCAATAAAAGTTGATTGCTCATGCGTAAACTCTGCAATGCGGTTAGCCATTCGTTTGTTACGCTCGGTAACAATGGCTTTGTAAAACTTTTCGGGCATTTGTGAGGTAATTTCATTGGCCACCAGGCTATCTAAGTTTTGCTCGAGGTAAAAGCGCAAAACATCAAGCCCTGCGTTTTTATCTTCCTCCAGCGAGCGGATTTCCTGCACCAGCAAATCAGCCTGCTCCTGGTAAGTAAGCACATTCAGCGCATCTATCTGCTCGTCAGTCTTTTCAATACCTATTATTTTTTTCTTTTTTCCTTTTCCGGGAGGGTTTTTGGCGAGCTTGTAAAAGTAGAGGTCGAGTATTTCTTTGTTGCCTTCAATTGATGAGTCGCTCAGATTCATTTCGCCCATTTCCAAAATCATCATAGTAAAAACCGGTGATACATTGTCGAAAAGCTTTACTGAAAAGCCTGTCTGTTTCTTCACTACCGAGTCGAGAAAATGATATTCTCTTTCCGGAATCATTTTTTTGAGGCTATACTCTTTCCCCATTAGCAGTTTCGGAATCAACCCGAGGTTGAAAGCTTCTTTGGGGTCAAGCTCCATGGCGTATGCTTTTGCCGAATTGAAAAACGGCATTACACTATCACTAAATGCAAACACCCGCGCGTCTTTGGTATGCATGGTGCCATATAGGAATGACGGCTGTTCCAAGCCGTTACCTGAAATTTTCCAAAGGAGTGAGTTATATTGTGCTCCGCTTATCAGGAAACTGAACGAAGCAAGAAGGCTAAACAAATGTTTCATCGTGCGAATAAAATCAAAGTAAGTGATAGTCATTGACGACAAAACCATAAGCGATGATGTGGTAGAAGAGCAATTCGTATGCGACCTCAACGCCTGCAAGGGCGCTTGCTGCACCGAGGGCGATTATGGAGCACCGCTCGATGCCAGCGAGTTACCGGTTCTTGATTCTATTTTCGAAAAAGTAAAACCATACCTGACCGAAGAAGGAATCCGCACCATTGAAAAGCAAGGTAAGTATGTTTTTGAACCCGAAAATCAAGCCTGGTGTACTCCTTTAATCCATGGCGATAAAGGCTGCGCCTGGCTCAATTATGACGAAAAGGGAATTGCCATTTGCGGAATAGAAAAAGCATTTAATGATGGAGTGATCGATTTCCGCAAGCCCATTTCATGCCATCTCTATCCCATCCGGATAACAAAGTATCAGGGTTTCGATGCGGTGAACTACGAGCGCTGGCATGTTTGCAATGCCGCATGTAAAAACGGTAAAGCGCTGAAAGTTCCGGTTTTTAAGTTTTTGAAAGAAGCGCTGATAAGAAAATACGGACAGGAGTTTTATAAAGTGCTGGAGCTATATACAGAGAAAAAGAAATAATTGTCCTTTCGTCTATTCAAAAACTTCCTTTCTGTTATAATGATTTTGCCCACTTAGCGTTTATGTTCTAAACAGCAGCATAAATTTGTTTCGTGGCAAAGTCTAAATCGCGGATTGCGTGGTTTTTCAATTACAATCCGAAAAAATTCTGGGATGTTTTCAAGCGCATTCAAATTCTTCTTTGGTCGTTTATCGCGTTTGTAATTGTGTTTTTTATAGGCGTAAACTATGGGCTGCTGGGCGAAATGCCCGACCTCGAAGCTATTCAAAACCCGAACAGCGCTGTTTCTACAACTATTTATTCTGCCGATTATGAAGTGCTCGGCTCTTACTTTACCGAAAACCGGATTGAGGTTTCGTACAGCGAGCTTTCACCGTACTTAGTAAAAGCGCTTATCGCTACCGAGGACAAACGGTTTTACGAGCACTCCGGAATTGATTTAATTGGACTGTTCCGTGCCATTGCTTTTGCCTTTGTTCCGGGTTTGGAAGGCGGTGGAGGCTCAACGCTTACACAGCAGCTGGCAAAAAATCTTTTTCACCGCGATTTTGAAAATGCCGGGCTGAGGCGAAGGCTTGGTCAAAAATTAAAAGAGTGGGTGCTTGCCGCCAAACTGGAGCGCACTTTCACTAAGGACGAACTGATAGCCCTGTATCTTAACACGGTCGAGTTCAGCTCCATGTCGTATGGAATAAAGACGGCTTCGTTTACGTATTTTTACAAAACCCCCGACAAACTTAAGCCGGAAGAAGCAGCACTGCTCGCGGGCATTGTCAATGCCCCATCTCGGTTAAATCCCAAGCGGCATCCCGAGCGAGCTATAGAACGCAGAAACCTCGTGCTCGACAGAATGGCTGAAGCCAACGCTTTGACGCGGGCTCAAGCCGATTCACTTAAAGAAAAACCCATCAAGCTTAATTTTCATAATCCCGATTACCGCGAGGGCAATGCCACTTACATCCGCGAATACATACGCCAGGAACTGAAAGCCTGGTGCGAAAAAAATCCGAAACCCGGTGGAGGTAAATGGAATATTTATGAAGACGGTTTGAAAGTTTTCACCACCATTGATTCGCGGATGCAAAAACATGCGGAAGCCGCCATTGCACAGCACCTTACCTTTTTGCAGAATGTTTATTTCAAAGAATGGAAAGGAAAAGATTCGTGGAAGACCGGTTATCGCGCTAAGCCGGATTTGCTCGATAAAATGATGAAGCAAACCGACCGGTATATCCATATGAAAGCCGCGGGAAAGTCGGAAGCGGAAATCAAAAGAGTTTTCAATACAAAAGTTGAAATGACAATCTTCAGCTGGAATGCAGATACCACTGGCTATGGCATTGATACTTTTATGACTCCGCTCGACTCGCTCCGGTATTATCTGCAAATAATTCAGGTGGGGTTTCTGGCCATGGACGCCAAGACCGGTGAGGTGAAAGCCTGGGTGGGTGGACCTAATATCAGGTACTTTCAGCTTGACCATGTAAAGAAATCTACCAGGCGCCAGACCGGTTCAACCATGAAACCGTTTTTGTATGCCATGGCTCTGGAGCGAAATTACGAGCCCTGCACGCTCATCCCGTACCTGCCTCCCGAATGTGGCGGTATTGATGCGAGCTGGAACCCCGAAGCGACCGGTAAATGGCAGGAAGGCGAGATGGTTCCCATGAAGGACGGGCTGGCGGCATCCGACAACCGGATTACCGCACGCATCATGTGCGACATTGGCGACCCGAACCTGCTCGTTGATTTCATCAGGCGCTGCCAGGTGGAAAGTGACTTAGAGGCTGTTCCCTCATTGGCGTTGGGCACCTGCGATGTTTCGCTTTTTGAAATGGCGGGCGCTTATACCTGTTTTGCTAATCTGGGTACTTACAGCAAGCCGTATTTCATTAAGCGCATTGAAGATAAAGACGGCAATGTGCTTGCTCAGTTCGGAAGCGTGCAAAAAGAAGCCATTGCTGAAAAAACCGCTTACGTCACCACCGAAATGCTCAAGGGCGTTATCAATAAAGGAACAGCAGCGGGTATTCGTTCGCGCTATGGGTTGCAAATGCCGCTTGCCGGTAAAACCGGTACCACGCAGGGCAATGCCGATGCCTGGTTTATGGGCTATACGCCCGACCTGGTAGTGGGCGCATGGGTGGGTTTTGAGCAGCCGAGCGTTCACTTTGCTTCGAACAAGACCGGTGCCGGTGCAACAGCCGCCATGCCCATTGTAGGAAATTTTATGCGCAGAAGTTTCACCGACCGTTCGCTGCGGTTAAAAACCGAGGAGTTTTCTTTGCCCGCGGATTCTTCTTCGGCTGCATCGGTCAATTGGGATTGCGCAGCCGTTTCCGACACGGTAAAAAAAAAGCCGTGACGGTAATTAAGGAAATACTGGAAGATGTGTTTAGGCCTAAATCGCCTGAAGTAAAGTCGCGGAAGGAGAAGAGAAAATGGGAAAAGGAGCAGAGGAAAGCAGCAAAAAGAAAACAAAACTAAATTACCATTCTCCGAACAATGCAACCCGGCAAACTTTTCCTTATTCCTTCTTTTTTAGGCGAAGACAATCCGGCTGTTATTCCGCAGCAGGTGAAAGATGCGGTTCAGGGGCTCCATGAATTTATTGTGGAAGATGCCCGCACCGCCCGCAGGTTTTTACGCGCCATCGGCTACAAGAAAAATTTCGATACCGAAGTTACTATTCACGAATTAGATAAACATGCCGCAAAACAGGATTGCGAAAAACTTCTGAAAAATGTTTTGACAGGAAAAAACTGCGGCATTATTTCCGAAGCCGGTAACCCCTGCATTGCCGACCCCGGAAATGAGCTGGTGGCTTTTGCGCATAAAAAAAATATTGAAGTAATTCCGCTGGTTGGTCCCTCCTCCATTCTTCTCGCATTAGTTGCTTCGGGTTTTAACGGACAGCAATTTACGTTTCACGGCTACCTGCCTGTTAAAGAACCGGAGCGCAGCAGTAAAATAAAAAAGCTGGCAGCAGCAATTGAAAAGGGAACGCAAATATTTATGGAAGTTCCTTACCGGAATCAAAAACTGCTGGAAGATATTTTGAAAGCCTGCGGGGATAACCTTTCGCTATGCATAGCCTGCGACCTCACTCTTCCTTCGCAATTCATTAAAACAAAAACAGTAAAGGACTGGAGGAAAGAAAAACCGGAGTTGAACAAGCGGTATTGTATTTTTCTTTTCGGGTAACTACTCACTAAAATACAACGCACTCACCGGGTCGCTCCATAACCCGAACTGCTCGTCTTTTTTTATTCCAACGGCCATAAACCACACGCGCACCACGGTGCCCGGTACATAATTTTCGGGTTTGTAATACAGCGGGCTGTAAAAGCGTATGCCCAGGCTTTTCCATTCGCCCTGGGTTATGCGCTCGGCAACCTTTACTCGAAACTCCATAGCCTGCACGCCCTTCTTTTTAAACCTTACTTCAATCATTTCGCCACCCATAACAGCTTTAAGTTTTGGTTTGTATTCGCGCGCATCGGCATGTATGGGGTGCGACATCACCCTGAGGTCGGCTGCAGAACTATCCTGAAATGCAGGCGAAGCCTTCATTTTATTGATGATGTGGCGCAGGGGGCGCAGGTGCGTTGTACGCATCTGCTGCTTTTTGTTTACTGCGGCTTTGGAGGCCGCGCGCGCTTGGTAAGCGGCATGAATTTGAGCCGTGTATTCATCGCAAAGTTGTTGGGCATTGGTAATGTCGGTTGCAGTAAGCCCCAAACCGGGTCCATGGTCCGAAATTTTTTCACGCAGGTTCAAAAGCCATTGGTTTAGTTCCTGGTCGGGTATAGGAGCGAAATCTTTAGCCATTTTATGGTGTTTTTGTGGATTTAGCGCAATGATACGAAGTTTTTCAAAGGCAGTATAACATTTATTGCTTTTATTTATAAAAAAATGGTACTCGTTTTTAAAATTTTTGAAGTCATTTTTAAAATTTATATTGTCATTAAAAAATAAATTGTTTACAATTTATTTTATATTATAAGCAATGCAAAAAACTTTGAAATTTCAATTATATATGTATAAGGAAATATAAATTATAAAGTAGTATGTTTATTTATAAATGTTATCTTTATAATTATTATTTATGGCAATTAAATATTAATTGCTATTGTAAACTCCTCCCACAACCCGCATTAATCTTTCCGCCATGCTGCATTCTTCATGTATGGCATGAATAAACCCTGCTCATGCGTTTTACCCAGTGGGTATCTGCCTGTTTCGTGAAAAAATTATCTGCCGCTTACGCCTTAGCTGCCCGCGGTAACGGCTCGCAGCTTAATAACAGCCTTCCGCAAAAATGCACTTGTCATCTCCGAATGTTGTTTGTTCATTTGCCCGCGTAATTCAACGGCTATGAACAAAAAGCTTCTCTTCATTATTCCCGTGGTGCTGATTACCATTGGGCTGGTCGGCTTTGTTTCGTGCAACCGCACCAAAACCATCAAACCCGAGCGCAAATCCATTACCGAGGCGGTGTATGCCAGCGGATTCCTGGTGCCGAAAAACGAATACAAGGTGTTTGCCCTGGGCGATGGATACATTACGGCCAAGTATAAAGAAGGAGGCGATACGGTAAAAAAAGGCGAAACTATTTTCCGGATTCAGAGCGATGCTGCGGCAGCCCGCCTAAGCGCGGCAGCGGCAGGGCTGGAATTTGCCAAACAAAACAGCGAAGACAACTCACCGGTGCTCACCGATTTGAAAAACAAAATAAAAAGCGCGGAAGCGAAATTCAAAAACGACTCGCTCAATTACATCCGCTTCAAAAATATGTTCGATGCGCAGGCGGTAACCCGTGCGCAGTTCGACCAGGCAGCGCTGGCTTACGAAGTTTCTGGCAACGATTTAAAATCGGCTAAAGAAATTTTCAACCGCACCCGCGACCAGCTTCGCGTAGAAGTAAAAAACGCCCAAAGCGCTGCTGCGGCTTCCGGGTTAGATTTTTCCAACTACCAAATTAAAAGCCTGCTCGATGGAATAGTTTACGATACCTACAAGGACCTGGGCGAAGCCGTACGCAGAAACGAACTGGTGGCTGTTGTTGGTGAAGCGGGCGATAAAATACTGGAGCTTTCGGTTGACCAAAGCGATATTGCAAAAGTAAAATTAGGGCAGCAGGTGGTGGTGAAGATGGACGTAACCGGCAGCAAAATTTACAAAGCGCAGGTAAGCAAAATTTACCCCGGTATGAACCAGAGCGACCAGAGTTTTAAAGTGGAAGCGGTATTCACCGAAAGCTACGGGCTTAATTTTGTTCACGCCAGCGTAGAAGCCAACATCATTATTGCTGAAAAAGACAACGCCCTCATACTGCCCAAAAACGTAGTATCGGCAAGCGATGAAGTAGAGGTGAAAAGCATGGGCATGAATAAAAAAGTAAAAATCAAGCGCGGGCTTGAGAACCTGGAATTTGTGGAAGTAGCCGAAGGGCTGAAAGAAACCGATGAAATAGTGCTTCCCAAGACAAAATAAAAGATGAAGCTGAGTGTAAACTTTGAAATAGCCAAAATCCACCTCCTCGCCAAAAAACGGCAAACGTTCATTGCCATGCTCGGAGTAACCTTTGGCATTGGCATGTATATTCTTATGATTAGTTTCATGCAGGGCTTCAATGAATTTCTGGAAGATACGCTGCTTTCCTCCACACCCGACATTCGCATTTACAACGACATAAAAACCGACTTCAGCCACTCCATACTCGATGAAATTTCCGATACCGCCAAAACGCTCAACGTGGTTCACCACCCCAAGCCCAAAGATATTACCCCCAACCTGAAAAACGCCCAGGGTATTTTAGACGATTTAAAAAAAGATGAAAGGATTCTTGCCATCAGCCCCCAGCTTTCTACTCAGGTATTTTATGTAAACGGCCCGGCACAAATCAACGGCACACTCAGCGGAGTCAATGTTCTGGAAGAAGCCCAGCTCACCGGTCTTTACGATAAAATGAAAACCGGAAAAATCGAAAACCTCCTCACCATCGACAACGGAATACTGATGGGTCACGGGCTCGCCAACAAACTGAATGTGCACGTGGGCGATATTGTAACCCTCGCCACTCCCAAAGGAACAGCCATGCGTTTCCGCATTGTAGGAACCTTCCAGTTCGGAATCGGCTCGCTCGATAACATCAAAAGCTACGTCAACCTCTCAAAAGTTCAGCAACTGGTCGGAAAAGACAACCAGTATGTTACCGATATCGGAATAAAACTGAAGAACTACGACCTCGCCACCGAAATGGCAGCCGAGTTCGCCCACCGCTACAACTACAAAGCCGATGACTGGAAAACCACCAACGCCAGCGCCATGGTTTCTATCCTGATTCGTAATGTGATGACCTTCGTGGTGTCGTTCACCCTTTTGGTTGTTGCCGGCTTTGGCATCTACAACATCATGAGCATGACCATCCAGAACAAGCTGAAAGATATTGCCATTCTGAAAGCGCAGGGCTTCGCCTCGCGCGACATCCGCCAGATATTTTTGACCGAAAGCATTACCATAGGAGTAATGGGCGCTTTCACCGGTCTGGTTCTCGGCTTCATTCTCAGCAGCCTGGTTTACAATCTGCCGTTTCCTAAAAACGAGTTTATCAGCATTACTCACTTTCCGGTGGTGTTTCATGTAAGGCATTATGCCTTTGGCGTAGGGTTTGGAATAATTACCACCTTGTTTGCCGGGCTTATGCCTGCTGTCCGCGCAGGAAAAATTGACCCGGTAGAAATTTTAAGAGGATAGCATGAAAGTTCTCGAAGCCCGCAAACTGAACAAATACTTCCACGAGCCCGAGGAGTTCCATGTGCTGAAGGATGTTTCCTTTGAAGTAAAGCGCGGTGAGTTTATCTCTGTGGTTGGAAAGTCCGGCTGCGGAAAGTCCACCTTGCTTTATCTTATTTCCACCCTCGATACCGACTATACCGGTGAGATTTTCATCAATAACCGGAAAGTAACCGGGCTTACGCAGAACGAGCTGGCGCATTTCCGGAACGAACATATCGGCTTTGTGTTCCAGTTTCATTTCCTGCTCCCCGAATTTTCTGCGTTGAAGAATGTTATGCTGCCGGCTGAAAAACTCGGCAAGTACTCTAAAAGCGAAATCGAGGACCGCGCCTATGAAAAACTCAGGTGGCTCGATATGGATAAGTTTGCGCTGAAACTGTCGAGTAAATTATCGGGCGGGCAGCAGCAGCGCGTGGCTATTGCCCGTGCGCTTATCAATGACCCCACCATCATCATGGGCGATGAGCCCACCGGTAATCTCGACTCGGTAAACTCCGACCTTGTTTTTGAAATTATGAAAGACCTCTCGAAAAGCCGGGGGCAAACGGTTATATCCGTTACGCACGATACCGATTTTGCCGCAGCCAGCGACCGGGTAATTGAAATGAAAGACGGAGAAATTATCAGCCAATGAAACTAAAGGAAGAAACAAAAATTGCCATTGGCATTATCGGCACCATCTATTTAGTGTTTATGGTGGTTAAAACTTTTTTCTTTCTCGACCAGTCCATCGGCTTCCATGTTATTACCAGTGTAGCGGGCCTGGTTTTTATCGGGGTGTTCGGCTATATGGTGCGCGCTATTGATTTGTACCTGGATAAAATTTACCCCTTCGAGAAAAATGTTTTTAAAAGAATTCTCATTCAGTTTTTAACTACCCTTCTGGTGCTTCTCGCCATACGCCTTATTCCTTACTTTATTTTCAAGGACAGAATTCCCATTCACCCGAGCCGGGAATTGTGGGTAGCCACTTTTGCCATCAACATTTTTATGGTGCTCAGTGTTATCCTTTCCATTTTCGGCTATCACTTTTTTGTCCGCTGGAAACAGGGGAAAATTTTAGCGGCAGAACTGGAAAAGGAAAAAGCACAGGTTCAATACGATAATCTGAAAAACCAGCTTAACCCGCACTTTCTTTTCAACTCACTTTCATCCCTTAACTCTTTAATTTTTGAAAACCCGCAGCTTGCTTCCGACTTTCTGCAGCAGTTGAGCAAAGTTTACCGCTATGTACTGGAGAATAAGGAAAAGAATTTAGTGAGTGTTGAAACCGAAGTGCGCTTTGTAAATCATTATGTGCAGTTGCTGAAAACACGGTTTGAGGGCTCATTACAGGTAAGGTTCAATTTAAGCGAAGAAGCCAGGGAAAAAAAAATTGTTCCGGTTACTTTGCAGGTGCTGTTGGAAAACGCGGTAAAGCATAATGTTGTTTCCTCAGTTTCGCCATTAACGGTTGAAGTACTCAGCGAAAATGAGTTTTTAGTGGTGAAAAATAATTTACAAAAGAAGGACGTAATAGAAATATCGAACGGACAGGGTTTGGATAACCTGAAAAACCTTTACCGTTATCTGAGCAAGGTCCCGGTGGAAATAAAAGAACACGGAAAAGAGTTTACTGTAAAAATTCCTTTACTGACATGAAAGCGGTAATTATAGAAGACGAAACTTTGGTAGCGAAAAACCTTCAGCGTATGCTGAAACAGGTTGACCCGCAAGTGGAGATTTTGGCGGTACTCCCTTCCGTTTTCGCTTCTGTAAATTGGCTGAAAGAAAATCCAGCGCCCGATTTAATCTTTATGGATATTCAGCTGAGTGATGGGGTGAGTTTCGATATTTTTAATAAAACCAGGATTGAAAGCCCGGTCATCTTCACTACTGCTTATAATGAATATGCTATCCGCGCTTTTAAAGTAAACAGCGTAGATTATTTGCTCAAACCGATTGATAAGGAGCAACTGCAAAACGCACTGGAAAAGTTCAGGAAATATTTTGGCATAAAGAACGAAGCGATGAGTGGTCGGTTTAAGACCATGCTCGAAAACCTTCAGAAAAAGAACGCGCCAAAATTCCGGGAGCGTTTTCTTGCTCACTATAAGTCAGGAATTGTTCCGGTTCAGGAAAACCGTGTTTCTTATTTTATTAAGGATACGATTATTTATTTGGTGACAAGTGAAAATGAAAAACTGGTTACCGACTACAATACCATTGATGAAATTGAAGAAACCGCTGACCCTGAAAAATTCTTCCGCGCCAACCGGCAAACGATTATCTATATTGACTCGATAGATACTTACAAAAAGCACGATACCGGAAAAATTGAAGTTCATCTGAAGTGCGATAAAAACATGCGCATAGATGTGAGCCGTGAAAAGGCGAATGCTTTTGTGGAATGGGTTGATAAATAAATCGGCAAAATGAAAGTTGAAGAAGCGATTAAAGTGTTTGAAGCGGTTTCTGCTGATGCTGAAAAGCTTTTCGGAAACCTTTCCCCGCAACAACTGAACTGGAAACCTTCTGTCGAAAAATGGAGCATCGCCCAATGCCTCGACCATCTGATGGTTTCCAACATTACTTTTTATCCGCAACTGGAGTCGGTGATTTCAGGAAAACACAAAAACAGTTTTTATCAAAACATCCGATTAATTTCACGCTTCTTTGGCAATTACCTGATTCGCGAAACAGGACCTGTTGTAAACAAACCACAAAGAAATCCTCCCGTCTGGACTCCTGCACAAAGTGATTTGTCGCCCACAATTATTTCTGATTTTTTAAAACATCAGCAAGAGTTTTCTTGGCTAATCCGGCAATTGGAACATGTAAATCTGGATTCTACCGTAATCAGTTCTCCTGCATTAGCAATAATTACTTACAACCTGAATGATGCACTCACTATTCTTGCAGGACATGAGCAGCGGCATCTGCTACAGGCAAAAAACGTGTTGAACCATCCGTCATTTCCTAGGTAACATTTGTTACCAATTAGAGTTACATTTTTTGCCAACTTTGCAACTGAAAAGCTGAAGTATGAAAGTTGAACAAATATATACGGGCTGCCTCGCTGAAGCAGCATACTATATTGAGTCGGAGGGTGAAGCAGCTATTATAGACCCGCTTCGCGAAACCGCGCCCTACATTAAGCGCGCTGAAAAAGACAATGCTAAAATCAAATACATTTTCGAAACACACTTCCATGCTGATTTTGTTTCGGGACATGTGGAGCTTTCGCAAAAAACCGGAGCAAAAATTGTTTATGGTCCAAATGCCGAATGTGGCTTTGATGCCCATATTGCAAAAGACGGGGAGGAGTTTTCAATAGGAAAATTGAAACTTAAGGTTCTGCATACTCCCGGCCATACTCCCGAATCGTCAACCTATCTTTTGTTTGACGAAAATGGAAAAGAGCATTGTATTTTCACCGGTGACACGCTATTCATTGGTGATGTTGGTCGCCCCGATTTGGCAATTAAGTCTGATGTTACAGAAAAAGATTTAGCCGGAATGCTTTACGATTCACTGCGCAATAGAATCATGAAATTACCGGATGATGTAATTGTGTACCCCGCTCACGGAGCTGGTTCACCTTGCGGCAAAAGCATGAGCAGGGAAACTTCCGATACTCTTGGCAATCAGAAGAAATTCAATTACGCGCTTCGCAATGTTTCAAAGGAGGAGTTTATCAGGGAAGTAACTACGGGGTTGCTTCCTCCGCCACAATATTTTTCTAAAAATGCCTTGCTCAACAAACACGGTGCGGGAAAATTAGACGAAGTGTATGAACAGTCTCTTAAAAAATTTTCTCCGGAAGAATTTGAAGAGGTGGCAGAAAGCGCACATGCTCTTGTGCTGGACACACGCAATGCTGAGGACTTTTCAAAAGGCTTTATTCCCAATTCCATAAACATCAGTCTCGATGGGCAGTTTGCTATTTGGGTCGGCACTTTAATTCCCGATTTAGGCCAGCCGGTTCTGTTGGTTTGCGAGGAAGGAAGAGAGCGGGAAACCATTATGCGCTTAGCCCGCGTAGGTTACGACAATACGCTCGGCTATTTGAACAGAGGAATTGCCGCATGGAAAAATTCTGGCAGAGAACTCGATTTCATAAAATCCATTTCAGCCAATGAATTCGCCCAAAAATACACCGAAGAGCTAAACATACTTGATGTGCGCAAACCTGGGGAATATGAGGGCGGGCATGTCGTAAATGCTGAAAACAAACCTCTTGATTTTATCAATGAATGGACAAATGAAGTTTACAGAGGCAAAACATATTTTATTCATTGCACCGGTGGTTACCGCTCCATGACAGCCGCCTCCATTTTAAAATCAAGAGGGTTTGAAAATGTAATCAATATATCGGATGGGTTTAATTCTATCTCATTAACCGGTATACCAAAAACAAATCTTGTTCACGAAAAACGATAGTCAGTTATGAACTTCAGAAATTTTGCAACTCTTCTTTTTCTCAGTCTTTTTATGTCTTGTAACAGCCAGAACTCATCTGTAAAAAATATTAACCCGGCAGAATTCGAGAAAGGAATCACACAACCAAATGCGCAATTAGTTGATGTGCGAACTCCAGAAGAATATTCCGAAAAAAGGATTTTAAACTCGCAGAACATTAATATTAATGATGCGCTTTTTGAAAAACACATGAGCCAGCTAGATAAATCAAAACCGCTTTATGTTTATTGTTTGGTAGGGGGCAGAAGCGGCAGGGCCGCTGATTGGGCGGTGAAAAACGGTTTTAAGGAAGTTTACAATCTGAACGGTGGAATATCGGCTTGGATAGGGGAGAAAAAACCAATTGAAACATCGGTTACCGAAGAGAAAACCGCAGGTATGAGTTTCGATGATTATCTCAGCCATATTAAGGCAAGTAATAAATTAGTAGTGGTTGATTTTAATGCCGTTTGGTGCGGGCCATGCAAAATACTGAAGCCGATTGTGCAGAGGCAGGTGAGAAAAAATTCAGCTTCGGTTGAGTTGTTTGAAATTGACGTTGACAAAAACCCCAATGTGGCAAACACCATGAACATTCGTTCTATTCCGCTTTTATTGCTATACAAGAACGGAAAAGAAGTCTGGCGAAGTTTAGGACTGATAGAAGAAGGTGTTCTCGCTGAAAAAATTAAAGAGTTTTCGTAGCTGTTTATTTTTACAATAGGGCACAAGCACAAAGAAATTAAGCCCTGGCTTTTCCCTTGATGTATTTGTGTAACTATTTTCGCACCCATGAAATACTACAAAATTACGGTTCAGGGAAAAGTGCAGGGTGTTTTCTTTCGCTCCTCAGCCAAGAAAATGGCTGATGCTCTTGCGGTAAAAGGTTTTGTGCGCAACGAACCTAATGGTGATGTATATATTGAAGCAGAAGCCGATGAGAAAATGCTCGTAAAATTTGTAGAATGGTGCCATCAGGGTCCCGTGAATGCCGAAGTAGCACATGTTTCCATTAAAGAAGGTTTTTTCCAAAACTTTAAAACGTTTGAAATTATACGGTGAGTAAACATTTTGCTATTTATTTCTACTTTAGCCCTATGTTATTCGTTCAAAACACCTGTTGTTGTCTTTCCCGGTGGGGTATAGAAGATGTTTTGTAATAACTGACAAGCGATAAAAACATTTTAAAACCCTTCTCTTGACGAAGGGTTTTTTATTTTTTAAATTATATAAAATGCAAAACCCAAAAATAGATTTCAGCACCTTGCCTTCAAGGACGTTTATCTATAAATTTATAGATGAGCTGCTCGACTTCCTTTTTCCCACAGAATCGAACCATACTTTCAGGTATGAAGTAGCCGGAGAAAAAGAAGAGCGCCTGAAACATAATCTTCAGGAAATTCTCAAACCGCTGAACGGAAAGCTCAATCCGCCTGCTCAAGAAATCACCGCAAAGTTTTTTCAATCGCTGTCTTCAGTTTATGACAAGTTGATTTTGGACGCTGAATTCTTTATGAAGTCAGACCCAGCAGCTGAAAGTGTTGAAGAGGTGATTATTGCTTACCCTGGCTTTTATGCCATTACTGTTTACCGTCTTGCTCATGAACTTTCAAAACTTAATGTGCCGATTATTCCCCGTGTAATCAGTGAATATGCGCATACTAAAACAGGTATTGACATCCACCCTGGCGCAACCATCGGTACTCCTTTTTTTATTGACCACGGCACCGGTGTCGTAATCGGGCAAACGACCGTTATCGGCAGCCATGTGAAAATTTATCAGGGCGTAACGCTTGGTGCTCTGGCTGTTAGAAAAGAATCGCAGGGTGCCAAGCGCCACCCCACGATTGAGGACAGTGTCATTCTCTATGCCGGAAGCTGTATTCTCGGAGGCGAAACGGTTGTGGGACACGACAGCGTAATTGGCGGAAATGTGTGGCTGACCGAAAGCGTTGCGCCACTGTCTATTGTTTATCACAAAAGTGAAGTCCATATTCGCGACAAATCTGAAATGAATGAAGTCATCGACTTCGTTATCTAATAACTATCAACCAACAACAAATTTTTCATGAAAGCAAACAACATCCTTGAAACCATCGGCAACACTCCGCACCTGCGAATCAATAAACTCTTTGACAGCAGCCACGAAGTCTGGATTAAACTGGAGCGTGCCAATCCCGGGGGAAGCATTAAGGACCGCATCGCTCTTTCCATGATTGAAGATGCCGAGCAAAAGGGTTTGCTCAAGCCCGGCAGTGTAATTATTGAACCTACTTCGGGCAACACCGGTATTGGCTTGGCAATGGTGGCGTGTGTAAAAGGCTACAAACTGATTCTCGTTATGCCAGAATCAATGAGTATAGAAAGAAGAAGACTGATGAAAGCTTATGGCGCCACTTTCGAGCTTACCCCCCGCGAAAAAGGGATGAAGGGCGCTATAGCCAAAGCCCAGGAACTTGCCGATGCAACCCCCGACTCGTGGATACCTCAGCAGTTTGACAATGCTGCTAACGTGGCAGTGCATATAAAACATACCGCTCAGGAAATTCTTACCGATTTTCCTGAAGGCATTGATTACCTCATTACGGGAGTTGGAACAGGTGGTCATATTACCGGTGTGGGCAAAGCGCTGAAAGAAAAGTTTCCTTCTTTAAAAGTATATGCTGTAGAGCCGGCTCTTTCGCCCGTAATAAGCGGTGGTCAGCCTGCTCCGCATCCCATTCAGGGAATTGGTGCGGGGTTTATTCCCGCCAACCTGGATACGAAGGTGCTTGACGGGGTTATTCAGGTGTCGAAAGAAGAGGCTTTTGATTTCGCCATCCGTGCAGCCAGCCAGGAAGCCCTCTTTGGCGGAATTTCATCAGGAGCAACCCTCGCTGCAATTGCAAAAAAGATTACCGAAATACCTGCCGGCAAGCGTATACTCGGCTTTAATTACGATACCGGTGAACGCTACCTGAGCATAGAGGGGCTTTTCGCCCTTTAATCCCCGCCTTTTACAGCAAACCACCATATTTATATGTACATATAAATATGGTAAACCCCATTTGCAAAAATGTTTCCCCGAATTGCTTGACAAATGACGCGGGGCGTTTATATTAGCGTCATGAAATGCTCATGATTCAAAATCATGAAAAACGAAAATCATGAGCATTCCATCTGACAATTAAAATCAAATTATAACAGATGAAAATTATCATTTCAACCGGTTGGTGGCATGCTGAAAAAACAGCGGGCTGCGCAATGCGTTGAAATGATTGATTATATTTTTTCGAAAGCCCGTTGTAGTAACAATGGGCTTTTTCTTTTACGCTGAAACGAAATGAGATATACCACACATACTTTTCAAATGCTTGCCGATACACACACGCCCGTGGGTATTTACCTGAAGCTGCGCGATGTGTTTCATCAAACGCTGCTGCTGGAAAGCTCCGATTATCATGCGGCAGAAAACAGTTTTTCGTTTATCTGCTGCCATGCCGTGGCATCTGTAAAAGTGCTGGAGGGTGCCGTGGAAATTGACGGATACAAAACCGGCAAGCAGACTGTTTCGTTTGAGCAGAAGCCGCTGTTTGAATCGTTTCAGCAGTTCAGCGATTCGTTTACCGAAACAAACGGCAAGGCCACTATTGCCAACGGGCTGTTTGGTTATGTAAGCAGCGATGCGGTGCAGCACTTCGATAATTTTTCGTTCAGGAATGAAGACCGCGAAATTCCTTCGGTGTGGTTTACGTTTTACCGTTTTGTCATCGCGTTCAACCATTTTAAAGACGAGCTGGTTATTTACGAAAACGTGCCGGAGGGCGAAACTGGCGAAACGGAAAAAATAATTACGCTCATCCGCAATAAGAACATGGCGGTGTATCCGTTTGAAACCGCGGGCGAAGAAAAAACCAATGTGACCGACCCGGAATTTATTTCGATGATTGAACGCGCCATAGGGCATTGTTACCGTGGCGATGTTTTTCAGCTGGTGCTGTCGCGCAGGTTTATGCAAAAATTTACGGGCGATGATATGAATGTGTATCGCACGCTGCGCTCGATAAATCCTTCGCCCTACCTGTTTTATTTCGATTACGGCAACTTCCGGATTTTTGGTTCTTCGCCCGAAGCGCAGCTGGTGGTGAAGGGCAACAAAGCGAAAATCAATCCCATTGCAGGAACTTTTAAGCGCACCGGTGATGATGAGCAGGATAAAATGCTGGCGGAAAAACTGGCGAAGGATGAAAAAGAAAATGCCGAGCATGTGATGCTGGTGGATTTGGCGCGCAACGATTTATCGAAGCATTGCAGCGCGGTGGAGGTGAAGCATTACAAGCAGATTCATTTTTACTCGCACGTGATTCATTTGGTGAGCGAAGTGATGGGAACGCTCGATGGCAAACACAATGCTTTGCAGTTACTGGCAGATTCGTTTCCTGCGGGCACACTTTCGGGTGCGCCCAAGCACGAAGCGATTGAGCTGATTCGCAAATACGAAAATATGCTGCGCGGATTTTATGGCGGGTGTATCGGCTTTATCGGTTTCAATGGCGATATCAATACTGCTATTACCATCCGCTCGTTTTTGAGCAAGAACAACACGCTGCATTACCAGGCGGGCGCGGGAGTGGTGGCGGCATCGAATCCGCAAAGCGAGCTGGAGGAAGTTCACAACAAGCTGCGCGCCTTACGCACAGCCATTGAGCAGGCAAAACAAATGAGTGTATGATGAAGAAGATATTAGTGATAGACAATTACGATTCGTTTACTTACAACTTAGTGTATCTGCTGAGGCAGTTTGAAGATGTAACGGTAGATGTGGTGCGGAATGATTTTGTGGAAATGGAAGCGGTGAAGAATTACGACAAGCTTTTGTTTTCACCGGGACCTGGAATTCCCGAAGAAGCGGGGCTGATGTGCGAGGTGATAAAAGAATATGCTGGAAAGAAATCTATGCTCGGTGTTTGTCTTGGTCATCAGGCAATTGGAGAAGTGTTTGGCTCGAAGCTTAAAAATTTGACAAAAGTTTTTCACGGAATAGCAACAGATATTTTCGTGAAGGATTCAAATGGAGTTTTTAAAGATGTTCCGAAAACTTTTAAAGCGGGCAGGTATCACTCCTGGGTGATTGATGAAAATAATTTGTCGGATGATTTGGAAGTAACGGCTACGGATGAGAACAACCTCATTATGGCAGTGGCGCATAAAAAATATGATATACAGGGCGTTCAGTTTCACCCAGAATCAATTTTGACCGAGCATTCAGTAACGATGATGAGCAACTGGATAAATAAATAGGATGAAGGCGATACTCAACAACTTAATAGAACTGCAAACGCTCTCACGCAAAGAGGCGTACGAGTTGATGAAAAACATCGGCACGGGTGCTTTCAACGAAGCACACATTGCCGCGCTGCTCACCGTGCTGATGATGCGCCCGCTTACGCTTGATGAGCTACATGGTTTTCGTGAAGCACTTTTGGAATTGTGTGTTCCGTTTAATGCAGATGAAGAAACTATAGACTTATGCGGCACGGGGGGCGATGGAAAAAACACGTTTAATATTTCTACGCTTTCTTCGATTGTAGTTGCTGCCTGCGGATATAAAGTAACCAAGCACGGTAACTACGGAGTATCTAGCGCCAGCGGCTCATCGAATGTGATGGAGTATTATAGTTACAAATTCACCAACGATGAAAGTGTTTTGAAGAAGCAGTTGGATGCCTGCAACATTTGTTTCTTGCATGCACCTTTATTTCACCTTGCGCTAAAGCATGTTGCCAACGTTCGCAAGCAGATGGGCATCAAAACTTTCTTCAATATGCTGGGGCCTTTGGTAAATCCTGCACAACCTGCTTACCGCCTAACAGGTGTTTTCAATTTAGAGTTGGCGCGCTTGTATCATTATCTTTTACAACAAGACCCCGGCAGCTATAAAGTGCTGCACGATTTGAATGGCTACGATGAAATTTCTCTCACCGGTTTAGTGAAGGTTTATTCTAAAGAAGGCGAACAAGTTTTCAGTCCGGAAGATTTAGGCTTCAAACAAAAACAAGCCAGCGAACTTTTTGGAGGAGATACAGTAAAAGAAGCCGCAGAGATTTTCATGAGTGTATTGGAAAACAAAAGCACTGCCACGCAGCAGGAAGTGGTAATTGCTAATGCAGCAACTGCTATTCAAACAATAGAGCCAGAACTTTCATTTACTGATTGTGCTGCAAAAGCGAAAGAAGCAATCATATCAGGCAACGCATTAAAGACATTTAAATCGCTTGTGGCATGAATTACTTAGATGAGATAATCGCTCATAAACGGAAAGAGCTAGAAGTAAGAAAGCTACTTCGTACGGTTAGTCAGTTGGAGAATGATGTTTTATTTAAACGGGCAACTACTTCGCTGAAAGATATCCTCAGTCAAAAAAATAATAGTGGCATCATCGCAGAATTTAAACGCGCATCTCCGAGTAAGGGGTTTATAAACAAGTATGCAGAAGTAAAAAAAACAACTACCGGTTATATTAAGGCAGGTGCATCCGCTCTGTCTGTTCTTACGGATGAAAAATATTTTGGAGGCACTGCAAAAGATTTAACCGAAGCGCGACAAGTAAATGCCTGCCCTATCCTCCGAAAAGACTTTACCGTTGACGAATACCAAATCATTGAAGCAAAATCTATCGGTGCGGATGTTATTCTTTTGATAGCCGCGGTGTTGAGCAAAAAAGAAATCAAATCACTTACTGATGTTGCTGTGTCTTTGGGCTTAGAAGTGTTATTGGAAATTCACGAAGCAGAGGAATTGGACAAAGCCGATGTATCACAACACCTTATCGGCATCAACAACCGCAACCTGAAAACCTTTGAAGTAAATCTGGAGCACAGTATTCAATTGGCGGAGCAACTTCCCAAAGGCGTTGTAAAAATTGCCGAGAGTGGAATAAGTCAGCCCGAAAATATTTTGCTGCTGAAGCAACATGGTTTCAATGGTTTTTTGATTGGAGGGAATTTTATGAAAGAAGCGCAACCCGAAATTGCTTGCAAAAAATTTATTGATAGTCTTTCTGTCTTGGTATGAAAACAAAAATCTGCGGCTTAAGGGAAAAACAGAATATTGCGGATTTAGCGAAGCTAAATCCGCAGTGGATGGGCTTCATCTTTGCTCCAGCTTCTCCGCGCTATTTCAATTCGGCAAAAGAACCCGCAGATTTAAGATCAATTCCCTCTTCCATTAACAAAGTCGGAGTGTTCGTGAACGAAACATCAGAGAAGGTGAAAGAAACAATTCAGCAACACAACTTAAACGCCATTCAACTCCACGGCAACGAAACTCCCGAATACTGTGCATCGCTTCAATCACCCGGCATTGAAATCATCAAAGCATTCAGCGTGGATGATGACTTTGATTTCAGCATCACCGAATCCTATTCTCCTTTCGTAGATTATTTCCTATTCGATACCAAAGGCAAACAAGCAGGCGGCAACGGAATCGCCTTCAACTGGAATATCCTAAACGGCAAACGTTTTGCGAAACCGTTTTTATTGAGCGGAGGCATTTCACCCGAACATGCAGAGGCAATAAAGCAATTCACTCATCCCGATTGCATCGGCATCGACATCAATAGCCGCTTCGAAATTTCTCCCGGCCTGAAAGATGTTGCGGCTATTCGTTTATTCTTACAACAAATTCAGTCATGAGTTACACCAAAGCATTCATTGCCGCGCAGACCCCTGCCCCTAAAGGGGTAAGGCAACGCAGAAAAAACATAGCTTGTATTTTGCGTAGCGGTTCTCCCTTTAGGGAGTTAGTGGGTTGGGGGTCTATTCTAAACCAAATTCAACCATGAGTTACACCAAAACCAAAAACGGCTTTTACGGAGAATTTGGCGGAGCCTTCATCCCCGAAATGCTCCACGCCAATGTCGAAGAGCTGCAGCAGAATTACGAGCGCATTATCGAACAACCTGATTTCAAAAAAGAAATGGAGCAACTTCTGCGCGATTATGTGGGCCGTCCTACTCCGCTCTTTTTTGCTGAACGCCTTTCGCAGCATTACGGCACCAACATTTATTTAAAGCGCGAAGATCTTTGCCACACGGGAGCGCATAAAATCAATAACACCATCGGGCAGATTCTGCTGGCGCAGCGCCTCGGCAAAAAACGAATCATTGCCGAAACCGGTGCAGGGCAACACGGAGTGGCTACCGCCACCGTCTGCGCCCTCAAAGGTTTGGAGTGCATTGTTTACATGGGGCAGAAAGACACCGAGCGCCAGGCGCCCAATGTGGCGCGTATGAAAATGCTGGGTGCCAAAGTGGTGCCCGTTACCAGCGGTAACATGACCCTCAAAGATGCCACCAACGAAGCCATCCGCGACTGGATCAACCATCCCGATGAAACACACTACATCATCGGCTCGGTGGTCGGTCCTCATCCTTATCCCGAAATGGTGGCGCGCTTTCAATCTGTCATCAGTGCCGAAATGCAAACACAGCTGCACGAAAAAACCAACCGCAATCACCCCGACTATGTGCTGGCATGTGTGGGCGGAGGCAGCAATGCAGCAGGCGCTTTCTATCATTTTCTCGATGACGAAAAAGTAAAACTCATTGCCGTAGAAGCCGCGGGCAAAGGTCTTGAGAGTGGTCACTCAGCCGCTACTACTTACCTCGGCAAAAAAGGAATTATTCACGGCAGCATGACCCTGCTCATGCAAACCGCTGACGGACAAATCGAAGAACCCTATTCGCTTTCTGCGGGGCTCGATTACCCCGGCATTGGTCCGCTGCATGCGCATTTGTTCCAAAGCGGGCGCGCGCAGTTTAAGTATGTAACCGATGACAAAGCTTTGCAAGCCGCCTTCTTCCTCGCCAAAAACGAAGGCATTATCTGCGCCCTCGAAACCGCTCATGCACTGGCCGCTTTAGAGCAAGTCAATTTCCGCAAAACCAATGTGGTGGTCATCTGCCTCTCGGGCCGTGGCGACAAAGATTTAGAAGCGTACATGAAGCATTTGTAGAAAAAGAATTGGTGCCTGTCCCGAACTTGTTTCGGGAGCGCGTCCCGCACAAAGCAGCGGGTCGGGCTTTACGCTACAATCTTTTTTGCTGCTGCATTTTGTCCCCCTCTGCATAGCCTGTGTTTAGCTGAGGGGGTGCCCGTTTCGGGCGGGGGAGGTTTTTTCATCCGCAGCAAAAAAGGATTTCCGCTTCAATCCCTCGCGCAAACAGCCGCCTTTCACTCACAAGTTTGCCCTTGCGAGGTCGGCTCTGCGACCGAAGCAAACTTCCACTTTGTATTTTTGTATTCGCTCCATCGGAGCAATCTGTTTGTAGAAAATACATAATTGCCCCTCCGCGCACCGTAGGTGCCGCCTTATTTCCCTCTTCAAAACGCCTTCGTTATTTTCACGCGTAAATTATTCACCATGCCAAACACATATACTCAACTCTACATTCAAATTGTATTTGCTGTGCAAGGCAGACAAAACCTAATTCCCAAACAACACAAAGAAGAACTGCATAGATACATTACCGGTATAGTTCAGAAACGAAATCATAAAATGATTGCCATAAATTCAATGCCTGACCACGCGCATATTTTTGTCGGATTAAAACCCACGCAATCCATTTCAGATTTAGTGCGCGACATCAAAACCAATTCTTCTTCATTTATTACAGAGAAAAAATTTGTACGCGGTAAATTTAATTGGCAGGAAGGTTTCGGAGCATTCTCTTATTCGCATTCGCAAATTGATGCCGTTGTCAAATACATACTAAATCAGGAAGAACATCATTGCAACAAAACTTTTCGTGAGGAATACATCGGCTTCCTCAAAAAATTTGAGGTTGAATACGATGGGAAATACTTGTTTGACTGGATTGGGTGATTCTGTCAAATGCAACAGGCGGCACCTACGGTGCGCCCCCAAAACGCTTCTTTATCTATACTGCAAACAGAAAACTCCTAACGGAGTAAGATAAAAACTGGTTGAGCATGGCCAGGCTAATCGCGTAGTGCGCTTTTTTTTGTTTAGCGTAACGAAATAAATTTTAGCCAATTTCTTCCCGGCCTTGATCTTTTGGTTCTTTTGCATCAAGGCAAAAGAACAAACGCTATTCAACAACCACCCTTCCCAACAAAAGCACTGCCTTTCGAGCAGAGCCTGTCCGTTTCACGCGGAGCGATTGAAATGCTCATGGTTCCATTATGTTTAAAAATGAGCATGAGCATTCAATGTGTCCTTTTAAAATCTAACGAGTTCACATTAAACGTACGATTCTTTTGGTTCCTTTTCTTCTAAAGAAAAGGAACAAGAAAAACACTTTCAATCAAAAACATCAATTCGGCTAAAGCCAACGGCAAAACAAAAATCCCTCTCCCGCGAGGTAAAGCCCATTTCTGCCGCCCCATATTTAACATCTGCCGCCCCATAATTCCCTTCCGCCTTGCCGTAACCAGTTTCTGCCTCGTCATAATTAACATCTTCCTCACCATAAAATGTTCCCGCCCTTCCATAATTGCTCTCCGCCCTCTCATATTCAATCTCCGCCTTCCCATATCGGGTCTTCGCTTTCCCCTAATCTCCCTGCGCCTGTCCTTATCCTTTCCCCGCCTCTCCCTTTCCAAGTTCCCACATCTTTAACTTCTCTGCCCTTTTCTCCACTTTGCCCCTCTCAAAAACGAAATGAGCCGCATAGTCACCCTCTTTAAAACCAAACACGGCAACATCGTTTCGGTATATTCCGCACCCGGCTTTCCGAACCTGAACGATACACCGCGCTGGCTCAAAAATGCTTCATCGGGTGTATCAAGAGAAGATGAATGCCAACAAAAAATCGCATACACATATCGTAAATGGCAACACTCATTTCGATTATTCCAATTTAAACCGCGATAAAAAGCAAATGCTTAATTCCAAAATTCTCACCTTCCGCAGAAAGTGCAAACCCACGGGCATATTGCTGGGCGACTGTATTAACGAAGCCGAACAACTGACTGCTGCCGCATTAGAAAAAGAAATGAAGGAGATGGAACGGAAGAAGAAAGATTTTCTGCGGAAATCAGATTAAAGCAGGCGCTTAATTTTCAATACCGCATCACTTTGGAAAAAGAACCACTTTCACCCCGAGCCCCCAAAGGGCAGGTGCATTTTCAGCGGGCAAAATCAAATCTGGGTTTCGGTCCACTCATTGAAAAGCTCATCCACAAAAATGTTTTCTTCGGGTGTAATGGGCTTAACCGCTTTGGTAAGTTTAATGGCGTAATCTAGAAGTTCAATGCGCTCTTTCTCAGTGCTGTCTTCATAAAAATCAGCCATGCACTTTTGAAAATGCACCATGTAGTCTTCCGGCTTCAGCGCGCTGAGAATTTCAATTTCCTTATCGAGGTTAACGTGCAGCGGCATTTCTTTTTCCAGCCATTTTTCAATCACTAAATCTTCTTTGCCGAAAAACTTTCCGTCAACAGCCGCCAGTATCATCAGTATGTGATACCCGGCAATGGGTTTGTTCATTTTCATCTGTATATATTTTGTTTTTTATTGGTCAAGCAGAAAGTTCGTGATATGCATTTTGTTCGATGTATAAGCAATCATGAACATTTTATAACGCTTCATTTTTTTCTTCCCTAAATATAAAATTTTCTTTCCACTGCGTGCATGGCGAACAAAAAAATTTATTTTTCCCTGCGGGTTTTTATTCGCGGTTTATTCGTTACATTTATTTCCTCTATGCGTGCAAAAAAATATTTCTCTGTTTTCGTTGCTGCTTTTTTCTCAGCGGCATTTGTTGGCGCACAATCCGGTGGCGGCTATGAGGGCAATGCGTTGTTTTCGTTTCTGGGCAAAAGCGCATCGGGTGAGGATATCAAAAACCTGGCTGCGAATTACAACTGCGAGCGGATAAACGAGTCGCATTATTTATGTAAGGATGGCATTGAGCTTATTCTGCAGAAAGGGGTTTTGAGCGAAATTCATTTATACAAAACCAGCGCGGTGTATGGCGGTTTCAAGGGACGGCTTCCGAAAGATTTGCGTTTTGGAATGGGCTCCGGTGATGTAAAGCGGTTGCTGGGCAAGCCGCTGGTCAGTTATAGTTCCGGTTACTGCGAATTTGAATTGCCGGAGTGTATTGTATCCTGCTGGTTCGATGGCAGCTCGCTGAGCCAGGTTCACCTCACGCTTAAGCCGGTGAATTAGTTTTCAGGAATATTGCCGCAGCATTTCCTTCGCGGTGTTTTTTATTTCCTTTTTTAACCCCCTGGGTTCTGAAATTTTTACCTGCTCCCCGTAGCTCAGCAACTGCATTTTAAGCTCGTGGTTAATAACTACGTTCAGCGATATGCGCAATTCGTTTTTGGTGTCTTTTAAAATTTTCTGCGATTGATGAATGGGAATGGTCTTGATGTACTTTCCCTGAATGGGTGTAAATGATAAAATAACCTTCTCCGGCTTTCCCCCTCCGATAGTAACCCCCACCACATTTTTAAAAAAGTTTTTCCGGTCAATTTTTTTCGGGTCAAATGTTTCTTCGGTAAGCTGCAAATCATGAATGCGGTCGAGCGCAAACGTGAGTATCTTCTTTTCTTTGCTATTCACGCGCCTGCCAATGACATACCAGAAGTTTTTCGCCTCCTTAATTAAATACGGCTCCAGGAAATTCTGTGAAATATTATCGCTGCCGTGTTTCTGGTAGGTAAATTTCAAAATACGTTTTTCCGAAATAGCGCGCAGCACCGGTTCCACAAATTCGATTCCCTTAAACACAAAGGGCTTGTCTAAATGAATATAGTCCGCCTCCCCGCGGGCTTCTTTGTTCAGTTTTACAGTAGAAGCAATTTTACGGATGGCGTCTTCAAATTCTTTAATGGCGGGCAGGTGCTTGAACTGGTCGAGAATGCTGATGGCAAAATCGAGCCCGTGCAACTCATCGGCAGTAACCGGCAGGTTGCTGATGGAATAGTTTTCCTCGCTGTAGCGGTAGGTTCTTTCTGCCTTGTTATAAATTATCGGAGCGTTGAAGTTCAGGTTCTGGTTGTAACGCATCTCCTGCAGGTCAAGCTGTATGGTTCGTTTGGAAACCGGGTTATCTAATTTACCACTTACAAAATCAATCAGCTCTTCCAATTGCGGATAGGGCTTTTTGCGCAGGCGGTAATCAATGGCTCGGTAACGGCTGTAAGCATCGCGGTTTAACGGCATAGGGCAAAAAAAGAAATAATTTTTTTCTGCGCATATACATTGCGCTGTGCGGGTGCACTTTTGCTTTATAAAACAACCGTTATGAAGAAACATTTAAACAGCCGCGAAATTTTTATCAACGAAATTCAGTTTCATCGCAAGGATGTTATTTACCTGTTTGGGTTTTTCTGTTCCGATGGGAAGTTTGTGCGCAGCCGCTTCGTATGCAACCGTAAAATGCTTTACGCCCTGCTGGTGCAAAACGGGAAGACCGGGCGGGAAATTATTGCCCTCATCCGCACCCTGCTCGAACGCCCTCATGCTTCACCCCTGTGCATTGATCTGATTGACCACTTCGGCACCACGCTTCCGCTGCAGGCGTATTCCATACAAATGCAAATTCCTTTTCCCGAAACCTCGTTTGAAAAAGCAAACAGCGAACGCGGAAATGAGGTGCTTTTTATTGAACGCATAATTCCTTTCCCTGCCGCGTAAATCATTTAAAAACTAAACCCATTTTATGAGTATCAAAACTTACAACCGAATCAATCCTCCTAAAAAAACAGTAGGCGATTACCTGCAATCGCTCAACAGCGATGAACTGGAAAACATTTACAGCTTGACATTTTCATACGAAGTAAAAATACCGGAGCTGATAAAGAAGATGCAGGATGAGTTGCTAAAGCGGAAAGCCGATTTTCAAGTAACCTTGATATAACACAACAAAGGTGGTTTGCAGGTAAGCCCTGCGTCTTGGATGCACGGACTTTTTACATTTTCAGCTTCCTCATTTTCGGAGCAAACACAAACGTTGCAACTACCACCATAAGGGTCATACATCCTCCGAAAATGACAGACGGCACCGTGCCCATAATTTTTGCTGCCAGTCCACTTTCAAAGGCACCAATTTCGTTCGATGAAGAAATAAAGATTTGATTGATGGCGCTTACCCGCCCGCGCATGTTATCGGGCGTCATGGTTTGCAGAATGGTTTGGCGGATAACCACGCTTATATTATCGAAAGCACCGGTGAGGAAAAGCATGGCGAAAGAAAGAAGAAAGCTTTCTGAAACCGCAAAGGCAATAGTGGCGATTCCAAAACCCGTAACAGCTATTAATAAATTTCTTCCGGCAAATCGAACCGGTGGATTATATGCCAGGAACAAACCCATGATTACGCTTCCCAGAAAAGGAGCTGAGCGAAGAAACCCCAACCCCTGGGGGCCAATGTGAAGAATATCTTTAGCATATACCGGCAGAAGCGCTACGGCTCCGCCAAATAACACGGCAAACAAATCAAGCGAAATAGCCGAAAGCATGACTTGCGTTTTAAAAACAAAGCGCAGGCCTGCCGTGAGCGATTCGAAAAGCGTTTCGTTCTTTTCTTTAGGAGGGGTGGGTTTTACCGGCACACGGAGAAATATGAAAAACGAAGCCAGCATAAGCACAACCGCAATTGAAAAGGAAATTCGGATATTGGTATAGCCGTATATTATTCCGCCCAAAGCAGGGCCGGCTACGGCTGCTGTTTGCCATGTGTTGCTGCCCCAGGTAGCTCCGTTGGCATACAACTCCCTCGGAAGCAGTTGTGGGAAAATACTTTGAAATGCGGGAGCCATAAATCCGCGGACAATTCCGCTTAAGCCAATGATGAAGTATATCGGCATCGGGCCATAGGTTTTTAAAAACTGTGCATCGCCCGCCAGAAAAAAACCTATGGCGGCAAAGCAGAGGGTTATTCCTATGATTGTGCTCCGGGCTATTTTGTACCTATTAAAAGTATCTGCTGCGTGTCCGCTGTAAAGCGAGGTAAGGATAAACGGAAGCGCTTCGCTTAATCCAATCAGCCCGAGAGCAAGTTTGTCGTTAGTGATTTCATAAATTTTCCAGCCGACAATCGTTTCTGCCATTTGCACAGCAAACGTGAGCGTAAACCTGGAAAGCTGAAAATTTCGGAAAGCGGCAATTCGCAATGCCGCGTATGCGTCCGGCTTGTCTTTCATTTCATGTGCTTCTTTGCCGTACTGCTTCAAATAATAGTAGTGCCGCACTCACACTTACATTCAGCGAATCAATTTTTCCGCGCATGGGGATTTTGATTTTTTCGTTTGCAGTCTCAATCCATTCTTTGCTTAACCCTGTGGCTTCGGTGCCGACAACAATAGCGGTAGCGGTTTTAAAATTTTGTTCGTAGTGAAATTTTTTAGCCCCTAATTCTGCCGCAAATGTGGTGATGCTGTTTCTTTTCAAAAATAAGATTGCCTCTTTGGTTTCACAAACAGCTACTTGATTTGTGAAGACGGTTCCGATGCTTGAGCGGATAACGTTCGGGTTATACAAATCGGTTTTTGAGTCGCAGATAATCACGGCATCAACACCTGCGGCATCGCAGGTGCGAAACATGGCGCCAAGATTGCCGGGCTTTTCCACCCCCTCAATAACCAGGATAAGCGGATTTTCTTTTATCCGAAGACTTTCCAGCGGATGTATTTTCGGCTCTGCTGTAGCAATTATACCTTCGGTTGTTTCGCGATAAGCTAGTGAATTATAAATAGATTTTGAAATTGCTTGCTGGTAGTTGACAGCTGACAATTCTGAAAGCGGATACTGTGTTGAATCCCGAAAAATTTCGGGACAAATAAAAAGTTCGTTGATTTTATAACCCGCTTTATGAGCAAGGATTGTTTCGCGCAAACCCTCAATCAAAATCAGATTTTGTTTTCTTCGTTCGCCTGTTTTTTCAAGCTTCTTCAGGTTTTTGATTTTTGGGTTTTGGGTGCTGCTTATGCGCTCCATGGTGTGCGAATGTAGGGTTTTTGATTTCGCGATAATTGGTGTTATTCGTAGATACAAATTTTTTTCGTGTCAGCACCGGCTCAAACAAAGGTTGTTTTTTATCACTATAATGCCGAGGAGTGTATTTGTGAGGAAGACACTTCATTAAGTACGTGCGCGGCCTATGACACATCAAATCATGTAAGCTGGATAAGTATTATCGGAATCAGCGACTCGGCTGTATTGCACCAGGCGGCAGAAATTTTTAAAATTCACCCGCTGGTGATGGAAGACATCGCCAACCCCAACCAGCGCGCCAAGGTGGAGGCTTACGGAGATATGCTTTATATCGTTCTTCGCACTTTTACGGTAAAGGACGGGGCGATTTTAGACCAACAGGCAAGTTTTGTTTTACGCAATAACTTACTCCTTTCTTTTCGGGAATATGATTTGGGGATTTTTAGAAAAATGGTGGGCGATAAATTGATTTCGGGTGCCGGAAATCTTCGTAAAAAGGGCGAAGATTATTTGTTGTACACCATCCTCGATATCATTATTGATCACTACTATTTTGTTTTGGAACACATTAACGAACAATTAGAAATGCTTGACAGCGAAATTCTGAGGCGCCCCGATGACCATCATATCATTTTGCTGCAACAACTGAAGAACGAAGTGTTATATCTCCGGAAATTTCTTCTTCCCGCCCGCGACCTGATAAATAACCTAATACGGAATGAAGTACAATATTTCGAAGAAGAGAATAAATATTATCTCCGCGATTTGCAGGACCATGTAACCCGCGACATTGAAGAGCTGGATTTTCAGCGCGATCAGGTAAACTCGCTCATGGATTTATATTACTCGTTCCAGACACACAAAATGAACAATGTAATGAAAACGCTTACTACGGTTTCGTTTGTGTTGCTTCCGCTTACATTTATTGCTACCATTTACGGAATGAACTTCCGCTTTATGCCCCGCGTTGATGACCCGTACGGGTTTTGGGAGGTCCTTGGTGGTATGGGCATCGTATCGTCTATCCTCCTGTTTTTTGCTTTCAGAAGAAAGTGGATTTCGACAAAAACATTTACAAAAGACAAGGAATAGTAATGAAAATAGGCCTCTTCTTTGGTTCTTTTAACCCGGTTCATAATGGTCATTTGATTATTGCCAATTACATCTGTGAAACCACAGATTTGAATAAAGTGTGGCTGGTTGTTTCTCCTCAAAACCCATTGAAACCAAAGGAAACTTTACTCCGGGAGTATGACCGTTTACATCTCATTAACCTCGCCATTGAAGACAACAAAAACCTGAAGGCTTCAAATATTGAATTTAACCTGCCTAAACCAAGCTACACTATTGATACACTTATTTACTTAAAAGAAAAGTATCCTCAGCATGAGTTTGCTCTAATCATGGGCAGCGATAACATTGCAAGTATTCATAAATGGAAAAACTATGAATTACTGCTTAAATACCCGGTTTATATCTATCCTCGGAGAGCAACCGATAAAAACCCCTTCCCGAAAAACAAAAACATAAGAATTCTTGACTTCCCTTACCTCGACATCTCTGCCACTTTCATTCGAGAGAATTTGAAGAAAGGCATCTCCATGCAATATTTCCTGCCCGAATCTGTTTGGAAGTACATTGAAGAAACTAAACTCTATCGGAAATAATTTTTTAACAATAGCCGTGTGAATTAGGCCGAAAACTCGTGCATATTTCGCTTAAATCTTTTTTTGGCGATATGAAAATAATTTGCTTCACGTTTTTTCCTTTTCGCCCGCTAAAAAATTGAAAGAAATTCACACGGCTATCCACTATCAGTTCAAAACAATTTATCCATAACCATATGTCAACACAAATTTCCACAACTTGTTAATAACCTCGTGGTTTTGAGTGGTGGCGCGGGTTTTCAATCTACATGGCTTGTTGGTAGTTGTTCACCCTGTTTGGTAAACTTTTATTTCAAAGTTTTTACTTTACTTTTTTTACAGTAACTCACACGTTTAATAATGGTTGTTTTGTTTTAATAATTAACTTATATATTATAATTCAAGGTTGTTGGTTGTTGATTTTTGTTTTCTTGTAAATGATGGTTTAAATTGTTTAGGGTAACAATAAATGGAAATAACTTCGCGTTGATTTTTAAATGAAAGATTCAAAGACCATACTGCTTTGCTTGACCTTTTTTTTTATTTCAGCTTTTTCGGCTGACGAACTTTCGTTTGAGCAAAAACAAAAAAACTATGAACGGGTAAAAGTAGCTTATTCGAGGATGGAAGAAACAGTACTTTCCAAATGCCGGGATATGGGAATTTCGGAGAAAGATTTTGGAAACATCTTCCTGCGGGTTTTTAAAAAAGAAGAAGTTTTGGAAATATGGATTCAGAAGCAGAACGAAGAATATGTGCTCTTCGATACATTTACCATTTATGCCCAATCCGGAAGGCTTGGTCCCAAGCGCCAACAGGGAGACTTACAGGTTCCTGAGGGTTTTTATTATATCAACGATTTTAACCCGGTAAGTAATTATCATTTATCACTCGGCATCAATTACCCGAATGAGTCGGACAGGAAACTGAGCCAGGCAAAAAACCGAGGCGGAGATATTTACATTCATGGCAACGAAGTAAGTGCAGGATGCTTAGCCATGAGCGATTACTACATTGAGGAGATCTACATCTGCGCAGTTAAGGCGCGAAACCGAGGACAGCAGAAAATTCCTGTACACATTTTCCCCTTTCGAATGACAAACGAAAATTTAGCTTATTACTCATCGTTGGTAAATTGTGTGCAGTTTAAGCCGTTTTGGAAAAACATATCAGAAGGATATTGGTTTTTTGAAAAGAAAAATGCGGTGCCTGTAGTTACGGTAAACAGGGATGGGAACTATAGATTTTTTGGAGAATAAGTTCGGTCAGCCGCAGTTTATTTTAGTTTTGGAAAATGAAATGGTTTAGGAGAATATGCTACACGGGCGCAGGGCTTCTTATTTTTTTTCTTATATTTTATCGTGTTTGGTTTTTACGCCAGCCGGGACGTAATATTCCGGCAAAGGAAAATGTTTTTGTAAGCCCAGCCAACGGCAAGGTGGTTTCGGTGCGCGAATGGAACCAAGAGGTGTTGCGGGAATGTAAAGGTGACCTTGGCGTTATCAACGTGTGGACAAAAGATGTGGATACTGCGGGCACTATTATATCTATTCAAATGAATCCCATGAACGTGCATTACCAGCGGGCTCCAACCGGTGCCAAGGTAATTTCAAAACAATATTCATCTGGCAGTTTTAATAATGCAGTAACTATGTGCAACGACTATGGTATACGCTTCGAAAATGAGCACAACGAACTACTACTGCAAACCGCATCCGGCAAAAATTATAAGGTAATTCAGATTGCCGGCTTTTTAGCCAGAAGAATTGAAGACTATGTTAATCCCGGGCAAAACATAAAACAAGGCGATGTTATCGGATTAATAAAACTCGGCAGCCAGGTTACGGTTATATTACCGCGGGGAATAAAACCTAAAGTTAAATCAGGGGATATAACCATTGACGGAGAAACAATAATTGCCGAAGAATAATCAACTACTATTCAAACAATAATGAGGCTTTATTGCGTCTAATCAAATCTGAAATAAGCAAACCCGCTGAGTTGTAAAGTAGAAACAGCCGTGAAACGGGAGAGCACTGGTGTTGCTTCAGAACAAATATCTGCGGCATCAATTCCGTTTTTTGCTAAAGATTGTCCGCAGGCATAAATAGTAACGCCAGCCAGCTTCAGCTCGTTTAAAATTTTCAGATTTGGGTTATCGGCTCCGTATTTTTTGTAATAGGTCTCGTTGTTCATTACAATAGATATTGGGTCGCCCCAGATAGCTACTGCTACATGCAACTTTTCGGGTTTTACACCCCCATACACATGTAGATTATACATGCGCGCCACATGTTGTAGAGGAGCATACATTTCACCGGGATTTTCAAGCGGCTTACCTGCAGCAATGCCGCAGTCAACCACAATTTTATAATTAAGAGAGGCATCTGGCTTTCCTTCTGTAAAGGGGACCTCAAACACAGGTCCGAAGTTTTTGATAGCGGGGTGAACAGTTCCCGGATTGGCCAGCAAAAAATATACCCCCCCGCAGGCAAAAAGCACTACTAGCACAATGGATAATTTTTTCATGATGTTTTTGTTTTGGTTATTTGTAAAGGTATAATAAACAAGTTCCAAAGGCACAAAAATATTTTCCATATACACAACTCTCGACTTACGGCTCCCAATTTTTAATATAGCCCCATGAACAAAAACTATTGGAACCGAGTAGCTCTTACTTACGAAGATGAAATATTCGATGTGTTTAGAAACAACAAAGGGCAGAAACTTCAAAAATACCTGCGCAAACACGCCAATAAAAACAAAAAGGCGATTGACTTCGGCTGCGGGGTTGGAAAGGCATTTCGATATCTTTCACCAGCATATAAGAGCGTCTTGGGTGTAGATATTTCCGAAAACTGTATTCGCGCATCTAAACAAGTGGTTAAAACCAATAACTACAAAAACATTAGACTCCGGCAAATGGATTTATCGAAAAGCAAACTTAATCTACCCCCCTGCGATTTTGCTAGTTGTGTGAACGTGGCAATGCTTCCTGAGTTAGAAAAAAACGAAGCCATTATCGGCAACATTTATAAAACGCTGACAAAAAGCGGAACAGCCGTTTTTGTAGTTCCCTCACTCGAATCAAAACTGTTTACCGCACAGCAGCTCATCCGATGGCATCAAAAAGACGGAATAAAAGCCCGGGAAATTCCCGATCCCGAGTTCAGCCATATCAGCAAAAACCGTAGAGCCACCCTTCAGGGATTAATAAAAATTGACACCGAAACAACCAAACACTATCTGCATGTAGAAATTCTATCTCTGTTTACTGACTTGGGTTTTGACGTTACCTCCATAGAAAAACTAGAATACGGCTGGCATACCGAGTTTGAATCACCCCCCGAATGGATGCAGGAGCCAGGCCCTTGGGATTGGCTTATAGAAGCCCAAAAGGCACGAGTTGTAAAAAAAGGGAAATTTTTTTCCTGATAACACAATAATATTTTTTACCCGCGTTTTAATGTTATAAATAAAAAAAATTAAAATGATACAAAACTCTACTTCTGACCTTTTAGTCCTCCATACTTATGGCGAAACCACGTTAGAGCAAAAGGAAACAATTGCCAAGGAGTTAGCCAAAGACGAAACCCTTCAGGAAGAATTAATGGAAATGGTGCGCGCCAAGCGACAGCTTAACTCTAAGATGAAAAGCCCGAGCCAAACCTCGTTGCGCATTATCCTGGAGCATAGTTGCAAGAGCGGACATTTGCAGGAAATTTAAAACCCAAATTCATTATGGGCGCGAGCAGCTCCATGGCAAGCCCATACTCGATTATTTTTCTACTTTAGTTTCTCATTCGCCAAACATATATTGTCATGAGAAACTTTACCCGCCTACGTTTTCTTAACTTCTTATTCCTTGCATCTGTTCTATTTATCACATCATGTCAGAAAAATTGTGAGGACAAACCCGTCCCGGATGATAAATGCAAAACCCTTCACCCGGTAGTTTTCCTGCATGGCTTTCTGGCTTCGGGCGATACTTGGGCAAACCAGTTTATGCGTTTTTCATCAAATGGCTATTGCGATAACTTAATGTACGCCTACGACTGGAACAGCTTAGGAGGCGGAAGTAATGCTGCCGCTCTCGATGTGTTTATTGATACCATTCTTTCGCGCACAGGTGCTACACAAGTTGATTTAGTGGGCCATTCGGCCGGTGGCGGTTACGGATATTCATATTGCTCCGATACCACCCGCGCAAAAAAAGTAGCGCATTATGTTCACATTGGCAGCGGCTCTCAATCCTCTCCGGCAGGTGTTAATGATGAAATTCCGACCATGAATATTTCTTCTATTGATGACAAAGCGGTGGGGGCAACGTCCATTACGGGAGCTACCAATGTTGAGCTGCCGGGTAAAGACCACTATCAGGTGGCTACATGTGAAGAAACCTTTAGCGAGATTTACAAATTTTTCAATAGTGGAATAGCCCCTCAAACAGTCTCTATTACACCCGAAAGCAGCATCAATGTTTCAGGTAAGGCATTAACCTTAGGCGAGAATGCACCCCACAACGGAGCAACCATCCACATTTATGAAGTAAATCCGGACGATGGCTTGCGGAGGCATTCTTTTCCCGATTACAGCTTAACCTCTGATTCCGAAGGAAAATGGGGCCCGCAGGAAATAAAGGCAAATACAAAATATGAATTTGAAATCACCAGCCCGGTAGCTAACGACCGTATTGTACATTACTACCGCGAAGGATTCTCACGCTCTAACGCATTAGTGTACTTGCGTACAGTGCCCCCGGCTTCAACCCTCGCAGGCACTTTATTGTCTTCCATTCCTAAGAATGACAATCAAAGCGTACTTGCCGTGTTCACAGCTAACCAGGCAACCGTTGCCGGGAGAGATTCTTTGGTGGTGGATAATGTAGTCATGTCAACCAGTTCCATTACTCCGGCTTCAGCTACAATAATCGCGATGTTTTTATATGACGATAATAACAATCAGCAAACGGATTTGACCACTCCATTTACATTTACCCTTCTCACTTCATTCCTGACAGCCCGCGATTTTTATTTACAAACTTCTACCCCCTACGCAATTCCATTGCGTTTCAACGGGCGAACTTTGCACGTACCAAACCTGAAGTCACAATCAGAGGGTGTAATTGTAGCCGTATTTGATTGACGCATAAAAAGAATAACAGTGCGGAAATGAAAAGTTACATTTACAATAGAATCACTTTTTAAACATTTAAAACAATGAACAAAATGGCAGACGAAAGAAAAGAAAAAATGAAAGCACTTCAGCTTACTGTAGAAAAGCTGGACAAAGCGTACGGCAAGGGAACAATTATGAAATTGGGCGACTCAAAAGTGATGGGTGTGGAATCGATTCCTACCGGCTCGCTCGGCCTGGATATAGCCCTTGGTATCGGAGGTCTGCCAAGAGGAAGGGTGGTGGAAATTTACGGACCCGAATCGTCAGGTAAAACAACATTGGCTATACAGGCAATTGCCAACGCACAAAAAGCCGGAGGCATAGCGGCATTTATTGACGCGGAACACGCTTTTGATAAAACGTATGCAGAAAAATTAGGCGTAGATGTAAACAACCTGCTTATATCTCAGCCCGATGATGGCGAGCAGGCACTTGACATTACAGAACACCTTATCCGTTCAGGCGCCATTGACATTATTGTTATTGACTCGGTAGCGGCTCTTGTTCCCCGCGGAGAACTGGAGGGCGAAATGGGCGAAAGCAAAATGGGATTACATGCGCGCTTGATGAGCCAGGCATTACGCAAACTAACAGGAACAATTTCTAAAACCGGCTGCTGTTGTATTTTCATCAACCAGCTTCGCGAGAAAATTGGTGTAATGTTCGGAAACCCGGAAACTACTACCGGTGGCAATGCTTTGAAGTTCTATGCTTCGGTGCGATTAGACATTCGGAGAATCGGCCAGTTGAAAGACGGAGAATCTGTAACCGGCAACCGCACCCGGGTGAAAGTGGTGAAAAACAAAATGGCCCCACCGTTCCGCACCTGCGAATTCGATATTATGTACGGGCAAGGTGTTTCCAAAAACGGTGAAATCATTGACATGGGAAGCGATTTAGGTGTGCTCCAAAAAAGCGGTTCATGGTACAGCTATGAAGGAACAAAACTCGGGCAGGGCCGCGATGGCGTAAAGCAAATGCTGGATGACAACCCGGGTTTAGCCGCAGAAATTGAAACGAAAATTAAAACCAAAGTAATGGCGGGAATAGAAGTAGTAAAACCCGAAGCCGTTACCGAAGAGGAATAAATCATTTATTTTTGTAAAAAATATTCTATGTCGGGGATCAGTTTTGTTTCAGATGAAAAAGGAAATACCACTGCTGTGATGATTGATTTGAAAAAATATCGCAGAGTTTGGGAAGATTTTTATGACAGGCTAATTATTGAGCAGAGGAAAAAAGAGCGCAGAATAAATTGGGAAACGGCAAAAAGAACCCTCAAGCAAACTAAAGCAAAATAGTGGTTTATATTGTTTTAGTCACCAAATCAGCGCTTAAGCAAATTAGCAAGTTACCCCCCGATTATCAGAAAACAATTATTTCGAAAATAGACTCGCTTGCAAACAATCCGCGTCCTTATGGCTGTGAAAAATTGCAGGGTGCTAAAAATGATTACAGGATCAGAGTAGGCGTTTACCGGGTTGTCTATTCGGTTTTTGATAAGGAGTTGCTGGTGGAGGTGGTAGATGTTGACCACCGGAAGCAGGTTTATCGGAATTTGTAATTTTAAAATCCGCTCATTGTAGTGGGTTTTTTGTTTTACTTTGATTGAAAATCTATGCTTATGAAAAAAGCTTTACTCACTCCGCTTCTTTTCATTGTTTCTTTTTCAGTATTCAGCGCTACCATAACACTCAACATGGTGTATGACGATAGCGCAAGAAGTTTTCTCGTTCATTTTCCTCCCGGCTTCAGCAATGCGCAGCATCTTCCCCTTGTTATCAATATGCACGGGCTTGGCTCCAATGGCGCACAGCAGGAGTTTTACTCGCGAATGAGCGAAACTTCCGATGCCAATAATTTTGTGGTGTGTTACCCGAACGGATTAAGCAGCCGGTGGAACTCCGGTTTTGTTCCTCCATACAATGGCGGGGTTGATGATGTTGGTTTTATTTCAAAAATTATTGACACGCTTTACCAGCTTTACAACATTAACCTCACGCGCGTTTATGCCTGCGGCATGAGCAACGGAGGGTTTCAAAGCTACCGCCTTGCCTGCGATTTGGAAAACCGCATTGCCGCCATTGCTTCGGTTACCGGTAACATCAGCGAATTGACTGCCCTTAATTGCGTGCTTTCGCGCAAGGTGCCGGTGCTGCATATTCACGGAACGGAAGACCCACTGGTTCCGTATGACGGTGAAACCGGGATTAAATCAGTGGAAGAAACCATCAGTTTCTGGCTTACGAAAAATCAGTGCAGCGCAGCGAATGATACTGTTCATTACCCCGATATTGACCCGAATGACAGTTCAACAGTTGAACGTATTCGCTACGCCACTTGCGGCAGCGGAACCGAAGTAATGTTTTACAAGATTACCGGTGGCGGACATACCTGGCCGAATGCCTACATCAATTTCATCTATGGACCCACCAACCGCGACTTTGATGCTTCGCAGGAAATATGGGATTTTTTTAACCGCTTTACCTTAAACGGACCGGTGGCGCTTAATGAAATCAGGAATAATGAAATGGAAGTAAGTGTTTTTCCGAATCCGGTAGAGAATAGTTGCAGGTTACAGGTTACAGGTTACAGGTTGGAAGAAAATCTTAAGGCTGAAATATTTGATTTGACCGGAAGAAAAATTTTCGAACAAAATATTGTTTCTCCTTCTGCAAACCTGAGTTTATCAGAAGTTGAGAAAGGAGTTTATTTTCTGAAAGTAGAAGGGAAGCAGTTTTCTTTTACTCAACGGATAGTTAAACAATAAAGACGCCTGAAAGCTTTCCGGAAATAAATTTGTTCATTTCAATTATTCTGCATTCTTTTACAACCGGAACACGCAAATTCACTGACCATGAATTTTTCTTTAAACTTCTCTCCCATAATTTCTTCTGCTTTTGCAGCAAGCAATTTGAATATTGTACAACAGGGGGGGGGGGTACGCGCGTAGCTTAACACACAGCTTTCATTTTTCCAATAGTTTACCGCAAATAATTTGTGAGGGCACAGCCGCCACCCCGAATATTTTTCAAAATCTGTGCTTTCCCCGCCCGGGGGGGATTGGGCATATTCTCAAAAATATGGCTTTCCCCCGTCCGGCTTTAGGTCATATTTTCAAAAATATGAGGTTCCCCCGCCCAGCCGGAGGCCATATTTTCAAAAATACGGGCTTCTCCTGCCCTTCCGAAGCTCATATTTTCAAGAATATGAGGTTTCCCCGCCCAGCCGGAGGGCATATTTTTAAAAATATAGGCACTAAAACCCCTGTTTTCATTCAAATTCTTCAAAAAACCAATTAAATAACCCTAAAACCAAGCCGCTATGCCAGTAATTAGCCGTCCCGACACGAACCAAAAGCGCCTGATGGCGCTGCAAACCGCCAAAACCAAAGCCGATAACACCGCACCGGGCGATTTGGCTTTTTCAGCTGCCACGCTTACCCGCCTCAACGCTTCGCTGCCGGTTTACGAAACCGAGCTGCAGCAAGAGGGCAGCGCGCTAAGTGCACAAGTGGCTGCCAGCAACACCGCCATTTCGGCAAAGGCAAGGCTCAAAATGTTTATCTCGCACTTTTTTCAGGTGTTTAACTTCGGTGTTTCGCGCGGAGTTTATACTGCCGACCAGCGGGCGCATTTTAACCTCGATGTAAGCAGCGATGACCTGCCGCGCCTCATTACCGAACAGGAAATTGCCAACTGGGGCGCGCAAATTGTAAGTGGCGATGCGGCACGCGTAGCAGCCGGTGGTGCGGCAATGGCTAATCCATCAGCTGCGCAAGTGGGCGCTGAGCATACGCTGTATGTGGCAGCTCAGGCTGACCAAAGCACCAAAAAAGATGCTTACGATGAAGAGCAGGAAGAAGTGGCGGCACTGAACGAAGATACCGATGACCTGATTGCCGATATTTGGGATGAAGTGGCTTTTACTTTCCGTAAAGACAACCCCGCATCGAGGCGCAGAAAAATGCGCGAATACGGGGTGGTGTTTGAGCAAAGCCCCGGTGAAAACCCCGACCCGGCTGAGTTTTCGTTTATGGGGCGCGTAACCGATGGCAACGGCAACCCTATAAACGATGCCGTGGTGGAAATTGTGCAAACCGGTGGTGTTATACTGACCGATAACAACGGTAATTATCTGATACCGCTTCTGCCACCGGGCAACTATACGCTCAACTATCACAAAGCCGGGCATGTGGACCAGCAGCGCGATAACCAAACTGCCGCACCGGGAATTATTACCGAAATAAATGTCATCCTGCTGGCCTATGGAACCGTAAGCGGCACTGTAACCGACACCGGAATACCTTCCGCCAATGCAACTATTACCCTTAACGGCACTGGTTTAAGCGCCAACAGCGGTGCGGGAGGCAATTTCAGTTTTCCGGAAGTGGAACCGGGCAGCTATACCATCAGCGCATTCCTGAGCACCAACCCTGCCAACATCAAAACTCAAAACATCACGGTTATTTCAGGCGGTAGTGTGGTGGTGAGTTTTAGTTTTCCGTAGAAGAAGTTGGGAATTTTGAGCGGGAAGAATATTTTTAAACAACACAAACAAAAAATTATGAGAAGAATTCTAATTCTCTTCGCTTTTGGTTTTTTCGGCTTGGTGCGGGCGCAAACTCCGTTGGATATTACTTTGGTTAAAAATGGACTTGACCCAAAAAAAGGAGAGCGACTGATGGGAATAATTGGCAGTCGCACAGAGGGGTTGTGTCTTGTTTGGTCAGATAAATCTGAAAATCTGTTTATTGGAAAATTGATGCCCGATAACAACATTGAAAGAAAACAATCGGTGCCTTTGGGTGATAAGAATAAACTGACATATATACTCGAATCACCTGATGGGACTCCCTTTTATAAACTTGGCAACAAATATCTATACATAAGCAATGATTATTCACAACGCACAGTTGGTGCTTATGAATTAGACATAAAGGATGGAAAAATTAAAACTCCTTTCAAAAATTTAGCTACGGAAGACAAAACAAGCACAAGAGAAAATTGGAATATCTGGGTTTCTTCTAACAATAGCAAATTATGGATTGTCCAACCATATCCAACCTCAAAGAAAGTAATGCAAAAAGTTTGTACCGTTTTTGATGAAAATTTGAAACAGATAAAAAGGTCGATAGTCGATTTTGGGTTGGAAAGAAAGGTCATTGACATTATGAGTTATGCCACTGATGAGAAAGACCTTTATTGTTTATATAGGAAAATGGATCAGAACCATTCCGTTTTGGAAATAGTAAAGCTGAACGGGGAGACACCAGAAAAAGTTGCATCATTTACTATGAATGACATAGACGCATCCAGTTCATATTTTCGAGGATATATGAAAGCAGAACTGAAGATTTATAAAGGGAGTATGTCAGCGGTAGGTTATTATGCCAAAGATAATGCTGGTGTAAACGGCATTTTTGTTTGTCAGGTGCTTAATGGAAAGCAAGAGGATGTTCGGTATTATCCTTTTGATGAAGCCTTAGCTAAGCGATATGGGGAATCGTGTAAACACGCTGCTTCACATAAAAAAGATTATGGCGCACACTCTGATGAACTACGATTACATAGTGTTACTCTTGACCCTGATAACGGAGATCTCTACATTACCGGACAACCTGAATATGATAATATAACCAACCAAGAGAACTATTGGTACTCCAGAGGAAATATTTACATGGCAAGAATTAGCCAAGCCGGCTTGTTGATATATAGTGTTAAAATACCTAACCAAAGAACCAATAATCATAGTGTCAGCTACTATAACCTGTTGAGCAATCACAAACAGTACGTCCTTTTCTGCGATTCAAAGGACAACACAAATAGTATTGCTCAAACCGATAAAAAACCGGTGGAGTTAAAAGTAAGTGCCAATGGTGATGATGTTGTTGTCGTGATAGATGAGAAGGGCGAAATGAAAAGGTATCTAACAGGTTTATCCGGTGGCGCGACTGACGCATACCAAGAAAAACCAATGCAAACAGATTCAAATGAATTTATGTTTAAAGCGGGCAAAGATTTAATTTTTATTAAACCGAGGTAATTTAAGTCCCCCCTTTAGTTTAATACCGTTGAAGTCCGCGCCCCCGCCCCTTTGCGCATTTATCACCCTCCATTTTGTAAACTTGTTCTTAATTACGAACTTGTTTCGCCAATTTCAACTCTTATGAAAGCAACCCAACTCTTTCTGCCCGTTACCCTTTGCTTTTTTCTCCTAAAGATTCAGGCACATGAACCCGCAGCGGCCCCAATCAAACTCATTAAAAACCTCGGTCAGCAGCACCCCAATGTTTTATACTCTGCCGGGCTGAACGGTGGCGTGGTTTATCTGGAGCGCAACGCCCTGACTTACGCTTTTTATCATGCCGCTGACCTCGCCCGCCTTGACAAATACTTTCACGACAACGAGTACCTGCATTCACAGAGCGACCAAAGCCCGCAGCTTCGCGGCCATGCTTACCGGGTTCATTTTGAAAACGCAAACCCCAATCCGCAAGTAGCCGAAGCCGCAAAGTGCCGGGAGTATTACAATTACTTCTTCGGACAGGACGAGAGCAAATGGGCGGGCAATGTTCCCTTGTTCGGGGAAGTTGTTTACAAAAATGTTTACCCGCGCATTTCATTATCGGTTCATAGTGCCGGAGCAAATCTCGAATACGATTTTATTGTTAGTGCTGGTGCTGATGTTTCCCTCATTGCGCTCCGCTTCGAAGGGGCCGATGGCTTATTCATCCGCGATGGAAATCTTGTCATCAAAACTTCTGTGGCTGATATTATTGAGCAAAAGCCTTTTGCTTTTCAAATTATTGATGGTGAAAAGAAAACTATCCCCTGCGAATACCGGTTGAGCGGAAACAACGTAACTTTTCATTTTTCCGAAGGATACGACAACCGCTATGAATTAGTGATTGACCCTGTAGTTGTTGCTGCCACTTATTCGGGAACAACTTACCGCGCTTACGCCCACACCGCCACGTACGATGCTGCCGGTAATATTTATTCTGCGGGCAAAGCATTTTCGGTGAATACCAACGGCACCGGTGCGGGTTACCCGGCTACAGTTGGCGCGTTTCAAACAACACATGCGGGTGGCTTCCAGGATATTTGTATCAGCAAATACAATCCCGATGGCTCGGCTTTGTTGTGGGCTACTTATTTGGGAGGTGTAAGGCAGGAACAGCCGCACAGCTTGGTGGTTAATGCCGCCCAGCAATTATATATCTATGGCAGTTCCAATTCCGAAAACTACCCGGTTAGCGCCACCGGTTACCAGCGCACCAACCCTACCGACAATTTCGGAAATCACTTGACAGATATTATAGTTACTAAACTCAACACCACCGGTTCTGCCTTAATCGGCTCAACTTATGTGGGCGGCAACACCGAGCAGGACGGAGTGAACTATTCTTCGGTTCTCCGGTATTATGGCGATTACTACAAGGGCGAAATAATTATTGACTCGCTCGACAACGCTTACATTGCCAGCTATGGCCGCTCGGCTAACTTTCCGGTTACATCCGGTGCGTATCAGACAACCTATGGCGGAGGATATCAGGACGGAGTTGTGTTTAAACTCAACAGCAACCTGTCTGCACTTTTGTGGAGTACCTTTCTTGGCGGGCCGGGTGAAGATGCCTGCTATGGTTTGAAGCTTGATGCCAATGGAAATGTTTTCGTCACCGGTGCCATTTCAAGCAACATACTCACCAACACCGCAGGAACTATCCGCCCGAGCTACACCGGTGGCTTGTTCGATGCCTACGTGGCGAACCTCAGCGCCAACGGACAGACCATGCTCAAGTCCACCTACTTCGGCACCGTGAGCGAAGAGCAGGCTTACCTGCTTGACTTAGACAAATACGGTGATGTCTACATTTTTGGTGCAACACCCAATAGTGCTATTCAACCTACACCGGGTGCTTACCAGGGAGTAATGAATGGCTCATTTATCGCGAAACTGAAACCAACGCTTGACTCCACCTATTTCATTACCACCTTCAATCAACTGGCGCCCACAGCACTCATGATTGACGAGTGCGATTACATCTATGCCATTGGTCACGGAGGATTGAACACTTCCATTGGAAATTTATCCGGCTTCACTACTACTGCCGGGGCATTTCAAACAGTCAGCGGAGGCTTTTACATGCTTACGCTGGAGCCAAATGCCTCCGCATTGCGTTTCGGCTCTTATTACGGTCCGCAGGATTCGCATGTGGACGGAGGCACCTGCCGCTTCGACAGGCGCGGAGTTATTTACCACGCGCTTTGCACCGATAAAACAACCTTATATACCACGCCTACCGCTTTCCGAACCAACAAGACCTCCAACGATTTCGACAACACGGTTTTCAAAATTGATTTCGAGGCGGAGCGCGTAAATGCCGATGCTTTGGCTGCGGTGGCGGGCAGCAGCGATACTTCTTCTTCCATAGCTTCCTGTATTCTTCCGTTACCGGTTCAGTTTATCAACCGCTCGGTAAATGCCGTGCAGTATGAATGGCACTTCGGCAATGGCGACTCTTCCACCGCCCAGCACCCGCTTTATACGTATACCACCAGCGGCAATTACCAGGTGATGCTCATTGCCCGGGATTCAGCCACATGCAACAAAGCCGATACCGCCTACTTAACCGTTAACACCGCCCAGGGCGTTGCGCTCAGCGCTGCGGCCACCAACACCCCCTGCAACGGCAACACCGGCACCGCTTCGGTTACGGTAACTGCGGGCACGGCTCCCTTCAGCTATTTATGGAACACCGGTGACACCACTTCGGCTATTGCGAATCTTACTTCGGGAACTTACTCCGTTACGGTAAGCGCAGCCGGAAACTGCTCCGCCACTTCTTCGGTTGCCGTTACTTCTTCCAACGGGGTTACCCTTTCCATTTCTTCAACCAACACCACCTGCGGCAACAGCAACGGAACGGTTACGGTAAATACTTCCACCGGCTCTTCACCGTTTACGTATCTCTGGAATAATTCCTCCGCCTCGCCTTCGCTCACTAATCTTGCGGCAGGAAATTATTCGGTAACGGTAACCGATGCCAACAGTTGCAGTGCATCAGCCAGCGCAGCGGTCGGCTCATCGGGAGTAACCCCACCAGTGGTTTCTTCCGACAAAGCCATTATGTGCTCGGGCGACAGCGCCCGTATTTGTGCGCCACCGGGCTATTCGGCTTACCAGTGGAACACCGGCCAGCAGGATTCCTGCATTTACACGCGGCTGGCGGGCAACTATTATGTAACCGCCACCGACATGAACAACTGCTCCGCTTCATCATCGGCTGTTTCCGTTGGCGTTTATCCGCTGCCCCCGGTTTCCATCAGCGTAAATGGCGATACCCTGACGGGTTATAATGCCGTAACTTACCAATGGTATTTGAACAATACGGCTATACCGGGCGCAAACTCCAGCACTTACATTGCTACAGTTTCGGGCGACTATACATTAGCCGTAACCGACAGCAACGGCTGTCGCGCGGCTTCAACCAAAGTTGCGGTTACTTTAACGGGAGTTACGGAATTTAACAAAGAAGCGGGTCTGATAATTTATCCGAATCCATCGGATGGGAATTTTGAGTTGCGGATTGAAAATTTTGAATTGAAACAACCAATATTTGCGATAGTGTTTGATGTTACAGGCAGAAGAATTTTTGAGCAGAAAATAAATTCTTCTTTAGCCACACTGAATTTGGAAACTTTTTCGCGAGGGGTTTATTTCCTGAAAATAGAGGGAAACAAATTCTCTGAAACAAAAAAGCTATTACTTTTTCAGCCCAATCTCCACTAATCTTTCGTTCAGGTATTCGCCAGCTGAAATAGGGGCATAGGCAAGCGGGTGTTTTTCGGTGACACAACTTGGCAGACAGTCTAGGCGCATTTCGCTGCGCGGATGCATAAAGAAAGGAATGGAGAAACGCGAAGTATGCCATTTTTCGCGCGGAGGGTTCACCACGCGGTGAGTGGTTGATTTCAGCTTGTTGTTGGTAAGCCGCTGGAGCATGTCGCCCACGTTCACCACTATGCAACCTTCAGGAGCGGTAATATCAAGCCACTCACCTTGTCTGTTAAGAAGCTGCAAGCCTTCGGCAGAAGCGCCAACCAGAAGCGTAATCAGGTTAATGTCCTCATGCTGCTCGGCACGCACCGCACTTTTCGGCTCTTGCGTAATTGGCGGATAATGAATCGCCCTCACAATCGAATTGCCGTTGTGCACATGCTTGTCGAAATAAAACTCGCCAATGCCTAGGTGAATGGCAATGGCGCGCAGCAGCTCCCGCCCCGAATCTTCAAACGATTTGTAAAGCCGGGTTCCCAAATCGAAGAAACCGGGCAGTTCATCTACCTCGAGGTTGCCGGGATAATGTTCTATGGGAAGGTCTTCGCCTTCCACTATCTGCCCCATTTGCCAGAATTCTTTCAAGTCAGGCGCATCATAACCTTTCGCGGTTTCTTTGCCAAACGAAGTATAACCGCGCTGCCCGGCCAGTTCGGGAACTTCATATTTCTTTTTGACGGCAACAGGAAGGGAAAAGAATTTTTTCACCGCGTCATAATATTCATTTATCAGTTCCTGTGGCACTCCGTGGTTTTTTACTGAAACAAAGCCCACATCTTCAAACGCTCTGCCGAGTTGTTCAACAAATTTCTGCTTGCGTTCTCCTCCGGCAAGAAAATCGGAGATGTCAACGGTGGGAATGGAATGGGAACTCATGAATGCTAATTAAAGTTAGATAGTGGTTTCAGTCAAGAGACTGAGTTGTTTCTTCCCTGCCATTACTGTCTAAGGATAAATGAAATACTTTTTCTATAAAAACGCCATCCTGGTATTCATCTGGGAAGGTAATAAACACTCCTTTGTTTCTGTTATTTTCTTTTAAAAATTCGTAAGCATTTTCCACACTATTGCAATATCTGATATTCCGCCTAGAATAAAATATAAGTTGAGGGTCTATGTTTCTTTTTAGAAAGATGACCTCCCTATTTGTTACTTGTTCTTTAATTACATGTGCTGTGAGTTCTTGCCTCTTGTGAAAAGTAACGAAATCGACAGGATTGTTCATCACCTGAAATTCTGTAACCATTAAAACAATCACTACCACCAACCCAACCCGCAACTTCCTTAAAGAAATAGCTCCGCTCTTTTTCACTTTATCATAAAGAATGCCGAGCAGCACGCTAAAGAAAAGCGAAGCATAAAGTGCCGTAAAATCATGCTGAGAATAATTGAGGAAGAAAAAGTGCATGAGTACTACCGGTGTTACACTCAGCCAGATAAACCGGTAGCCGTTTTCGCTGAAAACAATTTTCAGTTTCTTCCTGCTCACCGATAGCCAGATGAACAACAGAATAACAAGGTAAATAACATTGTAATGAATGAGATAATTGTAGAGAATGTTTTTCAGATACCAGAGGTAGGAAAACATAAAATGCAGCAAGCCGTGTTCGGCATCGGCAATGCTTCCGCGCACAAGGTACCGGCTGAGCATTTCGTAAATGTACGCTCGCAGGCCGCTTATTTGCGAATACTGGTAAACAATCAACTGACCGGCAATAAGCGTAACAAAAAAAGTGCTCCAGATAAGTATGCGGAAGCCTTTGATGTCGCGCACATGCAGCAGCGAGTAAACCAGCACACCAAAGGCAAAGAACAACCCCAGCCACGAGGTGTAAATCATCAGCCCCAAGCAGGTGATGTAAAAGAAAATGTATTTGGGTGAATAGAACTTCTGCCGGATAATCATTTTGAGCGCTATGTAAACCCCGATAATAAAGAGCAGGTGAACCGCCATATCGCTCATGTACACATTGCTCTGAAACCAGAGCGTAACCGGCAGAAAAATGTAAAGAGTAAAAGCCACTATGGCGCTGCGGTAAGGCAAAGCGCGCGCGCGGTTAAAACTAAGGAGGCAAACCGTAAAATAAATAAACAGCCCGCTCAGAAAATGAAGGGCAAGGTTGACGATTTGCAGCGGCAGTACATCCGGACGAACATGCAACACTTTGAAAATGAAAAACGGAAAGTAATACGCAAAAGGCGGATGGGAAACATAATAGTAGTTCCCTTCCTTATCAAGCATCTTACCGGTTTGGTTTGCGTGGTTGTTGATGAACTTATCGGCCTGGTTGTTATAAGTCATCACCGGGTTGTAGTTGTATTTCGCAATGCCGTTATCGTACCATATTTGCATGATACGCAGGGAAATAGCCGTGCAGAACTCATGATGTTTGGAAAGCGGACGATTAAGCTGCGGCAAACGAACAGCCACCGAAAGCAGGAAAATTCCGAAGAGAATGGGTAAAGTTCGTTTGATGAAAAACATAGCTTAATTGCGGAATAAAAATACAAGAATACCGGTAAACACTAAGACACAAAAGCGCAAGGCATTCTTCGCGTCTTTGTGTCTTTGTGAAAATGGTTTCTAAGGAAGCAGCCTTCCGTAAGAACGAGGGAAGGGAATGGTTTCGCGGATGTGTTGCAGTCCGCAAATCCAGGCGACCAATCTTTCAAGCCCCAGCCCGAATCCGGCATGAGGCACGTTGCCAAATTTGCGGAGGTCAAGATACCATTCAAAAGCGCTCATGGGTAAATTGTGCTCAACAATCTTTCTCCTCAGCTTTTCAATATCGGTTTCGCGCTCGCCACCGCCAACCACTTCGCCATAACCTTCGGGCGCAAGGAGGTCAACCCCTTTGGCAATTCCCTTTTCGGCTTCATCTTCTTTCATGTAAAAGGCCTTCACTTCATGCGGCCAGTTGTAAACCATAACCGGCTTGCCGAGCATTTTAGTAAGAACGGTTTCATCACTTCCCCCGAAATCATTTCCGCGCTGAAAGTTCTTGGCGCTGTCGAGCCATTGAGGAAGGTTAGCAAGCTTTTCTTCAGTATCTTTTATTTCATTCTTCAGCTTGTCAATCTTAGCCTGGTTGAAATTGATTTTACCTTTCTTCAATTCACCGCCGGCAATCTTCTTCTCCCGTTCAGCAATTTCCGTTTCAGCATTTGATTTTTGCTCTTTGAGCTTTGATTCTTCTTCGGCAAGCATTTGCAGAGAAGTTCTTCCATTTATTTCTTTCTCGCCTTTAATCACACTCACTGCATCAGCATATTTCATGCGAATAAACGGCTCACGGACTTTTTCGAGATAAGTTGTGTCGCGCTCCAGCGTTTGTAATTCCGGTTTGCATTTGTCGAGAACACTTGTTGCCACATAACGTACAAAATCCTCAATCAAATCCATGTCCATTTTCAAATCATAAAAAGCCATTTCGGGCTCTATCATCCAGAACTCCGTAAGATGCCTGCGGGTTTTTGATTTCTCCGCCCGGAAAGTGGGACCGAAAGTGTAAATCAATCCTTGCGCCATAGCCATTGCTTCACCGTAAAGCTGACCGGATTGGGAGAGGTAAGCGGGCTCACCGAAATAATCTGTCTCAAACAAAGTAGAAGTTCCTTCGCAGGCATTGCCGGTGAAAATAGGGGCGTCCATTTGCACAAACCCGCGTTCCTGGAAAAACTTGTGAATGGAAAAAATGATTTCGTTACGTACGCGCATTATTGCCCATTGACGTTTGGAGCGCAGCCACAAATGGCGTTTGTCCATCAGGAAATCAACACCGTGTTCCTTTGGAGTAATGGGGTAATCTTCGGCTTCAGCAATTATCTGCAGCGATGTAACATGAACTTCGTAACCGCCAATTTGCCGTTCGTCCTTCACTACTTTCCCTTTTACCGAAAGAGAACTTTCCTGCGGCAGCCGTTTCGCTTCATCGAAAGATTTTTCGCCCACTGCATTTAAATCAATCACACACTGCACAAAACCGGTTCCATCGCGCAAGGTCATAAACACAATCGCCTTGCTGTCGCGCTTTTGTGCGTTCCACCCTTTCAGTTCAATTTCTTTACCCTCGAACTTTGCTAACTCCTTAACGTAAACCATACTTATTTTTCAAAGTGTGCGAATATAGAAAAGCGTTTGGTCTCCGCGTACACTTGGATTTTCGTTTGTTTTTTGAAAATTCGCACCGTGCTCAACCAAAAACTTGCCCAGAAATTACAACTCCGGTTTTCGCCCCAGCAGATTCAGTTAATGAAGCTGTTGCAGATTCCTTCTGCACAACTGGAGCATCGTATAAAAGAAGAGCTTGAAGCAAATCCCGCGCTTGAAGAAGGGGCAAACACCGAAGACGAACCGGAAAACGAAGCAACTCTAACTTCAGAAAGCGAATCCCCCGAAACAGAAAACGAAGCTCAGGATGAAGAAATGAAGCTGGATGACGAGGTGGATATGAGTGAATATTATGACGAGGATGATGAAGGGGTTGCCGAATACAAAACCAAAGACCCGAATGAATTTCCTGACCCGGATGATGAGAAAAAGACTATCCCGGTTGTGGTTTCCACTTCATTCCGCGAATATCTGGAGTCGCAATTAGTTGAGGAGGGTTTGGACGAACGCCAAAAGCAGATAGCCCAGCACCTCATTGGCAGCTTAGATGATGACGGCTATTTGCGAAGAGAGTTAAGCGCGGTGGTTGACGACCTGGCTTTCAGACAGAATATTACTACCGATGAGAAGGAGCTGCTATTTATTTTGAAGGAAGTTCAGAAACTCGACCCGCCCGGTGTAGGTGCGCGAACACTGGAAGAATGTTTGCTGCTTCAGCTTAAGCGAAAGGAAGAGCCGACCATATATACCGAAATTGCCATACGGATTATCGAAAACAACTTCGACCTGTTCACCAAAAAACATTACGAAAAGCTGAAGCAGGTTTTTGAGATAGATGAAGACAAGCTGAAAAAGGCGCTGGATGAAATCATTAAGCTGAACCCCAAACCCGGGAGCGCGTACAGTGGCGGAGGAAGGAACATGCAGCTTACCATTATTCCCGATTTTATCCTGACAAACAACAACGGAGAACTGACTGCATCGCTTAGCTCAGCCAATGCACCCGAACTGCGGGTGAGCAATCATTTTAAGGAAATGATTTCTACCTATAATAAGTCAAAAGACAAAAGCAAAAGCCAGAAAGAGGCAATTCTCTTTATTAAACAGAAGATTGATTCGGCAAAGTGGTTTATTGAAGCTATTCAATCGCGCTACCAAACCATGATGATGGTGATGAATACCATTCTTGAGCTGCAAAAAGACTACCTGAGTACCGGTGACGAAACCCAGATGAAACCCATGATTCTGAAAGACATTCACGACCGCACGGGGCTCGACATATCAACCGTTTCACGGGTGGCGAACAGCAAATATGTGCAAACCGAATTCGGAACTATTCCCCTTAAATTCTTTTTCAGCGAGTCGCTTTCTACCGACAGCGGGGAGGAAGTTTCTACCCGCGAGGTGAAAAAGATACTGAGCGATTTAATTGAAGCGGAAAACAAAAAGAAACCCATCAGCGACCAGAAACTCACCAAAATCCTGAACGAACGCGGCTATAATGTAGCGCGGAGAACCGTAGCGAAATACCGGGAGCAATTGAATATACCGGTAGCGAGACTTAGGAAGGAGTTATAATTTCCGCCTACTTTATTTCATAATAATATCTCCTCAATCCTTCCTTCACCGTATTAGTCAATTCGGGTAGCAGACTAACTGTAAACTTTTGTTTCGCTTTATTATTCAGCGGCTGAACCGAAAAAGAGAAATACTTATCGGGCGTATCAAATTGCTGAGCCAGGATAAACGAGCCGCCCTTTACACTCCCTTCCTTCGAAACCAACGCAGTAAAAAACTCATTGCGGTTTCGAACTGCGGTAATGATTAGTTTTTGACCGGAGTGATTGATATACCAGAATTCGTTCTCGTAAATAACCGCCCCGGTCAATGTTTCCTGTTTCATGTTTGCCGTGTCTCCGGTTTTCGTAACAGGAGATTCGGGGTTGGGAGTATGTTTTAGCGGAACGGTTACACCGTCATCATAATTGCGGTCAACAGAACTTAGCAGTGTACCGTCTTCGGCAAAAGCGGTTACGTTACTGTACCACTGGATTCCCCCATCGGGCGCGCTGCGCCATTCTGCTTTTTGCACCGCTCCGTTTTTATAAAATGTAAACGAGACGGTGCTGTGTCCGCCCGCTTTTCTCAGCTCGCGCTCATAAATCTTTTCGCCTTTGAGGTTAAACGCCCGCGCTTTGCCGAACCGGTTGTTCTTGTCGTAGCATTGGGTGGTGGAAACGGTTCCGTTTTTGAAATAGGTGGTTTGGCAATTGGGGAAATCGTGTTGCGCAGCTAATGCAGAGAAACACAAAACAGAAACCGCAGCCAATAATAACTTCATGAAACAGCTTTTTGCATGTGTAAATTTAGAATAGCATTTTACTTCGCTTAAATAGAGGCACACTTTGCAGCATTCACCGCAGAAGAAAGCCTCTATAACGATTTTTTACATTTGCCTGCCATGGAAATTTTTTCCCGGATTTTCTCCATCCTCTTTCACCCGCTGTTGTTTCCTACTTACGGGGCCTTCCTGATTATTGCCGCCAACCCGAACCGGTTCGGATATTTTGGCGAGCGGTTCCACGGGGTATGGCTCATTATGGTTTTTTCGCTCACCTTTCTTTTTCCGGTGGTGTGGATGGCTATGATGAAGCGGCTGGAAATGATTGAGAGCCTGGCGCTGGAAACCAAACGGGAAAGAATTATTCCGCTGATTGCTTCAGCCACCTTTTACCTGTGGGCAGCGTGGCAGTTTAAGCCGAATGCAAACATGAAACTGCCCACCAACGAGCTGGTGTTTTTCATGCTGCTGGGCTGCGCGCTTTCTATCTTCATTTTATTTTTCGTCAATGTATTTGAAAAAATAAGCCTTCATGCCGCGGGCGCTGGCGGCTTGTTCGGGCTTACGCTGGTGATGGTGCGCATTTCTTTTTACGACTTGCGCTTGCTGGTGATTGCGGCAATTCTTATTGCCGGGCTTACCGGTACTGCCCGGCTGATATTGAAAGCCCACACTCAGCGCGAAATATTAACCGGTTACCTGGCGGGTTTCACCGGTCAGTTTGTTGCGTTCAGTATTGTTCCGCGGTTTTTATAAAAAAATGTTTTAGCCATGTATAACACCATTCTTTTTTCGGTTGAAAGCGGGGTTTGTTCCATTACCCTCAACCGCCCCGATGTTTTTAATTCGTTCAACGAAGAAATGAGCGCAGATTTTATTGACGCGCTGAAGAAAGCCTCGAAAGACGAAGCCGCGCGCGCAGTAATTGTTACCGGTGCCGGCAAAGCCTTTTGCAGCGGGCAGGACTTGAAAGATATAAAAAACGCCACCGGTACGCGCAGCCTGAGCGATTCGGTAGTGCGCAGGTATAACCCCATGATTCTTGCCATCCGCGAAATGGCGAAACCGGTTATCTGCAAACTGAACGGTGTGGCTGCCGGTGCCGGTGCATCGCTGGCGCTCGCCTGCGATATTATTGTGGCTTCCGAAACCGCATCCCTCATTGAGGTATTTGCCAACGTGGGTCTGGTGCCCGATTCCGGTTCGTCATTTTTTCTTCCGCAGTTAGTGGGTTACAATAAAGCCTTCGAGCTGATTACCCTCGCCTCAAAAGTTTCGGCTAAGGAAGCCCTCGGACTTGGCATTGTTTACAAAGTGGTTGCACCGGAGGAGTTGGACAATGCAACAAACGAGCTGGCACAGAAATACGCCACCGGTCCTACCAAAGCGTATGGCATGGTAAAGAAAATGCTGAACAAAGCTTACACCGCTAACCTCAGCGAAATGCTGCAATACGAAGCCCTGAACCAGGAAATAGCCGGAAACACCGAAGACTATAAGGAAGGAGTTACTGCATTTGTCGAGAAAAGAAAGCCGGTGTTTAAGGGGAAGTAAACCGGATCTTCAAAAAGCCAAAATACCCTCCGCAAAACCCAAAGAGAGTCCGCAGAAATTTTTACCGGATTCTTTCAATAAAAAGTTGCTTGCAAAAAAATATTTGTTGCACGCAACAGCGTAATTTTTAACCTCCCCACATTTTAAATTGAACCGAAACTTAACCTGGTGAGGTAATTGCGGCATTAAAAGGAGGTAAAAACAAGTTCCGTTGCTTGCAACGCAGCCCACAGCTTTCTCGATAGGGAAAGAAATGAAGTTGATTTCTTTAGAAATGAACACGATTTATTCTCCGGGGTATTCGAAACATATTTTGTTGCACGCAACGAATGTTTTTTTGCAAGCAATTTATTTTGTTTAGAGGTAAATCGATTTATATTTGAATACCCTTGAAATAATTTTCAGCACTAAACAAAAATAAACAACATGAGCGGAAAAGACCCTATACCCCGCAGCGATTCGGACTTTGACATTTTTCAGGAAGGGCTGGTAAAAGCAGTGTTGGAAAATGCCGTGTTGTGGCAAATTCCTGACAGTGAAACAGAAAACCTGAGCATTGGACAAAGCAACTGGAGCGAGGCATGGAATAAAGTAAAAAATAAAAGCACCGCCTCAGGGGTGCAGCGCGAGGCAAAAAACCTGGAGCGAAAAAAGTACTGCAAAATTCTTCGTCCGTTCATACAGCGGTGGGTTTTCCGCAACCCCCACATGAACTCTGCCGCAGTAGAAACCTGCGGGCTCAAGCCCCGTAATTACGGCAAGCATGGCAGCCTGCCGCCTGTGCCTGTGCGCATAACTATAAAGCGCCCCGACACCGGGCAAATGACCGCCTGGTGCGAAGCGCTTGCCGGTGTAGATGCTTACGGGTGCATAGTGGTGGCAGGCGGACCGCTGCCCCCGTATATTAAGCGCAACGGCAGCGGGCAGTGGGTGGTAAGCCGAAGTGCAGCCGCAGCCGGTTCCGAAGGCGAGGTGCTTTTTATTATTGACGAAAGCAAAGGGCGCAAGAAAAAGTTCACCGGGCTAGTTCCGGGGCTCAGCTATTATTTTTATTTCTACACTATAAATGCGCGGGGAGTAAGCGCGCTCAGCAACCCCCAGGTTTTGGTGTGCTGGTGAAAGCGGCACAGAAGAATAACCAATATTCAAACAATGCTTAAATGATATAATAACCCAAACGGCTCACTCGGCACTTCATTTTTTTAATACGGTTATTGTTTGCTCATTGCTCATTGGCAATTGGCAACCGGAGGAAGTCTTTTAATATTCCATTTCCGACAGTTTCTTTACCGCACGCTCTTTGTATGAGCCACCGGACTGACTCAATTCATCGAGCAGTTTTTTGGCTTCATCGCGTTTGCCTTTGTTGAGCAGGATGTTGGCTTTGTACCACTTGGAGCCATCGAGGTATTTGGTGCCGTCTTTCAGCAGTTTGTCGAAATTCTTTTCGCTGCGCTTGTTGTTGCCGTTGATATAGTCGCTGATGGCGCCAAAGTAAAGCGCATCGGCATTGTTGGGCTGGTGTTGCAATATTTCGGCAAACTGCGATGCCGAGTTTTTGTAATTGCCGCTGTTAAAGTTGCGCATGGCTTCATCAAGGGTAATAACAACCGTTTTGTCGGCTTCGTCTTTTTCAACAATGCTGCCGCGCACCACTGTGTTCAGTTCTTTGGCTGAATAATCAGCTGTAATTGTATCAGTGGCTTTGGTTTTTTTCTTTTCGGCTTTTGCCTGGGTTATGGTAACTCCCCTGGCTGTTGAAATATCATCAGCCGTTAGTGTAGAATTCATTTGATACGAAGGAGCGGGCGCCTCGCTGTTATTTGAACGTTCCAGGCTGGCAGCACCGCTGGCGTTGGTCATGGGAATAACTTCTTCTTTCCCTTTTTTGCCATCGGCTGCGGGTTTGTTCGCATTTTGATTTGTTTGGTTGTTGTCGGGAATTGTTACCGCAAATCCGCTGCCGGCAAAAGTTGCGGTGTCGCTGTATGATACAGAAGCTGCCGAATCTGCAGGCGCGCTTGCCGCCTGCTCAAATTTCTGTTCGGGTTTCGGCTCATCGAACAAGCCGGGTGTTGGGTTTTGAGTTTCGGTTTGGGCAATATGCTCATTCTGCTTGCCGAGGAAGTTTATCATCACAAACCCGATACCCACCAGCAAGCCAAGCAGCACAGCCGCCCACAGGTAATTCGACCAATGAATGTTAATGGTTTTTTTCTCGCGCAGACCGGTGCGTGAGCGCACTTTTTTGTTGAGGTTTCCCAGGGCAGCCGAAACAGCAGGTTTGCTGGGCGCCCCCTGCAAGCCTTCGAGCGCCTCCCGGGCAAAGGGGTCGTCTTTCAGCAGCTTTTCAAATTGCTGCCGCTCTTGGTCATCGAGCTCGTTGTTGATGTAAGCAAGCATAGCCCGCTGGGTCAACACCCCCGACTCAAGAAATTTCGTTTCCTTTTTGCTCCTGCTCATTTTTTGCAGTTATATATCTCTTTAAGTTTTTCTTCCCGTTTTGTATGTAACTTTTCACTTCGTTCAGGCTGTAGCCCGTAATTTTCGAAACCTCGGCATAGCTGCAATCTTTCAGATAAAACAATTCGATGCAGGTTTGCTGCTCTTCGCGCAGTTCGTCAATTCCGTTTTTCAGGTGCTCCAGCACAAATTCTTTGTCACCTTCTTTATCACCTTCCTCCAATAGATGACTTTCTTCGGTATTTTCCACACTTATTCCGCCTAATTCGTACTGCAATTTGCGGTTAACCTTGTTGTTCTTAGCAATATTTCTGAACTCCATCATGCAGTGGTTTTTAACCACCACGTACAGCCAGGGCCTGAATGCCGTTATATGGTGCCGCTTTAATTCCGAAATCAGGAGCTCGAAAATCTGCATGGTGTTGTCTTCGGCATCTTCCTCGTTTTTGAAATATTTGAGGCACACACCGAATACTAAGTGGGTATAGCGCTGGTAAAGCTCACCGAGGTAAATCTTTTTATGCGAATTGCGGTACCGGTGAATCAATTCTTCGTCTGTAAGAGCGGTAATATTTTCTTTTGCCAATCCGCTGACGTTTTTTAAAAATAGGCAATCACAGCTATCAAAGATATACGCTTTTAACCACAAAAGGGTAATCGTGTAAAAAACAGGGCAGAAGGATTACTAGCCGGGGGTTGTAAGATTTATACGGGCTTGAAGAAAAATTCCTGGTAGCTGCGCAACAGTTTGCCGAAAACGTAATACTGAACAATGGCAAAATCGCGCCCGTTGTTGAGCGAGGCAAAATACCGGTCCACATCGTAAGTCATTTCATTGCCTTTTGAATCGAACTGGGTTTTGCTGCGCTTGCTAACCGGCATGTAAAACATTTTTACTTCGTTAACCGAATTGCCGGTTCGGACTGTAATAATGCAATAGGGAGTTGTTTTTACGACCGAATCTTTCTTCGCGTAGTCGTTTTGAAAAGCCTCCAGATAGATGGAAGAATAAAAGGCAAGATACTGGCGGATATATTTTTGTTTGTAATCACTATTCAACCGGAATTTTTCATTGAGTGGCGAAAGGGAGAAAGAATCTTCCGCCACGCGCGTTATCGAAAACGATTTCGCCTCATCGCCCGGATATTCCACATGCAGCGATTTTATTTCTTCCGGTTGGTAATTGAAAACCTGGCGGGTTCTCCAAATTTCTTCATCGGTGTTGAACCGGTTGGTCAGGTAACCTTTGAACCCCGGAATGTAAGTCATGTGCGGGCGCGAAACAGGAGTTCCGGTTTCTTCCAGAAGCATGTAAGTGTTTTGTCCGTCAATGGTTGGTCCTCCAACCCAGTAGCTTTTTAGCAGTTCATTGTCCGAATCAAAAACTTCAACATGCACTCCTTTTGATGACATATCGAGGATAACATTATCATGTGCAGCAGCGGGAACCGGGCTCCGGGACACAACCCGTGTAATTGCCTCCAGAATACTTTGCATCAGGTCTTCCCGCGCACGATACTTGCCGTTTACGAACCATACCCCGCTGGAATCGGCAAGCTCGATTCTTTTTTTCTCTTTATCGGTGAGAATGATTTTAGAAATTTCTTTGGAATCTTTTACGGCAAAATTCCCTTCGCGCTCCTCCATTGTACCCGGGGTTTGATTGCGGATAAGCCAAACGACACCGGTAAGAAGCAGAACGATTATTACTGCATGAGGAAGATATTTTTTCACAAAGCGAAGTAGAGTAAAATTTACAAAGGAAGTGTCACAGAATTGTAAAAATCAGGCGGCATATTTCCTGCGCCTGTAAGCCCCAAACCCCACGCCAAATAAAACAACAAGCAGAATCGGCATAGCAATATTAATAAGCTGCCATTTCAGTTTTTCGTCTTCGGCTTTCACGGTATTCAGCAGCCGCAACTTTACTTCTTTGTTGCGCGTTTCGAGAATTCCGCTTTCATCAACCAGGTATTCAATGCAGTTGAGGATAAAATCATTATTGGCAAATTGTTGTTTTGTGTACATATAATAACCGAGAGGATAAGCGCTACTGTCGCTGCGCACCTCATTGCGGATAATATCGCCATCGGCAATCACAATCATTTTGCTCTTGGGGCTCTTCTCCGAAAATTTTAAAGTTTCAACGGTATCGCCCATGGCAAGAAACTCAGGGGACAAACGGTTTTTGTAAACCGACTCGAATTCACCTTCGAGCAAAACTGCGATTGGTAATTTGGGGGAGTTGTAGTATTCGGGATTTGGCTTGCTCTGCAAAATTCCGAAGTGAACGCGTGTAGGCGTAAGCTGTGCTTTTGCATTATCGGTGGTGTGCAGCAGAATCGTTTTGTTTACTCCCGGATTTTTAATTGTATCAACAGTGCTGGCGAAAAAACCTGCAACCGGGTCAAGATTACGGACTATGGCGTGATTGTTTTCTGAAATCAAAAGCGGGAAATAATACCAGGGGAACATTTCGGTTTGAGGCGCGCTGCCCATTTGCCCCACCACTAACGGAATCTGGTTACAGAGATTGATGTCCTGAACTACATCGGCATTAATCCGAACTCCGTATTTAAAGAGCATATCGTCCAGATTAAAATCAGTCCCCTGAACAAACTGACCGGTAGGGCTTCTTTTTAAGCTGTCCATCTCCGCATTGGTTCCATCTGCCAGCCACAAAACTTTTCCCCCGTGCATAATGTACTGGTCAATTTTGTATTTGTCTTTCTCATCGAAAGCAGTTGTCGGCTTTGCAATAATGATAACATCAACTCTTTCGGGAATATGATAATTGATATGCAGGTCAAAATCCTTCACTTCGTATTGAAGCGATGCAAGTGTATTTCTAATGCCGGCAGTTTCGATTAACGAAAGCTCTCCATTTCCGTGAATAAAAGCTACTTGTGGCGCGCGGTATTGTGTAAGTTTTTTGATAGCATTAGAGAATTTGTATTCGAGCAGAACTTCCGAATTATTCAGGATTTGCTGAGGTGAAAATCCAATTTGATTTTCCAGCAACTGCACGGGCATTTCTCTTCCGCCATAAGTTACAATTGCTCCGGGAAAAATTAGCTGCTGTTTGCTTTCGGTTTTGCTTTTGGTGGTGAGGTTGGTAGGTGCCAGTCCGCGCTGAATCAAATCGCTCATCAATGCTTTGCGCTCATCCAGATTCTGAATCGCCATCGGGTCAATGAATTGATACTCGATATTCTTTCCTCCGTAAGCGCGATATTCACTCAGCAGGTTTTTGGTTGATTCCTTCAGTCGGGTAAACCCCGCATTCAAATCTCCATCGAGGTAAACTTTTACTGTCACCACATCTTTCAGCTTTTTTGCCATCTCTTTCGATGGCTTTGAAATAGAGTAACGTTTTTCAGAGGTCAAATCCATACGGAAATAGAAATAAACCGAAACCACATTCAGCAAAACCAAAATAGAGAATACCAGCACCAAGCGAATGATGGCATCTCTCCTGTTAGTAAGAAAGTTGCCTTTGAGTATTACCATCTTCTGCTCGAAAGCGCGGTTCGCGTGAAAAGAATAAAGGCTGAAATAACAGAAAGGAAATAAACAACATCGCGACTGTCAATTACTCCTTTGCCCATGGCATCGTAGTGTGTGCTTAGCCCGAACGATTCAATTAAGTAATCGTTCTTTCCAAAAAATATTCCGAACTGAGAAAGGTAGCTAAAGGCGAGATAAAGAAAAAAGCATAAGAACACACTCAGTATAAATGCAACAATTTGGTTTGAGGTAATAGAAGAGCAGAAAATTCCGATGGCAGCAAAGACCGCTCCGAGAAAAAACAAACCGAAATAAGAACCGAGAATTCCGCCAGCATCCACATTACCAACAGGTGAGGCAAGAGAATAAATGGTATAGAAATAAATAAAAGTAGGGACGATAGCAATGAAAACCAAGACGAGTGCTGCAAAATACTTCCCGAGAATGATTTGCAGTTCGGTTACCGGTCTTGTTGAAAGCAATTCAATAGTTCCTGTATTAATTTCCTCGGCAAATGAGCGCATGGTTATGGCTGGAATCAGGAAAATGAAAATGTAGGGGGCAATGCTGAAAAAAGAGTCAAGTGTAGCGTAGCCGAAATCGAAAATATTGGTATCGGGAAAAATCCACATAAACAAACCGAGTGCCAGAAGAAACACAATGATGGCGATATAGCCAATCAACGAGCCGAAAAATTGTTTGAGTTCTTTGAGAAAGATTGCTTTCATCGGGTGAGCTGTTTGAAAATATCTTCCAAAGACGATTCCTCCTTATACAGCGAAAGCAACGTCAGATTTTTCTCTTTCGCAAAATTGAAAATCTCTTCACGAAGGTCTTTATTTCCTTCTGAAACAAAATTCCATTTGCTGTCTTTCAGTTGCTCATAGCTTTTTACTCCTCGTATAGCGCTAAGCAATGAACGCTCAACAGGCTGCTTGAATTCAACGGTTACAATTATTTCATTGCCTATTCTGTTTTGAAGATTGGCGGTTAAATCATCAGCAACAATTTTTCCTTTATTAATTATAATCACCCGGTCTGCCACCGCCTGCACCTCCTGCATAATGTGCGAAGAGAAAATTACTGTTTTGTCTTTTCCGAGTTGCTTAATCAAAGAACGGATTTCGGTCAATTGGTTCGGGTCAAGCCCCGAAGTGGGTTCATCTAATATCAATACTTCGGGATCGTGCAACATTGCCTGTGCCAACCCAACGCGCTGTTTAAATCCTTTTGAAAGCTGACCGACTTTCTTTTTCCGCTCCGTGGTTAAGCCGGTTGCTTCAATCATTTCATCAATTCGCGCTTTCGTAATCTTCCCAAGTTTGTGAAGACCAGCCATAAATTCAAGATATTCCTTGACGAACATATCGTGGTAAAGCGGATTATTTTCGGGCAGGTAGCCGATTCGCTTTGTTACTTCAAGCGGGGCGGAGGTTGTATCAAACCCGCACACCCCAGCTTTGCCCGATGACTGCGGAATAAAACAGGTGAGAATTTTCATGGTCGTAGATTTTCCGGCACCGTTGGGGCCCAGAAAACCCAGAACTTCACCCTTGTTCACCTCAAACGAAATTCCGTCCACAGCTTTTTGTGAGCCGTAAATTTTAGTTAGTCCGGAAACTTTTACTGACATCAGAATATTAAAGGAGCGAATTACGAGTTATGCAACAACACTTCCAAAAAGAAATGTCACAGTTGTGTCATTTTTCTTTAAAAGCATATTTCCGCTTTTTGAGATTAAATTTCTTCTGTTCCGCTTTTGTGGTGCAAACACAATTTAATTTCAGCGGAGTGCCAAGCATGCGCACATTAGGCGGAATTTTTCCCAGCCAGCCGGTAAAACAAATTTTTAGCCCTTCCTTTTTGTATTCTTCGGGAAGTTGCTGCGAAATGTAACGCATATTCGGGTTATCATCCGGAACAATCACCACGGTTTCCTTGTCTTCCAGAAATTTTACCGTGCCTTTTACTCCTTTCACTTTTCTCTCCCATTCAAAATCAAGTCCCTGGCTTTTTACGAAAAGAATTGCCAGTAACCCAACAACTAAAACCGGAATCTTTTTCATAAAGTTTTTTCTTTTTCCATTTCAAACGCCTTGCCAAAACTAAAATTATCTGCGCGGTATCCTCTCTCATTGCTTTTTTATATTCGCGCATTATGAGCAAAGAGAGCACACAGAACCTTTTTCAGGAAATAATTTCACATTGTAAAGAATACGGGTTCATCTTCCCTTCCTCCGAAATTTATGACGGCCTCAGCGCGGTGTACGATTATGGCCCGTATGGTGTTGAGTTGAAGAAAAACATTCAGGAATACTGGTGGAAGAGTATGGTGCAGCTCAATGAGAACATTGTAGGTCTTGATGCCGCTATATTTATGCATCCGAAAACATGGAAAGCTTCGGGGCATGTGGACGCTTTCAACGACCCGCTGATTGACAATAAAGATTCCAAGAAGCGCTACCGTGCTGATGTGCTGATTGAGGATGCCATGGCGAAGATTGAGGAGAAGATTGACAGGGAAGCGGAGAAGGCACAGAAGAAATTTGGTGAGAGTTTTAATAGGGAAATGTTTCTGCAAACCAATCCGAATGTGTTGCGGAATAAAGAGAAATTGAATGTTATTGAATCGCGGTTTAAAAAAGCGCTGGATGACAACAACCTCGAAGAAGTTCGCCAAATCATTGTTGATTTGGAAATTGCCTGCCCTATCAGCGGTACGCGTAACTGGACGGATGTTCGCCAATTCAACCTCATGTTCTCTACCGAAATGGGTTCGGTGGCTGAAGAAGCCTCAACCATTTACCTGCGTCCTGAAACGGCACAGGGAATTTTTGTAAACTTTCTCAGTGTACAGAAAACTTCCCGGCAGCAAATTCCGTTTGGTATTGCACAGGTGGGTAAAGCATTCAGAAATGAAATCGTAGCCCGCCAGTTTATTTTCCGCACCCGCGAGTTTGAGCAGATGGAGATGCAGTTCTTTGTCCGCCCCGGTACGGAAATGGAATGGTACAACAAGTGGAAGGAGACCCGTATGAAGTGGCACCGGTCGCTTGGTTTTGCTGAAAGTAATCTGAAATTCTACGACCACTTAAAGCTGGCGCACTACGCCAACGCTGCCGTTGATATTCAATTCAACTTTCCGTTTGGGTTTAAAGAAATTGAAGGCATTCACTCGCGCACAGATTTTGATTTAAAAAATCACCAGGAACTTTCCGGAAAAAAATTGCAGTATTTCGATTCGGAACTAAATCAAAGCTATATTCCTTATGTAGTGGAAACCTCAATAGGGTTGAACCGGACATTTCTGGCGTTGCTTTGCAACGGCTACAAAACCGAGAAGCTCGAAGACGGCAGCGACCGCGTAGTGCTGGCACTTCCTCCATTCCTGGCGCCTGTTCAAATTGCCATTTTCCCGTTGGTGAAAAAAGACGGGCTTCCTGAAAAAGCGATGGAGATTTTTGATTCGCTACGCTGGGATTTCCAGTGCTTTTACGAAGAGAAAGATTCAATCGGCAAGCGCTACCGCAGGCAGGATGCACTCGGCACACCATACTGCATTACCGTTGATGCCGAAACACTTACTAACAATACCGTTACTCTCCGCGACCGCGACACCATGAAGCAGGAAAGAATTTCAATTGCAGAATTGAAAACGGTTGTCAGCGAAAAAATAGATTGGAGAAAGGGGCTTAAATAGCTCTGGGGGTCACAAAACCCGGTTCAAAATCGCAGTAATTTACCGCCCTTTCGCACTTTTGGGGTGCTATGTCTTACTTTTTAAGTTCCACGTCTTACTTCTTGTGTGCGATGTCTTAGTTTTAGGGTGCCATGTCTTACTCTTTATGTGCGAAGTCTTACTTATAGAGTGCTCTTTCTTACTCTTTGACTTCCATTTCTCACTGTTTAAGTTCCATGTCTTACTCCTATTGTGCTATTTCTTACTTTGTATGTGCTGCGTCTTACCTCTGAACTTCGATTTTGCACACGTGTGCAAGTATTTCGCATAAAATTGCTATACTTTTACACAAAAATGCCATGATTAAGAAAATTACGGGAGAAGAATTTGAACAACTTGGCTACAAAGCCGGAGGGCGGGCAACACCGGCTTACAACGCTATTATTGGCTTACGGCAAGGCGAGGCGGTGGTTATTCCGAAAACCGATTGGCGAAGCCGGACCAAAACCCCTTCGAGCAAATGCCGCAGAATTGAAAAGAAATTTGCCACCATGAAAGTAAAATACAAATGTGTGGAGTTGACGGACGGCAGCGGATGGGCGGTGAAAAGGCTTGCTTAAATTGGAGGAATGAAACTACGCCTTAAAGTAAAGCCCAATTCAAGAAACGATGAAATTGCCCGCGAAGCTGACGGCTCGCTGAAAGTGAAAATACTCGCACAACCGGTAGAAGGCAAAGCCAACCGGTACTTAATTGAATATCTGAGCCGTTTGCTGAATTTGTCGAAATCGAAAATTACTTTGTTGAAGGGCAAAAGCAGTTCGTTTAAAACGGTAGAGATTGATGCCGATGAGAAGGCGGTAAATGAAAAGTTTTCCAAATATTAGTTGAAATCTTTCATCACTTTCAGCACCTTATTCATTTCAAAACCTTTACTTAAAAGAAACCTGAGCAATTTGTTTTTCCTTTCGCGGGGAGTGGCGGCTTTAATGGTGTTCCATTTTTTGGCTGCAATTATTTTCAGTTGCTCCGAATACGTTTCGTCATTCATGGCATCAAGACACTTCTTTATCAACGGCAAGTCAATTCCTTTTTGAAGCAGAGCGGATTTTATTTTATTCCTGCCCCATTTTTTTCGAATGTGCCCGTTTACAAAAAACAAGGTATAACGCTCTTCGTCTAAGTATTTTTCCTGTTTCAGCCGGCTGATATATTCGCTGTAATCGTTTTTATCTGCTTTCAGTTTGTGCAGCTTGTCCTTTACGTCAGCGGCACAGCGCTCCTGGTAAGCGCAATAGTCAGTCAGCTTGTTGTAAGTATCTTTATTGAACATGAGAGCACCGGTTCGTAAAAATCTGAAAAAATGTTCCGGTAAATGTATTTCAGTTCGCCACGAAATTATATTTGCGCGGTGAAAAAAATTCTTCTTCTTCTTTTTGTTTTTACAGGGGCGTATTCGATAGCTCAAACTCCGCTTGGCTCGCACCCGTACTGCACGCAAAGCGAGGAGGGGTTTTTCCCCTGTCAGGACACTTTTTCAATTCTTAAAATCCATCAGTTTTATGACATCGGACTGATGCTTCCTTCCTGGCTGCCTATTGTTGACCGCAATTATGTGGCTGTTCTGGAAGGAAAGGTTTCGTACCGGCTAACCGATGGCGCAGGCGGACCTCATATAGCCCATGAAGACCTGCCTTTTTACCACTACTCACACGATATGAATTTTGATGTAATACCAGATAAGACTGATGACAACCGGTTTTATCATCTCCTTCCGTATTTAGTTTATCACAATAAAGAAGGGAACGACACCATGCTGCACAGCACTGTTCATTGCGAATGGGAAACAGGGCTAGGCATGAGCAATCGGGTAAACCCGATGCGGGATGACAATGATGCCGGACGCAGCGGAGGTTTTTTTTCTGCCGGTCATGAGTTGGGTGATGTAATCTGGAACTGGCCTACAACCGGTGACTGGGTGCATGTGGAGGGACACTATGTGTGGGACCGAGGTCATCCGCCCAGCCATGCCGAAATTCACCCACCCCGGATAGTAGCCATTAAGCGCTCACTTCCCGAGCAGATTGTAATTGGCGACAGCTCCCTCAAGTTCGCCACCCGCGTTGACATTTTTGCCAGCGGTGACGGTGGCGCGCTGGTAAACAACCGGTTTAATTCGCCTCCGTATGTCAAACGCGTAAACATGAGCAGCAAAGACTATGAGTTTATAGTGACCACCGATTTGCCGCGCCCTTCGCCCAATGCAGAGCTGAAGTACACCATAATTCGTCAGAAACCCGATAATTTTTCGCAGTATGAGCTAATTGAAACCAATTCTGATTCGGGATTCATGCAAGTTACAATTCCCTGGAAAACAAAAAACGCCAACGACCTTGAAATTTATGCGCGAACTGTTTTCCTGTACTGGGATGAAGGAAAAGGCCTGAGTAATGAAGTGCCGGTTGATGCTTACAAGGTGAAACTTACCAATCTGAAGTTCCGTTACCTGAACGATAAGCTGTCGAAAGCCGAAGTTCGCCTGTTTGCCAATGTCGGCAGCCACTGGATTTTTCTGAATGATTTTCACGGGAAAAAGGGAAAGATTCTTACCAAGGGCATGGGAAAGACCTACAAGAAAAAATGGACGCTTGATAATGAGTTTTTGCTCTTTGTGCCGCGCGGAAAAAGTTTCCGAGTTTATATTGGCGGCTGGGAAGTGGACGGCATTGACTTGCTGGCAGGAACTTTAATTGATCCAAACTCGCCATGTAGCAGGAAAACGAAAAAATTTATCCGTGACAAGGCATTTTCTATCCGTAACATGCTATTGAAAGGCTGTATGGATGATGAATACGGAGATATTTCAAACTTACATTCGTACGATAAACTCGGGCGCATTGACCACTTTACCAATTCACCCCACGAAGGAAAGAACGAAGACCCCTGCCCTGGTGGCAAGTTTGAATTAAAAGACCGGTACTTTCTCAGTTATACGGTTGAGAAAGTAAATTAACAAGAACGCTTCCTTTTTTAAAGCCCGAAAGCTTTCCAAACATTGTCACCAGCCGGAACCGGTGCGGTAATTTCAATCTGTTCCTTTTTTACGGGGTGAATAAATTCCACTTTTCGCGCGTGGAGGTGAATGCTTCCATCGCGGTTTCCGCGCCTGGCTCCGTATTTTACATCGCCTTTTATCGGGCAGCCCATAGCTGATAGCTGAACCCGAATCTGGTGGTGCCTGCCGGTAAAGGGGTTTATTTCAAGCAAATGATAGTTGTCGATGCTTTTCAGCCACAGGTAGTGCAGTTCGCAGCGCAAGGTGCCGGGTATTTCTTTATTCCAGGCGCGGGAGATATTTTTCTGCTCGTTTTTTTTCAACCAGTGAATCAGCGTACCTTCTTTTTCAGCAGGCATTTTTTCTACTGCCGCCCAGTACGTTTTATTTACCTCTTTGTTTTTAAACATTTCATTCATGCGCGCCAGAGCCTTACTGGTTTTCGCTAAAACAACCACTCCGCTCACCGGTCTATCTATCCGATGACACACTCCGAGGAAAACCTCTCCCGGCTTCTGATACTTGCTTTTGATGTATTGCTTTACCGAAACCTCAAGTGAATCGTCATTACTTTTGTCTGGCTGTACTAAAATACCCGAGGGTTTGTTTACGGCAATCAGGTGGTTGTCTTCAAAAAGAATTTCAGGTTGGGAATGGCTCATTACTTGAATGCAAAACTCCTTTTTATTCAGACACTTTGAAATTTATCGGGTAAAAATTGCCAGAGCTGAAATCTTTCAATATCTTTAGCTCTTCCATAAAGAATTGCGGTAACCAATTCAATCAACTTAAAATCATGAACAATGATGAATAACTACAAACAGAAAACAAGATTCGGTTTAACGCTCATTGGGGCTTTTATTCTTATCGCGCTGCGGGCGCAAACCATTCAACTGGGCACAGGTGTTTCCACCTCGGGAAACACAACTGCCAGCCCGGTTAACGGCTATTATGAATACATGCGGTATCAAACCGTTTACACCGCTGCCGAAATAAACGCACAGGGGATATTCGGCCCCATTGCGATTACCAACATGGCTTATTATTTAATTTCAGTGCCTGACTCGGTTTTGAAGAACTATGAAGTAAGAATGGCAAATACGCTTGCAGTAAATTGTGCCGCACATGTGGCGGACCCTCTGACAACCGTTTATTTCAACGCGGCTCCTTCATGGACGGCAAATACCTGGAATACACTTACTCTTTCCACACCGTTTATGTGGGACGGCACAAGTAATTTAGTTATTGATGTAAACTTTGGAAGGGTAGTATATGCCAGCGGAGGCACCTATGGCGCTTTGCGCACATATGCCCTTACCAACGGTTCGCGTTATGTTCGTTGCGATTCTTCAGGAACCTGCGGCAGTCAGGCTAACATAACCACCAATACAACTCAAAACACAAAGCCCCAGATTCAGCTTACTTTTTTGCCCGCAGCAATTTGCAGCGGCACTCCTGTTGCAGGTACAGCTTCAGCGCCAGCATCCGTTTGCAGCACAATAGGCTTTGACCTTACTTTAACAGGTCAGACTCCTGATGGCGGAATTACCGTGCAGTGGCAATCTTCTTCAGACGGAATTAATTTTTCGGACATTTCCGGGGCGACATTTCCCATATCGCCTGTTTCACAAACATCCGATACTTATTACCATTGCGTGGTTACCTGCACCGGTTCAGGACTTTCAGACACCTCGAATGTGGTGCTGGTTACCATGTCTCCGTTTCTTACCTGTTATTGTGCTTCGGGAGCTTCTAATAGTACGGATACAAAGATTGATTCTGTACGGTTCCTTACGGTTTCGACAGGCTCTCCGCTTACTACATGCCAGACTTATACCGACTATACTTCCCTGGTTGCAGCCGCACAACAAACGGTACCTTTCTTTCTTAATATCAAAAATGGTTTCTGTGTAACCACTCATTACCCCGCTTATGTATCGGTTTACATTGACTATAACCACAATGGAATTTTAGATGATGCGGGAGAGTTGGTCTATTCATTCGGCCCTACAACCGCAAGGAATACGATTCCTCCGGTTCAAATTACCATTCCGGGAACTTCGCAGCTTGGGCAAACCAGAATGAGAATAATTCTGGCAGAGGGGACTGCCATTCGCACGCCTTGCGAAGCGTACACCTATGGCGAAACCGAAGACTATACTATAGACATTAGTGCCGCACCGGTTTGTTCTTCACCATCAGCAGGAGGAGCAGCCACCGGGCCATCGGTTGCCGATGTAGGACCTGCATATCTGTACGAGTTAACCGGTTTTAACGGAAATATTCAATGGCAGTATTCTACCGCTTCTGCTGTAGGGCCTTTTATAAATATTACCGGAGCGTATAATGATTCTTTATCAGCAACCTTCAATGCCGTAGGAACTTACTGGATACGGGCATTTGTAACAGAACCGGGCTGTGACCCCGATTCATCCAATGCGGTGCAAACTGTGGTGCAGCTACTTGGCGATGATGTGTGTGATGCCATTACTTTAAGCTTTGGAGTTAATGGTCCTTTTAGTACCGAAGCTGCAACAGTTCAATCAGGAGAGCCGGCACCAAGCCCGGGAACCGCAACCAATTCCTGCCAATCGCAGGACGGGTGGTGTGCGGGCGATACAACCGTTACTAATTCCCGCTGGTTTAAATTTGTAGCCCCTGCTTCAGGACGAGTGAGCATTCAGTCGCCCGGCTTCGACACTCAGCTTGCTTTATGGGATGCTACAACTTGTGGCGACCTACTTACAGGAGGGGCTACTCTTGTTAGGGCCAATGACGATGACCCGGATTATACTGCTCATGGCGGGGTTATTTATTCTTCATTTATTGATTCGGCTGTTTGTTTAACGCCTGGTAAAACATACTACGTTCAGCTTGACCCATATACTTCACCCGGTGATTTCACAACCATTGTACTTACCGACCTGGGCGGAATATCGGTGAGTGTACTTTCTACCACCGATGTTTCATGCTACGGAGATACGGACGGTGCCATTGACGTAGAAGTAACAGGCGCTTCCGGCAGTTATGCTTTTGAATGGAACAATATGGAAACCACTGAAGATATTTCAGGGTTAGCTCCCGGAACTTATGTGCTTACTGTTACCGATGCCGGCTGTGAGGCTACTGTTTCTTCAGGAGGAATTACCATTTACGAACCCGCGCCCCTTACAGCGATGTCTGACTCAATTGTGAATGTGCGTTGCATGGGCGAAAGCACCGGTGGTGTTTATATTTCTGTTTCGGGCGGAACGACCCCTTACAATTTTGACTGGAGCAACGGTTCAGCAAACGAAGACCTGACCGGTGTGCCAGCGGGAACATACTCAGGCACTTTAACCGATGCCAACGGATGTTCAATTTCAAGTCCGCCATTCCCGATTACGGAGCCCTCAACCATTGTTTCGGTAATGGTAGATGCGGTTACTGATAATTTATGCCCGGGCGGAAGCACCGGAGGTGTGGAGATTACCGCCAGTGGCGGAACTCCGGGGTATAGTTACAGTTGGAGCAATGGCTCCATGGATGAAGATATTACAGGCGTTGGGGCTGATGATTACGATGTAGTTGTTACTGATGCTAACGGCTGCATCGCTTCGGCTTCAGCTACCGTTAGTGAACCCGCGCCTGTGGCGGTTACGGTTGATTCTATTCATCATGTAAGCTGCTTTGGCGGAAATACCGGTGCGGTTTATATTACCGTATCCGGTGGAACTTCTCCATACATGGCGCTGTGGAGCAATAGTTCAACTGACGAAGATATCACCGGGCTGATTGCCGGAAACTATTTTACAACGGTGACGGATGATAACGGCTGCACCGGCAGCGGCATGGCAACTGTTAACGAAGCAACCGCTATTACTGTTCTGCTCGATTCGGTGAAAAACAACCTTTGTTCAGGCAGTACTTCAGCAGGTATTTATATTTCAGTAGGTGGTGGAAATGGCGGGTATGTTTACAGTTGGAGCAATGGAGCAACCTCTCAGGATAATGCAGGAATTGCCCAAGGCTCTTATACTTTGAATATTACCGATGCTGCCGGATGCCCGAAATCTTTCGGACCGGTGAGTACGCTTGACCCGCCTGCCATTGCAGCCAGTTCGGTTTCAACCAATCAGGTGCAGGGTGGCGCTATGGGTTCGGTAAACCTCACCGTTTCGGGCGGTACGCCAGGCTATAATTTCTTGTGGAATAACGGTGCTACAACCGAAGACCTGGCGAGTGTTCCGGCAGGCAGTTACTGTGTTACCATTACCGATGCAAACTCATGCAGCTTTTCAATATGCGATTCGGTAAGTTTTATTACCGGTATTAGCAGTGCTGAAAATATTGCAGCTGTAAATCTTTATCCTAACCCTGCTCAGGATAAAGTATTTCTTGAGTTAGTGATAGGTAATGTTTCTGATATAACTGTTGAGGTTTACAATGTAAACGCGCAGCTCATCACCGGTTTTCAGCGAAATCAGGTTTCTGATGCAAAGTTTGAAATCAACTTTGCCGATGAGGCTGCAGGGGTTTACTACGCCAGAATTAAAGCCGGCAATACCCTGTTGGTGAAACGGATTTTAGTGGCACGGTAAAAAAAGTTAACGTTTATTACAATTAAAAAGCCCCCGCAAAACCTGCAGGGGCTTTTGTTTTTTTGCTCCCCGACCTGGGCTCGAACCAGGGACCTAGTGATTAACAGTCACTCGCTCTAACCAGCTGAGCTATCGAGGAGTGTTCCCTTTTGAAATTTGGGAATGCAAATGTAATTTTCTTTCAAATTTTTGCAACCATCTTTCTACTGCTGCTATCTTTGCACAGCTATTACGATTTACAATTAACGATTAACTCTTTACCATGTCTCTTCTCACAGTTGGAACCGTTGCTTTTGATGCTATAGAAACCCCGTTTGGTAAAACCGATAAAATTGTAGGGGGCGCGGCTACTTACATTGCCTGGAGCGCTTCGTATTTTTCAAAGCAGGTGAATATTGTTTCGGTGATTGGCGATGATTTTGACATGAGTGAGCTTGAGCTTTTAAAAAAACGCGGTGTAGATACCACAGGTATTGATGTTAAGACGGGCAAGAAATCTTTTTTCTGGAGCGGTAAATATCATTTGGATATGAACAGCCGCGATACTTTGATTACCGACCTGAATGTGCTTTCAGAGTTCAACCCGGTTATTCCCGAAAATTATTTCGACAGCGATATTCTTTTGCTTGGAAACATTGACCCCAATTTGCAAATGCGCGTGATTGAGCAATTACCAACCCGCCCCAAACTGGTAGTGCTTGATACGATGAACTTCTGGATGACTCCGGCTTTTATCGGCAAGCTGTACGAGGTGATGAAGAAGATAGATGTGCTGGCTATTAACGATGCCGAGGCGCGTCAGCTTTCGGACGAGTACTCTTTGGTAAAAGCCGCCCGCAAAATATTGACGATGGGTCCCGAGTACCTGGTGATTAAAAAAGGCGAACATGGCGCGCTGTTGTTTCATGATAACGAGGTGTTCTTTGCCCCCGCGCTTCCGCTCGAAGAGGTTTTCGACCCCACCGGTGCCGGTGATACTTTTGCCGGAGGTTTCTGCGGTTATCTGGATAAAACCCGCGACATCAGTTTTGAGAACATGAAACGCGCTATTATTTACGGCTCGGCTATGGCTTCGTTTTGTGTAGAAAAGTTCGGCACCGAGCGGCTCAAAAATCTTACCCAGCACGAAATTGAAGACCGGGTAAAAGATTTTATTGACCTGGTTCAGTTCGATATTGTGCTGGAAGATTAATTCCCCTAAATCCCTTAAGGGGGACTTGAAAGGCACATTACATTCTAAAGTTTATGCAGATTCCCCAATACTTCTCAAGGTAATAGCCTTGGGGGTCAATAGTTCCAATTCGTAACCTCCATTTTCCGTTTCGCCCCCCTGAGGTTCCATTCTGTCCCCCTTGGGTTCCATTTCGTCCCCTTTAGGTTCCATAGCGTCACCTCCTGGTTCCACCGCGTCCTCTTGAGGTTCCATTTCGTCATCTTCGCTTTCCATTTCAAACCCGAAATGGCCGTTCAGAGCAGTGCCATGAGGGTTAGATATGCAGAAATAAGAGAGATAAACAGCGCCACATCGAGTCGGGTTAATGCATTGGCTATGCGGTTTAAAGCGGAGTATAAGAAGTTGGGGACGGCCGGTGGGTTATACCGTGAAATGCCATTCAAGCATCAGCGGGCGATGATAAAACCTTTGGAAGCGGAAAGGCCTGCCTGTCAGTAAGCTTAAGCACGTAGTAACCGGGGGGGTGAGATGTTTAACAGATAAGTTAAACATGTTTGCTGAAATAATTTTATGGGTGTCCAACAGGTTTCCGGCCACGTCATATATGTAAGCATCAAATGGAGCGTGATTTCCCGCATCAGCAGTTATAGTTATTTCATCGGTGGCGGGGTTGGGGAAGAGGAGGAAGGAATTGGAAGCGAAGGTTTCATCAATGTTGTTATAAGAATAAAGGGCGGAATCAATCCAGCTGATGGCACCCGAAGAATAGTAAGCCAGAGCCAGGCCATTTCCATGTTCGGGTATATCTTGTCCACCAACCCAAGTATTAGAATATTTTTCACCCGATTTTTTCTTCAATATAAGACTCGCACCAATTATATCCCAAAGGGTCAGCCTGATAATGATTAGTCCTATAATTAAGGAATGTATCAATATAAGAATAAACAGTGTCCCAGCATGACGTAGAAGTATCGCATGAACAAACCGCCCACCAATACGAATAAAAAGGATTAGATGCCTCAAAGGAAGTAACAGGTGAATCAACAGGATTGATATTAAGATTAGCTATTGCGCCAGAAGGAAAATATTTAAGCTGGTAAATAATGGTATCATTACTGTTTTGCCTAGCGAGAACAGTAAACCCACTAAGCGATTGATAAAATGTTACAGGTGCTCCAAAACCGGAAGGAACGGTATATGAACTTCTATAAATGAATGTATCTCCAATCTGCCAGTTAAATGCTTCTCCAATGGTAAGAGTATCATTTACCGCCTTCGCGTTAAAAGCAAAAAAAACAGAACTACTGTGGCTAAGTGCTTCATACGCCAAAGGTAGAAAGCAAAAACTGCTTTCGCGGTTTATTTATCTAACCAAACCTCTCTAAAGCTGCGGTACTCCATACCGTTGTTCGGAAAGTTGCGGACATAAGGCTGAATAAGCCTGCGGTTTACCGAATAATAAATGGGTAAGAAAGGGGCATCGTTTACCAGCATCTGGTCAAGCTCGGCATACATGCGGTTGCGTACTGTAGCATCGGGTGTGGCAATGGCTTTTTCAAACAACTCATCGTAGCGCGGGTTTACATAGCGCGTGGGGTTCATGTACGAAGCTTCTTCAAAAGTTTTGGGAACATTTTTTCCGTAAAACAAATTGAGGAAGTTGCTGGGGTCGGGGTAATCGGCAATCCAGGCAAATCGCCAGAAATTGGTTTTACCGGTTTCTACATTACCGGTATGCTGCGCCCACACCACCCGCGAAATCTCTACATCAATGTTCAGGTTTTCGCTCAGCATTTTCTGAATAGCTTCGGCTACTTTTTCGTTGCGCCCGCCACCGCTGTTTATTTCGAGCGTAGTTCTCGGAAATCCCTTGCCATCGGGGTAGCCGGCTTTAGCCAGATATTCTTTCGCCTTTTTTGCATCGAAATAAAAACCTTTCACCAGGCTGTTGTCATAACCGGGAATACCCAGCGGAACAAAGCCGTTGAAAGCGGGCAGGCCTTCGCCCTTGGTAGTATAGTCGGCAATCTTGGCGCGGTCAATGGCATAGTTAAAAGCCAGGCGAACATTTTTATTGCTGAAAACCGGGTCAACAAAAAGAAAACCGTAAAACTGAACCGAAAGCTCGGGCTTAATCTGAAGCACATATTTTTTGTAGTCGCCTTTCAACTGGTGACTGGCATCCAGAATGTCATCCGCCATATCAAACGGAATGCGATACTTCATATCCAGGTTCGCTTTCTGAAACTCAAGCATGTCGGTTTTATCTTCTTTGATGAAAGAAATTTTAATGGCATCGAGATAAGGCAACTGGTTTCCGAACTCATCTTTGCCCCAGTATTTTTCGTTGCGCGCCAGAATTACCGCTTCATCGGTTTTCAGCGCCTTCAGGTAAAAGGGACCGGTGCCTACCGTGTGGTAAAGAATATCGCCTTTATAATAATCAACCGCCTCTTTCGGAAATACATTCATGAACGGAAGAGCCAGCCGGTTCAGAAAATCGGCAAAAGGTTTTTCAAGGGTTATTTCCAGAACGGAATCGCTCAGGGCTTTAACTCCCCATGCAGCAAGTTCTTTGGTATCATCCTGTTTATTCTGGCGGACCGTGTAAAGCGCAGTAGCTCCTTTTACAATATTGCGGAAAAAAGCAAAGCCATTGTTTTTTGAATCGGGAGAACACAGCAAATTGAAACAGTAAACAAAATCGTTGGCGGTTACTTCGCGCCCCTTGCCGTCAGTAAAACATTTGTCATCATGAAAAAAAACACCCTTGCGGATTTTGAAAGTATAAACGGTGGCATTGCCGCTTACCGTCCAGCTTTCTGCAATCAACGGGTCAATGGTTAAGTCTTTAGGATTGAAGCCAACCAGTCCTTCATAAATCTGAGTAACAATCCGGTGGCCTACAACTTCGGTAATAGCAAGCGGGTAGAGTGTTTTAAGAAACTCGGTTTCGTTATACCGGAACATGCCCCCGTACTTGATTCCGCCCTTGCCCTGTGTTTGCTGTGTTGTTTTTTTACTGCCGGAGTTGCAGGAGAACAGTAAAACAATGGTAACGAAAACTATAACCGGATAAATCTTTTTCATGAAGAGAATTTTATTGGCGTGAAGAAAAGAAATAAATGATTCAGAGCCGCTCCCGGCGCTCGCTCACATAAAACCGGAACAGAAAATAAACGGCCAATGCATCGAGCAAATGCCAGATGGCATGACCTTGAATAAGCGAATAAGGATTGCAGAACATTTCAGTCTTTTTTTCCAGGTTCCAGATTAAAAAGGCAACAAGCAATGAGCCTAAGCTGAGCAATCCCCATTTTATTTCATGGTCGAATTTACGAACGAAAGAATTGAGCGCTTCAAAAATTACGGTCATACTTACAAATACCCCGAAAATAAAATTGCCGAAGTAGCCCACCAGCGGCATCCGGTACGGTAAACCCTGAACGTTAACGCACAATACAACTATAGCTGCGAAAATTATAGTGAAGCGCTGCGGGCCGTAATTGAAAAACCGCTGCATGGCATACGAAGTAGAAAAGCCTGCAACCAAATACATGGAAAGCATATCCAGAAAACCACCGGCTCTTGTCTCTGTGGCGTGCATCGCCATTGAACCGGGACCCAGAAATACTGCGAGCGATGAAAAAAAAATGGCCGTGAAATTGCTTTGGGTAAAAATGTTTCTGTTTTCGTTAAATCTTCCGCGCGAAAGTTGCCAGGCCATGGTTAGTCCGGCTACAATGAAACCAATGTTACTCCAGGTGTTAGAAGGTTGTTTGATTAGCCCGGGACGTGAGGCTTCGCAAAAAGCATCACCGGTATGGTCCCATTCGCCCAGCCAGCCGTTGAATAGCGCTAAAAAGAAAAGAACCAGTAAAACAACGGCAACTAAAGAAGTAATAGTAAAAATTGATTTTCGGGAATTCATTCTATGACCGGGATTTCAAAGTCCCCTTTAGGGGATTTAGGGGTTGGTTTTAATCTTGCAATAAACCGGGCAATGGTCGCTGTGCTTCACCTGCTGAAACATTTTTGCTTCCACTAAACCCTTTTCCAGGTTCCTGGTAGTTGCAATGTAATCAATCCGCCAGCCTTTGTTATTTGCGCGTGCATTAGCGCGGAAACTCCACCACGAGTATTCATGTGGCTGAGGATTGAAGTAGCGAAACGTATCAATAAACCCTGAGCTGAAATACTTTTCCATCCATGCGCGCTCCTCGGGTTTAAAGCCGGAGGTATCTTTATTCGAAATGGGGTTATGAATATCAATTTCGCGGTGGCAGATGTTGTAGTCACCTGCAACCACAAGTTTGCTTCTCTTCTTTTCCAAATCATGAATATAATCGAAGAAAAAATCGAGGTATTGCATTTTCACTGCCTGTCGCTCATCACCGGTAGTTCCGCTGGGGAAGTAAGCGCTCATAATGCTTATATCTCCAAAATCCACGCGCAGGTTTCTTCCTTCATCATCATACTTTTTCTCACCGCAGCCTTCAACCACATTATCAGGCTGAACCTTTGAGAAAACAGCCACTCCGCTATAACCCGGTTTTACTGCCGGAAAAATATGACAGTGGTAACCAACGGCTTCAAAGGGTTTTGGATCGAAATCTTTTCGGGCAATTTTTATTTCCTGCAAACACAATACGTCCGGGCTTTCGGTTTTGAGCCAGTCAACAAAACCTTTGGTCATGGCGCTGCGGATACCGTTTACATTGTAGGAAATAATTTTCAGCTCGCCCATAAAAATTTATCTTGGTTTTGAGCCGAAAATAATAATCTCGCTATACAAACAGCGGTACCCTGAATGAGAATTGCTTTCGATGCCAAGCGTGCTCTAAATAACCCGACCGGTTTGGGAAACCATGCGCGTATTTTGCTGAATGCGCTCATGCGCGATTTTCCGGAAAATGAGTATTTGCTTTTTTCTCCAAAAGCAAAAGAAGAATTCCTGGAACAACTAAGTGGTGATTTCAAATTATTTTTCCCGGAAACGAAATTCCAAAAGTCGTTTCACCCGCTTTGGCGTTCATTTGGAATCAATCGCCAATTGCAAAAAGCACGAGTAGATATTTACCACGGGCTCAGTAATGAAATACCACTCCGAAATACGCAATCCTCAATCCACTATGTTGTAACCATTCACGATTTAATTTTTCTGAAGCACACCGAACAATATCCATTCATTGACCGCCAGATTTACCTACTGAAAACAAAATATGCCGCAAAAAATGCCGACAAGATTATTGCTGTGAGTAACGAAACGAAAAATGACCTGATGGAATTTTACCAGGTTTCGGAGAAAAAGATTGTTGTTATTTATCCGAGTGTGGATGTTGCTTTCCAGACCGGTGACCGAAGACCGATGACCGATGTAAAACCAAAATACGGCCTTCCTCTAAAATTCATTTTGAACGTTGGCAGCTTTTTTCCACGCAAAAACCAGAGAACGCTGATTGAAGCGTTTAACTTGCTCAAGAATAACATTGAAGAAGATTTAGTGTTGATTGGAAGCGGAGGAAATAAGCAGAATGAAATAGAAGAATTGGTTCAAAAGAAAAAGCTGCAAAAAAGAGTGAAGATTCTCACCAACGTTTTGAACAAAGATTTGCCAGCAATTTACCGAAGCGCAAGTGTATTTGTGTTCCCGAGTTTGTTTGAAGGTTTTGGGGCTCCGGTTCTTGAAGCGTTGTTCTCCAACTTACCAGTGATTGCAACTAAAGGAGGCGCAATTGCAGAAGCGGGCGGGAAAGATTCTCTTTATATAAACCCAAATTCAGAAGAAGAAATTGCTGATGCTATGCTAAAAGTATTGAGCAATGAAAATTTAAAAACTAAAATGGTTGAAAGCGGATTTGCTCATGCTCAAACTATTACCGATAAAGTTTTTGCTGAGAAGACGATGAAAGCTTATTTCGAAGTTACCGGATAATTATAACTTCCGCTGCACTTCAACTTCTTCAAATATCTCAAGCACATCTCCGGGTTTTACATCCTGGAAATCTTTTACCACCACACCGCATTCCAGGCCGCTCACCACTTCTTTAGCATCGTCTTTAAAGCGCTTGAGGCTTCCTACGCTTCCGGAGTGAATTACAATTCCATCGCGGATTATGCGTAGTTTCGATTTGTTGAGTATTCTTCCATCGCGCACAAAGCAACCGGCTACGGTTCCAACTTTGCTTACATGAATGGCATCCTTTACATCAAGGTTGCCAATGATTTTTTCTTCAATCTTAGGTTCAAGCAATCCTTCCATCGCACTCTTGATTTCCTCAATGGCATTGTAGATAATCGAATAGAGTCGGATATCCACACCCTCTGCTTCGGCAATTTTCTTCGCGTTTTGGGATGGACGAACATTAAATCCAATCACAATAGCATCGGAAGCAGTAGCAAGTAGCACATCTGATTCGGAAATAGCGCCTACACCTTTATGGATAATGCGGATTTGAATTTCTTCGGTTGAAAGCTTCAGTAAAGAATCGGCAATAGCTTCTACTGAGCCGTCCACATCTCCTTTGATAATCAAATTCAGTTCTTTGAAATTACCCAAAGCAAGACGTCTTCCGATTTCATCGAGCGTAATGTGCTTCTTGGTGCGGATTCCGGTTTCGCGTTCAATTTGTGCGCGTTTGGTGGCAAGTTCTTTCGCGCCCTGCTCATTATCGAACACCTTAAATTTTTCGCCAGCTTGCGGAGCACCGCTTAACCCAAGAATCTGAACGGGAGCAGCAGGACCTGCTTCCTTTATTTTTTCACCGGTGTGGTCGAACATGGCTTTTATTCTTCCGTAGTATGGTCCGGAAACAATAATATCACCCATTTTCAGGGTTCCCGCCTGAACAAGAAGTGTAGCAGTATAGCCGCGACCTTTATCCAAAGCCGCTTCAATCACTGAACCAACTGCCTCCTTATCCGGATTAGCTTTCAGGTCCAATAAATCAGCCTGAATTAAAATCTTTTCAAGAAGCAAATCAATATTCAAGCCTTTTTTGGCAGAAATTTCCTGTGACTGGTAAGGGCCGCCCCATTCTTCAACCAATAAGTTCATAGTTGAAAGTTGTTCGCGGATTTTGTTGGCGTTCGCCCCATCTTTATCAATTTTGTTGAAAGCAAAAATCATGGGAACGCCAGCACTCTGTGCGTGGTTAATCGCTTCTTTCGTTTGAGGCATAACCGCATCATCAGCAGCAATCACTATTACTGCTATGTCGGTAACTTTTGCACCGCGTGCGCGCATGGCGGTAAACGCTTCGTGACCGGGGGTATCGAGAAAAGTAATTTGACGACCGGTCGGAGTTGTTACCTCATACGCACCAATATGCTGAGTAATTCCTCCCGCTTCTTTCGCTACCACATTTGTTTTGCGAATGTAGTCGAGCAGGGATGTTTTACCGTGGTCAACGTGACCCATGATAGTAACAATGGGTGCACGCGGTTTTAAATCTTCGGGTTTGTCAGGAACATCCTCGTTAAAGGCAGTCTGGTCTGCAGCAGAAATAAATTCCACTTCAAAACCGTGTTCGGCAGCTACAAGTTCAATTATGGTAGCATCTAAACGCTGGTTAATCGAAACAATAACGCCCAACTGCATACAAGTTTGAATAATCTGCACCGGTGTAATGCTCATGAGACTGGCAATCTCAGCTACCGAAATAAATTCCGCTACCTGTAATTTGTTATTCTGTAAATCTTTCTTTTCCGTGGCAAGTTTTTCCTGGATGGCTTCGCGTTTTTCCCTCCGCAGCTTGGAGCGGTCGCTTTTGGAAGTTTGCGCCTGAATTTTCGCCATCGTGGCTCGGATTTTATCTTCTATCTCTTTTTCGGTGATTTCAGCAGGCTGAATTCCTACCTCCTGTTTTTTAATGGTATCTCGCTTACGCTGGAAACTCTCTACTTTCTTATCGTAGTATGTATCGCTGGTGAGCGGGGCACGCTCTTTCTTTTTAACCAGTTTACGCTTACGTTCGTGTTTTACTCCTTCAGCTTTCCTTTCGTCAACTTCCTCTTTCTTCTTTGATTTTTCTTCAAATTTTGAAAGGTCAACCGTTCCTACCTGCTTGGGTCCGGTAAGTGTTTGATACTTGGTCTCTATTTTTTCTTCCGGTTGCTTGTCTTCCTGAACTTGTTTCTTCTTCGTTTTTTCTTTTTCTTTTGTTTCCCCCTTTTCGGTCTCTTTTTCCCTTTTCGGTTTTTTCTCTAAATCAATTTTACCGATAACCTTAGCCCCCTCCAACTGAACTTTTTCTGCAGAAATTGTTTCCTCGTCTGCTTTTGAAATGATGTTGGTCTTAATCAGTACATCTTTTTCTTCCCTTTCCCTGCGATGAGTGGAGATGGGATCCTGGGGCATCTCAATCGTTTCCTTTTTAGCTTTTTCGGCCTTGGCAGAACTGTCTGCTTTTTCTTTCACGGATTTATCTTCGCCAAACTCTTTGTCAAGCAGGGCAATCATTTCCGGAGTCAGCTTCTCATTTGGGTTTCCGGTGAGTACAAACTTTCCCTTCTTCAATGTTTCGAGGATATGTTCCTGTGAAACATTGTATGTTGCGCCTGCCTTTGCTAATCGTAATGCCTTTACTTCTGCCATTCGTTTAATTGGCTAACCAATCACTTTTTATTTATCGTCTTTAAACTCGCTTTCGAGAATTTTCCTGATTTCCTTAATAGTCTCCTCTTCCAAGTCTGTTCTGCGAACCAGTTCGTCCTCGCTCAGTTGAAGAACACTTTTTGCGGTATCGCAACCGATTTTTTTGAGTTCATCAATCATCCAGCCGTCAATTTCGTCAGCAAATTCTTCGAGGTCAATATCGTACTCCTCTTCGTTGCCCTCTTCGTTTTCCCGGTACACATCAATTTCGAAACCAACGAGACGGCTGGCAAGTTTAATGTTAACCCCACGCTTACCAATAGCCAGCGAAACCTGCTCCGGTTTTAGATAAACAGAAATTTGTTTTTTCTCCTGGTCAATATCCAGCGAGCTGATTTTTGCGGGAGCCAGCGCACGCTGAACCATAAGCGAAAGATTATTTGTGTGGTTGATGATATCAATATTCTCGTTTTTTAATTCGCGTACAATACCGTGAATACGCGAACCTTTAACACCTACACAGGCTCCTACCGGGTCAATACGGTCGTCAAAAGATTCAACTACTACTTTGGCTTTTTCGCCCGGTTCACGAACGATGTTACGGATAACAATCAGACCGTCAAAAATTTCGGGAACCTCGGCTTCCATAAGCTTGGCAAGGAAAGCATTATCGGTACGCGAAAGCAAGATAACAGGCGTGCCGCCACGTAATTCTACTTTTTTGACAACCGCACGAACAGTTTCTCCTTTTTTGAAAAAATCTGAACGGATTTGCTCGGATTTGGGAAGAAGCAATTCGTTGCCTTCTTCGTCCAGCATCAGAATTTCCTTTTTCCAAACTTGGTACACTTCAGCAGAAACAATTTCGCCCACACGGTCTTTATATTTTTTGAAAACTTCGTCTTTTTCCAAATCGCCCACTTTAGAGGCAAGGGTTTGGCGGGCTGTTAGTACAGCTCTACGCCCGAAACTTTCGAGTTCAATTTTCTCGTAAGTTTCTTCACCTATATCAAAATCTTCCTCAATTTTTTTTGCCTCGCTGATACCAATTTGAGTGATGGGGTTTTCTACTGCATCATCAGCAACAATTTCGCGCTTGTGCCAAATTTCCAAATCACCCTTATCGGTATTGACGATAATGTCGAAATTATCTACATCGCCATATTTCTTTTTCAGAAGTGTGCGGAAAACATCTTCAAGCACCTTCATCATAGTTGGACGGTCGATGTTTTTCATTTGCTTGAATTCGCTAAAGGAGTCAATCAGTTCTATGCTGTTCATTTTTACTGCTTTTTAATGTTTGAAGTTTATGGTTTTTTGTTTGTTTAAAACTTGAATTGAATTACTGCGCTTTTTATTTCATTATATGGTATTTCAAATTCTCTGACATCGGATAATTCTTTGATTTTTAATTTTTGGTTCTTGGTTTTGGTCCTCTCAGCCACCTCTTTCAGTTTTATTTTTTCATCATCTGCCTCAAGCAGTTGCCCTGCAATTTGAGTTCCATCTGTTTTAATCACATCAAGCGTTTTGCCTATTCTGCGTTTATACTGTCGAGGTATTTTGAGCGGATTGTCCATACCCGGGCTGGATACTTCGAGAATATAATTACCGGGGACCAGACCACTGCCATCGAAATTTTTTTCAAGAAAGCGGGATATTTCGGCACATTCCGAAATCTGGACTCCCGTGTCGCTGTCAATATACACATCAATTTGCCTGCCCATGGGAAACTTAATATCTACCAAGAACAATTTTTTTTCACTGAGCAACGGATTGAGCCATTCTTCAATTTTATGTCGAACCTCATCGTAATTCACGGCTAACACACTTTTAAGAAACAAGAGAGGGGACTTTCGTCCCCTCTTAACTAATTAAATCAAGTGCAAATATAGATTTTATACTGAAGTTGCAAAACGAAATTGCTTATGTGCTTCTGCAACTTGCATTAAAACATTCCGTATAAATAGGCATGAAAAGCACAGTACTGGCTTTGTGCCAGTTGTTTTTTGTTTTATCGGTTTTTGGGCAAGATACTCTGGAGGTTCCCGATAAATCAAGAGCAAAATTGCATGCCGATTACCCGCGCATGGTAGCCCGCGCCCAGTGGACTAAAGAAAGCGAAAGCGTTTACCGTGCCGATTTTGTTTTCTACCGCAGCCGTAAAATTCAAATGGCGAGGTTCGATACGGCCGGCAACCGCCTGGAAGCCCGTATTGAAATAGACCACGCACAGGCACCGGTGAAGGTGAAAGAACTGCTGACACGTAAATTCAAAAACTGCAAACCGGTAAAAACAGTTCGCTACGAACTATCCGGTACTGCTGCCCGCTTTTTCGTAACGCTCGAAAAAACAGTGACAGGCAGCGCACCGGTAAGTTATACTATTGAAGTATCACCGGAAGGTAAGCTGCTGAAAACTCCGGAAGAGCTTTTGGCAAGCAGCCAATAAAAAACCCCTCCCGAAGCGAGAGGGGCGCCACACCAAAAGAGTTTTGCGATAACCTGTTTGGAGGGATATTTTACTGAGGCTCTTCTTCCTCTTTCTTTATTTTGATAATTTTCTTCTCCAGTTTTTTACCGGCTTCGTCTATTTTCTTTTCAGCTTCCTCAATTTTTTTCTCTGCCTCTTCAATTTTCTTTTCGTGCTTTTCAATGACCTCTTCCACTTCCTTTTCAATTTTTTCCTCGGCATTAAAATGGTTTTCGCCTTTTACGCACATCACTTTCCCGTCTTTTACGGTCCAGGTGGTGTTGGCGAAATAGGTGTCATCATACGTGTTGTCGCCTTTAACTGTAGCCGCCCAGCGGTCAAGGTTATCGGCAAAACTTACAAACTTGCCCTCGGGAATGGCAATGCGGATTTTCATATCCTGAAAGCGGTACTTACCGTTTTTATCGAGTTCGAGATAAGCGGGAAGGCTCAAAATAGTATCGTGCTGCGAAATATCGTAAATCACATAACCCGAGTTAGTCAGTGCATCACCCTTGTTTTTTCCCCGCGTACCGATAGACTTTTGAATGTAAAAGCTATCGTTCAGCGAAGGCATTAGCTGCAGTGCCGGCTCACCGATGGTAATGCGGTCCAGTTCATCAATATCAACTCCGTTAATGGTAATTCCGTTTTGGTTGATGTTGAAGTTGTAGTCATCATCGTCTTCATCTTTCGAAATTTTGTTTCCCAAAGTATCGGTGAGTTGAATAAACAAAGTTCCGTTCGGAGGTTGTACCAAAGCAATTTCCTCATTCTTGGTGGCCTTAGTTCCAAAATCTTTGGCAATCACAAAGCCGCCATAACTCATCATAAATACCCCAATCCACCAAACGGCAATCAATATCCATTTAAGCATGGGTGCTGAAGTGCGCTTGCCGAAAATCAAACGCATAGCAGCATAAATAACAGCCACTACCGGTGCACCGATAAACAACGCCACCCCGAATTTTAAAAAGGTAAGAGCCGAAGAATTTTCGATAAACAAGTGTGGAGCATGGGTAAATAGGTTGTTACCGGCAAACGAAATACCAAGCAAACCGGCAATAAGCACAACTAAAACAAGAAAACCAGCTAAGATTATTATTCCGGCTATAAACTTAACAAGACCGGTTATTATAGTTAAAGAAACGCCCCAAAACTTTTCGAAAAAAGTTTGTTCGCGCACCAACCGGTTAACCGATTCCCCCGCACGGCTTACGGCTCCTTTTATTTCTTTCTCTATGGTGCTGATATTTACCGGCTCACCTTTCATTTGCAACTTTTCAGCCGAGGTTTGCGCTTTCGGAATAACTATGGCAAGAAGTATATAAACAAGCACTACCGTTCCGAAACTCACAAAGCAAAGCAGCACTACCATCAGCCGCACCCAGGTGGGGTCATTAATACCAAAATAATGGCAAAGACCTGAAATAACACCTGCAACTTTTTCGTCATCCGGGTCGCGGAACAGCCTTCTTCTTACCAGCTCACCGGTTAATGTGTTTTCCGGCTGACTTGCATTATCAGCCGGAGATGTTTGGGTTTCTTCACCGGCAATGTCTTCGGGTTTGCCCATTATACCGGTTACATACTGAACATCTTCAATGCCCACTACTTCTCTGCGGCTGGCAAGTTTCTGGTTCAGCATTTCGGCAATGCGCGCTTCAATGTCGTTAAGTATTTCATCACGCCCGGCTTCATTTTTAAACTTTGTCTTCAGTGATTCGAGATATACATGCAGGAGTTCATAAGCATTCTCATCAATGATAAATGCCAGTCCCCCGAGGTTAATGTTTAATGTCTTTCTCATCGTTTATTGTTTTTGTGTGGTTTGTTGAATAATTTGATTAACCGAACCGGTGAGTTCGTTCCAGCTTTCGAGTAAAGCCGTAAGGTTTTTTCTTCCCTCTTCCGTTAGGGTAAAATATTTTCTGGGCGGCCCAGAAGTCGACTCTTCCCAGCGGTAAGAAAGGAGCCCGTCATTTTTCAGGCGGGTGAGCAGCGGGTAAAGCGTACCTTCAACCACAAGCAATTTAACCTGCTTCATCCGCTCGATAATTTCGGTGGGATAATGTTCCCCGTCCGAAAGCACGCACAAAATGCAAAATTCCAGCACTCCTTTCCGCATCTGCGCTTTGGTGTTTTCGATATTCATTGTTTTTGATTTTAGTTTTAAAAATGCGGATCGATGCATTTCGGTCCGCGTGCTTTTGTTTACGCTACACGAAACTTCACCACGAGTAGGAACTTTTCTGTTGGTACACTGTTTTTAACTTTCATTTCTTTCAGCGCATTCTCTACATAATTTCTTGCATGTGCATTTGCCGAATTGATTTCGTGGATAGTTACTTTGCCATTTTCATCAACCGATACCATCGCCTTTACATCGTTGGCTTCGGTGTTTTCCGTAATAAACTCAGGGCACGAAATGTTGCGGATAATTTCTCTGCGCACATTTTCTTTAGCGTTTTTTTGAACGTTGCCGGGAACTGCCGCTATAATCCCCAGTGAACTCATCAATAAAAAATAACCTGCTAACAGGGCGTTGCATGTGAATTTTGTTGTCATGTCTATTGTTTTAAATGTTTAATAAGCTACTTGACGATGCAAATATATATTCATTGTATGGTATTATGCAATACATAATAGTATATTTTTCATGAACTTTTTCTAAGTAGTTGATTTTCAGGATAAACAATTTTGCGATGTACTTATTTTTTTTCACTAATAACTAGCTTTCTTCTCATTGTTTAAAATCTCATATTGTTAAATGATATTCTTTTTAGATTTGGGCAAACAAAACATACACTATGAAAAAAATATCTCTACTTTGTTTGTTATTCATCTTTACTCTCACTTCAAATGCACAGGACACAACTCCTGCAACAGAAAAGAAAAAATCAAAAGTTGTTTTGGGTGGCGATGGGGTCTATCTCCGCGACTCGGTTTGGAAACTTGGCGGGTTTTTGGGATTTACCTTGAGTCAAACTGCCCTTTACCAGTGGGGGCCTGGCGGCTCCAACAACTTCTCGTTTTTGCTAGGTGTGAATTTTTATGCCAACTATAAAAAGAATAAAATAATTTGGGACAACAGCCTTGATGCCAAATGGGGAATGGTGGCAAACGGACTGATTCGGGATAAATCGCTTGCCCAGAGAAATTTTCAGAAGAACATTGACATTTTTGCCATTAAATCACTTTGGGGATACCAGGTAACCAACTCGTTATATGTAGGCGCAAAGCTGGGTTTTGAAAGCCAGTTTACTCCAACCTTCGATTATTCCCTAACCGATACTTCAAATGGGAGATTCAGAAGATACACCATTTCGAAATTCGCAGCTCCGGCAGTTTTGACTATCGGCCCCGGTATAACCTGGAAGCCAAAAGATTATTTCACACTTTTCTTCTCTCCGGTAGAAGGCAAAATGACTTTTGTGGCAAAGGACAATCCCACCCGAAGTATGGACACGGTCAGTGACGGAACATTTGTTGACGCGCACTATACTGATATTGATGAAACAAGGTTCGGATTAAAAGCCGGCAAAGAATTTATGGGTGAACTGGGTTGGGAGTTAGATTTATTATTCCAGAAGGATATTGTAAAAAATGTGAACTGGAAAAGCCACTTGAATGTTTTTGGAGCCTATATGAATGCCAGCTACAACACCGAAATGCCGGTCTATTATTCGGACAGAGATTCTCTTGGTGTCAGAATTATTTCCGACAAAACAAGGCATATACCAGTAGTGAAATGGGATAACGACATTGTGTTTAAGGTAAACAAATGGCTGAGCGCTACACTCTCTGCACGCTTCGTTTATCAATACAATGCGAAAGTGCCTATTGATACGCGCAAAAACGAAAGCGGTAAAAAGGGCCCTGATGGAATTACTGATTCCGACAAGGCCGGAAATGCCATTAACGGCTTCAACAGGTTGCAGATATTCGAGCAGTTCGGAATAGCACTGGCATATAAGTTTTAAAAAATAATTCAATCGAAATTTCAGAAGGGGCTTTGCGCCCCTTTTCATTTTGTGCTTAACAAAAATTGAATTTTAACAACCACCTCGGGCGCATATATTTGCCGTCCACAAAAAAAGTAAAAGCTATGGAAATAATATCCGGTAACACCACAGTTGACATTACAGCACTCAACGAAAAAATAAACCGCGAAAGCGCCTTTGTTGATTTGCTGAATATTGAACTCGGCAAAACTATTGTAGGTCAGAAATATATGGTTGAGCGTTTGTTGCTTGCAATGCTGTCAAACGGGCACATTTTACTCGAAGGTGTTCCGGGGCTTGCAAAAACTCTCGCAATAAAATCTTTGGCACAAGCCATTCACGGAAAATTTTCGCGCATTCAGTTCACGCCTGATTTGCTTCCGGCTGATTTGATCGGAACCATGATTTACAATCAGCAGCAAAACGAATTTGTGGTGAAAAAGGGTCCGGTATTCGCCAACTTTGTTTTGGCAGATGAAATCAATCGTGCACCGGCAAAAGTGCAATCAGCTTTGTTGGAAGCTATGCAGGAAAAACAAGTAACGATTGGAGAAAGTACTTATAAATTGGAAGAACCCTTCCTGGTTCTCGCCACTCAAAACCCGATTGAACAGGAAGGCACCTACCCGCTGCCGGAAGCACAGGTTGACCGATTCATGCTCAAAGCTGTAATTACTTACCCGAAAAAAGAAGAAGAGCAGCTTATTATTCGGCAGAATATGGCGCTTAATGACAAACCAATTACCTCAGTAGTTAAGAAGGAAGACATTGTTGCTGCGCGTAAAACGGTCCGTGAAGTTTACATGGATGAAAAGATTGAACGCTACATTCTCGATATCGTTTTCGCAACCCGTAAACCAGAAGACTATAAGCTGAGCAAAATTAAATCGTTCATAAGCTATGGAGGCTCACCAAGGGCGAGCATCAATTTGGCGATTGCTGCGAAAGCCTATGCATTCATTAAGCGTAGGGGCTACGTTATTCCCGAAGATGTTCGCGCCATTTGTTTTGACGTAATGCGCCACCGGGTAGGGCTTACTTACGAGGCAGAAGCAGAAAACATTACCAGCGAAGAAGTGATTTCAGAGATTCTGAATGCAGTAGAAGTTCCATAGTTTACTGAACTTTTTCCTATGGCCAAACCTATTTCGGACAGCAGTGAGGACAAGCGCAGGAAGTTGCGCAGAATTGAAATAAAAACCAGAAAACTCTCCAACCAGATTTTCTCCGGCAGCTATCACTCTGCTTTCAAAGGCAAAGGCATTTCTTTCAGCGAAGTGCGCGAATACCAATATGGCGATGATATCCGCGCTATTGACTGGAACGTAACCGCACGCAACCGCAAGCCGTTCGTAAAAGTTTTTGAAGAAGAGAGGGAACTGACAGTTATGCTCTTGATTGACGTAAGTCAATCGTCTTTCTTCGGAACACAGAATGAGTTCAAGAATCACATTATAGCAGAAATATGCGGAGTGCTTGCTTTTTCCGCCATTACGAATAATGATAAAGTCGGGGTTCTCTTTTTCAGCGATGTTATTGAAAAGTTTATTCCGCCTAAAAAGGGAAAGAGCCACATCCTGCGGATTATTTCGGAAATATATGACTTTCATCCACAGCGGACAGGAACCAATATTCCCGAAGCATTAAGGCATTTTAATAATGCCGTAAAGAAAAAAACCATTGCGTTTTTAGTTTCCGATTTTTTGAGCAAAGATTCTTCTTCGGAAAAATTTAAAAATGACTTTAAAAAATCGCTGAGTATTGTAGGTAAGAAGCATGATTTAATCGGTTTGCACGTTTACGATGAGCGCGAAGCCGTAATGCCCGATATCGGTTTAGCCAAAATAATTGACAGCGAAACCGGAAAGGAATTCTGGATTGATACCAGCGATAAAACCCTTCGCGATAAATACGCAAAAATGTTTCAGGAAAACGCCCGCAGTACAAAAGATTTGTTCGGAAAAAGCGGGGCGCAGTTCGAGAGCATAAAGACGGAAGACAACTACGTTATATCGCTGATGAATATGTTCAAGAAAAGAATAGGGAGAAGGTGAAAGCTCAAGGTTTAAAATTTATTGTTCAGGGTTCGAAAGCCAAAGGGTTACTGCTTTGGCTTTTGCTCATTGGTCTTTGGTTTTGCGCCAATGCACAGGTTTCCGCAACCCTTCGTGCCGATTCTTCCGCAATTCAAATAGGCGACCACCTCCATATCCGGTTAACGGTTAAGCATCCATCCGGCTTTTCGGTTCCGTTTCCTCTTATTGCCGATACGCTCGGAAATCTCGAGCTGGTTTCGTATTCTAAAATTGATACTTCGGCCGAATCAGGCAGCCAGGTGCTTTCGCAGCTTTATACCGTTTCAGCTTACGATTCAGGAGAGTATCATGCAGGGCCGGTGAAAGTTTATTTCAAAAACAGCACCGGTGAGTTGGACAGTATTCTTTCAAACTACATCCCTGTTACGGTAAACACCTTGAATGTTGACACCACAAAACCGTTCAAGCCCATTAAAGCGCCACTTGCCGTTCCTTATTCCTGGAAGGAATTTATTTATTACTACATCGCACTATGGGTTTTGCTTGTGGCATTGGTTGCCGGATACCTGATGTGGCGGGAGCAGAAAAAGAAGAAACCGGTTGTGTATCAGCGGCCGCGGCCCAAAGACCCTGCGCATATATGGGCGCGAAAGGAGCTGAAGAAATTAGAAGAAGAAAAACTTTGGCAGAGCGACCAGGTGAAATTATACTATAGCCGGCTGACAGATATTTTGCGCTTGTATCTTGAATACCGTTTCAACTGGCTTGCTCTGGAGTCAACCACCGAAGAAATTCAAAGGGAGATAGACCAATACCACCTGAAGGAGAAAGCAAAAGAAAGCCTGCTTTCGATTTTACATACTGCCGACCTGGTAAAATTCGCCAAGATGATTCCTCTGCCCGATGCCAACATCCGCGCCATGGAAAGCGCATATAAGTTTATTGATTTTACCGAACCTAAAGAAACCCCAGTGGCGAAATAATGTTCACCAACCTTACACATATCACTTTTGCCAATAAATGGGTGTTGTTCCTGATTCCGGTTGTGCTGGTGCTTAGCGGCTTGTGGTGGTACTTTCTTTCCGCCAAAAATAATCCCTCACTCAAGCTTTCTGCCACCAATGCTTTTGAAGCACTGGCAGACCCCTTCAAGGCAACTCTGAAAAAATTTCTTCCGGTACTCCGTCTCCTCGCTTTGGTTTTTCTGCTTGTTGCTTTGGCGCGCCCCCAAACCTCTTACGATGAAGAGAAAGTAACCACCGAAGGCATTGACATTGTGCTGGCAGTGGACGTTTCTACCTCCATGCTTGCCAAAGATTTTTCACCCAACCGCTTGGAAGCCGCCAAGAAAGAAGCCATGACTTTTATTGACGGCCGCCCGCATGACCGGATAGGGCTTGTGGTGTTTTCGGGCGAAAGTTTCACGCAGTGCCCGGTGACGATTGACCACGCTATTGTAAAGAATCAGTTGAAGCAAATCAAAAACGGGCTGATGGAAGACGGCACCGCCATAGGCATGGGGCTTGCCACTTCGGTGCAGCGGCTTAAGGAGCTTCCCTCGAAAAGCAAAGTGGTAATCCTGATGACCGATGGGGTAAACAACAAGGGCTTGGTTGACCCCATGACCGCCTCCGATATTGCCCTGCAGTTTAAAACCCGCGTTTACACCATTGGCATTGGAACCAACGGCAAAGCCATGACACCGGTTGCCATGACAGCGGGCGGTGAGCTGGTTTTTGATTACACCGATGTGCAGATTGATGAAGACCTGCTGAAAGAAATTGCGAAAAAAACGGGCGGGCAGTATTTCCGCGCTACCGATAACAGGAAGCTGAAAGACATTTACGCCCAAATTGACCAGCTCGAAAAAACAAAAATTGAAGTAAGCGCCTTCGAGCACAAAACCGAAAAGTTTTTCCCCTTTGCGCTCATAGCCGGAGTATTGATTTTTCTTGAAACGCTGTTCAGATATTTAATCGTAAGAAGCATTCCCTGACCTCTCCGGTTGGGTTCATCCAGCGGGCTTTGCTTTCAGCACTTCAACCATTTCGCGCAGCAGCTTGTTTTCGGCTTCCAGCACCGCGTTCTTCTGGCGCAGGATATTCAGTTCGGCATCTGCGCTTACCGGTGGCTTTTCTGCCACCGGCACCGGTTCAACCGGCTGGGTTTTATCGGCATACCACCCGAAAATATTATAATCAATCAGCGCGCTTACCGTCATAATTTCGCTCACCCGCCAATCGTTTCGCCTGAGCAGGCGATACGCGCGGTCGGCACTTATATTCATGCGTTTAGCCAGCCCGGGTATGCTCATTTCAAGTTCATACATCTCGGCTTTTACCATAGCGCCCACATCGGGCATGTTCACCGGTTTGCTGAACCGGCTGCGGGTACTCCAGGTTCCCGCCCAGCTTTTCCTGATTCTTCGGTTTGCCATAACTATTTTATTATTTACCTGATGCAGAATCGCATCTGCCATCAACTACTAAACGTTTGCCCACTGGCAAATAGTATTTGGCAGTGAAAAATTATTACCGGCTGTAACAACATTTTCAGCGGAGAAACACCAGTTAGCAGTTGGTGCCGCCATATTCGCATTCATCATCAAAAAACAAGCAGTCAGGGCCACATCAAATTCATTTTTTGTAATAAGTAAAAATTAGGTTGCAGAAATTAGTAAAACAGAGCGACCGGTTAATAAGCTGTTGGTCATAAATGCTATTACCGGTGTAATAAATGCGAAACCGGGTTTGATAAATGCTAAGCCCGGTGCGATAACTGCTAATCGGATGGCGATAGATGCGAAGGCAGTGCCGGCTTACATCAGCAGCCAGCCCGCAAGCAAAAGCCAGGGAAGAAGGGTGAAAACAAAACCATACAGCAGCGCGAAAGCCGACCAGCCTGTAAAAGCAAGTACCTCGCCATACGTGGGTTTTAAAACCATGGGCTTATTGAGCAGCAGTAACGACTGAACCTGGCTGATACTCATAGGAAGAAGCTGTTCTTTAGATAAAGAATTGCGGTAAAGATTTTTTGTGCGCCTGCCGCGGATAAAAGCCCTGAACGTGCGAACCGGATAAAAGCACAAGCCCATGGCAAGCCCGAACAGGTCAAGTATCCATGCCGCACTGTAAGAGCCGCAGCCGGTGCTTATTTCCCAGGCAGATATTTCGGCTTCTCCTTTCCAGTCGCTGCTGTATCCGGTTACAATGTGGTGGATATCGTGGTAGATGAGAGCTTTTTTACGCGAGGAGGTATTGGGAAAAGGAATCCGGAACCACTTCATATCCAGGTACGCCCAGTTTGAATTCAGCCCGCCTTCTTCTCCCAGGTTGTATTGTTTGAAAAAAGAGTCGAGCGCTTCGCGAAGGGTAAGGCTAAGGGGATAAGCGATATTCATCAGCCGCAAAGATATGCAGCAAAAGCCGGATTAATGCTTCGCCAGTTTGCGCACAGCCGCCACCGAGCCGTTCAGTTTTAATTCCACCAGGTATATTCCTTCCGCCAGCGAACCGGTATCTAACCGGTAGGAGTACGAACCGGCAGGCAGCTTAGCCGCAGGGAACCGGTAAACCGTTTCGCCAAGTATATTGCGTACCGTAATTTCGGTATTCGCATTTTTTGCCGTTGTGAACCGTATTTCAGAACCGGTGGAAGCAGGATTGGGATACAAATACATTTGCGAAACATCATTTGAAACGGGCTTATAACCCATGGCTAAAAATGCTGCGTAAAGTTCCTGCGAGGTGATGCACACCGTATCGGTGCAGTGCATGGAGTCGTTCGACACAATAAAGCACACGTTGTAATTGCTGTTGGAATCAACCGGAAAAGAAGGGTTGGTGTTCAGCGAATCAACGGTTCCGCCAATCACCCAAACCCCACCGGTAAACGAACCGCCCGATGAGTCGGGCGAAACCACCACCACGCCCGATGAATCAATGGTGTAGCTGAATCCGGCATAGCAGCCGTAAACCATACCGCCTACGTACACCGAATCGCAAAAAGTATTGGTGCATTGGAGCACCGTATCGGTAACCGTTAAGCAAACCAGGTAAGAATGAATGGAGGTATCGGCATAAGTATGTACCGGAAAATCATCGGTGGAAGTGGTTCCATCGCCAAAATTCCACAATAAACTTTCGTAACCGGTAGAGGGATTGGGAAACCAGATGTATGCGCGCTGAAAGTTAACCGTGTATCCGGTGCCACCGAGCCAGTAATAGAAGTGAGCATCGCAGGAATCGAAGCGGAAACATTCGCCCGGCACCCAGGAGGTTACTCCGGCAATAAAGGCATCGCAGTCGTTGCCATAGGTTACACCGTTGCAGCCGCATACCGGCAGGTAAATGTCGGGACATGCGCAGGTGTCGCAGATTTGCGAGGAGTCAACACACGAGTTATTGTCAATAGCCGGAACCAGAATTTGAAAGCAGGAAAAATCGGCACCTGTTCCCTGCATGCAAAACGATACGCAGCTTCCGGGGGTGTAATCGTAAGTTACGGTATCGCCCAGGTGTAATATGGCACCGGTGGGCAGGCTGCAGGGCATCAGCAGGGTGCTTGTGCTTAAATCGGCAATTAATAAACACTCCACACCCTGAACCACCACACCGGTATCGGTGCAGGTAGTTCCGCCTTGTCCGCATGCGCCCTGGCTCCAGCTTGTAACACCGGAGTTGTAAGCAAAGCAGGAGTTGCCGTAAGTAATTCCATCGCAGCCGCAAACCGGGTCGTAAATGAGTATGCACGGACAGGTATCGCATATTTGTGATGAATCAATGCAATTGGCAGATGAGGAGTAGTTGAGTTGTAAATGGTCAACCCAAAACTCGGTTGGTGCGGCTATAATGCCGCATCCGCCAAAGTTCTTACCGCCCCAAATGGTTATGCGGCACGAATCGAATGCAGCAGCGTTTTGCGAAATGGGAATGACAAGTTGTGAATAGCTGAAGCTGGTAGCCAGGCTTTCCCAGTAACCGTTATCAACTACTGTACCGTTGTTCAGTAATTCAACCGAAACAGAAACAGTATCTTTTTCAGGAAATCCCGGATTATTTACGCAAGGGGCAAAGCTTGTTTTGTAATAGAGGGAGAGGCTTTGAGGATGGTAAGAAACCGGGAAAGTGGTTTTAGCATACGCCTTAAACATTCCGTTGGCATAAAAGTTAGCCGCCCAGCTGCCCGAATAACTGTCGGCATCCTGCCTAACAATGTATGGCTCCCAGGGCGGAAGGGTCAACGGGTAGCTGTTGGTTTGCCAGTCAATCAAATTCGGGGCATTAGTCCAGTTCTCCATTCCCGCGTTCGGAATCTGGGCGGACAAAAAAATTATGGGGAAGAAAAGAGCAGAAAGAAGTAAATGTCTTTTCATAAAATGAACGTTTTAGGCAAAGTTATAACTGTATTTATAAAACGTGAAAAATAATAGAAGCGTTGCCTGTGTGACTTATTTGAGCCGAAGAAATACTTTCGCTGCTTCATCGAAAAAACCTTACAGGCGATATGGGAAAGGCGAAAATGTTTAAGCTCAGGAGCATTGATGCGTTTCCGAATGTTTTTCAGAACCGGCACTTCACCAACCCCCGATTAGTAAACTCAAAAGGCGAGGAACTAACGCTTAAAGGCAAATGGAAAAGCGAAGTGTTTGGCAATAATCATCCGCTGGTGCTTGAACTTGCCTGCGGCAAAGGCGATTATGCGATAGCACTGGCGCGAAAATACCGGGATAAGAATTTTATAGGCATTGATTCCAAAGGAGCGAGAATTTTTACCGGTGCAAAAAGAGGCATGGAAGAGAATCTGAGCAACCTGGCTTTCGCGCGAATGAAGATTGAGAACATCACCGGCTTTTTCGATGAAGGAGAAGCGGACGAAGTATGGATTACTTTCCCCGACCCCTTCCCGCGAAAACGCGATGCAAAAAAGCGGCTTACCGCTGAAAATTTTTTAGCCCGTTACAAAAAGATATGTAAGCCGGGTGCCGTTGTTCATTTCAAGACTGATGATTTATCCCTGTTCCGGTTCACTAAACAAAGTGCGGAGCAAGCCGGATTAAAGATTCTGTATTACAAAGAAGATATTTATGCCTCGCCACTTGAATTGGAAGAGCTAGATATTCAAACCTTTTATGAAAAACAACATCTTGCCGAAGGGAAAACTATCAACTACCTTCGGTTTCAGCTATGAAAAAGAAGAAAGTAAAAAGCGGGGTTAAAAAGCAAAAAACTCAGGCTCGCGACAATCAAAGGCAGTACACGTTTTTCGAGAATGTGTATGATGTGGCCCGCCTGATTCCCCGGGGAAGGGTAACCAGCTACGGGGCTATTGCGAAATACCTGGGCAGCGGTCAATCCGCCCGCATGGTGGGCTATGCCATGAACTTATCAGGCGTTCAAATACCCCCGGTTCCTGCACACCGGGTGTTAAACAGAAACGGTATGCTTACGGGCAAACACCATTTCGGCTCGCCCGATTTTATGCAAAAACTGCTGGAAAAGGAGGGGGTTAAAGTAGTTAAGGACCAGGTTGTTGATTTTGAGAGACTGTTTTGGGACCCGGGCAGGGAACTTTAACCTAATAAACTTGTAACCAAAATTTAGCAGTGATATGAGGAAGTAATATTATCTTCGTGTCCCTTTTCCAGAGGAGAGATGATACCGATTACGCGATGGCGCATAGCAATTCTTATTGTTTTTGTTTTGGTCGCAGCCATGGCTCATGCGCAATTGGGTCCGCCACCACCGCCACCACCACCGCCACCCCCAGATGATGGCGTACCTTTGGGTGGCGAAGTGTTTTTATTACTCGGTGCGGGAGCAACTTATGCAATCAAAAAATTCAGAGATAAGACCCAGCGTTGATCAGATGTGCATAAAGACTAAAAATAACGAAAAAATAACCCCTTAAAATTGGCTTTACTGGGCATACAGGTTTATTTTTGTGCCGAGCTGGAGACACCGTGCATTTTGAGATAATTCAGATGTTAATGATTGATGCATAAAAAACTACGATTCTCACTTTTTATTTTTGGAGTTCTTATTTCTCTTCAAGGGCAGAGTCAGAATATTATTTGGGATTTCGGCTCTTCAACATCCTCGGCTAATCCTTCTACCAATACAACAAGCAATCTTACTGTTTCAGCTTTATCAATAGGCAATACAAATGGAACAGTTACAATGCTGTCTACAACTTCGGCTTCTTCTGGCTACACTGGTTCTTCTGGAAATTTTAACGCAGGTAATGCAGCGCGAACGGGTTCGTTAGTTACCGGTTCGAGCGGAAGCGCATACTTTGAATTTACATTAACCCCTTCAGCAAGCTATACCGTTACTCTATCTGCTATTAGTTTTGGAACCAGGTCTACATCTACTGCTCCGGTGGCTTATACCTTACGCTCAAGTTCTGACAGCTATGGTTCGGATATTGCGACCGGTTCAATTACAGCCAATTCCTCCTGGGCATTAAAATCAAATACAGGTTTATCCAGTGCAAGTGGTTCCGGTACAGCAATCACTTACAGGTTGTATGGATATAACGGCACGGGCTCACCTGGCGCAAATACAATAAACTGGCGAATTGATGATTTGGCTTTAACGGTATCGGTAGTAGCCGCAGGCGGCCCTGAAATAGCCGTAAGCGGAAACAGTACAGTAATTGCCGATGGGGATAACACACCTTCAACAAGCGACCACACCTCATTTGGAAATGTAGAAACCGGAACATCTTTCAACCGTACGTATTCTATATCTAACTCCGGAACAGCAACCTTGAATCTTACAGGTGTGCCGATTGTAAGTATAAGCGGCTCTACTATGTTTTCAGTTACAACCCAACCTTCGGCACCCTCAATAGCATCCGGAGGTTCAGCTTTAACTTTCGTGGTTACTTTTTCACCCACCGCCACGGGCACTCAAACCGCCTCCATCAGCATTGCCAATGACGACAGCGATGAAAATCCTTACAACTTCGATATTTCAGGAACCGGCTCATACAGCCAGAATAGCGATATTGAAATGGATGCCGGGTATTCATACTCATCAAACATTGATTATACACTATATCAGGCTTCAACTATTACAAACACAACCACCAGTATCGGTGTGTTGCGTTTCCGCATTCGCGATGGAGCAGGAGCTACAGACAATGATGCACAGTCAACCTCACTAACCGCCATCACCTTCGGCAGTGTTGCAGGTATCAACAACATTCGTTCTGCAGCCCTTTTTGACGGGAACACATTGATTGCCAATAATCCGACCATAAATACCGGTGCAGGAATAATTGCGTTCAGTGGTTTGAGTCTTTCTGCAGCCGATGGCGGGAACTCGAATTATTATACTCTGCGGGTTTCATTCAATAATACTTCTTCGACTGTTACTGATAACTCGCAAATGAGTTTTACGATTTCAAATGCAAATGTCACAGCTTCATCGGGTGGCTCGGGCTTTGCTGCATTCAGCAGTTCAACATCGAGTATTACCGGTGACCGGAACCGCATTGAAGTAACAGCTGACCGTATGGCGTTTGTTCAACAGCCGTCCACTACAACAATCAATTACAATATGTCGCCTTCGGTAGCGGTAAAAGCTACTGATGCCAACGGCATTACGGATTTAGACCAAACCGGAACGGTAAATATTACGTCAACCGGAACGCTTGACGCAACACCCAAAACAGCGTCATTCAGTTCGGGAGTAGCCACATTCAGCAATATTCTGCATACCGTTTCCGGCACCGGACGCACGCTCAGCGCTTCCTTCGGTAGTTTCAGTACAATTACCAGTAATACATTCGATATCGTAAACATCGCCTACGCTAATGGAGATTACCGCACAACCGGCTCCGGTTCGTGGGTGAGCAATAACGGGACCCCTGCCATCTGGGAAAGATATAACGGCAGCACATGGGCTTCGTCAAACTCACCGGCATATACTACATCCAACAATGTTTACATCCAAAACGGGCACACCATAACAACCGGTGGAAGTTTCGGAAGTTCCGTGAATCTGAAAATTATGAATGGAGGGACATTTTCTGTTGGACATTCCAGTACTGCAGCAAACATGTATGTATATGGCGGAGGAACTCTTCAAATCAATGCAAGTTTTACGATGTCTTCCTCAGGAACATTTGAAGTGGAGGATGCAGGGAATGTAAATGTCAACTTTGAATACGGAACACCCTCCAGCTCAATATGGCAGGGTACAGAAATTTTTCATGCTGCTTCAAACCTTACTTTTCAGGAGTGGGACTGCGCTACACCCGATTATCTCCTGCCCGATAATACTACTATTTCGACCAACACCTACAACGGTTACACAGCAGCATTTGGAAACATAATACTGGATTTCAACTCAAGCCTTGGGGCAAGCGATGACTGGATAATGCTGGCATCGGGAGTTAGTATAAACCTTGCCCATGGCGATTTGATATTCCGAACCAATGACGGAATCGGGGCAGATATGAGATTGGCAACAACCGGCACTGTTACTTCAGGAATTGGCGGTGATTTTATTGTAGAAGATGCTTACCAGGGAGCAGCAGTAATTAACATGAAAACTTCAGGTTCGCTTACTTTTACCATTAAAGGCGATATGCAATTGGATGCGGCTACCGTTCGTTTGCTTGCCGGCAGCAGCGGCTCCTCAAGTGTTACTGTAGAAGGCAATCTGAATATTACGCCAAGTGCGGTGCTTGATTTTAACCCGACCGTTTCAGCAAGCGCCACTTCAACGTTGAATTTGAAAGGCGATTTAACAGTTGCCACTTCAGGTTTGTTACGCAACACCAACTCTTCTTCCCTCGGAGCATTTAATTTTTCAGGCACAGGAGATGGATTAAGCGCAGCAACCACTCAAACAGTTGACATTGCATCTACAAGTTCATTTGAAAACCAGTATATTTCTTTTACGGTAAATAGCGGAGCTTACGTTCAACTTGCTAACCGCGATTTTGAATTGGGGAATTCTAGTGCCGTAAGCGTTGCATCAGGGGGAGTTCTGGATTTTTATTTTAACGGGACAACAACTCTGAATCTTGCCGAAGTTTCTGCGGGAGCAAGTTCCACTGCATTTACCGTTAATAGCGGAGGCACAATAAAAATTTCTTCCGATGATGTCACCGGTGCTATAACCTCCAGCGGGGCAAACGGGAATGTGCGCACCGACTCGCGCACATACAACGGAGGTGCAACGTATCACTACATCGGAAAAGCCAACCAAATTACAGGCACAGGACTTCCTACTACATTGACCGGTAAAGTAATTGTTGAGTTAAGTACAAATTCCCTTACACTTTCACAGAACGCATCTGTAACAATTAATTCGGGCGGACTGCTGCAAATAAAAAAGGGAGTACTGATAGAAAGCAATGGGGGGTCGTTTTTTACCGGTGCCGGAGACCTGAATATGTCTGACGGGTTTTATCAGATAGCTACAGTAAATACTGGCTCTACTCAACTCCCTCGTTTATCGGGAACTTATACACTAACCGGTGGAACCATTGAACTGAACGGAGCCACAACTTCATCTGTACTTATACAGAATTTAAGAGGAGCCAACCGGCAGTACTATAACCTGAAGATTTCGGGAAGCAGTTCGGGTGGTGGATATAAAACCATTGCCTCAGCGGCTATAGTAAAAAACCAGCTTTACATTACCGGTTCAACAACCATTTTTGATATCAGCACCAACATTCTATCGGGTGATGGAGGATTGACTATGGATGGAGGACTTTTCCGTCTCGCAAGAACCGCAACAACTCCAACACTTCCGGAATTAGACGGAATTGCCACAGCCTATAATTTAACCGGTGGAACTGTTGAGTTTTACGGAAGCGGGGCCACAGAACAACAACTTATCCGGGGCTCTTACAATAACGGGGGTGGACAGGTTACTTATTACAATATTGAAGTAAACGCAACAGCCGCCAATGAAACATCCTCGAATGTTAATGCCGGGTCAAGTTTTTTTGTTAACGGAACAATGAATGTAAACGCACCCGCTGTTTTCCGCACCGATGAAACCGATATTGTAAAAGGAACGGGTTCGTTTACCATTCAATCCGGTGCCGGATTCTTATATGGAAATCCTTACGGAATTAAGACCGGAACTGGAACCTCTTCAACCGATGGAAATATTCGAACAACAGGCGGGCGAACTTATAATATCGGCACTTATGGCTTCATCAGTAACGGGGCAATGGTAAGCGGAAGCGGGTTGCCCACAACAGTAAATAAGCTTTACCTGCTTAAAACTGCTGCAACTGATTTGGTAACCCTTACCAATTCCGTAACTGTTTCAAACACGCTTGGTTTTACTTCGGGAATTCTTACCACCGGAAGCAATAAAGTAACAATCCCTTCCGGAGGAACGGTAAACGGAGCATCATCAAGCACCGGTTGGGTAAATGGAAACCTGGAGAAAAATGTAGCTACCGGATCTAATGTTTCAAGAACTTATGAAATCGGGGATGTGTCTAATTATACTCCCGTTACACTGACCTTTGCCAGTGTTTCATCTGCAAATAATCTAACCGCATCTACCACCGGCAGCGACCACCCGAATATTTCAACCTCAGGAGTTATTTCCACTAAATCGGTTAACCGGCACTGGAAGCTTACAAACAGCGGGGTTGTATTTACAAACTATAGCGGAGTCTTCAATTTTGTTTCCGCTGATTTAGATGCCAGCGCCAATACAAACAAATTTGTTGTAGCTAATTACAATAATCCGAACTGGACTTTTCAGATGGTCGGAACAAGAACATCCACCAGCACTCAAATAACAAGCGCCACTACATTTGGTGAATTTCAGATTGGAGAAGGTGGTTATATCTGGACAGGGCTTGGCGCAAATGATTTTTGGAACACTTCTGCCAATTGGGTAGGAAATTTGGTCCCCGTAAATGACTGCAGCTCGAATGTGTTTATTTCGACCGGAACTCCACGTAACCCCAAGCTTGTTGCGGATGTAAACATTGGAGAGATGGAACTTGGAGACGGGAAAACTTTAGATATTCAAAGCTATAACCTGAGTGTTTGTGTCGGATGGACGGGTGGAACCTCTGCCACCTCAACAGTTACCGGTACGGGTAAAGTTATTCTTAACGGCAGCTCATCTCAATCACTCAACGGCATTACGGGCTTTCAAACTCTGCGGCTGAATAATTCAGCAGGAGCGCAAATGCAGCCGGGCTCGAACTTCAGCATTTATAAATCTGTGGAATTACAAAGCGGCACTTTGAATGTAAACGGACAAACATTGACATTTAAAAGCACTTCAGCAGGCAATTATGCGTATCTCAATAATTTTTCGTCAGGTTTTACAGGAACAATTACCGGCAATGTAAATGCTGAAGTTACAGTTTCCCTAAGCGGAGTAAACCAGCATTTTATGGGTTCACCGGTAAGCGCTACCGTGCTTCAATACGGAGCAAACGGAACTTCCGGTTATGTTTCACCGACTTATGTAGGGGGATTATGTGATGAATCAAAAAGCGCAGTGGGTGGCCCTTACGGAAATGTTTTCAGTTGGGAGGAGAATAAACCATTGACCGCTCCGGGCGGAGCCTGCCCGCTTTACGGCTGGAAAGTTGAAACGTCCGGTAGTATGGTGGATGGAAAGGGTTATTCGGTTTACCTCACCGGGGGCACTGTAAGTATTTCAGGCAATCCGAATCAGAACAGCACTTATACCGTAAGCGGCTTGGCGAACACCGGATATTCGTTAGGAACAGTTCAAAATCCATCCACCAATACTTACACTTCCGGCTGGCAGCTTCTGGGCAATCCATATCTGGCACCATACAATATGCTTGGCTCCATTACGGCATCTCCGAACAATGGAAATTTTGATGATATGATGGTATGGGTGGCAAGCGGGCGGTTCAGCGGCACTTATCAATCATTGATTAGCGGAGGTTTTAATGGCAATATGCTGGCCCCTTTTCAAGGTGTAATGGTTCACCGCGGAAACGGAGGGAGCGCATCAGCCTCACAATCTGCTGCCTCATTTGAGTTTAATAAAAATTATCTCAGCACACCGGTAACACTACCTCAATTTACCCGGCAAATCAGCCAAAATCAATTAAGTATTGAAATTGCAGGCAATGGATTTGAAGATGTAACCTACATAGAATTCAACACAGCCGCCAGTTCAAATTTCGATATTGGTTATGACTCCAGAAAAATGATGAGCCGGTTTGGTCAGCCCACTATTTATACCTTGCTGAATGGTGAAGTGATGTCATCCAATATTAACCATTCCATTCACGAAGTTTCGGCTATTCCTCTAAATACAGCTCCGGGAGCTGACGGAACTTTCACTTTCACTTTTAATGGCATCAGTAGTTTTGACCCCACCAGCTATATTTTTCTCGAAGATAAGGCAACCGGTACGTATCAGGATATGCGCAGCTTAAGTAGCTACACATTTACAATGAATCAAACCGATGCGCTCGACCGGTTTGTAATTCATTTTACGCCTGCGGCACAAATCACAACAGCTGATGCAAGTTGCAATTCGGCAGGTATGCTCAACATCGAGCAACCGGGAAACGCACAATGGCAATATGTTGTAAACAACAATGGCACACCCATCAGCAGCGGAAGTTTGAATAGCACTACACCGGTTACGCTCAGCTTGCCGGCCGGAAGCTATGAGCTTATACTTACGGATATCAACGGGTATTCAGTAACACAAAATATTCAGGTGCATGGCGCACTGCCAATAGCTGCACAATTTAATGGCAACAGCAATACGATTGAAGAAGATGAGGTAATCACCTTTACATCTTCAACTCCTGACGCTGTAACTTACTTTTGGGATTTTGGCGATGGAACTACCGATAACCAATTTCAGGTTGTCAGCCATCAATACCCGCAGCAGGGAGTTTATACGGTTACTCTAACAGTTACGAATCAATTTGGCTGCGTTTCTTCGGTTTCTAAAATCATTACAGTTACTGCAAAAACCATCAGCGGCATAAATAGCCTGAACGAAAGCGCAATTTCTATCTGGAGTGCGGGAAATAAAGTATTTATTGATTTCAGCAAGCCGAAAACCACAAATGCCGTAATTGATATTTACAATATTCTCGGGCAGCAATTAAGCAGCGCACGGTTTGATAGAAAATCGGTTTATAGCAATCAGATTGACAATCTCAGGGCGGCTTATGTGATAGTGCGAGTAAAAAATGAAGATGAGATAATCACCAAAAAGCTTTTCCTCGCAGGCGATTAAATCCCTCCAAATATTCATTGAAAGAAAACGTCCTGTAATAGCAGGACGTTTTTTATTTCAACACCATGGCAGAAATAACATATCAACGAAATGAATCGCTTAAAACAATTCTTCCGGGTTGGAAAGGAAACCCGGTAATCAACGGCAGATTCATTGACCCGCATAAACCGTTTAGCGGCTCTTTCCGAAAGGTTTTGAAGTGGCAGCTTTCAAAGAGGGAAAAACGTAATGAAAAGAAAAGGGATACATGGAGGTTGACCGTAAGAAAAGGAAATGATTTTTTGCAGCATAAGGAAGATTGTATCGTTTGGTTGGGCCATGCTTCATTTTTTATTCAATTGCGCGGGGTGCGAATTCTGACTGACCCGGTGTTCGGCAGAATTTCGGGAATTGTACCGCGCTATTCTGACCCCCCCTGTTCTCCCAACGATTTTACCGGTATAGATTATGTTTTGCTCTCTCATGCCCATCGCGACCACTGCGACAAAACCTCTTTACAGAAAATTTTTACTCAAAACAATTCCGCTAAACTTCTCACTTCGCTGAATACTGCAAAGCTGGTATATGGCTGGATTGATGATTTACACTTTGAAGAAGCAGGCTGGTACCAGCAATACAATTTGCCGCAGAAGAATCTGAAAATTACTTTTCTGTCCGCACAGCACTGGAGCAACCGGTACCTGTGGGACATCAACAAAACCCTTTACGGAAGTTTCATGCTCGAAGCAGACGGATTGAATATTTTTTTCGGAGGAGACTCGGGCTATTCATCTTATTCGAAGCAAATCGCTGAACTATTTCCGAACATTGACATTGCCATGCTCGGTGTTGGCGCCTACACTCCTTCGTTTATGATGAAGGATGTTCATACCAATCCGTACGAGGCAGTGGATGTGTTTCACGATTTAAAGGCAAAAACTTTTATCCCTATGCACTACGGAACATTTGATTTGGCTGATGAACCGTTAGGCGAACCATATCGCATTCTCACACAGTTAAAAACAGAGAAAAGAATAAATGGTAATATCAGAATTCCGGAGGTTGGTGAGGTAATGAATCTTTAGTTTAAAGAGAAAGAGAATGAAAACGTTACTTATCCTTTGTTGCCGCCCTCAGCCATAAATACCCGCCAGTGCCTGCTATAGCCGATGCGAATAAGATGCTGATTTTAGTGAGGTCCAGCAAAGCCGGGTCGTGGAAAGCCAGTCCGGCAATGAATAGTGACATGGTGAAACCAACGCCTCCAAGCAGCGCTGTCCCCATCATCATGCTCCAGCTGATTTCTTTAGGCAATTCAGCAATACCGGTTTTGCAGGCAAGCCATGAAAACAGTGAAATGCCTGTAAACTTCCCAATTATCAAGCCCAGTATAATTCCAAGCGAAACGGAATGTTCCCAAAGCGGAATCCCGCTATTTGTAAATACAACTCCTGCATTGGCGAACGCAAAAACCGGCATAATAAAATACATGACCACCGGATGGAGATTGTGTTCCAATTGCTGCAAAGGCGACTCTGCTTTTTTTCTAAGGTCCTGTAGCTCGCTGATTAGCGCTGCCTGTTCTTCAGTAGGCAACTGGCTGTCGCTTTCAGGGGCTTTTGCCAGGCGGCTCATCAGCGTTTCGGAACGGGTAATAAAGTCACCTTTCGAAATGAGCGTATTTACCGGTATTGTAAATGCAACTAAGATTCCGGCTACGGTGGCATGAACCCCCGAAAATAGAAACGCAAGCCACACTCCACCGATTCCCAATACAGCGTAAAAAAGAGTATTCCGCACCCCCAGTATATTACCGCCTATCATTACGGCAAGAACTCCCAGCCCCGCAGCGAAATAAGCCAACTCTAACTGCTGCGTATAGAAAATGGCTATAACTGCCACCGCTCCAAGGTCATCAACAATAGCGAAGGCGGTAAGGAAAATTTTAAGCGAAAGCGGTATACGCCTGCCTAACAGAGCAAGAATACCCAGCGAAAACGCTATGTCGGTTGCCATCGGAATTCCCCATCCGCTTCTGCCTGCTCCGTCTTTATTCAGTACGAAATAAATAATGGCGGGAAACATCAGCCCGCCCAGCGCTGCAACAACCGGAAGGGCTGCTTTGCGTTTTGCTGATAATTCACCTACTAATATTTCTCGTTTTATTTCCATGCCTACCAAAAAGAAGAACATCGCCATTAAACCATCGTTAATCCAGAGTATCAGCGGTTTTGAAACGGCAAACCCCTCTCCCTCTAATCCGATGGTGAATCTGGTTGCCAGCATTTGGAAATAGCCCGCATTGAGCGGTGAGTTAACTACAAGCAACGCGGATATTGTAGAGAGAAGCAGCAGCAAACCCGGTGCTGCCGTTGTTTGCATGAGTCCCGCTACGGTTTCGAGGGGGAGTAATAAAAATCTGGTCTTGTTGTTCATCCGTATGGCAGTAAAAAGTGATACATTCAGAAGAATCGGAAATATAATTCTTTTCGGCAGGTTTCAGATATACCAACAATTAAAACAGGCGAAGTTTCTGAATGGTAATCTGTTATTTTCACAACATGCCCAGGTTCCCTTTTCCGATTCGTTTTATTCTCTGGCTCACCAACCTGTTTATGGTTAACCCGCGCAAGCCCCTGAACGAAACCCGCAGGCGTACCAATTATTTTATGCGCATGATGAACCGGAGGGCGGCTTTGAAGTTTCCCGATTTTTATTCGGAACAGAAAACAGGTTTTACCTCAAAAGAAGGGCATGAAATAAGATTGAAAATATACACACCGGTAAAAACAAGCGAACAATTACCCGTATGGGTTTACTTTCACGGTGGCGGTTTTGCCTGGGGCGCCTACGATGCGCGCAGCAATTTTCTGAAAGCTATTGCCACCAAGGCAAATTGTATTGTGGCAAGCGTGGCTTATCGCTTGTCGCCCGAATATCCTTTTCCTGCCGGGGTGAATGATTGCTACGAAACCGCGCTTTGGGTTTCGCAGAATGCTAAAAAATTTGGCGGAGATAAAAGCAGAATTGCCGTAGGCGGGGAAAGCGCGGGAGGGAACCTTTCGGCTGCGGTGGCTCAAATGGCGCGCGACAAGGGCGCTCCGGAAATTCTTCATCAGACTTTGTTGTATCCTACTGTTGATGCCACGCTTACTCATGCTTCTATTGAAAAATACGCCTCCGGTTACCTGATTAACAAGGAGCAGATGCACAACTTTCGCGATTCGTATTTGCCGAACGAAAGCGACCGGAAGAACCCTTACGCCTCACCCTTGTTTGGCAGTCTGCAAAATCTTCCGCCTGCGTTGGTTATCACCGCCCAATGCGACCCGCTGGTGGATGAGGGAAACTTATATGCCGGAAAACTGAAGCAAAACGGAGTACCTGTGGTTCATAAAGAATATGAAAACATGATTCACGATTTTGTGCTACTCATGCCGCGCTTTCTTCCCGAAGCGAGAGAGGCTATGGATTTGATTGCGCAGGAGGTAAAGAAAGCCTTCGGGCAAACAACCGCTGCCGGATAATGGAGCGTGTGCTGCCATTAATACCGCTTAGGTTAAAGGCTCAGTTTGCTAAGAGATACAATATGAAAAATCCAACCGCGTGTACGGAGGCCGTACATACAATATGAAATATCATATTCAGAAAAGTGAGGCGAGCGGCTACCAAAAAATTTTCGGTGTTTGGGAAAGGTTGGTTATTTTTAGATTACTTACCAAACCCCAACCCGGCAATGGCTGCAAAGTAGCGGGGGAAACGGAAGAATTGTTTTCAAATCCGAAATCCTAAACTATAAATCAGAAATCGCTCCTGATGTTGCAAGAGGTGTTTACCTGCTGCGGGTAAGTTCCTCTAAAGGCAGCGCGGTGAGAAGGCTGGTGAGGATGTAGCTTATTTAACTAACTCACCTTTCAGCTTCAGCATTTCCGTTTCCGCCACCTTAGCCGCATAGCGCGCATTAACTAAACGGGTAAGTGCGTTTACATAACTTACCTGTGCTTCGCGCAGTTCAATCGAAGTGGATTGCGCAAGGCGGAAACGTTCCAAAGCAATTTTCTGGTTTTCGTCAGCAAGGGAAATATTTTCCTCTTCCAGTTTCAACTGCTCTATAGCGCTGGTGTAATCTTTAAGCGCTTTGTAGTAACTCAGTTTGGTTTGAAACCGGACTTTCTCTAAGTTGAATTGCGATGAAAGAATTGCTATAGATGCAATTTTATTTTGCCGTAGAGTATTCAGCCCGTTGAAAAGAGGGATGTTGAGTGAGAATCCGGCATTCAACCCGTAATTCTGGTTCGATAAAAAGAACCCGGCTGAATTATTTACCCGGTTGTAGTTATAACCAACAATACCGGTGAGGTTGGGCAGATAGCCGGAGAATGCTTCTTTCTTTTCAAACTTTGCCGCTTCTACGCTTTTCGTTGCAGCTTTTATCTGAAAGTTGTTTTCCAAATCGGCAGTTGGATTTGTTTGGGCAATCGGGATAGAGTCGCTTGTTAAAAATTCAGTATCTGCATTACGGGCAAGCAGGTTGTTCAAATCGGCTTTGCGCTGTTCAATTATTTTTTTCTGAGCAAGCAAATTGCTTTTCTGTTCATTCAGGTCAACCTTTGCCTGTAATAAATCTGATTTACCCGATGCGCCTACCTTGAATTTTGTATCGGCAAGATTTGCCCGCTCGTTCGAAATGCGGATGGCTTCTTCAATAGCCCGTTGCTGTTGCTGAGCGCGGACCACATCGTAATAGGCATTCATTACGTTCGCAATGGCAGTTTGTAACTCGTCTTTGAACTGTAGTTGACCGATTTCTTCCAGCCGTTTCAGTTTGCTTTTTGTAGCAAACATTTTCAAGCCATCAAACAAAGTCCAGTTAAGGGCAATGCCTGCGCTGAGGTTATTGCCGGTTACATTGTTGCGGTTGATTTCTGTGCCGTTGGTAAATCTTTGATTCAGGTTGTTCAGTGTATAGTTATCGCTCACCGCGGCATTTACGCCTGGAAGCATTCCCGCATTTCCAACGGTATTGTTTCGTGAAGCAATTTCGGCTTCATTTTTTGCCAGCAGAATGTCGTAATTGTTTTTGAGCGCAATTTCAACGGCTTGCTCAACAGTGAGTATTTCCTGGGCAGAAAGCAGAAGAAAGTTCACGCAGAGAGCGCAGAGGAACAGAGGGCGCAAAAAAAGTATTCTTTTATCCGGCATTTTTCTTTTTGGTTCTGCTCATGAATGAATACATGGCGGGGATAACATATAAAGTCAGCAGCAGCGAAAACATAATTCCGCCAATAACCACAACCCCCAGAGAAGTTCTGCTCTGGGCTCCGGCACTAAGGGCAAAGGCAATTGGCACCGCACCAAGAGCGGTTGCAATACTCGTCATCAGAATAGGGCGGAGGCGAAGAGCTGCCGCATCAATTACCGCAGGTATTTTTTCTTCTCCGGCTAAACGCTTCCGGTTGGCAAATTCCACGATCAGGATTCCATTTTTGGTAACCAACCCAATGAGCATGATAATTCCTATTTTGGAAAATATGTTTAACGTTTCGTTAAACATCCATAAGCTCAGCAGTGCACCTGTTATTGCCAGCGGCACGGTCATGATAATAATGAAGGGGTCAATAAAACTTTCAAACTGTGCAGCAAGGACTAAAATAATTAGCACGATTGCCAAAGCAAACGCAAACCAGATATTTGATGAACTTTCGGCATAGTCGCGCGATGCACCGCTGAGTGCCGTGTTGAATGAACTATCCAGAGTTTTCTCAGCAATTTCCTGCATGGCGGCTACTCCGTCACCGACAGTTTTTCCGGGGGCGAGCCCTGCAGAAACTGTTGCGCTTTTATAGCGGTCGTAGTGATAAAGCTGAGGAGGGTTGCTCAACTCTTCAATATTTACCAGGTTATCTAACTGAATCAGCGCACCTTTGCTGCTGCGTACATAGTATGATTTCAAATCGAGCGGCTCATCGCGGTTGTCTCTGTCCACCTGCCCGATAACCTGGTACTGTTTTCCGTTCATAATAAAATACCCGAGCCGTCTTCCGCTTAATGCCAATTGGAGAGTAGTAGAAATATCGAGCACGCTTACACCGAGTTCATTTGCTTTCAACCGGTTAATTTCAATTTGCAATTCCGGGCGGTTGAATTTTAAGTTTACATCTACCCCCTGAAATACGGGACTCATATTCGCTTCCTCTAAAAACTTCGGCAGCTTTTCTTTTATTTTTTCGAAGTTCAGGTTCTGAATGACAAACTGAACAGGCAATCCAAAACGGGCAGCGCCACCGGTTGAAATGGTCTGGTCCTGCACCGGAAAATATTTTCCCTCATTAAACCTTCCGGCATTCCTAGCCATGTATTGGGCAATGTCGTTTTGCGAACGCTTACGTGTATCTGACGGGCTCAAACGCAGGCGTACAAAACCGGTGTTCACCGCACCGCTGCCGGTAAAACCGGGAGCCGTTACGCTCAAAACAATTTCCGCTTCGGGAACGGAGTCCATAGCAAAGGCGACAATCTTTTCCATGTACCGGTTCATATAATCATAAGAAGTGCCTTCCGGAGCAAGAACACGGAGGCGAAAAGCGCCCCGGTCTTCCAAAGGAGCAAGTTCATCCTGAAGGTTCATACCGGTGAATATTATCAGGGCGATGCAGGCGGCAAGAATAGGGAACGCGAGCCATCTCCTTTTCATAAATGTTTCAAGCGACTGCCGGTAACCATTGTCAAGCGCCTGGAAAAAGGGCTCAGTTTGTTTATAGAATGTTGAATGCTCGTTCTTTTTTCTTGTAAGCAGAACGTTTAGAACCGGAGTGAGTGTAAGCGAAACAAAAGCGGAAATCAGCACCGCCCCGGCAATTACAATTCCAAATTCACGAAAAAGGCTGCCCACAAAACCCTGAAGAAAAATAATGGGCAGAAAAACAACAGCCAGCGTAATACTGGTGGCGATTACCGCAAAGAAAATCTCTTCGCTGCCCTCTTTAGCCGCCCGGTGTTTTTCAATTCCCTTTTCCAGCTTCTTGAAAATATTTTCAGTAACTACAATTCCGTCATCTACCACCAATCCGGTTGCAAGAACAATGGCAAGAAGCGTGAGCACATTGATTGTAAAACCCGAAAGATACATGATGAAAAAAGCACCAATCAGCGAAACGGGAATATCAATCAGTGGGCGAACGGCAATAAGCCAATCGCGGAAAAACAGGAAGATAATGAGCACCACCAGTGCAAAAGCAATGGCAAGCGTTTCGCCTACTTCTATAATGGAACGTTTGATGAAAACTGTTTGGTCGAGGGCTATGTCAAGTTTAATATCATCGGGAACCTCTTTCTTGATTTGCCCGTAACGTTTGTAAAACTCATTGGCTATCTCCACATAATTGCTGCCGGGCTGAGGAGTAATTGCGAGCGCAATCATTGGAACCCCTCCCTCTTTCAGAACAGTTTCTTCATTTTCGGGACCGAGAACCACATCTGCCACATCTCGCAGCCGAACCGTCTGATTATCTCCGCTTTTAACAATCAGGTTTTCAAAATCCTGTTCGGTAGTTAGGCGTCCGAATGTTTTTACGGTTAACTCTGTGTTGTTACCGTAAATTTTTCCGGCAGGGAGTTCTACATTTTCCTTATTGAGCGCATTTTGGATATCGGTAAAGGCGAGTTTGTAAGCAGAAAGCTTTACGGGGTCAACCCAAATGCGCATGGCGTATTTTTTCTCACCCCAAATCTGAACGGTGCTTACACCAGGTATTGTTTGCAGTTTTTCGAGCAATACATTTGACGCATAATCCGAAACCTGCAAATGGTTTCGGGTATTACTTTGCACAGTCATGGAAATAATGGCATCGCTGTTGGCATCGGCTTTAGTGACCACCGGTGGGGCGTCAATATCCTGTGGTAATTGCCGCAAAGCCTGTGAAACTTTATCGCGGACATCGTTGGCTGCGGCTTCGAGATTTGCTCCGAGATTAAACTCTACAGTTATATTTGAAGAGCCCATGTTGCTCTCTGAAGAAATAGTGCGGATGTTTTCAACTCCGTTAATCGCCTTTTCGAGTGGCTCGGTAACTTGCGATTCGATGACATCAGCATTTGCACCGGTGTAATTTGTGCGCACAGAAATCACAGGCGGGTCAATGGAAGGATATTCGCGAACACCCAGAAAGTTAAACCCAATAGCGCCAAAGAGCACGATGACAATGCTCATGACAATGGCAAGTACAGGACGCCTTAAACTTAAACCCGGTAAACTCATTTAAATCTTTTACTCAATTACTTTAACCACTTTGACTCCCGCATCGGGTTTTACATACATCAGCGCGGTAGCTATAATGGTATCGCCCGCGCTTATTCCGCGTGTTATTTGAATGTACGACTCATTTCTAATGCCAGTTTCTACTACAGTGAATTTTGCAGTTCCGTTTTTTACTACAATTACCTTTTTGTTTCGGGCTTCGGGAATGACACACTGGGTGGGAATCATCAGTGCATCTTGAATAGTTTTTAAACCCAAATCAACTTTTGCAAATGCCCCGGGAAACAATTTTGCCTTGGTGTTCTGAACCAAAGCACGGACTTTGACCGAGCGGGTTACTTCATCTATCTTCGGCTCTATGGCAAAAACTTTTCCGCTGAAAATTTCTTTAAACCCGTCTACTGAAAACTTAAGAGCATCTCCCTTGCTTAGACCGGTTACATATTTTTCAGGAACGGTGAAGTCAATTTTCAGCGGGTCTATCTGCTGAAGGGTAGCTATGGTTGTTGCCGGAGAAACAAAAGCGCCATGACTCACGTTCTTTAACCCGATTACACCGTTAAAAGGAGCGAGCAGTTCTGTTTTCGAAATTTGAGCAAGGGTGTATTCAATATCCGCTTTTATTCCGTTGAGCGTGGTTAATGCGTTGTCGTATTCTTGTTGCCCGATTCCATTTACAGCAAGCAATTGCTTCAATCTCTGTTCAGTTCTTTCAGCGGTTTCGCGTTGTGCATTCAGCTTTTTGAGTTGCGCTTGTAGGTCGGCATCGAAAAATTTTACCAACAAAGTTCCTTTAACAACGGAAGCCCCTTCGTTCAAATTCAATGCAATTATTTTACCCGAAACTTCAGAATGTAACTCCACTTCCTCGTTGGCAAGCAAAGTCCCGGACGCAATAATTGAGTTCTCTAAGCTTTGGGGCTTAACCACAAACCCGCTAACGGATACTTCTTTTGGCGGGCCACCCGCAGCACCTGGCGGGGGTCCATTTTTCGGATGAAGAACTTTATTGTAAATAATAATTCCGGCAATCAGCAAAACCACTCCGACAAAAAACCATGTTGCTTTTGACATTTGGGAAGTTTAAAATGCAAAGGTGGAAAAAGCAAGTTAAGCTAATAATTGTAGATACAACTATTTTTGCCAAAAGTTGCTAAATCAACCTTTTGGTTCCTAAAAAGTGTATCGCAATTGCAATGTATAATTTCTTAGCGGTTCAGGTTTACCGGGTCTGAGCGAGTATAGCCGATTGGTGATATTTTTTACAATAAACCCAATCTTGAAATGCGAATCAATATTAACCCCCGCTCTCATATCCATGAAAAAATCTCCTTTCTGATGCTTTATCAGATACTTGTCAACTGCTCGTACATCCTGAAAAATAAGAAGAGAAGCTGCACGGAATAACCCGGGAATTTTTTCAGGAGCACTTCCATAATTTATAGTGGCACCCAGATAAAATTTGGAATACGTTAACTCAATATCTGCCCGGAATAAATGGCGGATTCTGTAATAAAGCATTTTAGACGTATCCGGGTCGCTGAAGCCAACACGTTTAAAATTATAGGTAAACATATCTTTCAGAAAATCTTTTACCGGATAATTTGCATTGCCGGCACTGTCGCGTTCAATTTTGCCGGGCCATGTGTAAGTGTAACCACCGAGAATTTGAATTCCAACGGGTCCAATTTTTCCGTTACCTGCTAATCCGAGTTCATAACCGGCAATACGGGCGCTTTCCACATTCAATGCCTTTAAACCTAAAAGTTTCCCTGAGCCCGGGAATGGGAATTCCAGACTATCGGGGAAAATCTTTGTGCCGTTGCTGTACAAATTATCCCAGGTATTTATCTGAAACTCGATAAACTGTTTATACTCCTGCCAGAAAAATGCTGCATCAAAATATGCGCTCCAGTCACCGATTCTAAATCCTTGCTTAAATCCAAGCTCAAGATTCCACCCGGTTTCTGATTTTAACGTGTCGTTCGGAACTATGCGTAGTCCGTTTACAAACTCATTGGCTATATATTTTTCAGCTACTGTGGGAATTCTGTACCCCTGCCCCCAGGAGAACCGGAAAAATGTGGCTTTAGCTGCCTGAATATTTGCTCCTGCGCGGAAAATCGGAATACCGATCTGTTTACCGGTAGAGTTTTTAATAGGAAAACCGAAATTCATGTCGGTATCTACTGCTGATATCTCATACCGTAGTCCGCCCTGCAGCGAAAGAATTTTATAATTGAACTCAACCTGGCCATAAGCGGCAACAGCAAAATTTTTCCTTACTTCAGAATAAAGATTGCTTTTAGAAATACCTGCATTAAAAGGAATGCCGGCAGTAATTACCAGCATATTTTTCCACCGGTACTGGTATTGGTTATCCGCAATAATCTGGTGGCTTTCGGCATTGGGTAAATCGCCACCGGGGCGAAAAATATTAATATACCGGAAATTAGAACTGATACGATGTCCTTTAGGGTTACTGAAACTTACAAAGGGGTCAAAGCTCGTTCGCCAGTAGGTATCGTTTGAACCTATGGCTGAAACAAACAGAGAATTGCTGTCAAGGTCTTTAGAAATAAAGAACCGGTCGCTTTTTTCATGCTGCATGCTGGTGCTGAAACCATAATTAAGTCCTTCGATTTTGGGGTGCAGATAGCGCAGTTTAAAAATTACCTGCTCTCGTGTTTCGCTGGATGTTTGCAAATAATTTTCGTTGCGTGTAATGTTACCTGATGCCACCAACTGAAACTGTTTTACCCTTCGCTGATGATTAAAACTGAAAACACCGAAATACGGTAGGGTATTCTCCCACCATTTGTTTACACCCTTGGGTGGCGTATTATAAATTCCCCAATTCATTTCCAAGGCGGTTTTGGGTTCGTAATCATTGGGCCATTCAGTAACCACATTAATCACACCGTTGAGGGCTGATGAACCATATACTACCGATGAAGCACCTTTGATTACTTCCACCTGTTTCACATTGCTGAGCGGAACCATTTTACTTTGACCCTCACCAAGGTCGGCACTCATCATAGAAAGCCCATCACTGAGCACTGCGGTGCGCGTGCCTACACCATAAGAATAAGAACTTCCACCGCGGATGGAAATTTGCCCGTCCTGCACGAGCACACCGGGTGTTTTGCTTGCCACTTCTCCCAAGTCGTTACTGTTGGTGTTCTTGATTTGGTTTTTGGTGATCACTTCAGTAGATACAGTTTCTTTGGCGGCATTTTTACGGTAAGCGCTTACGGTTACTACTTGACTTACTTGTATAGCTGAGGGCTTAAGCAAAATATTAAACGTTTTATTTTCTCCTGCAGCAAGCGTTATTTTCTCTTTTTGTGTTTTATAGCCGATAAATGAAAAACTGATTTCATATTCTCCGGCAGGGAGCGAAAAAAAATAACGTCCGGCAGCATCAGTTATCTTACCCTTCCCCTTTTCGTACCTAACCGTAGCTCCGGCCAGAGGCTCGTTGCTTTCGGCATCACGCACTGTGCCGGTTAGTAGGACATCTTGTGAAAATGAAAAGTGAAAAGTGAAAAGTGAAATAAAGAAACAGGCGTAAAATTTGTTCATGCAGTGATGGTGTTATAAGCCTGTGCGGAAAATAATAAAAGATGGGAATAGCCAATTTTTTTCAAAATTTCAGGGTAAGATTTTGTGTTTGTTTCAGCGCATTTAACCGTGGAGATTTGACGGGATTTAACGAGTCAAAAAGTTCAAAACATAAGGCGAGGGTATATATAGGGTATGTGAGAGTTTGTCTTATCTCCCCTGCACTGCTATTTAATTAAGTTTGCACAATGGACATTATTCGCCTATTGCCTGACTCTATCGCTAACCAGATTGCTGCCGGTGAGGTTATTCAGCGCCCCGCTTCGGCTGTCAAGGAAATGCTGGAAAATGGCATTGACGCTGGCGCAACACATATAAAATTGATAGTAAAACAGGCGGGCAAAAGTCTTGTTCAGGTTATTGATAATGGCTGCGGCATGAGCGAAATCGATGCGCGTATGTGCTTCGAGAAACATGCCACATCAAAAATCCGAACGGCTGATGACTTGTTCAATATCCGCACCATGGGTTTCAGGGGCGAAGCACTGGCGTCTATTGCTGCTATTGCGCAAGTGGAAATGAAGACCCGCCAAACCGGTGAGCAACTTGGAACCGCGATTGAAATAGAGGGAATGAAGGTGTTGAAGCAAGAGCCTTGCCAAACCGAAGAGGGAACATCCGTGGCGGTGAAAAATCTTTTTTTTAATGTTCCGGCACGAAGAAATTTTTTAAAAAGCGATACGGTTGAGTTAAAAAATATTATTGAAGAATTTCAGCGCATAGCTCTCGCTAACCCAAGTATAGGCTTTCAGTTGTTTAATAACGATTACGAAACATTTCATCTCAAATCAGGAAATCTGAAGCAACGTATTGTTGCTCTTTTTGGCGATAACTACGCGCAGAAAATTGTACCGGTAGAAGAAAAAAGTTATGCCTTGCATGTTTACGGTTTTGTAGGCAAACCGGAGTTTGCGAAGAAAACAAGGGGCGAGCAATTTATTTTTGTCAATAACCGGTTTGTTCGCTCGCCTTATCTGAACCATGCCGTTACGCTTGCTTACGAACAAATGCTGCCACAGGGAAATTTTCCGTTTTATGTTTTATTCCTTGACATTGAGCCTTCGAAAATAGACATCAATGTTCACCCGCAGAAATATGAAATCAAGTTCGATGATGAGAAATTGGTTTATACGTTTGTCAATTTAGGAGTGAAACATGCATTGGGGTCTTATAGTGTGTCACCAACACTGGACTTCAACCAGGAACACCACCTGAACACCACCGACACATTTACCCAACAGCCCCGCACCTGGCTCGAAATTACCCAACAGGCTACCCAAACCCGCGAAGGGAAAAAGTTTGCACCACCCTCCAATTTTCAACCGATGACACAACGCGAAGAGAATAATGTGAGAAATTGGGAAAGCGCTTTTGAGTCGGAAATCCAAAATCCGAAGTCTGTGGCAAATTCAAATCTGGGTTTTTCATCGAACATCCAACACCGGATATCGGACAATGAAATTAGAGAGTCTATTCCCCCCCATCAAATACATAAACGGTTTATTGTTTCACAAATCAAAAGCGGATTTATTCTCATTGACCAGCAAGCCGCGCACGAGCGGGTAATGTTTGAGCGCTACCTGAAACTTCTGGAGAAAAATAAATCGGAAAGCCAGCGGCAGTTATTTCCGCTAAGCTTGGATTTGAATGCTACCGATGCGCAAATTCTATTGCAAATACTTCCTGAAATAAACAACCTCGGCTTCGACATTCAGGATTTCGGCAAAAACAGTTTTGTGATTCACGGATTTCCCACTGATATTTTACATGGCGATGAAAGGAAAATGGTTGAAGAGCTGATTGAACAGTTTAAAATGAATTTGCAGGTTACTAAACTTTCCAAACGTGAAAACTTAGCCAAGTCGTTAGCGAACAGTTCAAGCATCAAAGCCGGAAAAACGCTAAGTGTTGAAGAAATGAAAACCCTGATAGATGAATTGTTTGCCTGCGAAAATCCCTACAATGCACCCAACGGCAAGTTTACCTTCATCACCATTAACCACGATGAATTGGAGAAAAGATTTGCCAATAAATAATTCTCCCGACATATTCGTCTGAACTGTTCAATTAAATTTGCCGCATGTTTGATATCAATACCCGAAGTATAACGTTTAACCTCATTGTAATAAACGTACTTGTATTTTTTGCTACTAAGTTTATTGGTGATAAAATGTATGAGTGGCTCGCTCTTTTTTATCCGGCAAGCCCTTATTTCAAACCAGTGCAGATTTTTACGCACATGTTTATGCACGGAGGCACTGCCCATATTTTTTCCAACATGTTTGCTCTTTTTATGTTTGGCGCAGTGTTGGAACGGGTTTGGGGGCCTAACCGGTTCCTGGTTTATTACCTTTCTACCGGACTTGGAGCTATGATTTTGCACACTGCTGTGCAGGGAATTATTATTTACAATCTTACTGGCCAGTTTTTCCCATCGTACGAGACGCTGCAAGCACACCCCGCAGTGCGTGTTATGTACGGTATCCCTACGGTAGGTGCATCAGGAGCTATTTTCGGAATCCTTGTTGGCTTCGGCATGTTATTCCCAAATACTGAAATCATGTTGCTGTTTTTCCCAATTCCTATAAAAGCTAAATATTTTGTAACACTGTACGTAATATGGGAATTATATCGCGGCATAGCGATGCAACAGGGCGATAATGTAGCACACTTTGCTCACTTAGGCGGAGCGTTGTTCGGATATCTGTTGGTTAAATACTGGAACCGGAACAGAGGTTCGCTATACTGAAAAGATTTTTTAAGTTTTATGCTCACAGGTTCCATCATTAACGAAATCAAACACCAGTTCCACCACGGCAACATGGTGATGAGGTTGATTTTTGTAAATGCCGGAGTTTTTTTGTTTTTCGGAATCTTTTATCTCTTCAGCTTTCTTTTTCAGGATGTATCTTTTTATAAGCTCGTTCTTTCAAAATTCGAAGTGCCCGCTTCTGCGGATACGCTTTTAAAACAACCGTGGTCTGTTTTTACTTATATGTTTCTGCATGCGGGGCTTTTGCATGTACTTTTCAATATGTTGTGGTTTTACTGGTTCGGAGAAATCTTTGTATTGTATTTGGGCGACAAAAAAATTCTTCCGCTTTATCTGATTGGGGGAATTGCCGGTGCGGTAGTTTACGTTCTTGCTTTTAATCTCCTTCCTGTTTTTTACCCGGTTGTTGGCGCTTCACACATGCTGGGCGCGTCAGCTAGCATCTTTGCTATTGTTTTTGCCGCCACCGCCTTAAATCCCGATTATGAAATGCGCTTGTTGTTCCTCGGTGTGGTCAGGATAAAATACATTGCTGTTGTTGCTTTACTGCTCGACATTATCAATATACCTTATGGTAATGCCGGTGGATATATTGCTCATGTTGGTGGTGCGCTTAGCGGTTACTTTTACATCAAAGCACTGCGTAGTGGTTTTGACTTAGCAGCCCCTTTCAACAAACTTTTTGATTGGACGGCAACAATCTTCAAGTCCGGAGCCAAAGTGAAAATGACGTACAAAAACCCGAACCGGAAAAGTGCTCCGGGCGAAAAAAAAGCAGATGACCAAAAGCGTGTAGACGAAATACTCGATAAAATTTCGCGCTCGGGTTATGACGGGCTGACGAAAGAAGAGAAGGACTTTCTTTTTCACTATTCGAAAAAATAAACGCCTATACCGTAAAGGGCGTATAAATACTGACCAGAAAAATGCTTCGCGGGTTTGTCAAATTCCTGAATGTCCTTGCCCTTGTTGTTTTGCTTTTCGCCTGTCTTGCGGTTTACATCGAGCCGGCAAAATTCTGGCAGCTGTCGTTTATCGGCTTTGCTTTTCCGGTAGTGCTGATTGTAAATTTCTTTTTCCTCTTACTCTGGATTTGGAAGCGCGACCGGTTCGGCTTGTTGTCGCTTATTGGAATTGTTTTGACGTGGAAATTTATTCAGTCCACGTTTGCCCTAAATTTCAGCGAAGAGAATAAAGATGCCGGTATTAAACTGCTCACCTGGAACGTGAAAAATTTTGATTTGTATAACTGGTCTCATAATGAGGAAACGAGAAGCAGTATAATGGAACTTATCAAGAAAGAAAATCCCGATGTGCTTTGCCTGCAGGAATTCTATTCAAACAATCAATTGTTTCAAAATGTGGAATTCCTCCGCGATTCACTGGGGTACAAATATTTTTATTTCCCTCCGAGTGTTGAACTAAATAAGCTTCCGAAAACAAAACTTCAGAGAACATTATGGCTGAGCGGGGAATTAAATCAACAATGGGGCGTGGCTACATTTTCAAAATATCCCATTACCGATACCGGCAGAATAGATTTCAATAATTCATTTGCCAACGATTGTATTTATACCGATATTAAGTTTTCAGGAAAAACGGCACGTATCTATAATGTGCACTTTGAATCTATCCATTTGGGTTATGATGATTATGCCGCACTCGATTCGCTGGGAGAAAATCAAAAATGGAAATGGGGCTCCATCAAAAAAATTGCCCGCAAGATGAAACGCGCCTTTGCCAGGCGCGCCCAGCAGGCAAATGCTGTTGCCGAGCATATTGAACAGTACACCGGAACACAGATTTTATGCGGAGATTTTAATGACATACCGGTTTCATACACTTACCAAACCGCTAAAGGAAATTTGACCGATGCGTTCGAAGAAAAAGGCAAAGGATTCGGACCGACCTTTGCGAATAAGCTTTCCATTTTCAGAATTGATTATGCGCTGTTCGATGAGTCAATAAAAATTAATTCGTACCGCACTGTTCGAAAAGAACTAAGCGACCATTATCCGGTAGTGGTTACTTTTACTCCGTAAAAATCTTCAAGACGTTATATTCACACCATGCAGGAATTAAAAATTTATAATACGCTTAAACGCGAAAAGGAAATTTTCAAGCCGCTCAATGTGCCTCATGTGGGCTTGTATGTGTGCGGTCCTACGTTATATAGTTATGCCCATCTCGGCAATTGCCGTACGTATATTTCATTTGATGTGGTTGTGCGTTATCTGCAACATATCGGTTATAAAGTTCGCTACGTAAGAAACATAACCGATGTGGGTCATTTGGAAAGTGATGCTGACGAAGGCGAAGATAAAATCGCGAAACGCGCACGCCTCGAAAAACTGGAGCCGATGGAAATTGTGCAGTTGTATGCGGTTAATTTTCATAAAGTGCTCGATGATTTTAATCTGCTTCCTCCCAGCATTGAGCCAAGCGCCAGCGGGCATATCATTGAGCAAATTGAAATGACAAAACGGATTATAGAAAATGGTTTTGCTTATGAGGTGGACGGAACGGTTTGGTTCGATGTAGAAAAGTTTGCGAAGACATTTCCTTATACACAACTGAGCGGAAGAAAGTTAGATGAGTTACTCGAAGGTACTCGCGATAATCTTGAAGGTCAGGGAGAAAAGCGTGGACGATTGGATTTTGCGCTTTGGAAAAAAGCGAAACCTGAACACATCATGCGCTGGCCCAGCCCATGGGGTGAAGGTTTCCCCGGCTGGCACATTGAGTGCAGCGCTATGAGTACTAAATATCTGGGTGAAGAATTTGACATTCACGGGGGGGGAATGGATTTGATTCCCACTCATCACACCAACGAAATTGCACAGCATGAGGCTTGCCATCACAAGTCGCCTGCAAAAATCTGGATGCATACCAATATGCTTACGGTGAATGGACAGAAGATGAGCAAGAGTTTGGGTAATTCTTTTTTACCTAATCAACTGTTTACCGGTAATCACCCGTTGCTTGAGCGCGGGTACTCGCCTATGGTGGTGCGCTTTTTTATGTTGCAGGCGCATTACCGGAGTACACTCGATTTTTCTAATGAAGCATTGCAAGCTTCGGAGAAAGGTTTTCAAAGGTTGATGAATGCGGTAAAGCTTTTACCGAGTTTAAAGACAAGTGGAAAATCATCTTTTGATTTTGAGAAACTGAAATCTTCCGTTTACGATGCTATGAATGATGATTTCAATACACCGGTTGCTATTGCCGGTTTGTTTGAAGGTGCTCGTATCATCAATTCTATTAACGATGGGAAAGATTCCGTTTCGTCTGATGACAAAGAGCAGTTGCAAAAACTTTTCAAAGAAATCGTGTTTGATGTTTTGGGATTGAAAGAGGAAAGCGAAGCAAGCAGTAACAAAGTGGAGGGATTGATGAACCTGATTCTTGAACTGCGTAAAGATGTGCGTGCCAAAAAAGATTTTGCTGCTTCAGATAAAATACGCGATGAACTTTTGAAGATCGGAATACAGGTGAAAGACGGGAAGGAAGGGGTAACTTGGACGGTGAGTTAAATACAATTATTTACCGCAGATAAACACAGATGAGCGCAGATGCAAACAAATGATATCACTTACAAAATTATCGGCTGTGCTTATAAAGTTCATTTGGCTTTAGGTCCGGGATTATTAGAAAGCACCTATGAATTGTGCATGGCACATGAACTAATCAGGGCAGAGCTAAGAATTGAACAGCAAAAGACATTACCCGTTATTTATGACGGAATAAAATTGGATGGCGGTTACCGGATTGATTTATTAGTGGAAGATAAAGTGATTGTGGAATTGAAATCTATTGATGTCATAGCCGAAATTCACAAGGCTCAAGTACTCACTTATTTAAAACTTTCAGGCAAAGAAGTAGGCTTATTAATGAATTTCAATGTGACAGATATGAAAAAAGGCATAACTCGTTTAGTCATGTCAACCCAGACTCCCCATGCACTTTAATCTGCGTTCATCCGCGTTCATCTGCGGTGCAATGTTTCTTATCTCTTCCTGCGATAAATGCAACCAATCAAATCCCCCTGTGGTTGAACCGGTGAAAGAAATCGTGGTAAACGCCCCACCGTTCAGCAGCGACTCGGCTTATGATTATGTAAAAGCACAAGTTGATTTTGGTCCGAGGAATATGAATTCGAAAGGGCACGAAGCCTGCTCCAAATGGCTGATTGGAAAAGCACAGCAATTTGCCGACACCGTTTACACACAGAAGTTTGATGCCACCGGTTATGACGGAGCAACTTTAAAGTGTACCAATATCATTGCATCTTTTAATCCGCAGGCAACCACACGTGTTCTCCTTTGTACGCATTGGGATACCCGCCCTTGGGCAGATGAAGACAGCAAAGACAGTGACAAACCCATCTTAGGAGCCAACGATGGCGCCAGCGGGCCGGGAATACTTTTGGAAATTGCCCGCGTCTTAAAATCTTCACCGGTGAAGATTGGCGTTGACTTATTTTTTATTGATGCCGAAGATTACGGCAAGAGCGGATATGAAAATTCGTATTGCCTGGGCTCGCAGCATTGGGCGCAGCATCCGCACGTAAACGGCTACCGTGCAGACTTTGGAATACTGTTAGATATGGCTGGTGCCCGTAATGCTGTGTTTGCGCGTGAGCAAAATTCTTCTTTTAATGCGGCTTGGGTGCAGGACAAGGTTTGGGCTAACGCTGTAAAGCTTGGTCATGGTAGTTTTTTCTCTAATCAGCAAATCAGCGGAATAACCGATGACCATGTTTACATCAACAACATCATTAAGATTCCCACGATTGATATTATTCATCATGACCCCAACTCACCCTCCGGTACTTTCTTTCAGCACTGGCACACACATGGCGATAATATGGATGCCATTGACAAAACAACTCTAAACGCTGTGGGAAGAACTTTGCTTTATACCATTTATCAGTATGAAGCAGAACAACAGGTTCAGTAATCAGGCAAGAGAAGATTCGCGCTGATAATACCCCGTTCCATCATACTCCCTTTTATTGGGAGCTTTCATACACGCTTCGCTGCAGCAGCCTTCCATTTTCCAGCCGCAATCATCGCAGAGTACGAAGTGCTCGTTGCATTCGGGGTTGGCGCAGTTAACCATGTGAGCTGATTTAGTTCCGCAGATTTTGCAGGTAGATACAATGGAAGGAGAAACTTTATTTACATCTACCACCACCCGGTTGTCGAACACATACAGCTTTCCCTCAAAGTTCTTTCCACCGGTTTCTTTGGCGTATTTCACTACTCCGCCATCCACCTGGTAAACATTTTTAAAACCGTTCTGTAAAAGATAGCCGCTCGCCTTTTCGCATTTGATGCCACCGGTGCAGTAGGTCACCACTTTTTTATCTTTCAAATGCTCCAGCTCTTTCAGTTGTTCAGGAAAATCGCGAAAGTTGTCAATATCCAGTTTCAGCGCGTTGCGGAAATGCCCCACGCTGCTTTCGTAATTGCTGCGTACATCTACAAACACCACATCATCGTGTTCCATCATTTCATCCACCTCATGTGGCTGCAAATGAACACCGGTGGTTTCATTCGGGTTCACATTGCGTATGCCGCGCAGGCTGCTGTGGACTATTTCGGGTTTGTAGCGCACATATAATCTTTCAAACGATGGAGCATCCACTTCATCTATCTTAAAATCAATACCGGTGAACAAAAGATTGGCTTTTACCACATCCATATATTTTTTGCACTGCACCACCGTGCCGCTGATGGTTCCGTTCAGCCCTTCTTCCGCCACAATAATTCTTCCCACAATACCCAGCCGTTCACAAAAATCCAAATGCTGTTTGGCAAATTCCTGCGCATCGGGAATGCGCGTGTATTTGTAATAAAGAAGTGTTTGATATGGTTTCATAAAATCGGGAGGCGAAGATAATTCATTGCTCTTGTTTCTTTGGCTTCGGTTTCTTCTTTGCCTTGCGGATAGGCAAAAAACGCGGCTCGTAGTAATCGTCAAACTTATCGGGGTTTTCGAGCGTATCGCTGGCAATTTTTAAAAAGCACCGGGTAAGTTGCAGGGTAAGCGCCTTACGGTTGGCGTGCCTGCCGGTGGCTATGTTATCTACATCACTGAAATTAATTTCCTGTGCCTGGCGTGCCGAAGTAAATTGGCTGATAAGCGAATCGAGTTCTGCAACCTCTGCCGGATAGATGGAAACAAGGTGTGTATTAGCAGCAGCCAAAAATCGCGCAAACAAAACTCCCGCCTCACCAAGGGTGGTGTGGTAATATTCCTTCATGCCTCGCGGGTAAAACTCTTTATACACATCGCTCTTGCTGCCAAAATGAAACTTCACAAACCCTTGCAGCGCGCTCAGCCGCCCAATTACTTTATCAAACGCCTGGTTCATACTAATGGTAAGCCCCTTGCCGATAGCCTCGCGGGTGAGCTGTCCGCTCATGCTCCCATAATAGTTTTGGTATCGGTTGGTGGTGCCTACCAGCAGCAAATTATAAATGCCCCCGGGGTTGTTTTCCGGTGTGGCAAGCCGAACTAAGAAGTCCTCGGTAAAAGCTCGTAGATTGGCATCCGACAAATTCTTTTCCTTAAAAAGGTCAACCGTAAGGCGTATAGGGTCTAACATAGTGGCTTGGTTTAAGGTTTTAGTGGCAAAATAGTTTTGGAAGTAGGCTCCGGTAACGTTATTTAATTATTCAGAATATTCTGAAATACAGTGCAAATATAAATTATGCTATTCAGAATATACCGAAATATATTTTAAAATAAAAGTAAATAATCATCATATTCAGAATTATTACCTAAAATATAAAATATATTTTCTACATATTCTGAAAATTGTAGTAACATATAAACTCATTGTTCGGCAAATTCGGAATATATAGTTACTATTTATAAATGTAATTCTGAATATTCGGATAGTATACATAATACCTCCGAAGCCCGTTTCCTGTTTCCGCAAGCCTCAAAATAGTTGTCGGAAAGCAAATTTATTTACCGCAGATAAACGCAGATAAACACAGAATCCGTGTTCATCTGTGTTTATCTGCGGTGAATCACTTTCCGAACCATATTCCAAAACCGGTAACTGCTTCCGGCTTTTCAAACCTTATAATATCAATAGTTTGAATTATTCTTGTTACACGGACTTACCAACCTATGCATTTGAATAATGATAAGCTCAAGCAATCGCTCTTTCTTCTTGCTCTTTTCGGGCTGGGCGGGTTTTTGTTTTTTCTGCTCAAAGGTTTTTTGAGTGCGTTTTTGGGCGCGGTGGTGTTTTATGTTTTGCTTCGCAAGCCATTTTTCTATCTCACCGAAAAGGCAAAACGAAAGTGGAACAAAACCCTGGCGGCTGCGGTGCTCATGTTCGCTTCGTTTGTGGTGATGGTACTGCCGGTGCTGCTGGTGTCGCTTATGCTTTCGGGCAAAGTCAGTTATCTCATTGCGCATTATGAAGATATTTTGCGGCTGGCGCAGGAGTGGAGTAATAAAGTGAAAGAATATATTGGTGTTGATTTGCTTTCGCAAGATACGGTGAGCAAGCTCACATCGCTGGCGGCTGCTGCAGTGCCTGAGTTTCTTTCGGCTACGCTCAATGCAGTGGTAGATACATTCGTGCTTTATTTCCTTCTCTACTTTATGCTTACCCATGCGCGCGTGTTTGAAGACTGGGTGCGCAAAAATCTTCCGTTTAATGATGAAAACGATGCGCTGCTGCTCAGCGAACTGAAAACACAAACGCTATCCAATGCCATAGGCATACCGGTGCTGGCGGTAATGCAGGCGCTTACTGCATTTATCGGCTATATGATTTTCGGAGTGAATGAAGCATTTTTCTGGGCGGTGATTACCGGCTTAATGAGTGTGATTCCGGTTGTAGGAACCACCGTGGTGTGGATTCCGCTGGCGCTGTTTCTTTACCTGGGCGGCAATCACTGGCAGGGAATTGCGCTCTTTATTTACGGAGGCGCTATCATCACCAATGTTGACAATGTTTTCCGGTTTATGCTGCAGAAAAAAATTGGCGATATCCATCCGCTAATTACATTTTTCGGAGTAGTAATCGGCTTGCCGTTGTTCGGCTTTGTAGGAATCATTTTCGGACCCCTGCTGATTTCGTATTTTATTCTGCTGCTTAAAATTTACCGCAACGAATATTTTGGCAACGAATAAATAGCAACCGAAAAATCAGGTGTAGGCAACCACTATTTCTTTTACGAAATAGAAAGTCATTACAAAGCAAACGGCAAGCTTCAATCCGGTGCTCAACACAAAACCAACCAGTGCGCCAATCGCAGCACGAACAGCATGTTTTACATCGTTCCTGTTCGCAATCAGCTCACCTGCAAATGCGCCCAGCACCGGCCCGAGGATTATTCCAACGGTGGGGAAAATAATTAAGCCAATCACCAGCCCTATTCCTGCGCCCCATGTTCCGGCCTTTGTTCCGCCAAACTTTTTCGCTCCCCAAACGGGAATCATATAATCAAGAATAACAACTACTATTACCAGCACAGCCCAAAACAAAAGAAACTGAGCGCTGAACTCAATGATAGAAGTAAAGTGCGCAATCAGCAAAGCCAAATAACACAGCGGAGGACCGGGAAGCACCGGAGCAACGGAGCCTATAATTCCGAGCAGAAGGATAACAGCTGCTACTGTAAGTAAAATAATATCTAAAGTCATGTTAACCGATTGCCTGTGCAATATCGGCAATTGTATCGTCAATATCTTCCAGCCCAACGGAAATACGAACAAGGCCGGGAGTAATTCCTGCGGCTAATCTTTCAGCTTCAGTTAATTTGCTGTGAGTAGTTGAGGCGGGGTGGGTTGCAATGGTTCTTGTATCGCCAAGGTTGGCAGAGAGAGAAATCATTTCCAATGCATCGAGAAATTTTTTTCCGGCTTTTACTCCGCCCTTTAATTCAAACGCAACAACTCCGCCCCCAAGCTTCATTTGCTTCTTCGCGATTTTGTATTGCGGGTGCGATTTCAGAAAAGGATATTTCACCCACTCCACTTTTTTGTTCTTTTCTAAATATGCTGCAAGCTTCAGAGCGTTTTGCGAATGGCGCTCCATTCTTACAGCAAGAGTCTCTAAACTTTTTGAAAGCACCCATGCATTGAAAGGAGAAAGTGCGGGACCGGTGTTTCGGCTGAACAAATAAATTTCACGTATCAAATCTTTCCTGCCAACCGTAACTCCGCCAAGCACACGTCCCTGCCCGTCAATAAACTTTGTAGCGGAATGAATCACTAAATCTGCACCGAACCTGATGGGTTGTTGCAGATAAGGAGTAGCAAAACAATTATCTATAACCAAAAGCAGCTTATGTTTCCTCGCCAGCTTCGAAAGTTTTTCCAAATCAATCAGGTCAACTGCGGGATTGGTTGGTGTTTCGGCATAAATAATTTTCGTACACGGCTGAATCAGTTTTTCCCAGGCATCCATATTGCTTACATCGCCATATGAAGTAGTGATATTCCACTTCGGAAAATACTTGGTGAAGATGGTATGTGTAGAACCAAATACCGAACGTGCAGAAACAATATGGTCGCCACTGTTCAGAAAAGCAGCAAAGGTGGAAAACACAGCAGCCATACCGGTGGCAAAAGCGAAACCGTCTTCCGCGCCTTCCAGTTTGCAAATCTTTTCCACAAACTCCGTAGTATTCGGATTGCTGAAGCGGGAATAGATGTTGCGCACTTTCTCTTCTGCAAACGAAGCGCGCATATCCTCTGCATCTTCAAACACAAAGCTGGATGTAAGGTAAAGCGGAACAGAATGTTCCAGAAACTCAGTTCTCTTGGTTTGAGTTCTCACTGCTTCGGTTTCAAATTTCTTCTTCTTTTTCATGTTTCAATTTCGGGGCAGCAAATGAACACATTTTTCTCTTAGCTTTACGATGTAAAAACACAATATGATAGAATTTATCAAACAACCCTGGCACTGGAGCATCACAGGTATTTTAATCGGGCTTACGGTTCCGCTTCTTTATTTAATCGGCAACAAGCCTTTCGGCATTTCTTCTTCGTTTCGCCATATCTGCGCTGCGTGTATTCCGGGCAATGCACTCTATTTCAAGTACGACTGGAAGAAAGAAACCTGGAACATTTATTTTGTTGCCGGAATTGTAATTGGGGGAATAATCGGGGCATCGTTTCTTGCCAATCCGGGGCCGATGCAAATTGCTCTTTCTACAAAGGAACAACTTGCCCAACTCGGTGTTACCAGTTTTTCCGAACTTGAACCTCTCGATATTTTTTCATTCAAAGGGTTGTTCAGTGCGAAGGGTTTTATACTGATTGTGATTGGCGGGTTTCTCGTTGGCTTCGGCACCCGTTATGCAGGCGGTTGCACCTCGGGGCACTCCATTACAGGTATCTCGAACTTTCAAGTTTCGAGTATTGCTGCCACTATCTGTTTTATGATTGGCGGGTTTATTACAACCTGGCTGTTGTTACCTTTAATTTTTAAACTTTAAACCGGTGAAAAAAATAATTGAAGAGGAGGGGACGAATCATCAGCAGTCGCAGGAAACTTTTGTTTCGAACCTGAAGTATGTGGTGATTGGAATATTTTTCGGAATTGTTTTCGTGAAAGGCGAAGTGGTGTCATGGTTTCGGATTCAGGAAATGTTCCGGTTGTCCTCATTCCACATGTATGGAGTTATCGGAACCGGAGTAGTTGTTGCTGCTATCGCAACCCTGCTCATTAAAAAAATCAACATCAAAACCATACAGGGCGAAGAGGTGGTTTTCAGCGAGCGCCCGTTCAACAAAGGAAATGTTATTGGCGGATTACTCTTTGGTTTCGGTTGGGCGATGACAGGCGCCTGTCCCGGACCCATGTATGGCTTAATCGGAAGTGGGTTTCTTGTGTTTGTGGTTGCCCTGCTTAGCGCGGTGGCAGGAACTTACCTTTACGGTATTTTGCGGGATAAGCTGCCGCATTGATTTATTAAAAATTTACAACCTGCTATTCATTTTTTAAAGTTGTTTACATAAAGTGTATGTAAATTTACTAGCGTCTGCACCCGGTTAATGTTTATCTGTTTCTTAATTAAAAACATTCATACAAAACTAGTTTCAACCTGTTTGTTTACTTTGTGTCTATCAAAGTAATCCGTGAACCGTATTGACAAACTTTTTCAGTCCAAACATCAAAACATTCTCTCTGTGTATTGCACGGCCGGCTTTCCGCAACTGAACGATACACTGCGCGTGCTGAAACTGCTGCAGGATGCCGGTGCCGATATGATTGAAATAGGCATGCCCTACAGCGACCCGCTGGCGGACGGAGTGGTGATTCAGCAGAGCAGCACTGCGGCTTTGCACAACGGCATGAGCCTGTCCGCCCTGTTTGAGCAACTGAAAGAAGTGCGCAGCCACATCCATATACCTTTGATATTGATGGGCTACCTGAACCCGGTGCTGCAATACGGTTTCGAAAACTTTTGCCGCGATGCCGCGCGCATCGGCATGGATGGTTTGATTCTGCCCGACCTTACGCCCGAAATTTACGAAGCGGAGTATCAGCCCTTGTTTAAGAAATACGATTTGAAAAATATCATGCTGGTCACCCCGCGCACTTCCGAAGAGCGCATCCGCAGGATTGACGCGCTGAGCAGCGGCTTTGTGTATGCAGTGGCGGCTTCATCTACTACGGGCAATGCCGTTAATGATACCAGCAAACAGCAACAGTATTTTGAACGAATCAAAAGCATGAAGCTGAAAAATCCTTTCATCATTGGCTTTGGCATTTCAACGCACGAGCATTTTGCGAACGCTTGCAACTATGCGGCAGGAGCCATTACCGGCAGCGCGTTTATCAAACACATTTCGGTAAACCCTGATTTAGAAAAAAGTATTCCCGCGTTTATTCAATCCATCAAAAGCAATTAGAACGTGAAACTCGTTATCATCAATTACGGGGCAGGCAACACACAGTCGGTGAAATATGCATTTCAGCGGCTGGGCGTGAATCCTGTGTTGAGTGATGATAAAGAGGAAATTCTCTCTGCCGATAAAATCATTTTTCCGGGAGTAGGCCACGCCAAAGCAGCGATGGATGTATTGAAAGAAAAAGGGTTGGATGTTTTGATTCCGCAACTGAAACAACCTGTTCTCGGCATTTGCCTCGGCATGCAGTTGATGTGTAAGTTCAGCGAAGAAGGAAACACCGAGTGCCTCGGAATAATTGATGAAACAGTAAAACTGTTTGAGCCGAAACTTAAAGTGCCGCATGTGGGATGGAATTGGACAACGGGCAACAGACAACAGACAACGGATTGTTTCTACTTCGTCCACAGTTACTATGTTCCGAAGAATGAGTTCACCACGCTCACTTGCAATTACATCACCGAGTTTTCTGCGGCTGTTCAGAAGGATAACTTTTATGCTGTGCAGTTTCACCCCGAGAAAAGCGGAAAGACAGGAGAGGTGTTTTTGAAAAAGTTTATTGAAGTGTGATGGAGATAATTCCCACCATAGATATCATAGACGGAAAATGCGTTCGACTCTCGCAGGGTGACTATGCGCAAAAAACCATCTACAACGAAAATCCGCTGGAGGTGGCAAAGCAATTTGAGGCAGCGGGCTTAAAGCGATTGCATCTAGTGGATTTGGATGGAGCGAAGGCAAGCCACATCGTTAATCACAAAGCGCTGGAAGAAATTTCGAAGCACACGAACCTGCAAATTGATTTTGGAGGAGGAATAAAAACCGATGCGGATATTCAACTTGCTTTCGATTGCGGAGCCAATCAAATTACTGCGGGAAGCATTGCCGTAAAATCGCGCGATACGGTTTTACATTGGCTCGATAAATACGGGGCGGAAAAAATAATTCTCGGTGCCGATGTAAAAGATGAACTCATTGCGGTGAGCGGCTGGCAGGAAAACAGCAGCATCAATCTTTTCGGTTTTCTGAAAGATTATGCAGCTCATGGCATTCAGTTTGTCATTTGTACCGATATTTCAAAAGACGGAATGTTGCAGGGGTCATCTATTGATCTCTATAAAAAAATTCTGAAAGAATTTCCAACGCTTAAATTAATTGCAAGCGGAGGAATAAGTGATTTAGATGAGCTTAAAGTTTTAAGCGAAGCGGGATTACACGGAGCCATCATCGGCAAAGCAATTTACGAAGGCAAAATTTCATTGGACGATTTATCAAAATTCAATTAAGTGTTAGCGAAGCGAATTATACCATGCCTGGATATTAAAGATGGTCGCACCGTAAAGGGTGTGAACTTTGAAAACCTTCGCGATGCCGGTGACCCGGTGGAGCTCGCCAAACTTTATGCCGAAGAAGGTGCGGATGAGTTAGTATTTCTTGACATCACAGCAACACACGAGAAAAGAAAGACATTAGTTGCTTTAGTCGAACGCATTGCTGCTAATATCAATATTCCTTTTACCGTTGGCGGAGGAATTTCATCTGTAGAAGATGTATATGTGTTGCTGCAAAGCGGAGCAGATAAAATTTCTCTGAACTCAGCCGCTGTGCGAAGCCCGAAATTGATTTCTGACATCTCCGATAAATTCGGGAGTCAGTGTTTGGTGCTGGCAATAGATGCCAAAGAGAAAGAAGGCAAGTGGAATGTGTATCTCAACGGAGGAAGATTAGAAACCGAATTGGATTTATTCGACTGGGCAAAAGAAGGAGAGCAAAGAGGAGCGGGAGAAATTCTTTTCACTTCCATGAATCATGACGGAACCAAAAACGGTTTTGCGAACGAAGCACTGCGACAGGTTTCGGAGAAAGTGAACATTCCCGTTATCGCATCGGGAGGTGCAGGAACAATGCAGCACTTTTACGATACTTTCACCGCAGGAAAATCGGATGCAGCTTTAGCAGCCAGCATTTTTCACTTTAAAGAAATTGCAATCAGGGATTTGAAAAGCTATTTACAACAAAAAGGAATTACAGTCAGACTATGAACATAGATTTTGCAAAAGGAGACGGACTTGTTCCTGCTGTTATACAGGATGCAACAACCAATAAGGTGTTGATGTTGGGCTTTATGAACGAGGAAGCATTTCAAAAAACTGAAGCGGAAAAGCGCGTCACCTTTTTCAGCCGAACCAAAAACCGTCTATGGACTAAAGGCGAAGAAAGCGGCAATTTTCTGAATGTGGTTTCCATTCATCCGGATTGCGACAATGACACCTTGCTTATAAAAGTAAATCCGGTTGGCCCCGTTTGTCATACAGGAGCAGATACCTGCTGGAGTGAGAAGAACGAAAAAACAAATCTGGATTTCCTGATTGGGCTCGAACAAGTCATTGAATCAAGAAAGAATAATCTATCGGATGATTCTTATACTTCGAAGTTATTTTCAAAAGGCATCAATAAGATTGCTCAGAAAGTAGGAGAAGAAGCCACCGAGTTAGTCATTGAATCAAAAGATGATAATTCTGATTTGTTTGTGAACGAAGCAGCCGATTTGCTATTTCACTACCTGATATTACTCCAAGCAAAGGGCTTCAAGTTGCAGGATGTAGTTGCAAAGCTTGAAGCCCGTAAAAAATAAGTTTAAAGAAACTAATGGTGCGAGTGGTCGCCATGTTCATGCACATGACCGTGTTCAAGTTCTACCGGGTGTGGTTCACGCACTTCAATCACTTCTCCGCTGAACAAAAGCGGCTTCCCTGCAAAAGGGTGATTTAGGTCAACAGTAACTTTATCGAGAATGATGTTTACGATTCTTCCCTGGAAAGGATTGCCGTTCTGGTCTTGCAATGGAACAACATTTCCCACAAATAGCATTTCCTCCTGCACTTTTCCGTCAACGGCAAAAGCATTTTTCTCAAGTTGAATCACCGCCTCTTCATCATACGTGCCATAACCCTCTTCAGGAGTTAGCGAAAAATGGAACTGGTTGCCGGCAACTAATCCTTCTAGGTTTTTCTCGAACTTCTCTAGCACATTACCATGTCCGAACAAAAAAGAAAACGGATTCTCCTTGTCGGCAGAATCAACTATTTGACCTTGCGGTTCATTTCGTAACTCATAAGATATCTTTACAACTGTATTGGGTAATGCCTTCATGATTTTTATTTAAGGCGGCAAACATAAAATTATTCACTGCTAATTACGGTTTAATTAATCGGACAAAACTCTTCACTCTTCTTCCACAATTCTTTTCCTAATTCTTTATCCAGTCCAAGTTTGGAGGGTTCTTTTTCTATACACCTGTCAAAATACTTTCCGGTAACGCCTTTAAGTGAAGGTGAAGAGGCGACATGTACCGATGTCTTCGCACCATCTTCAAGGCCGATAGCCCCAAACTTTGTCAGGAGCGACCAGATAATCGTTGAATACCAAGTTGCATTTTTGTTTCCGATTTCCGTTTTTACAAACCCTGGATGAAGACTGTTGGCAGTAACATGAGTATCTTGTAGCCTATCGGCAAGTTCGTTGGTGAAGAGTACATTGGCCAGTTTGCTTTGGGGATAAGATTTGCGCACGAAATATCCTTTATTTTTTGTGAAAGATTCGAAATCTATTTTCCCCCGGTAATGAGAATCGGAAGAAACATTCACAATACGAGCGTAATCAGACTTTTTAATCAGGTCGAGCAAAAGATTGGTGAGTAGAAAATAAGCAAAGTGATTAGTGGCTATGGTCTTTTCCAGCCCATCTTCGCTCAGCTCAAAATTGATGAAGGCACAACCGGCATTGTTGATGAGTACATCCACCACTTCCATTTCTTTTTTTATTTCCGATGCAAGCTCTCGGATGGATTTTTGCGAGGAAAGGTCAGCAAGAAAGTATTTAACATTTTCATTTCCGCTTTCTGCTGATATGTTTTTTACCGCCTCAACAGCTTTGTCTTTATTGCGCGATACGATGTAAATGTTAGCCCTCTGTTTTGCTATAGCAACCGAAGTCGCGTATCCTATTCCTGCATTGCCACCCGTGATAATGATGTTCCTGTTTTTCATTTGATAAAAATGGTTTTACCGGTTTGAGCAATCATTTGCCCGATGCTTTCCAAATCTAATCCGGTTTGATTTGCTAGCGATTTAAATTCCTTTTCCTTTTCCGGAGAAATAGCAATAAGCAACCCACCGCTTGTCTGGGGATCGCAAAGCGTAAGCAACGACTCACTGCCTATGTCTTGCACCTTTTGTTCATAACTTTTCCAGTTACGCATAGTGTTGTCAGCATAGATAAATTTTGCGCTTAACTCTTTTACTCGTTCCATTAAGGGAACTTGGCTGTATTCAATTTCAGCAGAGAGATTCGAACCTTCACACATTTCAATTAAGTGACCGAGTAAACCGAAGCCGGTAATATCGGTGAGTGCATGAACAAATTGATGCTTACCTAATTCTTCTCCAAATGTATTAAGCATGCACATTGAGTCAAGGGCATGTTGAATTTCATTAGTGGTAAGCAAATCTCTTTTTAGCGCAGTTGTAAGAACTCCGGTTCCGAGAGGTTTGGTGAGAAAAAGTAAATCGCCTTCCTGTGCTGTAGAGTTTTGCTTCAAATTTTTTATAGGAACAAACCCATTCACTGCTAAACCAAAAAACGGCTCGGGCGAATCAATTGTATGTCCCCCAGCAAGGGAAACTTTGGCTTCTGCGCAAATGTTTTTTCCGCCTGCAATAATCTGCTGCGCGATTTCTGAGGGAAACTTCTCTACGGGGAAACCAAGAACAGCAATAGCCATAAACGGCTTACCCCCCATGGCGTACACATCACTTAGAGCATTAGCGGCAGCAATTTTCCCATACGTAAAAGGATCATTTACAATGGGGGTGAAAAAATCTGTAGTACTGATTAGCGCTGTACCATCCCCAAGGTCATAAACAGCGGCATCATCTTTAGTTTCATTTCCAACTAAGAGGAGAGTGTCGAAAAATTTGCCTTCTGCACCTTTCAGAATTTCTTCCAGAATAGCTGGGGCTACTTTACACCCGCAACCACTCCCACGGCTATACTGCGTCAGCTTTACTTCCATATTTTATATTGGCGGTTTGGATCAAGGTCTTGGCAATATCTTTCGGGTCTTCGTTTTCAAAAGCAAACCGGAAAATTTCTTTGGTTTCTTTCATAGCTAGACCTCTGTCGTAGGCCTTGTCATAGTAGCTCAAAGCTATTTTAGCGGCTGCTTCTATGTTTCCTTCCTGCAATGCAGTAAGAGCATTTTTCCATTGCTCATTTCCCAGTCTGCGGATAATATTATCGTAGGAAGGCTTCAACTCCTCTGCAGAAAATTTTCCGTAATCGGCTACTAACTTTTTCAGGCGAACTTCCAGTGGCAAATCAATTACAAACAAAGGTGACAGCCGGAAGTTACTCCAGAAATTCAGATCCAGAAACACTTTTCCGATGGTTTTGCTTTCATCTTCAAGCCACACTATTTTTTCTTCGTCAAAAGTTGTCAGCTCTTCCGCAAGAAGATTTTCAAAATGCTCGGTTGATGGTTGGTTTTGCTGGCCGAGTGCACCAAATGCGGAACCTTTATGATTGGCAAGGGCTTCAAGGTCAATCACTTGTTCCCCGGATTTTTTTAACTCTTTTAGAATTTCAGTTTTACCAGAGCCAGTTCTCCCGCCAAGAACAATGTAGCTGAATTTCTTCGCAAGAATTTCCAATACACACTTTCGGTAAGATCTGTATCCGCCTTTTAGAACAAAAACATCGTATCCGAACAGATTCAGCAGCCACGCCATACTCCCGCTGCGCATTCCGCCCCGCCAGCAGTGGATAAAAACCTTGTTATCCTTCACCAGAGGCAGCACAAAACGGACAAATTCAGGCATTTTCCTGCCAACAATATTAAGCCCGGAGAGAATTGCTTCATTTTTACCTTTCCGCTTGTAGGTGGTGCCAATAATTTTCCGTTCCTCATTATTAAACAGCGGCAGGTTAATGGCGTGTGGAATATGACCGTGATAAAATTCACCCTCGGAACGAACATCTAAAGTAAGTTGCTGTATTGACAAGGATGAGAATTCGTCTATATGGATTTGATATATCACCGCTCAAAAGTATTTCCTGACGAAATGGTAGAGATTAAAGAGGGGATTGCTGATTTCGTTCCGTAAATCCGCCTTCATTTTTTCTGAATCGAAACTTTTCATTCTGTTTTTTGAAATAATACGGAGCGCCTTTTCAGTAAGAAGAATAAGTTTTCGCTCAGAATTATCTGCTGAAATTTTTCGTGAAGAAAATTCGTTAAGTAATTCTTTCACTCCTTTTGCTTCCAACGCCACTGTTTTCAGCACAGGAATATTTTCACGGCCATTCAGCTGCAACTGATGTGTTAGAGAATTTACAAGAGCATCAGCATCGGCATGGTCAGCTTTATTAATCACGAAAACATCAGCAATTTCAACGAGACCTGCTTTCATCGCTTGCACAGAATCTCCCGATTCAGGAACAAGTACAACAAACGTTGTATCGGCAAGCCCCGCAATTTCCACTTCGCTTTGCCCAACACCAACCGTTTCAACAAAAATATAATCAAATGGATAGCTGCGCATTACTTCCAAAACTTCAATTATCTTATCGCTTAAACCTCCAAGCGAACCACGTGAAGCAACAGATCGAATAAAAAGATTTTCATTGTTGAAATGAGAACTCAGGCGCAACCGGTCTCCAAGCAGGGCTCCAAAGTTGAAAGGTGAGGAAGGGTCAACAAGTACTAATCCAATTTTCTTTTTTTCTTCCAATAATAACCCAACCGCAGCGTTTAAGAGCGTGCTTTTACCCGCACCTGGAGGACCTGTAAATCCGATTACAGGAATATTTTTGGGCCGAAGCTGTTGCAGAACATCTTCAAAGTTTTCTGCTTCGTTTTCAACTAGTGAAATGGTTCGGGCGAGAGTTTTGTAATCAGTGACAGTTGTAAGAGCCAAGTGCTTATGTTTGTGCCGAAATTATCGGAATTAGTGAATAGTACAGCAAAAAAATACCTGAGCGAAAAGCAGTTCCAATGGATGTTTATTCTTTGCCTTTGGTTCGTTTTCATTGGTTTTGTGAGTTCCAGAGCATTGGTAAGTATTGCAATGGTGGCACTCCTTGTAGGTTCTGTTTTTCAAAATGGGATGTTTGAATCACTCAAAAAATATTTTCAGCGAAAAGAGCTATGGGTACTTTCCTTTTATTTTCTAATAGTTTTTGCTTCAGGAGTTTACAGTGAAGACAAAAAAGATTGGCTGAACTGGGTACGAATTAAGCTTCCTTACATCGCTCTGCCAATAGCTTTTGCGCCATTATTAAGATTAAATGAGAAAAAATTTATTTTGATTCTTTACGGATTTTTCGTAGTAATTTTTCTGAGTTCTGTTTTTGTGCTTAGCGGCTATTATTTGAATTACAATCAAGTTACAGAATCACTTTTGAACGGAAACGGTATTCCGATGGCTTTCAGCAGCCATATCAGCCATATCCGATACACGCTTATTGTGACGTTTGCGTTTTTCTGTTGCCTGTACTTATATGAAAAAGGATTGTTTCTTTTTCGGGAAAACGAAAAATGGGTGCAGCTTTTCTTCCTGGTTTTTTCCTTTAGCACACTACATATTCTTTCTGTTCGCAGTGCGCTTCTGGCTCTTTATATCGGAATTCTTTTTGTAGTTATTCGTTTCATTTTCATTCGGAAGAAATATATAATCGGAGGAATTTTTATTCTACTTATTCTTATAATTCCCTATCTTGCTATTCAATACATCCCTAGCCTGCATAATAAATTTTTATACATGCAGTATGACATGCACCAGTTTAGCCAAGGGAAAGTTCAAAATCTTTCAGACGGTATGCGGTTCATTTCTATGAAAGGGGGCTTAACAATTGCAAAGCAGAATTTTTGGTTTGGTGTCGGTTCGGGTGATGTAAATAATGAGCTACAAAAATTCTACGACCAAAACTACCCGCAACTCGGATATATTGACCGAAAGCCGATTCACAACCAGTTTATATGGGTGCTAGCTGAAACCGGTGTAATAGGGTTGGGTGTCTTTCTGACTACATTTTTCTTTCCGGTTCTTTATAGAGGCAATTACAGCCATTGGCTAGTTGCTGTGTTGCACCTTATCCTCTTTTCGTCTTTTTTTACAGAATCTACTTTGGAAGAGCAAATGGGAACCGGTTTTTACCTTACCTTTCTTTTGCTTTTAATCAACCGGGTTCAAAAGGAATGAAAAAACTTTCAGTAGTTATCATAACGCTCAACGAGGAAGAAAACATCGGAAGATGTATTGACTCGGTGCAAGAAGTTGCCGATGAGGTGGTGGTGGTAGATTCTTTTTCAACTGACAAAACCGTTGACTTAGCCAAAGTAAGGGGTGCCCGTATTATCCAAAATAAATTTGAAGGACATATTGAACAAAAGAATTTTGCCAAAGAACAAGCCACTTATAATTACGTGCTGTCTATAGATGCTGATGAAGAATTATCGGTGGAGTTGAAGCACTCTATCTTGCAAGTGAAAGAAAATTTTTCGGCCGATGGCTACACCATGAACCGACTCAATTTCTATTGTGGTAAAGAAATTAAAACCTGTGGTTGGTATCCGGATACTAAACTCCGCATATGGAACCGAACAAAGGGAAATTGGGCGGGAATCAATCCACACGACAAGTTTGGGCTAGAAAAGAATTCCTCTGTTCAACATTTGAAAGGCGATATTCTTCATCATACTTACCCCACCCAAAAATCTTTAATACACCAGGTTGAAAAGTTTGCTCATATAGGAGCAAGGCATTTGAGAGATGAAAATTTTTTATTTCTTATTCTTAAAATGCTTTTCAGTGCGCCTTTTAAATTTATCCGCAATTACTTTTTCAAATTGGGATTTACGGAGGGATTTGATGGGTTTACCATTTGTTACCATCAAAGCAGGGAAGTTTTTTTGAAATATTATGGGGCTGTAAAGCTGAATATGAAATAATGGGTCGGGAAGTCATTTTTCTTGACGCGGCTTACCTTATGTAGTTCAAGAAGATACCGGAGCAATATGTTTTTTCTATTTAATCAAGTGCCATCAGGTAAATAATGGCAAGCCTATATCGGGACTTTTTTTATTTTGGCACTCAGATAAAAATATGGTTAACAACACACATCATCATTTTCCGGCCGCATAGCGGGGAGGTGATGTTTTGTGCGAACAAAAAGTATAAACAAAGGCCCGCTGTGAACTACAACGGGCTTTTTTAATATAGATATATGAAAGAAAAAAAACTGCGCATTGCCATTCAGAAGTCGGGGCGGCTTTTTGAGGACTCGTTGCGGCTTATCCGCGACTGCGGCATTGCCATTGACAACAGTGAGGACCAGCTAAAAGTGCTGGCGCGCAATTTCCCGCTCGAGATCTTCTTCCTGCGCAACAGTGACATCCCCGAATATGTGGAGGACGGGGTGGCTGATGTTGCCATTATTGGCGAAAACCTGCTGATTGAAAAACCGCATCGGGTGCAGGTGGTGCAGAAACTGGGTTTCAGCCGGTGCAAGGTATCGCTCGCCATTCCTAAAAACGACCGTTACACCGGGCTGAAGTTTTTCAACGGAAAGAAACTGGCTACCTCTTACCCGAACACGCTCCGGCAGTTTCTGAAAAAGAATAAGCTAAGTGCCGAGATTCATGAGATATCCGGCTCGGTGGAAATAGCCCCCAACATCGGGCTGGCGGACGGCATCTGCGATATTGTGAGCACGGGCTCCACGCTGTTTAAGAACGGGCTGAAAGAAGTGGAAGTGCTGATGAATTCGGAGGCGGTGCTTATTAGTGGCGAAAAACTTTCAGGCGAGGCAAAAGCCCTGCTGGAGAAATTTCTTTTCCGCATAAACGCGGTGCTCAGCGCACGCACTAACAAATACATACTGCTCAACGCCCCCAATAAAAAACTGAAGCAGATTATCGCCCTTCTCCCCGGCATGAAAAGCCCCACCATACTCCCGCTGGCCAAGGAGGGATGGAGTTCGCTGCACTCGGTAATCAGCGAAAATGAATTTTGGGACAAGATTGATGAACTGAAGAAACTGGGCGCGGAGGGAATACTGGTAGTGCCGATTGAAAAAATGGTGATATGATGCAGGTAGTCAGGTATCCGAAAGAGAAAGATTTGAATAAGCTGCTGAAGCGGCCTTCAGAAGATGCTGCAGGTGTGGAGCGCGATGTGCAGCAGATATTGAACGAGGTGAAGCGCAATGGCGATGCCGCACTGAGAAAATATGCGCAGAAATTCGATAAGGTAAAGCTCAACAGCCTGCGCGTAACGGAGAAGGAAATCAGCGGGGCGGTAAAAGCCGTGGATAAGAAATTGAAGCAAGCTATCGAGGTTGCATATGCCAACATCAAAAAATTTCACCGGGCGCAAGAGCTAAAACCTCAAAAAATTGAAACTACCGAAGGAGTGGTATGCTGGCGCGAAAGCCGCCCGATTGAAAATGTGGGGCTGTACATTCCGGGAGGAAGCGCACCACTGTTCTCCACGGTATTAATGCTGGCTGCTCCGGCAAAGATTGCAGGGTGTAAAAGGATTGTTTTGTGTGCCCCGCCCGGAAAGGATGGCATGGTTCATCCTGCCATATTATTTGCCGCGAAGCTTTGCGGTGTTCATGAAATCTATAAGGTGGGAGGTGCGCAGGCCATAGCGGCCATGGCTTACGGAACTGATAGCATGAAAAAGGTGGACAAGATTTTCGGCCCGGGGAATCAGTATGTTACTGTTGCCAAGCAATTGGTGCAGAAAGAGGGGGTGGCTATTGACATGCCTGCGGGTCCCTCGGAGGTGCTGGTGGTGGGCGATGAAAGCTGCGAGCCGGAATTTGTTGCGGCAGATTTACTTTCCCAGGCGGAGCACGGCCCCGATTCTCAGGTGATTTTTATTTCGTTAAAACCAAAACTCATCACGCGGGTTATGCGCGAGGTGGAAGTGCAGCTTACCGCGCTTCCCAGAAAGGAAATTTCCGTTAGGGCTTTGCTTCATTCCAAATTCATTTTGGCAGAAAGCCGGCAACAGGCGGTTGAAATCATTAATCGCTACGCCCCGGAGCATCTGATACTGGCGGTGGAGGAAGAAGATTATTTTTTGAAGAATGTGGTGAATGCCGGTTCAGTTTTTATCGGCAACTACACTCCCGAAAGCGCGGGTGACTATGCCAGCGGCACCAACCATACCCTACCAACCAATGGATATGCTTGTGTGTATGGCGGTGTATCGCTCGACTCGTTTGTGAAGAAGATTACGTATCAGAAAATAAGTAAAGCGGGATTGAAAAAACTCGGAAGCGTAATTGAAACTATGGCTGAAGCGGAGGGGTTAACCGCGCACAAAAATGCGGTTAGCGTACGGTTAAAGAAGTTTAATAAGTAAACCATGTTTGATCTTGAAAAATTAGTTCGCGAAAACATCCGGGCGTTGAAGCCCTACTCCTCCGCCCGGCATGAGTTTAAGGGAGAAGCATCGGTATATCTTGATGCCAACGAAAACAGTTTCGGCTCTCCGCTTCCCCTCCCTGTAGGTGAGCGGTTAGGGGTGGGGTTTAACCGATATCCCGATCCGCTGCAAACCGAACTTAAGGAAAAGATCAGCCGCATTAAAGGCGTGCCTCCGCAAAACATTTTCCTCGGCAACGGAAGCGATGAAGTTATTGACTTGCTCTTCCGCATTTTCTGTGAACCGAAAGAGGATAATGTCATTATTTGCCCGCCTACTTATGGCATGTATGAAGTAAGCGCAAACATCAACGATGCAGAGATTCGCAAGGTGAATCTGCTTCCTTCGTTTGAACAGGATGTAGAGCGGATACTGGAAGGGAGTAATGAACATTCAAAACTGCTTTTCATCTGCTCCCCGAACAACCCAACTGCCAATTCCTTTCATGAAGAGGATGTGGAGTTGCTGATTCAGAAGTTTCCGGGCATTGTGGTAATTGATGAAGCGTATATCAATTATTCAAAACAAAAATCTGCCATTCGCTTTCTTACCGAATATGAAAACCTGGTGGTGATGCAAACTTTTTCCAAGGCATGGGGATTGGCAGGCCTGCGGCTGGGTATGGCTTTCGCTTCAAAGAAAATAATTGATTACATGAACAAGGTGAAGCCGCCCTATAACGTAAATGATGCCACCAAAGCGCTGGCCATGCAGGCGCTGGATAACATCGGGTGGGTGAATGAACACATCCGGGAGACGATTGCGGAGAGAAAAAAGCTCGAAGAGGAATTGAAGGGGATTACACTTGTAGAAAAGATTCATCCATCTGATGCGAACTTCGTGCTGGTGCAGGTGACTGACACGCTGGGTATTTATAAATACCTTGTTTCGAAAGGAATTATTGTGCGCGACCGCAGCCGGGTAACGCTGTGCGAAGCATGTTTGCGGATAACGGTAGGAACCCCGCAGGAGAATGTAATTTTGCTCGATGCACTTAAACAATATAAATGAAGAAAGTATTATTTATTGACCGTGACGGCACTTTGATTCTTGAGACCGATGATTTCAAGATTGAGAAATTTGAGAAGCTGACGTTTTATCCGCAGGTGTTTTACTGGTTAGGGAAAATAGCGCGTGAAATGGATTATGAATTGGTGATGGTCACCAATCAGGATGGATTGGGAACTCCTGAATTCTCCGAAGAAGATTTCTGGCCGGTGCAGAATTTTATCGTAAAAACATTTGAGAATGAAGGCATTCATTTTGCGGATGTTTATATTGATAAATCTTTCCCGCACGAAAATTTACCTACCCGCAAACCGGGAACGGGTATGCTAACGAAATATTTTTCTCCGGAGTATGATTTGAAAAACTCATTTGTGATTGGCGACCGGATTACCGATGTGCAACTTGCAAAAAACCTTGGAGCCAAATGTTTCTATCTGAATGACGGTAGGGGTCTCGGTGCAAAGGAAGTAAAAGATAGCGCAGAGACTCTTAAGGCTTTCATAGCAGTTGAAAGCCGCGATTGGGAACACATTTACAACTATCTGAAAGGAGGACCGCGAATAGCGACTCATTCAAGAAACACAAAAGAAACCCAGATTGCGGTGGAGTTAAATCTGGATGGCACGGGTAAATCTGAAATCTCTACAGAATTAAATTTTCTGAACCACATGCTGGAGCAGATTGCGCGCCACGGAGGAGTTGATTTAAAAATTTCTGCTAAAGGCGATTTGCATATAGACGAGCATCATACTATGGAAGATACTGCCATCACTTTAGGCGAGGCGTTCGCGATTGCATTAGGAGATAAAAAAGGGATTGAGCGTTACGGTTTCTGTTTGCCAATGGATGATGCACTGGCACAGGTGGTTATAGACTTTGGCGGACGAAACTGGATTGAGTGGAACGCGGAGTTCACACGTGAAAAAGTGGGCGATGTGCCTACGGAAATGTTTTTTCATTTCTTCAAATCCTTCAGCGATGCGGCAAAGTGCAACCTGAATATTAAAGCCGAAGGCGACAACGAGCATCATAAAATTGAAGCCATCTTTAAGGCGTTTGCGAAAGCAATTAAAATGGCGGTGAGGCGAGATTTGAGCAATATGCAATTGCCGAGTACTAAAGGAGTGTTGTAATTTTTCCTGATAGCCCTTCAATAGGGGAGATTAAGTAGTTTAAGATTTCAGCAATTGTATTTGAGGCCGACCGCTTGTATTTTGATCGGAGAGACAGGCATTTTTAACCGGCAGGTGTATATTTAGAGGAAGGATGGCTGAATTTAAATACTTCCCGGGTCTTAATACGCAATTACTTTTAGGTTTTTCATTTTGCGCATTTGTGAACGGATTATTTTGTGTATTTCCATATCGTCTTCATCAGGTTTAATCATTTCGCGCAGATTTTGGGGGGTAGGTTCGGTGAGTTCGGGGTTAAAATAGCCGTATCCTCTGTAAACATTTTTTTCTATTGAAACCACCGCATGCTCATCGGGGTGAATGCCAGCACCCACCAGGAAGAAACTGGGATGCTTGTATGAATATCTGCTTATAGCTTTTTCGATATGGTGGTTGAAGCTTTTTAGCGTTTTGGGGTCAACGCCTTTTTCTTTCATGCGTGAGCGAAGCGCAAACCAATGGTGCAGGTTGTTTTCCTGAATAAGCCTTGTAATTATTTTGTTGGCTGCTGCTTTGGATGAAAACCGCAGCAGCGGCTCGCTGCCGGGCCAGTTGAGGGGGTGAATTTTCATTTGCAGAAAGCCGTTCTCGTCCTTATCAAGAAAAATTCCGTGGGTGTAATGATGTACACGGGGCTTCTTGTTGAACTCGGGAAGATGTTTTTTGAGTTCGCGGTAGGCGAGCAGACGGGCTATGAGCTCGTTGCCGGAGAGTTCATAATCTATATTCCGCATCAGCTCGAACATTCGTTTTTGTTCGGGAGAATCAGCAGGCCGGGAAAAATGAGTAATTACCTTTTTGCGGATGTTTTTAGAACCATCCAGGTATAGAATTTTCCCTACCTCGTCCTTGTAATAAAACACACCGGAATCTTCGGGGAGCTTTTCGATTTCGGCTTTGGATAGATATGGGGGTAGCAGGTCTACATCAATGCCGTGGTTTAGTTCTACTTCGATATGCTTTGCCGAGACCGGTTTGCTAAGGATGAGTTGGAGTAGTTTTACGGTAGCTTCGGCATCACCGGCTGCACGGTGACGGTTGGTAATTGCTATGCCGAGGCTGTCGCAGATGTTTCCGAGACTATATGACTGAAAACCGGGTATAACTTTCTGCGCCAGGGTTACGGTATCAAGCTGCCTGCGGTTAAAATCAATACCGAGGCGTTTAAATTCCTGGCGGAGCATGCCGAAGTCGAATTTGACGTTATGCGCTACAAAAATGCTTTCATGAGTAAGGTCCAGTATCTTTTCGTGTATGTCTTCGAACCGGGGGGATTTTTTGACCATCTCGTTTGTAATGCCGGTCAGTTTGGTTACATAAGGGTCAATGGGTCGCCTTGGGTTAAGGAGGGTAGAGAAAGAGCCGGTTATCTTTTCGCCATCGAATACAAAAACCGCAATTTCTATCACACGGTCGAGCGAAGGGCTTCCGCCCGTGGTTTCTACATCAATGATGGCATACATCGGGTGTGAAAATAATTATTGAGTAAAACATTCTTTAATATCGTGTTGTGAACAAAAGGTTTTTATATGCATATATCATGACGCTTTTTTGCACTGTAAAGTTTGCTAGCGCGCAGATTATTACCGAAGATACAACTTCCCGCGAGCCGTTTTTTAAGGCAAAGAAGTTCGACAGCAAATGTTATGTGGGCATGGAAGCTATTCCTACCCAAATTCTGAAGACCAAAGCCGCCATGAATTTGAGGTTTAATATAAACTGGGTGGTGAATCACAGGTATGTGGTGAGCGGCTATTATTACACCCTGACTTCACCGGTTAATATACGGCAAAAGGTAGAGCCAACCCAGGGTAACGCGATTAACTTAGTTCATCATTCTGCCGGTTTGAGTTTCGGGTATATTTTTTTTCACAGTAAAAAGTTTTCGTTTCAACCCGAAATAAGCGGAGGATGGGGATATATGAAATACGAAGTGAACGGGAGTACAAGAAAAAGACATTTTGGAATTATATCTCCGGCTGTTTATGGCATATATAATGCCTCCACATATTTCCGTTTTGGAATAGGGCTGAACTACCGTACTACTATCAAAGCCAACCTGATTAAAGACAGTGAGCTAAGCGGGGTAGGGGGTGTGGTGTTTATTCGGGTGGGAACGTTTTAGCAAGAAGTTTTAGCGGGGGCTGATGAAGAAATTTATTGCGAAACCCGCATAGCGGTTGGCGGTACGGAAAAAGTCAAGAGGATATTTGCGATAACCTATTTACTTGTCGCTTTTGTTTTTAAAGAACGCTTTTATGACAAGCTGCTTAACCAAAATTTCCGCCCGCAACCGGATTTATGTCAGGCGGCTGCTGCCGCCTGATTTATTTATTAAATCAAGAATTCAAAAATTGCTGAAACCCACTTCACCCATTCGACAATATGAAATACTGGGAAGCTCCAGGTAAATTGATTTGAATTAACAGCAAGAGCGGTATAATACCCAACGAGAACCATACCTGCAACGAACAGCAGCACAGGGGACAAATCAAGAGTCATCTTTACGGTGCATCGCTGATATTCAGGACTTGGCGCTTCATTAGAAATTCTAAAGCCGAAATTTTCATAAAGCTTCATGGCCTTTTCCAGTTTCCGGCTGGTGTCTAACTCCAGGGTTTTTGCTTTCCGCGCTTTGGCAAAGTCAACTGCCTTTTCCATTAGCAAACGTCCCACTCCGCGACTTTGAAATTTTTCGGTCACTGCCATTTTTAGTAATTCAAAAGTTCGCGGTGCTGTTTTTTTTACAGCACAGGTACCAACTACCTCGTCTTTATAAAGAGCAAAAAATATTTCTCCGCTGTGGTCAAGAATTTCCTTTTTGGGATTGCTTAATACTTTTTCATCCACCGGCTCAACTGTGAAATACTTTTTCAACCATTCAATATTCAGTTTCTTGAAAGCTTCCTTCAGTTGCGGATTGTAGTGAACTATCGCCACTTCTTTTTTGAAATTGTGAACCAGGCGCTCGTGTACACGCTTATACATGCTCTTAATTTCAAGTTGCTTTTCCATACGCTCAACAATTCCAAGAACATCGGCACCAGATTCGCGCAGGAACTCGCGGTTAGCAACCTCAATTTCATTCAGAATAGGTTCAATGCCATGAAAAATGTTTTTACCTTTTTCAGTAAGTCGAATCAGTTTCTTGCGCGCATCATTTTTATCGCGCACAAACTGAACCAGCTTTTTTTTCTGCATTTGTTCGGCAAATTGGATGATGGCGGGATGAGTAAGCTTTAAAAGACCCGACAACTCAACTACGCTCATCGTTTCATTGTGGTATAGCGCATAAAGCATAGTAAACCACTTAGGTTCAAAGTCAACATCCATTTCACGGTAAATTCTGCCTACATCGGCCTGCAGGGAATCTGCCAGCCGTTTCAGTCTGGTAGCAAAAGCCAACTCGCCCAAATGCCTTATCAGGTCGGTTTCAATTTTATTCATGCCGCTAATATAAAAGTATTTATGTAAGTGCTTACATAAATACTCGGATAAAGAATTGACTTCCCATCCTAGCGGAAAATTTCAGCGGCCGGCACGTAGTTTTGCCGCAATTGCCCTGCTTTATCTAAAGTTCCTTTCCGCAATGCGGGCAGTATTGAGTGCGGTGTTTCTGCTTTCTCATTTTTTCGTTGAAGCCTGAGACAAGGATGGCGGTGGGTATGGCAAACATTCCCAAACCGGTAACAGCGGTGATGGCTGCAAAAAATTTTCCGAGCGCAGTAACCGGTGTTACATCGCCATAGCCAACGGTAGTCAGTGTGATAATCGTCCACCACATGGTTTGCGGAATGCTCGAAAATGCTTCGGGCTGTACGGCATGTTCCAGGTTGTACATAATGCCACTGAACAAAATAAGCATGAACAACATAAAACTGAAGCTGATTAAAAGTTCTTCGGCACGGTCGCGGATTACATCGGTAATATACTGCATGGCATGTATATACCGGGTTACTTTAAATATGCGCAGCAGGCGGAACAGGCGCACCGAGCGCATGAACATCAAATCTGCATGGATTAGCGGCAGGTAAAAAGGAAGCACCGCCAGCAAATCGAAAATGGCAATGGGAGTAAAGGAATACCGGATGCGCCCCCATACCGGATGCCCGTAGTCGGGATTTTCAACAATTGTCCACAGCCGCAGAATATATTCGACCGTAAATACACCTACCGAAAACAATTCAAAATTCCAGAAGAAAGAGTGGTAGCTGTCATGCAGCGAGGGAACGGTTTCCAAAATCAGGAAAACGACATTGATAATTATAAGACTGGTAAGCGAAATATCAACCCACTTATCTTTTACATGCACACCTTCGTGCGGCTGCAGCAGGTGGTAAATGCGGGCGCGTATTTTTTTCATTTGTATCTGATTTGTTTTCAAAGTATCAGAGCCGGAATGCGACTGCAATAAACAAAAGCAAACGGAAAGTATAAAAACAATTTACGCAGAAGTTTTATCTTGCTTCAAACATTATCTCATGGCCATATATTTCCAAAACACACTGATGCGCGTTTCCGATTTCATAAAAGTTTCTCCTAAGTATTCATCGGCACAAAGCGTGTCGCGCGCAAAAACGAAAAAGCTGTTACCTACAAAAACCATCAGCGGCATATCGTTTGTAAATACCGATGCCGCATTGGTAAGTAAAATTTTCTCGGTAACATCATGGGATAAACTGCAAGTAATAGAAGCGCATCAACTGCCGCCATCGCTGAAATCTTTTAATAAAATCCGGGTATCAGCGGGTGTAAGCGAAACCCAAATCATAGAGTGGGGTTTCTTTAACAAAATGGATGTGTACTGGATAGGCGGAACTTTTTTTGCCAACCCGGTTGATGTAAAGCAATTGGCTTCAACCGGAAGATAATTTGCCCTGCAGCATACATACGGGGTTAATAACCCAATTGAGTTCTTAGCCATTCCGTTCGGCAGGGTTAAAAACCCAATTCAATTTTTATCCATTCCATTCTAAAGAGTTAATAACTGAATTGGGTCTTTATCCATTCTGTTCGGGAAGGTTAACAACCGAATTGCGCTCTTATCCATTCCATTCGGCATGGTTAACAACCCAATTGGGTTTTTAGCTTTTCCATTCTGCAAGACCAGCAACCCAATTAAGCTATTAACCTTACAGGTCTGTTACATAAGAAAACCAAGTGGTTTACTCGAAAAGCAGCTTTCCGCGTTGAAGAATTTTGTTTTCGGCTTGCAATTGCCAGAAGTAAATACCATTAGGCAAGCTACCGCAGTGGATGTTTGTGGTGGCTGAAGTTATTAGTTCTTGCATTACTTGTCTGCCGAGGGCATCGAAAAGATGGAAACAAGTTTGGCTTTCTGGAAATGAGAAAAGCTGGAGAGAGAAGGAAGATATCACAGGGATAGGGAATATACGAACTCCAACATTCACCTCCAATTTATCTTCTTCTATAGAAGTTACTTCAACGCACCCACCCATAGAATAATTCGGATAAATCCGCAACCCATTTTGGCTAAAACATTCCAACCAAATTCTACCTGGAACCGGATACTCTGGAAAAAATGGACGAAGCAACCCTGCTGTGCTTCCAAAACCTTCTATCCATGAACCTGCAGGAAATGTCATATTCCATGTGGTATCGAATAATTGAAAATTGAACCTTCTGTAATATACACCTCCCGACTGAAAAGAATCAACGGTCGAAACTGTAATCACGCCAGAAAACCCCAAAGCCACCGAAAGCGAAGTATCTCCTAGCGACAAATTGAAATTGTATAGTGTCATCTCGCTTAACGAATCTTTTGGAAGGTAGAAAACCATTCTTGCGTTAGTATCTTGCCGCAAATAACCAACCAAATAAGGATTTCCAGTATTAAACGATAAAAAAGATGTTTCGAGAGAATTACAGATGTATGCTTGCGCCTGACTCGAACGCATAAATAATTCATAATAACTGACTCCATTGATTAAAGTATCTGATCCAGTCCAATAGGATCCAAACGAATGAAATCCCTGTATAGGGCTACCGCTTAAATCACAACTAAGTCCGTGAATATTCCATTTGGCGTTGGGGAAAATAAACGGGGTATAATCTTGGGCACTAATTGATGAAACCAGAAATGCTGAAAAAAGAATTAAGGAAAATCCTTTTCGCATAAAATTCCTTTCCATAAAAGTAACTAAAACAAATTACCTCACTTCAAAACTTCTCTTTACCATCTTCTCATCCCTCGAACTATTGCCCGCCAGCACTTCATACATTCCTTTCTCCACTATCCAGCTCTTTGTTTCAGGATTGTAAAAAGCAAGGTCTTTCATGGGAATTTTGAACTCAACAGTGCGCTCCTCATTTGGCTGTAAATAAACTTTCTGAAAACCACGCAACAATTTTTCGGGGCGGTCAATGTTTGATTGCGGAAAGGAAATATAAAGCTGAACCACCTCGGCACCGGTGCGGGCACCGGTGTTTTTTACTTTAACCGAAACAAAGACTTCCGAAGTTTCCGAAACTTCGGAAGTCTTCACTTGTAAATCGGAAATCTGAAACTGCGTATAACTTAACCCGAAGCCGAAAGGATAGCGGGGCTCTTTTATCTCTTTGTCGAAAAGTGTATAGCCGTGATAATAACCATACTCCGCATTTTCGGCATACGAATCAAAAGGGGGTAAATCACTTTCCGCTTTAGGAACCGTAAACGGCAGTTTGCCCGAGGGGTTTACATCGCCAAATAAAATCCGCGCCAGCGCATGTCCGCCTTCCATGCCGTTGTAAAATGTTTGGATAATGGCGGGAACTTCTTCATGCCATTCTTCAACAGTAATAGCGCTGCCCGCTACTAAGCTCACCACTACTTTTTTATTTACCGAAGCAGCGGCAAGAATAATATCAATATCCTGCTGATGCAAATGCAAATACTTTCTGTCGCCCCCCAAACCGAGAATACCACTGCGCACCATAAAGTTTTTCTTGTCCGGATTTTGCCGGTCACGGATTTTGCCATCACCTATGTATTCGCCTTCATCTTTATAGGTAGCGCCTGCTACAACAACTACTGCATCAGCTCTTGCACATGCCCTTTTAACAGCTTCTAAATCATCGGCAGGTGCAGTAATAATATCGGGCGACCAATAGCAAAACGGAGGACTTGCTTGTTTCCTGATTCCCTCAAGCGGTGAAACGATATAAGGAGGCCGCACCCCACTACTGCCTCGGTCGCCTGTTTGCTTTACCTCTGCCAGTGAACCAACCACAGCAATTCGTTTCATACTATCCAAACTTATAGTCAACGGCAGCAAATTGTTTTCGTTCTTCAGCAGCACGGCACTCTTCTCCGCCACTTCACGCGCAAGCTCGGTGTGTTCTTTGCAGGCAATCATTGAGCGGTCATAAGTCATGGAATCTTTTCTGGAAGCAAAAAGAAGATTGGTGCGAATGATTGGAAGAATCAAATCATCAATATCGGTTTCAGTAATTTTCTTTTCGCGCAAAAGGTTTTTAATGGTTCTCAGTTTATAAACTTTTCCCGATGGCATTTCGATATTCATGCCTGCTTTGATTCCTTTTTCGGCATCAAGCAATCCCCACATCCAGTCAGAAGTTACATAACCTGTAAAACCCCATTCTTTCCGCAAAATGTCTGTCAGCAGTTTTTTGTTATGTCCGCAGTATTCGCCATTCAGTTTATTGTAAGCGCTCATCACCGAGGCGCAACCGCGCTCAATCACTTTCTTAAAATGCGGCAGGTAAACTTCATGAAGTGTGCGCTCATCCATGTTCATGCTTCCGCCAAAGCGGTTGTTCTCCATGCTGTTGGCGGCAAAATGTTTGGCACATGCCTGCACATTATGTTTTTGAATCCCATCTACTAAAGCCGAAGCCATTTCACCTACGTGGTAGGGGTCTTCGCCATAAGTTTCCTGCGCGCGCCCCCATGCCGGATGACGCAGAAGGTTCATGCACACCGCACCTGAGTAATTTCCTCCCAGCGCGCGTATTTCTTCAGCCATCGCTTCGCCTACTCTGTGTTCTAAGTCAACATCCCAGCTTGCTCCCCGCGCCATAGTCACCGGAAAAGCAGTGGTCCCTTTATACAAACTAACTCCCCGCGGGCCATCGAGAAAAACTGTTGGAGGAATTCCCAACCGCTTGTTGCCGCCCGCCTTCACCGGTTTCACTTTTTTCGAAAACAAAATGGATAACCCCATCCGGATAACTCCGTGCCCATGTATTTCATAAACCTTTTCTTTCAAAGTCATTTTTGAAAGAATTTCTTTTGCAGCGGAATCAATTTGCTGATTGTTCATGGCCGGGTGTTTTTGTGCAATGGAAAAATTACATACTATCAGAACTGGAAACAATAAAGCGATGATTTTCATTTAACGAAGAATATGAAATGAATTTAGAATTAGTTTAACTGCAATGAAATTATTTTGCCGAAACTTGCGCGATGAAAAAACTGACAGGATTTTTTGCTCTTATGCTGATGCTGAAGAGTGTTTCAGCGCAGATGTATCCCGATAATATTTATGCCGACTCCGCATTTACTCCCTTCATTTACGGAGTTGCTTCAGGCGACCCGCTTCAGAATGCAGTAATCATCTGGACGAAAGTAGAGCCGGGCACAGAGCGGGTAGAAACAAACATTCCTCTTCGCTGGCAGGTTGCATCTGATTCTTCTTTCACAACCCTTGTCAACAGCGGTGAAGTGACGGCTACATCTGAAAATGATTTTACGGCAAAGGCAGATGTAACCAATCTGCAGCCGGGCCATCATTACTTCTACAGGTTCATTTCAGCTGATGGAAAATTTTCTCAAACCGGCAGAGCACAAACCCTGCCCGATGATTCAGTGAAGCATTTCAGGCTGGCGGTGGTTTCGTGCTCCAGCATTTGGGCGGGATATTTTAATGCATACCAACGGATAGCTGAGCGCAGCGATATTGATTTTGTAATTCATCTTGGTGATTATGCTTACGATTTTGCCGACAAAAAACAACTGAACCGGATGCCGGCAGAGTATCCGAAAGATGTTTCAAGCCTGAAAGAATGGAGAGAAAGGCACACCTATTATTTGCTCGACCCGGATTTGCGCGTTGCGCGGCAAAACAAAACCTGGATTGCGTTATGGGATAATCACGATACCGACTGCGAATCTCCGGGAACAGTAGCAGAAGCTATTCAATCATTTTTTGAATACCTGCCTGTGCGGATTCCTGATAATACCGACCTCACCCGCATTTACCGTACATTTCATTTTGGCGCACTGGCAGACTTAACCATGATTGACATGCATCTTTTCCGAGGCAAGGAAGAATATGCCAGCGGCAAGAAGTGTGTTTTAGGTTTGAAGCAGGATGATTGGCTTAAAGCGGAGTTAAAAAAATCAAATGCGACATGGCGGCTGATTGGCAACCAGGAAATGATGAGTGACTGGCTAAGCGAAGGTGCTCCGAAATTTGTCGCCAGCAAACGCGGTGACGGAAGGGTATTCGATCCAAGCAACTGGAATGGTTTTCCCGAGGACAGGCAGCGGCTTTATGATTTTATTGATACAAATAACATTGATAATGTTGTAGTTCTTACCGGTGACATTCACATGAGCTTTGTGATGAACCTGACCGGTTACCCGAAGGACAAAACGCGCTACAGCAAACGAACAGGTGAGGGAGCTATCGGTGTGGAGATTACAGGACCCAGCATTTCGAGAATCAATATGAAAGAAGCCGGTGTGCCTGCCGCTTTTATTCCTCTCGTTCAAAGAGTAAGCCGCAATCTGAATCCCCACCATGTTTGGTGTAAGTTCACCCAGCACGGATATTTTACGCTCGATGTAACCCCGGAAAAATGTTTAGCGGAATTTTGGTACGTGCCTATTGAAAAGAAAACGGATAGCCAAAAGTTTGGAAGGGGGTATACGGTAAGAAGCGGAGTAAATCACTGGGATAAGAAGCCCAACCTGAGCAGAGGGAAATCAACCTTCCCGAAATAAGTTACCATTCACTTATTATCTTTCGCCCATGCCTTCGGCAAAGAAAAGGATTCTCTACATCGTTCAGCACCGATTCAACCGCTCACCGGGGCAACGCTACCGTTGCGAACAATACATTCCTTTTTTGGAGGCTAATGGATTTGAATGCGTTTACTCTCCTATTATCAGTAATGAGCAGGAAGACCATGATTTGTATTACGGAAATTACTTTCGAAAACTGACTTTGTTTCTAAAAGGAATTTACCGGAGAGTATGGGATGTATGGTGCGCTAAAGATTTTGATATCATTTTTATTTACCGCGAAGCATTTATGACCGGAACGGTTTTATTTGAAAAACTGATTCACCGGATAGGTGATAAAATCGTTTTCGATTTTGATGATGCCATCTGGAAACATGATGTGTCTCAAGGAAATAAGGCGCTCTCGTGGCTTAAGCGCCCTGAAAAGACAGATGACATTGTAACACTAGCTGATTTGGTATTTGCCGGAAATAATTACCTGGCGGATTATTCCAGACAGTTCAACCCAAACACCGTAGTCGTTCCATCCACCATTGATTTAGATTACTACCGTGTTCCGCCCAAAGCGACTTCAAATGAAAAAGTCACTATCGGCTGGAGTGGCAGCCTTACAACCATAGAGCATTTCAAAATCATTATCCCTGTTTTGAAAAGGTTGAAAGAAAAGTTTGGTGAGAAAATTACTCTTCGTGTTTTCGGAACACCGGAATATAAGAATGAAGAACTCGGTATTGAAGGAATAGCATGGACCCCGGAAAATGAAGTAGAGCAGATTGCTGCTTTCGATATCGGTATTATGCCGCTGCCCAACAACGAATGGTCGAAGGGGAAATGCGGAATGAAGGGGCTGCAATACATGGCGCTGGAAGTGGCAACCGTAATGACAGCCGTAGGAGTAAATAATGAAATCATTCAGGAAGCCGAAAATGGTTTTCTTGCATTGACAGACGATGACTGGTTTGAAAAACTTTCACGACTGATTGAATCGAAAGAACTGCGAACTAAACTTGGTAAAGCCGGCAGAAAAACGGTGGAGGAGAAATATTCTTCGCAGGCAATCCGGAATAATTATCTGTCGTACTTTCAAAAACTTGTGGCTGAAAAATAAATTTGCCGTATGATTAAATCACTTTTTCTATTTGCCGCATTGATTAGCGCAAACTTGTTGCTTTCGCAGCAGGCGCTACCTGAAAATCTGCTTCGTACATTGCGCGACTCAACCACATCCATTGATATTGTTTTTTTGAAAGGTCAGGAAGGAAGCATTACAGCAGACGGCCCGAATGTCCGTGTTTTCAGTTCATTTGTTGAAAACAAAACCACGCAAAAAACCAGCACCTCACCCTCCGGCAATATCATGTGGCTGATTAACGGAAGAGAGTTCATTTCCGGAAGTTATTTTTTGACCGATAGCTCAGGATATTTTGTGCTGGTGAAAGATGGAAGTGAGTATGTAAACAAAATGTCTGCGCAAGGGGGTAACATTTTCAAAACCCAATTCAAAAACTAATCATGCCAAGCGTTGATGTGGTAAGCAAGGTTGACCCGCAAACTGTGGAGAATGCCATTAACGTGGCGAAAAAGGAAATTATTAACCGGTACGATTTTCACGGTTCGAAAACAGAAATTGATTTTAACAAGAAAGAACTGACTATTCAAATTACTACCGAAAATGAAATGCGGATTAAAACACTCATTGACATTATCATCGCCCGCGGAAGCAAGCAAGGTATTGACCCCAGAAGTTATGATGTAAGCAAAGAGCATTATGCTTCGGGCGCTATGGTGAAGAAAGACATGAAACTGAAAAACGGTTTGGATAAGGAAGCGATGAAGAAAATTGTGAAAGCTGTTAAAGACACCGCGTTGAAAGTTCAGCCTTCACAAATGGATAATATTGTGCGCATAACAGGGAAGAAGATTGACGACTTGCAGGCGGTCATGTCCGTTTTGCGGAAAGGCGATTTCGGTTACCCGCTGCAGTTTGACAATATGAAATCATAAACTAAAAGATAAAACCATGGGCTTTTTAGACAACATGAAACAACTGATGGAAATGAAGCAGAAAATGGAGGAGACTAAAAAACGGCTCGACACCATTGAAGTTGTTTCTGAAAACGATTACGTGAAAGTTACCGCCACCGGTAACCGGAAAATAAAAGACATTACCATTTTGCACACCGATGACAAAGTTGTTCTGGAAGGCAAACTCCAATCGGCTATCAACGAGGCACTCGAAAAATCGGACAATGTGATGCAAAGCGAAATGCTTGCCGTAACCAAAGGAATGATGCCCGACATTCCGGGGATAGGTCAGTAACTTATTAGCTGTACCTTTGCACGATGAACACCAAAAGCATTGACCTTGCCAACATTGCGCTGATGTTGGTTTCGTGCGTGGCTGCTTTTGTGCTTCCGTTTGAGTTGTTTCTCTTTTCGTATGCTGTTCTGGGACCACTGCATTATTTAACTGAAATCGGCTGGCTGCACAAGCGCAACTACTTTGCCAACGAAAAAAAAGATTATTACTGGCTGGTTGCCTTGTGTATAGCTGTAACGGGTTTGGCACTGGTTGCTACCTATAGCAATCTTCCATTTTTTCAACCGTTTTATACATTTCTCACCGAAGTTTTCGGAAAGGGGGTCTTCGATGCGGTTACTGTTTTCATTTTCATGTCGTTCGCCATTGCTTTTGCAATGGTGCTTTTCCGTGATGTGTTTTCACGGATTTTATTTTTCGTCATTGCACTGGTTCTTGGTGCGGCATTGAGTAAAAGCCCTCCATTTGTGTGGGTGTTCGGAATCTTCCTTCCCACACTGATTCACGTTTTTGTCTTTACCGGTCTATTCATTTTACATGGCGCATTGAAGAATAAAAGCAAAACAGGAATTACTTCGTTGTTTGTTTTTGCGGCTTGCACCATCAGCTTTTTAGTCCTGCATCCTGATTTTACTTTTTATAAGGTGAGCGCCTATGCTGAAAGAGCTTTACTCGAAAGCGGGTTCGTTCAACTGAACAAAGCGGTGATTGAAATTTTTAAGCTCGGTGCATTTACCCGCGAAACGGTTTTTAATTCTGATGTAGGCTTGGGCATCATGCGTTTTATTGCTTTTGCCTATACCTATCATTACCTCAATTGGTTTTCGAAAACACAAATTATTAAATGGCATGAGGTGCCGAAAAAACAATTGGTTATTGTCATTGCCATTTGGGTTTCTTCTATTCTCCTTTACGCCTACAATTACAAAACGGGCTTAATGGTGCTTTACTTTTTAAGCATGCTGCATGTGCTGCTGGAGTTCCCGTTAAACTACCGTACGTTTATCGGTATAGGCAATGAATTGGCTCTTCTCTCCGGCCTGAAAAAGCCCGCGGTTGTGAAAAAGCGCTGAATCTTCGTACTTTTCTTGCACGACTGCCCGCAATCATTATCTTCATTTTAAATTATTATCAATGAAATATTATTTCTGTTTTGCCGGAATTGTTCTGCTGTGTTTGTTTTCATCATGCGGAAAATACAAAACCCCTGACGACAGCACCGGTAACGGAGGCAACGGACCTACCGACAGTTTAAAAATGAACCAGATTCAGGTTATTGCCAGCCACAACAGCTACCATATTAAGCCCTCCGACAGCATCTATAATTTTCTGAGCAGTTTGTTCAATGCCGGATTTCTTCCTTCTTCCTTAGACCCGCAGGGAATTGACTACTCTCATCTCCCGTTCGACCAGCAGTTCAACAACTACAATGTGCGGGGATTGGAAATAGATATTTTCAACGACCCGGTGGGCGGGCAATATTACAACCGGCAGGGTGTTTCTCTTTCGGGTGGCGGAAGTGCGGCTTCCAACATTCCCGAACTGCAGCAACCCGGTTTTAAAGTAATTCATATTCCCGATTTCGATTTCGGGACTCATTACATTACTTTCAAACAATCGCTAACTGCGGTTTTTGATTGGAGCAATGCCCACCCGAATCATCTCCCCATTTTCATAAACATTGAAACCAAAAACGATGCACCGGGCAACACACTCACCGGCCTGGGGCTTGCCACAAGCATTCCTTTTGATGCTGTAGCTTGCGATAATATGGACGCAGAAATAAAATCTGTTTTCGGAAATGACTTACCTAAGGTAATTACCCCCGATAATGTGCGTGGCGCTTATTCAACGTTAGAAGAAGCGGTGCTTGCCGGCAACTGGCCTAAGCTGGCGCAGGCACGCGGCAAAGTTGTTTTCATTATGCAGGGTGGTGCAGAGTCACATTACAAAGCCGGTCATCCGTCCTTGCAGGGCAGGGCTATGTTTGTTTACAGCAACCCCGGTACTCCAGAGGCTGCTTTTGTTATTCACAACAACCCGGTGGGCGGCTTTGCGCAAATTCAGCAGCGCGTGGCGCAGGGGTACATTGTACGCACCCGTGCCGATGCCGGCACCAACGAAGCCCGCACCGGTGATTATACCGATATGAATGCCGCTTTTAGCAGCTGGGCGCAGATTGTTTCTACCGATTACTACAAAGCTGATGAGCGCGCAGGCACACCGGGCTGGACAGACTATCATGTGCAATTTCCCAATGGCGAGCTGGCGCGGATAGACAGCGTTTCAGCAAGCGATAAGCTAACGCTTGGAGTCCTGAAAGAATAATTTTCACTTAACATCCGATTGGTAAATTTGTTCCGTGGCAAACGGGCAAAAACGAAAAGTAAAACTGGTGGTCATCAGCGATGTTCACCTCGGTTTTATAGGCTGCCGCGCCAAAGAACTCAATCAATATCTCGAAAGCATTTTTCCCGAAACGCTGATTATCAATGGCGATTTTATTGACATTTGGCAGTTCCGCACGTATTATTTCCCGAATAGTCATTCCCAGGTTCTTCAGCAGGTTTTCAAATTTATTTCGGAAGGAGTAAAGGTGTATTACCTGACCGGAAACCACGATGAGCTGATGCGCAGGTATTCGGAACTTAAACTCGGCAACCTCGAAATTCAGGATAAGCTGGTTTTGGAATTGGATGGCAAGAAACACTGGTTTTTTCATGGCGATGTGTTTGATATTACCATGCGCGGTTCGCGGTGGCTGGCAAAGCTGGGTACGCTCGGCTACGAAATTTTAATTCTCACCAACAAGCTCGTGAATTTCTTTTTGGGGTTGCTTGGGCGCCCCAAAACTTCTTTTTCGAGAAGCGTAAAGGCGGCTACCAAGCGCAGCATTAAAAAAATAAGCAATTACGAAATGACCGCTGCCGAAATTGCGCTGGATAAAGGCTACCATTATGTCATTAACGGGCATGTGCATATACCGGTGATTAAGGAGATAAAAACCGAGCGCGGCAGCGTAATGTACCTGAACAGTGGCGACTGGGTGGAGAACATGACCGCGCTGGAATACAACGGGGAGTGGAAATTAGTCTGGTTCAAGAACCTGTACTTTCCCCAAACATGGCTGAAAGTGGATGAGGGCGATTTGCCGTAGCTTTTGACTTATAATTTTTCATCTGTCAATGGGTGCTTTAGTTCCGGTTGTTTGGATGATTCCTTCTTGAAATATCCGTGAGCATATACTCCGTGCCCCCAGCAAGGACCACTTTTCGTTTCCTGCACATCAATTCCTTTTTTTGTAAAGCTGAAAGTTGTTACACAATCTTCGTCAGTATGAACGGCAACGTTGTTGGCAAAGGTTAGTGTATCAACAAAAGAACCGGAGTTATAGCTTGGGGCACCTTTGCAGATGTAAAAAGTCATTACAATTTTAGTATCGTTTATTTTTTTTACCTGAATTGAACCGGTGTATCCGTAAATCTCGCCATCCTTTTTAGTTGTCTTACCTTGAAAAACATATGTTCCTGTGGGGTTGAAAGTAGATTGTCCGAATGCCTGCGCTAAGCAACATCCGGTTATCAGCAAACATATGGTGATGATAAATAAGCGAGTCATTACCCAAAGATATCCAAACCTTCTGTTTAGCCTTCTTGAATTCCCCTACGGAAACGCAAAATTAACTGTAGCTGTTGCGCCTGCCGAAATGGTAACGTTGTTGGTAATAAAGTTAGCAGGGTTGCTCACCAGCGCGCAGCGCACAGTGTAAGTGCCCGGGGGTATAGCAGTTATTTCATACACTCCACCGGCACCGGTGTTGGCGGTAAACGAAGTGCCGTCAATGCTTACAGTGGCGTTGCCTGCGCCTGCGCCTTGCGTAACGGTACCGGTAAGGGTGCCGAGGGTGGATAGCGATGCCATAACTATATCGAGCGTGGTAATGGCACCGGCAGTTACCACTACGTTATTAATTACCTTGTCTTCGTAACCGGCTTTGTGAACCAGCAGGGTGTAAGTGCCGGGGTCGAGCACCGGTATCAGGTAATCGCCATTGGAGTTGGTGCTTGTGGTGGTGCCGGTTTCCTGAACTTCAATATCGGCATCTTCAACTTCGTTGCCCAGGGTATCGGTTACTTTTCCAACAATCGAAAAATCATCGGGGCTTATCGTTTCGCCCGGTATGGGCATATAAATAACTCCCCAGTCGCGGCATTTGCGCCTCATGCTCGGCTTGTTGCCTTCGTCAAAAGTAGTTTCGGTTTCGTTCCACATTTTTAAAATCAGCTTATCCGCTTCAGGGTTTTCGGCTTCAATAGCCTCCTGTGCGGCATCGTAAGCATCTTTAGCGTTTGCCTGCTGCAGGTTGGCGGTTTTAAAATTGTTGACAGCGGTATTTACTTCAGCCAGAGATGGAAAGGTGATGGGTGCACCGCCACCCGCCACGCGCGCGGTTTCACCGGTGTTTATTTTGCCGCCCCAGAAATTAATATCGGCTTCGCTTCTTATGGCGGGTATGGTGTTGTCGTTCAGGTCGAGCCCGTAACCGGGGCGGATATTGGCAGTAAAAGTTCCGCGGGCAATAGCATTTTGGAGTGCCGTATAAAAATGCGATATAAAAAGTTCGGCAGCTCTGCGCGTGGTTTTTACCAGCGCTGTACTGGCGCCCTGTGCAATCAGCGCAGCATCAACAGCATCCATTTTGGCTTTATATACCGGGTGGAGGGTATCTATGCGGGTGTCGGTATTGGCTGTGTAAGGAATAACCGGAGGCGCGGGCACCATATCCTTGCGGCTTTTTCCGGCATCCAGGGCTTCGAAACGGGCTTTGTTGTTCTGAGGCAGTCTTCGGGTGGGCATAACGTTGTGTTTTTAATGAATAATTGATAACCGGCTGATAATCAAATTGATGACGAACCACGGAAATTTCCGCGGGACAAAATCAACCTTGAATTCGGGTGAAATTTTTTTCCGGGGCATATCTTCAACCTTGAGTGAGGGCGAAAATTTTTTCCGGGGTATATCTTCAACCTTGAGTGAGGGCGAAAAATTTTGCCGCCATATGAATTCAATGTTGCGAAGCGCCACAAGTTTTTCCGCGGCTTGTGTGCAACCTTGCCATGAGCCAGGAATTTTTCCGTGCTTCGGATTCAACCTTGCGGAAGGCCACGGAAATTTCCGCAGCAAAAGTTCAACCTTGCAGAGCGTGATGAATTTTTCCGCAGCCCGAATGCAACCTTGCGGGGCGTTAATAATTTTTCCGCGGGCTTTATTCAGCCTTGTTGCTGTGCCAAAAATTTTTCCGCAATGAGGGTTCATGATTGCAAACGGGTTTCGCAAATCTGCAGCGGCTGCTTTCATGCTTGCCGAAGTATGTGTGGCGCTTACATTGCCCGCTGTTATACCTGTTATAATGCCTTGCATTTTTTCCTGGTGCTGTTTCAGGTGCAAAACTGCGCCAAGTGAATAAAAGTCGGGTTACCGTAAAATATAATTGTAACAATTCGTTATATATAAAGGTTGGTGTAAATACAGTGTTGTGACTATTAAGCAGGAACATGAGTTTGAAGGATGGATGATTCGGTATTTTATTGCCAAAAGAGGCTGGCTGTATGTTGATTTGGCTGCAGCCACAAAATTTTCTTCTTCGCGCATTTCGGGCATTACAGCAGGCGACAATGTAAAGCGCCACACCCTGATAGTCGTCAGCCGGGAGCTGAATGTGCCGCGCTGGCGGTTTTCAAAATTTCCGAAAAACATGAACAAACTTATACGCTGGGTAATGAAGCAGGAGAAAAAACTGCGCGCCAAATACTATAAGTATCGCAGAGAAAAAGGATTGAGGAATTATGCTATAAAAAAATAATCTGCAAAAACGTGTAAACTCACCGGAAACTCAATTTGGGGTAATTTCAAATAGTATGTGTTTTATCAGGCCCTGCAGGGCTGCTCTTTGCGAAGCTCAGAGTACTTTGCAATAAAAAACAAGAACCCCGCACGGACGATTTTTTTTCCGGAGAAAGATTCCACTCACCCGCTGACTAACTTCACCAACCCATCTTCCCCTCTTTTCCTATTTTCGGGCTCACTTTAAAACCGGTAATGGAAGAAACCTATATTATAAGCTCTAAACCCGATACGCTGGCGCAGTATCTTTCCAAACTATGGAGGTTCCGCAGCTTAATAATCACTTTCGCCAGGCGCGACCTGCAAATTAAATACGCCCAAACTTTCCTGGGCATTTTCTGGATATTGGTTCAGCCGCTGCCCAACATCATCATCTTCTCTTTTTTCTTCGGCATGCTGATTAAGGTTGACACCGGTAAGCTGCCTTACCCGGTATTTGCACTTATTGGCATGGTGGGCTGGAATTACTTTACCAACCTCACCAGCGGCATCGGCAACTCGCTCATCGAAGCACAGCATATTCTCAAGAAAATGTATTTCCCGAAAATCATTCTGCCGCTATCGAGAGTGCTGGTGGGCGGGGTGGATTTCCTGGTTGCCTTTGTGCTCATTATTGTTGCCATGTTGTTGTTTTCCGTTTTCCCGGGCTGGACAATAATTTTCTTCCCGTTCTTTTTCCTGCTCAATATCCTCACCGGTTTCTGCATCGGTATCTGGATAACTTCGCTCACCTTCCGCTACCGCGACTTTCAGCACATTGCGCCTGCGGTGATTGGATTTGCTATCTGGCTTACACCGGTGTTCTATCCGCTCACTATTATTCCTGAAAGATTCAGTTCATTCATGTACCTGAACCCGATGGCTTTTGTGATTGAGGGCTACCGGTTCTCGCTCGTTGGCGACAAAGCGCCTTCTCCCTACTTCCTGATTTCTCTCATTCCCGTTTTACTTTTGTTTGCCGTAGGTTTGTGGTATTTTAGAAGAGTGGAAGATGAGATTGCCGACTACATTTAAGTGTGTGATATGCGAAAAGTTTTAAACGACCCCTTACTGCAAAAGCAATTTGACAAAGATGGCTATGTGCGCGTGCCTTTTATTTCGAAAGAGCGCGTGGAGAAACTGAAGAAAGCGTTTTTCGATACCCTGCCTCAAAGCGGTGGAACGATTATTCCTGAAGATGTATTGACGGTAGATGTTCCTGAAATTACTTACGACTTTACTTTCATTGACAAAAACCCTGAGTACAAGAAGCAGGTGTTCGAGATTATTACGAAAGAGTTTCAGCCGGAGGTAGAAAAATATTTAGCCGGCTACAAACCGATTATTGCGAATTACATCCGCAAGAAAACCGAAGGTGGCGAAGTGCCCCTGCACCAGAACTGGGCTTTTGTGGAAGAAAGAAAATGCACTTCGGTTTCCATCTGGGTTCCGCTGGTTGATTCAACCGTGGAGAACGGAACGCTGCAAGTAGTACCCGGCAGCCACAAGCGCTTTGGTGAGTTCCGCGGGCCTATGGTTCCATGGGAACTGGACAATATCAAAAAAGAAATCATTGACAATTACCTTGTTCCCCTTGAAACCAAAGCCGGTGATTGTGTAATTCTGGATGACAGCATTGTGCATTATTCCGCCATCAACAAAACCGACAACCTGCGCCTTGCCATTCAGTTGATTCTGATTCCGTCTGAGTTTTATTCCGTGCATTATCACCTCGACCCGCAAAGCCCATCAGAAATAAAAGTGTGGGAAGTGGATAAGGATTTTTACATGCACTTCAACCCATGGATGAAACCGGAAAATGTAAAAACGATTAGAACGATTCCTTACTCACAAAAATTTCTCAACGCCAAAGAATTTGAAACGGGCTTGCACAAACCCGCTATTGATGAACAACCCAAAACAATATTGAGTAAGCTGAAAGGTTTATTCGCTGAAGCATAAAATGATTTTCCGCGAACCGGGACTAAACAAACAACTTGATACAAAAGGCTATGTGGTTCTGCCGTTCTTAAATCAGGAACAGGTAAACACATTGCGCGAAATTTATTTGCGCTACCAAAGCAACTCGCTTTATTTCCATTCCACTACTTTCTTTGATGATTTGGAAAGGAAGAAGAAGCTGAGTGAAGAAGTGGGGGAAGTTTATAAGAATAGACTTGAAACAAACTTCACCGGCTACAGGAAAATGGGTGCAAGTTTTCTCACCAAGCCAAACGGTGAGGGAGGATTTATGCCCGTCCACCAGGATTGGACGATAGTTGATGAAAGTAAATACGGCTCTTACACCATTTGGGTGCCGCTGCAGGATGTAAATGAAGATAATGGAGCAATCACCGTTTTAGAGGGAAGTCACAAACTTACGCCAACACTTCGCTCTCCCACCCTTCCGGTAGTGATTAAAGATGCTGAGCCCGCTATCCGGCAACGTATGAAAACGTTGCGCATGAAAGCTGGCGAGGCATTTATTTTTAATCACGCGCTCATTCACGCCTCCCACCTCAATAATTCGGGAAAGGACAGAATTGCTGTTACCTTTGGGCTTGTTCCGGCTGAGGCGCAGTTGTGCTACTATCATTTGAATGAAAAAAATGAAGTAGAGAAATACGAGGTGGAGGATGATTTCTTTATGCGCTACGTAAACATCGGCAAGCAACCTGATTTCGTAAAGCCGGTAGAAACAGTGGATGAAAAGTTTGAACAGGTAACTGAAAAGGAATTCGAAGATTTTTGCGCGAACTATAAAATGAAGAATATGAAAAGATTATTTAAAGATGAAGAACTTCAGAAGAAATACGAAAGCGATGGATATGTGTTGCTCGATTTGCTGAATGAGAATGAAGTAAAAGAGTTGAAGGAATATTACACCACGCTGAATAACGACCACATTCCGTTTCATGGCTTTCATGTAAGTCTCGACAACAGTCGGCCGGATTTTGTAAAAGAGGTAATGACCAAAATAAAATCGGTGATTGCCCGGCATGCCGATGAGCTTTTTACCGGCTACAAGATTTTTACTTCCAGTTATGTGGTAAAGGAAAAAAACCCGATTGGCGTGGTGCCTCCCCACCAGGACTGGAGTTTTACGGAGGAAACAGAAGGCTACTGCTCTGCCACAGTTTGGACAGCTCTCGTTGATACGGATATGTATAACGGAGCGATGGGTGTAATAGTAGGTAGTCATAAGTTTTTCGACCACCACCGTGCATCACCGGCACCGCAATTTAAAACCCCGCTTGATACACACGTGTTTTCCATCTTTCCGTATTTGAAATTATTACCGATGAAAGCCGGGCAGGCGCTGATTTTTGATAACCGGACTATTCACGCTTCTCCTCCGAATGTTTCTGAGGGAGTGCGACTGGCAGTTGGCTTCGGGGTTACACAAAAGGACGCTCCGCTCCGCCATTTTTATTTGCAGCCCGGCAGTGACACAAAAAGGCTGGAGAAATACGAGGCTGATGATTTCTTTTATACGAATTACAACAACGGAAAACTTTCTGCTTTATATAATGAAGGAAAGAAACCGGAAGGGTTAAAGTTTTTGGAAACAGTTGAGAATGGTGTCAAGGATATTTCAGCGGATGAACTGATTGCAAAAATGAAAGCAGCGGGAAACACGTTCAATGTAGAAATGTGTGAGCATTTGGCCAAGCTGTTTAATTATAACATGGATGGTACGCAAAAACAAGCTGCTGCTAAAACTGAAGCACCTGCACAGGCACAGGAAGCAGAACAAACTCTACCGAACGAAAGTCCGAAAGACGGAAGAACTTTTTTTGAGAAATACACCCCGCTTAATATTGTCAGAGAAATAAAAGAACGGGTATTAGATTAAGTGCAGGATATGTTTTCTTTTCCCGATAAAATGCTTCGCGTCTTCCGTGATGAAAAATTGCAGGAGCAATTTGAGCGTGAAGGTTTTGTTGTTGTAGACTTTTACGGCAAAAACCAAATTGACGAGCTGGAGAAGTTGTATCACGCACTTCATCCGGTAGATGAAAAGGGATTTTACCCCAGCACGTTTTCAAAAGATAAAAACTACCGTAAAAAAGCCGATGAGGAAATCCGCAGAATCGGCAACCGGTGGATTAGCAGCAACCTGGTTGATTACAAAGTAATGTGCGGAAGTTTCATTGTAAAATACCCGGGACTTGATTCGGTGATGAGTGTTCACCAGGATATGACCTTGGTGGATGAAACAAAGTATACCGGCATCAATATCTGGTGCCCGCTTGTTGATTTGAATGATAGTAACGGTGTGCTGAAAGTTATTCCGCGCTCACACCGCATCACCCCGACTTATCGCGGCTCAACCATTCCCGGATTATATGATGATGTGCAGCAGGAAATTCTCGATTACGGACAACCAGTGTATTTGAAAGCTGGACAGGCAATTATTTTCGACCAAAGCATTATTCACTTTTCTCCGCCCAATCTTTCTGAGGGAATCAGAATTACCACCAACATCTATTTCACACATAAAGATTCGGAATTCAGAATTTGTTATTGGAATAAAGATTTCGGAAACAAGGTAGAAGTATTTGAAGAGGATGATACTTTCATGACAAACTTTGAACAGTTCGGTGAGAATATTTTCGACCGACCAAAAATCGGGAAGAGTCTGGGTTTATACGACTACAATTTTCCTAAGATGTCCGTTCAGTGGCTTGAACAACTTTACGGCAAGCCAAAGAAAGAAACCAACGGTAAAGAAATCTTTCAAGATTCTTCATTGCAAGAGAAATTTGACAAGCAGGGTTTTGTTCATTTGCCTTTTCTTTCACAGGAAGATATTGGTGAGCTGCTGAAAATATTTTGGGAACTTCATCCGAATATAAATTCACAGGGATTTCAATCGAGCAGCTATTCATCCGATTACAAGTACAAAAAGGAATGCAGCGACAGAATCACCGAAATTTTCAAAAAACATTTTGAAAGGCTTTTCAAAAACTACCGTCCTTTTGGCTCCGCATTTCTTTTTAAACAACCTGATGCATCTTCGGAACTACCGGTACATCAGGATTGGACTATTGTAGATGAGGAAAAATTTGTTGCACTTAATATTTGGGTTCCGCTTTGCGATACCGATGAAAACAACGGAACTCTATACGTGCTTCCCGGTTCGCAATATGGAATCGTAAAAGCTATTCGCTGTCCAACACTGCCTATGTTTTTTGAGGGCAATGAGGGATTGATGATTGAGAGCTCTATTCCTATGAAAGTAAAGGCAGGTGAAGCAGTAATTCTCAATCAGAGCATTGTTCATTACTCACCGCCCAACAAAAGCAATAAAATCCGCATTGCCATTACCAGCGGGGTGATGAGCGCTGAACCAACAATGAATTTTCATTACCGGTCCCCTGAAATGAGCAGCGAGGTTGAGGTCATAGAAATGGAAGACGACTTTCTAATAAGCTTTGAAAACTTTTTTCAAAAAATATACGAACGCCCGCCCATGGGAAGGTCAATTGGAAAGAAAAAATATACAGCGCCTGTTTACTCCAGAGCAAATCTGGAAGAACTGATTAGCAAAATGAAGGAAAGGTCGGGAATTCCTGTATTAGCCGGAAAGGAAAACAAACCGGAAATGAGAAACAGCGAGTCGGGAGAAAAAACTCTTTTCAAAAAAATTCTTGATGCAATTGGAGTGTAATAGTTACGGCTCAGGAAAATCAAAAAGCAATGGTTCACCGCGTTCTTAAAGATGATTCGTATGACAACATGCTTCGGCAAGAGGGATATACAGTTGTTCCCTTTCTGAATGAGCAGGAGGTAGAAGTTTTGAAAGGTTTATTTTTTAATTCGCACCCCGTCTCAAAAGAAGGACTATATGCTACAGCGCATTCCGACAATTTCGATTTCAAAAAAAAGCTGAACGATGGAATTCTCCATGAGTTTGGGCGTGCACTTGAGCAAACATTTTTCGAATGCCACCCTCTTGGCGGTTCTTACATCGTAAAATATAAAGGTGATAAGGGAGTTCTTTTTCCTCATCAGGACTGGAACATCGTAGATGAAGAGTTTTTTCGCTCTTTCAATATCTGGGTGCCGCTTGTTGATACAAATGAAACGAATGGTGCTATAAGCGTACTCCCCCGAAGTCATAAAATAATTAAGAGTTACCGGGGAGTGAACATTCCCGATCCGTTTTACAAATCGAACTCATACGCATGGAAATTTCATGAAACCCTGAACATGAAAGCCGGTGAAGCACTTATTTACGACCACGCATTGCTTCATGCATCTGCAATTAATCAAACAGATGAACCGCGCATTGCCGTAGTATTTGGTATTATTTCCGAAAAAGCGGAGATGCGTTACTATTACATGGAAAACGGAAAGGTAGCTGAGTACGAAAGCAGTGTAGAATTTTTTTTCAGGAATGATATTCTGAAAGGTCCATCAGGTTTAAAAAAGATAAAAGACATTGATTACAATTTTCCCGTTGTTTCAGAAGAGCAATTTGATGAAATTTATTTTGGTACGAGAACCAAAGCCAATCAAACAGGAACTTCAAACGCAGGGAAAAATGATAAATCTATTTTCCGAAGGATTCTTGAAGCTGTCGGCATTTAATTCTAAATTTTCTTTAGTGCATGAGCTTTTTTAACGCCCTGAAAAAAATATTCCCATCAGGTTCAGGCAAAACTTTTGCCGCCCAAAATGCTTCTCCTGAAGCGGTAGGCGAATTCTATAATCGGTTTAACGATAAGTTTGTTCAGGTTTACGGAGAAGTAATTCAGGCATATCGCACAACCGATGTAACAAAACTCCTTGATTACGAAATTGCAAGCATAGGTTTTGAAAAAGGAATGCGGGTTTGTGATGCCGGGTGCGGAGTTTGCGGACCTGCAATTTATTTTGCAGAAAAATGCGGAGTAAAGATTCAAGCTGTAACGATTTCAAACATTCAGGCTCAGGAAGCTTTGAAAAAAATACAGAAAAAAAATATTCAGGAAAAAATTTCAGTCCACCAGGGAGATTATCATCAACTCGGAAAAATTTTCGGCAAAGAACAATTTGACGTGGTTTATTTCCTGGAATCATTCGGGCATTCCTTTAATCATACGCTTGCTATTGAAAGCGCGTGGGAAGTACTGAAGCCAGGAGGATTTTTGTACGTAAAGGATTTATTTCGAAAGCTGGCAGTTATTCCTGAACACCAGCCAAAAATTGATTATGAGATTTCACGCATCAATGAAGCGTACCGGTATAACATTGCTGATTTGAATGTTGTTCTTGAGGCCATTCGCAAACAGGGATTTGCCATCATGTTTGTCAAAACAATTGACTTGAAACTGGAGGATTTTGAAAACCTAACGATTAGCAATGATTTTCAGGAGCTAACCGGTATTGCGAAAATCGAAAACTGGGATGATTATATTTTCCCTGTTGATTTTTTTGAAATCAAATGCTACAAACCTCAGCACGAACTTCAATACGGAACCGATAAATATTTTTTGCAGAACATGTACTGGATGCAGGTTCACAAAAAAAAACAGGAGGAGTTAGACTACGGTAAATTATAGGAATGGTTAAACCGGCATTTGCTCTTCGAGCAGATGCGGAGCAAGTTTGCGTGCCCGTTTTATTTCGGTGGATTGAACATGCTTCCACGATTCGCGTGCCGAAATCATATCCTCTAGTGAAATCTCTGATGGGCTATTAATTACTTCCTCGTAATCGGCAGGCATATTCATCATTTCACGTATTGATTTTTTACCCGTAAATGCCTTTGTAAACAATTTAATTGCGCCACTACTGTATTTCAGGAAGAATTTTAAAAAATCAAGCAATCGGAAATTCGCGATAAACACACTCACATAACCGATAATCTGGTACCATTCAAGCGCTCTACGGGAAATGTTTGTGAATTCGAGAGAGCCGTTTAATTGTTTGTTGTATTCGTCCCAGTTGGTTGTAAGCAATCGGAAACCAGCTTCACCTTTAGCTGCAAGTTTTGCTACTTCTGTACCGGGATATGGAACCATGGTGCCAAATATTGGTTCGGTCGGATTTATTTTAATAGCCAGCCGGATTGTTTTTAATATAGAGCGATGAGTTTCGTTAGGCTGGCCCAGCAGTAAAAACGAACCCGTTTTTATTCCGTGTTTTTTCGCCAGCCGGAATGATTTCAAAATCATTTCAGCATTGGTAGCTTTTCCCATTCGTTTTAGGGCGATTTCATCCCCTGTTTCCACACCCATTTCCAGTTTTTCAAGTCGTGCAGTTTTCATTCTGGCAAGTAAAGCATCATTAACGAAAGCCACGTGGGTTTGAATATCCCACGAAACTTTTTCGCCTATTTTTTTCTCAATCATAAGGTCCAGAAGTTCTTCAGTTCGTTTCATATCCACGCTGAACAATTCATCGCCAAACGAAATTCTCTTCGGCTTAAAATCGCGGATAAGCCATTCCATTTCTTCCACCGTATTTTTAACGCCTCTTTTCCTGGCTACTTTTCCATTCGGGTTCAAACAGAAAACACAATTAAAAGGGCATCCGCGAATTGAATGAATGTAGTACTCTTCTGCCGGTGGAAGCAAATCCCATGCAGGGAAAGGGATAGTTTCAGGGTCTAAAATCCGGGGTCTTGGGTTAGTGATAACAAGACTTGAAGTTATTGAAGTACGATACACCAGGCCGTTTATCTTTTTTAAGTCGACACGATTGAATAACGCATTGCATAATTCCAGAAAAGTTTCTTCACCTTCTCCAACCACACCGATATCGAAGGAAGGAAATTCGCGCATGGTTTGTTCAGGAATGGCAGTTACATGAACTCCGCCAATTACTGTAATGGTATCAGGCAGTCTTTTTTTGATAAGACCGGCTTGATAAGCTGCTGGTTTAATTTCGTTGGTGAAAGCTGTAAAGCCGATGATGTCGGGTTCCCAGTTTACTGCAATTTCTGTTACCTCCGCGAACGTCAGTTTCTCAAACTTTGCATCAAGGCATTTTATTTCATAGTTGCCATGCTTACGGAGGTAGCCAGCAAGAAAAGCAATTGAAGTCCGCACAAACTTAGGCTCATCGAACCAAGATTCGAAAACCGCAAGAACAGGGGGGTTTATAAGTAAGATTTTATTCCGCATTATTTCTTCCTGAAAACTTTTGGCCGACTAATCGGGTAAAAATAGGGATTTTGCTTTCAACTTAAGACTCAATTGCAACCTGGCTTTGCAGCAATTCTGGCATTTCTCTTTTAGTACGGTTCATTTCGGTTTTCTGGATTTCATTAAAGTATTCACGGGAATGAACCATACTTTGGTTGTTGATTTTGTATTGCGAGTTTATTACTGCATCATAATCCGCGGGCTTTCTAATACGCTCATGCAACACATCTTCTTTATAAAATATTTTTTTGAGCAACTGTAAAGCCCCAAAACGATAGCTCCAGATAAATTGTAAAAAGTCCAGGTATCGGTAATTGAATAGATAAATTTTTACATAAGCCTCAAGCATCAGTAAGTTCAGTTTACGCTTGGTAAGGTTGCGGTAGGTTAGCCCACTGCCAAGCCTCATTTTATAGTCATCCCAATCGTACGACAAACCGGTATATCCTGCTTTACCTTCAGCAGCCAAACGAGCTACTTCTGTGCCAGGGTAAGGGGTCATAGTTCCAAACATCGGTAAATCAGGATTTATTTTTACAGCAAGATTGATGGTATTCCGAATAGTATTAACTGTTTCATTAGGATGACCGAAAATAAACAAGCCACCGGCTCTTACTCCCGCCCTTTTTGCTTCAGCAAATGCTTTAATAATCATTTCGACATTTGTGCCTTTTCCCATTTCCCGTAAGCGGTCGTCATCACCGGTTTCCACGCCCATGTCAATACGGAAAACATTTGCCTCGCGCATTTTCTTCAGCAGATTATAGTTCACATACTTTACGTGTGTTTGCGCGTCCCAGGTAATTTTTTTGTGAATGCCCCGTTCTATCATTTTGTCCAGTAATAATTCGGTGCGTTTCATATCCACGCTAAAAAGTTCATCTCCAAAAAATATTCTGCCTGGTTGATGGTCGCGAATAATCATTTCCATCTCATCGAGCACTAAATCAACACTTCGTTTTCGCGCAACACGCCCGTTATGGTTGAGGCAGAAAACACAATTGAACGGACAGCCGCGTTCAGTGTGGATGAAATAAATATCGGCTTTGGGCATTAAATCCCAGGCGGGCATAGGCATTGAGTCCTGATTGAGCAGGCGTTCGCGCTGTGGATTAAGAAAAACCTCATTCCCTTTCCGGTAAACAAGCCCCAGAATATTCTGTATCGGTAAATTTTCTTTAATCGCGTTGCATAACTCTGCAAACGTTATCTCGCCCTCGCCAGCCACACCAAAATCGAAAGCAGGGAATTCCAAAAGTGTTTCTCTCGGAATAGCAGTGATATGAACTCCGCCAATTATTGTAATTGTTTTGGGAAGTTTTTGCTTTATCAATCCGCCTACATAGGCGGCAGGTTTAATTTCCTGGGTATAAGCTGTTAAACCTACAATGTCAGGTTTAAATTCTAGTGCCCTCGCCAAAGTTTCCTGAAATGAAAGCTGTTCAAACTTTGCTTCTATAATTTTTATGTCATAACCCGGGTACTGGCGCAGATAGCCGGCCAGATAAGCAAGGGTATTTCGCGCATATGGAGGAGCATCAACCCAGGGCTCGATAACAGCAACTGGTGGTGGACAAATGAGCAAAACCTTTAACGAGGACATAAAACGAAATTATATGAATTCCGTTCGGAAGTAAATTTCACTGCAACTATTTTGAAAACCTGTTGGTATAAGAATTTATTTTTGCGACATGCTGAAAGCGGTTTTCTCTAGAATTTTTGTTGTAAAAGTTATTGACCCGTGGCGGTATAAAGTTCCGGTGATTATGGCCATTGCGTATCTGGTACTGGGAATTTGCAAGATTTTATTTCTAGTATCTGCTAAATTCATTTTGCTTTCATTGATTACCGTCTTTGGCATTGCGCAAATTGCTTATTTGCTGAATGATTGGGGTGATGAAAAAAAAGACCTCGCAGTTGCTAAGCGAAATGTGGTGGTTGGGTTGTCTTTTCTCAATCGGATTTTTTTGCTTTCAATTGTATTGGCATTCGCACTTCTGCCATGGTTGTTTTTCCCTTATAACAAAATCAACATCATATTGCTTGGAGTCGAACTATTTTTGTTTTTGTTTTATGCCCTACCTCCTTTCCGCTCCAAAGAAAGACCAATAGCCGGAATATTAACTGATACTTTATACGCACATGTTGTTCCTTGTTTACTTGCAGCATTTACATTTATGGAGATTTCTAATAAAACTTCCCCCAAAATTCCATGTTCACAGGATTTTCCGGTTGGCGCATTTCTCGTGGTGATGAGTTTATGGCAGTTTTTTCTGGGTATCCGGAATATTTTTTTGCATCAACTTGGCGATTTTAACGATGACATGGCTTCTGACATGAAAACTTTTGTCACTTATTACGGAGTTGATTTTACTGAGCGTTGTGTAAAATATTTTGCTTTACCATTTGAAATAATTTTTCTATTTACTTTTCTGTTTATTCTCGGAAAACTTTCGCTATTGTTACCTGCTGCATACCTCGTTTTCTTAACCTTTGTCGCTGCCAATAATAAATCCAATCTGAAGTTTCAAAACAATAAGGACGGGGAAAAATTTTTCGATTATCGCAGTTTCTGTTATCAGTTTCTTGATAATTTTTATCTGGATTGGTTTCCTTTAGCGGTATTGCTGGTTTTAATTTTCAATGATTGGCGGTTTGTTTTCCTTTTTGCTATACATGTTTTTTTGTTCAGGAACATTTGGAGTGATTTGTTTAAGCGATATATTTTAAAGTAAACACGGGTTAGTGACCCCTATAGCCATTCTTTCATACAACCGCGAGAAATACAGCGAAACTTTTTTGCGCGCACCAGTAAAAAGCTTGCCGTATGAGGTTCATTATTTGTATGAAGGTGAATTACCTCAGTATTATGGCAATGATGAGAAATTTATCAATGACTCGGGCTTCGGAAAAGTGATTATTGCAATTAAGGAATGGCTTGGAAGCTCAAGACAAAAACAACACGAATTATTGGTAGAAGAGTATTTGCTCAAGCACAAAATAAAAGCGGTACTCGCCAATTACTCCATCACCGCAATACCGGTAATGGGTATTTGTAAAAAACATAACATCCCGCTTGTAGTTCATTTCCACGGTTGGACAGCTTATCGATCTACAGTAATTCAAACTTATAAAAGTGAGTATCAAAGAATGTTTGAAATTGCTTCAGCTATTATTGGTGTTTCGACTGATATGATAGAACAATTGAAAAGGCTGGGGGCGGAGGGAAAAAAACTGCATTTGATCACTTACGGATTCAACTCTGAAATATTTAAATATTCAAACCACAGCGATAACAAAAATATATTTTTTACTGCCGGAAGATTTTGCGACACTAAAAATCCGCATTTCACAATTCTCGCTTTTCATAAGGTTCTCGAAAAAATTCCTGATGCTAAACTACTCATGGCCGGGGGCGATGAAAATCTTCTGAATGCCTGTGTAAGCCTGGTAAAAGCACTTAAAATTGAAGATAAAGTTGAATTTCGCGGAGAGCTTTCCCCAGATCAGATGTATAACTGCATGAAAGAAGCTGTAGCGTACGTTCAGCATTCGGCAACAACTGCACTTGGTGAAAAAGAAGGCACTCCGGTAACAATTCTTGAAGCATGCGCATGCGGATTACCAGTTATTGCTACTAGGCATGCCGGAATAAAAGATGTAATTATTGAAGAAGAAACCGGCCTGCTTGGGGACGAGTTAGATGTGAACGCTATGGCTCAAAATATGATTAAGGTAGCTTCCAACCGCGATTTTGCCAAAAGGCTTGGAGAAAATGCCTCGAAAAGAGTAAACGAAAATTTTACCATGGAGAAGTATATTCAAAAATTGAATAGTGTAATTGAGCAAGTGATTTTGGGTAACAAAAATTACAACCGGTGAAAGTTCCGTTCGTCTCATTAAACCACATCAATATTCCTTTGAGGGAAGCATTTCTCCGCAGAATTTCTAAAATATTGCAACAGAGCAATTTTATTCTAGGTCACGAAGTGGCTGAATTTGAAAAGTCATTCGCTGCAAGTTGCGGTTTAAAGTATTCGGCCGGTGTGGCAAATGGAATGGAAGCTATTGAAATAGCCCTACGCGCATTAGATATAAAAAGGGGCGATGAAGTTATTGTTCCTGCACATACGTTTATTGCTACTTGGCTCGCAGTATGTAAAACCGGAGCTACTATAGTCCCCGTTGACGCAGATGAGAACACGATGAATGTTAACACTTCTTTAATTGAGCAAGCGGTTACCCCCAAAACCAAGGCTATAGTTCCGGTGCACCTTTATGGCCAGCCATGCAGAATGGATGAAATAATGGAAGTGGCAAAAAAGCGTAACCTATTTGTAATTGAAGATTTTGCACAGTCACAAGGTGCAACATTTAAGTCAAAACAAGTTGGAAGTTTTGGGAACATAAGTGCAACCAGTTTCTATCCGGCTAAAAATATAGGAGCTACAGGTGATGCAGGAGCAGTTGTAACGTCTGAGAAAAATGTATTTCAGCGAGTATTACTGATACGGAATTACGGATCAGCAAAAAAATATATCCACGAACTGCAGGGAATGAATTCACGACTGGATGAGGTTCAAGCAGCATTTCTAAATCTAAAATTACCGTTGCTGAGCAAGTGGAACAGGCAAAGGCGAAGTATAGCAAAGCGATATTGCAAAAATCTTTACGGTGAAAAGAACATTATACTTCCGGGTTGTATACCGGACGCAGAACACGTCTATCATTTGTTTGTTGTCCGAACCGAAAAACGAAATGAATTGATGGAGTTTCTTAAGCGAAAAGGCATTTCCACTCTTATTCATTACCCGATTGCCCCTCACAAACAGAAGGCTTTTGCCGGATATTTTAAACCCAGAACTACTTTCCCGGTTGCTGAAAAATTAGCCGATACAGTACTCAGCCTCCCTATTTTCGTTGGCATTACAGATTCGCAGATAGATTATGTTTGCGAAAACGTAATCAAATTTTTCAAGCAATAGGAAATGGTAGTTGTAAGCGGGTTCCCCAAAGACATTCCGTACCGGAAGTGTAAGCGCTGTGTTTGCGACAACACAGTTCCGGGAATTGAGTTTGATAAAAACGGAGAATGTAACTTGTGCCACATGCACGACCGGTGGGAGAAAATTTTCCCGAATGATGACAGGGGTAAAGTTGCTTTGGATAAAATGCTCGCACGAATCCGGAAGGAAGGAGATGGAAAGAAATATGATTGTATCATGGGCATCAGTGGCGGACGCGACAGTATTTATATGCTTTACATTGCAGTGAAAGAGTGGAAACTACGACCGCTGGCTGTTCACTTTAACGATGGGTTCGATAATCCGGTTGCAGGTGAAAATATGCTCAAGGCAGTCCGCAAGCTCGGAGTGGAGTTGCGCACCATTACTTCTGACTTTAGAGAATGCAAGGACATAAAAATTGTTGACCTGAAAGCATCAACCCCGCTGATGAATAATGGAACGGATGTGGGAATAGGAGCTTCGCTTTACGGAGTTGCATATAAAGAGGGAATCAAAAACATTTTGTTTGCCCAGTCATTCCGAACGGAAGGGATTCGTCCTATAGCCTGGGCTTATTTTGATGGCGACCATCTCCGGGCAGTTCACAAAAAGTTTGGAACTCACCCATTACGCAAATGGAAGCCAGATGACCCGGGTTATCATCTCGGTTTGAAAGAAATATTTTTCTACTCCCTCCTTCATAGAATTAAAGTTCATTCCCCGCTGTATTATTTTCCCTATGTAAAAGCCGATGTGCAGAAGCTATTAGAGCGTGAGTTAAACTGGGTTCATCCCGGTGCGCATTACTTAGATGACTTATACTGGAGCCTGATTACTTATGTTCATAGGGTGAAATTCAACATTGATTTCCGTTTGGTGGAATACAGCGCGTTTGTACGGAGCAAACAAATGACCCGTGAAGAAGCGCTGCAAAAGTTAAACGCCCCCGATGATATCATGGAAAACGAAAAAGTGATATCACTATGCATCAAGAGGTTGGGAATTACGCGCGAAGAATTTGATTCGTATATGAAGCTTCCACCGAAGAATTTCTGGGATTATCCCAATAGCTACTCGCTGATGTTGCTGGCAAAGCCATTGGTTTGGCTGATGACTAAACTGGGTTTTTTTACACAGGTGATTTACGATAAGTATTTTGTTATTAAATTCAGATAAGCAGTGAGCGGCATAAAAATGAAAATCGGAATGGCTCAGCTTTTAGTGGAAGGCGGTGAGCCGGAACGCAACCTTGAGAGGGCTGAAATCCTGATTCGAAGAGCGAAAAATAAAAATGCCGATATAGTCCTTCTTCCTGAAGTGCTCGACCTGGCCTGGACTCATCCCTCAGCATTTAATGAAGCCGAACCGGTTCCCGGAAAGGTTTCAAATTTTTTTAGCTCACTGGCTGCCGAATTAAAAATATGGCTTTGCCTTGGGTTAACGGAGTTGGAAAATGACAAGCGATACAACACCGCCTTGCTGATTGACGACAACGGAGCGATTATTCACAAGTATCACAAGATTAATTTGCTTGAAGTGGAGCACCCTTTCTATGAAGTGGGAAATTCGCTAAGCGTAGTTCAAACTCCTTTCGGCAAAATCGGAATCAATATTTGCGCAGATAATTATTTCGACTCCACACATATCGGTCATGCACTGGCTCGTATGGGGGCGCAAATTATTCTTTCTCCCTCTTCGTGGACGGTTGACCATTTTATAACTGAGGAGATGGACCCTTATAAAGATAAATGGATAAAGCCGCTCACCACTTTAGCGAAGCTCTATGAAATACCGGTGGTATCGACTACAAGCGTAGGATATATTGTTGGCGGCCCTTACGAAGGGAAAAAAATGATTGGCTGCTCACTGGCAGTTTCAAAGGACGGCAGCTATGTACAGGGCGAGTTCAATGAGTTTGCCGGAGATTTGAAAGTAGTGGAACTTGAACTGGGAGAAAATAAATGGAAGGGAACACAGTACGGAAAAATGCTGGCTGACAAAGGATACATTTTCGATAATTTGAAGCCGGGTAAATAAAAAGCATGGTTGTATTAGGAATTAACGGAGGTTTCCGCCCCGGTTACCAGGATGTGAGTGCGGTGTTGGTAATAGACGGAAAAGTTGTTGCCGCCATTGAAGAAGAACGCCTGAACCGTATTAAGTTTTCTTCCGGCAGGCTGCCTTACCTTTCAGTGCTTGAGGTTCTGAAAGTTAGCAAGCTGAAAATTCAAGATGTTGATTTGCTGGCATTTCACGGCTCCACCTGGGAACCCGAAATTGAAAGGCGCATTACCGGTTACTTCAAATTTCATTTCGGTTATTCTCCTCCATTAAAACGATTTCATCACCACGACTGTCACGCTTCCAGCGCTTACTATGCATCGGGTTTTGATGATGCATTGATAGTTACGCTCGACAATTCGGGTGATGGAAATTCCACGCAGGTTTCGGTTGGAGGGAAAGGGGAGATGAAACTGATTAAGCGATTTGAAAGAAATAACAGCTCCGGATTTTTTTATGCCCTCGTTACACAATTCTGCGGCTTTGCTAAAGATAAGGACGAGTATAAAGTGATGGGCCTTGCTTCTTACGGAGACAGAAACAAATTCAGCTTTGACTGGCTTATTGATTTTACAGATGGGGAACTAAAAACGAATACCGATTTTATTGTCACCGTTCCGCCTAAGGCACCGGCCCTTCACCGCGATGAGGTAAATTTCAATGAAAACTTTTTGAACAGAATGGGAGCGCCCAGCCGGGTTCCTAAAGCCGAAATTTCTGGTTTCTATAAAGATGTGGCAGCCTCCGCGCAAAGACATCTGGAAGATGTGGTTTTGAAAATGCTGAAGTACTATGCGGAAAAAACCGGCAAGAGAAAAATATGCCTTGCCGGTGGTGTGGCGCTTAACTGCGTAATGAACCAGCGCATTATGAATACCGACTGGTGCGATGAGCTTTTTATTCAGCCAGCTGCTGGCGATGCAGGAATTTCGCTGGGCGCGGCATGGCTGGCATGTGCGGAAAACGGGATAACACCGGTGAAAACGGAAAATACATTTCTCGGTAACTCATACACCAACGATGAGGTACGGGACACATTTAATAGTTGTAATCTGAAGTTTGAGGAAGTAAGCGACCCTGCCGAAACTGCTGCGGAGCTGATTGCACAAAACAAAGTTGTTGGCTGGTTCCAGGGGCCAATGGAGTTTGGACCCCGTGCTCTCGGAAGCCGGAGCATTCTGGCAAATGCCTGTAATGACAAAATGAAGGATATCGTGAACCGGAAAATAAAACTGCGCGAGTCGTTCCGGCCATTTTGCCCGAGTGTGCTGGAAGAAGATGCCGAAAAATATTTTTCAGGCAAACAGGTTGCAGCGCCTTACATGACTGTAACGTATGATGTAAAGCAGGAAATGCAACCGTTAATACCCGCAGTAACCCATATTGACGGAACTGCCCGCATTCAGACGGTAAACCCCGGGCAGAACCCGCTCTATTATTCACTACTGCGAAAACTGAAAGAAAAAACCGGGCACGGGGTGGTACTCAACACCAGCTTTAACCTGTCGCATGAGCCTATTGTTTGCACCCCCCGCGATGCCGTTGCCACTTTTTTTTCCAGCGGGCTCGATGTGCTGGTGATGGGGGATTTTGTGGTGAGGAAGTGAAAATGAAAACAGCTGAGCCGCTTAAGGGCACGGGAAAAAATTCAAGCGGTGAAGATGACTTAGAAATCTCGAATACGTGATTTCTGTAGGGGCATTACATATAACACCACTTGCTACTTCCGTAATGGGTGGGCAATACAGAAAATGCCCCAAAATGATTCTTAATATTGTGTTGAAATGAATTTATCTCTCTTAATTCTTCTTCCGTTTCTTACTGCGCTGGTAGTACTTACGTGCAAGGATGCGCGGCAGGTGAGGGTGGTGGCGCTCATCGGCTCGGTGCTGCAACTGGCGCTTGTAGGCTGGCTGCTTGTTGCTTATGTTATTGCGGTAAACGCGCAGTCCGCCTCTGTGGAGTCGGGTAAATTTTTGTTTGAGCAGCGCGAGGTGTGGTTTGCGGCTTTTAATATTCAGTATTACGCGGGGGTGGACGGCATTTCGGTGGCGATGATTATGATGACGGCACTCGTGGTGCTGGCGGGTGTGCTGGTGAGCTGGAAGGTGGAGCGCATGACGAAGGAGTTTTTCTTTTTGCTGTTGTTTTTGAGCGCGGGTGCTTACGGGTTTTTTGTGTCGCTCGATTTGTTTATGATGTTTTTCTTTCTGGAACTGGCGGTGATACCGAAGTTTTTGCTGATAGCGATTTGGGGCAGCGGGCGCAAGGAATACAGCGCGAATAAACTGGCGCTGATGCTGATGGGCGGCAGTGCGCTGGTGTTTGTGGGTTTGCTGGCGGTTTATTTTTACAGCGGCACTCCTACGTTTGATTTGGTGGCGCTTTCGAAAACGCATTTGCCGGTGGCGGTGCAAACGAAATTTTTTCCGTTTTTGTTTTTGGGCTTCGGGGTGTTCGGGGCGCTGTTTCCGTTTCATACGTGGGTGCCTGACGGACACAGCAGCGCACCTACTGCGGCTTCGATGTTCTTAGCGGGCATTTCGATGAAGCTGGGCGGCTATGGTTGTCTGCGTGTAGCCACTTACCTGATGCCCGAAGGCGCGCATGAATATCAGTGGCTGATTATTTTGTTGAGCGCGATTGCGATTTTGTATGGCTCGTTTGCCACGCTGATGCAAAAGGATTTGAAATACATCAACGCGTATTCATCGGTGAGTCACTGCGGGTTTGTGTTGCTGGGCATTGGCATGTTGACGAAGACCGCCATTACCGGTGCGGTGATGCAGATGGTGAGCCACGGTTTAATGACGGCTCTTTTCTTCGCTGCTATAGGCATGTTGTATGAGCGCACGCATACGCGCATGGTGGCGCAGATGGGCGGTTTGCTGAAGCTTACTCCGTTTATAGGCACGGTGTTTTTTATTGCGGGTTTGTGTTCGCTGGGCTTGCCGGGTTTCAGCGGCTTTGCTGCGGAGATGACCGTGTTTATGGGCGCATGGCAGAACCCGGATATGTGGTATCGCGCTGCAACGATTGCGGCTTGTGCGAGTATAGTGGTGACGGCAGTTTACATTCTTCGCGCTCTCGGAAAAGTAATGTGGGGACCTTTGGAAGTTCACGGTTCGCAGATGGCAGTTGACGGTAATACAATGGTTCCGTTTGGAGATGCGGAGTGGAATGAGAAGTTGGCTGCAGTGATTTTGATTGCCGGAATTGTGGTGATTGGGGTGGCTCCGTTTCTTCTTCAGCAGTTATTAAATCCGGCAAGTGAAGAAATAAGTAAACAGGTTTTAAGAGCGGGGTTTCCGTAATGACAGCTGCGCCTGTTTATGTAAAGGCAAAGAATTGACTTACTTTTGTTCTTATGAATTCGCAAGAAATAATTAAAACACTTCGCTCCGAAATGCCAAAGCTGAAAAACGATTTTGGTGTGGAAGAAATTGGTCTGTTCGGTTCTGCTGTCCGTAACGAAGTAACCACCTCGAGTGATATTGATGTGCTGGTAAAACTACAACAACCAAGTTTTATAAAACTTGCAGGTTTGCTGAATTACCTTGAAAACCTATTGCATACCAAAGTGGATATTACTACTAAACACAAGCACCTTTCTCCGCGTTTCCTGAAAACTATAGAACGAGATATAGTTTATGCTTAATGAACCGCTCCGGAACGATTTGCTGCTCGTGCTGGAGCACATAGACGAGGCTTTATCTTACTTCGCTGAAACTAAAACCGCTGAAGATTTTTTTGCCACCAAGCAGGGAAAAGCATACTATGATGCAATACTTATGCGTTTGCAGGTTACTGGTGAATTGTTGAAGAAAAGTTACACGAGAAACGAAAATATCTTTAAGCCACACTCCGAAATTCCCTGGAATGAAATCATACGGATGCGCGATTTAATTTCTCACCATTACGATAAACTTCAACACGAAGTAGTATTTGATCTTTGTGAAAATGAGTTGCCGAAATTAAGGCAAGCTTTGAAGGAGATTCTGAAATGAGCCGGTAGGCTAAATAACTTTTAATATCTCCTGGGGATTAGTTATTACTGTTAAACCAAAGGTTTTTTGGATTTCGTTTTTCATAAGAGCAAAGTCAGAATCGTAGGTAAAAAAATATTTGCATCCGAGTGATTCTGCTGAAAGAAGGTGATGAATGTCGGCAAATCCAATTTGGCATCTTGAAAAATATGCAAGGTCACTCAATCTTGAACTTAATTCGCATCCTCTAAAATGATTGATAAATTCTATACCCCACAATGCAGTTTCCATGAACTCAAATTCTGTAAACTCAAAACAATTGTATACTAGTTCCTGTAAGGGCGTGATTTCCTCCCGTTTAAGCTCATCCAATCGTTTACAATCATCTATTAGCCATTTCGACAGGGCACTGTAATTTTTCCTGGTTTTATTTTGAATAAGCAGCAACGGTATGTGGGCTGATATGCTATTACGAAGATTGTTTTCTACAAGTTTTTCAACCAACTCCAACAATATCCCAAGATTATAAACCAGCGAAAGTCGATAATCGTACGAGAATATTTTTTCTGCAATAGGAATTGTATTTGCAATCTTCTTGTAATGGGGGAAAAACTTTTGGGGAAAGGGAAGCTCTTTTTTCAGTTCGTTACGGATATCATGCATCTCTCCAAATGCAAAATAGTATGCCAGTAGAAAAGATGTATCACAAAATGCGTCATAGGTTCGATTTGAATTTTGAATCATGGCTGGTATTTTTGTTGGTAGATTATAAAATTGTCATAATCTAGTCGTTCAAGTCTTATACTTTTAGTTCTTTGTTTACATTAGCACAAATTCCACAATGGATTTATCCTTCCTCATTGCCATGAAGTTTGAGATGATGCTTACGCTCATCCTTTTCATTTTATTGATTCAGAAGATTGCCGGAAGGGCAAGTAATGTTTCGATACTACGTATTACCAATTTGTTGTTGGTGCTGAATCTTGTTCTCGGATTTTTCGGAAATGAACCGAAAGAAATTTTCGGAACCATGTTCCGCACTTCGCCTTTGCTGGCGATTAAAAAGAGTGTGTTGAATTTGGCGGTGTTGCTGATTTCATTATTCAGCTATGAATGGCTGAAGAACCACAAACACCTACCGGAATTTTTCATGCTGCTGTTTTCGAGCCTCCTCGGTTTCTTTTTTATGATGGGCAGCAACAACCTGCTGATGTTTTACTTAGGATTGGAACTTTCTACGATTCCGTTAGCTGCGCTGTGCAATTTTGATTTGGATAAAAAAGTTTCGAGCGAAGCAGCGATGAAGATGATAATGAGTAGCGCATTTTCTTCTGCGATTTTACTGTTTGGTGTTTCGATGCTTTACGGAACTACCGGTTCGCTTGACTTTGCGGTTATCTCGCAGTCATTAGTGGGAAGTCAATTGCAGATACTTGCTTTCATTCTTGTTCTCACCGGATTTGCATTCAAGCTTTCTATTGTTCCATTTCACTTATGGACAGCTGATGTATATGAGGGCTCACCAATTGCAGTGACGGCTTATCTTTCAGTTGTATCGAAAGGGGCGATGGCGTTTGTATTTATCACTTCGCTTTATACCATTTTTGCGCCTCTTGCAATGACGTGGTTTTATGCTGTTGCAGTTTTAGCGGCTATCACCATTACTGTCGGAAACATCTTTGCGCTTCGTCAGCAAAATCTGAAAAGGTTCTTTGCGTTTTCGTCCATTGCACAGGTTGGTTATTTATTGGTTGCTATTTCATCGGCTTCCCAGATTGGTGTGGCAAGCGTGGTTTACTTCATTCTAATATATATATTCACCAATCTTGCCGCTTTTGCTATCATCTCAGTCATTTCTTCTACTACCGGAAAAGAGACCGTAAACGACTACAAAGGTTTGTATGCTTCAAATCCGACTTTAGCATTGGTAATGTCGTTGGCACTTTTCTCGCTTGCGGGAATTCCCCCTACAGCGGGTTTTTTCGGAAAATTATTTCTCTTAACCACCGGGGCGCAAACAGGCATGTGGTGGCTGATTATTGTGGCTTCGCTCAACCTGGTTGTTTCGCTGTATTACTATCTCAGAATTGTTCGCGCTATGTTTGTTGATGAAAACAGCGAGCCTATGCCGAAAATTGTCTTGACTTCAACGGTTCTTATGGCGGTAACTCTTTGCGTAGGAGGAATTCTGGCTCTCGGTTTTGTGAGCAGGACATTTGACGTGATTCTTCAATACGCTGCAAACTTTTAACCATGGCCATCAACCAAAATCATCTTTTTGAAGAAATTGACGGAGTGCGTTGTGCTGTGGTAGAAAAAAACTGTAAGCCCGAACGCGTTGAGTTTCTGAAATCTCTTCTGGAATTAAACGGGTATACCGTTGTAACCGCGCCCACTCCTCCTCCTAAAGTTGCTGCTCCTGTTGCAAAACCGGTTGCCGAAGGAGAAACAGTGTCAACGGTAGTTGAAACACCACCACCCCCTCCCCCACCACCATCAACTTTTACAGTTTACGTAACACAAAACGAATTCAATGTTACGAATGCAATTTTCGGAAGATTGCTGCACACCAATGACGGACATGTGGTAACCATGAAATATTGGAGACAAGAAGAAATAGTAAGTGATGATTACAAGCCGTATTTCGCGAAGTCCTGGAGGTAGCTATAACGCCTCGAAGTATTCTACAATCTTTTTCTTGAGCAGTTCATCCTGATCTTTTAAAACCAACTTGGGAATATTTTCAACTACTTCGTATTGTGGCCAGCCTTCATCATCGTTGCCGAGAAATTTGAAATAGCCATCGGATGAAAAAAGTTTGCAAATGGCTACATGCATTAAATCCTGCTTTTCTTCTTTTTCCCATTTTTCTTTTACAATGCCCACTTCATTTATGCCAATAAGAAAAAGCATCGCGTTAATATCCGGTCGCTGACCGAAGTCGTTCTTTACACGATTGCGCACTTCATACCAGCGTAGGGCAAAGCTTTTTTCTTCTTCGCTTTTATGTTCGTTGAGCAGTGGCATCAGTGACTTTTAAATTTTACTTTCGGATTAATCACAAAATCATCGGCATCTTTCAGAAAAGGAAGTTGCTCTCTTAGTTTTTTCAACTCTGCGTAATTCAGTTCGATGGTTGAAATATCTTCTGTATCTATTTTATGATAAAGCACATTTCCCAAAGGATCAAGCACCATCGAATCTCCGCAATGAGAAATGTCTTTGCCGTCATTACCAACCCGGTTCGCACCAATTACATAAGCCTGATTTTCGATGGCACGAGCGACTAACAAATATTTCCATGCCTGCGCTCTGCGCTCAGGCCAGTTAGCCACATACAACAACACATCATATGCCGCATGTAGATTTCTCGCCCATGCAGGAAAACGCAAATCATAACAAATCTGCGGACAGATTTTCCAGCCGTTTAATTCAATAATGATTCTTTCTTTTCCCGCAGTAAAAAATTTTGGCTCATCACTCAGAGAAAACAGGTGCCGTTTATCGTACGTAAAAAATTCTCCATCGGGCTGCATCCAGATCAAGCGGTTGAAAAATTTGCTGCGTTCTTTAATCATCAAACTTCCTGTAATGACACAGCCTTTTTCGACTGCGGTTTTCCTGAGCCATGCTACCGCAGTTCCATTCATTTCTTCAGCATATTTTGGATTCATGCTGAACCCTGTGCTGAAAGTTTCGGGTAATACAATCAAATCGGTTTCTCCAACTGATGAAATCTTTTTAGAAAACATTTCGAGATTAGCCGGAATGCTTTCCCAGTGCAATGAAGTTTGAATAAGAGTTACGCGGAGATTTGGAATCACGGAATGAAGATACAAACTACATCTTAGAAATTTTCTCGGCAGCGCGCTTCAGGGTTTCTTCTTCTTTGGCAAAGCAAAATCGAATAATGCTATTGTCGGTTTGGTGACGATAAAAAACCGAAATAGGAATAGCGGCTACGCCATTGTCTTTTGTCATTCGTTTTACAAATTCCAAATCTCTTTCCTGTGAAATTTTACCATAAGAAACCAATTGAAAGTAGGTGCCCTCGCATTTCAGCAATTTGAAACGCGATGATTGAATTGCTTTGTGGAAATAATCTCTTTTCTGCTGATAAAAAAAATTCAATTCAAGATATAGCTCTTTTCTTTTCAGAATTTCAGCAAAGGCAACCTGCGCAACTGAATTCACGCTGAACACATTAAATTGATGAACTTTCCGGAATTCATTCGTCAGGTTTTTCGGGGCAATACAATAGCCGACTTTCCAGCCGGTAGTGTGATATGTTTTACCAAAACTACCGATTACAAAACTTCTTTCAGCAAGTTTGGGATAGCGTAATACACTTTGGTGTTCTATTTCATCAAATACTATGTGCTCATACACCTCATCGCTGATGATGATAAGGTCACTTCCCTTGGTAAGCTTTTCCAACTCCGCCATATCACTTGCCTTGAGAGTAGTTCCCGAAGGATTGTGTGGGGTGTTGATGATAATCATCTTCGTCCGTTGATTGACAAGCCGCTTAACCGTTAGCCAATTAACTTTGTAGTCAGGCGCTTCGAGGTCATAGAAAATAGCTTTACCTTCGGCAAGCTCAACAGCGGGTGCGTAGCTATCGTAAGCAGGTGCAAACAATATAACCTCATCGTCTTCCCGAATTACGGAAAGTATGGCAGTAAAAATTGCTTGTGTCCCCCCTGCAGTTGCAGTTACCTCAGTATCCGGATTAATTTTTGCTCCATATAGTGATTCTGCTTTCTCTGCAATTCTTTCACGCAGAGGCAAATAACCTGCCATGAGCGCGTACTGATTAAAGTTGCCTCGCATCGCCTTTTCAACTTCTTCAAGTAATACAGGGTGCGGATTAAAATCAGGAAAGCCTTGTGAAAGATTTATGGCATTATACTCTTTCGCCAATGCACTCATCACGGTAAAAATGGTGGTGCCGGTATTCGGAAGTTTAGAACTAATAGAGGAAGGGAAATTCATTTTCTATAAAAACTTATCAAGATCAGCTACTTTCAAATCAACAGTTATTTGTTTGATTTCCTGCTCTTTCGATTTTTCGCATACCAGCAAAACATCACCGGTGTCAATCACACAATAGTCGCGTAAGCCTTGTAGTACCACCAGTTTTTCTTTTGGCACCATAATCATGTTGTTAGCTGAATCATAAATCTTCACGTTTTTCCCGGCTACTGCATTGCCCAGATAGTCATGCCCATACACATCGTACAGCGAAGCCCATGAACCTATATCGCTCCAGCCAAATTCGGCAGGAGTGGTATAAACGTTATCAGCTTTTTCCATTACCCCGTAATCAATTGAAATATTTGGGCATAGTGAATATGCTTCGCGAATGAATTTTGTCTCCTCTGTCGTATAGTAGTATTTGTTGCCTTCGCGGAAAACCTCGGCAATTTCAGGAAGATGTTTAATCACCCCACGCAACAAAGTTTTTGCTTTCCATACAAACATTCCGCTGTTCCATAAAAAGTCTCCACTTTTCAAAAAAGTTTTAGCAATCTCTAGTGTGGGTTTTTCAGTGAATGTTTTTACTTTATAAAAATCGTCAGGTGAATGCTCATCAATAAATTGTATATAACCGAAACCGGTAGCTGGTTTACTGGGTTTGACACCAAGAGTTACCAGATAAGAGTTATTACTTACAAATTCGATACACTTCCTTACCACATCTAAAAACTTTTGTTCCTCCAGAATCAAATGGTCAGAAGCGGCAATGACAATCGTAGCATTTTTGTCTTTAGTATAAATTTTGTCGCAGGCGTAGGTAATACACGGAGCTGTATTTCTTTTAATCGGTTCTTTCAAAATCTGCTCGTGCATAAGCCCCGGTAACTGTTCTTCTACCAGGTTACTATACCCTTCTGCCGTAACCACATAAATATTTTCTTTCGGAACCAGATTCAAAAAGCGCTGATATGTATGCTGAATCAGCGTTTTGCCGGTATTCAAAATGTCAAGAAACTGTTTCGGCTTGGCAACACGACTCTCAGGCCAGAAGCGGCTTCCTATGCCCCCGGCCATAATCACCACATACGTATTGCTCATCGAATTGAAATTTTGTTAAGCAAGGGGCGCAAAAATAATTATTCGCATTGCGCAAAAAAACTTATTTTAAATTCGTCATCCTTTTTTTTGAAATGTTTTTTAAATTGAGCGTTAATCAAAACAGGTGTTATCAATAAAGGATTTATATCAATGGTTCATTAATTAAATACGGATTATGGAAATAGCAGAGATGTCACCACAAGAGGCGCTACAGGAATTTTTTGGCTTCAGCAAATTCAAAGGCGACCAGGAGAAAATTATTAAATCGCTTTTAGCCGGTAAGGATACATTCGTAATTATGCCTACAGGCGGAGGTAAATCGCTTTGTTACCAGTTGCCAGCTATTATGAGCGAGGGAGTGGCAATCATTATATCTCCTCTTATAGCCCTGATGAAAAACCAGGTGGATTTAATCCGCAACTATTCCGATAAGGACAGCATTGCGCACTTTCTTAATTCATCGCTTAATAAAACCGAGAGGACAGTCGTTATCAGCGACATTAAAAGTGGCAAAACAAAAATGCTTTACGTGGCGCCAGAAACTTTAACTAAGCAGGAGACAGTTGACTTATTCAAAGAAGTAAAAGTGAGTTTTATTGCAGTGGATGAGGCGCACTGCATTTCGGAGTGGGGTCATGATTTCCGCCCGGAATACAGAAGAATCCGTGAAATTATCGAAAGCATCAAACAGCAGTTCCCGATTATTGCCCTTACAGCCACTGCTACTCCGAAAGTACAGAGCGACATTGTAAAAACGCTTATCCTGAAAAAACCGAACATATTTATTTCATCATTCAACCGCCCGAACCTTTTCTACGAAATAAGGACAAAAAAAACACCGCAGCTCGCAATCAAGAATATGGTGCAGTTCATCAAGCAACGCTCCGGTAAATCGGGAATTATCTATGTAATTAACCGGAAGACTTGTGATGACTTGTCAGAAGTTCTTCGAGCTAACGGAATTAAGGCCGCAGCTTACCATGCTGGGCTGGATGGAAAACTACGCACACAAACACAAGACGCGTTTCTGATGGAAGAGCTGGATGTAATTGTTGCCACAATTGCATTTGGAATGGGAATTGACAAACCCGATATCCGCTTTGTTATACATTTTGATATTCCCAAATCACTCGAAAATTATTACCAGGAAACCGGCCGTTCGGGTCGGGACGGTTTGGACGGAGAATGCGTGGTTTATTTTTCTTACAAAGACATTGGAAAACTTGAAAAGCTTCTGCGCGATAAATCTGTTGCCGAACGCGAACGTAATATTCAGCTTATAAATGAAACAGTGGCATACATCGAATCTGCCGAATGCAGAAGAAAATTCTTGCTGCATTATTTTGGTGAGGAGTTTAATGCAAAGGAGTGCAACAACATGTGTGACAATTGCAAGCATCCAAAAGAGAAAGTGGATGTTACAGCAGATACAAAACTTTCTATTGAGATAATTAAAGCAGTAAAAGAAAATCATGATTTGCCGTATGTTGTAAAACTTCTAATAGGTAAAAAGGGAAAGGAAATTACGGACTTTAAATATGACCGGCAGGAATGGTTTGGCCAGGGCGCTGATAAAGATGAGCACCACTGGAATTCGGTGATTCGTCATGCGATGATGGCAGGGCTGCTCGAAAAAGATATTGAGCAATATGGGTTGCTTAAAATAACCGACCGCGGATATGAGTTTTTGAAAAAACCGCGACCGGTAAAGATTTCCATCAACCATAATTACGAAGATGACGGCACAGATGTTGTGGTGGATGATGGCAAGGGAGCACGAGCGGTTCTCGACCCGCAAATGCACAATATGCTTAAAGACTTGAGAAAAAAAGTGGGTAAGCAATTCAACCTCCCGCCCTATGTTATTTTCCAGGATTTTTCGCTGGAAGAGATGGCGGCAAAATATCCCATAACCATAGAGGAACTTTGCAATATTCAGGGTGTAAGCCGTGGTAAAGCTGAGCGTTACGGGAAAACGTTTATTGAAATGATTAAAAAATATGTGGATGAAAACGAGATTGACCGGCCAACAGATTTTGTTGTCCGCGGTGTAGTAAATAAGAGCGGAGATAAAATCAGAATCATTCAGGCAATAGACAAAAAAATTTCTATTGATGAAATAGCAAAGATGCTTGGTAAAAAACGTCCGGAGTTGATTAACGAACTGGAGACCATTGTCAACTCGGGAACCAAACTGAACATTGACTATTATCTATTCAACATTATGGATGAAGAACTGGTCGGCTATATATATGACTACTTCCGCGAAGCTCCGACAGACTCCCTTGATGAGGCTTACGAAGAATTCAAGGATGACGAAGTAGAAACCGAAAACCTGCAATTGGTTAGAATCAAATTTATGAGTGAACTGGCGAACTGATTTGAATTGCCTCGGATTGTGTATTTGTTGAAAGCCGGGTAAAGACAAATTTTATTTTCGCTGCTAATGAAAAAAAATGCAGGACACCTACGAGATTAAGCTCCCCCAGTTTGAAGGCCCCTTTGATTTGCTGCTTTTCTTTATTGAAAGAGATGAGCTGGATATTTACGACATTCCCATTTTCAAACTCACTACTGATTTTCTGAATTACATCCACCAAATGGAGACGCTTAACATTGAAGTGGCGAGCGAATTCATTTTGGTGGCGGCTACTCTGATGCGTATAAAAGCCAAAATGCTTTTGCCCCGAAAAGAGTTTAACCCGGAAACCGGAAAGGAAATTGACCCGCGCGATGAACTGGTCGCGCGCCTGATTGAATACAAAAAATACAAAGAAACCACCGAAGCGCTCCGCAAATTAGAAGAAGACAGACAGAATATCGCTAAAAGAGGTAATTCTGTTTCAGAAACCAGAGAAATAGCTTCGCTGTTTGAAACGGAACTTGAAATGGAGAACCTGACCATGTACCGGATGATGCGCGCATTTCAAAACGTACTCGACCGGCTGGCGAGAGAAAAAAACAAAGTAGTTCACACCATAGAAACCCCTCCGTATACCATCAGCGGTGAGAAAATGGTTTTGCATGAAAGGTTAAAGGAGGGAATGAAAATTGCTTTCGAGGAAGTTTTTAAAGATGTTGAAAACCGGCTACACGCCATTTTTGTTTTTCTGTCCATCCTTGAGCTGGTTCAGGAGCGGCAAATCAGCATTGTTATCGGGCAGGGCATGAATAATTTCTGGCTGGAAAAAATGACTCCGGATGAGCAACAGGAAGTTGTTCTCGAAGGACAAGAGAATTAATTCCTGTTTTAATAGCAAACATTTCAGGTAAATTCCACCTTTGCCCGTATGAGCGGGAATTCTGAAAACGCTTTACCGAAAATCAGTTTGTGGAAGCTGTTGCTGCCTTTGCTTATCGGCATCAGCGTTACTGCCTATCTTGTCTTTCACAATTTCAAACCAAATGAACTTCGCGAAGTTGAAGTAAGCGGGAAGTTAATAGCCGGGTTATTGCTGGCAACACTTACTGTAATTGTGCGCGATGGTGGTTTTATTTACAAGTACAGGTTAAGTACAGGTAATACTGTAAGCTGGCGCAAAGCTTTTCAAACCATTATGCTATGGGAGTTTTCTGCTTGTATTACTCCTAAAGTGGCGGAAGCTCCTTTTGTTGTTTTCCTGTTGAAGAAAAGCGGATTGAGTTATGGGAAAAGTGTGGCGGTGTTATTTCTAAATACTTTTCTCGATAATCTTGTTTTTGTTCTGGTATTTGCAGTGTTGTATTTCATTCTGGGAAATTCAATGCTTACATACACATACCAGTGTCCAGATTTGGAAGGGCATCAGATTATGCAAGCGGTAAGAGATATTGCAAGTAAGGCATGGATTGGGTATCTGCTTTTTGTGTTTGCCTGCGTCTTTCTGGGCGGTTCACTTTTCTTGATGCCCCATTTTGTGAAGAGGTTTTGCCACCGTATTGCCGTGCTTCCTGTTTTTTCGTCTTTTAAAAGCGGATTGATTGCGTTAGGCGATGACATAGAGATTACTGCTGATGAATTTAAAAACATGCCCTTCTCCTTCTGGATTAAAATGTTTGTGTCCACCTTCTTCAATTGGTTTGCCCGGTTTTTTCTTGCATGTGCTTTGCTACTTGCCTTTTCAACCAACGGGCTGAACATCATTGAAGTGCTCTCGCGGCAATATGTGCTTTGGATATTTACAACCATTCCTTCTACACCGGGAGCAAGCGGTGTGGCAGAGATTTCCTTCATGGCGCTTAACTGTGAGTTTATGCCTTTGGGATTAGCAGCAGCCATCGTGTTACTGTGGCGAATCTTTTCCTATTACCTGTATTTACTTATCGGGCTTTTACTATTGCCCAGGTGGTCGAAACAAATTGCTGCTGATTAACTGCGCTAATACTCTTTGGGTTTGTAAGGAATCTTTTTCAATTCCTCAAACAGTTCTTTGCACTTCGCTTTATCTTCGGGTTTATTAACAGCGAAAAACCAGTAATTTTCAAAGTCGCCCTGATTCATGAAAAGCTGCATGGTGCCTTGCGATTTGTGCTCGGCAATTTCCCAGTTGACGATGATTTTGTAAGTGAGTTTGTTTTTGTAGCCGAAAGGCACTGTTTTATCGAACGAAAACATAAAAGTGTTTCCCTCAACCTTTGTTTCGTTGTAGTTCTTCAGTTGTGTGAAAGTGACAGCAGCTGTGTCTTTTAACGAAGAACCGGTAACGCCCAGCACTACCGGTCGTTTATTTTCGGGAAGCGACTGAACGGTTCTTAGCGCAAGTATGGTAGCGGCTTTGTGGTGCGCATGTGTTTCAGGAACAGGTAAAAGACAAAAAAGGAAGTCATACTTGGTGTTCGTCATTATTTCTTTTAGGCGGGTGGTGACTAAACCAACATTCCATGTGGTATCGAGCGGTTCGTGTTCATCCAGCCCATAGCGCGCATCTTTCTGGTCGAGGAAAAAAATATTGTTAGTGCCTATTATTTTTCCGGCATTGATTAACTCCTGCTTGCGGATGCGCGGAAGATTTTCTCTTCCCACCTTTTCATCGGTCAGCTCCAGTCCGTAATAAGCTTCAGCCAGGGTGGAGTATTTATATCCTGCTTCGCCATTGGTGATTACGCACTGGTCAACAAGCCCGTTGAGTTCATGAGTGATTTTGTAAATGGTTGCCGCCATAGCCGTTTCATCATCAGGGTGGGCGGTAACCACCAATACTTTAGGCCCGGTTTTAGTTTGCGCCTGCGTAAGGAGTACCGCCAGAGATAGCAGGAAAAGAAAACAGAATTTTTTCATAGAGTGAAAATAATACGAATACATTTACCCCACGACACAAACCATTCATGAACAAACTCATTCGCGGGTTGAACTTGCGGCAGGCAGTGGCGGTTAACGCCATTGATATGGTGGGCATTGGTCCGTTTATCACTATTCCTTTTGTTATAGGTGCCATGAACGGTCCGCAATGTATTGTGGCGTGGGTGCTTGGCGCGGTGCTTTCATTTGCCGATGGCTCGGTGTGGGCTGAACTGGGTGCTAAATGGCCCATGGCGGGCGGCAGCTACAATTTTCTCCAGAAGCTTTATGGTAAAAAATGGGGACGGCTGCTTTCCTTTCTGTATATATGGCAAACCATCATCCAGGCGCCATTGGTGGTGGCCTCCGGTGCAATTGGCTTTGCGCAGTATTTAACGTATCTGGTTCCGCTTTCAACCATTCAGCAGAAAGCTGTGTCCGGTACCCTTGTTATGCTGCTCACTATTCTTCTTTACCGCAAAATTACCGACATCGGAAAAATTTCGGTACTCATGGGCATGGTGGTGGGCGGTACCATTCTTTGGTTAATTGTAAGCGCGGTGCCGCATTTTCAAAGTTCGCTGGCTTTTACTTATGCGCCCGATGCGTTCAGCCTTACACCGGTATTCTTTTTCGGGCTGGGGCAGGCAAGCATTAAAACGGTTTACTCTTACCTCGGGTATTATAATGTGTGCCACCTCGGTGGAGAAATAAAAGAACCGGAAAGGAACATTCCGCGCAGCATTTTTATTTCCATTGCCATTATTGCCTCCCTGTATTTGCTGATGCAGGTTTCCATTCTGGGGGTTATACCCTGGCAGGAGGCGAAGGATTCTCCGTTTATTGTGAGTTTATATTTCGAAAAAATTTACGGACATGCCGCGGGGCAGGCTGCCACCGGTTTGGTTTTATTTATTGCCATTACTTCCTTGTTTGCGGTATTGCTGGGTTATTCGCGGGTGCCGTATGCTGCGGCTGTTGACGGAAATTTCTTTTCCGTTTTCGGAAAGCTTCATCCTGAAAAACATTTCCCGCATGTAAGCTTGCTGATTCTTGCAGCCATGGCTTTTGTATTCAGCCTGTTGTTTAAAATGAAAGAAGTGATTACCGCCATTATCGTTATGCGCATTATCATTCAGTTTATCGGGCAAAGCGCGGGCATTATTCTTTACCACAAAAGGCACAGGGGCGATAAATTCCCTTTCCGCATGTGGCTGTATCCTCTTCCGGCCGTGGTGGGGATTATAGTGTGGGCTTTTATCTTTTTTTCGGCTGAATGGATTTACATAGCCGGGGCGCTGGGGGTAATTGCCGCGGGCTGCGCGGTATATGCGGCTAAGGAATATGCTTCGGCAAGTTCAGCTTGACACAGATAAAAAAACGAGCCGGCATTACCCATGCCGGCTTCGTCAATACTCGCGGTTGTTAACCATCACCACAATGCAACCGCTTTCTTTTTAACACACCTAAACCATGATGTCAGAAGAACTCTGACCTATGATAGAACGCAAATGTAACATTCTTATTCTACTAAAATTGTGAAGAAAGGTTAATAGCGCTATCTCTGAATAGCTACATTGACGAAGCTGTATTCCATTCTTCGGGTTTAATGCTCAATTGGCGGAGGAATTTGTTTTCCTCTATGTAGCCCCAGTGTTCTATTCCTTTTCCATTCTTAAACCGGATAATATCCACCCCCTCCACATTTATTTTATTGTTGCTGGGTTTATGACCGAACATAGAGCCGGTATTTGTGCCGGTCATGGTAAACTGCACCGTTACCAGGTCTTTCTCAGCCATAATTAAGTTTATTTTTATTTCCACGTCCGGAAATGCCGAAAAAAAATCTTTAAGGGCTTTTTTAAATCCTCTTCGGTTTTCAGCATAATGCCTGTCTTTATAATGTTCAACAAAATCTTCCGAAACCATTGAATCAACCAATTCGGGGTTGTGTTTATTGATAATTTCTGAATAGAACCGCAGTGTTGCAAGTTTATTCTGCTCCTCAACAGAAGCGGTTTTATTACCAGGCTTATCGGTCTGATTGCACGATTGTAAGATACACGCCCAGAAGGCAGCCGAAACAACAAATGGAGTAATAGCTTTCATAACCAAATTTTTAGACCTTGCTTGTGAATTTACGGGGCCTTCGGTAGGCCGTTAAATATATAACGCCAGTTTTTGCGGCAGAGTACAATATTTCTGACGGATAGGCGTAAAACTTATAGAAAGTAAGTACGGGAAATAATGAAAAACAGGGTTTGTTTAGGATTTATTTTTATGGTTATGGTTTTCCATAGCGGGTACTCTCCGGCTCAGGTTGGTAAACAAAAATCTGCAAACAGCAGTTTAAAGTTTATCGGCACATGGAAAGGGGACGAGAAGTGTAAGGGTGTGAGCATACCGGTAGTGATGATTACTGTTTCGGGCGGAAGCGGAAATACGGTTTACCTTTCAGGAATATACAGCATAACGGGAAGAATTGAGGGAACGGTAAAAGGCGATACTGTTTATATCCCGCTGCAGGAAGTTAAGGACCCCAACTTTACCAATATCCATATTGAAGGCAAGCTGGCCTATATAAGCAACCCCGCTGCACTTGCCGGTACTATTAAAATTCAAAACAATCAGCAGCCCGATGAATGTATGGTAAAGTACAGAAAGTAGCCGGCTAAAGCCGCAGCAGCGCCTTCGTCACGAAGTCACCTGCTGCGATTTAGAACAGCATTGTTTTCCGGCTATTCAATCAACGAGCAGTTGTTATACCCCAGGAAGTTGTTATACTCGAAAGAGTTGCAGGTATTCCTGGCGTCTGAAATAGTGGCGTTGTGAATATCGTGGTATGTGTTGTTGTCGTTGTTATCGGTGCATTGACACACCCAGTCTTTTTTACAGGAAGCAAGAGTTAAAACTCCCACAGCCCCCAAAATCCAGATTATCTTTTTCATAAAACTAATTTTTCGGTTAATCAATAGCAACCGGCATCTGAAACTTTTTCAATTCAATTACCAGTCGCCTTTAATAATCTTCAGCAATACGGCAATAAGTGCCAGGAGCAGTAAAAGGTGAATGAGGTATCCGGCACTGAAAACAAAGAACCCCACTGCCCAGCCTATAACCAGTACCACAGCAATGATATACAGCAAGTCTTTCATGGCTTTTGTTTTTGGTTATTTAAAATAAAAACACTCAAAACGATGGGCGAGGACCGTTGTATGTATTTAACGCATCATGAGCCGTTATAAGATGTATGAAGCGAATTTTTTCTTCTTAAAAAAAGCAGTTGCCTGCCCTCTGTTTCGGAAAAATGTACTGTTTTTTATCAAAGCCCCACAGACCTTTGCAGGAAGAAAGCCTCAGCAACAAAATAGAAAGGCTTAGCAACACCGCGGAGCCACTCCGCAATACTGTGCAGCCACTCCACGATACCGTGCAGCTACTCCGCGATACTGTGGAGCCATTCCGCAATACTGTGGAGCCATTCCACGATACCGCGGAGCCACTCCGCAATACTGTGGAGCCATTCCACGACACCGCGGAGCCACTCCGCGATACCGCGGAGCCACTCCACAATACCGCGCAGCTACTCCGCGATACTGTGGAGCCATTCCGCACATGTGTGCAGTCGCTCCTTACATGTGTGGAGCTATTCCGCACATGTGTGCAGCCGCTCCTTGCATGTGTGGAGCCATTCCGCACATGTGTGCAGTCGCTCCTTACATGTGTGGAGCTATTC
>CAZWAD010000001.1:344268-431704 GCA_964631835.1 uncultured Chitinophaga sp.
TGTGGAGCCATTCCGCACATGTGTGCAGTCGCTCCTTACATGTGTGGAGCTATTCCGCACATGTGTGCAGCCGCTCCTTGCATGTGTGGAGCTATTCCGCACATGTGTGCAGCCGCTCCTTACATGTGCGGAGTCATTACGCACATGTGTAGAGCCACCCGGCAAAGCCTAAAAACCTAAAAAATCGTTGTTTTTGATGAAAAAGTGAGGGAAAGTGCTGGTTTTATAAAAACCCATACGTTTCTCGGGGGTTGGGGGCGGTTGAGATGGTGGCTTGTTTTTCCATGAGATTTGGATCTGGCAGAAGTGAAAGTATGCAAAAGCTAAGAATTGACTTATTTTGGTTTCACAAATTCACATAGCCTTAGAATCTGATGACAATGGAAGTTTTAATTGAAGTTGCAAGAGAAAAAGAACTATTGGGAGATTATATCGGGGCAATTTCCACGTATTCATCTGCTATTGAACAAAGTCCTGATTCAGAACACCTTTATATTTTGCGAGGATGCGCAAAAAGAAATTCCAAGAATTTTATTGGAGCGATAGAGGACTTTTCTGTAGTAATTGATTTAATAAAATTAGCCCACTCAGAAGAAACTCTGAATAATATCACTACAGCATATTACTTACGTGCGGAAACTAAGGCTATGCTGGCAGACTTTGATGGTGCTATTATTGACATAACCCAATCTATTAAAATAGCGAATGGGTCAAGCCACGGTGAAACATGTTACGCCTTAAGGGCAGATGTTAATTTTAAAATTGGGCTTTATAAAGCTGCTTTGGAAGACTATAGGAAAGAAATAGATAGTTATTACTCCGGCTTTTATCAATATGAAGATGGCCTATTAGCTGATCTGTATTTTAAAATTGGTAATTCACATAGTGCTTTAAAAGAAATGGATGAGGCGCGCAAAGCGTATCACGAATCTCTGTTACTATACAATAGAGAATTTGAAAAAAATGGACCATACGCATTTGGTTTATACAAAAGGGGGTTAGTCAAGGAATCCTTAAAAGACAATGCGGGTGCATTGGGTGACTATGATAAAGCAATTCAATCTGATCCTAATTTTCTTGATGCATACAATAAAAGGTACAATTTATTGCACGTACATAGATAGTTACATTATAAAGGCATAACTTTTTTAGGAGTACATCTTACCCAATTGAAAATACGTATTTAGTCCTCTTATATTCGCCCCCTCAACCCCGCCCCTAACCGGTGCGGGGCATAACTTTTTTACAGACCTCGCAGGTTTTAAAAACCTGCGAGGTCTTAATGCGCATGTATGACATTAGAAGAAATAATAATTGCCTACTCTGAATCTCCTCAGGTAAAACAACTCATCTCACTATTGAATGGGAGTACACGAACGTTGGGGGTAGAGGGCCTCATCGGCTCACAAGATGCTTTCATTGCTGCCTCTGTTTTTAAGCAAACGGGTTTCAATCACCTTTTCATCCTGAGCGATAAAGAAGAAGCCGCTTACTTTCAAAACAACCTCAAGAACCTGCTCGGCAGCAAAGACATTTTCTTCTTTCCCGATTCGTTTAAGCGCCCGCAGGATTTTACAGAGCTCAACAACAACAACGTGCTGCTGCGCACCGAAACCGTCAACCGGTTAAACAATCCTTCAACCAAAAAAGAAATGGTTGCCACTTACCCCGAAGCGCTCATGGAAAAGGTGGTAAAAGCCGAGGCGCTTACCGAGCAAACTCTCCGCCTGCAGGTTAGCGAAAAGCTCGACATTGATTTTATGATTGACCTGCTCGTTGATTTCGAATTCGAGCGCGTTGATTTTGTTTACGAGCCGGGGCAGTTCAGCCTTCGTGGCGATATTATTGATGTGTTTTCATTCGGCAATGAGTTTCCTTACCGCGTGGAGTTGTTCGGAAGCGAAATCGAAAGCATCCGCACCTTCGACCCGCTCACGCAGCTGAGCCAGAAGAAAATTGCGAGCGTAACGATTGTGCCAAACATTCAAACGCACTTCAGCAACGACCGAAAAACTTCCGTGTTCGATGTGCTGCCTGCTGATACCGTCATTTGGATTAAGGACGCGCAGACACTCACTGATGTATTTTCCGTTGCGCTGGAGAAAGCAAAAAAGATTCAACCCGAAATACGCAAGCATAAATTCGAACATCCTCATCATCCTTTTCTCGATGCCGATGCCGAAGAAGTTTTTGTTCCGCTTGACGAATTTCAAAAAGGGCTTTCGCGCTTCCGCATTGTTGAGTTTGGAAACAAATCGTTCTTGAAACCTGAAAACATAATTGCTTTCAATGCGCGACCTCAACCCTCCTTCAACAAAAACTTCGACTACCTCATCCGCAATCTTCACGAGAATACCGAAAGCGGTTACACCAATTTGATTTTCGCTGAAAACCCGAAACAGGTGGAGCGCTTCTACGCCATCTTCAATGACTTGAAAGCTGATGTGAATTTTATTCCCGTTCACACCGGCATCCATCAAGGGTTCATTGACGATGAGTTAAAAATCTGTTTCTACACCGACCACCAGATTTTCAACCGCTATCACAAATTCAACCTGCGCCAGGGTTTCAATAAAGACAAAGCCCTGCTCATGAAAACCCTCCGCGAACTCAGGCCCGGTGATTATGTCACACACATTGACCACGGTGTGGGTGTGTTCAGCGGCTTGGAGAAAATTGAAGTGGGCGGACAAGTGCAGGAAGCGGTGCGCCTCATTTACGCGGGCAACGATTTGCTGTATGTGGGCATTCAGTCGTTGCACAAAATTTCGAAGTATGTCGGCAAAGAAGGCGACAGCCCTCGGGTGAATAAGCTTGGCACCGACACCTGGGCAAACCTGAAGAAGCGCACGAAAAAGAAAATCAAGGAAATTGCTTTCGACCTCATTCAGCTTTATGCCAGGCGCAAAGCCGCGAAGGGTTTTCAGTTTTCACCCGACAGCTATTTGCAAACCGAGCTGGAGGCGAGCTTCATGTATGAAGATACTCCCGATCAGGCAAAAGCCACCGAAGATGTAAAGCGCGACATGGAGCAGCCTCATCCGATGGACCGGTTAGTGTGTGGCGATGTGGGCTTCGGAAAAACCGAAGTTGCCATTCGTGCAGCCTTCAAAGCCGCTTGCGATGGAAAGCAGGTTGCCATACTAGCGCCAACCACAATCCTCGTGATGCAACACGCCAAAACTTTCAAAGAGCGCCTCGAGGGTTTTCCGGTGGAGATTGATTATATCAATCGCTTCAAAAGCGCGAGGGAGAGAAAGGAAACGCTGAAAAAACTGGAAGAAGGAAAAATAAACATCATCATCGGCACCCACGGCCTGGTGGCAAAAAATGTAAAGTTCAAAGACCTCGGGCTGATGATTGTGGACGAAGAACAAAAGTTCGGAGTGGGAGTAAAGGACACCCTGAAAACCCTGCGCGAGAATGTTCATTCGCTCACGCTCACCGCCACTCCCATTCCGCGAACGCTGCAGTTCAGCATGATGGGCGCGCGCGACCTCAGTATCATCAACACTCCCCCGCCTAACCGCCAGCCCATCACCACCGAAGTGCACACCTTCAGCCCCGACATTATTAAAGAAGCTATCGAGTACGAAGTGTACCGTGGCGGTCAGATTTTTTTCGTCCACAACAAAGTGATGGACATAGGCAGCGTAAAAATGATGCTCGAAAAAATTGTTCCCGAAGTTTCTATTGGTGTAGCTCACGGGCAGATGGAAGGTCATCAGCTCGAAGAAGTCATCATGAAATTCATCAGCCGCCAGTACGATGTGCTGCTCTGCACCAACATTATCGAAAGCGGTATTGACATTCCGAATGCCAACACCATTATCATCAACAACGCACATCAGTTCGGGCTTAGCGACCTGCACCAGTTGCGCGGGCGCGTGGGGCGCAGCAACAAACACGCCTTCTGTTATCTGTTTGCGCCATCGGCACATTCGCTAACCAACGAAGCCAAGCAGCGTCTCAAAACCATCGAAGAATTTGCCGACCTCGGCAGCGGTTTCAACATCGCCATGCGCGACCTCGACATCCGCGGTGCAGGTAACCTGCTCGGTGCCGAGCAAAGCGGCTTCATTGCCGAAATAGGCTACGATGTGTACCACAAAATTCTTGACGAAGCCATCCGCGAGCTTAAAGACAGCGACTTCAAAGAGCTTTACAAAGAAGAACTCGAGCGCACCAAAGATTTTGTGCGCGACTGCGCTATCGAAACCGACCTCGAAATGCACATCCCGTCCGATTACATCACCAACACTACCGAGCGCATGACCGTCTACCGCGACCTCAACGAAATAAAAGATGAAGATGGGCTGAAGAAATTTGAAGAAGAACTCCACGACCGCTTTGGCGAAGTGCCTCCACCTGTATTCGAACTCTTCGATGCCATGCGTCTCAAGTGGATTGCCACCGGTCTCGGCATGGAGCAGATTCTTCTTAAAGGCAAAACCCTCCGTTGCTATTTTGTCGCCAACAAAGAATCCGCTTTCTATTCTTCCTCCACCTTCGCCAAAATCCTGCAATACGTTCAGCAGCACAAGCAGGGTATTTATTTAAGAGAAACCGAAAAGTTTTTGGTGCTTACGTTTGAGGGAGTAAAGAGTATGAAAGAAGCGGAGGAAAAACTGGTGGAGATTCAAAAGACAATATGAAACCCCATTACTCGATTGCTATTTGCCCTCCGTATGAAACGGTTTCATTTGTACGAGGTATTAAAAAGGAACTGGAAAAAGAAATAGGAAGATATCCGAGCCGCAACTCCGAAGGGCACATCACTTTCAATGTTTTTGAGGCAGATGAAAATGAATTAAAAGAGTGGGAAGAGCATGTTACGCAATTCTGTAAAAAAATCATCCCATTTGAAATCCGTTTAGCTTCACTTTGCTCATACAAAAACGGAGCGTTCTATTTCTCGCCCGACAAGCCATCGAAGAAACATCTCATTCAGGTAATGAAAGAGTTCAACAAAATACCTTTGGTTGTCCCTGGCGATAATGACCCCGACCCCCACATGTCTATCGCCAGGCAGCTTTCAGATGACCAATTGAAAAAAGCATTTGAGCTATTCCGCCACCGGATGTTTGATATTAAGTTCAACTGCCATGACCTTGCTATCCGCAAGTTCAATCCCAAAGTCGGGCAGTATGAAATTTACAAACGGGTTGAGTTAACGGGTAAGCCAAATCCGATACTGCAATAAATTATTCCCGGTTTAATGGTACTTCATTTCTGAACCATGCAACCCCGCAACCCGAAAGCTTTTCTTTAATTGGAAGAGCCGTTTTTTATAATTCTTTTTCATTCTTATAATCGCAGCCGGAGTTTCCGGTATTCCGGCTTATATTTATCGAATGTTTTAAAACGAAATGAAGAAAAAACTTCTTTCCCTTTTCACACTGCTGCCTTTTTTCTTAACGGCATTTTCACAGGAGATTTCTGGTATTCTGCTCGATAAGCAAACCGGTGAGCCGCTCATTGGCGCAACCATTTCCGTTAAAGGAACCACCACCGGAACCGCTGCCGACATTGACGGCAAATTCAGCCTCAAAGTTTCCGAAAACCCTCCCTTTACACTTTTGTTTTCTTACATCGGCTACACTCCTCTGGAAATACCCGTAAAAACCGAAGCCGACTTAAAGCGCTCGTTTAACATACGCTTATCTGTCTCCGAAAAAATCCTCACCGATGTGGAAATAGTGGACTTCCGCATTACTCAAAAACAGAAGGAATCGCCCTTAACCGTAGAAAGCATGGGCTTGCAAGCCATCAAACAAACCGCGTCTGCTACTTTTTATGAAGGGTTGAGTACGCTTAAAGGCGTTGACATGACAGCCGCTTCCCTCGGCTTCGTCATTATCAATACCCGGGGGTTCAATTCCACCTCCCCGGTGCGCTCGTTGCAATTACTTGACGGAGCCGATAATCAGGCCCCCGGCTTAAACTTCAGCGTAGGTAACTTTGCTGGCGCCACCGAAATTGACATTCAAAAGGTGGACTTAATTGTTGGCGCTTCATCCCCGCTTTTCGGCCCCAATGCGTTCAACGGAGTCATCAATATGCAAACCAAAAACCCCTTTTACTATCCCGGGCTTACCATCTTTGTAAAAGGCGGTGAGCGCGGTTTGTTCGAAGGCGCTTTTCGCTTTGCCAAATCATTCAGAAACAAACACGGGCAGGACAAGTTCGCCTTCAAGGTAAATTTCAGCTACCTGCGCGCCAACGATTGGGTGGCTGATAACCTTTCGCCATCAACCAACTCATGGCGGCCCGCTTCAAACCCGGGTGGCTACGATGCGGTGAACCGGTATGGCGATGAACTTCTTTCGAGCGACAGAAATAATTACGACAATACGTATTTCAATTACTGGGCGCCCGGCTTAAAACAGTTTTTCCGAACCGGTTATGAAGAAAAGAATGTAGTCAATTACGATTTCCGGAACATTAAAGCAAACGCGGCAGTCCACTATAAAATTACCGATAAAATAGAGTTGAAAGGCGGATATAACTATGGCGCAGGTACTACCGTTTACCAGGGCGACAACCGGTACAGCTTAAAAGGCTTTAACTTTCAGCAGGCTAAAATCGAACTTTCGCAACCCGACAAATTTTTCATCCGCGCATATACCACCATGGAAAATTCGGGAAACTCGTACGATGCCGTTTTTACCTCGCTCAAGCTTCAGGAGCATGGTAAGGAAGACGATAAATGGCGTCAGGATTATTCCACTTTCTGGCAAAGCGGCTCTTTTGGAATTCCCTCACCGGCATCGCGAGTAAGAGCGCTTCCCGGCTATCCTTACACTTCCAACGTAAACTTCTGGTATGCCAATTACGATTCACTGAATGCTGTAGCAAATGCTGTGTTGGAAAAATACCATGACTCATTAGTGCTGTGGCACAGCATGGCCCGCGCCTATGCCGATACTTTTGTGTTGTTTGGCGGAAGAAGGCGCCTGGAACCCGGAACACCGGCTTACGACTCCGTGCTGAACGACATTATAACCCGTACGGTTTTTGAAGAAGGAGGAACATTATTTTACGACCGCTCGAAATTGTTTCATACACAAGGAGAATACCGTATAGAACCCAAGCTGAAAAACTCTCAAACACCGCTGTTTGACCTTACGGTAGGAGCAAGTTTCCGCATGTATTTTCCCGAATCGCGAGGTACCATTTTCAGCGATACTATTATTAATTACAGAATTCAGAGTACGCTTGACGGAGCTATTCGCAACGTAACTCCCAACGAGTACAGAAATAATAACATGGAGGACGATTCTACAATTAACGTTCTGGAAGTAACAAGAAGAAAAATACGCAACTGGGAGGCCGGCATGTATCTGAGTTTGTCCAGGCGTTTTGACCTTGGTTCCGAAAAGAAACATGCATTTATCATTACAGCCACTTGTCGGGTTGACAAAAACCAGAACTTCCCTTTTATTGCTACACCTGCAGCTTCGCTGGTTTATTCGTATAATAACAACCATACTGTTCGGGTATCTTTTTCGTCTGCTATCAGAAATCCAACCCTTCAGGACCAGTATCTGTATTACAACGTAGGAAGAGCGTTGCTGGTAGGTAACCTGCATGGCTTCGATTCGTTAGCTACCATACCGTCACTTCGAAACTTTCTGGCAAGTCCTACTTTTGACCGGTCGCTGTTGCAGTTTGTGGATGTTCCGAAAGTGCGCCCGGAAAAAGTTCAAAGCCTTGAAGTGGGCTATAAAGGTATAATTGCAAAAAAGCTGTTTGTTGATGGCAGCGCGTATGTCAATTTTTATCGTTACTTCCTCGGTTATCAAATCGGTGCCACCCTTACCGAAATTGGCGGCTTCCTGTTGCCCAAGCAGGTGTATCGGGTTGCCGCCAATTCGCCCGACCGGGTGATGACTTACGGGGTTTCTGCAGGGTTTAATTACTATTTTATCCGCAACTTTTCCTTAAACGGAAATTACAGTTGGAATAAAATCAACCTTCTCGGTTCGGTAGATTCTATTATTCCTGCCTACAACACACCGGAACACAAATTCAATATAGGCATAAGTGGCAGCGATATAAAAATCAAGAACGCAAAAGGCTTTGGCTTTAACATAACATACAAATGGATTCAGGGCTTCAGGTTTGAAGGCTCTCCTCAGTTTACCGGTTCTATTCCTACTTATTCTTTATTAGATGCCCAGGTTAGTTGGAACGCAAGGAAGATATATACCACATTTAAACTGGGCGGTTCAAACCTGCTTTCAAAACACAATTACCAGGCATATGGTGGTCCCGGAATCGGACGGATGATTTATTTTTCCGCGTTGATTGAGTTAGACCAGGAGACGTTGAAGAATTGGTATGAGAAAATTAAAACAAAATGGTAGTCAAAAAATTTCCTGTTTGTTATAATAAATTTTTAATTTGCCAACTCATTCACTAATAATAAAACAAAACAACATGAAAAAACTTTTACCAGTAATCGTTCTTATTACTGCTCTCACTTGCGGATTCAACTCGCAGGCGCAGGTGCAAGTGCGGTATCTTGATGAAGTGTTTACCAATGTGCAGGTGGACACTACGATTATGTATGCACAGAACATTTTGTATGGCGATACATCAAACGGAGGTCTTGGAACTCCACGTCCCTTGTTTATGGATGTATACCGTCCGGCAGGTGATACCGCAACCAACCGTCCGGTGGTATTGCTTTCTCACAACGGTTCATTCCTTCCCGAAGCACTTACCCAGCAATTGCTTGGCTTTTGCTTCAAAAACAGGAAAGACTCATCGATTGTTGAACTTTGCCACCGCTTTGCCAGAAGAGGATACGTGGCTGTTTCATTCAGCTATCGCTTAGGATGGAACCCCATTTCGCCCGACCAGGAAACAAGAACGAAGACGATTATCCAGGCGGTTTACCGGGGCATGCAGGATGCAAAATCTCTTGTCAGATATTTGAAAAACGATTTTGCGAATAACAGCAATCAGTGGGGCATTGACACCGGTAAAATTGTGATAGGCGGCACCAACTCGGGAGCCTATGTTGCTTTGGCAGCAAGTAACCTTAATGATACATCTGAACTTTCAGGACCCAAGTTTGTTGGCTCACAGGGTCAGTTTATAAAGCAAGATACCTTAGGCGACTTTGACGGCTTTAATGGTGTATTGGCTTATGATAATTACCCTGGCATCTCTTCAGCTTTTCAATGCGCGTTAGCGCTTGGGGGAGCTGTAGGCGATACATCATGGGTTCAGGCAGGAGAAACTCCAGTGATTGCTTTCCATGGTACCAATGAAACCTTAACTCCTTACAACACAGCTATAGTTGTTACCTCTACCGGACAGCCGGTAATTGAAGTAAGCGGTTCCGGTGATTTTATGCCCATGGTTGAAGCGCTTGGCAATAATACCTCCCTTGTTCCGAATAACTTTACCCAGGGTCCGCCAAATAAGAATGGTCAGGGCGTACAAACTGCTCCCGTTGAAGGGCTATATCCTTTCTACGGAGTTTCGTTTGAGCCATGGAACTGGTATTCATGCACAATGCCGATTAACCCAAGTGCTACAAAAACAAGAGCCATGGCATACATTGACACTATCATGGGTTATGCAACTCCGCGCCTTTACAAATTGCTTATTGATAATTCATATACAGGTCCATCGGGCATCAGCGAAGTTGGCGCAGCCATTGGTTTGAATTTGTATCCAAACCCGGCAGTTTCTGAACTGAACATTTCCATTAGCGATATACAAAGCCCTATCTCAAATATTCGTATTTCGGATGTTACCGGCAAACTGGTTAAAGAAATACGTGAGGTGAATTCTTTTAACTCAAAAATAGATGTTAGTGGAATGAACACCGGTGTTTACTTAGTAACTCTTAAACTGAACAACGGTGCGGTGGCAGCACAAAGGGTAGCTATAGGAAAATAAATTTCAATTGTACCTCCACGTAAAACATCCTGCAATTTTCTGCGGGATGTTTTCGTTTTTAACGGTATGATGTACTTCAACCCCTAATATTTCCTCCCTGTTTTGAAATAGTTATGTTTGCCTAAACAATCAAATCGAAAGTATTATGCAGAGAATAATTCTACTTTTTTTAATCCTCAGTCTTTCATGCGGGAAAGTATTTTCCCAATGTGCAGAAACCAATAAGCCCAAGGTGCTGTTAATTGGTGATAGCTGGGCGTTTATGATGAACACTGAGTCAACCATAGATTATGTTTTAAAACAATGGGGGCACTCCAACTACAAGTTTGTTTCCAACACTACTGTTTCACAAAACGGGGCCGATACAAAAGATTTCATCCAGCCAGGCAAGCAAAACGAAATCCGTAACCTGTTAAATCAATACCCGTCTATCGAAGTGGTTCATGTAAGTATTGGTGGAAACGACTTTCTGGGTGACTGGAAAGTGAGCAATACGCAGGGACAAACCGACACACTGACCATGGAAATTATGGATCGCCTCGATTCTATTTTCAGGTTTATTAAAACTTGTAGGCCCGGCATAAAAATTTTTTGGAGCGGGTATGTTTATACTAATTTCAAAGAGGTGATAGAGGGTATGGCTCCGTTTCAAAGCCTGCATTTATTTTATGATACATGGGCGAGCATGGAGTTCCCTGATTTTATACAAATCAACACACTTCAAAACGACATGTCAACTCTGATGGAAGCTAAAGTAGCTGCTGACCCCGACCTTGCATTTGTCAACTGTTCGGGACTGATGCAGTACATTTACGGGCAAAGCACTCCGCTTGGCGTACCGCCCGGAGGAACCTATCCTGCTTATTCAGTTCCGCTTCCTTTAGGCGACCCCAATTACCCTTCTCCCAAAGGCACCATGCGCAATTATGGATTCGCTTTGGATTGTTACCACCTATCCACTCAGGCATTCCGTGATTTTGTAGGTTATCACACTCAGAAATTCTATCACAAGTTTTTGATGGATGATTTGTATTTGCTTTCGGAGAACAACTCTCAAACCGGAACTGTTACTTCATTGGGAAATACCTCCGACTCATTAGTAGTTGGAGAATCGGGAGGTGAACAGTTTGCCAGTGTGCTTTCGTTTAATACCACTTCTATGGCCGATACCACTTTGTCGAAAGCAAGTATTTTTCTGTGCAGGAAAATGTTAACCGGAACAAATCCCATCGGTGCAAATCTTACTGTTAAGGTGAAAAGCGGAAACTTCGGAGCTACGGTGAATGTTGAGGCAGCAGATTTCAACGCAGCAGATGACGCTAACGGTACTCCCTGCCAGTTCGGTTCCAACACTGCCAATGGTGATTGGATAAGATTGGATTTACCGGCTTCGGTTTTACCCCACATAACAAATACAGGGTCTACTCAGTTCATTATTTCAGCGCCTTCTGCCACCGGTGGCAGAGTAAGTTTTTATAATTCAGCTGACCCGGATTTTGCACCTGTGCTTAATTTGGTTTACTCGAACCCCGCTACATCAATTGAAGAAACAATACTTACTGACAAATTTTCGATTTATCCGAACCCTACGGCAGGTCTGTTGACCATTGAAAATGGTGCAGAACTGATTACTCATCTGGAGGTTTGCAACTTACTTGGCGAAACGGTTTTGGTTCCACAAATGCAGAATAACTCCATTGATGTTTCATCGCTTGCCGATGGAATATATCTGCTGAAAATCACTACCCGCAACGGAAAAGCTGCACAAAGAATTATCAAGGATTAAATTTCTTTCATTTGTATTCAATCAGCCAATGAGCATATTTGCCATTGGCTGATTGCTTTTATATATGCTTCCTGTTGCCCGAAGAATTATTGGTTCATGGCTTCTGCTGGGATGTGTCATGGTTTTTTTTCAGGTAATTATCGGGGGAGTTACCCGCTTGACAGAGTCGGGTTTAAGCATTACTGAATGGAAACCGGTTAAAGGAGTTGTTCCCCCCTTGAATGAATCAGAATGGAACACAGAATTTGAACTTTACAAGCAGAAAATTCAGTATAAGATTATTAATGAAGGAATGACACTCAGCGAATTCAAGTGGATTTATTTCTGGGAATATCTCCATCGTTTCTGGGCGAGGTTCATGGGTTTTGTTTTCATCATTCCGTTTTCATTTTTTGTTTACAAGCGATGGTTTGATAAAGAATTGCAAAATAAAATCGGGGTACTTTTTATTGGGGGGGCTGTTATTGGCGCTTACGGCTGGCTGATGGTGAAGAGCGGGTTGGCCGGAATTTACGTTCCGCCATTTCACCTGAGTATTCACCTGATTCTTGCGCTTGGCCTGTTTGCTTATCTTATATATATGACGCTTTCCGTCTTTCGACCCGGTCTCTCACTACTCATTACCCACTACTCACTACTCAATTTCTCGTATGCAATTCTCACGGTTCTCTTCCTGCAAGTTTTTCTCGGTGGGATTGTTTCCGGAATGAAAGCCGGACTTGCGTATCCAACCTGGCCCGATATGAATGGGGAAATAATTCCTAAAGCGCTGTTTACAGAAAAAGCGACTTTAGTTGGTTTCCTGAATTACAACGCACAGGATTTTTGGGGAAGAACTTTTATTCAGTTTACACATCGCTTAACTGCTTATATTTTGGTGATTCTTGTTTTTGTTTTCTTTTTCAAATCAAGAAAAATCACAGACGACAAAATTTTTAAACTCAGTTTAAACCTTCTCCCCGTAATAGTTCTGCTGCAAGCTGTATTGGGAATAATTACCGTGCTGAATTGTGTTGGCAAGATTCCGGTTTTTTACGGAGTGCTTCACCAGGCTGGCGCAATGCTGCTCATTGCAGTAACGGTTTTTATTATTTTCCATCTCCGTCCTAAAACTCCATGAACGAAAACAGAAATCCTTTCATCACCTACTTCATCATTGTAGTTGCCGCGCTCGGGTATTTTGTTGACATCTACGACCTCATTCTTTTTAATGTGGTAAAGAAAGAAAGCCTCGAAATGATTATGCCCGGAGCTTCGGCAGAAACTATTAAGGACACCGGGATAACATTGTTCAACTGGCAAATGACAGGTATGCTGATAGGCGGATTACTTTGGGGAATCTGGGGTGATAAAAAAGGAAGGCTTTCGGTTTTATTCGGCTCTATCCTTCTGTATTCGTTGGCAAATGTTGCAAATGCATTTGTAACCACCATACCTATGTATAAGTTTATTCGGGTTATTGCCGGTATCGGGCTTGCCGGTGAATTAGGCGCGGGAGTTACTCTCGTTTCCGAAACCATGAGCAAGGAAAAACGCGGTTATGGAACCATGATAATTGTAACCTTTGGAGCATTAGGTGCGGTAGCCGCAGCATTGGTTGGAGCCAACGGACAAGTTATTGGAAATTTTCTGGGAGGAATTTTCAATACCACATTTGCCAACTGGCAGGTAGCATACATTCTGGGCGGTGTTATGGGATTTGCCTTGCTGATTCTGCGAGTAGGAACAATCGAATCGGGAATGTTTAAAAGCATTCAGCAAACGGATGTGAAGAGGGGCGATATCACCATGTTGTTCACCGATAAAGAACGGTTCATCAAATACCTCAATTGTATTTTGGTGGGTTTGCCCATTTGGTATTTTATCGGACTGATTGTAGCAAACTCCGAATTGATTTGGGCGAAGGATTTGAATGTGCAGGGCAAAGTGGTAAACGGAACTGCGCTGATGTATGCTTACATCGGTTTAAGTGTTGGCGATTTAATCAGCGGCTTGCTCAGCCAGTTTTTGCGCAGCAGGCGGAAGGTTGTTTTCATTTATCTTGGTTTCAGCACAGCACTGATAACTTATTATTTGTTTTTCGCCCATGGAATTTCTGCGAATGAATTTTATTTCCTTAGTTTTCTCGTAGGCTGCGCTACCGGTTACTGGGCAATTTTTGTAACCATTGCTGCCGAACAATTCGGCACAAATATCCGCTCCACAGTAACCAATACCGTTCCAAATTTTGTCCGCGGCTCGGTTCCGCTCATTACCATGCTTTTTCAGTTTCTGGTGGCTAACTTTTTTAGCAACATCGTCAGCGCTTTTATTGTAGGACTGATTTGCCTCGGGCTTTCGCTCTGGGCAATATGGAAAACTAAAGAGACTTTTGCGAAGGACTTGAATTACAGCGAGCAGTATCCGTAACCCGGTTGCCGGTTACAAGTTTCAGGTTAAAGCCCACGCAGTGGTCTCTCCTTGCGAAGCCTGGAGGACCTTGCGCGACTTAGGGTTTTCACCCCGTAGGCGTGATATGTTGGTAGAAAAAACCACCCCCCAGGAGGTTGCGTCCCTTCGGGACGCTACATACATTTACCTTTTGCCGGCTACCAAGATTTTGTCCCTATAGGACAAAGGCGCAATGCCCCCCTGCCTACCGGCAGGCAGGCAATGCTGCGCAAAGAGAGACAGCGCGCGGACTAAAGAGAAAGTAACCATCAGCAAGCTGGCAGCGCAGAATATTTCTGAGGCTTAACTTACTTTCCGCGGTTAATCATTCTGCGCAATTCGGCAATACTTATCACCCTGATTTTATTTACCTGTTTAAGACCCAGCACATCACGGTCACCGGAAACGATGTAAAAAGATTTGGCCGTATATGCTAAATCAAAAAGGTAATTGTCTTTTATATCCGGGGCGCGGTCGAAGCGCTGATCAATGGGCGTAAGAACAGAATAGCGCGAAATGAATTCGATATATTCTTCTGCCGGTTGTGAAAGCCGCTTCGCAATCTTTTTGTAGCTGAGGGTTTGGCGCAACTCCTTTATTTGTTCGGGGCAGGTGAACACATCTGTTTCGTGAAGCAACTTCAGTTCGGCAAAGAAGAGTAAATCGTTAGTGAGGATAAGTGAAACGATATTGTTCGTGTCGAGAACTAACCGGTCAGGCGCGGGCATTACTTACGCGTATCTTCTTTACAATTTCCACAATTTCGGGCATGATGATACTGTTCTTCTTTACGGCAAGCCGTGCGGCTTCTTTTTTTGCATAAAAGTATTTCAGCCCTTTCAGCAGTTCTTCTTTTTCAGCAGCGCTCATCTTTTTTATGTAAGTGCCTATTCCGCTATCAGCATTTTTAAGCTTATTGTAATCTTCTAAACTAAGCATAACTACGCTCTTATTATCTCGCCTTATTTTCAGTTTTCTTCCTTTACAAACGGTTTCAAACTGACTCTTCTTAATTGTAATAGCTGCCATGGGTTGTAATTTCTTTTACGAAAATAAGGCTTTTTGGTTGAGACTGCTTTACTTAGTTCACCTACCGTCTCCCCAATGCTGCGCAAAGGGAGACAGTGCGCGGACTTAAAAAAGTGCAATGCCTCATTACTGCGCAAAGGAGTCAGATTAGAGTTTTGCTTCGTATGGGGAACTCCTTATTACAAGAGCGGAATTAAATTGTTTCTTAAATACAAGTTGGAGATGCTGAATTTGCGGAGTGGCATAAGGGCTTCTAGTGCAAATGATATAGCTAACTTTATCCTGCAACTTTACATTTGTGCTTAATATCATAATTGAACGTTTTATCTGTGCGATCGCATGATTGAGGTCCTGTCCTTTGAGTTCTATATAATGTTCTATGTTTTTAGCAATCATAAGATAATCACATCTTACACCTTCGGTAATCTCGCAATCATCTACTTTTATTTTTTGAACAGTTAATCTCTCATCATTCTTGAAACGCAAGTTGCTTCTCTTTTCATTGAAGACTATTATTTTATCCTTTGTTGTTTTTACACACTCGGCCTTCATAGTCTAAAATTCCAAATCGATTAGTTTACCAAATTCAAGAGCAATCTCATCCGATACCGAATCCAGCAAATTTTGGCTAATCAATTTTGTATTGTCATCTATTAATACAGTCTTTTCTCCGTCCTTTATTGAATATGCAATTAGATCATTAGGATTAATAATTTCTTCTTCCGGTACTATAGCTGCAACCTTCTTTTTGAGATCGGGTTTGTCCTGAATAATTTTACCAGCTTCAATAAGGTTATTAAATGAAGAGAGAATATACGGACTATGGGTGGTTACAATAATTTGAAATTTGGTATCTACACTATTAAAAGTCCTTGCCAATAATTGAACAATTCTTTTTTGCGCAATCGGAAATAAATGGGCTTCTGGTTCTTCAATGTATAAGGTGGCTCCCGCACCGGTAAATCTAGCTCCATTAAAAGTCTTTAAGACCAAAACCAAAGGCAACGTTTCTTGTTGCCCTGACGAAGCATTGGCTAAATTCACCTTCCTGAGATCACTATGAACGAGATAGTCTTTATCTTTTTCCCTTAGATAAGAACCGTTAATAACTTGGGCACTCAATTTTTCAAACTCGCGATTGCTAGTTTTTTTCTCGTCTGGAAATCCAAATGTTACTAATTTAAAATTGCCATAAAAAGACCCAAATTCAATAAGGAATGGATCTAAAGAACGGTTGTCACTTAAAAAGGAAAAAATACCTGATTGGATGTTTGCAAAAAAACTTCTTCCCGCAGGAATGAAATATTGGTTATAGGTTGCACTAGGAGAAACTCTTTCACCGACATATTCTAAGAATTTTCTTCGCGCATTATTTGATATCCTATAAGGTCCAAGCCTAGGGTCGTCTTTTACGTTTTTCTGTTCCTCTTTATAGAATTGTTTCCCTTTACTAAATATTTCTTTTAAGTCATCCGAATAATCAAAAAAAAGTGATTTTCTTTTTCTATGAATAGTTATTACCGATTCGTTCATCCTATATTCTATCCGAAATGATCCTTTAGGCCATGACTCTTTGGGAAAATAAGTATGAAATTTCTCTAACTGCCTTTTATCTAATTGACGTTTAGATTCTCCTTTATCAATACTTTTAAAAATTTCAGAAATAAAATTTTTAAAGAAGTAGGATAACTTAACTGTAATGCTTTTCCCAGAAGCCTGGGGACCGATTAAGATATTTATCCTTTTGAACTCAAGCTCAAGTTTCTCAATCCCAGCAAAATTTTCAATAGTTATTCTTTCTTCCATCAATGTAACTAAGTAAAGCCAAATATATTTAATTAGATAAACTCCACTGGAAGGGATAAAAGTTCTTTCCCCCTTCCCCTCCACCCACACCCCTCCCCTCACGCCAATCTCTCAATCTGTCGTTAACCGTTTTTTCTTCTAACCGGCTGCTACTTCCAGTCGAAGAAAAACTTCGGCTCTACCTTACAGGCAATTGCCAGCCTGCGGATAGTATCGAGGCAGGTATTACTTGTGCCCCGCTCAATGGCGCTGAGCACACTTTTGCTGATACCGGTTGCTTTACTTAGTTTACTGATGCTGTCGTAACCTGCATCTATGCGCGCTTCTGTAACCTTAGCGCTAAAGGCTTTTTGAACTTCTGATAGTTCCATAAAAATATATTTGATGGGAAAGGTCGCTCAAAGTCCGCTTTTTCATTGGTGCTGTATAAAGAACGGGCAGGTGCGCAGGTTTTTATTTACAGTTGCACTGCCAAACCACGCACCATGAAAGCAACCAACTTTCAACCAACAGCATCCACCGGCACCGCCAGCCTAAGTAGTTTCGCTTTACTGCCGGATGGCAACACAACAAACCCAAACCGGTTCCCCTTACTTCCATTCAATAACATCGTAAACCCAATTGGGTTCAGCCCCTTTCCATTCGGAAAGACCCCAAACCCAGTTAGGTTCAGCCCCTTTCCATTCGGAAAGACCCCAAACCCAGTTGGGTTCAACCCCTTTCCGTTCGGCAGAACCATGAACCCAGCTAAGTTCAGCCCCCTTCCGTTCGGCATGACCATGAACCCAAGTAAGTTCGGCCTACTTCCGTTCGGAAGAACCATGAACCCAACTGAGTTCAGCCCCCTTCCGTTCGGAAGGACTATGAACCCAACCGGGTTCAGCCCACTTCCGTTCCAAAATCATTCAAAACCATTCAAAAACCCTAAAAACTAAGTCTATGCCCAGCAGAAAACTACCCACCACCCACACCACGCGCTTGAAAGCATTGAAAACCGCCAAAAGCCGGAAAGACGCGGTGCCGCCACCCCTTATTATTCCGCTTACTGCGCCAACCATCACCAGGCTCGACCTGTTTTACCCGGCCTTTAAGCTGAAGGTGGAAGCCATGGAGGCCGCGCTGAATGCGCAAACAGCAGCCACCGAGCTGGTGAAAACCAACAAGCGTTTGGCCGAATTGTATATCAGCCATTTTTACCAGGCGTTTCAAAACGCCATAGCGCGCGGTGAGATGGCCGCATCGGTACGCACATTATACGGGCTGGATGCGAATGACGGCTCGGCACCGGTGTTTAATACCGAAGACGATATTGATTTTTGGGGCGACAAAGCGGCTATCGGTGAAGCTGCGCGCATTGCTGCCGGTGGAACAGCCATTGCCCTGCCCGCCATTGCGCAGGTAACTACCGCGGTAACCAATTTTACTACTGCTAACAACGCACAGGGAAATGCCAAAGAAGCTTACGATATGGCGCAGGAGGCGGTGGAAGCCGACCTGGCGGAAGCCGACAAGCTGATATTAAAAATGTGGAACGAAATTGAAGCGGCTTTCGACACCGGTGATGCACCCAGCAAAAGGCGCAAAGCGCGCGAGTGGGGCGTAACGTATTTGATTGCCGTAGGCGAAAACCCCGACCCTGCTGAGTTTTCGTTTATGGGAACCGTAACCGATGGCAATGGCAACCCTATTGAAGATGCGGCAGTGGAGGTGCAGCAAACCGGTGAAATTGTGCTGACCAATGCACAGGGTAAATATTTTATCCCGCTGCAGCCACCAGGTAACTACACACTCAATTATCATAAAGCCGGGCATGTGGACCAGCAGCGCACTAACCAAACCGCAGCACCGGGTATTATCACCGAAATAAATGTCATCCTGCTTGCCTTTGGCGCGGTAAGCGGTGCGCTGACCAACACCGGTATACCGGCAGCCGGTTCAGTCACTATCAACGGCACCGGCCTTACTATCAATACCGGTGGCGATGGGCTCTTTAACTTCACCGAAGTGGAACCGGGCGACTATGTGGTAAGCGCATTCCTAAACAGCAACCCCGCTAATATTAAAACTCAGAATGTAACCGTTATTTCAGGCGGAAGTGTGGTGGTGAATTTTAGTTTTCCGTAAATCCCATTTGAAAATACAAGAGAAAGAGACCCCGCGGGAGCGGGGTTTTTTTGTTGGGTTGAACAGAAATTGTCATTGCGAGGAAGTCCGGCTTTGCGGACTGACGAAGCAAATGAAGCGAAGCGGAATTCATGAATACCTATAAAAAAAACATACAAGCATGAATAAACTTCTGCTTTGTTATTTTCAAAAGGCAAATTGGAAGGTTGCTTCGCCCCGCTCAGAGCAGCGGGTCTCGCAATGACATGTTTTATTTAGAGAACCCCGCAGGAGCGGGGTTTTTTGCGCATCATCATTCCGCTTTCGTCAGCTTACTTACCGCAATCTGCCTTTGCCCGTCTTGAAGGGCAACCGTATAAACTCCTGCTGCCAACTGTTTTACACTTACATCCTGCCTGCTGCTGTAGCGCGGCACTTCAAAATCAATTACTACTCTGCCGCTTACATCCGTCACCCGACACCGGACACCCGTCCATTTCTCCCACTCCACCCAATTATAATCAAACCTCACCATGTCACTTGCGGGGTTAGGGTAAACTTTAAGCCAGGGTGTTTGAGTGTAAATTGGTTTTATGGCATTGTAAATGGTATCACAAGCACTATTGAGTAAGCGACCGAGGCGGTAGTTGGGGTAATAGGGCATACTTCCTCTCCAAAATTTCGGCAAAACAACATCGCGCATACCAAACTGGCAGCTATCACCTTTGCCATCAGGGTTATGAATGGTACATAGAAATCTATTTCCGTTAAATGGACCTATGTAAATATTTCCATCCGGCCCCGTTTGAGAAAAACAAAACAAAAATATTCCTGAACCGGCATTAGGAACGGTGTCAATAAAATAATCTAAGGTGCCAACAGTATCTCTTGTAAAGTCTGGGTTAGCATCCCATAAATCATATTGTAAAACTTTCCGGGTATGGCAAGAATAGATAAACCGGTTATTTGGTGAAAAACAAATACTCATCATCCAATTGATACCTTGGTTGAATGCTGAATCATACGTCAATGCGGGAGGAAGATTTTGAATAAAATTGAAATTGCCGTTGCATCGGTCAAAGTCAAAAATGTTTATACCTCCTGAACCCGAGCAAGCATATTTGGTTCCATCTAAAGAAAATACAGCATATCTTCCTACTGCATCAACCATTGTATCCCCACCGCATTGTTTACCGTAATATTGAATAGTATCCGGGGTTACAAAAAACAAATGAACACAATTGGAATTTTTTCCGACATAGGAGACCCACCAATCCCTACCGTTTCCATGTTTACAAGAAGCTAAATTCCCGTCTTGGGGTAAATTATTCAAGTCCGTAAGCAAAACATTTTTTTTCGCAAGTTTCATAGAATAATCGCTATTCACTAAAAGCTCTGAGTAACATAAGCTGTCAACAAATGAAATAGAACCATCATCACTCGCTAATTGGTGAAAAATGTAATACACTGAATCGTTATCAGGTACTGGGATAAAATGCATACTTTGAATCAAGGGGTAACCAACATTACTTTGAGCAGTTGAATACCAAAATTCCCATGCTGTTCCATAATTTAGACTATCTCCATTTTCAATAATTACATTATTAGTATCCATCACCCAAAACCCATTGGAGTGCGATAAAAAGTTTCCGTTGGCATCACTCAAACTTATTATAGCTGCATTATAAGCTGAGTTTCTCCAGTGGGGTTCAAGTCTTAAACTATCCATAAATTCCATATCACCATTTCCAAACCAGCCCTGGTTCTGAAATGCCGGGTATATGCCCCATACCCAATAATTATCATACTTCTGCGCATTTAATACAGAAACAGAACAAAATGCGGCTAATAGAATACTGTGAATCTTCATCTTGCAATTTTTAAGGACAGCACAGCCACTATTTTTTCCCCGCGACTGATTCTGCAACTGTAACTTCCCGCGGGAAGATTTTGCACATCAAGTTTTCGGGTATTCGCATTTAGGAAATGAACAGGCACAGTCATTTTTATTCCTTGGGCATTTATTACTTCTATTTCTTCGTTATCAAATTTTCCTGCAGTGATATGGATGATTTTCTCTCGGGCAGTGAGGGAATAAAGCACATAGAAAGTATCATTTAATTCAGGAATCGCATCGTCAATCATTTCGGGCATGCAGGCTCCCCAAATAATGGAGTCGTTCGGGACGGAAGTATCTTTAGGCGCTAAAATGCTGCTTTTGGAAACCCAAACCGAATAATCGGGTGCTCCGTTAACAAGCGGAAAAAACTTTCCGTCACACTCTAAATAAACGATTTGCTGAGCATCAGTTTTGAAAGAGAGGTGAAGTAAAAAAGCAAACAACAGAAATGAGCGCATACAGTAAAAGTAAAAATTACCTCGGGGTCTTATGTTTAAGAATTAATCCCTTCCAAATAATACTTTCGCGCCATGAACCGAACCCAAATCATAGTTGTTTCTTCGGCTGTTGCGCTATGCCTCGGCATTTATCTTTTTGCCCCCACCAAAAAACCTAAGGGTAAAGAAACAGCGGATAGCGGACACGCCACACCCCCTCAGCAACCTACAGCAGAAGCACTCGATATTGAGGAATACATTGCTGAAATAAATTCAAAAATTGAGGATAAGGCAGTGCGGGAGAAAGTTGAACAACTCATTCAATCAAACAACTACAAAGAGTTGCTTGCGGAATATCAGAAACTTGACAAACCGCTAGCGCGGGCATATTATGCCGTTAAGCTGGCCGGGCAGGAAAAAACAGTCCAGTCGTTTGTTAATGCAGGCGATTACAATTCCATATTAATTCAAACCGCGCCTGATGAAAAGGCAAGAAATTTTCTGAGCGCAAATGCAGTTTCATGTTATGAAAAAGCGGTTGAGCTGGATTCGGCTAATACCAATAACCGCATCCGCCTGGCAGGGGCTTACATGGAAAGCGGAGGACCGCCCATGCAGGGAGTTTCCATATTGCTGGATATTGTAAAGAAAGATTCGGCAAATGTTGATGCCTTGCTCATGCTGGGCAAATTCGGCATTGTTTCCGGGCAGTACGACAAAGCCATAGCCCGCTTGGAAAAAATTTTATATTTGCGCCCTCAAAATCAGGAGGCTTTAGTGCTGCTGTCGGAAGCATACATCCGCCAAGGCAATAAAACCAAAGCCATTGAAATGCTGGAGAGATACAAGAAAACCCTTGCGAATCCGGCCGAGAGAAAAGAAGTTGACGATTATATTAAAAACATAAACAGCCAAACGGCCAATTAAAAAACTAAAACACAAGCTATGCCTTGCGGAAGAAAAAGAAAACGTCATAAAATTGCGACTCACAAACGCAAAAAAAGACTAAGAAAAAACCGTCATAAGAAGAAGTAATTCCTGGCGTTGATGTGCAGGTGCCTTCACTCACCGGCACATCGTTACACGCTTTTCACTTTCCCTTCCTTTATCGGGCAATTGCCTAACCGATTTTAAAACACCCCGATTTATCGGGTCTAAACCTTTTTATTTTGAACAAAGAACTCATCCTCAATTCTACTCCCGAAGGGATTGACATTGCCCTTCTGGAAGATAAACACCTCACGGAGCTTCACCAGGAACGCGGCACAAACAAATTTACAGTAGGTGATATTTTTCTCGGCAGAATCAAAAAAGTAATGCCGGGACTAAACGCAGCTTTCATTGAAGTTGGTCATGAAAAAGACGCCTTTTTACATTACACCGACTTAAGCCCTAACATCCGCTCAGTAATGAAATTTACCGGGCAGTGTGTGGCGGGAAACCTTTCGCCCGAGCAAATGCTCAACAATTTCGAAATTCAAAAGCAGATTGTAAAAACCGGAAACGTAAAAGAAGTTCTGCAAAGTAAATCGCATTTGCTTGTGCAGATTTTGAAAGAACCTATTTCAACTAAAGGTCCAAGACTAACCTGCGAAATTTCATTGGCAGGAAGGTTTCTGGTGTTGGTTCCCTTTGATGATTCGGTAGGGGTTTCCAAAAAAATTGATTCGGCAGAAGAAAGAAAGCGCCTTAAAGTTTTGGTGGAAAGCCTGAAGCCCAGAAACTTCGGAGTGATTGTCCGCACTGTAGCAGCCGGAAAAAATGCGGCTGAACTCCACCAGGATTTATTGTCGCTTCAGGAAAAGTGGCAGTTAATGATGCGTAACCTGAAAGGAGCAACACCTGTTGCCAAAGTGTTGAGCGAAATGAACAAGACCACCGGAATTCTCCGCGACCTCCTTTCTCCGCAATTCAACAAGATAGTTACAAATGATGTAAAGCTGGCGAAAGAAGTTGAAGATTACATTGGCAGAATTGCTCCCGAGAAAAAAGATATTGTTCAGCGGTACACGGGTAGCGTTCCCATCTTCGACCAGTTCGGCATTACTAAACAAATCAAAGCCTCGTTCGGCAAAACGGTGAACATGCCTAACGGCAGTTACATCATCATCGAAAAAACAGAAGCGCTGCATGTTATTGATGTAAACAGCGGGCATCGGAACACCATGGATGGCAACCAGGAAACCAACGCACTGAAAGTAAACCTGGAAGCTGCCGAAGAAATAGGAAGACAACTTCGCCTGCGCGACCTCGGGGGAATTATCGTGATTGACTTTATTGACATGAAGAATCAGGAGAACAAGAGGGCGTTGCAGCAAAAGATGAAGGAGGTGATGGACAGCGACCGCGCTACCCATACCATTCTACCGCTTTCGAAGTTCAACATCATGCAGATTACCCGCGAGCGTGTGCGTCCTGAGATAAATATTGTAACAGCAGAATCATGCCCGACCTGCGGAGGAAGCGGACAGATTACCGCTTCATTACTGCTGGTTGATGAAATTGAAAATGACTTGGCGCATCTGCTGAACACCCATACCAAACTCAAACTATACTGCCACCCGATTATCGGTGCTTACCTGCGTAAAGGATTTCCTTCGCTGCGCACCAAGTGGTTTTTTAAATACAAGAAGTGGCTGTCAATTAACCCGAACGAAAACCTCGGGATTACCGACTACAAGTTTTTTGATGATAACGATGAGGAAATTAAGATTGATTGAGGATTAAAGTGCGAGGCGGTATTCATAAGTTGCCGTTGGCTTAAGCCCACGGCAATGAAAGGCAGATAATTTGGGCTTTAGCCCAATGGCGAATGAGATAAGATGGATTAGTCTGCCTCTTTCATATCAACGATAAAAGCCCCCGGGTAGAAAGGCATAATCTTATCTAAATAGCCGAAAGCATCGCTGCGGTTTTCGAACGAACCGACCATAACCCTGTATCTCACACTTCCATTCTTACTCTTTGTAAATACATAAACTCGTTTATCAAGTTCTCGTTTCATTCGTTCGGTGAGGCGGGCCACATTTTCCTTGCTTGAAAAAACCCCAACCTGAATACTGTAGCCGTTTAATGAAGAGCTTGGAGAGTCAACCACTGCAACAATGTTTGCTGTGTCTGTTGGTTCCTCAATTGTATCATTGAGCACTTCTATTTTCACTTTGGTAACACCCGCTCTTACAAAGTCAAGTTCGCGGGCTGCGGCTTTGCTCAGGTCAATGATTCTTCCTTTGGCAAAAGGTCCGCGATCGTTGACTTTTACTATCACCGTTTTTTCATTAGCCAGGTTGGTGACTTTCACTGCTGTTCCAAAAGGGAGAGTTCTATGCGCACAGGTCATCTTCTTCTGCCGGAATTTTTCACCGCTCGAAGTTTTTCTTCCTTCAAACTTGTCGTGGTAAAACGAGGCATAACCTACCTTCTTGTAATCGTCCTGAGCAGGTAATGGAGATACGCTTACAAGAGCGAACAATAACAGTATGTTCCGGCAGCTCCTCATGGGGCTCAAATGAGTTTACGATAAAGTTAGGGTATTAGCTGTTGCCGGAGGCTATCAGATATTCATCATTTGCACAAAGCGCCACACTTCTTCAAACTTATTATACAACGGAACCGGAGCCACTCTTATTACATCCGGTTCGCGCCAGTCGGCAACAACTCCGGCTTTTGTAAGCTTTTTGAAGAGTTTTCTGCCATTTCCGGCAGTTTTTAATGAAAGCTGGCAGCCGCGCTGGCTTGTGGATGGAGGTGTGAGGATTGAAATTGCTAATTGCTGATTGCCAATTGCAGATTGTAAAAGCCAATGTAAATACCCGGTAAGTAACTTGCTTTTCTTTCGCAAAGCTTTCATTCCTGCTTTGTCAAAAATTTCAAGTGATGCTTTATGGGCAGCCATGCTTAAAACAGGGGCGTTGCTTATTTGCCATCCTTTTGCACCGGGTTGAGGAGTAAAATGTTTGGGCATTTTGAAGCGCGTGCTTTCATCATTCCCCCACCAGCCGGCTAAACGGGGAAGTGAAAAGTTACTTGCGTGGCGCTCATGCACGAACACACCGCTTACTCCCCCGGGGCCGGAGTTGAGATATTTATATGAACACCAGGTAGCGAAATCAATATCCCAATCATGCATTTTCAACTCAACATTACCAATGGCGTGAGCAAGGTCAACTCCAAAGGTTATTCCATGTTTACGGCAAGCCGCACTCATTTTATCCATTTCAAAAAGCTGACCAGTGTAGTAGTTCACTGCACTCCACATAACTAAAGCGAGTTCGTCTTTGTAGGTTTCAATATTTGAAATGATGTCTTCCGTCCGCAGGGTTTCTTCTCCTGTTCGAGGAGTTACTTCGATAATACATTCATCAGTGTTTAATCCGTGAAGCTTTATTTGCTGCTCAATGGCGTAATAATCTGAAGGAAACTCATTGGCCTGAACAAGGATTTTGTTCCGCTTTCCCTCGGGACTATAAAAAGAAATAAGAAGAAGATTGAGATTAACGGTAAGTGAATTCATCACCACCACTTCATTCTCTTTTGCTCCAACAAGTTTTGAAATTGACTTGGCAAAAAAATGGTGATAATACAACCAGGGGTTGCGTGCTTGAAAATGTCCTTCCACTCCATACTTTTCCCAGTCTTCCAGTTCAATTTTTAAATGTTTCTCAACCGACTTGGGCTGAAGTCCGAGCGAGTTGCCGCAGAAATAAATTACTTCCTTTCCGTTGTGCTTCGGTACGTGGAACAGTTTGCGGTAGTCTTTCAGCGGGTCGTTACGGTCGAGTTCGCGGGCGAAGGTGAGAGAGTTCTCAAATTTCATCACACAAAAATTTTCTTGTCAAGTTTCAGCCAGTCGAGCGCGTTTTTATAAAGTAGCATGTCTTTGGTCTTTTTTGGGAGTTTGAGTTTTTCAATGTCTTCACCGGGGGTCTCTTCGCCCAGCGGAAAAGGATAATCGGTGCCGAGACATACTTTATCTTCTCCCAGTAGGTTCAACACATAGCTCAAAAACTTTTCATCGTGAATGAGCGAGTCCACATAAAAGTGCCCGAGATATTTGCGGGGGTTTACATGATTATCCAGCGAAGTTAAGTCGGGGCGCACCTGAAATCCTCTTTCAATTCTTCCAACGTTGGCGGGGAATGAGCCGCCCCCATGGGCAAATGCAAATCGTATGCGCGGAAACTTTTCGAATACTCCTCCGAATATCATCGAAGTAATAGCGCGGTTTGTTTCAGCAGGCATGCCTACGAGCCAAGGCAGCCAGTATTTGCTCATTTGCCTGGCGCCCATCATATTCCACGGATGGATAAACACAGCCAGTTCAAGCTGCTGAATGGCTTCATACACCGGAAAGAACTGCGGCTCGTTTAAATTTACGTCATTCACATTCGTTCCAATCTCTACACCGGTTAATCCTATTTTCTTACAGCGTTCCAGTTCCTTTATAGCTAAATCAGCGTTTTGCATGGGCACAGTTCCCAGGCCAATGAATCTTCTCGGGTAACGTTCCACCACTTCAGCAATATGGTCGTTGAGGAAGCGCGAAACTTCAAGACAGTCTTTCGGCTTTGCCCAGTAGCTGAACATGACCGGTATAGTCGAAAGCACCTGAACATCTACATGCGTGTGCTTGCATTCTTTCAGCCGTGTTGCGGCATCCCAGCAGTTGGATTCAATTTCGCGGAAGAACTCATCGTCCTTCATCATGCGCGCACAACAGGGCTTGTGGTGCTCCAGATGAATGAAACCCCTATAGCCAAACTTTTCGCTCCAGCGCGGGAGATGTTCGGGAATAATGTGGGTGTGGATGTCAATCTTCACAGCGAGCCAAAGATAGAATTGTGGCTCGAATGAAACACTTACTGCAAAATGGTATTACACTGATAGCTGATTCCAGCGAAACTGTAATACAACTGAAGGTTTACCCGATGGTTCACTTTATCATAAGTACCCTGACCAGATACTGAATTACTACCCGAGCAATTAATACTTTGCTCCGGTATGGTCAAAATATTTCCTTCGTTGTTGTTGTCGGTGCTGATGTAAGCGGTAACATAAGTGCAATAGCCACCCATAAGGTTGTAAATCTCAATCCGGTCAATTGCCGAAGTGCCATGCTGTATGAAAACATTACTGGTAGAAAAGGGAGTAACCGGGTTACAGTTTTCGTTAGTGAAGGTGTTGATGGTCAGGTATTTTTCATACGCCAGCTGGTCGCAGTTAGGGCCTTCGCGACCGGATTCACAAAGGCAAGAACCATTAAAACACTCTTGATTGGCAGGGCAAACTACATTATTGCAGTTTCTGCGCTCGCAGGAGGCTATGGTTGTAATGAATATGGCAGCGATACATACTTTTGCAACTTGTTTCAGCATAATCATTAATTATCCGGCTAAAATACAACAACCCGTCAAAATATGCTCAGAAGTTTTTTCCTTTTATCATTCATACAGATTGCGCTTTCACTACCGGTGCCTGCTCAGCCGTTTGACCCCGCCAGGCAACCACCGGCACCGGACTATTCTTTAGAACCGAACTGGAGCGCTCTTCCTTTCCGCGAAGATGCGGCTGATGCAATTCCCGAGTCGGAAACATGGGTTAACGATTCGCTGAAAGATGCGGATGTGTTTTACATCTACCCCACCATGTATATGAGCGGCAGTACCTGGAATGCTGACGTGAACAGCAAAAAGCTGAACAAGCGCATTGATGAGAAACCGGTGCGTTACCAGGCGGGAGTGTTCAATGCAAGTTGCCGCGTATATGCCCCGCGATACCGGCAGGCATCTATCAACGCTTTTTCCGGTGGCGAAAACGGAACCAAAGCTCTGGCGTTTGCTTACGATGATGTGAAGCGGGCGTTTGAGTATTATCTGGAGCATTATAACGGCAACCGGCCTTTCATGATTGCATCGCACAGCCAGGGGACATACCATGCGCGAAGGCTGCTGAAGGAAATGATTGATACAACTGACTTGCGCCACCGGATGATTGCCGCATATGTAATCGGCTATGGAATTGACACTAGCATGTACCAGAACCTGAAACCTTGCAGTGTGGCGAACCAAACCGGCTGCTACATCACTTGGGCTTCGTTTAAGAGCGGACATGAGCCGGTGGTGAAAACTCTTTTCGGCAATGTGTGCGTTAATCCTATTTCGTGGAAAACAGATACAGTGACCGTTGATGCTTCAAAGAGCATGGGCGCTATTCTTCTGAGCTTTGATAAAAAATATGACAACGCTGTGGGCGCACAGGTTCATAACGGTTACTTGTGGGTAGACAACAACCTGCCGCTGATTAAGTCGTGGAGCAATCTTCACATAGCCGATTACAATTTGTTTTGGTACGACATCCGCAAAAACGTGAAAGAGCGGATATACACTTACCTGAACAATAATCACCGGTTCGTTGAGAAGTGATTAGCGGATTGGTGATTGGTGATTAGTATTGCCGCAAACATTATAACTATGGCAGATTCAAATCTCGGTCCCGGTTCGCGCGTAGAGCACCCCAAGTATGGTAAAGGAATAGTAGTAGATACCGATGCAGAGTATTATTACATCTGGTTTAAAAGCGAAGACGCCACCAAAGGTATTGCGCGTGATTTTGGCGGCTTGCAGGTACTCGAAAAAATTGCCGGTGAAGCTCCCGCTATTGACCTGGCCATGATTAAGCGCGCTATTGAAGAAATAATTGATGAAAAGAGCGACCTTCAGCAGGTTGTTCCTCTGGCTAACCGGTGGAACGGAGGAACGCTGATTATTAAATCTTCCGATTCATCACTCCAGCCCAAAGAAATTCCTCTCGAAACTTTCTTTCACAAAATTGTAATGCTGCGCGACCGGCTGCGCGTAATGGAGCAAGCTATTAACGCACATAAGGTTTTAACCGATGAGCAGAAAGTTGACCTGCAGCAATACATCACCCGCATTTACGGTTCGCTTACTACGTTCAACATTCTTTTCAAAAACACCGAAGACCAGTTTAAGGGAACCGGAGGGAAGGAATGATTGTTTGAGCGTTTTAATGTTTGATTGCTGAACAGCCAAACGTTCAAACCGTTCTCTGTTAGGCAATTTCCCAAACCATGTACCGGGCACGGGTACCGGAAGGGTTTATGGCGAGCAGTGTGTCACCAGCTGATGAAAAGTAACTGAAAGGCTCGTTAAATTTTTCTTTCGGCTTAACGGTAACCAGCCTGCCTGCCGCGGTTCCGCGGAGCGACATCTGGAACTGTAGTGGTTCAACCCCATTTACCATAATATGAAAGCGCTTGCCTTCGCTGTATTTGAAGGTGCAAACCTGTTTGGTTTCGCCTGCTTCAACTTTGCCTTTATATAAGTGGTGCTTTTTGGCAGGAAAAAGCAAGTGCTGGTCGAAATAGACAGCCGCAGTTTCGGGCTTGCCGGGGTTGTGAGCGGCTACCGTAAATATATTAGTAAGCAGCTGGTGTTGCAAAACGTTTTTTTGAATGCCGAGTTGGGCTTTTCCCATGCCATATTCGCCCTTGTTTCCTAATGCTGAGGTATAAACATTGGCAAAAGCGGTTTGCCTGGCGGCTAATTCGTTTTTAAAGTCGGAGCCAAGTTGCGCTTCGTATTTAGTAGCCACTTCAACAGCCACTTTTGCCATAGTGCTAAAGTCAGCATCGGTAGCGTGGCGAAAAGCATTAACCCCGCGGGGGAAAAACTCCTTATACTCAGGCGACTTTCTTCCAAGAATACTGCGAACCAGGCCTTCTCTGCGCGCCAGGAAGTCAATAAAGTCTTTACGCGCCTGTTTTTTACCAAGCGTACCTCCCGCTTTGCGCCCCCTGTTTACACCGGTTTCGGTTATTTCTTTGTGGTAGTTGCCCAATACAGTTTCGGTGGCAGCAATAATGGTATCGTAAATGCCTCCGGGGTTGTTGCCCTTAAGGGCAACAAGGTTATACCTGGCAAACGTAAATAGCCGCATAGGGGTAATTTCCTTTTTGTCGAAAATGTTTTCGAAGTATCGCTCTAACTGTATCATGGTTGACTGGTTGTTTATTCTGATTTAGTTCAGCATATCAGCTTTGCTTACCGGGTTTACAAACAATTATTACCAGTTAAAGATAAAAATTTATTATTTTATTTAAGAAGTAGCATATATTGATATAAAATTTAAATCAAAATAATAATATTAAATGAAAACATAAGTATGAATATTATAGTAATATTTACATATGGAAAATATAATAGTGTTTTACTTTACAAAAAAATTAAGAATTTATATTACTTATATAAATATAGAAACTATAAATTAATACCTAGTATTAATTAAAGTTTATAGCAATTCTTAAAAAATAGAAATACAATTTATTGTATAAGCTGTGTAATACATTACAACCAACGAATAAAAATAATGATGTTGGAGAAAGCAGTATTTGTAGCAGAAATTTCTACCCTTTCTTGTAAATAAGGGTCAGTCCCTCTTTAACAAAGTCAATGAGGATAAGCGTGTTGGCATCGGGCATTTGGGCTCTTACCTCAGCTTCTTCACCCTCTTCTTCCATAACGAGCATATCCTTTTTCACCCGGTAGGTTCCCATTTCTTTTTCGGTGGGGGTTTTGCCTTTCAGCATTCCGTATTTGCCGTTATCGCGGAAAAACAAATCCATTTTGCTGACTATCGTCTGCATCATTGCCGCACCCATACCTACCGCCATGCTGTCTTCGGCAGTAAATACTTTGCCCGGCTCTTTCTTGAGGTCGTTTTCAAACATTACTGCTGCCCACTCGTCCGGGTCGTTTACGTTGGTTACTTTCATGCCCTCAATTTCAACCGCGGTTATCTTCCATAAACCCACCAGTTTTTCTTTTGAAATATCCTGTGCCGAAACCGCCAGCGTAGCGGCCAGCGTAACTATTGTGATGATTTGCTTTTTCATGATTTATGTTGTTTGATTGGTTACGTGTGCTTACATCGCCCGGTCGTCAATACTATCTAAATAAACCTCCAGTTCCTTAAACAGCGGTTGCAGCAATCCCGGCTCGAAAGGCGAATGAAGCCCCGCCAGCTTTACCAACCCGAGGAACGAATCGCTGCCACCGGCTTTGCACAAGTGCAGGTAGTCGTTCCAGGCAGCTTTGAAATCTTTCTGGCTGTTGCTCCAAAACTGAAAAGCACAAACCTGTGCCAGGCAGTAATCAATGTAGTAAAAAGGGCTTCGGTAAATATGCGCTTGCCGCTGCCATGCCCCTCCGCGCTCTAGGTAGTCCACTCCGTCAAAATCCATCCAGGGGCGGTACTTTCGGTCAATATTCACCCACTCCTTTCTGCGCTCTTCGGGAGTTACATCGGGGTTTTCGTACACCCAGTGCTGAAACTCATCTACCGCACAGCCGTAAGGCAGAAAGATAATGTTGTTGGCATGATGAACGAACTTATACTTAGCAGTATCGCTGCCGAAGAAAAGTTCCATCCACGGATAAGTGAGGTTCTCCATACTCATGGAGTGAATTTCGCAAGCCTCGAGCGTAGGGAACCAGTATTCCTCCACCTCGAAATGCGTACTTTCATAACACTGAAAAGCATGGCCGGCTTCGTGCGTAAGCACATCGACATCGCCCATGGTGCCGTTGAAATTTGAGAAGATAAAAGGCGCTTTGTACTTCGGAAACATAGAACAGTAACCGCCCGCAGCTTTGCCTTTTTTGTTCACCAGATCCATCAGCTCATTGTTCACCATAAAATCGAAGAACTCCCGAGTTTCGGGCGAAAGCTCGGCATACATCTTCTGTCCGTTGGCAACAATCTCTTCGGGAGTTCCTTTCGGTTTCGGGTTTCCTGAATTGAAATTGTGCGAAAGGTCGTAAGCCTTCAGCTTGTCAACGCCAATACGAACGCGCTGCTTTTCGCGCAGCTTTGCCGCCAGCGGAACTACATACTTCAGCACTTCATTGCGAAAAACTTTCACCATGTCGGCATTATAGTCAGTGCGCGACATGCGGTAATAACCCAGCTCCACAAAATTTTTGTAACCCAGCTTTTTAGCAATACGGGTGCGCACTTTTACCAGCTTATCGTAAAGCGTATCGAACTGCTGTTCGCGCTCTGCAAACCAGCCGGCATTGGCTAAATATGCCTTTTTGCGAACCTCCCTGTCGGTAGATTCACTGAAAGCTGAAAGAGCCGGAAGCGTCAGCTTCTGCCCGTTGAACTCCACCTCAGCGCTCGCCACCAGCTTGGTGTATTCGGTGCCCAGCTTGTTCTCCTCTTTCAAATCATCAATCACCGATGGGTTGAAAGTCTTTAAGCTGATATCCGCCAGGCGGAACAACTGCTTTCCGAATTTCTTTTCCAGCTCGTCTTTAAAAGGCGAAGAACCAAGGGCGCGGTAAAACTGCGTGTTTAGGTCTTTCATAGCCGGTTCATTGGTGTCGAAAAAATCCTGCTCGGCTTCGTAAAACTTATCGGTAGTGTTTAGCGTATTGCGCACCGATGCCAGCGCGCTGCTGGTACCAAAGTCAATTCGCAGCATATTGATTTGCGACAGCACCTCCTGCTGCTCGGCAGCACTTTGCGCATGGCTGAACTTGCTGAGTAATTCCTTAAAGTCGCTCTGAACCTTGGTCAGGTCGGGGCGTTCATAATTCATCTCCGAAAATTTCATGTAGCTTGTTTTAGGGATGGCAAACGTAAGAAAAATCAGTCTTCCAGCATTCTGTTTGCCTGGTGCTTGTAATACTGCCAGTACGAAACAATCAACCGCAGTTGAAAAGCGCTGATCATCACTAAACTTGCCGTGCCGAAAAGAATAATTTCCTTAATCAGATAATCGAAGAGCGAGTTCTTAATGTCGTCATACATAATCACTTTCGGAAAGCCGAAGTCTTCGGTGTAAAAGTTATCGTAAAGCGTAATGAACTTGCGCTCGTTGTTCAGAAAATAGATGAATAGTGAAAGGTTTACAGTAAACAACAGAAACCTTACCCAGGTGGGCCGTAGAAACGGCAGGCTTCTGAAAGTAACCGTCCACCGGAAGTAAGTAAGCGTAACAAAAATAAAAGCGGCATTCACTTCCCAATAGATGAAATAGAGCTTTTCGGTAATGGGGTAGAGCAAGGCATAAGCTGCCATACCGGTTATAGCCCACCATAGTAATTCTTTGGCAAAATGAAGAAAGTTTTCGCGGCTGAACACGCTCATAATTTGAAAGCGCGAAGTAATTACAAATCACCGGTAAAAAAAGAATGAAGTAAAGGCAACTTTTATTAGTGGTAAGTTCGTCTTATTTTTATTTTCGTGCCTTAGCTAAATATCAAACCTTTTCTCATGAAAAAGCTTCTCCGTTTTCCCGTCCTTTTTATAATCATCTCGGCAAGTGCTGAATTATTTGCTCAGCCGGGCTGCCCAGCTGTAAATGCCGGACCTGATGTAATTATGCCTTGCGGACAAACCTGCACTACCCTTACCGCTACCCCTTTTGCAGCAGCAGCTACCACTTCTTACACAGTAGGACAAATTCCTTACGCACCTCCTTTTCCTTTCAATGCCGGCACCAACATTCTTGTAGCCATTGACGATGTATGGGGAAATGTGATTAATCTGCCGTTCAACTTCTGCTTTTTCGGAAACGTGTACAACCAGCTTGTGGTAGGTTCTAACGGAATGATTTCGTTTAACCTCAATAACGCTAACGGGCTAAACAACTGGCAAATCCAGGGACCTATTCCGGCAAGCTATTGGGGCGATATGTGCAACACCATTATGTGCCCATGGCAAGATATTGACCCTACCAATCAGGGCGGGGTTTATTATCAAATCAGCGGAACCTATCCTTGTCGCAGCTTCGAGGTATCTTGGTATCAAACACCTTACTATGGCGACCCCAATAGTGTTTCAACCGCAAGCTGTCCCAACCCGCTTTTTGCAACTCAACAGGTAGTTCTTTACGAGGTTTCGAACGTAATTGAAATGTACATCCAGAACAAAGAAGTTTGCCCTGGATGGAATAACGGAAGAGCTATACAAGGAATTCTCGGACCCGGCTGTACAACGGCTTACACCGTTCCCGGAAGAAATGCAACTCAATGGACCGCACAAAATGATGCATGGCGGTTTACACCTTCCGGTACGCCTAACTTTACCCTGACCTGGTACGACAGTGCAGGTACCCAGCTTTCGAATACAGGCACGGTGCAGGTTTGTCCATCCACTTCGCAGAGTTATACTGCTCAGGCTGTTTACAGCAACTGCGATGGAACGCAAACCACGGTAAGCGATAATGTGTTTGTAGGAATTTCGGGTATATCCATTTCCATTGACTCAACTAACAACCCGCTTTGCAGCGGAGGCAGTACCGGTTCGGCTTACGCTTCGTTTACCAGTACCGGTTCAGCGGTGTTATCTTATGGGTGGAACCCCGGAGGTGCTCCTAATCAAACTTCCATTACGAATGTGCAAGCGGGTACTTATGTTTTCTCGGTAACCGATGCCACCAACTGTACGCGTTACGATACGGTAACACTTGTTGACCCTGCACCGCTTGTAGTTAACGTTCCTGATTCAAATGCATACAACTGCAACCCCGGCAATGTGCTTGGCGGGCTTACTGCTTACACAACCGGTGGAACAGGCGCTTATTCTTATAGCTGGAATACAACTCCGGCTCAAACCACGCAAACTGCAACCGGATTATCCGCAGGAAATTATACCGCAGTAGTTACTGACGATAACGGCTGCACGGCTACCGATAGCGGAACTGTTATTGCCATTGTAGCTCCACCGGTATTTAATCCACCGGTGATAACAGATGCTTTATGCAATGGAGATAGTAACGGAACAATAACCGTCAGGCTCGGGCAATCAACCCCACCGGTTACTTATGTGTGGTCGGGAGGCTTAACCGGTAATGAAACCGTAACCGGTCTTCCTGCTGGCACTTACAGTGTAACCGGAACGGATGTAAATAATTGCACGGCTTCAGCAACTTATACAGTTAATGAGCCAGCAGTGCTGACAATAGACGCACCTGTAATCACAGATGCCACTTGTTCGGTGGGCGGAACTATTACCGTGTTGGCAAGCGGAGGAACTCCGACCTATACTTACTCCTGGTCAAATACCGATACCGGGCCTTTTATTGACAGCCTGGCTGCCGGTCCTTATAATCTAACTGTTACCGACCAGAACTCTTGTTCTGCAACAGCCTCGTTTACGGTTACGGCTGCTATAGGTGTGGTTAGTTTCGGCACACCGGTTATTACTAATATAAGCTGCAATGGTGGCTCAGACGGAAGCATCACAGCTACTGCAAGCGGGGGAACCGGTATAATTACTTTCAACTGGAGTAACGGAGTAACAGGAGCTGTAAACGCAGGTTTAAGCGCTGGTTGCTATTCAGTAACTATTCAGGACGCAGCGGGGTGCTCAGCTTCCACAACGTATTGTGTGGCCGAACCGGATGCTATTGTTCCAGGTACTCCGGTAATTGTTCCGGCAGAGTGTTTGACCGGTGGCTCCATTCAGGCATCAGCAGCCGGTGGAACGGGAACGCTTACGTTCACCTGGTCGAATAATCAGAGCGGAAGTTTTATTGATGGTCTTGCAGCCGCCACATATACTCTAACTATTACCGACCAAAACTCCTGCAGTGTTTCTGTTGCCTATACAGTTCCTGCCAACAGCGGTGCTATTACTTTCGGCACACCGGTTATTACCACTGTAGCCTGTAATGGCGACAGCACCGGTACTATTACTGCCGTTGCCAGCGGGGGAACAGGCTCTTTGTCTTTCTTCTGGAGTTATAACAACACCAACTCGGCTACGCTTGCTAATATCCCTGCAGGCTGCTATTCAGTAACTGTTTCTGACCAAAACAATTGTTCAGCTTCAAACACTTATTGTGTAAATGAGCCAACAGCAATTACCATCGGCAATCCGGTACTTACTCAGGTCACTTGCTCATCGGGAGGAAGTGTTACGGTAAATGCCACAGGTGGAACCGGCACGCTTACTTACGTATGGTCGAATGGCGGTAGTGGTACTTTTATCGGTAATGTGCAAGCCGGAGATTATGACCTTACCGTTACCGACCAGAATAATTGTAGCGCAACCGCTACGTTTACAGTTACAACTGCAACAGGCGCGGTTGCTTTTGGCACTTCAACCATTACGGGCATTACTTGCTTTGGAGGTACCAACGGAAGCATTACCGCTACTGCAAGCGGGGGAACAGGTCCCATTACTTTTAACTGGAGCAACTCGGTAACCGGTGCAACAAATGCTAATTTATCTGATGGCTGTTATTCGGTTACTGCCTCAGATATAAACGGCTGCTCGGCTTCAACAACTTATTGTGTTACTGAACCCTCAGAAATTATTATTGACGAGCCCTTTATCACAGAAGCAAACTGCGACTCAGGCGGTACAATTACAGTGAGTGCTTCGGGTGGAACGGGAACACTTAGTTTTACCTGGTCAAATGGACAAACAGGAACTTTTATTGACGGTCTGGCAGCCGGTCCTTATATCCTGACCGCAGCGGACCAGAATTCTTGCAATGTCGTTGACACTTTTATAGTTACAGCAGCGCCCGGTGCGGTTTTCTTCCAGCCTCCTGTAATTACAAACCCGGTCTGTAATGGTGCAAGCACCGGAAGTATAACCGCAAGTGCAGCTGGTGGCACCGGACCAATCACCTTCTTGTGGAGTTATAATAATACAGCCTCGCCAACGCTTACAGGAATTCCGGCAGGTGCATATTCGGTTACAATTACCGATTCTGTGGGCTGTTCAGCTTCTACTACCTACATTGTTACAGAGCCTACAGCTATTATTCCGGTTTTGAATTTCTCAAGCCTGATATGTTTGAATACCACGGGTGATGGATGTGTGACAGCAACTGGTGGAACTCCCGGCTATACTTATCTGTGGAATAATTTTGCGAATACTTCCTGCGCAACTAATCTGTTTCCGGGTGAAGTTAGAGTTACCGTAACTGATGCAGCAAATTGTACTGTTGTTGCGGTTGATACAATAAGCACAGCACCTGACTACAACGTTACTTCAGTGGTTAAACCTTTCCCCTGTGTAAATCCGCCCTTCGGAAATGACACAATTATTGCAAGCGGTGGAATAGGTCCTTTTACTTACATTCTGGTTGGAGTTGACACCAACAACACCGGTGTATTTAATAATTTGCCTCCGGGAAATTATACCTGGATAATTGCCGACTCACTCGGATGCACCAAAACAAGTGTGTTCACCATTCCGCAAAGTGCAGCTAATGATGTGTTCACGGTTGTTACGGATTCCACATCTTGTTTCGGTGAGCAGTTTGCAGATGGTTCTATAACTATAACTGCGGAGTCGGGCAACGGACCTTACCAGTATTCGATAGGAGGAGGTTTCCAAAGCAGCAATACGTTTACCGGTCTGACAGCAGGGACTTATACGATTACAACAAGTAATGTGTACGGATGTCAAACCACAGTTACTGCCGTGGTTGAGCAACCGGCACAGGTTTCTGCCAATGCAACTCCTGATGTTATAAGCATAGCACCAAATGTAGATACAGCGCTTACCGTTGCCGTTCAGAATTTTGATAATCCGGTTTTCACCTGGACCCCGGCAACCGGTTTAAGCTGCACCGATTGTTCGAATCCTACTGCCAATGTAAGTTCAGCAACGGTGTTTTACGTTACCGTAAGCGAATCTGAAAACAGCAACTGTGCGGCTATGGATTCAGTGGTGTTTATTGTAACTGGCGGATTTGTAATGCCGAATGCCTTTACGCCTAACGGTGACGGAAAAAATGATGACTTCGGCCCGTATAAATCAGGTATGATTGTGATAAAAACATTCAGGATTTATAACCGGTGGGGCGAAATGGTTCATAACTCAAATACTTATTGGGATGGCGCGTTCAACAGCAAAGAACAGCCCTCCGGAACTTATGTTTACTACATCGAAGTCGAAACCCCTGACAGGGATAATCCGGGTGTTATGAAAGCGCAAAGCCAGCAAGGCTCGTTTTCATTGTTGAGATAGAATACATGGTTAGGTAATTATGAAAGAAAAGACTGTAACCGAGCTGAAAAAAATGCTCGACAACAAAGAGGATTTTCAGTTAATAGATGTACGCGAGCCGCATGAGTTTGATATCTGCAACCTGAATGGTGAGCTGATACCCATGAATGAAGTTCCGGACAACCTCGATAAAATTTCAAAAGACAAACCCGTAATCATCCATTGCCGCAGCGGAGCACGAAGCGGAAGAATTTGCGAATACCTGGAACAGAATTACGGATACACTAACCTGTATAACCTCGCAGGAGGCGTACTCGCATGGGCTGACGAGATAGACCCCAGCATGCCGAAATATTAATACAGCTTCACGCAAAGGCGCAGAGGAGCAAAGAAATACAGTGACAGAAAATCAGATTTCTTCTATTGTCGTTCAGTGCGCTTATGACATTCATATGACGCTGGGACCTGGTTTACTGATTAACTTCAACGAAGCATTGATTAAAAACGGTATTCACCGGATAGTAAATAATCTCTAATTCTTTGTATTCCCTTTGCGTCTCCGCGTCTTTGCGAGAGATTCATTTTACTTCTTCCATTTTTCTCTCCAGCGTTTTCACCGAAGAGTTTTCTTTCACCGGAATATTTGCCATAGCGTATTCGCTCAAAGCTGTAATGGTGAGTGAGGGATTAACACCCAAATTGCACGGCATAATGGAGCCATCAAGAATGTACATGTTATTGTACCCGTGAACGCGAAAAAAATCATCTACCACACCTTCCTCAGTTGTTCTTCCCATGGGACAGCCCCCAAGAATATGAGCAGTAGAAGCCAGGCCAAGAGTAACCTCGGTAAGCCCGTTCATAGCAATACCGTTTACTTTTTTCGCGTACCGGTAAAGAGCCTCCTGTCCGATAGGAATATAAGTGGGAATTGGCTGATGACTATCATTTACCATGCTTATGCTGCTGCCGAAAATGCCCCGCTTTAATTTTATGCGCATGCTGTTTTCAAGCGTTTGCATAATCAGGAATATAATTCCTTTATCAGCCGGGGCTTTGGTGAAAAACAGGCGGAGAAAAGTGAAAGGATTTTTGATGAGCTTGCCGATGAGCTTAGCAGTGCGCACGCCAGGAGTTCCGTCATCTACAGCATATGTGCCGAGGTGCATCATGGCACCGCTGCCATCCGGAAACTTGCACAGTTCTATTTGTGTGTGTTCATCAGGCGAAAAAATGCGGGAGATGGCAATTCCGTTATTCAGCTTTCTGTCAGCTCCACCAACTCCGCTGAGCATTTCAGAATTTGTAAGAATGTTTTCTCCAAGTTTATCGGAAAGGTTTGGAAGAGTTTTGGTCTGATATTTTTGTTTCAGCAGCAAGTCCATTGTTCCTAAAACTCCACCGGCAACTACTAATCCTTTACTCCGGTAAACTTTTTTATTCTTCGAAAACCATGAAGTGGAACTTTCGGTGTGAATAAGGTATTCTCCTTTTATATGCTCAATCTTTGTTACCAAAGTTTCAGGAAGCACTGCAGCACCAAACATATTTTCAGCAAACCACAAATAGTTTTTGTCGAGCGTATTCTTTGCTTCGTGGCGACAGCCGGTCATGCAGGCGGCACATTCAATACATCCTTTACGCAATGGGCCGAGGCCTTTGAAGTACGGGTCAACTTCTTTTTTCGTATCACCAAAGTAAACTCCCACTCCGTCAACCGAATTGTAAGAATGTCCGTAACCCATTTCCTCCGCTACTTCTTTCAGCACTAAATCTTCGGCATTATCTTTTTTGTACTGAACCGAGCCAAGCATGAACTGCGCGGTTTTGAAATAAGGAGCGAGAACAGTTTTCCAGTCTTTAATATGCGACCAGATTTTGTTCGTGTAGAATTTATCTTTGGGAAGCATAAGGGTATTGGCATAAACCAATGAACCCCCGCCCACACCCACACCGCTAATCACAAACACTTCTTTAAAGAAAGTGAGTTTCTGAAAGCCGAACCATTTGAGCAGGGGTACCCATAAATACTTCGGAAGGTTCCAATCGGTTTTCGGGAATTCGTTCGACTTCCACCGCTTGCCTTTTTCAATCACCAGAACCGAGTATCCTTTTTCGGACAAGCGCATGGCGCTTACACTGCCGCCAAAACCGGAGCCGATGATGATGTAGTCGTAGGTTTTTTCATTCATCCGGCTCACTTTCATAAAATTTTCTAGTAAAAGTAATTCTTGTAGTGTACAGGTCTTCTACGGAAGTTGCTAAATGAAAGAACCCGCTGATAATATGATTCGGTACATCTAAATTCAAATCGCTGAACCAATACTTCAGCCCATCTGTGATGAGAATGTTATTGAATTGAACACCTATCGTAGTTCTTATTTTATCATCGCTGGTGATGAAGATATCGTGATTTTGGCGAGTATCTATCAAGCTATCCGGTACATCAAGTTTATGTAGCTCATCGGTCTTAAATTTATTAAACACCAAGTGGTCAATCACTATATTTGGTGCTGCATGATCTAACCGGAAGACGAAAGGAATTTTTATTTGTCCGGTCATAGGATTCACACTCCAGTTTTTGAAGCGATTACTGCCTTCATGAAATAAACCAACCAACCATGTCTTATCGTCTGCATCATCATCTTCTGTTGCTTTCAACCACCACACCCACTCATACGGATGCAATTCCGGGTGGCAGTTATGGTTGCAATCCAAACAGCTTACACCATAAAACCCTATGGAAGGATGTTCGGTTTGGAAATTGGGATGTGCTTTCAATCCACCGGCACCGGGCAGTGTGGGAAAAAATAAATAATTCAATTGCGGAATGAAAGCAGGAGGAGGAGTAAGTTCTGCTCCCAGGTCATATAACAGCGGGTTAAGATTCCTGGAGGTGCGCACGAAAGGCTCTTTGGTATAATCGGTACGGTGGCTGCGCCTGATATCCTGCCGGTGAAGTTTTTTCTGATAATCGCACGACTTGCAAATTTTAGCGAAGTACTCGGGTAAATTAAATTGCAGATGAAACTTAATATCCCACTCGGTGTATTCGAAGGAGCCGCTGCGCCCGTGGTTTTTAACTGTGCCCACAAACTTTTGCTTTACCATATCCACCGCCCGCCAGTTATAGCCGCCAAATGCGTGAATGAAAGGCCCCACTAAAAATACCCGGTGAAATTGTTTCCGCTTTTCAATTACCGAGTCAAGCAGCATGGGCTCAACCAGGTCGAGAATCATTTCATTGATGGTATCGTTGGCAGCAATCTCGGCATTGGTAAGCAGAAGATATTTAAACGCTTCGGGAGTTTCGTTGTATGAAGAAATCTTAAAAGTGGTTTGCGCTAAACTTGTTTGCAGTAATATTGTTGTCAGAACGGCAACCGGAAAGATTCTATTCATGAAAACCGAAAATAATTTTTTGTGCAAGATAATTTTGACATATCTCCTCTGAATAAATGGAGTGGTGTTACCTCTCACCCTTTTGTTATTGCCGGGCCTTGCAGCGCTGAAGGCGAAGAGCAGGTTTTTAATACCGTCCGCGAAATTGTAAAACATACCGGTGGTAAAGTGCACATGCTGCGTGCCGGAATCTGGAAGCCGCGCACCCGCCCCAATTCATTTGAAGGCGTTGGCGAAATCGGTTTACCCTGGATTAAAGCAGCAGGTAAAGAATTCGGCTTACCGGTAACCGTTGAAGTAGCGAACCCCGAACATGTTGAAGTTGCTCTTAAAAACGAAATTGATGTTTTATGGATTGGTGCGCGCAGTACTGTTTCGCCTTTTACGGTTCAGGAAATAGCTGATTCGCTTCGCGGAGTTGATATTCCGGTACTCATCAAAAATCCGATTAATCCTGATTTGGAATTGTGGCTGGGCGCCATTGAAAGGTTTTATCAGAGCGGAATAAAAAAACTCGGTGCCATTCACCGCGGTTTTTCTTCGTACGAAAAAACCATTTACCGCAACCAGCCCATGTGGGAAATTCCGATTGAAATGCGCAGGCGCTTTCCTCAAATTCCCATTATTGTTGACCCTTCGCATATTGGAGGAACGCGCGAGTTGATTCAGCTGCTTTGCCAGCAGGCGATGGATATGGGTTTTGATGGGCTGATGATTGAATCGCACATTAACCCCGACAAAGCCTGGAGCGATGCCAAACAACAGGTAACCCCTCAGCGGCTTGGTGAAATTCTTAACTCCCTGAACATACGCCAGCCGAACATGGCTGATGACGGCCTGAAACCCCTGAACGACTTGCGCGCCCGCATTGACCGTATTGACGACTATATTATTGAACTGCTTGGCGAGCGTATGGGTATTTCGGAAGAAATTGGCGTGGTTAAAAAACAAAACGACCTCGCCATTCATCAGTCCGAACGCTGGGCGCACATTGTAAAGCGCGCGCTCGAAAAAGGTAAAACAGGCGGACTCACCGAGGAATTCATCCTCAAAATGTTTCAGCAGGTGCATAACGAAAGTATAAGGCACCAAAGCAAGGTGATGGAGAAGTAAAAGATAGCGGTAAAACTCCATCAGCTTCAAAAACAAGCTGTTTTAGGGGTTTTTTAGCTCATTTTTACTGTTGCAGAAGGCGTTTTCAAGCAAAATAAGGGTACAGACAGATTTGGAAATCCCGTTTTCAATTGAAAGTGCATTTTGGAAAAGCGCAGAACGTATGTTTTAGATTTAAAATGAACGTTCGACCGTTTTGGAAACCGCATTCTTAATTGAAAGTAGGGTTTCCGCGCTTTCGGAAAGGGCACTTTCGACTGAAAGTGGGGTTTCCGCGCTTTTGGAAAGTGCATTTTCAACTGAAAGTGGGGTTTCCGCGCTTTAGGAAAGTGCATTCTTAACTTAAAAGTGGGGTATCGACCGATTTGGAAACCGCATTCTTAACTTGAAAGTGGGGTATCCGCGCTTTCGGAAAGTGCATTTTCAATTGAAAACGGGGTTTCCACACTTTCGGAAAGTGCGTTTTCAATTGAAAGCGGGGTTTCCACGCTTTTGGAAAGTGCGTTTTCAACTGAAAGCGGGGGTTTACCCGAAATAAAAAAAGCCGACAGATATGCCGGCTTCCTTTAAAAATATTTCCTCAATGGCTATTTCATAGCCGCTTGGTTGTTTACAAAGAAGTAAATCTTCGTATTCCACTTCGCAGTGTCTTTTTCGTTCATCGGGTCGGTAATGTATTCCTCAATCACCATATCCGGATGCTCTCTGCCCATGGTTTTCAGTTTGGCGGTCATAGCCTCGTAGGCAGGCCCCATTTTTTCATAATCGCCCCAGTAATCAATAGTATAGCATTTGGCAGCCGGCAAATTCAACACCGGATAGTTTTTTGAAGAAACCTTAGCGCCTTCAAACGGAACGGCTGCTGCCAGGTCAGCATTCATGGCTTCTTCATTGTAAGCGTAATACACACCCAGGGGGATGCCCGGTTTAGCGCCTGCTTTGCTGATAGCCTCGTACATCTTTGGCAAATTATCGCCAAAAAACTTTCCGAAATCTTTAAACTCCACCACCTGGCGCTTGCTTAAACAAGTCTTGCTTGTCCACTCGGCATCTTTCACTTCATAAACGGGCAGCGACTCGCAAAGCTTTTTCAAATTAGCCAGCCCCTGCTCATAATCTTTACCTACGGCTCCGTCCATGCCGCCCATAAACGCCATAAATACCCGCTCCATTAAGCCGCTTTCGCCTCTCATGCCCCACACAACGTGGGTGCCGCTGTCGGTAGCCTCGGTAGTCATATATACCTGGCTGCTGCTTTCAAAAGGCTTTATGAAATGCAAATCCTGCTCTATGGCTTTTCCATCCTCAATTTTTGTAAACGTCATAGAGCCCTCACCGGCTTTGTCGTTGCCTTTCCAACTGTATTTTGCGCCCACGGTTCCGTCAGTACCCTCCATGGTTATTACCATGTCGGGGTCAAGATGCCGCCAGGGGCTCCACTTCGCAAATTCGGAATGGTGGCTGATAATTTTAAAAACCGTACCAACCGGTGCGTTAATGTTTGTTTCGCGCTTTACATCGTAATTCTTCGAACCGCAGCCCGAAAGCAGTACAAGCAGGGCAAGAAAACCGGAAAATAATCCCGGGTGTCGTAAAATTTTCATAGCAGTTAAGTTTTTGGTGAGTTGTAAATGTAGAATTTAATCAGTGAATGAAAGGCAATATTTATTTTAGCCTCACCATGTTAAATGAAACAAAACGCACCCTGAAATCGCCCCGCGGCACTCAACTGAATTGCAAGGGCTGGATTCAGGAAGCCGCATTGCGTATGCTGCACAACAACCTTGACCCGGAGGTAGCAGAACGCCCCGAAGACCTGGTGGTGTATGGCGGAATAGGAAAAGCCGCCCGCAGCTGGGAAGCATTCGATAAAATTGTAGCATGCCTGAAAGATTTGGAAGAAGATGAAACACTTCTGGTTCAAAGCGGCAAACCGGTTGGGGTTTTGCGTTCGCATAAAGATGCTCCGCGGGTATTAATTGCTAACTCAAACCTTGTTGGCAAATGGGCAACATGGGAACATTTCCGCGAATTGGAGAAGAAAGGATTAATCATGTTCGGGCAAATGACTGCCGGCAGCTGGATTTATATCGGCAGCCAGGGAATTGTTCAGGGCACGTATGAAACTTATTTGTCGTTAGCCAATCAGCATTACAACGGCTCGCTGAAAGGAATGCTGAACGTAACTGCAGGTCTTGGCGGAATGGGCGGAGCGCAGCCTTTGGCTATAACCATGAACGAAGGCGTTTGCCTTGCCGCTGAAATGGAAGAATGGAGAATCAAGAAAAGAATTGAAACGTGCTACTTAGATAAATACACACACAACATTGATGAAGCCATTGACTGGAGTTTAGATGCAAAACAAAAAGGTGAAGCAGTGTCCATTGGAGTTTGCTGCAATGCGGTTGACTTATTGCAAAGGATAATTGACAGAAATGTTACACCCGATACACTCACAGACCAAACTTCAGCACATGACGAGCTCAACGGATATTTCCCCGAAGGATTAAGTGTTGAAGAAGCAAAAGTTTTGCGCGAGTCAAATCCGAACGAATACTGCACACGTTCGCTTGATACGATTGCAAAGCACGTAACACAAATGCTGGAGCTTCAAAAACGCGGAGCTATCACGTTCGATTATGGCAACAACATCCGCGGACAGGCAAAGGATAAACGCGGAGTGGCAAACGCTTTTGATTTCCCCGGGTTTGTTCCCGCTTATGTACGTCCGTTGTTTTGTGAAGGTAAAGGGCCTTTTCGTTTTGTGGCGTTGAGCGGAGATGAAAGTGACATTTACACCTGCGATGAAAAACTGAAAGAACTTTTTCCCGACAACAAAGGATTACTGCGTTGGCTCAATCTTGCAAAAACCCAAATCGCTTTCCAGGGATTACCCGCGCGCATTTGCTGGCTCGGAATGGGAGAGAGGGAAATTGCAGGTGTTGCTTTCAATGAGTTAGTCAAAGAAGGAAAAGTAAAAGCACCCATCGTTATCGGGCGCGACCATCTCGATACCGGCAGCGTAGCTTCACCCAACCGCGAAACCGAAGCTATGCTCGATGGAAGTGATGCCATTGCCGACTGGCCGATTCTGAACGCACTCATCAATACAGCCGGTGGAGCAAGCTGGGTTTCGTTTCATCACGGTGGCGGTGTGGGCATGGGTTATTCGCTTCATGCAGGAATGGTAATTGTTTGTGACGGAACCGAAGATGCGAAGCGAAGATTAAAACGTGTTCTTCACAACGACCCCGCCCTTGGTGTTATCCGCCATGGCGATGCGGGCTATGAACTTGCTAAAGAAACAAGTAAAAGGTTCGGGCTGGATTTTTAAACAAACTGCAGCAAACCATTCCGGCAAATCAGAGGACCGATAACTGTATTGAAAATTCCGGTTTAGATTTTTAGTATTACTCTGTGAAGATTGCTCATTCCCTGAATCGGTTTATTTTTTGGTTGCATGCGCGGCCGGTAATAAATCTCATTCTCGTTTTTGCTTATTTCTTTTTCATCCTTTTTATGCACGACCCAATGGTTGATGTTTCTAAATGGATTGAAAGAAGTTTAACCCTTACTACATATAATCTGGTGGTGGAAATTGTTTTTTTGATTTTGCTGCTGGTATTGATAGCCGGTTTGCTGAAACAGTTCCGTATAAGTACAGCAAACCGCAAGCTCGAATTCACTTATCTTTTTATTTCGGTTGTATTGGTGATTGTTCATTCGCGGTTTATGTTCGACTCGAATATTGAGGTCATTCATTCGCTTGAGTTTTCGCTTCTCGCTTTTCTCATTTTTCCATTTACTAAACGATTTGGCGCTTCAGTTTTTTTCACTCTGCCATTTATGCTCGCAGATGAATGGTACCAGTTCACCATTCTATACCCATACCTTGACTATTACGATATGAATGATATCCTGATGGATACTTATGGCTGCGGCTTAACCATGACTGTACTGATGATACTCGGGGTAAAAGGACAAACACAAATTCAACCGCTATGGAAACGCACCGAATTTATTTCGCTGGTGGCGTTGCTGCTTATAGTTTTGCTTGGCGTAAAATTATGCGTTATAGCTTTGTACTCCGGAGATGTTTGCAGCAACACGCTGCTGGTTATAAATGAAGGAATTGGCCCCGAACCTTTTTACCGGCTTCATCCCACACATCGTATCTGGTTCCATGTTATGAAACCGGCAGAAGGATTTCTAGCTATTGGCTTTCTGCACTTTTTTTATTTGGGGCTGGATTCGCTACGCCAGCACTCCGCGTGAAATCACAATGCGTTGTACTTCGCTGGTGCCTTCGTAAATCTGGGTGATTTTTGCATCGCGCATCAGGCGTTCCACATGATATTCCTTTACATATCCATAACCGCCATGAACCTGAACAGCTTCAGTAGTTACTTTCATGGCTACTTCACTGGCAAAAACTTTTGCCATAGCACTTGCCTGATCGTAATTTTTTCCTGCATCTTTTAATCGCGCGGCCTTATATACAAGCAGGCGTGCGGCTTCTATTTCAGTCGCCATGTCGGCTAATTTAAATGCCACCGCCTGATGGTTGATGATTTCCTTGCCAAATGCTTTTCGTTGTTTGGAATATTCAGCAGCAAGCTCATATGCACCCGCTGCTATACCCAGCGCCTGTGCCGCAATTCCGATTCTTCCGCCACTCAAAGTTTTCATAGCAAACTTAAATCCGAAACCATCTTCGCCAATGCGGTTTTCTTTCGGAACCTTTACATCGCTGAAAAGCAGAGAGTGTGTATCGGAAGCGCGAATGCCGAGCTTGTCTTCTTTCTTTCCAATGGTAAAACCGGGCATTCCTTTTTCTACAATCAAAGTGTTTATTCCCTTGTGTCCCTTTTCAGGATGAGTTTGCGCCATCACCAAATAGGTTGAAGCGCTGCCTCCGTTAGTAATCCAGTTCTTGGTTCCGTTGAGTAAATAATAATCGCCCATGTCAACGGCTGTGGTTCTTTGTGAAGTGGCATCGCTGCCAGCTTCCGGCTCGCTTAAACAAAATGCTCCGATTTTTTCCCCTTTTGCCAAAGGCACTAAGTATTTTCTTTTCTGCTCTTCGGTACCATATTCTTCAAGCCCCCAGTTGACAAGCGAATTGCAAACACTCATTACTACCGAGCAGGAGGCATCCACTTTTGAAATTTCTTCCATGGCAATAACGTAACTCAACGCATCCATTCCACCGCCACCGTATTCAGGCGAAACCATCATGCCCAGAAAGCCCAGTTCGGCCAGTTTCTTTACCTGCCCGGCAGGAAATTCTTTGTTGGTATCACGGTCAATAACTCCCGGCTTACAATCGTTTTGAGCAAGGTCTCGCGCGGCTTGGCGAATCATCAGATGTTCTTCGGAAAGAGAGAAATTCATGCAATTAAAATTTGTATAAAAAGCAAATTGTGACTCGCGAATATAGAAGATTCACTTTTTCGACTTAGCAATTATTTCGGTAGTGCTGAAACCTTTCAGATATGCAATAGTCTTTACTTTTCCGCCATAACTTTCTACGAATTCGCCTCCCACGATTTCTTCTTTTTTCCAATCTCCACCTTTTACCAGTACATCGGGTTTTACGATATGAATCAGTTTTTCGGGAGTATCTTCATCAAATAAAATCACGGCATCAACAAATTGCAGCGAAGCAAGAACCACTGCCCGGGATTGCCCGGTATTTACCGGTCGGGAATCACCTTTGAGTTTTTTGACAGAAATATCAGAGTTTAACCCAACAATAACTCTTTCTCCAAATTCATTACAGGATGATAGAAGATGGATATGACCTTCGTGGAGAATATCAAAGCACCCATTGGTAAATACAATTTTATCGCCCAGCAGCCGCCAGAAATCAATTCGTGCAAGCAACTGGTCGAGCAGAAAAATTTTTGTCCCGGTTTTGTCATTCAATAGCACGGGTTAAGCTTTTAGGGGTTCTTTTTGTAACGCTGCCTGGCGGCTGATTATTGCGAGGTAAGTAAAAGAAATCAACCCCTGCCCCAGTACAAAAAGAGTTTGAGTAGTCCATGCCAGCAGTCCCAGCGAATAAACTACGCTCCCTTCCAGGCCGTAAGCTAGCAGAATTATTTTCATGAAAAGCGGATATAAACCCAATCCTCCCGGAGTAAGTGAATAGGCTATACCGGCAAAAAACAAGCAAACCCCACCTGCCAGAATGTTGAGATGGGAAGTTTGAGGGAAAACCCAAAAATTTACGTAGCTCATAGCCAGGTAACAACCCCAAATTCCAATGGTATATAAAAACAAAGTAAAGGGCTTACCTGTGTCTTTAACCGCAATAACACTCTGTAATAAACCTGTTACTTTGCTCCAAACACTTTGAAGCACATATTTTGTGCCCTTGTCTTTAAATTTAAATCCAATATAAACACATAGGGTGGCAAACAGTACTCCGAAAACTCCGTACTGCACAAGGGGGCTTATTTTATATTGGGCAATGATGTCAGCAAATTTGTTTTGTGAGTCGGAAGCGATTCGGGTATACAGAGTGGCGAACATGTCGTTTTCGGCAACAATCAGTATCAGTGCAAGAACTGCCAGACAAAGAAGGTCAAGAATCCGCTCCACCACCATGGTTCCTATACCTTTGTCAAGGGGTACGTTTTCGTATCTTGCCAGGATGCCGCAACGGGTAACTTCACCCAAGCGCGGAACAAAAAGGTTGACAAAATACATAATCATTACGCTATGAAGGGTATTCCAGAAACGCGGCTTATGACCGAGAGGTAGCAACAACATTCTCCAGCGCTCTGTACGCAGGAAGGAGCTAAAAATTCCAATAACAGGAGGTGCCAGAAGCCATAAATAATTAGCCCGTTTGATATCTTCAAAAACCTGATGCTTATCTTCCTCGCTCATCTGACTCAAAAACCAATACACCAGCGCAATGCCGATTCCCAGCGAAACAATAAACTTAAATAAAGCCGCTAAATGTTTTTTCATATCGGCAAAACAATAACCATCTGCCAGGCTGCGGGTCTTTAGCAGCTCATGACAATTCAGGGGGTAATTTGATTTGAAGAGTTTACATGTACGGTTACCGGAATATGTTTTTTGTATTCCTCGGCAGTAACCATGCAGTATGAAATTACAATAATGATGTCCCCCACAGCCACTTTTCTCGAAGCAGGGCCATTCATACAAATAATTCCTGAGCCGCGTTCGCCTTTTATAACATACGTTTCGAGCCGTTCGCCATTATTGATATTTACTACCTGTACCCGCTCATGCTCTACAATTTTCGCAGCCTCCATCAAGTCTTCGTCAATGGTAATGCTTCCTATATAATTGAGGTCGGCTTGTGTAATGGTAACCCGGTGAAGTTTAGATTTATATACATTTATCAGCATAGGGGGGCGAAAGTAAATTAAATTTGAAAATGCGCTTTGCGGTTAGCATATTTAAACTTCAGAATGTACTGTTAAAGGCTTTTCTACTTTAACAGTATCTTCATTTTCACCGGCTGGTGGTCGCTGTAGGCAAATCCCAAGTCAATTCCTTTTACTTCTTCTACCATTACATTGGGCGAAACAAAGTAGTAATCAATAACTGTTTTGTAGGTTTTGCCTTCAGTATATGAAGTAGTGTTTTTTCGGTTGGTAGCAACAGTTGAATCGTAAACATAGTGCCAGCCCCCAACATAATCCGTGTAGTTGTTCATGAGGTAAAGTGTATCGTCAATTTTTTCTCTTTCCCATTTGTGAACATCAAAATCAGGAGGGGCAATATTCCAGTCGCCCCCAAGTACAATGTAATTCCCCTTTTCGTATTCTTCTTCTAATATTTTTTTGGTGAGTGCCATTTGCTCTTTTTTCACACTGCCATCATCGTATGCTTCAAAATGTGTGTTAATGACAATTAAATCTCTTCCATTTGCAAGTTTATACCGCTGCATTAGCAAGCATCGCTCAAGGTAAAATATTTTTCGCGGAAAATCGGTAATCCCCGGAAGCGCAATACGCTTGGTTTCAGTTGGTGTAAATTTCGAAAGCGTTTGCAAACCACCATAAACCTTTCCCATAGGGTCTGTAAATGGAAAGGGTAAAAATTTTACATTATAGTTCGGAGTAAATGCATAGTTGTGTTCCGGTAAAGTTTTGGCAAACTTTTCCGCCTGGTCAATATTCCAGCTTCGCTTGCTATGACGGTCTACTTCCTGAAGCATGATAAAATCAACGTCCCGATTGCGTTCAAAAAATTTTACAAAGCCGAAATTATTTTTCAGCACATGCTCTTTGGGTGAGGTTACTGTTTTGCCCCCATCGTAAAAAAAATCAACTTCCTTTCCCAATCCTCCGTAACCTATGTTCCATATAAGAAATGTAAAAGCAGAATCTGTAATAAGATTAGGATTTAGGGTTTCAGATTTCGGATTTACCACAGCTACATCTTCAACAGGCGCAGGTCTGAATTTGGTCGCCATTCCGAATAAAATCAAGCCACCTACATAAAGTAGAGCACTAAGCAGCAGGATGCCGATGAATAACAAGAGCTTCTTCATCTTTTCATTTTTTGTGCAAGATAATTCTACATTTGAAATCATAGAATTCGTTTAATACTAAATCAAAACCGATGAACCATTTTGAATGGAACTGGCAACAGGAAGGAGAGACATTTTTTGCACAGGGCTGGAACCCGCCACAAACCAAGGGTGTGGTATGCATTGTTCACGGTTTTAATGAGCACAGTACCCGCTATGCTCATGCGGCTGTGAGATTATGTGCGGCAGGTTATGCGGTTTTAACCTACGATGAATTCGGGCACGGCAGAACAACCGGTAAACGAGGTCATGCTCCCTCCTACGACTCATTTCTCGAATCGGTGAAAATAATTCTGGATGAAGCCGAGACGCGTTTCCCCGGTGTAAAGAAATTTTTATGGGGACATAGTATGGGCGGAGGAATTGTTACCAATTATATTTTACGAAGACATCCAAATATTGCAGGAGTTATTGCTACAGGCCCGCTTTTCAAACTGGGTTTTGAGCCACCGGCTTTTAAAGTTTTTCTTGCAAAAATCATGGTTCATATTTATCCAAAGTTTACCGAAAGTGCGGAGCTTGACAGTGATGCAATTTCGCGCGACAGGAATGAGGTGCGTAAATACAACGAAGACCTGCATAACCACGGGAAAATTACTGCCGGAACGTTTCTCGGATTTTTCGAGGCAGGTAAATGGGCGCTTGCTCATGCTTCCGAATTAAGAACTCCCTTACTGCTGATGCACGGGACGGCTGACCGGCTTACTTCCCCGGATGGAAGCAAAGAGTTTGCAGATAAAGCGCCTAAAAACCTTGTTACTTTGAAACTTTGGGATGGATTTTACCATGAGCTTCATAACGAGCCCGAGCCCGACCGCAGCGAAGTGATTGCTTACATGACCAACTGGCTTAACAGAACATAGTTGAGTTTGCAAAAATGAGGAAGAGACTTTTCTTTCTTTTTCTGCTGCTGTTTATTTTCAGCAGTCTTATTTGCATTTTCCGCATACCTGTTCTCCGCTCGTGTGCTACTTTTTTAATCAGGGAAGAGCCATTGCAACAAGCCGATGCTTTATTTGTTCTCTCCGGTGGCGCGTTTGACCGCGGTAACGAAGCAGTGAAAATTTTTCAAAACGGATATACCCCGAAAATAATCTGCACCGGTGCCAATCCTGTAGCAGACTTGAAAGTATTTGATATAGACACTCTGGAAAGTGACATGGCCGTTGCCAATTTAAAACGTCAGGGAGTTCCTGATTCGTTTATTGTGGAAATTAAAGAAGGAACCAGTACGCGCGAAGAGGCAATGGTAATTCTGAATTATTGCAGGCAGAAAAATTTGAAACGTATAATTGTTCTTTCTTCCAAGCTTCACACACGAAGAGTGAATGAAGTTTTTCGGGAACAATTAAACCAGGTTGGCATAGAGCTTATTGTGCGCGGAGCACCAAGCTCACGGTTTGATGAAATGAAATGGTGGAAAAGCGAAGATGGTTTGATTGCCGTGAATAATGAGTGGCTCAAGACAATTTACTATTGGTGGAAGTATTAAAACAAATCTACCTGACCATTATTAAGAAGGGTGGGTGGTTTTAAATTCAATCTGCATTTCTTGTTTAATTTCTTAATCATATAATAGGAAAGCTCGGGAGAATACAATTCATCGTGCTGATGGATGAAAAAATAAAGTGTTTGTAATCCACTGTCAATCCAGGAATCAATCCGGTCTATCCAATCGTCAATCCTTGAGTAATCACTTTTGTGCAGGCTATTGCCTACAAATCGAATGAATGCTTTGGACGTAGCGAGTCTCATGTGCATGACATCTCTCCTTCCTGCCGTGTCAGTAATTACAGTGCTTACTCCGAGTTCTTTCATTAAATCATAAGTTTCATTCACCACCTGTGAATCAACCGACCATTCGGGATGTCGAAATTCAACCGCCACATCAAAGTCGCGGGGAAGCGATTTCAAATAGCTATGAACACGGTCAGCAAGATTGGGCGAGAATTTATCGTTGAGCTGAATGAATGATGTGCCGAGTTTATTCCCGAAGGCTGAATAGGTATCCAGCATGACATCCGTTTCTTTCCCGACATTATTCAGCCACTTGATATGAGTAATTATATTGGTGAATTTGGGACAAAACCGGAAACCTCTTGGTGCTGTATCTGCCCATTTCTCTACGATGTTTTTCGGGAACAGGCGATAGAACATTGCGTTGAGTTCAATACAATTGAAATTCTGAACGTAATATTTCAGAAAATCGGCTTCTTTAGTTTTAGGCGGGTAGAGTTTGCCAATCCAATCTTTTCTTCCCCACTTGGCACAGCCAATGTAAACTTCTGGCTTTCCCCTCTTTTTCTTTATCAGTTCTCTGAGAAGTTTTTTGGTAGAAAGATGGTCATCAGGAAAAGTGAAATCCACTTTGTTTACATCAGAAACTCGTCCGAAATCCATTTCGATAAATTTTAGCGAATGTAATAACCGGATGGTGTAGAATAAAAATCACCTTTGTTTTCAGAAAAAATATAGCTTCGGGAAATAAATATTTATTCACCTAAAACTAAAGACATGAGAAAAACTACTTTCTTTTTATTGCTCTTCGCTACTGTAATGGTTATGACACGTTGCAATCAACCCGCCAAACCCGCACACAGCGAGGAAGAAATGATTGCTGCCGCTAAGGCTGTTGATGCAAAATTTGTTGAAGAAATAAACAAGGAAAACCTGGATGGGGTGATGAGTTGCTATTGGAACAGCCCCGATTTAGTGGTTTACTCTCCTGGAGAAATGGAGCTCAAAGGTTACGAGGCCACGAAACAATCTTTCGCCAATTTTTTTAAAGACATGCCGGGTGCCAGGCACGAAATGTTAGGCACCGAATACCGGGCTGCTGGCGATATAGTTTATTGTTGGGGCAAGGTGAGGCTTACTGTTCCCGCTGCCGATAGTCTTACTGCGCCTCAAACTATGGAGGGCCGCTATACATCCGTATTCGCTTATAAAGACAGTGGTATGGTTTACATCCTTGACCATGCTTCGCTGCCGTTGCCGCCACCTGCAGAACCCGCTCCTGCTGAAGCCAAGAAGTAATCAGACATTAACCTTGCCTTAAGCCTCCGGAATTGCCGGGGGCTTTTAATTGTACTCCATTTACCGTAGTTGTTTACATTAGTCTTTTCAAACTCGCTTAACATGAAGAAACTTCTCCGATTTTCAGCATTGCTTCTTTTTCTGTCCGCGTCTCAAACAATTTATTCAGCTCCGTTTGGTGCTGCAGCCCCTTTTATTCACGGAGTAGCATCCGGTGACGCACTTTCCGACAGGGTGATTATCTGGACACGGATTACTGACAGCACTGCTATTTCATTTAACATTAACTGGAAAGTGGCGACTGATACTTTAATGACTCAAGTGGTACAATCGGGAACTGCGCCTACTGATTCTTCGGTTGATTACACCGTTAAAGTTGACGTTACCGGTTTGCAGCCTGATTCGTGGTATTACTACCAGTTTGATTACAACGGAAACCAGTCACTCATCGGCAGAACCAAAACTCTACCGGTGGGAAATAATGACCGGGTTCGTATTGCTGTGGCTTCGTGTGCAAGATATGGAGGTGGTGATTTTTACAATGTGTATCGCGAAATTTCCCGCAGAAATGACCTTCAGGCTGTGGCTTTTCTGGGTGATTATATCTACGAAGGGAGCGGAGGTATTTCGGGTAGGGGAATTCAGGTTCTTCCTACTCATGAAATTATTACACTTCAGGATTACCGCCAGCGATATTATACATACCGATTAGACCCGGATTTAAGAACCGCTCACCAGCAATATCCTTTTTACAATGTGTGGGATGACCACGAAACAGCTAACGACTCGTGGGTTGGTGGTGCCGAAGCGCACGACACTGCTACTGAAGGCTTTTGGGCTGTACGCAAAGCGAACGGGCAAAAGGCATTTTTCGAATGGCTCCCCATTCGTCCGAAAGCACCGGGCGATTACAGTATTTATCGTTCTTTCCATGTAGGTAATCTTGCTGACCTGATAATGATTGACAGTCGTCTCGAAGGTCGCGATGAGCAGGCAGCTATTGGAGACCAAACTGCCTATGCAGATACTAACCGCACTATTCTTGGGGCTACACAAATGCAGTGGCTGAAAGATGAGTTGAGCAATTCGCAGGCGCAATGGAAAATCATCGGAAACCAGGTGATGATAGCTCCTCTTAAGCTTGGCACAGTTTATTTCAGTAACGACCAGTGGGATGGTTACCAAGCCGACCGCAACCGAATTATTTCGCATGTGATGAACAACTCTATTGAAAACGTAGCGGTGATTACCGGTGATATTCATACCTCCTGGGGAAACGATATTCCTATACCAGGCGCCACCTACAATCCTACTACTGGTGTGGGTTCTGTATTTGTAGAGTTTGTGACTCCGAGTATTTCCACCGGTTCTCCTGTGAGCAATTCGTTACTGCCGATTATTGAACTCACCAACCCGCACATGAAATATGTTGACCTTACGCATTACGGCTATGTTGTTCTTGACATGGACACAAACCGTGTGCAGGGTGACTGGTATCATGTTTCCACCCTGCAAAGCACTAGCTATACGGTTACGCGTGCGGCATCGTGGTATGCCAATAACCATGAGCGTTTTTTGCGCCAGGCATCTGTTGGAGCACCTGCTTATACAAACCCTGCCCCTTTTGCACCTGTTCCTGTTGATACTACTACCGGTTTGGTAACTGCAGACAACCTGCTCAACAGCTTCCAGGTTTACCCCAACCCCTTTACCAACGAGTTGCTCGTTAGCTACACCGTATTGCAGAAAGTAAATGTAGAAATCAGTATCTGCGAGCTATCCGGAAAAGAAGTGCTTCAGAAAAACGAAGGGGAAATAAACCCGGGCAATTATACTTCCGACTTCAATACAACTTCATTACCGAAAGGCACCTACCTGGTAAAGATTTTCTCCAACAATAAGCTTGGGGGAATTACCAAGATGGTGAAGAATTGATTTTCAAAACTAGTCTGGGTTGTTTATAAAAGCAGAAAGAGTTCTGCGGGCAGGGGCCTGCAGTGATTGCTATGTGCTTATTAGTCATTTACTGAACCTTAACACAAAGCCATAGTAAAAGAAACTGTTTACTGACAAGACACCAAAGACTCTGGGGTGAATAAAAAATCAGTGCAAACCGGAACAGAAACTCAAAAACCTTAACTTCATTGCCAAATTTGTATTCTGATTCGGTCACGGGTAGTTTTTTTTCTGTTATTCATTCTGGTTGCAGCCTTTAGGTTCACCGGTAACGGGCAATGTGTGCAGCGTAGCGCCAATGCCCGTTGTGATACCATAGTTCCTATTATCACTTGCATAAGCGGCAGCCCGATTTGTTTTGAGAGTTTGGCTACGCTTCGCTTGTCGTCTGGCGTTCTGGTTGATTCGGTATGTGTGAGTTTTGGTGACGGGCAGGACACCTCTTTTGTTCCGCCTGATACGGTTTTCGACATTACGCACTATTATCATTTTACACCCGAAGACAGTTGCCCTTCCTGGAATTTTGGCGAGCCTGGAATCAACTGCGATATACGTGCAAATTTTTATAAGAATTGTCCGCTGGGTTATAGTTACAATTACAGCCAAACTTCTGTTTCGTTCCGGTTTAAGCCCCGAGCTGATTTGAATGCCCAGCATGCCGAATACTGCACTACGGACAGTGCGCTGATTATTGACTACGGATGCACCAACACTTATTTGCAAACCGATTATACTGACTACTGGTGGGATTATGGTGATGGAACACCTTTCGATACCATTTGGGATACGCAGTTCAGTTACTTTAATTCGTTTCCGCATCAGTACACCAATGCGGGAACTTACATCCTCGGATTGTTTGCTCAAAACGAATGCGGCATTGATTCGGACAGGATGGTTATTGATACCTACACTTTCACTGACCTTCAGCTATCCACACCGGTTCCCGTTTGTACCGGTGATACTATCCGGGCACATATTGTTGGAGTAGGCAACAGTACGTATTACAATACTGGAATTCTTTCGGCTACTCCCGGAGCCATAATAACCGATGGAAATACACCCGACCCGATTCTTGTATTTACACAACCCGGAAATTTTCTTGTTCGCTTTCAGTTCGGAACTTGTGTTATAGATACGCTCATTTCAGTTTCGTCAAGCGTTGACCTGAGCTATACACCGGTGCCTGATATCTGCGATAGTTTCGGCAGCAATCAGCTTGCGCTTGGCAATTACTTTCAAAGTATTGTTCCTGATTCGGTTCAGAAAAACTATTTCTGGCTCCGGAATCAGAACGGGGTGATTTACAGCGATTCCACTTCAGGTTTTTTTTCAGCAACCATTAATCTTCCTGACACCGGCTGGTATGTAATTACCGATACTTCGATTACGATTTGCAACACGGTGTATTTTACTGATACATTTAATGTTCTTCCGCGCGCGGTGTTGAATCTTCCTCCTAATTCTACCGCTTGCTTGCAAAGCATTTATGTTCTTCCAATCTATATCAATACAACTGTAAGCTCGGCCGATGACGGCTCACCGGTGGTAAACGACACGATTCTTATTGACACAGCCAAGGCGTACCGGTTTGTTTACCGGCCGCTGTGCGGCAGCAGTGATACGCTGATTATTACTGGTCAGGGAATTTCGGTGGAAGCTTACGACAGCTTTTACTGTGCCCGCCCCGGAGATATTACCCTTACCGGTAGCCGCCCTAATATGGTTTTCAGCGGGCAGTATGTCAATTCTTCTACGGGGATTATGTACGGAGATTCGAGCAATGCTGTTCTGAATCCCTTTTATGCGGCTTACATCGACCCGGGAACAGGTTGCGTTTTTCATGATACCGCGGTAATTACCATTGCACCCCCGCTCAATGCCGCGTTTGCCTTGACTGATACGGTTTGTATTAGCGCACCTGTGCAGTTTGCAACCAGTGATACTGCGCTGACTTTCGTAATCAACTGGGGTGACGGAACTATTGACAGCAACACCACACATACTTATACTTCTTCGGGAGCAAAGTATGTGATGATTACCTTTTCTGATTCGGTGTGCAGCGAAGTACATAATGACACAGTGACGGTTGTAGATGTACCGGTGGCTAATTTTACCATTGCCCCGGATACTATTTGCTATGGAGACACCTCTTTTATTTCATTTACTCCCGACCTGCAGTACACTTATAGCTGGACTTATGCCGGAGTTACCACCCCTACGCCACCGGTTATTGTAGATACGAGCAGTCTGAATGTTTTCCTGGCTGTTCCGGTAACTCTTTCTGTTTCTTCAGCATATTGTCCGGTGGTGAACTATACTGATTACGTTTATTTCAACCGCGCGGTGGTTCCGGTGATTGCACTGAATTATGATTCCACCTGCAGCCCGCTCGCTATTACCATTATCAACAACTCAGCACAATATCCTGCGGCAACTTTTTGGTGGTATAAGAACAATGTTTTGTTTTCAACCAGCAGCGCAGTTCAGCAATACGATACCCTATATGCCAACCAGTTTGATTCAGCATATACATTTAAGCTGGTGGTGTTTTCGTGTGGCAGGTACGACAGTGTAAGTGAAATGGTCATCGTGCGGCAGGCGAATTTTGCTCCTGCGCTTTATGCCGATACGTTTCAGAATTGTGTTTTTGTTCCTTTCCGTTTTTCTGCTTCGGTAATTCCGAATTGTGTAGTGACTTATGACTTCGGTGACGGCAATTTTTCACAGCCGGTACCGAGCGACTCGGCTGTTACTCATGCTTATTCTTCTGCCGGGGATTATACCGTAAGCCTCACCATGTTTTGCGCATGCAAAATCAGGAGCGATAATTTGCTGGTGCATGTGGACCCCGGTCCGGTTATTTCGGTAAGCATTCCACCGGTGGGGTGTACCGACAGTGTGATAACGGTGAGTAGTCAGAATACCGGAACCATTACGGCCGGTTCGTACACTACTTATTTTGGTGATGGCAGTTATGATTTTGTTTCTTCCAACCCAATTCACGCTTACGCCACCACCGGCACTTACAACGGCTGGATGACCACCACCGGTATTAACGGCTGCGGCAGCGACACGGTTCCATTTGATGTAACTATTTACCAAACACCTATTGTGACCATCCCGCCATCCGACACCGGTTCGTGCTCGGGTGTTTTGGTTTTGTTTTCGGTTGACACGGTGGTTGCCAATTCCACCTACCAATGGACAGTGGCTCATAATAGTGGTGTTTCGCACGTAACTACTTATGACGGCACCCTGCCGTTATATGCCGAAGAATCTGGCGAGCACCTGGTATTTGTTGCCGCTTATAACAACAACCATAATTCGTGCGTGGCGTATTCTGACACTTTCAGGATTACCATTTACGAAACACCAGAGGCGATGTTTACCGTGGGGGCACCGTTGGTTGTCAATTCGGAGTTTTCTTTTCCTATCCAAAACCTGAGCACACCCGCAGGTAATACTTATATCTGGAATTTTGGCGATAACACTTATAGCTACGAAACCAACCCGGTTCCTCATCCTTATACTTTGCCTGGTTCGTATTTAATTACACTCACCGCGCGCAACGGACCCTGCGAAGACACCGTTTCGCGATGGGTGCAGGTGAACCCTTACCTCCGGGTTTTTGTGCCGAACGTTTTTACTCCGAACAACGATGGAGTGAATGATTACTTCCAGATATTCGGCAACCGAAACGATATTGATTACCTGCATGTGAAGATTTTTGACCGCATTGGCGAGAAAGTGTTCGATAGTTTCGACAATAATTTTAAGTGGAACGGAACCTACAAAAACCAGCAGCTGGCTCCTGCTGTTTTTGTTTACACCATCGAGATTTCGGGAGTAAGCGAAGATGGTGTGCGCCTGATGAAGGGTAGTGTTACGCTGCTTAGGTAGCCCTGTAGAAACAATACAGTTACCTGAATTTTTTACTTTCGGAATTGTAAAATTAAAATTCATGCGAGGTATTACGTTTTTAATTCTTCTTGCCGGGGTGGTTTCACTTTCATCGTGTCTGCAAAAACCAAAGGCCTGTATTAATGCTTCCGATACTGACATTTTAATTGGCGAAAGCATCACTTTTACCAGTTGTTCTGAGAACGACCAGTCGGTTAGCTGGAACTTTGGTGATGGTACTACGGGTAGCGGCAGCATCGTTGAAAAGGCATTTATTATGCCTGGTACTTATACCGTTACTATTACGGTAACCAATAAAAAGGGAGGTTCAAGCGCAGAGGTAACGGTAACGGTGGGCTCACCGCCTGTCAGCGCGGCCATTTGCTCCTTTACTTCATCTGCATATACCGGTGAGTCAGTTTCCTTTACAAGTTGTTCGCAAAATGCGGTAAGCCTCAACTGGAATTTTGGCGATGGCGGCACCGCCAACGGTGCTTCGGCAGTGCATACTTACTCAGCCGCAGGAACCTATACCGTTCGACTGATAGCCACCGGCAATGATGGAACAACGGATACCGCCACCGGAACGATTACTATTACCACGGTGGCCGGAAATTTTTGGAATGGCTACTACACCGGTGATTCCGACTGTTCCACACTTACCCTGCCCACCACAGCTATAGTAAATATCAGCGGCAGTACCATTACACTGAACGGAAGCATATCGGGTATTACAGTAAACCTGACCGGCACTTTTTATTCAAGCACAAATAGTTTTAATATTCCTTCCCAAACCAATGGTGGAAATACGGTTTCGGGTTACGGAAGTTTTAGCGGCAACAGAAATATTACTTTCACGTACACGGCCAGCGGCTCCACTATCCCCACCCTGAACTGTGTTTTTCAGGGCACTGACTAAAGAAGTTTACTCGGTGAACTCAACCACATGACCGCTTACCACCACGCGGTACTGCATCACCACGAAATAATTGCGGATATGAATTTCCACCGTTTCGTTTACGATAGCCCGCGAAGTGCCCACCAGGTCGGTGTTCTTGAGCATGTCAGCTTTGGCATTTTCAATCAGAGTTTTCTTTTTCAGCCCGCCAATACCGAGAATGTAAGTGGCTTTAGCCTCGCCTTTCACCGAGGCCACTACTTTAAAATTCTTTTTGCTCAGCTCAACATTGGTTACGTGCTGGTTGGTGTTATAGGTCATCGGCAGGTGGGTTCCGCAAGAGGAAAATAAAACCGATGTAAGAACAACGAAGGCAAGGGATTTAATTACTTTCATAAGGGTTTGTTTATTGGGTTACAAAATTTTCAGAAAATAAAACCGGCACGCAGTTCCATACCATGAAACCACTTCGAGGGGAAATACATAAAGCGCTGCTGCCCGCGGTAGCCCACGTCAACCATAATCGCCAGCTCTTTTACTACAAAGCATTTAATACCCAGCCGCGCAGCTGCAGAAGCTCCTCCGGCAAGAGGGTATTTTTCTTTCGGGTCGCGGAAACCCAGTGAATAGCCGGCAGCTGCGTTCACGTAAGGCGAAACTCTTTTTTTTAGAAAACTGTAAGTTCCTTCAGCCATAATAGGAAGAAGTCTTACCCGGTCGTTAATCAGTGCGCCTACATTCAACCCCACCGTAGCCTGCCTGTTAATGCGGTAGCCGGCACCCGCCTGCACTACGCCCAGGTGACGCCAAGCGCTCACATACTTTCCCTGAAAACCAAAGTAATCGTAATACTGCTCGCGGTACTCCACCGATGCCGCACAATAACCAGCATGAAAACTCACATACCATTTGGAATTGCGCACGTCATCAAAAACAAAAGCTTTTTTCTCTTTTTCTTCTTCGGCCGTTTCGCGCGCCATGCGGTCAATTTCGGAAAGAGTAAAAATGTAAACGTTACCTTTCAGGTCTTTAAACTTAATACTGCTGCCCGGCTGCTGCTCCAAAATGGTTCCCACTACCTTAGAGCCGTTTTTCATATAAAGCACATCGCGCAGGGTTTGCCCTGAACAAACGGCAGTAAGCAGCACAAAAACAATTAGGATAAAATATCTTTCAGATTTCATAATAAAAAAGGTGTGGTCAAAATTATTTGTTTTGCACAAATAAAACATTTTATGAAAAACATTTATGGTTTTGTTTTTGCAACCATAGCAGTTTCTTTCCTCAACTCTTGCAAAATAAGCCCTTGCGATAAAAAACTTTGCAATGGTGGAACTTACGAGGAAAGTGGCAGCACCTGCTTGTGTGTTTGTCCTCCGGGTATGGAAGGCGACAACTGCGAAATTCGAATTGCCGATGCTTTTATCGGCTCGAACCTTCAAACCAGTGAGCATTGGAAATATGCAGGAACCACCTACACTTATTTCTCAAGCTTATCGGTTGATTACTATAATAACAAACTACGCATTACTCCCTTTTTCCAGCCTAATTATTATGGCGCTTCTGCAGAAATAACCAGCAGAAACACCATTGGTTTTTATGATTACTATTTAAGTTATCTGGAAAACGGGTATTATGTTGACTTCCGGTACTCAGGGCTGGGTGTTCTTGCTAATGATTCGCTGGTAATCAGAGGCGCACTCAGGGAAACTTACCCTCCATACGATTTCATAGACAGCGTTACGTTTGTTTATCGCTATTGATATGCTTCGGCATTAATTAGCTCTGGTACCGGGTTTCAGTTATCATTCCGTTCAAAGCCAATTGCGTTTTTGTAATAGTCCCAAATCATTAGTTTAGAGTTTCAATAAACCTAATCGCTATGAGCAAAACTCTACGACTGTTATTTGCCGCCTCCGCAATTTTCTTCTTCCATAATTCGGTAAGGGGGCAAACCCCTCCTTTTCCCGAGTTTGTTTTTCACCACTGGGTTTGGGAAGATGAAAGCACCCAGCAAAGCGCGCTGCAACTCGTGCGCGATTATCAGGCGCGCAACATACCGGTGGGCGCTATAATTATTGACAGCCCCTGGGAAACCGGCTACAATACTTTCGAGTGGGACACTTCGCTTTACCCTAATGCGCAAGCAATGGTTGATTCCTTTCATGCGCGAGGGGTAAAAGTTATTGTATGGATTACCACTGCTATTAATACCGATGTTCCCGAACTTTGGAATTATGCCGATTCGATGGGTTACTTTATGAAAGCCAATGCCAGCGGTGGTTCGGCTGTTGTAAACTGGTGGAAAGGTGATGGAAGCATGATTGATTTTTTTAACCCTGCAGCAGTGGCCTGGTGGAAAACACTGATGGACAAAACCCTTACCCTCGGCATTGACGGCTGGAAATGTGATGGCACCGATTACTCCATTATTCTAGGCGCAACTTACTCACCGGGAGCGGGGCGTACCGTTTCGCGCACCGAATATTCGCACGCTTACTATCGTTTGTTCCATGATTACACCCGCCAGCAGCTCGGTAACGACCGCGCTAACATGTCGCGACCGGTTGATAATTACGGATATACTTTCCTTACCGACCCTAACCTGGTTGCTTTTACTCCTCGCGACATTTGCTTTGCTTGCTGGGTGGGCGACCAGGATGCTACCTTTAACGGCATGAAGAATGCCTTGAACAATATGTATCAGAGCGATGTAAATAATTACCTTGCCTTTGGCTCCGACATAGGCGGCTACCGCGATGAACCGGTGCCGAACGGCAGAAATAAAGATGTGTTTCTGCGTTGGGCTCAACTGGGCGCTTTCAGCCCGCTCATGGAAAACGGGGGAGGAGGCGAGCACCGCCCCTGGATGTGGGACGCGCAAACCGAAACTATTTATAACAAGTTTGTGCGTTTGCACCATGCTCTTATTCCTTACTTTATGCAGCAGGGTGACTCGCTGTTTAATGCCACACAATCGCTCATGCAGTTTTTCAACAGTACCGACTACCGCTTCATGCTTGGCAGCGATATTTATGTAGCACCTGTGCTAAGTTCTTCCAACTCAATAAGCACCGGAACTTTCCCGGGCAGCGGTACTACCTGGGTTTATTTGTTTAATAACACCCAGACTTATCAAAGCGGCACCAGCAGTCTCCTCAATATTCCGCTCGATGAATACCCGGTTTTCATTAAGTCAACATCTCCTCTGCTGCCTCTTCTCGACAGCGTTATCAGCAGTGTTACCGGAATTGTATCGCTGAATGAGAACCAGTATCCGGTTACGGTTTATCCTAACCCGGCAATGGATGAAATTCAAATCTCAGGTTTGGACTTCAGCGATGGCGATGAATACCGCTTCAATATATTCGATGTGGTGGGAAGAAGTTTGCTGAACACAAGTGTAAGTAACGTGAACACAAGTGTTTCGGTTGGCAACCTGGCAAACGGAGTTTACTATTATACAATAACCCACACAAAGGCGGTATCATCTGCTTCGAAAAAAATATCAGGCAAGGTAGTAGTGCAGAAGTAAGTTTCACAAAAACAAGTGGCTGAATAAACCGTCTCTAAGTTTCGGCTCAAACCAGGTAGACTTAGGAGGCATAACATTTCCGCTGTCGGCAATATCCATTAGTTGTTTTAACGAAACAGGATAAAGTGCAAAAGCAACTTTCATTTCTCCGCTGTCAATTCTGCGCTGCAATTCCTCCAGCCCGCGAATGCCGCCAACAAAATCAATCCGCTTATCGGTGCGAGGGTCTTTAATGCCGAGAAGCGGAGCCAGAATATTTTCCTGCAGAATCGTAATATCCAGAACTCCAATCGGGTCGGTTTTAATTATCTCCGGCTTAGCTTCAAGTTGATACCATTTGCCCGAAAGATACATACCGAATTGATTAGGCTGCCCGGGTTTAGCTGTAACCGCATCATGCTTTGAACTTTGAACTTTGAACTTTGAACTTATCCGGGTTAGAAATTCTTCATCACTCATACCGTTCAAATCTTTTATCAGCCTGTTATAGTCCATAATCTTCAACTGGTTATCGGGAAACAAAACCGAAAGGAAAAAATTGTAGTCCTCGGTTCCGTTATGCGAAGGATTTTGCCCGCGCATTTTCTTCCCCACCTTGGCAGCCGAAGCTGTGCGGTGGTGTCCATCGGCTATGTATGTAAACGGAATTTCGTTTTCGAAAATGGAAACGAGACTTTGAATTTTATCATCGTCCCTCACCACCCACGCCCTATGCTGAATTCCGTCTTTCGTCAGAATATTGTAAGCCGGTTCAGTGGCGGAGCTAACCTCTTCTACAATTTGATTCACCGAATCATTTTGAGGATAAGTGAGAAAAATAGGACCCACATGTGCTTGCAAGGTTTCCATGTGCTCAATACGGTCTTGCTCTTTTTCGGGGCGGGTGAGTTCGTGCTTTTTAATCACACCATTGAAATAATCTTCCACGCTCGAGCAACAGACCAACCCCGTTTGAATATGCCCGTGCATGTTTTGCTCATATATATATAAGAAGGGATAGGCATCCTGAAAAAGGATTCCGTCTTCCATCATCTTGTAAAAATTATCGCGGGCTTTTTCGTAAACGGGTTTCGAGTGTTCGTCAACTCCTTCAGGGAAATCAATTTCAGCGCGGCTTACATGGAGGAAAGAATACGGATTGCCGGCAGCCATTTCGCGGGCTTCGTTCGTATTCATTACATCGTAAGGCGGTGCCGAAACCTGAACGGCAAACTCCGGCTGCGGACGAACCGCCATGAAAGGTTTGATAATTGCCATGGTAAAAAATTTGGGCGCGTGAAATTAGGATAATTGCTCTTCGTCAATAAACAATCTGGCGGCAATAGCATCGGCAAAAAATTTTCCCTCATCGGTGAGTTTCAGAACGCCATTTTCGAAAGTATAATGTGATGAATTGACAAACTCCAGATTTTTCTGTATTAGCTTGATAATCGGTAATTGGTAACTGGTAATTGTCAACCCCCACATCGTCCTCAATGAAGTCATGATTTTCTCATTCACTTTTTGCGCTTCGGTTAAAATCTCCTCTTCAAAATTGAGTTTATTCCTGGAAATCGAATTGATGTAGTCAATATTGTTTGCCACATTCCACCTTCTCGCATCGCCATTGAAGGAATGAGCTGATGGACCCAGCCCGAGATATTTTTTCCCGAACCAGTAATTGGAATTATGAACGGCATACTTCTTATTCTTCGCAAAGTTTGAAATCTCATATTGCTCAAAATTGTTTCTGCGCATTTCCTCCATCAGTATTTTGAATTGCCGCGCTGTTCGTTCTTCGTCAACCGGAAGACTTTCTCCCTTCTTAATTTTTCTTTCCAAAGATGTTTTGGGCTCGACAGTCAAAGCATAAGATGAAATGTGCGGAATATTTAAAGAGAAGGCGATTTCCAAACTCTTTCTCCAATGCTCATTGTTCATGGTTGGAGTTCCGTAAATGAGGTCAATGGTTATGTTCCCAAAACCCGAATCCTGAACCCGCTTAATGGAAGCAAGCGCTTCACCGGAGTTATGGACGCGGTTCATATAAAGCAAATCTTCATCAAAAAAAGATTGAACACCGATGGAGAAACGATTTACTCCTAACTTACCTAATGCCCTGATAGTTTCAGTATCTTTTAAGTCATCAGGATTTGCTTCTATGGTAAATTCCTGAAGAGAGCTCAAATCATAAGCTGCGTTCAGTTTCTCAACTATCAACCCTAAATCATCAATGGTCAATTGTGTCGGAGTTCCTCCGCCTAAGTAGAGGGTTTCAATTCTTTCAGCTTGCAGGTAATCCTGTGTCCTTTCAATTTCTTTAAGAAGGGCATGTATAAACTTGTGTTTATTTCCCCGCGAAGTGGAGAAATAAAAATTGCAGTAATGGCAAGCCTGACTGCAAAAAGGGATATGAATGTAAATGCCTGCCACGGGAAGAAATAGAAATCGGTTATTTGCGTTTAATCTATCTTAGTTCCGGTAAAGATGCGCGTTGCGGCTACAATTCTATCATTTCTTCTGCTGAAATTTTCCTTCAGTCAGAATAATCATTCAGTTCAGATTATTTCAGCCGATAAACCCCCGGAGTTTTTCCAAAAGAAATTTTCGTACAAAACCAGTGTGAAAGACTCCGTTCAGGCAAATGCCGAAACCGTCCAGTTGCTGAAAAAGCTTCGTTCATTCGGATATCTCGCATCGTCCATTGACAGCACGGCTTCTGACTCCTCGCATACCTATATATATATGTATGTTGGAGAGAAGTTTGAAAACCTGGTTTTGCAGAACGGTAATGTTGACCCCGGGCTTTTAGCAACTGCCGGAGTTAAGAATGCCATGTCAAATGGGAAAACTGTAAATGCCCCCGGGGCAGAATTGGTTAAAGCCAAGCTAATTCGCGAATGCGAAAATTCAGGTTACCCTTTTGCCAGCATTAAACTTGACAGTTTTGAAGCGAGCGGAAATTCGATTGCGGCAAAATTATTTTTGCAAAGGAATGAGTTGATTCGGTTTGATTCCATTCACATTGTTGGGAAAACGAAAATCAAGCGCGCATTCCTAAAAAATTATCTCGGCATTAAACCGGGCAAGCCATACAACGAAGCAAACGTAAAGCGTATTACTCAACGGATTAACGAGTTGCAGTTTGTAGAAACTATTCAGCCGCATACGGTTGAGTTCACTAACGGTAAAGCAAAGGTGAACCTGTTTTTGAAAGACAGGAAAGCAAGTGACTTTGATGCGTTGATTGGTTTTCTTCCCGGCTCATCGGGGCAGAAACTTTTGATTACCGGTCAGGCGCATATCCGATTAGTGAGCTTATTCGGCATGGGCGAAGATTTCTTTCTGGAGTGGAAAAAGCTTCAACCAAAAACGCAGCAGCTTGATGTGCGGCTTTCTTATCCTTATTTGGTCGGACTGCCGCTTGGTATCAGTGCACGCTTTGAACTTTATAAACGCGATACTTCGTATGTTGACCTGAATGGCGACTACGGGATTCAATACCAGATTATAGGAAGCAATTATCTCAAAGCTTCATTCCGCCAGCAAATCACCATTGTTACGAATATTGACACAGCGTATATTAAGCAAACGCGCAGGCTTCCTCAAAACCTCGACATTAACAGCAATGAGTTTGCGCTTGAATATTTTTTGCAGAAACTCGATTACCGGTTTAATCCAACCTCGGGTTATGTTTTGAAAGTAAACGGCTCGGCCGGTGTAAAGCTGATTAAGAAGAATAATAACATTGTTGAATTGCGTGATGAACTAACCGGAGGGGATTTCGGTTTTCTGTACGACACCACGCGCCTGAAAAATTTCCGAGGTCAGATTGGTTTGTCTATTGAGAAGTACTGGAGGCTGGCATCCCGGCATACGATTAAAACTTCTCTTGACGGGAGATATTTGTACACGCGCAATATTCTCTTCAATGAAAAGTTCAGGTTAGGCGGAATGAATTCGCTTCGCGGCTTCGATGACCAGTCAATTTTTACACCGTACTACGCCATGGCAAACCTGGAATACCGGTTTCTGCTTTCGAAGAATTCGTACTTTAGCGCGTTCTTTAATTCAGCAGTTGTGGAAGATACAAGAGCAGGAAAGGGTCCGGTTGATTTTCCTTTCGGGTTCGGTGCCGGAGCCGCACTGGAAACCAAAGTCGGAATTTTTGGAATTACTTACGCCATGGGAAAACAGTTAGACAACAAGATTTCATTCAAGTCGGCAAAAATTCATTTCGGTTACGTCAATTATTTTTAGTGACAGCAAATTTTTTCTCTGTTTTATTTCTGTTCTGTTTTTCAAGTGTTGTTTCAGCTCAGCTTTCCGACTCCATAGTTTCGTTTCCGGATTCAGCTTCTGCGGTTCGCTACCAGGAACTGAGCAACCGAAAACCATTTCTGCAAAGCGGGCAAACTCCTGTTCAATACGATGTGCAGCAGCTAAATCCTTCCAAAAGCAAATCGCTTGTTCTGGTGCTCATGATGGGTTTGCTCGGATTGGTAACAGCGGTAAAGGTGGCATTCGGCAAAGACTGGGAAGAATTGTTTCAGTCATTAGTCAACCGGAACATAGCGCAGCAAATTTTCCGGACACAATCGCAGGAAATTTCTTTTCCTTCTTTTCTTCTTCATGTCAATTTTGTGGTGGTAATGAGCCTGTATGTTCAATTTGTTACGGAAAAATTTTTTCATGTTTTATCTTTCGAAAAATTTTCCGCAACACTTTCTCTCATCTTTTTATTCACATTTTTTTACATAGCCAAGCTGACTGCAACAAAGTTCATGGGTGCAGTGTTTGAGCTGAAAGAGGAGTGTTCAGAATATATATTTATTTTTTCATCCGTTTGCAAAACAGCAGGACTGACGCTACTTCCCGCGCTGTTTATTTTTTATGTAACACCGGAGAAATATTTTGTTTTTGTTTTTGCTGTCACGGTTTTTCTTTTGCTGTTTTTTTTCCTGAATCTGATTTGGCAGGGGTTATCCACAGGCTACAAATTGTTGTACAGAAGCGCATATCACTTTTTTATTTACGTTTGTGTTGTGGAAATATCACCGATATTTCTACTGTTTAAATTGTTAACCAAAACAATTACTTAACCATGGCAACAAAAAAGAAAGCCGCAAAAAAGGCTAAGAAGCCTGCGAAGAAGAAAGCCGCAAAAAAAAAGTAAGTAAGCGCGCGTCTTCAAAAAAGTCTGCACCGAAAAAGGCTTCTTCTTTAAATAAAAAGAGAGGCAGGCCGATTAAAGGCAGCAAAACATCCAACAGTAGCAGCACTCTCAAAAAAAAGGCTGATGCGATATCACCTGAAAAGAGTGCTGCTTCTTTTTTGTCCCCACCGGTAACAGCCAAACCGCAAATCGTTATCCCCCAGCGGAAGGAAAGAAACTACGAAGAGCTGATTTCGAAAGAACCGAAAACAAAGTTCAAGCATATTTTGGTGGCGCAGCCAGCACCGGAAGGACCCAAGTCGCCATATTTTGATTTGGCGGCTGCATATAAACTGAAATTTACTTTTTATCCTTTTGTAAGAGTGGAGGGGGTTCCCGGTAAAGAATTCCGCAAGCAAAGGATTATTCTGAACGATTACAGCGGGATAATTTTTACGAGCCGGAATGCGATTGACCATTTTTTCCGCATTTGCGATGAGTTGCGCGTAAAGATGAGCCAGGAAACAAAATTTTTCTGTACCTCGGAAGCTATTGCTTTGTATCTTCAGAAATATACGCAGTACCGTAAGCGCAAAGTTTTTTTTGGCGACATGAATAATAACAAGGAACTGCGGCTGCTGCTGATGAAGCACCGCGATACTACACGCTTCCTTTATATATGTGCCGAATTACGGAAAGATGAAATTCCGGCATTCATGCAGGCAAATGATTTCAACTTTGCCGAGGGAATTATGTACCGCACCGTACCGGTTGACTTAAAACCGGTGAAGCCACAGGAGTATGACATGCTTATATTTTTCAGCCCGAGCGGAATTCATTCGCTGTATCACAGCTTCCCGAAATTTAAGCAGGACAAACTGAAAATTGGCGCGTACGGAAAAACAACAGCCGATGCTGTTCTTGACAAGGGGCTTAAACTGCACCTGATGGCTCCGCTGGTTCACTCGCCTACGATTGTTGTGGCGCTTGAAAATTATATTAAGCAGTTGGGGAAGTAACTGAGCCGCAGTTTCACTTTTATTTTTTTTTGATTGCAGCGGGATTTGCTGTGGTTGTGCTTCTGATTGTTAGAGTTGCATCAGCGGGGCATCGGGAAATTAGGGCATTGGGGAGTTAGGACTGGTGGGACGGATGGGACATTTGGAATTGAGAGAATGTGAGAATGGAATGCTGTTAGCCAAGGTCACTAAGACCTGAATAATTTGCACAGGGGTTGCTAAGTGTCTCCATTATTGTTCTTTTGGCTTGAACCAAAAGAACGAAAAGTTCAAGGCTGTGAGGCTTCAGGCTAAAAATTATTTCAGAAACCTAAACTGCACAAACTTGTGGCGCTGAGCGCGAGCAAAGCTATGGGGAAGAATAGCGTGCGCCACTTCGGACAGTGTGCAGTTTTTAACGGTTTCTTGCATAATTTTTTTAACGCCCGAATCCTCAAGGCCGGGAGGGGGCACGAAAATATTTTGAATTGAATTGAGAATTTGATTTATTTTTAATGCTAAATCCCCAACCATGAAGAAACTCTCCTTTTTGTTATTGGTGTTGTGGGTTGCGGGTGCGAGGGCGCAGTGGGTGAGTATACCGGATACGAATTTTGGGAAGTGGCTGAATATATTTTATCCCGCTTGCATGCAGGGAAATAGTAGCATCGGCTGGCAGATGGATACTATTTGCCCTGATGTGGTGAACGACACAATGGTTTCTTGTACAAACAGATCTATTTATGACCTTATAGGTATCAGCTATTTTGATAATCTTAAGTATTTGTACTGTGCCTCTAACCAGTTGAGCAATTTGCCCGCGCTGCCTGAAACGTTAATTTATTTGTCGTGCACAAACAACTTATTGAGCAGTTTGCCGACATTACCTGCAGGACTAAGAACTTTGATTTGCTCATCGAACCAATTAAGCGGTTTACCAGCATTGAATACAGGATTAGCCACTTTGGGTTGTAGTGATAATCAATTGAGCAGTTTGCCTGTACTGCCTTCGGGATTAACTAAGTTGTATTGCTACAACAATCAATTGCAGCTTTTGCCTGCATTGCCGACAGGATTAACCGATTTGATTTGCTATAACAACCAATTAAGCAGTTTGCCTATGCTGCCTTCAGGATTAACTGCTTTAAATTGTAGCGCCAATCAACTACATAGTTTACCTGAACTTCCTGATTCGATGTCGGCCTGTACGGTTTTCTACAATCCATTGTTTTGTCTCCCTCAACTCAAGCGGATTGTAAATTTAGATTTCGGTAATACCAACATTATATGTCTGCCCAACTACGGTCATGTGACTAGTAGTTACCCCAATTTAAACTCGCTGCCTTTGTGCGATGTGCTTAATAGTAACGGATGCGAGGTCTACTGGAACATTAGCGGCAAAGTTTATTTTGATACTGACACAAACTGCCTTGCGGACAGCGCAGAGAATGGTATTATCAATATTCCGGTGCAGCTTCATGGCAATGGCACTTTGCTGAAACAGATGTCAACGGTAGGTGCTGGAACTTATTCTTTTGTAAGCGACACCGGTAGTTTTGAAATGAGTATCGATACTGCCAATCTTCCCTTTTACGTTACCTGTCCGGAAAGTGGTGTTCTCTATGATACTATTACTATTGCTGATTCATTACATTACAACAGAGATTTCGGACTGCGGTGTAAACCTGGCTTTGATTTAGCAGCATGGAGTATTACAGGCAGGTTCAGACCGGGTGATATCAGAAAAGTTGATATTCATGTAGGAAGCAGTAGTAGTTTTTACGGCATCAATTGTACTAATGGCATCAACGGCACTGTTACCATTACAACCACAGGACCTGCTCATTATGTTGCACCTGCACCGGGCGCACTTACGCCAAGTAATGTAGCAGGGAATGTTGTTACCTATAGCGTGGCAGATTTTGGCACAATTGATTTTAATAACAGCTTTAACATCATGGTGCAAGCCGATACTAGTGCACTGCTTGGAAGCACTATTTGTTTTATGGTTATTGTTACTCCTATTACAGGGGATGAAGTTCCAACGAATAATACGCAAACCCATTGCTTTCCTGTTGTTGGTTCATTTGACCCCAACGACAAACAAGTTTACCCAATTAGTGAAGTTGATGTAGAAGGAGACCGTTGGCTTTTTTACACCGTCAACTTCCAAAATACAGGTACGGATACCGCAATTCATATTTATATTACAGATACACTCGATGCCGCTTTAGATGAGTCAACTTTTCAATTACTTGCTTACAGTGTGCAGCCTATGGTGCAAATTGTTGGCGGTGCGGTAAGGTTTAATTTCCCGAATATAAACTTACCCGATAGTAATGTAAACGAGCCAGCCAGTCACGGTTATGTTCAATATAAAGTAAAGCTGAAAGATAATTTGCCGCTGGGTACGCAAGTGCAAAACACTGCTTTTATTTATTTTGATTTTAACGCACCGGTGGTTACGAATACTACAGTAAACACGCTTACCTGCTTACCGGATACTACTTACCTTTCAACGGAAATATGTCCGTATGAAAGTTATTTGTTTAACGGAGTGCTGCTCAATACAGGCGGAGTTTATTATGATACGCTTGTGAACGCTGGCGGCTGCGATTCGCTGGTGGTGTTTGCGCTGAATATTTTGCCGCTGCCTTTGGAAACAATCAGTGCGTCAATTTGCAGCGGTGAAGTTTATGATTTCCGCGGAACGCTGTTGAGCGCTACCGGAGTTTATACCGATACGGTGAGTAACCCCACCGGCTGCGATTCGGTGATTGAATTGTCGCTGACGGTTCATTCCACCTGGGTAATAAGTGTTTTGGCAGTGATTTGCGACAATGAGCAGTATGATTTCAACGGAACGCTTTTGAATACAGGCGGAGCGTATTATGATACCCTGAACAGTTCAAACGGCTGCGATTCCATCATTGCGCTCGGGCTTACAGTGTTTTCAACTTCTGCAACAAATATTTCCGCTTCGATTTGCGATAATGAGCAGTATGATTTCAACGGTGTGTTTTTGAATACAGGCGGTGTTTACCATGACACGCTGCAAAACGGAAACAGCTGCGACTCAGTGGTGGCGTTGTTTTTGGAAGTGTTTCCCACGTATCATGATTCGTTAAATGCCACTATAGTGCAAGGCAATACTTACACGCTGCCTTCAGGAAATACTGTAGGCGATGCAGGAGTTTACCGCGATACCTTATTCAGCAGCGATGGCTGCGATAGTGTGATTGTGACCAACCTGAGTGTGATTTCGGGTATTTCTCTTTTAGAGGAGAATATGTCAGTGAGAATTTATCCGAATCCGACAAGTGACTGGGTGAACATTAGTGTTTCGGAGAATTTAGTTGGAAGTGTGGTGGTTGTAACTGATGTTACCGGCAGAAGAATTTTAATATCGAATATGGAACATCGAATAACGAATATTGAAACGAGCGGTTTTGCGAGCGGGGTTTATTTTCTCCATTTCAGCGACAAAGTGGGAAATAAATTAGTGAGGAGGTTGGTGGTGGAATAGGATTTTTTTACACGAAGAGGCGAAAGCACAAAGTGAAAGGCAATAGCATTATCTCTTCGCGTCTTTGTGCCTTTGTGTAATTATTTGGACTAAAGTCCTGTTCAATATTATCCAATTTTATCCCATCCAGACATACTTGGCTAATGAAAATCCATCCGGTATTTAACCACTGCCCATTTATTCAATATTCCATTTTTACTTATCTTCATCGCATGAAATTATCGGGCAGGCTCGTCCTGCTTTTTCTTTCTATCCAATTCTATATCTCTGCGTGTGCGCAAAGCGAACCTCAGTTTACGCAATACATGTATAATAAGTATCTGTTTAACCCGGCTTATGCGGGCAGCGAAGATGCGCTGGAGGTTTTGGCTCTTCACCGCAGCCAGTATGCGGGTCTGGCAAACCGGTTTATTGCCTCGCAGGGTTTGAACCTTAACCTTCCGGTTTATGCCATCAGTTCGGGAATAGGAATTACGGTGATTAATGATTTTATCGGCTATCAGCGCTCTACGTACGCGGCTTTGAATTATGACTACCGGAAAAAATTCAAATGGGGTAAAATGGGAATCGGAATCGGAGCGGGAATTATTCAAACATCTATTGACGGCTCAAAGTTGCGGACACCTGAAGGAAACTATTCTGACGGAGGGGCGAGCCATAATGATGATTACCTGCCCTCTAATTTACAGCAGGGAATTGCACCTGACATTTCATTCGGCATTTACTTTAATAATGAAAAGTATTTTGCGGGAGCATCCATCAACCATATTGCGTTTTCGTTTGCCAATATAAATTCACCAATAGGGAAAACACGCCTCAATTTTTCGCGGAACCTTTTTTTTATGGGCGGTTATGACTTTACCGTTTCTAAGAAGTTGCGAATTATGCCATCGGCATTTATAAAAACTGATTTAAAACAGGTTCAGGCAGAAATAAGCGGCACCTTAACCATTATTGACAATATCCTGACCGGAATTTCGTTTAGAGGATATACTAAAAACACAATTGACGCGTTGGCAATGATTTTGGGTTTCAGATATAAAGGATTTCAACTTGTGTATTCATACGATGCTAACCTGTCGTACCTCACCAAATTTAATACAGGTTCGCATGAAATAAGCTTGAGTTATCGGTATCCGTTAAAGAAAAGGGAAAGCAGGGGCTTTTTTTATCACAACCCGAGGTTTAACTGATATTCAATTCATGATGTTTAATTGTCGAAACAAAACGGTGTCCAGAAACGTATTTAACACGGGGTAATTTTTTTCGGCAATTTTTTTTGCGAAATCAAAAACTGATTATATTTACGCCTTTCAAATTTTTAAACGGGGAAAACTTACAAATACAAAAACATGAAAAATTTATCAGGTCTTCTTGGCAAGGCATCTATTGTGCTTTTGCTTTTTGTTGTCGGCTGTAGCGGGGGGTACAACGGACAACTGCTTGGAGAACTCGACCGGCCAAAATGGAATCCTATAACACCTTACGGAATGGTGTTTATCCCATCGGGAGTTTTGCATATAGGTCCCAGCGACCAGGATGTAAATGCTTCGATGCAGGCACGCGCCAAGCAGGTTTCTATCGTGGGTTTCTACATGGACGATACCGAGATTACCAATAATGAGTACCGCCAGTTCATTAACTATGTGCGGGATTCTGTAGCCCACGCCCTGCTTGAGCATACAAAGGAGTCAGGCGATGAGGGAAAAACCCAGCTCGACTGGAAACAGAATATTGAGTGGAGCGGCAAAGAAAAGAACGAGCAGCTTGAAGAAATTTTCCTTCCGGAAGATGAAAGAATTTGGGGTAAAAAAGAAATTGACCTGCGCAAACTTAAATATGATTATGAGTGGTTTGACTACAAAGCAGCAGCTCAAACCAAGAACAGGGGCAAAGCAAGAACAAGTTTTATTCATAAAGAGTCGGTAGATGTATATCCCGATACTTTAGTTTGGGTTCGTGATTTTACATACTCTTATAACGAGCCCATGACCAGAAACTATTTCCACCACCCGGCATTTGATGATTACCCGGTGGTTGGTGTTACCTGGCCACAGGCAAATGCTTTCTGCTATTGGAGAACAAGACTTTGGGAAGACTACAGAACTCCGCGCGGAGAGCCTTTAATGGATATCTTCCGCCTTCCTACCGAACATGAGTGGGAATACGCAGCGCGTGGGGGTAAGAAATTAGCCCCTTATCCATGGGGAGGTCCTTATGTAAGAAATTCTAAAGGATGCATTCTTGCAAACTTCAAACCCGGAAGAGGAAACTATCCTGAAGACGGTGGTTTCTATACTGTTCGCGCTGATGCTTACTGGCCGAATGATTATGGTTTATATTGCATGGCAGGTAACGTTGCTGAATGGACTGCTTCGGCTTTCTACGAGAACTCTTATGCTTTCATTCATGATCTGAATCCGGACATCAGGTACGATGCCGAAACGTCAGAGCCTGAAGCTATGAAGCGTAAAGTTATCCGCGGAGGCTCGTGGAAAGATATCGGCTATTATATTGAAACAGGAACCCGCCATTGGGAGTATGCTGATTCTTCCAAATCTTATGTAGGCTTCCGTTGCATCACTACATTCTTAGGACGCGATATCACCGACAACTAGGATGTTATTATTTATTTACTGATGTAAATCAACCAAGTTTTTATTCTCAAAGACTAAATATTTCATTTTTAAAACCCATTAAACTAAAAATTAAACACCATGGCATCGAAAGTTCATCCATTAACAACACAAAAAGCGAGAGTATATCTTAACTATGCGTATTCTTTCGGAGCGGCAGTCGTAATTGCCGGAGCCCTATTTAAAATCATGCACTGGCCCGGTGCTAACCTTATGCTTATTGCGGGAATGGGTACGGAGGTATTGATATTTTTCATTTCCGGTTTCGAACCTCAGCAGGCTATGCATGCGGAGTATGAATGGGAAAGAGTATATCCGGAACTGGCAGACGAGGGCCCCATTAAAAAGCCTTTGACTCAGCAATTAGATGACATGCTAAGCAAGTCAAAAATCGGCCCTGAACTGATTGGAAGCTTAGGAAAAGGATTTAACTCCCTGAGCGAAAGCGTTGGAAAATTAAACGACCTTACAGATGCTACGGTTGCGGCTAATGACTTTACCAAGAATGCAAAGAACGCAGCAGGGCAAATCAACACTTTTGCGCAGGCAGCAGCTTCTGCTACATCTGCTGTAAATGTAATTGGCGCTGGTGCCGAACATACCAAAATCTATCATGAGCAGGTTCAGAGCATGGTGAAAAATCTTTCCCAGCTTAATGCTATTTATGAGCTGGAACTTCAGGATTCAAACAATCATTTGAAAGCCATGAATAAATTCTTCGGTAACCTGAATACAGCGGCTCAGGCGCTTTCGGAAACAGCTAACGATGCCGTAAAATACAGAGACAACCTTTCACAGTTGAATAAGAACTTAGCTTCATTAAATGCTGTTTACGGAAACATGCTCTCAGCGATGAAAGCCGTTTAATCGCGCGGTACTTAATGTTTAACCCTAAACAGAAATCAGAAAATGGCAAGTGGTAAATTAACCCCGCGGCAGAAGATGATTAACATGATGTACCTCGTGTTAACCGCTCTTCTTGCCCTTAACGTTTCTACAGAAGTATTGAATGCCTTCAGGCTTGTGAATGAAGGTTTGACTACTTCCAACATAGCCCTCGATACTAAAAATACGGGCATCTATCAGGCATTTGAAAAACAAATGGGACAGGACGCTAACAAGGCTAAAGAGTTTTATGACAAGGCCCAGTTGGCAAAGAAATACGCAGCAGACATATATACTCTTCTTCAGGTTTATAAAGACACAATTATTGCGAAGGCGGGCGGAAGGGAAAAAGACTCAACGGACAGAAACTATGGTGAAATTGAAATGCGTGACAATATTGATATTGCCACTGCATGGTTTGTTGAAGAACGAAGCAAGACGGATAAAGGTGCTCAGAGAGGCGAAGATTTACAAAAGCAAATTCTTGAAACCCGGACAAAGCTTTTGGCATTAATTGATGCTACCGAACAAGAGAGTTTCAAATCAAAGATTCCTTTGGATGCTCCGACCCCGAAAGGCGGAAATGGCAAAGGAGTTAACTCGTGGCAGTTTAAAACCTTTAACCATGTACCTGTTACCGCAGCGGTAACTATTTTAACCAAGTTCCAGAATGATGTAATCAGTTCCGAAGGAGCAGTTATTGAATACCTGATTAAGAAAATCGGTGAAACAGATTTCAAGTTCACCGACCTGACTTCAAAAATCATTGCTCCTTCCAGCTATATTATGCAGGGGCAGCAATATAAATCCGATATCTTCCTTGCAGCGTTTAACTCTACCCAAAATCCTGAAATTTATTTAGGGCCAACAGGCAGTTTTAAGAAAAACGCCAATGGTGAGTTTGAAAAGATAGATTCACCCAATCCGCTTCCTGCAGGTTATTCCGAGGGTATGAAAATGCCTGATGCAAAAATCAGCGGGGGAATGGGCAGGTATGAAGTGAGTGGTTCGGGAGTTGGCGAAAGAACTTACGGAGGAATCATCCGCGTGAAAAATCCTGCCGGAGGTTATACTTTCTATCCTTTTGAATCCAAATACCAGGTTGCTCCTAAGGCTGTGGTTGTTTCTCCTACCAAAATGAATGTTCTGTATATCGGTGTGGAAAATCCGATGGAAATTTCAGTGCCCGGTGTAGGTCAGGGTGATGTATCTGCTACTCTTGTAGGTTCGGGCTCTTTGGCAAAAGACCCGTCTTTCCCTTCCCAATATATAGCTAATGTTACTTCGGTTGGTAAATGCAAGATAGCTGTATCAGCCAAATTGGAAGGAAAAGTTCAGCCTATGGGAGAAAAAGAATTCCGTATCAAGCGTATTCCCGACCCGGTTCCTATGACCAGTGGTAAGTTAAGAGGAGGTAACGTTCAGCCCGGAACGCTTCAGGCCCAGTCAGGTATTCTTGCCCTTTTGGAAAACTTCGACTTTGATGCACGTTTTAATGTGGTCAGTTTCCAAATGGTTTATTCTTCAAAGGGAGAAATTTTCAAGAAGGAAACTCAGGGTCCGGCTTTCTCGCCCGATATGAAACAATTCATGGGCAGAGCTAAACCGAAAGACATTATCTTTATTGACGAGATTAAAGTGGTAGGTCCCGATAAGCAGCCGCGTAAGTTGGGGCAGATTGCATTTACCGTTATCTAAAAACCGATAGTTATGTTGAATAAAGCAAAGTTTATTTTTTCTGCAGCACTCCTGATGTGCTCTGGGTTACTGTTTGCCCAAGAACCACTCGATGGTGCATGGGTAAAAACAACGACCAAGGAAAAGGAAGTAATACCATACGACTATATCCGCGAAGCCGATGTATTTTGGGCAAAGCGCATCTGGAGAATGATTGATGTTCGTGAAAAAATGAACCTCTCTTTCAAATATCCACAGCAGCCTTTGGCAGAAATCATTCACACCGCTGCGAAAAACGGTGAACTTACCGTTTACGACCCGGCTGTAGTGGATGCCGACCAGTTTAAACAAGTATTGAGTGTTGAGGATGTGAAAAAACTGGGGATGCGTGTGGATACAGTTATGCAGGTTAATCCGGTTACTTTGGAGGAGGAGCAGGTGATTCAGAAAAACGAGCTGACCTTCGACAAGATTGTAAAATATCGTGTAAAGGAGGACTGGTTTTTTGATGAGGAAACTTCAACCATGATGTGCCGGATAATTGGTGTGGCGCCTATCATGGAGGATTATGATGCTTCCGGTAACTATCGGGGAGATATGACCATGTATTGGGTTTACTATCCCGATCTTCGTCCGATTCTCGGCAAATATGAAGTTTACAATCCGCGAAACGATGCGGTTAGAATGAGTTGGGAAGATTTGTTTGAAGCCCGTTTATTCCAAAGCTACATATATAAAGAAAGCAACGTTTACGACCGTAACATTCAGGAGTACGCTACCGGTATTGATGCCTTACTTGAAAGCGACCGTGTAAAAGATGTGAACTTTGTTTTTGAGCACGATTTGTGGAACTATTAAACAATTTATGACTTATAATAAAAAGCCCCCGAAACTTTCGGGGGCTTTTTATTTTCTACCGTTATCCGGATACGTCCAAGCCGACACATCTTAATATAACGGTTTTTCATCTCGTCATATTTTCGTTCTCAAACATTATTTAAGAAAAAATTTTCACGGTCATTTTTCTCGCAATTTTTTGAATTGTGTTTTCGTTTCGATGATGATATAAAATTCAATCATCATAAAGACAAATCCTCATGGCATTTCAAAAGCTTCCACCGCGGCAAAAAATGATTAACGTTCTTTACTTTGTTCTTTTAGCAATACTGGCTTTAAATGTTTCCAGCGAAGTGCTCGATGCTTTTAAAGTGGTTAATGACGGCATCAACACATCCAACTCATCACTACAGTCCAAAAACTCAGGTACCTATTTTAATCTCACTAGCCAGTTTAAAAATGATTCCTTAAAGGCAAAAGAAGCCTATGAAAAATCTATTCTGGCACGACAACTTTCTTCACACCTCTACGATTTACTTGAGCAATACAAAATGCAAATGATTGCCGAAGCGGGTGGTGTTGACACAAGCACCGGAAAAATCAGGCACGATGATGACATTGATATTGCTACCCGGATGTTTGTAGAAAACGGGGGCAAGAAAGGAAGGGAGTTAAAAACGGAAATTGAAGCAACACGCCAGAAACTTCTTGCCTTACTTCATGAACCGTTGAGGACAGGCGTAAGCCAATCACTTTCGCTGAAAGCGGAGCAGAATGAAGGGGCAAAATCATGGGAGTATGCCAAATTCAATCATGTACCGGTGGTAGCTGCTGTTACCATTCTCTCCAAATATCAAAACGATTTGCTGGGAGCTGAAAGCCATATCATCGGGGAGCTTTACAATTCCATCAATGCAAACATTAAGAATGTTGACCGCATGCAGGCGAAAATAATTTCGCCCAGCAGTTTTATTCTTCAGGGTGAAAGCTATAAAGCCGATGTAATGGTGGCTGCTTACAGTTCAACCGTAAAGCCGGAGGTTTTTCTCGGGCAATTTAATTCAATGGTGAAGAAAGATGAGGACGGAAACTATCCGCCCCTTCTTTCTTTGTCTGATGTTCCTCCGCTGGTTAATCCGCAGAAAGTGGAAGTGCAGGGCGGATTCGGAAAAATTCAGATGGCAGCAACAGCAACAGGCAGCCGGAAATACACCGGTGTGGTTCGCGTTAAAGGGAAAGGCGATGGCTATGAGTTCTATCCTTTTGAAGGTGAGTACCAAGTAGCGCCCAAAGTAGCGGTGGTAGCTCCTACAAAGATGAATATACTCTACATCGGATTAGACAATCCGATTGATATCAGTGTGCCGGGCGTTGCACAAACGGATGTGAGTGCTGTATTTGAAGGCGATGGTAGCTTAGTTAGAAACCCGAATGGAAATTATTACGCGCATGTTACTACCAAGGGGCAAACCAAAATAAAAGTTTCGGCAAAAGTTGACGGAAAGATGATGCCGGTAGGAGAGCAACAGTTTCGCGTTAAGCGGATTCCAAATCCAGTTACCACTGTTGACGGGCTTCCGTATACCTCTAAGGCTACAGGAACATACATGAAGCAAAGAAGCGGGGTAGTGCCTAAATCGGACGACTTTCCTTATGGTGACTTGCCGTGGAAAGTTCAGTCGTTTGTGGTGAGTGTCCGAAAAGGAACGGACATATTTCCGGTTGAGAATAGCGGACCGGTCTTCAACCAGAAAATTAAAGAACTGTTTAAGGGATTGAAAAAGGGGGATGCCGTTTTTATTGATAACATTCTGGTGAAGGGCCCCGATAATGTTGTTCGCCCTATTGCTCCTATCGCTTTTGACATAACCTCCCAATAAGACCTTTGTTTATGAAAACCGTCATTAGAATAAGTTCCCTTTTTCTCCTCTTCTTTTCCAAAACTGTTTCAGCTCAGGAAATTGAGCAACTGCCTTGGGCGCAGCGTGACCGGAAAGATATTAAGCCACTGGAGTACGAACCCATTCGCGAGGCAGATGTTTTCTGGAGCAAGAACATTTGGCGCGTGATTGATACACGACAGAAAATGAACTTACCTTTTGTTTATCCTCAAATGCCGCTGGGGCAAATTATTCATGAGGCTGCAAAGCGGGGCGACATTACTGTATACGATCCGGCAGTTGAAAATGCGGACCAGTTTAAGAAGGTAATGCCGCGCTTGGATGTAGAAGTGATGGGTACACGAACAGATACATTTCTTCAACCTAATATTTATAATCCTGATATGGAAGATACGGTAGTGTCAACTAACCCGCTTACCTGGGACAAAATCAAAAAGTTCCGCATTAAGGAAGTCTGGTTTTTTGACGAAAACACCGGTAGTATGCGGGTGCGTATCATAGGCATTGCACCGGTGATGGAGGATTACGATGCACAGGGGAACTACCGGGGCGATATGACCATGTATTGGGTGCCTTATGCTTCGCTACGAGATTTATTGGCGAAGCACGAAGTATTTAATGCCGGCAACGATTGGCAGCATTACAGTTGGGAAGATTTATTTGAAATGCGCAGATTCCAGAGCTACATTTATAAAGAGAGCAACGTGTACGACCGAAACATACAAGAATATTCTGCTTCTATTGATGCGCAATTAGAAAGTGAGCGCATTAAACAACAGATAATGGAAATGGAGCACGATTTGTGGAACTATTAGAGCGCTCCTGTATTATCTCCCGAGTAAATTTCTCCTGAATTAGAAGACTCTTAGAACGCTTGAATTGCGTTCAAAGTTTGTCTATATTGCATCTTCGAATTCTGCTTCAATCTATGGTTTTCAGAAGAATAGCCTTTACAGTTTTTTTATTTCTAACTGGTACTTGTGTAAACGCGCAGTTGCTTTACAATGCCGGCGCAGATGTGGCTGTAGCAACAGGCGGAGTTTTATGGGTTGACGGAGCAGTCGAGAATGCTGATGGCCTTTTCAGCAATGCTGGACAAACTACCATTCGCGGATATTTTCGTAACGGAAGTTTGGCAACCGGGGGTAATGCAGCAGGAGAGTACATTGTCCATGGCGACTGGGAAAACAATAACGTTTTTACAGCCGACCAAAGTATTGTTCGGCTGGTTGGTAATTCGCAGTTCATCACAGGAAGTTCGGTCACCACTTTTCATGATTTGTCGCTCGAAACTTTTGGTGCTGTAAAAACTCAAACGCTTGATGCTTTCACCAAACGCCAGCTTAATTTCAACGATTGTGAGTTAGCCACTCAGGATTTTCGAATGACAGTGACCAATCCGGTTACTGCTTCTGTAATTCGCAGTAATGGCTTTGTGAGCAGCACAGGGCCGGGAAGGTTTGTGCGGGAAACCAATTCGACAAATACCTACCTTTTCCCTACCGGATGGAATGACAACGGAAATATTCTCTACCGCCCCGTTGAGTTTACACCTTCTGTAACTGACGCGCAATCGTTTGAAGCCAGAATGGGTTTTGGCGATGCAACATTGGAAGGTTATGATACTGCCGTTCATGCACCCGATGTTACAGCTCTGAACGGAAAATTCTTTCATCTGCTGAAACAGGTCGGCTCAACAACTCCTGCCGACCTTTCAATTTATTATAACACTACCCGTGACGGGATGTGGCAATCGATTGGGCGCTGGCAAAATGAACCCCGGTGGGAAGATGTAGCTCCGCCAAATACTGTTTTTACTGCGGGCGTTCCACTTTCGCACCGTACACAACCGGTATGGAAAGACAACGGGCAAGAGCCGCACATTCTCATTAATACAAGAGATTTAAAAGAGCAGTACAATTTTCCGAATGTGTTTGCCCCTAATGCAAGCGACCCTTTCAATCAGGGATTTCACATGATAAACTGGTTAGGTGCGGCAAAGTTGCTTGAGCTGAAAATATTTAACCGCTGGGGCGAACCCGTGTTCGACAGTAACCGGGATGGAACAACTTGTTTTGACGGGTACTATAATGACTGCCCCTGCTGGAATGGTTTCTACCAGGGGAAGATTCAGCCCATGGGCAACTATGTGTATCAGGCAAGTTTGAAGGTTGAAAAAACGGGCGAAACGAAATCGGCATCGGGTAATTTGTCGTTATTGTGGTAAATGATTTAAAATGAGAAAAATTTACATCCTGTTTTTTGCTTTAGCAGTTGCCACAAGTTCGGTGGCGCAGGATATTCATTATTCTCAGTTTTATAACGCTCCATTGTTGTTGAATCCAGCCCTTACCGGAATGACCGCTGGTTCAGGGCGGGCTAGTGTTATTTATCGCAATCAGTGGTTTGGAGCTACCGGTGCGGGCTTTTTCAAATCGCCTTATATGACTACGGCAGTGAGTGGCGATATGCCGATAAAGATTAAAAACGATGCGCTGGGCGTAGGATTATTTTTTGCCAATGACCAATCCGGTGCAAATACTTTCAGCACATTTATTACGCAGGCTTCGGTATCTTATATTAAAACTTTAGGCAAGGAGAGAAACCACCGCTTGTCGGCAGGATTTCAAATCGGATATACGTTTCAGTCTATCAAGGTTGAAAATTTTCAGTGGGCGAGCCAGTTCGACCATGAAACAGTGCAGTTTAATCCCGGAGCCACTTCGTACAATCCTGAAAACATCAGCGCTCAAAACGCAGGTTACCTGAACCTCAACTTCGGTTTGTTTTGGTACAGCAAGCTGACCGATATAGTTTCCATTTACACCGGTGGCTCTTTCTATAATGTTACTACTCCTAATCATACCATACTTCCGAACCAGAAGCGCGATTTATACTGGCGCTGGAATGCGCATGGTGCTTTAGATATTACTCTCGGTAAAAAATATCACATCCTTCCTTCGGCTCAGTTTATGCGGCAGGGTGTAAACGACCAATTGAACACCGGTCTTGGTTTTGGAATGGATTTCAATAAGAAAAGAGGTGAAGACCCTATGTCCTTAACTATTGGTTTATATAACCGTATTCACAATCTTACCACAGGAGTTACCTCCGATGCCATTGTTCCCTATCTTGGTTTTGACATTAAGCGCTTCCGCCTCGGCATGAGCTACGATGCCACTATCTCTACCCTCAAGAGCGGCAGCCCCGGTGTAGGCGCGTTTGAAATTTCAGTGGGATATACCATTAAGAAAAAAGGCTATGGCAACCGCTACGATTTTATCGCTCCGAGGTTCTAAATTTTTCTGCAATGACCAAAGTTGCTGCCATTTTCATTATGCTCACCGCAATTTTACTAATCGGGTGTAAAAAGGATAGCTGCAAATACACGTATACGCTTATAAATAATACCGAGCATCGTTTACAAGTAAGCGCACAGAAAGAAACAACCGATACAGTTTTTCAACTATCTCCCAATTCTGAACAATTAATCATTTATCTGGAAGATGGGGTTGGTTGTCCTGATGATATAGAAACCGTTGATACCATGTGGTCGAGATTTGATGTTCTTAAAGATGACACGGTACCAGCCATCTCAGATTTTAGGATAAGGAGCAAATGGGCATTCCAGGTTTTTAGTAACAGAAAATGTGCTTACATTGGTCAATATATTACCGAAGTTACCGAGAGCGATTTTTGAATAGTTTGTAATTCTCTCGCAAGATTTCTCATTTCACTTTCACTGTTTTACCCCTTACCCAAAACCAAAGCAGTTCAAATATTCCTGTAAATCTCTTTCCGGTCTCCGATATTTATAACATCTACCACAAGCAGTTTATCTTCTACGGAATAAACAATGCGGTAGTCGGCAACACGAATCCTGTAAACTGTATTATATGCTTCCAGCTTTTTGCAACCCGGTGGGCGTGGGTTTGAAGCTAATGACTGTATGGCGGCATCTATCTTTACAACAAATGAACGGGGAATTTTCTTCAGTGCTTTTAACGCCCGGGGCTTGATGGTGATGGTATATTTAACCGGCTTACTTTCGTCCGAAGATTTCTTTGCGGGCGGTTTCATACGAAACTGATTTTTCGTTTTTCGAAAGTTCTACAGCCACCATATCTTCCAGGTTCTCAAACAACTCAACCAGTTCGCTCCGCTTTTTTATTTTCTTACGCAGGTTCTTGAGGTCAATGAAAATTCCGTCCCTCTCGCCTTTGGCATTGGTAATATATTTCAGCGCTGCCATTTCAGTTTCTTTTCAGCAAATATAAGAATCAGAAACCGCTTCTGTCCTTCCAGGTTTTAAAAACTTCGAAGGTCTTTCTATTTTGCACCCATGCCCAAAACCAAATCCATTTATTTCTGCCAGAACTGCGGCAACCAGTCGCCCAATTAAGAGACTTCCGAAGTTTTCTCCAAACTTCGGAAGTCTTGTTACTCGGGCAAATTCTTTTCTATCCATTCGTTTCCGTAGTATCCTTGATGAAAGGAAATAAAGTTGGCTTTGCTACCGAACCATTCTAACACCTCTGCGCGTTTTACCTTAGTATTAATGTTGCTTATAATGGCATTGAAAGAACTGCACTTCCAGTCACCAGGCTTTTCACAAAGCCCAGCCTTTACGGGGTTGAGATGGATATATGCAATTACATTGGTTAAATGAAAATCATCGGCAATGGCATCCTTCTTGTATTTCGCCTGGAAAATACTTCCGGTGCGTTCATAAACTGCATTATAGGCTTTGGCATAAGCGATAAAAAAGTTGTTGAATGCCTTCTCAATAATTGCGGAATCATCTTCAGCACGAATAAAAAAGTGAAAGTGGGTTGGCATTAAGCAATAAGCCAAGACATCAATTTTGTTATGCAGATAGAAATCAAACTTCTCCATAAAGTAGCGATAGTTTTCATCGCTTCGGAAAAGGGGTTCCCGGTTGATGCTGCGATTGTAAACATGGTAGGATAGTCCTTTTTCAAATTGCATGACATGAAGATAGGTTTTAAAAGACTTC
>CAZWAD010000001.1:431804-468244 GCA_964631835.1 uncultured Chitinophaga sp.
AGACTTCCGAAGTTGAAAGAAAACTTCGGAAGAATTAGTATTATAGACTTCCGAAGTTGAGGAAAACTTCGGAAGTCGGAGCGTGAGCAAAACCAAGTCCATTTATTTCTGTCAGAACTGCGGTAACCAGTCGCCCAAGTGGGTGGGCAAGTGCCCGGTATGCAATGAGTGGAATACGTATGTGCAGGAAGTGGTTGACAAGGTGGAGGAGAAGCTGAAAGAAAAGCGCGGCCATGCTTCGAAGAAGAATGAAGAACCCAAACCGGTGGCTATTAAAGATGTTCACGAACTGGAGACAGAACGCATTGACACCAAGGACACCGAGCTCAACCGTGTTCTCGGTGGAGGCATCGTTCCCGGTTCGCTGGTACTGATTGGTGGTGAGCCCGGCATTGGCAAGAGCACTCTGATGTTGCAACTGGCGCTGCAACTGAAAGGAAAAAAAATAATGTACGTAACCGGTGAAGAGAGCGACCGGCAAATAAAACTACGTGCCGACCGTGTGGGCATTAAAAACGAGCAGTGTTTTATTCTGAGCGAAACCAACACGCAGCAAATATTCAAACAGGCCAACGAACTGGCACCCGACATTATTATCATTGATTCTATTCAAACCCTTTTTACCGTTTACATAGAATCACCTGCCGGCAGCGTGTCGCAGGTGCGCGAGTGTACGGCTGAGTTGCAGCGTTTTTCAAAAGAAACTTCCATACCGGTGTTTCTCATCGGGCATATTACTAAAGACGGAATGATTGCGGGACCGAAAGTGCTGGAACATATTGTAGATACCGTGCTTCAGTTTGAGGGTGACCGCAATTATACGTACCGGATTCTGCGCACCACCAAGAACCGGTTCGGTTCTACAAGTGAAATCGGCATTTACGAAATGGCGGGTGAAGGACTTCGACCGGTGCTCAATCCTTCCGAAATTTTATTGACACAGCGCGAAGAGGAACTCAGCGGTATTGCCATTGCCAGCATGGTGGAGGGCATGCGCCCCTTCCTCATTGAAACGCAGGCGCTCGTGACTCCGGCATTTTACGGCACCCCGCAGCGCAGCAGTACCGGTTTCGATGGGCGCAGGCTCAACATGCTTTTGGCAGTGCTCGAAAAGCGCGCGGGTTTCCGCTTTGGCACCAAGGATGTGTTCCTGAATATTGCCGGTGGGCTGCGCGTGGAAGACCCCGCTATTGATTTGGCGGTGGTGGCGGCCCTTACTTCTTCGTACAACGATATACCGGTTTCTACCAAACATGCTTTTGCTGCTGAAATAGGCCTTAGCGGTGAGGTGCGTGCCGTTAGCCGCATTGAGCAGCGCATTTCCGAAGCCGATAAGCTGGGTTTCGAAAAAATATTCATCTCCAAATTCAACCAGAAGTTGGATAAGAAAAAGTTCAACATCGAAATTGTTTACCTGAGCAAGGTGCAGCAGTTGGTGGAGGGGTTGTTTGGGTAAATAAAATCGCCTTCCCTTTTCGGGGGAAGGCGACTTTTTACGCATCGCATGAATTCAACAGTTACTTGCGTGCCTGTGCTTTTGCCGTTTTATCTTCAACAGAAAGCACCATGGCGCTTGTTCCGTTTGCATCGAACGATTCTTTAAATATCAATGCAAAGTCGCTGTTGAACTGTTTGCGGGCAATGTCGAGTTTTTTCTCGGATTGCTTCACGTTCTGCCGGGCATTCACAACAGCTTCGGTGCGCGAAACTGCCGAAGCCTTACCGGCTCTCAAATCAGCATTGAGCTTTTGCTTTTCCCTGCGCAGTTCCGCACGGGCATCTATTACATCCTTAACATGCGCTTTCAGATGCGCCCAGTGTTCTTTTGCCAGAACAAAGGCATCGGCCCGTAAATAAGCCCTGTCGCGCCTCAGGTCTGCCCTTGCTTTCGACAATTCGTTGCGGGTTGAAGCGGTGCTTAACCCTTTACTGCGTTCTTGTTTCAGGTCTTTTTTCAGCCCTTTGATTTCTGCCTGCTGCTGGTTGATTTTGTTGAGGTCTTTATTGACCGCCAGCCGCTCTTCGCGCAGGCTTACTGCTTTTCCTGTCTGCCTGTCACCGGCATATGCTGTGCCGGCATAACTTATTGCCAGCACAATAGCTGCAATAGCCACAGATTTCCATTTTAACGCTTTCATTTTAAACCTCCTTTTTTGTTAACTAATAACTACACTATTACTATATTCTCAACGGCAGGCAGAAACCGATTATTGCCCGGGGTTTGTTAAAAATATAAAGTGCGGAAGATGTATCGTTTCGGGTAAACAATCTTTTTGCGGTTGCCGCAGCCTGCAAAAAAGGACCTATAAGCTGGCAGATGGGCTGGTTGGGTAAACTTTCCCCCGTTTTTATTTAAGAAAGCCGGCTTTTGCTGAACCGGAGGTGGAGCCGATACATATAAATACGTATTTCCGCCATGGATTGAATACGTTGACATACATGCAGGCGTATTGTCGCCATGGCGGGATAACGTTGTATAAATGTGCAAACGTATTGTCGCCATGGATTGACAACGTTGGAGCATCTACAGATGTATTGTCGCCATGGCGAGACCACGTTGAACATACAGCGAGACGTATTGTCGCCATGGTTAGGCTACGTTGGGCATTCAGTAAGACGTATTGTCGCCATGGATTGAATACGTTGAAATAAATGCAGACGTATTCCCGCCATGGCCGGACAACGCCTTCACCTTCTTTAAAAGGGATTTTTAATCACTAAACCCCTTAATATCTTTTCTTAGGGTGTCTTTTATAGCAGGTCTTTAAAAAGTTAACCAGCTCAGGCTCGTCTTCAATAACAAAAACATGGTCAACCACCACCACACCGGTAATATTTCCAATAAGAACCTGCTCATAAAGCCGCTCGGGTATAAACTTGTTTTTGCGGGCAACCCGCGGAATCCACCTAAGCTTATTTAATGCAATGCTTACCGGTGAAGAAGCTCCCGTGTGCGTATCATCTTTGATATAAACGAAGCCATCTACCCTGAGGTATGGAATTAGATGCCGCCTGATTTGTTCATTGATAGCGCGCACCTGCACATTTTTTCTGCGGGCAGCTTCTTCTCTGGTAATGTAACCGGTGTAATGGATGATGGAAGGCATAGGAAAGGTTTTAGTAAAGCTAAAAAATATATTTCTACTTCATGAAGGGCATATATCACACTTTTATATTTTCGGTATATGGATCAAGCAATGAGAGATTTAGTTCCGTGGATAACGCCCATAATCGTTGTGGCTCTAATTTGGTTTGTAATGCTCAAGCGCAGAAAGAAAGAACCACGTAACTTATTTCGCAGCGGTCAACCGGTAAGGCTTGAGCGCACCATTGAAATTGAAAGTTTTATTTCACGCGAGGAATTTATTGAAGCCAACCGGCAGATTACTCAACAGCTGGTTGGGGGAAAAAACAGGTGGACATTTATTTTGGCGTTTGTTTTAGCGGTACTTATAATATCTAAATTCGTGCTCACACAGAGTAAACCCGTAGAAACTCCCCAAATTATAAGAATTATATTTGGCATAATCATTTTTGTTGGCCTTGTGTTTTGGTTCAGTAAGAGGATTACTAAATCTTCGGCAGGGAGAGTTTATGATACCACCGAGTTTATGAAAAGTAAAATGAAACACATTTTCACGCCTGAAACTTACGAAACGGTTTCACCTGTTACGAATGCCAAGGCAAATTGGGGAACACTTCATAGTTACATGCTGCTTGACAAATTTATTTTGCTATACACCGGTTTAACGGTTGCTTATTTTATCAAGAAATCTGATTTCAAGCCCGATGACCTTGCTACTTTTGAGCGCTTTCTTGAAACCAATTTTGATGTGAAGAAAGGGCTCATGTAAAAAAAGCGGCTGGCAAGTATACCAGCTGCTGAATAAATTACACCCAACTGTACCAATTACTTCGCAGCAGCAAATCTCTTAGCTACTTCAGCCCAGTTAACTACATTATACCAGGCGGCAATGTAGTCGGGCCTGCGGTTTTGGTAGTTGAGGTAGTAAGCGTGTTCCCATACATCTAAACCGAGGATAGGTTTGCCTCCGCAGCCTTTTGCTCCTTCAATATCCATCAGGGGATTGTCCTGGTTGGCAGTGGAACATATTTCGAGCTTGCCGGGTTTTACACAAAGCCATGCCCAGCCGGAGCCGAAGCGCGTAGTAGCGGCTTTAGTAAACTCGGTTTTGAAATTATCGAACGAGCCGAAAGAAGAATTAATCGCATCGCCCAGCTCACCGGTTGGTGCTCCACCGGCATTGGGAGCCATAACTTGCCAGAACATGGAGTGGTTCCAGTGCCCGCCACCGTTGTTGCGCACAGCCGGTGAAAGTTTCGAAACGTTGGCAAGAATTTCTTCGAGTGATTTGTTTTCCCATTCGGTGCCGGCAACAGCAGCATTCAGGTTGGTTACATAAGCATTGTGATGTTTGCCGTGGTGTATTTCCATAGTTTTTGCATCTACATGCGGCTCAAGCGCATTGAAGGCATAAGGTAAAGCTGGTAATGTAAAAGCCATGATATTTAGTTTTTGATTTACGAAATGTTGTTTATGATTTGTGAAAGCGAAGTTAAAACAATAGTTGAAAAGGTTTCAGGTTGCAGGTTGCAAGTTCAAACCTGCAACCTGCAACCTGCAACCTGAAACTAACTTTTCATTTCCCTCTTTTAAGTTTAAAGAACCCGGTCAATAAATTTCCGCATTCGTTCTCCATCACTCCGCGCATCACTTCGGTTTTGGGGTGGAGCACTCTGCCACCGGTGAGTGTATAACCCGCTTTAGGGTCGCCCGCACCGTAAACCAACCTGGCAATGCGCGCCCATCGTAATGCCGAGGCACACATCAGGCAAGGTTCAAGCGTTACGTACAAAGTGCATTCTTCCAGAAATTTTGAGCCGAGGAAATTCGATGCCGCTGTGATGGCAATCATCTCGGCATGAGCGGTTACGTCTTTCAGCTTTTCGGTTTGGTTATATCCTTTGCCGATGATTTTATTCTGACAGACCACAATGGCGCCCACCGGTACTTCGTCTTCCTCCAAAGCATAGCCGGCTTCTTTCAAAGCCAGTTTCATAAAGTATTCGTCACTGAATAACACGCGGAACAATTCTGCGGTTCAAAATAAATAAATACCCAATCACAGCCGGTATTACCAGGTTCATGACCCAAGCCCACAATACCGCGCTGATTACGGCAATATTGTTTGAAGTAAAACTGCCGAAGATGTATAGTGCCGCTCCGCCCCGAAAAGTAAAGTCAAGAAAAGGCATAAGCGGTGAAAAAGTATGAACCAGGAAAAAAACTCCGTTGTGGATGAACAGCGCAAAGAAATTATTGCCCACACCAAAGAACATCATCAGCGCAACATATTGCGTAAGGTACACCGCATAACGCAGGGCTGTAATCAGAAGTACTTTTACCTGTGTCGGAAAATCGGGAAGCTGATGTTTATGAAGGAAAAGGTTTCGCTGCTCCAGAAATGGAACTGATGCAATTATTCGGTTGAATAAATCATAACGAAAATAAAGCAGGAAGAACCCGATAGAAGCACCGGTGGCGGCACTCGCCCAAATGGCATTATCGCTCCACAGCGCAACACAGATAGCCCCCGCACCTACCGTAATAGCGGTATGCACAATTCCCCCCACCACACTCAGGAAAAATATTTTAGGCTTGCTTTCATCATCCAGATACATGGCCCTGCCTACAAATTCACCGCTGCGGGCAGGGGTGACAAACCCGAACGTGATTCCGGCAATTACCGATTTTAAAAGATTGAGGAACGGCAAATCAACCTTCAGCAGCATTTGCCATTTTACAGTTTCAAGCAACCAGTTGACCGGCATCAGCAACACTGCAATGATGAACAGATAAGCGTTGTCGGGATTAAAATTTTGGCTAAAGAATTTAAGTTGTGCAGTAAAATCATTTTTCAAAAATAGTTGCTGCACGATGAACCAGGTCATCAAGACAAAAACTACAACCTTAACCAGCACCATAATTTTTTGCCTGCCCGAAATATTCACCTGCTAAACATAGTATTTTACATTTACGATGGAATGAGTGTTCAAAAGCGAATCATCTTAGGCATTGACCCTGGAACCATTGTCCTCGGCTACGGAATCATTGAAATTGAAAAGCAGAAAATGAAATTGGTGAGCATGGGCGTAATCCATCTTTCGAAATATGAAGACCACCTGCAAAAGCTGAAAATTATTTTCGAAAAAATTCAGGGACTGATTGAAAATTATCAGCCGGAAGCATGTGCTATTGAAGCCCCTTTCTTCGGAAAGAATGTGCAAAGCATGCTCAAGTTAGGGAGAGCGCAAGGGGTAGCCATTGCCTCAGCACTCACCAATGATGTGGATGTATTTGAATATTCTCCCAAAAAAATAAAACAGTCTATCACTGGTAACGGAAATGCCTCAAAAGAACAAGTAGCAGCGATGCTACAGCAATTAATCGGCTTCGAAATGCAGCCGAAATTTTTAGATGCCACCGATGGTCTGGCTGCTGCGGTATGCCATCACTTTCAAGGCAAAGTTCCTGGCAGTACAGTCAGCGCAGGAAAAAAAGTTTCCGGTTGGAAAGACTTTCTGAAGAGCAATCCCGAAAGAATCAGGTAAGCTTTTACCTCCGACTTACCGGAAAAAACACAATCTGCATTTTGTTTATTATTTGGTGCGCTTCGTTAATTCTGCTCCGGAGCCGTATTTGTAAAATTCTGCTTTCATCTCCCTGAACTTTTTGTTGTTTCTGCTCGTAAAGCAGGCTATTGAAGTGTAAAACAAACACCATGAAAAATGTTTACACGAAGTTCTGTAGTTCAATATATAGAGGCGGTGGGAAAAGCGGGTTTCAGTTTTCGAAGTTCATTTCGGTTCTGCTCATCTGCATTTTTTCGCGCGCTGATATAAACGCACAGCCACTCGTAATCACACAAAGCACCAACTCGCAGGCGCTGGCACAATTGCTGGCGGGGCCGGGAGTTACAATAAGTAACTATACGCTTACCTGCGCAGCTAACGGTTCAGGGACCTTTACCAACAACAGTTCAAATCTGGGAATAAACGGTGGAGTTGTGCTCGCATCGGGCAGGGTATCAAATATTCCTAACAACGCCAGCGTATTTGCTTCGACCCAATTTACCGCCACCGGTGATGCGCAGCTTTCAACACTTACCGGTGGAACCATTTATGACCCCTGTATTTTAGAATTTGACATTGTTCCGCAAGGCCCCCTGTTAAAATTCGATTATGTATTCGCCTCCGAAGAATACCCCGAATGGGTTTGCTCACAGTATAATGACGTATTCGGTTTTTTTATCAGCGGCCCAAACCCCGGAGGAGGAAATTATACGAATAAAAACATGGCTATTATTCCCAGCACAAATTTGCCGGTGGCTATTAACACCATTAACCCGGGAACGTCTGGAGCGAATGCTAACGGGGGAACCTGTAATGGTTCTAACCAGAGTTTGGCCTATACTTCATACTATGTAAATAACCAGGTTCCGCTCAATCCGAATATTGTTTATGATGGAATGACTACCGTACTTCAGGCAACCGCATCGGTTACGCCCTGTCAGACATATCATTTAAAAATAGCCATTGCCGATGTGGCGGACCGTATTTACGACTCTGGAGTTTTTCTTAAAGCATATTCTTTTACCACCAGCCCTGTTACAGTTTCGGCCCAGGCGCAGTTAGATTATGCCGGGTTTTCTTCAGCTTACGAAGGTTGTGTAGGCGGAACTTTTACTCTTACTCTTTCTCAAGTTCAGGCGGTAGATGTAACTGTAAATCTTTCAATTACCGGAACAGCTACCAACGGAAGCGATTACACAACCATACCGGCAACTGTTACGATTCCTGCGGGACAAATTTCTGTTACAATTCCTTTGACTCCTCTGGTGGATGGAATTTCTGAAAGTGCTGAGACTGTAACCATTGCTACTCTTAATCCCTGCACCGGTGCAGTTTCGTCTAGCGCAAGTATTACCATTCAGGATGACATACCAGCTAATATTAATGTTGGTGACAGCACACTCTGTCTGGGGCAGTCAACACAACTTACTGCCAGCGGTGGAATGAGTTATAGCTGGAGCCCTGCAACAGGATTGAGCAATCCGAATATTAGTAATCCTATTGCTACTCCAACCGTAACTACTACATATACTGTAAGCATGAACTGGGGCGCTTGTACGAAAACTGCAAACGCTACAGTCTATGTAAGTAACCCTTCGCTTTCAACTACTGCCACTCCGGCAGCTACAGTTTGCAACGGAGGAACTGTATTGATTTCAGCTACATCTAACGGAGTAGCGCCTTATAATTACTTATGGAGCAACGGGGCGACAACACCTAATATTACCGTTGCCACCGGTGGAACTTATACGGTAACAACAACCGATGCCTACGGATGTACTGCAGGCTCTTCACAGCCTGTCACCATTTCAAACATTGGAATGACCGGAACTTCATCCAACGTATCGTGTCTGGGAGGAACCAACGGTTCCATTGATATTACCGTAACCGGAACAAATGCACCTTTCACATACAACTGGAATGACGGGTTTACTTCACAGGATAGGACAAACCTGGTTACCGGAACGTACTCTGTTACAGTAACTAATACTGTAGGATGTTCAATAAGCGCTTCGTATACAATTAGCCAACCGGCAACCAACCTTACCACTTCGGCAACTAACACACCAGTATCATGTAATGGCGGAAGCAACGGAACAATAAGCCTTACTGTTAACGGAGGTGTTACTCCATATTCGTACTTGTGGAGCAACGGAGCAACCACCGAAGACCTGGCAACATTAACTGCAGGAAGTTACTCGGTAACGGTGACCGATTTTAACGGATGCACAGCTTCGAGAGCAATAAATATTACTCAACCCTCAGCAACTACCACTACCGAAACTCACGTGAATGAAAACTGCTTCGGGCAAAGCATTGGTTCTATTGATTTAACAGTAACAGGCGGCTTGGCACCTTACACTTATGTATGGAGCACCGGTGCCACAACGCAGGATTTAAACTCACTTTCAGCCGGAACGTATTCGGTGTCCGTAGCCGACAGCAATAGCTGTGTGGTTACCCGCAGTATAATAATTACTGAACCTTCTGCGGTTACACCTGTACCAAATACAACAAATCCTTCCTGCTTCGGAAGCAGCAGCGGCTCTATCAACTTGTCGGTAACGGGCGGGACTCCTTCATACACCTTTAACTGGAGCAATGCAGCTACTACACAAAATATTTCAGGCTTAAGCACCGGAACATTCACAGTGACTGTTACCGATGTAAATTTGTGTACCGGTACAGTGAGCGCAACCTTAACTCAACCATCAGTTTTGAGTACTTCTTCAACCCAAACAAACGTTACCTGCAACGGAGGCAATAACGGCTCAATAACTTTAACGGTAACCGGTGGCACAACTCCTTATTTATATAACTGGGGCGGAGGTATAACCACCCAAAACAGAACTTCGCTTACAGCAGGAACTTATACAGTAACAGTTACTGATAACAACGGATGTACGGCTGCGAGAAGCACAACCATTACACAGCCATCACCTCTTTCTGTTTCAAACACAAACACAAATGTTTCCTGCAATGGAGGCGTCAATGGCTCAATAAATATTTCCGTTACTGGTGGAACTTCACCATATACTTTTAACTGGGGAGGTGGTGTTACTACTGAGGACAGAACCAATCTTAGTGCAGGAACGTACACAGTAACTGTTACAGATTCGAGAGGATGCATAGTTAGTTCATCAATCAACATTACCCAGCCTGCTGTTCTTGCTTTCAGCGAAACACACACTAACGTAAGCTGTAATGGAGGAAACAACGGTTCTATAAATATTACTATAACAGGCGGAACTGTACCTTATTCATACAACTGGGGTGGCGGCATCATTACTCAAAACAGGACCGGTCTTGTTGCCGGCACATACAATTTAACTACAACCGACAGCAGGGGGTGTACGGTGGCAGGCTCAACTACAATTACCCAGCCGTCAGCCATAGATATTTCGCACGTTGTAACTGATGCAACTTGCTCACCAGGCAATAACGGGGAAATTGATGTTACAGTTACCGGGGGTAATTCACCTTACACTTATGATTGGGGTGGTGGAATTACAACCGCGGATAGAACAACTCTTTTTGCAGGAACTTATACTGTAACTGTTGCTGATAATTCGGGATGTACAGCATCTAAAGCAATTTCTGTTTCTCAAATAGGTATTGGCATGACTCTTTCCGCAAGCAGCTCTGATGTTTCCTGCAACAGTGGAAACGATGGAGCTATAGATGTCACCATTACAGGCGGGAATCCACCCATTACTTATAATTGGGGTGGTGGAATTACCACTGAAGACAGAGCTGGGCTTGCAGCGGGAAACTATTCAGTAACGGTTACTGATGGATTGGGATGTTCAGCTATTGCCAATAGCAACATCAGCGAGCCCTCACCCATTGTAATATCAATATCTAAAACAAATGTTGCGTGTTATGGAGAAAGCACCGGCAGCATTTTAAGTTCTGTTAGTGGTGGTATGGGTTTTTATACTTACGAATGGGGTGGGGGTATTACTACTCAAAACAGAATCGGGATTCCTGCCGGAGTGTATAACCTTACTATTACAGACGGCAATTTATGTACGGCTACTGAAGCAGCAATAGTAGTTGACGAGCCGTCTACGGCAGTAAACCTTTCAGCTACAAGCAATAATGTTTCATGTTTCGGTCAGGATAATGGTTCAGTTACCTTGAATGTCAGCGGTGGAACACCGGGCTACGATTTTATATGGAGCAACGGAAGTATCAGCCAAAACCTGACTAATGTTGTTTCGGGAACATATAGTGTAACAGCAACCGATGCAAATTCATGTTCTTCTTCGCTTACAATGGTGGTAACACAACCTTCACCGGCATTAGCCGTCAGTTTGGCTGCCACCAACTTAATTTGTAACAGCAGCAATACCGGAACTATTACAACTACAGTTTCAGGAGGAACGCCTTCATACAATTTCAACTGGGGCGGTGGGGTTACTACACAGAATAGGAGCTCACTTTCAGCCGGAAATTATTCTGTAACTGTAGATGACAATAATGGATGTACAATTACTGCTTCCGTTTCTCTCACTGAGCCTTCTGCCATAAGTATAACTGAATCATCAACCAACGTCTCATGCAATGGATTAAGCGATGGCACTATAACATTAAATATTACCGGTGGAACGGGCACTTACGCTTTTATATGGAATGATGCTGTAACAACTCAAAACAGAACTGGCCTTACAGCGGGAACATATACGGTAACTGTAAACGATGCAAATTCCTGTACAGCAGTTTCATCGTCCACAATTTCGGAGCCAAGTTCTCTGCAGATTACATTAAACTCTGGTACGAGCGTATGTGTTGCCCCAACAGGCACAGCTACTGCTGTAACCAACAACTCCGGCACACCACCATATACTTATTTGTGGTCAAATGGCGCTACCTCTAAAACCGTAACAGGTCTTCCGCCCGGTTATATCTCTGTTATTGTTACTGATGCAACCGGTGCTTGTGCGGCCATAGATTCCATCTATGTCGGACTTGCAGGAAATAACACGAATGCAAGCTTTAACATTTCTGGAAACTACTGTGGCCCCGGTGCGCTAGTTAATTTCACCCACAACGGCTCTAACAATACCATTACTCACTTCTGGGATTTTGGTGATGGTTCGCCTTCATCCAATTTCACCAGTCCGTCATATACTTATCCCACACCGGGAACATACACTGTAACACACATTGTTAACCGTGGATTTTGCAGAGATACTGTAACTACACCGGTAACTATTTTTCAGAAACCGATCTTATCTTCGGTAAATACAAATATTACTTGCAATGGAGCTAACAACGGAATAATTGATTTAACTACAACGGGAACACCTGCATTTACTTACAACTGGGGTGGAGGAATTACAACTGAAGACCGCAACAATCTTGCAACAGGAACATATACTGTTACAGTAACTGACCCGAACTCTTGTTCATCAACATTATCCGCCACTATTACACAACCTCCGGTTCTGGTAGTTACTAATTCAAATACAAATGTGTCGTGCAATGGTGGGGCTAACGGCACAATCAACCTGACAGTTGTGGGGGGAACTCCTTCCTATTCATACAACTGGGGTGGCGGCATAACTACTCAAAACAGAACAGGGTTGATTGGAGGAGCATACATTGTAACTGTGACCGATGCAAATTCCTGTTCAAGTGTTAACAGTATTTCGGTTTATCAGCCTAATCCATTGAATCTTGTTACAAATGTGACCAATGTTTCCTGCAGCGGACAAGCTAACGGAACAATAAATTTAACTGTTACCGGTGGAACCGGAACTTATTCATACAACTGGGGAGGTGGCATAACTACTCAAAACAGAACTTCTCTCGGAGCGGGAACTTATTCCGTAACAGTTACTGATGCTAACTCATGCAGTTCATCAACCTCAGCAAACATAATTCAGCCGAGCGCTATGGTAAGCGTTCTTAATACGACCGATGTAAGCTGTTTTGGCGGAAACAATGGAAGTATTATTACTACCAACACTGTTGGCGGAACCGTACCATATACTTATTTGTGGAATGATGGAAATACGGATGGAAACCGTTCTTCGCTGTTTGCAGGAACTTATTCAGTAACTATAACCGACCAGAATTCCTGTACCGTTTCCGGTTCAACAGCCGTGGGTCAGCCCCCAACCGGTGTAAATGTTACTATTGACAATACGTCTTCAGTTGCCTGCTACGGTGATGCTACCGGGGTTATCAATATCACTGCTACAGGCGGAGTGCCGGGTTATTCTTTCCTGTGGAGCGACAACAGCACACTCGAAGACAGAACCAACATGCTTGGGGGAACATATTTCGTAAGCGTTACTGACCAGCAGGGTTGCGGTGCTACAGCCAGCGCAACAATTAATCAGCCCGCGGCAACTGTTAATATTGATAGCATCGTTTCAGTTGATGTTCTTTGCTACGGAGCTGCCACCGGTTCAATAACCACAGCTGTTATTGGTGGAGTTCTGCCGTATTCTTACAACTGGAATGATGGAATAAGCACACCAGACAGATCAAATATTACTGCGGGAGTTTATAATCTTACTGTAACTGATGCAGGCTCTTGTTCGGTTTCGGTTTCTGTAAGCATAACTCAGCCCGTTTCGGCAGTTAGCGCAGCAGCTTCTACAACCAATGTTTCGTGCTTTGGAGGGAACAACGGTGCAATAAATCTGAATGTAACCGGTGGAATAGCGCCATACACATTTGATTGGGGAAGTGGAATAACTACACAGAATCGTACTGGTCTTTCTTCAGGAACTTACAATGTGGTTGTTGCCGATTCAAACAACTGTACAGTATCAGTAGCACCTGTAGTAACACAACCTGCAACTGCGCTTGGTGCTTCTGCTTCGGTCACCAATGTTACCTGTTTCGGAAACTCCAACGGGGCAATAAGTCTTACAATTACAGGAGGAACATCAGCCTATACATTCAATTGGAACGATGGAATAGCAACTCAAAACAGAACTGGTATTGCAGCGGGCAACTATGCAGTAACTGTAACTGATGCGAACTCATGTTCTGCATCAACATCGGCAACTGTAACTGAACCGGTTTCTTTTAGTATTTCCGCAACTGCTGTAAATGCAACCTGTAACGGAGCATCAGATGGAAGTATCACTCTGACAGTATCCGGAGCTACTCCCGCCTACAATTTTAACTGGAGCAATGGAGCTGTGACACAAAACCTCAGCGGCATAACCGCGGGCAACTATTCTGTAGTTGTTCGCGATGCCAATAACTGTTCAGCTAACGCATCTGCAACGGTAACTCAGCCAACGGGCATGAGCGTATCTGAAACGCATTCCCCGGTTTCATGTAATGGAGGAAACAACGGAACTATAACCATTACCGTAATTGGCGGAGTTGCACCTTACGCCTATTCCTGGAATGATGGCGCTGTTACTCAAAACAGAACTAACCTGACTGCTGGAACTTACCAGCTTCTTGTAAATGATAACAACAGTTGTGCTGTTACTCAACCCATTGTAATTACACAACCGACAGCTGTTACCGTTACATTAACGCCTTCTGTGGTTCAGTGTAATGGAGGCAGTTCGGGTAGCGTTACATCGGTCGTAACGGGTGGAACTCCGGGCTATTCTTTCATCTGGAATAATGGAGCCATATCTTCAAACCTCAACAACATATCCGCAGGAAATTATTCAGTAACCGTGAATGATGCCAATTCTTGTTCAGCAGTTCAGTCGGCAACGATAACTGAGCCGCCCGCTTTCAATATCAGTTTATTAAAAACCGATGTGGCTTGTTATGGTGCAAACAACGGAAGTGCTAACCTGACTGTTACCGGTGGAATGCCATCTTATAACTACACATGGAATTTTGGAAGCACTAACGAAGATATTTCCAATGTTTCTGCCGGAAACTATTCTGTAACTATTACCGATGCCAACAACTGTTCAGCTTCACGCCAGTTAACTATTGCACAACCGCAAATGATTCAGGTATCAGTTGCCAAAGCGGATCCGGCATGTAATAATGGAACTGACGGGCTTATTGATATTACTGTAACAGGAGGTGTTCCGCCAATGAGTTATCAATGGAATAATGGCTCAACCTCCGAAGACCTTCAGGCTTTGGGCTCCGGGAACTATTTGGTAAACGTTACCGATAACAATGGCTGTACGAGTAATGCTTCAGCTACGCTTACCGCTCCGCCAGCTATTTCGCTTACTGAGAATCACCGGAATGAATCCTGCAATGGTTCAAGCGATGCTGTTATAAATCTTGCTGTTTACGGAGGAACACCGTCATACCAGTTTGTATGGAGTAACAGCGCCACAACACAAAACATTGCAAATATTCCTGTAAACACTTACGGAGTTACTGTGACTGACTCGAAAGGGTGTGCGGCAAGTCTGAATGGAATAGTGATTACAGAACCGGCTTTGCTTGGACTTAACATAAGCGTTACAGATGTAGCTTGCGCAGGCACTCACAAGGGGAGCGTATTCGCAAATGTGAATGGCGGAATTACTCCTTACAGTTACAAATGGAGTAATAACTCGGTAAGTAATCCCCTTACTAATGTCGCAGCGGGCGGATATTCACTTACCGTTACCGATGCAAACTCCTGTACACAAACTGCCAGCGCCATGATTAATACACTTCCGCAAATGGTTGTTGACGGAACTCCGGACGTGCTTCCGTGTTATAATGCAACCGGTGGAATTGATTTAACTGTAGCAAGCGGAACGCCTCCTTATTCATTTAACTGGAGCAATGGCGCTACGACTGAGGATTTATTAGATGTTCATCCCGGAACTTATACCGTGGTTATTCACGATGCGAGTGACTGTGTTTACGATACAACTTTCATCATTGTGAATCAGGACATGTTTGCGGTTGACGCTACCGGTGGGGGAACAATTACTTTGGGTGAAACGGTTACTCTTTATGCTTCAACTTCAGGTTCTTCTCAAACCACTTATACATGGACACCGGCATTTGGAATGAATTGTTCGGCATGTGCTAACGTAATCGTTCAGCCGGGTCAATCCACAATTTATACCGTAGTTGGAATTGATACCAATGGCTGCGAGGCTCAGGATACGGTTTCGGTAGATGTAATTCAGGATCATACTTTCTGGGCGCCTAATGCATTTACACCTAACGGAGATGGCAACAACGATTTCTTTCAAGTGTTCGGGAACCTGGCGGGCATAAGCAAATTTGATGTGATGATTTTCGACCGTTGGGGTGAGAAAGTTTTCGATGCTACAAATTCCGATTTCAAATGGGATGGTGTTTACAAAGGCGAACTGCTGCCTCCCAATGTGTATGTGTACGTCATCAAAGCTGTTTTCTTAGACGGGCACAGCGATAAAATTTTTAAAGGCAGTGTTACAATTGTAAGATAGAGATAAGTTAAACAGTGAAGCCTACTCCTTTTACTTTCTCAAAACTTTTATTGCGCGGTCAGGATAATCGGTAATAATTCCGTCAACACCCATGCTTTTCAGCTTAAGCATTTTGTCTTCGTCATTTACTGTCCATGGAATAACTTTTACATTTTTCCGGTGACATTTCTTAATCATTTTATCTGTTACCAGGATAAAATTAGGGCTGTAAATGGGTGGTGTAAAACCAAGGTGTTCAACATTTTTTTCGAAACTGTCAATGTCAGCAACTAGTAATGCTGTAGTTACCAAGGAATCTATTTGATGAACTGCCTTTAAAGTTCTCGGGTCGAACGATTGGATGATACATTTGCTTAAAATACTTTTATGCTTCAGCAAATCGTAAAGCAGTTTGGCGAACACATCTGGTTTCGGATGATACACATCATCTCCATCTGGTGTTGACTTGGTTTCAATGTTATACTGAACAGGAGTTAAATGGTTTTGCCTGATATAAATTTCAACCGAATCAATTACCTCACTTAAAAGGGGCTTAGGCGCAAACATCTTTTTCTGCTCGCGAAATTTCGGATGATTTCTGGTGCCGCAATCGTAACGCCCTATTTCTTCGTAAGTCATCTTATAAATATTGGCGGTTTGCCTTGCATCTTCCTCTGAAGGCTGTCCTTCCGGAAACAAACAAATAGCCGGACTCATCCAAGGCTCATGGCTTACAACAAGTTGTCCGTCTTTCGAAACCACTACATCAAGCTCTAAAGTATTAACCCCAAGTTTCACCGCTTCTATAAAGGCAACAACAGAATTTTCCGGATAGAGCCCGCGGCAGCCCCGGTGGCCTTGAATGTCGAACGTCATTTGAGAGAAGATTGTTGAAGATAAAGAGAGCAACAAAAACCAAGTTAAATACTTCATAAAAATCTTGGTAGCCCCGAGCAGAATCGAACTGCTATCAAAGGTTCCGGAAACCTTCGTTTTATCCATTAAACTACGGGGCCAGTGGAGCGCAAAAGTAAGAAACACCATAAGATGGACGAACCCGCCCATTTAAAACAAAAATGGAATGATGAATTACATCATTCCATTTTTTCAGTTTCAGTGTATCTAATTCCTACAAATCTTCTTTATCCCATTGGCGGTTTACTTCGTTGGAAATTTTAGGAATAGTTTGAAGGTACTGCCAAATACCATGTATTTCGGCATTCGTCATACCGTTATATGGAAGCATCGGATTGCGAAGCGAATGACCTGCTTTATTTTTTTGGACCAGCATGGCATTGCGGAAATCATCTTCAGTCCACGAACCGATTCCTGTCTTTTCATCTGGTGTAAGGTTTGCAGAAAAAATCTGGTTTCCGTTTGGAGTTATCAGAATATTTCCACCTCCCATATAACCTTCGCTTTGTTCAGGGAAATCCATTTTTACTTTCTTGAAATCGCGCGAATGGCAGGGATAGCAGTCATATCTTCCTGTAACTAAGTATTTTCCGAAAGCAACTGCGTCATTGCTATCGGGTTCGTTTATAGGATGGTCGGGATAGGGAATTTTTTTGAATGCTACATAACATAAAAACTTGGTAAGGAAACTGGGTTTAGTGGGAACTTTAGGAATTTCAGAAGCCTGCACTACCGCTCTGTCTGAGTGCAAAAAGGCAATCACGCATTTTAAGTCATAATCGCTTAAGTGTGGAAACTTAGGCATATAAATAGGTAGAAACTGCCCATCGGGTTTTACTCCGGTACGAAGCAGATAGGCAATCTGTGCATCTGTCCAGTTGCCTATTCCGTTTTCCTTGCTTTGAGTAATGTTTGCAGAATGAATTTCGCCAAAGTCTGGCGGAACTTCATCCAGCAGCCTGCCTGAAAGTTTTCCATCGCTGCCCCGGTGGCACACAATACACTGCACAGCTGCAATCTTCTCTCCCTGCACCACCATGGCAGAGTCAAATTGAACATTGGGGTAATCAATCTTATCAACTTCATATTTCGGAATGCCTTTTACCGAAATGTAAAGTGCCCCGCCTCCTATAACGAGCGCCACAACAAGTACTAGCCCTAGTAAAACGAGTAAAATTTTTTTCATAATCATTTGATTTTAGATGAACGGTGAATTTAATGCGAAAAATAAAAATGGTTTTTAAAACAACCGAGTTTCAGTTGTTCTTTTTGTCCGTAGCCATCTTGGCTATTGCCCATTCTGTGCTATATTCGCACCCCACAAAAAAACAGAAGTATGGCAACTACTGCGGACATCAAAAACGGACTTTGTATTGAATTCAATAACGACATTTTCCAGTTCGTGGAATTTCAGCATGTAAAACCCGGAAAGGGAAATGCCTTTGTGCGCTGTCGGATGAGAGGTCTAAAATCGGGCAGAACCCTTGAGCATACTTTTCCAGCAGGACACGAAATCATTACTGCCCGGGTAGTCCGCAAGCCTCACCAGTTTTTATATAAAGATGCTATGGGCTATAACTTTATGGACCAGGAAACTTTCGACCAAATAACGATTGACGGCAAGCAAATAGCCAATAACGATTTTTTGAAAGAGGGCGATGTTTGCGAGGTGGTTCTCCATGAAGAAACCAACCAGATTCTATCCTGTGAGTTGCCACAGCATGTAGTTCTTGAAATTATTTACAGCGAACCTGCTGTTGCAGGTAATACCGCTACCAACGCTTCTAAACCTGCTACCCTTGAAACAGGCGCTACAGTTAATGTTCCCCTGTTTGTAAACCAGGGCGAGAAAATAAAGGTAGATACCCGTACCCGCCAGTATGTTGAAAGGGTAAAAAACAAATAATTCACTGTTCGAGGTTAATGGTTAGCAGGAATACAAGTACTGCGAACCCAAAAAAACTTTCTACATTCGATTTCCCTAAAAGCCAAACCATGGATATTGATAAGATTAAGGAGTTGATTAAACTTGTGAAGAAAACCGACATCAACGAGCTGACGGTTAAAGAAGGCGAAAACTCCATTTCGATAAAAAATAAGGGAAGCGAAACAGTAATTAACGCCCCGCTTACAGTTCCTCAAATTACGCCCCCCCCTCCGGCTAAAACCGAAGTACAGTCTCTAAAGCCTGAATCGGCTGCCGAAACCAAAGCGACTGATGAAAATGATGCAAATATCATCACCTTCCGTTCGCCCATGGTCGGTACTTTTTACCGCAAGCCGGGCGCTGATAAGGAGCCGTATGTAAAAGTTGGGGATACGATAAAAAGCGGTGATGTGCTCTGTATTATAGAGGCTATGAAACTGTTTAACGAAATTGAATTCGATGGCGAAGCAGGGAAGATAGTCAAAATCTTAGCAGAAGACTCTTCGCCTGTGGAATACGACCAGCCCCTTTTCTTAATTGAAAAGAGTTAACAGGGCAATGCGGGCATTATCTTATCAATCAATCACCTAATCCGTTTATTGATTCTGTGTTCAAAAAAGTTCTCATAGCAAACCGTGGCGAAATTGCCCTGCGCATCATCCGCACCTGCAAGGAAATGGGCATACGAACGGTGGCGGTTTATTCAACAGCCGACCGCGACAGCCTGCATGTTCGCTTTGCTGACGAAGCCATTTGCATTGGCGGACCTAAAAGCAAGGAAAGCTACTTGAACATGCCCGCTATTATGGCTGTTGCTGAATTGACCAATGCCGATGCCATTCACCCCGGATATGGATTTTTGGCAGAGAACGCTGAGTTTGCCGAACTATGCGGCAAGTATCAAATCAAATTTATCGGTCCTACCCCTGCGCAAACCCGTGCCATGGGCGATAAAATTACAGCCAAGGAAACCATTCTCAAAGCCGGTGTGCCTTGCATACCCGGTAGCGAAGGGTTGATTGAAACTGTTGAGGATGCCAAAAAGATTGCGAAAAAAATCGGCTACCCCGTAATACTTAAAGCCACAGCCGGTGGCGGAGGAAAAGGTATGCGCATTGTTCGAGATGCCGATGGAATGGAAAAAGCATTTGCCATGGCGCGCACCGAAGCCGGTGCAAGTTTTGGCAACGATGCGGTTTACCTCGAAAAATTTATTGAAGAACCTCACCACATCGAAATACAAGTGGCGGGAGACCAATTTGGCGAAGCCACCCACCTCAGTGAGCGCGATTGCTCGGTTCAAAGACGCCACCAGAAACTGTTGGAAGAAGCCCCATCGCCGTTTGTGGATGAAGACCTTCGAGAGCGTATGGGCGATGCCGCGGTAAAAGCCGTGAAGGCTATTAAATATGAAAGCGTAGGAACGGTAGAATTTCTTGTTGACAGGCACAAGAACTTCTACTTTATGGAAATGAATACACGCATACAGGTGGAGCACCCGGTTACTGAAGAAGTAATGGACTTCGACCTCATCAAGGAGCAAATTCTAATTGCAGCCGGTACGCCTATTTCGGGCATGTTGTATTTTCCTGAGAAAATGCACGCCATAGAGTGCCGTATAAATGCCGAAGACCCGCTGTATAATTTTGCCCCCAGCCCGGGAAAAATAACAGCACTGCATACTCCGAAAGGCTATGGTGTAAGGGTTGACACGCACATCTATGCCGGTTACACCGTACCGTCTTTTTATGATTCGCTGCTGGCAAAAGTTATTTGCCGCGCCAAAAGCCGCGAGGAGTGTATCGTAAAAATGAAGCGTTCGCTCGAAGAGTTTATCATTGAAGGAGTAAAAACCACCATTCCCTTCCACATTGTGCTCATGGACAACGAAGAGTTCCGTACAGGCAAATACGACACCGGCCTGCTCGAACGGTTCGATTATGTAAGCGCCATTAAGGAATTGAGGTAAGTGTTGGAGCGGGTGCCTCCCAAAAAATACAGGAAAGCTTTAAATTGCAAGGCAATCTTTTTGCCCATCCATATTTGTAAGGATACAAGTTTTTATTTTTTTTAAATTTCAAAAACTCGATATTCTTCCGAACACAGACAATCCTTTACCCAATTCGGTTACAGTCTTGCTGAATTTATAGGCATATTAACTGTTAGTTTTTTACTTCTCTTTTAACATTTCTTTAAATATGGAAGTGTGGAATAAAATGCTTTTGTGCATCTCTCTATCGTTTTCAAATTATTCATTCACTAAAACCAATTTTTTATGAAAACGAAAAAATCTTTCATCGTTGTGGTGTTGCTGGCATTAATTTCGGGAACTACCATTGTATGGGCTGTTACCTACAAGTACAACTCCCGCACTGCCCCCAAACCTGTAGCAGCTGTTGCTGCTGTTGACTCGCCCGATGCCAAGGGCTGTGTATTCAAAACCGTTTTTGGCGAAGAACCCTCCGACTCCAATTTTATTTACAAAACACCTGAAAAAGTTGAGCGCTCTATTGACGAAGCCCTTGACTGGATGGCCAAAGCCCAAGCTGCCGATGGAGGCTGGGGTGCCGGCACTCACGCACGTCAGGGTATAATGGATCCGCATGCAGTAAAGAGCGACCCGGCATCAACTGCCATGGTTTCTATGGCTTTGCTGCGCTGTAAGAACACACCCACGCATGGAAAATACTCGGCTAACCTCAACAAAGCCATCAACTTTCTTTTAATTGCTGTAGAAAATTCCGGCAACAACGAAAGAATTACTTCGCAAACCGGCACACAGCCGCAAATAAAACTCGGTAGCAACATTGATGTTATCCTCACTTCACAGTTTTTTACCAACCTACTCGATGAACTCGGCAATAACCCGCAACTGAAAGAGCGTGTAAAAAAATGCAACCAGATTTGTGTATCGAAAATTCAAAACATTCACGAAGCCAACGGAAGCGTGAAAGGTTCCGGCTGGGCAGGTGTGCTACAATCGTCATTGGCTGCAAATGCTTTGGAAACGGCAAAAGAAAACGGCATTGCAGTTGATTCGGTAGTTCTCGAAAAAGCCAAAGACTTTCAGAAAGGAAACTACGATACCAAAAGCGGAAATGTAAAAACCGATATGGGAGCGGGAGTAATGTTGTATTCGGTTTCCGGTTCAAGCCGAGCCAGCGCTAAAGAAGCGAAGTTTGCCAAGGAGAGAATTGATGTAGCCAAAAAAGAAGGCAAGCTAGCGCAAGGCGAAAAAGTAACCACCGACAATTTAAAGAGGATTGGTTTTTCGGACGGTGATGCTAACAAGTACAACGCAGCGTATGAAATAAACGAAGCATCGAAAACGCGGGCACAGCAAAACGATGTAATGGATGGTTTCGGCAGCAACGGTGGCGAGGAATTCCTGAGTTACCTGCAAACCGGTGAAGGAATGATTGTAAGTAAAGACACCGAGTGGAAAAAGTGGTACGACAACATCAGTGGAAGATTGCTGAAGATTCAGAACAATGACGGAAGCTGGAACGGTCATCACTGCATCACCAGCCCGGTGTTCTGCACGGCTACTTGCCTGCTCATCCTTTCAGTGAATAATGATATTGAGAGTTTGTTGCAGTTGTAAGTAAGACTCAAACAACTTTCATTGCCGCGGGCTTAAGCCCGCGGCAATTTTTGTTTTACAAATTCACCCATTTCACTTTAATCCAAACATCGGAGTTTCGTCCTTTGTCATCGGTGCACGAAATTTTTATGCTGCCATCTTCGGGCGTAAAAAATTCTTTGCTGTGTGCATCGCATTGCTTGTAGAACTGGTTGTTTATATACCAGTAAACTGTTTTTACATCGCTCATTACATCGCAACTTAATTGCAAAGGCTGCGGTTCGTTTTTACTCAGCAAGTATTCCGTTCCGTTTTTGGGCGAGCGGATAGTGGGTCCGCCCTCGGTAAACACCTTATCACATTCAGAGTTGTGTGGAGGAATTTTTTCGTAAGCAATCCGATTATCCTCAAAATACGATTGCATTTCGGGAATAACTACTTTGTATAATTTCTTTTTATAACTGTTCTCCGGTAAACAGCTTTTGCAGTACGAAATTTTTTCATCGGCACTAATGGCAACCTCGCGCATGTTATCGCATTTGGTTGATGCTGAAACAAGCGGAATGAAATAATCCATCACCGTATTCTTGCAAAAGTCTTCCGGTGTTTTACCGGTTTCAGAACATACAAGACGAATACCGCATTCTTTAGGCATGTTATACCACTCATTCGCGGAGTTATAGTCAATGGTGTTGAAAATTTTGAAAAGGAGCGGAGTGGCAATGTTGGCACCGCTCAGTTCCGGTACACCTTTGCCCGAAAAATTACCTACCCAAACACCCACAGTGTAATTTTTGTTGTAGCCAATACTCCAGGCATCGCGCTTGCCGTAGCTGGTGCCGGTTTTCCAGGCAATGCGCGGTGTGTGGGCGCTTTGCTCCCAGTTGGTCGGTAAATCCGGTCGCGCAAGCCGCGAAAGAATTTCTGTCATCATAAAGTTGGCAGATGGAGAAAGTATTTCCACCGAATCGCGTTTCGGGTTCTGCTCTTGCGTAAAGTCAGGTTGTATATAAACACCCTTGTTCGCGAAAGCGGAATACAAACCGGTTATTTCTTCGAGCGTAACACCGCAGCCGCCAAGGATAAGCGAAAGACCGAGTTTTTTTTCATCGCGCTTTACTTGTTTAAAGTTGCAAGCAATCAACTTGGCAATCATTTTTTCAGTGCCCAACTGGTTCAACGATTTCACCGAAGGAACATTCAACGAGTTTTCGAGCGCAAACTCTATCGTCACCTGCCCGTTGAATTTCGAATCAAAATTTTCGGGCTGATAACCGTTGATGTTCAGCGGCACATCGGTAATTACAGTTTTAGGAGTAAGTAAACCATTATCGAAACACAAACCGTAAAGCAATGGCTTGAGCGCACTGCCCGGCTGGCGAATGGCATCGGCACCGTTCACCTGTCCTCCATCCACACTATTATTAAAATCAGCAGAGCCCACATAAGCAACCACCCGGTGCGTTCGGTTATCTATCATTTCAACGGCAGCGTTGTAAATACCAAGCGTATGAAGTGCGCTGATATAATCAGTCACCAGTTTTTCCGTTTTCAACTGCATTTGCATTTGCAGGTTGGTATGGATAATATCAGAATGTGTTGCTTTCTTCAGCTTTAAAGCAATATGTGGCGCTTGTTTAGGAGCTTCTGTTCTCTTCGCTGTTAATGGCTCATCAAGCGCATCAGCAATTTCCTTTTTGGAAAAGAGGTTGTCATCTGAAAATCGTTTCAGCCACTTATTTCGCTCTGAAGCAATTTTGTCGTTATTAAATCCCAGGCGCAACGATGATGGGCGGTTGGGAATAATAGAAAGCGCAGTAACCTCCGCCAGTGAAAGATGATCGGGATTCTTTTTGAAGTAAAGAATGGATGCGCTTTTGACGCCTTCAATGTTGCTTCCGTAAGGAACCAGGTTGAAGTAAAACTGAAGAATTTCATCTTTCGAATATTTCCACTCCAGTTGAAACGCGCGGAAAATTTCTTTCAGCTTGTTGAAGTAAGTACGGTCTTTAGGTTCAAGCATTCGAGCTACCTGCATGGTAATGGTGGAAGCACCCGAAGTTCTTCTTAGGCGAAGTGTATTCATTACCGCAGCCCGACTTAGCGCAAACGGATTTACTCCCGGATGGTAGTAAAAGTATTTGTCCTCTTTATAGAGTAACGACTTACGCAATGTAGGTGAAATTTCTTTCAACTCGGTTTTCATTCGCCATTTATGGTCGTGCGTTAGAAACGCATGGATTACTTCACCTTTACTGTCAAGCACAATGGTGCTGTATTCAATTTTTTCGGGAAGCGGATAAAAATGATTCAGTATAAGGAAGATGCAGAAGATGGTTGCAGTTGCAATCACAAACCATTTCAGAAAACGGAACAATTTAGGTTTCACAGCGCGGATATAAATAAAACGGAAATGCTATTTCTTAGTATAAATAGTTGGGTGGAAAATTTTACACTGGTGTTTCCGACAAAAAACTTAGCTTAATATAGCTGTCATGATACGGATTACTTCAACTTGTCTTTTAACGGCAGGTTTCTTTTTGATGTTAGCAGCATGCCGCAATAACAACCTCGAAAAGTGCAAACAATACACCGGTAAATACAACGACCGCGGGCAAACACTTACCATTAAATATGAAAACAAAGAGTTCTTTCTTGAGGAAGAAGGTCAAAGATTTCCCTGTACCTGCACCGAAAAAGGTCAGCTTGAAGTAAAAGGCAGGGTTTCAGCAATAATCATTCTGAGCGACAGTGCGGGCAAAAAACGCTTTTGCTTCGAAGCCGACACCTTCCGGGAAGATTGCATTTATGCGATGGAAGAGTAGGTTGCAAAATATTTTTCTCCATCCGCACAATAATTTACCCCGTATTAGCGATAAATTAACATCGGAATACTAATTTCCGTTTCTATGTGCCTCTTCCTTCCTGCAGCCTCACCCCTAATACCACACCATTAACGATTTACGCCTTTACCTTTCACTAATAAACTTTTCGTATGCGCATCAAAACCTCCCTCTCGCTTCTCGCGGCAGTTATGCTTTTGCTTTCTGCCTGCAACAAAAACAAAGTAAACCTGCTTGAAACCAACGCTAAAAATGAAGTGCCCTCGCTGGGCAACCTCACGTTTACGTTCGACAAAAACCTCGCGCCCGATTCGCTGCTGAACATCTGGGACACCACGGCTTATGTTATTTTCTCTCCGCCCATTCCCGGGCGTTTCCGCTGGAACAATGCTAACGAACTGGTGTTTTCGCCCGAAAGTGATTTGTCGCCCGCCACTTCGTTCCGTGCCGAAATAACGGACAAGATTCTCCGCTATACCAAAAAGTATTCTCTCGGCAAATGCGAAACCCTGAACTTCCATACGCCTTACCTGCAAGTGCTTTATGCCAACGGCTTATGGAATGTAAACGATGCCGATGCCGGTAATGCTTTCCCGCAGTTCGACTTATATTTCAACTACCGCGTAAACCCCGACAAGGTAAAAGAACTGCTTTCGGTAACTCTCGATGGCACAAGAGCAAATGCGAGTATTCAGACCACTTCGGTTGATTCTAAAATTTCAGTAACCCTTCTGGGCGTAAAACCTGAGGACAAAGACCTTAAAGCTGAAATTAAAATTGAAAAAGGGTTGCTGCCCGAATATGGAACAACTCCTACTGATAAAGCAATTGAAACTTCCGTGCTCATCACTTCGCCTTTTAAAGTAATCGTGCAAAACACCGAAAACGAACATGACGGAACACAAGGCACCGTGAAAGTGTTCATGAGCCAAAGCCCGCTGGCGGATAACCTCAGCTCGTTTATCAGTTTCGAGCCTAAAGTAAAGTTCAAAGCCGAAGTGACCAGCGATGGAATGGTGATTACTTCCGAAGATTTTGAAGTGTCGAAAAGCTATGTTCTTTCCCTGAAGCAGGGTTTGAAAGGCAGAATTGGCGGAACATTAAAAGAAGACTACAACACCAACATCGGATTCGGAAGATTAGAACCAGAGATTTCGATTGTGAATCGCAAAGGCGCATACCTGAGTTTAAAAGGTGCAAAGAACATTGAGGTGAAGATTGCTTCGGTAAAGAAAGTAAAGGTGACCATTTCAAAAATTTACGAAAACAACATGCTCGCAGCCAAGCGTTACGGATATAATCCAAACACCTATAGCTACTATTCAGAAGATGAGGACTACGAAAGCGACTATGACTACGGCTATTACTACCGGGGCGATGGAGTTTTTGGCGATATCATTTACCAGAAAGAGATTGATACGAAGAATCTTCCGCGTTATGGCAACAGCCGCCTGTTCAAGTTCAACATGGAAGACAAGCTGAAAAACTTCAAAGGAATATACCACATCCAGATTCAGAGCATGGATGATTACTGGCGCAGAAGTGCCTGCTTCATTTCGCTGAGCGACATCGGCTTGATTGCCAAAGAAACCAGGGACAAGATTTTTGTATTCGCCAACTCCATTCAAACCACCGAATCGCTCACCGGTGTCAATGTTACCGTTATCGGCAACAACAATCAGGTGGTTGGCTCTGCATCTACCGATGGCAGCGGTGTGGCAGTCATTGACTTGAAAAAGAAAAACTTCTCCGGCTTCAAAGCCGCTATGCTCACCGCCCGCAATGGAAACGATTTCAACTATCTGCCGCTGAACATCACCCGCGTAGAAACTTCACGTTTCGATGTGGGAGGAAGAAGGCAGAACGTTACAGGTATTGATGCTTTTGTTTACTCGGAACGGGATATTTACCGTCCGGGTGAAAAAATAAATTTCAGCGTCATTGCCCGAAACTGGAAATGGAAAACACCCGGTGAAATCCCCCTGAAGATGAAACTCATTCTGCCAAACGGCAAAGAGTTAAAGACGCTGAAGAAAACCCTGAACGAGGAAGGCTCGCTCGAAACACAGATTGAGCTTTCACCTTCGGCAGTTACCGGTAGCTACTCTTTTGAAGTGTACAGCTCCAACGATGTCCTGCTCACTTCCAAAAGTGTGATGATTGAAGAGTTCATGCCTGACCGCATTAAAGTTTCCTCTAAGCTTGATAAGAAGTTTTTGAAAACCGGTGACACCACAACCCTTTCTATCAATGCCATGAACTTCTTTGGGCCTCCGGCTTCCGGAAGAAATTACGAAGTGGAAATACAGGTGAAGGAGAGGTACTTCTCGCCCGACAAATATTACAAATACAATTTCTCGCTGGCTAACAACCAAACCTATTACAACAACATTACACGCGAAGGAACGCTGGATGAAAACGGCAACGCCAGCGAAACCTATGTGGTCCCCGGTGAATACCTCAACCGCGGATTGATGCAGGCGGATTTCTATACCACGGTGTTTGATGAAACCGGACGACCGGTGAACAAACACAGCGCCATTGACATTTACACCCAGGATGTTTTTTACGGTTTGGGATGGGATGGTTACTACTACTGTGCGCTGAACAAGCCGGTTAATTTTCCGCTGATTGCTTTAAATAAAGATGAGAAACCCGTGAGCGCTACTGCCCATGTGCAGGTGATTAAGCACGAATATCAAACGGTGCTCGCCAGAAGTTACGAGTACTTTCGATATGAAAGCCAGCAGATAGATAGAACCATTATTGACAAAGAAGTAACTGTGAGCGGAGATAATACCGTATTTACCTTTGTTCCTCAAACTCCCGGTGAATATGAAATACGTGTAAGCAAACCCGGCACTAACGCGTTTGTGCGCGAACACTTTTACAGCTATGGCTATTGGGGAAGGACTTATGGCGGCAACTTCGAGGTAAACAACGAGGGCAACATTGACATTGAAACCGATAAGAAAAGCTACACCACCGGTGAAACCGCCAAGGTGCTTTTCAAGGCTCCGTTCAACGGCAAGATGCTCGTGACTTTAGAAACTGACCGGGTGCTTGAGCACCAGTACGTGAACGTAGAGAACCGCGCTGCTTCGGTTACATTCAGTATTAAGCCCGAAAACTTACCCAACGCTTACATCACTGCCACGCTCATTAAGCCGCACGAAGAAAGCGACATGCCCCTGACCGTAGCTCATGGATTCAAATCAATTACAGTGGAAGAAAGCACACGGAAAATTCCGGTGCAGATTTTTGCAGAGAAGATTGTGCGCTCGCGCTCGCACCAGAAAGTGAAAGTGAAAGCTGCGCCTAATTGCAAGATTACTCTTGCTGCAGTTGACGAAGGCATTCTTCAAATCACCAACTACCAAACACCCGACCCGTACGATTTCTTTTATGCAAAGCGTGCACTCGAAGTAAATTCTTTCGACTTGTATCCGCTACTGTTTCCTGAACTGAAAGGAACCTTGTCATCGGTAGGGGGCGATGGCTTCGATTTGAGCAAACGCACCAATCCGCTTCAAAACAAACGCGTGAAATTAGTTTCATACTGGAGCGGTATTACCGATGCCAACGGAAACGGGGAGGCAAACTTTGAGTTTGACATTCCGCAGTTTAGCGGACAGCTGCGACTGATGGTAGTGGCTTACAAAGATGTTGCCTTTGGCAGCGGAGCCATGAACATGACGGTAGCCGACCCGGTGGTTATCAGTGCTGCTCTTCCGCGTTTTCTTTCTCCGAAAGATACCGTGATTATGCCGGTAACTATTTCGAACACCACAAAAAATTCAACCAACGCAACCGCTACGGTAAAACTCTCCGGTCCGCTGAAAATGGTGGGAAGCAACTCGCAATCGCTTACGCTGAAAGCCAATGCGGAGGGCAGAGCCGTGTTTCAGATTGTGGCGGAGCCGAAGGTGGATGTGGCAAAAGTTACCGTGGAGGTCAACGCGCTCAACGAAAAGTTTGTGGACGAAACCGACATCACGGTTCGTCCGCCTGCCTCGCTGCAAAAAATAACCGATGCCGGTTCTATTGCAGCCGGGGGCTCAAAGACAGTGACATTCGCGCTGGATAAATTTATTCCCTCGAGTGCCGACTACCAGCTTGTTGTCAGCAAAAACCCGGCATTGGAAATTGCCGACCAAATGTACCAGCTCGTTACTTATCCGTACGGCTGCACCGAGCAAACCGTGAGTGCGGCTTTCCCGCAATTGTATTTCGGTGATTTGGCAGATTTAATCCGCTTCGATAAAAACGCTAAGGCGAATGCCAACTACAATGTGCAGGAAGCTATCCGTAAAATAAAACAGCGGCAGTTGTATAATGGTGCCATTACGCTGTGGGATTACGAAGGCAGTGAAAACTGGTGGGCTACGGTTTATGCCGGACACTTTTTGCTCGAAGCCAAAAAAGCGGGCTTTGATGTGGACCAGAGTTTGCTCGACAACATTTATTCGTACCTCATCAGCAAATTGAGGAACCGCACCACCTATACCTACTACTACAACCGCACCATGAAAAAGGAAATTGCTCCCAAGGAAGTGGCGTATGCCCTGTATGTGCTGGCGCTTGCCGGTAAGCCGCAGGTTTCAACCATGAATTACTACAAGGAAAACACTGCCATGCTCGCGCTCGACAGCAAATACCTGCTGAGCGCTGCGTATGCTATTGCCGGTGACCGCGCCAAGTTCAGGGAGATGCTGCCCACGAGCTTCACCGGTGAGGTGGCGGTGAAGGAAACCGGTGGCTGCTTTTACAGCGACCTGCGCGATGAAGGAATTGCACTCAATGCCATCCTCGAAGTGGACCCGAATAACTCACAAGTGGGAATCATGGCTAAGCATGTAAGCGAAGAAGTGAAGAAACGCTACTACCTGAGTACTCAGGAGCGTGCATTTGCTTTCCTCGCGCTGGGTAAAATTGCGCGGGTAGCAAACAACACCAACATCAGCGCTTCCATAAAAGTGAATGGTAAAGAGATTGCGAAGAATGACGGCAGCACCTTAAGACTTACATCCAAACAACTAAGTGGAAGCAGTGTAGATATTGTAACCACCGGTACCGGCAGGTTGTATTATTTCTGGCAAAGCGAGGGCATTACCAAAGACGGCTCGTTTAAAGAGGAGGACAGCTACCTCAAGGTTCGTAAGAAATTCTTCGACCGGTACGGAAGGCAGATAACTTCGAATAGCTTTAAGCAAAACGATTTGGTGGTGATTGCCCTTACGCTCGAAAGCAGTTACAGCCGCTACATTGACAATATTGTAATGACCGATATGCTGCCCGCTGGTTTCGAAATTGAAAACCCGCGCACAAAGGAAATACCCGGCATGAGCTGGATTAAAAACGAAAGCTATCCGCAATACCTCGATGTGCGTGACGACCGGGTAAACATGTTTGTAGGCGTAGGCAGCCACCCGCAAACGTATTACTACGCTGTGCGCGCGGTATCACCGGGCAACTACATTATGGGACCGGTAATGGCAGACGCGATGTATAACGGTGAGTACCACTCGTACAACGGTGGCGGTGTGGTAAGGGTGAGTGAGAGGTAGTGAAAAGGCTTCTGAAAAGACTTCCGAAGTTTTTATAAACTTCGGAAGTCTTTAAGGGAGGATAAAAAAAGTGGCCGACACCCCTGCCGGCCACAAACCTCGGTGACCGGCTGCCACGACCAAGTCACCATACCTATGATAACACGTTACAAGTGTAAGAAATTTTTTTTAAAAGTAGGGTGTTTAGTTCCACAATGGCAAGCAATAGGAAACCCGGTTACGTACTTAAATGCTTACTGTTTCTTTCTGCGCAAGTGATATTTTACCTGACTTATTCCGTTTTTAGGATTGAGCAGCGTTTCGGTAACGCTGTAAACTTCCCAACCTTGTTCTGAAAGTTCGTTTAGCTTTTTCATAGTGCCTTGAATAAAATTGTCACCTTTCTTAAAGTCGAAGACTTGAACTTTATTTTCTTCCCAATACACTAAACGGTCCTGGAAATAGAGCATAGCATACTCCCACTTCTCCTGCGCCACTGCGCACATACTTGCTGCCAGCAGCAGCAGGGTCATGATTGTTGTTTTTAAGTTTTTCATGTTGTAGTGTTTTAATGGAATGAAAGTAAACTTTTTCATCACCACCTCCACCTTTTTCGTTTGCGCCTTAGCCCCCGCATTCCTCCCTTCCGAAGGTTGGGGTCGCAGCTATTAAAAAACTAAAAGCGCAATGTCCCTAATGCTTCGCAAAATAAATGATGCTTCACTCTGCATAGCCTTCGTTCAGTATGACATAGCCCCGCCCATTCTTCATACTTCTTATATTCGCCTCTTAATATTTTTTCATGCAAGCCATTATTCCCGTTGCGGGAGCAGGAACACGCCTGAGGCCGCTTACCTACACCCAGCCCAAGGTGCTTATATCGGTGGCGGGCAAGCCCATCTTGTCGTTTATTATTGATGAGCTGGCCGAAAACGGCATCACCAAGTTTGTTTTCGTGATTGGCTACCTCGGTGAAAAAATAAAAGAGTTTGTCGAAAAAAATTACCCGAACCTCGATGCCACCTTTGTTACGCAGGAGAACCGGCAGGGGCTTGGCGATGCTGTTTTTCAGGCTAAAGAAGCCATAGACCCCGGCAAGGAACTGGTCATTCACCTGGGCGATACCATTATTGATATTGACATTAAAAAAATACTGGCTGAAAAACATTCCACGCTCTGCGTAAAAAAAGTGGAAGACCCGCGCCTGTTCGGAGTGGCGGAAATAGACAAGGAAGGATTTATTAAAGCCGTAGTCGAAAAACCGGTCATCCCCAAATCGAACATGGCGCTGGTGGGCTTTTATTTTATCCGCGAAACCGCCCGGCTTTTCGATGCGCTGGAATACATCATCAACCACGCCGTTGCCGGTCAGGAAGAAATTTACCTCACCGATGCACTGATGAACATGATTCAGGACGGGGTAAAGCTGAAAAGCCACAAGATTGAAAGCTGGTTCGATGTGGGCAAAAAAGACATCCTCCTCGAAACCAACGCCATTCTTCTCAAAAAGCTGGGCGACAAAGCCGGTAACAAAGGTGCGAGCGAAAACTCCATTATTGTTCCACCGGTTCAAATTGCCAAAGGCGCGCGTATCAGGAACTCCATTATCGGTCCCAATGTTTCTGTAGGCGACAATACCGAAATCAATTTCTCCATAATTAAAAACTCCATCATCGGCTCGTTCACCAAACTCGAAAATGTAGTGCTGCACAGCTCGCTCATCGGCAGCGACTCTATTATCACCGGTCTGAGCCAAAGCCTGAACATAGGCGACAATACCGAGATTGATTTAAGAGGAGAAAAGAGTGATTAGCGAAGTGATGAACAGAATCACCCAACTTTTCAATATCCAGTATCCCATCGTTCAGGCGGGAATGATTTGGTGCAGCGGCTGGGAACTCGCCAGCGCGGTAAGCAATGCAGGCGCTCTTGGAATCATCGGCAGCGGCTCCATGTATCCCGATATTTTGCGCACTCATATTCAAAAATGCAAAGCCGCCACCGGTAAACCGTTTGCCGTCAACGTCCCCCTGCTCTATCCCGATATCGACAAGCACATGGCGATTATTATTGAAGAAGGAGTGAAAATTGTTTTCACCTCAGCAGGTAATCCCAAAACATGGACCAAACATTTGAAAGAACACGGAATTAAAGTAGTGCATGTAGTGTCGTCATCTAAGTTTGCGAAGAAGGCTGAAGAAGCCGGCTGCGATGCGGTGGTGTGCGAAGGTTTTGAAGCAGGCGGACATAACGGGCGCGAAGAAACCACCACCTTTGTTTTAATTCCGCAGGTGCGCGCGGCAACCAATCTTCCATTATTGGCTGCAGGCGGTATAGCCACCGGCAGAGGAATGCTGGCCGCCATGGCTCTCGGTGCCGAAGGCGTTCAAATAGGAACCCGCTTTGCCGCCAGCACGGAATCAAGCGGGCACGAGAATTTTAAGCGGGCGATAGTAAACACACAGGAAGGCGATACCATGCTTTCCATCAAAAAGATTGTACCGGTTCGGTTGATTAAAAACGATTTCCAGAAAAAAATTCAGGAAGCCGAAGACCGGGGCGCAACGGTGGAGGAACTGGCGCAGATTTTGGGCCGCGCACGTTCCAAAAAAGGAATGTTCGAGGGCGACCTCAAAGAAGGAGAACTGGAGATCGGGCAAATCAGCTCGTTTGTAAAAGAAATAAAACCCGCTGCGGAAATCGTGAAAGAAATCTGGACTGAATTTCTTGCAGCAAAAAATGAAATCGCTAATCTTGAGCCCTGATGACAAATAATAAACTTACCTCTTACCCTAAAGATAAAATCAAAATCCTGCTGCTCGAAAACATCAGCGATGTTTCCGTGGAGGAATTTAAAGAAGCCGGTTACGCTAACATAAAGAAAATTACCGGTGCGCTGAGCGAAAATGATTTGATGAACGAAGTTAAAGATGTTCATCTGCTCGGTATAAGAAGCAAAACCCAGGTTACCGAAAAAGTTTTGTCGCGCGCCAATAAACTGCTCGCCATCGGCTGCTATTGTATTGGTGTAAACCAGGTGAGCATGAAAGCCGCTACCGAAAAAGGAATTGCGGTTTTTAACGCACCCCATGCCAATACCCGGAGTGTGGCTGAATTGGTTATTGGCCTGTCGGTTATGCTTATCCGGAAAATTTCGGATAAAAATATAGCCGCTCACAATGGCGTTTGGCTGAAAGATGCCAAAGGAAGTTACGAACTGCGCGGAAAAACTATGGGAATTATCGGTTATGGAAATATAGGCATGCAGGTAAGTGTTCTTGCCGAAGCCATGGGAATGAATGTGATTTACTATGATGTAGAATCCAAACTACCTCATGGCAATGCGCGGCAGGCGCGCTCGCTGAAGGAACTCCTGAAGCATTCAAACATTATTACCCTTCATGTTCCCAGCGAAGCCTCCACCAGGAATATGATTAACGCAGATTCGTTATCATATATAAAAAAGGGAAGTCTGCTCATCAATCTTTCCCGCGGAGATGTGGTGGATATTGAAGCGCTGAAAAAAGCTGTTGAATCGGGACTTATTTCAGGCGCTGCCATTGACGTGTTTCCCAAAGAACCCGAAAAGACCGGTGAAAGGTTTTCTTCACCGCTGCAAAATCTTCCGAATGTAATTCTTACGCCCCATATAGGCGGCTCAACAGAGGAAGCCCAATTTAATATAGGATTAGATGTTTCTTCCAAATTGCTTAGTTATCTTGAGCGCGGAAGTACAATGGGTTCGCACTCCGTTCCTCCGCTTACCTTGCCTATGCAGGCAAAAACCCACCGCATTCTTCATATTCATAAAAACGTACCAGGTGTGCTGGGTGAAATAAACTCAAAGCTATCTTCTCATAATATCAACATTCTCGGTCAATACTTAAAAACCAATGACGCAATTGGTTATGTTGTGCTCGATGTTGACACCGCCCTTTCTAAAGAGGCCTTCGCATTATTGAAAGAAGTCAAAAGCACGATTAAGGTAAGAATGCTTTACTGATTGATTTTCTCTTTTCGATTTCTTTATATGTGGAAAAAAAAATTTCAGGACAGTTTTGGTAAATATCAGGTAAAACCTACTTTAGCCACCATTCATAAATTTTATTTGTTCCTGAAATAAATTTTTTGAATTTTAGAAATCGATTATAAATGTCATTTTTTAACCTAAACCTAATACAATGAAAAGAAGATTACTTTCTCTTCTTGCTTTCACTCTTGTGTTTATGGCAGGAGTATTAGCTCAGGTTCCCCAGCAAATGAATTATCAGGCGGTAGTTCGCGATGCATCGGGTCAGCCTTTACCGGGCGGAACTAACGTTACCGTTCGATTCAGAATTCATGATGGTACGGCAACGGGTCCCGTTGTTTTTACCGAAACCAACACGGCTGTTACTAACCAGTTTGGTTTAATTACTCAGATTATTGGCGGAACAAGTCCGCTTTCCGGTGTCAACTGGGGAAGCGGGGCAAAGTACCTGCAAGTGGAAATTGACCCGGCAGGCGGCAGCAGTTTTGTTGATATGGGAACATCGCAACTGATTAGCGTTCCCTATGCCTTGTATGCGGCCAATGGCGGTGGCGGTGGTTCTACGGGTCCTACCGGCCCTGCGGGCGCTCCCGGTGCTCCGGGAGTTACAGGTCCTACAGGCCCTCCGGGAACAAACGGTTTAGATGGTGCTGTGGGTCCTACTGGTCCTGCAGGACTTGACGGAGCAAATGGAGCGGATGGAGCTACCGGACCAACTGGTCCCACTGGTGCTGATGGGGCAGCAGGCCCTACCGGTGCCGATGGCGTACAAGGACCAACCGGAGCTGATGGGGCTCAAGGGCCAACCGGTCCTACTGGAGCTGATGGTCTTCCCGGTGGCCCAACGGGGCCTACTGGTCCTACAGGAGATATGGGTCCTGCCGGTGCCGATGGCGCTGACGGAGCAACCGGTCCCACAGGGGCAGACGGTGCTGTAGGTCCTACTGGTGATACAGGTCCTGCCGGTGCCGATGGTGCTGACGGAGCAACAGGCCCTACAGGCGCTGATGGAGCTAACGGAGCCGATGGTGCTACCGGTCCTACTGGTGATACGGGCCCTGCCGGTGCTGACGGAGCAGATGGAGCAGATGGAGCAACAGGTCCTACCGGTCCAACGGGTCCTACCGGTGCCGATGGTCTTCCAGGCGGCCCAACGGGTCCAACAGGAGATACAGGTCCTACAGGTCCTACCGGAGCTGATGGTCTTCCTGGGGGTCCTACTGGTCCTACTGGTGATACCGGCCCTGCCGGAGCAGACGGTGCTGTGGGTCCCACAGGCCCAACCGGTGATGCAGGTCCTGCCGGAGCTGACGGAGCGGATGGCGCAACGGGCCCTACGGGTGCTGACGGTGCTAACGGAGCCGATGGTGCTACTGGTCCAACCGGAGATACAGGTCCTGCCGGAGCAGATGGCGCAGATGGCGCAACAGGCCCTACCGGCCCAACAGGAGCTGATGGTCTTCCCGGAGGCCCTACAGGCCCAACCGGTGATACAGGTCCTGCCGGAGCTGACGGAGCGGATGGCGCAACAGGCCCTACAGGTGCTGACGGTGCTAACGGAGCCGATGGTGCTACTGGTCCAACCGGAGATACAG
>CAZWAD010000001.1:468344-515170 GCA_964631835.1 uncultured Chitinophaga sp.
GGTGCTGACGGTGCTAACGGAGCCGATGGTGCTACTGGTCCAACCGGAGATACAGGTCCTGCCGGAGCAGATGGCGCAGATGGCGCAACAGGCCCTACCGGCCCAACAGGAGCTGATGGTCTTCCCGGAGGCCCTACAGGCCCAACCGGTGATACAGGTCCTGCCGGAGCTGACGGAGCGGATGGCGCAACAGGCCCTACAGGTGCTGACGGTGCTAACGGAGCCGATGGTGCCACTGGTCCTACAGGTGATACGGGACCTGCCGGAGCTGACGGAACGGATGGCGCAACAGGCCCTACAGGTGCTGATGGAGCTAACGGAGCCGATGGCGCTACTGGTCCTACAGGTGATACGGGACCTGCCGGAGCTGATGGTGCGGATGGCGCAACAGGTCCTACTGGCCCTACAGGCGCTGACGGAGTGGCAGGCCCCACAGGTCCTACCGGTCCGGGAGCTTTAAGCGGAACATTGGATTACATCGTAAAATTTACACCTGACGGACAAAGTGGGGGTGACTCACGTATATATGACGATGGTACTTTTGTAGGCATAGGCACTGCTGTTCCCTTTGAAGCTTTGGATATTTCTCAGAACTACCCTTTCATATTCTTGCACGGTACAGGTTCAGATAACATGGGCCTTTCATTCGGTACAACACAAGAAGACGGCTGGATGTACAGAGATGAAAGCGGATATAGTGGAGCACCTCTTGGAAGTTTTGTATTCAGTAATGAATTTACAGCATCCAGACCTGACTTGATTATTGAACCTACAGATGGTCTTGTGGGAATTGGTGTGAATACGCCAACAAGCAGATTGCATGTGGTTTCAAGCACTACAGAAACAGAGCCTACTCTATTAGCAGAATACAATGGTACTGCCAACGACATAGGAGCGGTACATGGTGTTAACAATAGCGCTACGAACACTAATCGCAACTATGGTTTATATGGAACATATAACTCCTCAAGTGTGTATGGCATTGGCGTTGTTGGTTATGGTTATGCAGGTTGGGCTGTTCCAAACTTAAACATAGATGCGGGTATATATGCCAGCGCAGGGGGTACAGCTACTGATGGTGAAGGACGTGGCGTATGGGCAACTTCAGGATTTGGCGGAACTGCTGTTTACGCGGAATATATCGGGGGAGGCTCAGGTTATGCGGCTAAATTGTTAGGAAATGTCCAAATTGTGGATGGAACAGAGGATGTTGGCAGAGTACTTACATCTGATGCTTCCGGTAATGCCACCTGGCAGGATATTCCCAACCAAAACCCGAGCATTGGTTTTTCGGCTCAACATAACTTAGGCGGTTCTATAGGCGGGGTCGTTGGTGATACTGTGGTATTTGATACGGAACTGTATGATGACGGAGCAGGATATGACCCTGTAACAGGTATTTACACAGTGCCTTCAACGGGCACCTATCATTTTGATGCCAATGTTTTATTTGATATTGCCAATACAGCCGGAAATGTGAACGTATGGCTTGTTATTAACGGCTCTGCTTCTAATGCTTCCACTGCTTCGGTATCTACAACTGATTACTACAACGGTCATTTGAGCGTTGACATTCAGCTCTCAGCAGGAGATACGGTTCATGTTTTTGTCAATGACAATGCGGGTGGAAATGATTTATATAACGGCAATTCGCTTTTCAGCCACTTTACAGGACATAAAATTTATTAATCAAAAAAATCCTCCCGCTTTTGCGGTAGGTTTAAAAACAATATTGTATGAAAAAGAAAATTTTAATGCTGACAACTATCGTTACATTTTTTGTGGCTGGTGTTTTTGCACAGCAAGCTCACCAAGGAACTTTATCACCGGCTAATACCAATGCTCTTAACCCTAACATTGAGCGAATGAAAGTTGTTAATGAAAAGGTAGCGGCAGAAAAAGCGAAGGTTAAAAATTATATCGCTCCGGTTACTCAGGCGCAGCAAACACCAGCTCCCAAAACCGGCACAGCAAGCACAATAGCCCCGGCAAATACAAAAGCTGCAGGCAGCAAGCCAAGCAAACCGGTTAAGGGAGCCACTGCTCCTGTGCCAAATACAACTAAGCAAACTCATTAGATTTTAAACAACAATCTATAAGCCCTGTGCCTTTTGGTTACAGGGTTTTTTATTTTCACCGAATGCAACAAGGCGGAAGCTTAGAACCGGGGAAATGGGCAGAGCGATATGCAGATTACCTGTTGCGTTTTGCACTCATAAGAATAAGCAGGCATGAAGTGGCAGAAGATTTGGTACAAGAAACTTTCCTCAGCGCATTGAAATCGAAGGACAGTTTTTTGGCTAACTCATCGGAAAAAACCTGGCTTACTTCTATTTTGAAAAATAAGATTGTTGACTACTACCGGAAGAAATCAACGCAAAACGAACTTAACATTTTCGACAAAGATTCTAAGGATGATTTTATGAATCACTTTTTTGAAAATGAGGGAAAATACGAAGGTCACTGGACAGAAACGGCTTCTCCTCGTAATTGGAAAAAGGATTTAGATACAACTGTTGAGCGGGAAGAGTTCCAGAACATACTTCGCCACTGCCTAAGGAAGCTTCCGGAAAAAACGGCTGCTGTTTTCACTTTGAAAAATATGGAAGATTTGGAGTCGGAAGAAATTTGTAAAGAATTAAACATTACTCCGTCCAACTACTGGGTGATGATGCACCGCGCCAAACTCGGTTTACGCGAGTGCATCGAAAAAAACTGGAAATGAATTGTAGAGAAGCTACGTACCTGCATACGAAAAAGAAGGAAGGCGATATTTCAATTCGGGAGCGCCTTACGCTTTTTTTGCATTTAGTACAGTGCGGTTTATGCAAATTGTTTTTCAGAGAAATTGACGAGTTAGAAAGAAAGACCGCCCTGTTTAAAGAAAGCACCATCAGTTTTTCTGATTCCAGGAAAGAGGAAATACAAGCTACTATTAATCGTGAAACAAAATCTTAGTCAAGAATAACTTAGTGTACAGCACATAAAACACCCCATAAATCCTGTTAATTTTTTGCCCCGTGTTTGCAACTTACCCTACAATAAAGCGTTCTATAATTATAGCATAAACATTCAACAATGGCTTCACTACATCAAAACTGGCTTACCGAAGGGTTGATTGATTTTGAATATAAGAAGTATATGCTGCTGGCATACCTACAGGAGACAGCACGGTATTTTGACGAGAAAAAACTGTACCCTAAGCTCTCCGAGCTGGTAGAACATTATAATAACATCAAATTGTTCCGCGATAAAAAGATTGCTGTGGCGAAAGACTTTCCTAAAGAAATATCGCGGCTCGATTTTGAAAAAATGAAAACTGAATACCGTGAAATTTTTGAAGATGATGAATTGCTTAAAGAACTTGATTCGATTGTTGAGTTTGCTTTACCACAAATTGAAACAAAACTCGGACTGGGAAAAGAACTTTATGAAGAGGTGGAAGATAAACTTGAGGTGTTTCCGGTGGGTATTCTCCCGTTGCGAACCGATGAGGGGTATTTTTTTCTTTCCGATTTTCTCAAAAAACTGGTAAATGTTTATCATTACCAGGTTACTATTTTTGAAACTGTGCAGGAAAAATTCCGCGGTATCAATACCCGGTTTCTATTCAGTTATACCACAGGCATTACACAGAATTACGAAAGTGTAAAATACCAGTTGATTGAGCAGAACGCTCAACTCCCTAACCCTGCAACCTATGCTGTAGAGTTCAGGCAATCTTTTCCCCTGCCCGAAACCATGCTACCCATAGCCAGGCGAAGTCTGGTTAGATATATTTCTATAAAGGAGTAGCACGACATTGCTCTTGAGTTGTTGTGGGGCTAAACAGGAATTGAACAACTTAAAAAAACAACAACCCTACTAGCTTTATCCTCAGAACTCTGCTAATGATTCCGCTGTTTTTCGAGAAGCGGCTAAAGGGATGTGCTTACGCTTCCGGAATGCCTTAAGTGCTACCCGGCATTCGAAACCTTATGCTTTTCAGCAGGCTTTTCGAAGAAATTTTCGGTATTACGCGCCACACTCATTCCCATGCTGCACTTGCCATTGAATTTAGCGCCTTCTTCCACCACCAGTTTTTTGATTTTCATATCGCCTGCCACATTAGCGGTTTTGCTAAGGATAAGGAGTTCCATTACATCGAGGGTACCGTTTACCCTCCCATCTATATATGCGTTCTGACAGACAATATTGCCTTCAATTACCGCTGTTGCGCCAATAACCACCTTGGATTTTGAGGTAACATTGCCGGTTACTTTTCCGTCTATCCGTACATCACCATCGGTAAGCACATCACCGTTAATGGTCGTTCCCTGCCCGAACTGGTTCATTACCCGCAGAACCGCGTTGGCCTCTTCCGTTTTATTTTTTCCAAGCATGGCGTTTATTTTAATTTTTCAGAATGCAATATAATCTTTTGGGTTTAAACTTTTTCCCTGATGCCACAGTTCAAAGTGCAAATGTGGTCCTGTGGACAGTTCCCCCGTGCTTCCCACAATAGCAATCACATCTCCAGCCTTTACTGCTTCGCCCTGCTTTTTGAGCAAACGGGAGTTATGCTTATAAAACGACACCAGGTTATTGGCATGCTGAACAACAATAACATATCCGGTTTCGAAGGTGTAAGTAGCGGATATAATTTTACCATCGAGCACGGACTTAACTGGCGCATCGGCTTTGGCGGCAATATCCACTCCGAAGTGTTCTTTGGCGGGGGCGTATTCATCGGTGATATAACCTTCCACGGGATCCATAAGGTGCATCTGTTTTACTTCATCCACAGCAGCCATGCCCATTCGGGCATTCATGCTAAGTGAAAAATTTTCTTCCTCTTCAACCTCCTTTCTAAGTTCGCCATCTTCTTCCGAAACCTCGTTCAGTTTTATCTTCGACTTGTCAATACTTGAATTGCTTTGGAGCGCAGGGCGAACGGTATCTACGTTTTCTGAAGCTATGCTGATGACATTTTCGAGCCATGCCTGCCTACCCTGCATGGCTTGCTGCAGCGAATCGGTTTTGAACTGCAATTGTAGAATCTGGTTCCGGTAATTGTAATCGCCAAAACCAGGAATAAAATATTTAAGCGGGGTATAAATAATAGCAGCCGCTGTAAGAAAAATAAGCGTGAAAGATGATACAGCTAAAAAAATCCACACGTTTCTGCGTGTAAGCGAAAGCGAAAACTTTTCCTCGAAAGTTTCATCATTTAGTATAACGAACCTGAACCGGTTTCGGATTTGTTTGTTGCGCTTGGTCTTTAGCTTTTCTGTCATTTGATTTTATTTCCTTTCAACAAGGCCGCTACAGAGCAGAGTTCTTGAACTTTTATTTCAGCCAAAACAAAATATTTTTGTTGTTTACGAGTTAAAATATCCCCGAAAACGCTGCTAAATTGAGGTTGACAAAAGTATTATTATTTTTTTTCTATGGACTGCTTGTTTTGCTTTGGGGGTGTTCAACAACTAACCACGCCACATTGCCCAAACAGGCTTTTCATGACATCACTTCGCATTACAATGCCTACTTCAACGCTAGCGAAAAGCTGAAAGCGGTTTACAAAACTTCGCTGGAGTATCACAAAGACAAATTCGATTCGGTTATTCCTGTTTACTATTATAGTGATCCTAAAGAGTTTGCCAGCAACGCGAGCGACTTAGACGATGTTGTAAAACGCTCTACTCTTGCTATTCAGCTTCATCCTATTGCTAACTGGAGCGATGACCATTTTCTTTTAATCGGTCAGGCGAATTACCTGAAAGGCGATTACGACAAAGCATCTTCAAGTTTTAAATACATTACTACCGAGTATAAAGAAGGGGTGGATTATGTAAAGGTGATGAAGAAATTAGAGAAGCCGGTAAAGAAGTATGTGCGGAAAAAAGCGGTAAAGAAAAAGCCGGTAGTTCGGGTAATCAAAAATGCAGATGGTACTCAAACACTTGAGAAAGTGGATATGCGTCCGGAATATTCACTTTGGATTCACGAACCGGCACGGAGTGAAGCGCTCATCTGGCTAATAAAAACCTATTCGCGGCAGAGTAAGTTTACCGAAGCGTCTTCGGTTATTACTTATACAAGGGGGGATGATTTGTTTTACCGTAACCTCGACTATGAATTGGATTTGGCAGAAGCCGATTTGCGTGTAAGCCAGAAGGATTATGCTTCGGCCATTGCCCCGCTTGAAAAGTACCTGAATGCTAAAAAAGTAAAACACAACAAGCGCCTGCGGGTTCGCCCTCTTTTTGTGCTGGCGCAGTGCTATGCGACTATTGGTAATTATTCAAAAGCCATTGAAAATTACAAGCTGGTGCTTAAGAGCCGTCCGAATTACGATATGGAGTTTTACGCCAAAATAAAAATGGCCAAGCTGGGCAGGGGCGGGAGTGGCGACAACAAGGAAATGAGAAGCCTGCTCGCCAAAATGGCGAAAGACAAAAAGTACAACGATTACTGGGACCAGGTTTACTATGAGTTAGCTTTAATCGCTCTTGCAGAAAACAACCGTGCCGAAGCGCGAAAGCTGCTGCATAAATCCATTGATAATTCCACGGCCAACGATGACCAGAAAGCCTTGTCGTTTTTAAAACTTGCCGAACTGGATTATGAAGATGAAGAATACATCAACGCAAAATTCTTCTATGATTCTACTATGACCTTTATGACAAAAAATGACGTCCGGTATCCGGATATTGAAGAACGTAACAGAATACTTGACAACCTGGTGAAACAGTTAAACACCATTGCCCGGGAAGACAGTCTACAAAGATTAGCTGCACTTCCTGAAGACCAGAGAGAATCAACAATCAGGAGGGCTGTTTTAAAAATGGAAGAAGAGGAAGAAACTAAGAAGACGAAACAGGATCCGGGACAAAACCAATTATTGCAAAACAACACTCAGCAAAACAAAAGTCTGCAGCAGATTAATCAGCAGCAGGGGGGAGGATGGTATTTCTATAACACAACAGCACGCGCTGCTGGGTATAATGATTTTATAAAAAAATGGGGGCGAAGAAAATTAGAAGAGAACTGGAGGAGGAAAAATAAATCTTCGGTGACAACCGATGATACGGTAACCGGTACGGATACGAGCGGAACCTCAACAGACATCGCCGAAACAGCCGGGGGAACCGTTGAAGAGCAAATGCGCTCAAGTATTCCGACTACTCCTGAGAAAATGCGGAAATCAGATGAGCGGTTGATTGATGCGTATTACAGTGCTGGTGTTATTTACAAAGACGGTTTGGAAAATTACCGCAAGGCGGATGAAATGTTCGAAACGCTGAATTCGCGCTTCCCGAAAAACAAACTGCTCCTCGAAAGCTACTATAACATTTACCTGATTGCACAGAAGAGAATCTTGAAAGACCGTGCGGAAGAATACAAAAGCAAAATTCTGAATGAGTTTCCGGAAAGCATTATCGCCAAAGTGCTGCGCAACCCGAATTTTATTTTCGAAGCCAAACAAAAAGAGCAGGCGGTTGATGCTTATTACCAAACTGCGTATAATGATTATGCAACCCATCAACTTGATTCGGCTTGGTATAAATGCGAAATGGCTGATAACCTTTTTAAACCGAATTTGCTGAGTGCAAAATTCCGCTTGCTGAGCGCACTCATTCTTGCCAAACAAAACAGGCTTAGCGATTATGTGCAGGCTTTGAATAAGATTATCAATACAACAACCGATATGGAAGTTAAAGCGACTGCTTCGGATTTGCTTGCGGCTCTCAATAAATCTGCATTACCACAAATTGATTTGAGCAAAGACCCGGCTAAACGGGATTCTATGAATGCGGTTTTCACCAAACCGGAAACATCAGAAAATGCGCTTCTCAAAAAACTGAACGAGGTTAAAGAACAGGCGAAACAAAGCGGAATAGATGTGAAAGAGGACACAACCAGCAGGCAACAAATGATAAACGATAACCAAAAGACAAATATCAGCGATACCACTGTAACTTTAATTATAACCGATACTTTTACAGCCGTCCACCAGCCGGTTATTGAAGACACCACATCACCGTATTTCCGATCAGATGCAGCAGTACATTATTTTGTTATTTATATTAAAGACCCCTTGGCTCCGCAAAGTGCGGTAATGAGTATAATGGCAAAAGTAAATGCGTTCAACTCCTCACAGTTTCCTGACAAAAAACTGACCGCCAGGCAAATCTTAATTGATAAGGAAAACAAACTTCTTCGCGTTAACCAGTTTAAAAACAGAGAGGATGGAATGAGTTATTACAACTCGATTAAAACACAAAGCCAGTTGTTTAATGAACTGAAGCCCGAGCAATTCGCCATTACCTTAATATCCATAGTTAACTTTCAGGCTTTACTGGATGAGAAAGATATAGACGCATACAACAAGTACTTCAAACGGGTGTATAAATAGTATTTTCACTTTTCCCTCCGCGCTGCATTCCTTTTACTTTTAGTTTATTCGCATTCATAATGAATAAAAAATTTATTCTCACTTTCTGGTCTGTTTTTATTGGGGGAATTGCGGCTGTTGTTTTGGTATTTTACCTGATTGCAAAAGGATACATGGGCTACATGCCCAAGTTTGAAGAACTGGAAAACCCGAACAACAGTCTGGCAACAGAGGTTCTCTCAACCGATGGAAAAATTCTTGGCAAGTTTTACATAGAGAACCGGAACAATATCACATACCTCAACATCAACCCAGATTTGCGGAATGCGCTTCTTGCCACTGAAGACATTCGCTTTGCCAGGCATACAGGTGTTGATATTCGAGCCTTAGCAAGGGTAGCCAAAGGTATTGTTGGCGGAGATGGCGGTGGCGGTGGCAGTACGATTACCCAGCAGCTTGCAAAAAATCTTTTTCCGCGCGAACACAGAAATAAATTTCAGCTGGTATTTCAAAAACTTAAGGAGTGGATTATTGCCGTAAAGCTTGAGCGCTCTTATACCAAGGAAGAAATCATGGCGATGTACCTGAACACTGTCCCGTTCAGCGACAACGCTTACGGAGTAAAATCAGCAGCCTATGTTTATTTCGGTAAACAGGTTGATTCGCTGAAAATAGAGGAGGCGGCAGTTTTAGTGGGAATGCTTAAGGCGCCTTCAGCATACAACCCGCGAAGAAGAACCGAAGCCTCAACCAAGCGGAGAAATGTGGTGATTAACCAGTTGTATACTTACAAGTTTATTACCAAAGAACAACGCGATTCGCTTTTTAAAATTCCTATCAAACTTGATTTTCATGCCGACACACAAAATGAAGGCGTAGCTCCATATTTCAGGGAATACCTGAGACTGTGGCTGAAAAAGTGGTGCAACGACAACCCGAAACCGGACGGCTCCAAATACAACATCTACACAGACGGGCTTCGTATTTACACCACTATTGATTCGCGCCTGCAGCAATATGCAGAAGATGCTCAACGCGAACATTTACAGGAAATACAGAAAAAATTTTTTGCTTTTTGGAAAGACAAAGACCCCTGGAGAGATTTCAAGACAGAGTGGAAAGCAATTTATACACATTGCCCGGAGTATATTGATTTAAAAGAGCAAGGAAAGAGTGAAGAAGAGATTGACAAAATACTGAAAGTGCCCGCCATGCGGAAAATATTTTCGTATGATGGAGGTGAAAAAGACACCCTGATAAGTGTTTATGATTCCATCCGCTACCACCGTATGATTTTACAGAATGGATTTTTGGCTGTTGACCCTCAGTCGGGATTTGTTCGCGCCTGGGTGGGTGGTGTGAACTATAAATATTTTCAGTACGACCATGTAAACATTAATACCAAAAGGCAAATCGGCTCCACGTTCAAGCCGTTTGTTTATACTGTGGCTGTACGGGATAAAGGGTATTCCCCCTGTCTTCGCGTTCCGAATCAACCGGTTACTTTCGAGAAAGGCGACCCGCGCTTCGGTTTGTTGCAAGATTGGACTCCCCGCAACAGCGATGGGAAATATGGCGGTATGCTGACTCTGAAAAATGCACTCGCTAACTCTATCAATTCAGTAACCGCATACCTGATGCACGAAACTGGTCCGGAGAGTGTGGTGAAGATGGTGCAAACTATGGGCGTGAAAAGTGAAATCCCATTGCAACCCTCGATTTGTCTTGGCTCCGCTGATATTTCTTTGTTTGAAATGGTTGGCGCTTATACTACTTACGCCAACAATGGAACACACACCGAGCCTATTTTTATTACACGCATTGAAGACCGAAACGGGAATGTACTTCAGGATTTTATTCCTCAAAAAAACGAAGCGCTCGATGAACAAACCACTTATGTAATGATTGAGATGTTGCGTAATGTGGTGCTGGGTGGAACAGCAACCCGCCTGCGTTACCGTTTCAACCTGATGAACGATATTTTCGGCAAAACAGGTACCACTCAAAACTATTCCGATGGCTGGTTTATCGGATGCACACCCGATTTGATTGCCGGCTCGTGGGTGGGTTGTGACGACCGCTATATACGCTTTCACAGTATGGAAAACGGACAAGGCGCAAGCACTGCTCTACCGGTTTGGGCAAAATTTTTTCAGAAAGTTTACTCCGACAGCCTGCATTTTAAAAAAGAGATAAATCCCGAGAACCGGTTTCAGCCGCCTACCGGAAAAATTAATATTGAACTTGACTGCAAAGGATTTTCAGGCGGCAGCAGCATGGAAAAAGGCAGGGAATATGAATAACGACAGCGCAGGGGCGAAAGAATGAAGCAGAAGTATGACTTCAGAAGAGTTTAAAACCCACCGCGATACACTACCCAACCTCCCCGGTATTTACAAGTATCTGAGCGAGAGTGACGAAATAATTTATATCGGCAAGGCGAAGGATTTAAAAAAGAGAGTCTCCAATTATTTCGCACCAAGCTATCTTCATTCCAACCGCATTAAGCGGATGATTCACTTTATCAGCAAAATTGAGTTTGTGATTGTGGACACCGAGCAGGATGCTTTCCTGCTTGAAAACTCGCTGATAAAAAAATACCAGCCGCGCTACAACGTGATGCTGAAAGATGACAAGACTTATCCTTTTATCTGTATTAAAAAAGAACCTTTTCCGCGGGTATTCTTTACCCGGAAAGTAATTAAGGACGGCTCGGAGTATCTCGGTCCTTACACCACGGTTTATAACGCCAGGATTGTCCTCGACTTGCTGAAAGAAATTTTTCCGCTACGTACCTGCAACCTGAATCTTTCGCAAAAAAATATTGAAGCCGGAAAATTCAGGGTGTGCCTGGAGTACCATTTGAAAAATTGCCAGGGGCCCTGCGAGGCGCTTCAAACCGCTGAAGAATATGAAGAGAACATTCAGCAAATACGCAACCTGCTGAAAAGCAATTTCAACTCAGTGAAAAACTTTCTGAAGAAGAAGATGAACGAGTATGCCGGGAAAATGCAGTTTGAAAAAGCTGAAGAATTTCGTCAGAAATTAGAAATACTATCAGGCTACGAAAACAAATCAACTATCGTTAACCCGAAGCTGACCGATATTGATGTGTACGGATACAGCGAAAACGAAACCCATGCATTTATGAATTACCTGAAAATTGTAAACGGTACGGTGGTAAAAACGAGGGCTATTGAAGTAAAAAAAGTTTTAGATGAAACTAAAGAGGAGCTTCTGCTTCGCGCTATTACTGAACATTCACTGACGGAGCAGGAACCGGCTGCGGAAGTAATTGTTCCGTTTGAAATTGAATTTCCTTTTGAGAAGATTAAGCTCACCGTTCCGCAGGCAGGAGATAAAAAGCGCTTGCTTGACCTTGCCATTAAAAACGCACTCTACATGCGGCAGGAGCGGGTAAAGCAAAACATGACGGCAGAGGAAAAGAAGCCATCGTTCCGCATAATGAAAACACTGAAGGAAGATTTGAAACTCACCGAGCTGCCGCGCCATATCGAGTGTTTCGACAACTCGAACATTCACGGAACAAACCCGGTAAGCGCTTGTGTGGTATTTAAAGATGCCAAACCTTCTAAGAAAGATTACCGCCATTTTAATATTAAAACCGTAGAGGGGCCCGATGACTTTGCTTCGATGGAAGAAGTGATAACGCGCAGGTACAAACGAATGCTTGATGAAGGACAGGAACTTCCGCAATTGATTATTGTTGACGGGGGCAAAGGGCAACTGAGCAGTGCCGTTCATGCGCTGGAGCAATTAGAACTGTATGGTAAAATTCCCATTGTGGGTATTGCCAAAAAGCTGGAAGAGATTTACTTCCCCGGAGATTCTCTGCCTGTTTACCTGAATAAAAAATCAGAATCGCTGCGGCTGATTCAGAAAATGCGCGATGAAGCCCACCGGTTTGGCATTACTCACCACCGGCAGCGGAGAAGCCAAAGCGCTGTTGGTTCGGAACTGATAGCGATTAAAGGCATTGGCAAAAAAACCTTTGAACTTCTTCTCAACAAGTATAAATCGGTCAAAAAGCTGAAAGAAGTTCCTGTTGAAGAGTTGAGCGAAGTGATTGGAAAAAGTAAGGCAAAGATGGTGACGGAATATTTTGCCGGAAACCATAAAGATTAGTAATAAGCGCTGTTTGGTTAGGTATATTTCGCTGCCGGGATAAATACTTACCGGTTTGTTCCCATTTATTTTGATGATGGTTGGCTTTTTTGCCAAATAACAGGATTATAATTCGCTATTGCTTATATGTAAGACGCTTTCGGGAAAGTTTAAAATGCTTTTGTGAAAGTGTAAGACGTAAATACTTAGGCGTAAATTATTTTTGATTATATATAAAATGCTTTTGAGAAAGCTTAAGACGCTTTTGATAATTCCTAAAACGCTTTGATTTAGGCATAGATTGCTTTTGTGAAAGCTTATGACGCTTTCGGGAAAGTTTAATATGCTTTCTACAATATCTAAGATTGCTTTGTTTTCTATTAAAACAGGTATGTATGTGCTTAAATTGGCTATTTTAGCATAAAAACAACGAAATATGGAGCAAAAGAACCCCGATATTAAAATTAATGAGCTGGTGAAAAGTATGTTGAAGGATAAGCACATGACCGGGGTTGACTTGTCGAATGCCATGGGATGGAGCTATGATGCGGGCTATAAGTTATTGAAACGAAGCGACTGGAAGATTAGCGAAATGCAGGGTGCGGGCAGGCTGCTGAACTTTAATTTTTTTTCGCTGTTTGTAGAAACGCACGAGCCGGCTTTGCGGGAGCAACTGGCAGCCAGGGATAAGGAGTTGGCGGAGTTGAAAAGCAAAATGGCGTTTATGGAGCAGGAGAATAAGTTTATGCGCGAGTTGGTGGAGATGGCGAAGTTGAAGTTGAGGAAGTGAAATTTGAGATAAAACAAGATAAGCTGAATCAATGAAGCAGACGGCCCTAATGTTTTTTCTTTTTTTATGTTATCAATCTTCATCATCACAAAACCCGAATAAGGCTCAGAATAAAAGTGACCTTTGCGAACTGATTGACTTGCGTTCCGATACTTTATTTCTGCAAAGCTTTATCGGAAAATTTACTTCTGCTGACCTCAAAGCGTTGAAAAATTTTCTACACAGTGAATTTGTAACAGCGACAAGAAACAAAAAGGAAAACTACGGGAGTATCAGTTTAGCACTAACAGACTCATTAGATAAGATTATTAAAATACAATGGTGTAAGGCGTCTACGTTTCGGCAGGATAAAAATTTCAATACCAAACTTGAGAGAGAAATTATTAAGCCTTTATTGAAGCTTGCGGATGAAAATTACGGAGTATGTGGTATGTGCTTTGATATTATCATGTAGCACTCTCCGCTTTCAATTAAACTTCGGGCAGTAAACTTTCTTGCCATCGTAGCGGTCGGCACCCCACTTGCCTACATATACAATAGAAAGCTCGGGGCCTCCATTGGCTCTGCCGGGTTTTATTAAGCGCGAGAGAACAATATCGTAATTCAGCAGCAGGCGCATGCCTTTGTACCGGTAACCGGCAACGGGGCTGAGGGCATCTTTTATGCGGTAGTAAGCACCGAGGTAAACGGAGTGGTCTTTTTCGAAATTGCCGCGGGTGGCGGTGGAGTAAGCTGCCAGCACACCGGTAACAATTTCAGAAGCTTTTTTTTCGTAGCCGTAATAACCGTTGGCGGTGAGTGCCCATGTTTCGTTAATGCCATAAGTAACCCCGGCACTTGCCTGGTAGCGAAAGCCGAGGCGCTCGTCATTACCAAAAAAAGTATGCTTAGGGCGGTTGATGTGGAGCATGGAAACTCCTAAATCGAGCTTTACTTTGTCGTGAACCTGTCCGCCAAAATTAAGCCCCGCGTTTACATCGAGCATGGCAAAGCTTTCGCGCTGCAGCGACTCGCGGTTGCTGAGTGAAAGGTTGAAGCCTTCATCTTCCACCCACTGGTTGTTGAAATAAAATTTTGAAAAATCAACACTGCGCTTGATGTAGCTGAGGCCTACACCGGCTGACAGAACATACCGGTGCTCCTGGTCGAGCGCCTGATGGTAGGCATAGCTCAATCCGTACCTGCGGTAGGTGAGGCGGCCGTCACCGGCTTCATCATTCAGGAAATGAAAGCCGATACCCATCCAACCGGTTTTAATTTTCCGCTCACCGAACGAAACATCGGCATAGGGAGTTTCGGTATGGTAATTGTAAACGGTGTTTGAAATAGCCCAGGGCCATTGTGCTTTAAAATTGAAACCCACGCGGTAGTTGCCATCGTAATAACCGGTATGTGCCGGATTAATAATAAGCGGGTTGGTGAAGAACTGAGTGAAGTGAATGTCCTGAGAGTTGACAGTCAACAGTCCACAGTCCACAGTCCACAGTAATACAATAGCAAACTTTAGAATTGTGCTTTTCCAAAACTTGTAGCCGGAAACTGGTAACTGGTAACTGTTTCTCATCGCAGCAGTGTTATGTTTCCTTTTAAATGCACTACTTCGCCATTGATTAAAGTGGCATCGGCAGCGTAGGTGTATGCTTCCATTTCCTGAAGCTCGCCTTTGTAAACTCCGTCCCAGCCTATGTCTTTATTGTTTGTTTCAAAAACTTTTTCGCCCCAGCGATTGTAAATTCTGAAAACAAGCTCGACAATTCCGCTGCCTTCAATTTTCACTACGTCATTAATTCCATCGGCATTAGGAGTAAAGGCATTCGGAACCCCAATCAGCCCGCTGAATTTGATGAAGAGGTCTTTGCAAACTGTATCGGCACATGCATCGTTTGAAGCAGTGAGGCAAACAATAATCGTTCCGACAGTCTGGTAGGTGTGAGCCGGAGTTTCTTCGTCAATGGCAGTTGTGCCATCACCGAAATTCCAGAACAGATTCTCGTAGTTGGTGCTTGTATTTGTAAACTCTACCGGTTTTCCGAATTTGAAGGTGTCGCCATCGGTATAAAAATTTGCCGCGGGTTGCTGGTAAACCGATACATCGCGAACAGCAGTATCGGTTATATCGCAGGTTGCTGAATCAATAATGATTACGCTTACAGAATATGTTCCGGTATTGGAATAGTTGTGAAGCGGAGAATATTGATTGGAAGAATTTCCGTCATCAAAATTCCAGATGAATTGCGCAGCGGGGTTTCCGGTGTTATTAAACTGAATAGTTCCACCGAGGCAAACATTATTCGCGGTAAAATCAACCACCGCATTAGGCAGCATGGTTACGGTTTTAGAAATAGAATCTACCGGATGGCAGCGATTGGTATCTGTAACAATCAGGGTTACCGTGTAAGTAGAGGGCAAAGTGTAAGTATGATTTACATTTTGTTGGGTGGAAGAAGTTCCGTCACCGAAATTCCACTGGTACTGTATTGCATTGGTGCTTTGGTTTACAAGATTGATGGCCAGGTTTGAATCGCAGTCGTTCAACACATTAAGCGCAAAATCAGCAAATACTGAATCGTTCGCAATAGTGATTTGTGCGTATGAGGTATCGGCACCTACGCAGGCGTTGGTGTCGGTGGCTACGACCATTACATTAAATGTTCCCTGCGAAGTGTAGGTGTGTGTAACCATATCGCCAAGGGCTGAACTTCCGTCTCCGAAAGTCCAGAAGAAATCAGTAGTGAGCAGTCCTGAATTACCGGTGAAACCTGCTGTAAAAGGCGCACAGCCACCGGTATCGGGAATTGAAATGGAAATAGCAAGCGGATTCAAACTGATTACCAATTGCGATGTATCGAGTTGACGGCAAGTAACATCTGCATCGGTGAGAAAATGAGTAATGGTAAATGAACCGGCTGATGTGTAAATATGTGATACTGTATCATCGGTGGATTGCGTTCCGTCACCAAAATCCCACAACTGCGAATCGGTACCGGTGTAATTTGACCACACCAATACTTCCACCGAATCGCATCCGTGAAAGATGCGGCTGAAAATAAAATCGGCATCGGCTGATGAGTCAATAGTCACGACAGTTCCATACGCAGTATCGGCAATGTTGCATGAAGTAGAATCAAACAAGATTAATTGCACCCGGAAAGTATCTTGTGACAAGTATGTGTGCGAAGTAGTAGGTGTGTTTGCTGTGCTTCCGTCTCCGAAATTCCAGGTGTACTGTGCAGTAGGAGATGGAGTTGTGCTGAAATTAACGGTAAGCGGAACACAACCGGTTGAATCGCTCATCGAAAATGTTGCTTCAACTTTCGGCAGAATAGTTATTGTATTGATAAAGGTGTCCTGCAGGTTGCATTTGGTTGTGTCTGTAATGATTAACCGGATGTTATACGTTCCGGGATTTTGATAGGAGTGAACAACAGAATCGGTTGTTGCAAAAGTTCCGTCATCGAAACTCCAAAGGTAAGTAGTAGTGGGATAGTTATGTGAAACGAGTGTAACATAATTGCTGTCGCAGTTAACATCAATAACCGGTGTGAAATTGGCAACGAGTGAATCGTCACGCACGAAAACATCAATAAATGCTGTATCGTTAACATTGCACGATGTGGAGTCAGTTCCAATCAACATTACCCGGTAAACACCAGTGTCGGTAAACAGATGAGTCGGGTTTGCCAGAGCAGAAGTTGTTCCGTCATCAAAATGCCAGACGAGATTTTGAGTGCTGCTTCCCGCGCTGCTGAACTGTACGGTGAGCGGAACGCAACCGGTGGCGCGGGGATGGGCGCTCACCACTACATGGGTTCCGGCAAGGTTAAATTCCATTTTCACTCCCAACTCATTACAGTTGCTGCTTTGATTGTTTGGCGACCATACTCCCGGTTGAGTAGGTGTGAGGGAATTTCCACCGCAACCCGCACATATTGCCTCATAAATTACTCCGCGTTTGTCAAAGCGGCTTGTTCCTCCGTCAACGTGTTCAATTCCGCCAATTCCGCCAAAGTAGCTGGCGTATAAAAGGTTCTGTGCGTTTTTGTTTACCACAAAAAAGTAAAAGTCCGTTCCATCTGTTGTACTTTGAAGTGCATCGGGGGTTAGCGGCATTCCGTTCATGTCATTGAAGAAAGTTCCGAAACCGCCATCGTCAGTTCCCCAGCCCGATACATAAACATTTTCACAGGTGTCAACTAAAAATGCTGTCGGGGAAATATTTGGGGCTCCGTTTCCGTTCCCGAAAACAGTAGAATAAATATGCGATGAAAGGTCAGGACGCACTTTAGCAATAAACTGCCCGCTGTTGGGATTGGAATAAACGCCTGAACTTACCGGGTAAGCTCCCGTTGTTTGCCCTATGAAGTACACAAAGCCCGCACCGTCTAATTTCACAAAGTAAACCTGATCGTTACCTGTAGTTCCTATCAGCGAAGACTGCATGAACTGATTTCCGCCTGCGCTAAGATGCAGCACAAACCCGTCAAATAACCCTCCCTGGTATGCAGGATGAATAGTTCCGGCAGTACCCGGAAAATTGCTGCTCATAGTTCCTCCGCAGGCATATACTTCACCGTTTAGAGTAAGGTCGAGTGAGTAACAGGCATCATCGGAAGAACCACCAACATAAGTGGAGTATATCAGGTTTTGGCAAGAAGGATTCAATTTGAAAATACATCCGTCCTGAACTCCGGCAAAAGAAGGCTGGGGAGCAAATGCTGAAACAGGGAAGTTCGATGACTTGGTGCACGATGCCACATAAATATTATTCTGTGCGTCCACCACCACTTCACCGCGGTTCTGGTCGCCATAATTCCATTTCAGATTTCCGCTGGTGAACTCCTCCGGGTCAAAATTTATTCCGTCATCAGCAGAGCCACCGATAAATGTGCTGCCCAATAAGGCAGTTCCGGTTGAGTTGAATTTGGTTACTACAATATCGCCCATTCCGTTCCAGGAAATATCATAGGCTCCTGTTGTTACCGGATAGTTGGAAGAATAACTTACCCCGTACACCACCAGGTTATTGTTGTGGTCAACAATTAAACTATGAGGTGTTTCATTATCGCTGCCACCGAGATAAGTTGAATAAATAAGCTGCGTGCCGGTGGCATTAAATTTCGTAATGCCCATGTCGCAGGCAAAGGCTATTCCGTTTCCCGAGCCTGGGGGAGGATTTTGTCCGTTCAAACCGGTACCGCCACCCCATATCATTTGAAAAGCCCCGGGAGTTGTTGGGTAGGTTGTTCCCTGTTGAGGATAATCACAATTAACGTAACCACCTACGTACATATTGCTTTGCTCATCGTAAGTGGCGGTGTAACCCCAATTGTCGGCTGTAGCTCCGGTATATGACGAAAACACCAGCGTTGGGTCTATTATTAATTCATAGTTTGAATCATAACCATCGGGAAAAGAAAAGAAAACGGAATTTGCTTGTGTATTCAGTACATAATCGCATTTCACTTCCTTTAAAGTTCCATTGATAAACTGATAAGCATAAGGAGAAAATTCGCGGAACTCCCCGATTGAAGTTTTGTAACGAATTTCTCCTTCTTCAATTCTTAAATCGTTAACTCCTTCATACAACAATTGAATCTGTCCCACATCTGCACCAGCCTGAATTTTAAAATCATATTTGATAGCATCTCCGCTGCCGTACAAGTTGGCATCGATTCCATTCCAGAGATTTTTATAAGTAACTTTTTTGAAAAGGGAGACATGACTTGCCCAATATTCGGGGTAGTTGCCTTTATAATAATTGCGATAAGTTTTTTCTTTTTCGGATGAAAGAATTTCCGGTGAAGGATTGGAATTGGTAAAATGGATTTTGAAAATGTGTCCCTGAATATTTGTTGGTGAATTAAAATGGTGAGCATCATGCACAGCCTTCCCATCCCACATAAAAAAGCCGAGTGTATTTTCCTCAAGAACCAGTTTGCCGCTGGCAAGGTCAGCAACATATTTTACGTCCGAACCCCATTGACCTTTGTTTTCTGTAAACTGGAGAGTGCTTGGTGTGCGTACAGGCAAAGACTTACTTGCTTTGGTTGTTGAACCGAAAAGGAATATGGACAGAAAAAACAAAGAAAATCGTAAAAGCATGCCCGCAACAAGTTTCTGATGAATTAAAGATAAGTAAAATTGCGAGGGAGTTGCCTAAGAGACGAAAAATATAACCAGCCAGTTTTAGAGTAGCCGGGTAATAATCTCGCTTAAATACCTGCCGTTTTCCGGGCCAAACCAATTCATCAGGCGGGTTTCGTAAGTATCCAGCCTGTACCACTTGTCATCAGTTATGTAACCGATAAAGCCTCCGTTAAAGCTTGTTACAAGAAGTTTCAGGTTTTTCTTACGAGCTTCGGAAACAATTTCGTTAACCAACTCACCGCTGAAATCGCAGGGTACCCCGGTAAAAACGATATTGCCAACCCTAAGCGTGTTGATATACGCCCGTTCATCGCCAAACAGTTTTTTGAAAAGCCAAGGGCGAAGAACGAAATTGTCTGTCACTCTCAAATTTGGCTGGCGCAGGTAAAGAGGAAGGTGAAGCATTTGAAGTGTAGTCGTAGTGTCTGTTGAAATGCTATCGAAATTTTCAAGAATGATTTTTGAAATCCTGTCCGCCATGTATTTTGCGCCTTTGTCTTGCTCATCATAAACCTGGAACATCCATTTGGGTGTGGTATTTTTAGGAAGCGAAGAAGGAAACGGACCATGGCTACCCACTGCACCTGCGCTAAACGAACTAAAGTTGATTTTTCCAGATGCGTTTAATTGTTTCGTGAGCAGTCCCGCCCAATCCCCTGATACATTCATCATATATTCGTGATAAATGGTACAGTGTGCCGAGAAGGTGACGATAGCTGCGCGCTCTCCGGTTTCTTTTTCAATTTTTACCATGCGCAGTAACGAATCCAGTTTGCCCAATGAATCGGGTAACTGAGCCATGTCGGCAATCAGCCGGTTGTAGACAAGTTGATGAGTTGGAAATTCGGCATATCCGGATTTAGCTGGAGAACAAGTTCCTTCGGCTTCCAGAATGGCTTTTGAAATACAGGAGGCAATATGCTTTGGAACGCGCTCATCAAATTTTCCAGCAAATTTCTCTCCCACATAACTGTCGTACCACGAGCCTATACTCGAATGAGTATGAGTGGCTGTGAAAAAAATATTTGAAGTGTTATATCCTTCAGCGTGCAAAATAGTGTCGAAGATTTTAGTAACTGTGGGAGGAATAACCAGCAAGTCTGCTGAAACATAAGCAACTTTAGTTTTTCCTTGTTTGAAAACAAAAGCGCGTACATAAACAGAGTCATGAACTCCTTCAAAATGTTTCCCGTTGCGGTGAGCATCAATAGCAATAGGTGTTGGGAATGGAGGAAGAAGATTAACGCTGCTCCAGCCAACTTCGAGTAAATCATTGCGGATTGCGGATTGTGAATTGCTGATATTAACTACTGAGTCAATCAGCGCGATTTCTTTTTTGTAGAAATCGGTTTGTTGATAGGGAGTTTTGTCGAGCGGTTTGAAGCAAATAACAGCTCCCAAAATAAGAAGGCCTAACACAACAAAGGGGTAGAATATCCTCTTCACGGATAATTAATGAATGCCATGCATCCACTTCTTGATAAATGGAGATGCCAGCAGTATAGCAATACCACCCGCTAATGAAATTTTAGCAATCTGCCAGCAGCCGTTCATATAAACCGGAAGGGAAATGAGTGGTGAAACTTCTGTTCCTTCGATGTTAGATTTCGAAACTGCCATCTTGGAACCAATCCAGCCACCCAAATCATGGCCAAAAGCGGCAGCCAGGAACCAAACGCCCATCATATAGCCTACCATTTGAAGGGGTGTAAGTTTGGTGACCATTGAAAGCCCTATAGGCGAAAGGAAAAGTTCACCGGTGGTTATCAGCAAATAACCACCAAGGAAAAAGGCAAGGGGTATAAGCCCGGTTGCAGTTCCTGCCTTCCCGCCTAAAACAAAAATACAATAGCCCAAACCTAGAAAAACAAATGCCAGACCGAATTTCATCGGAGTGTTTGGTTCAATTTTATTTCGTGTGAGGAACTTCCACATAACCGCAAAAAGCGGAGTAAGAAGAATAATGTAGAAGGGATTTACCGAGTTGTTTACCATAGCCGATGGCAGTAAAGTACCCGCAACTTGCATGTCAACATTTCTCAGAGCCATTAAATTCAGCGAACCTCCGCTCTGCTCGTAAAATCCCCAGAAAACAACTGAAAATAAAATCAAAATAGTAGCGGCAAATAACTTTTCGCGCACTTCTTTTTCAAACTGAAAGCCCGTGAAAACAATGTATACCAGCGCAGCAATGCCGAGGGGTATCATCACAAAATTGGTAAACGAGTAAAATTTTACCAGAAGAAGCATTAGCGGAACCAGAGCAAACCCCAATCCGTACAGCAACCGTTCGTTTTTAGTACCTGCAGTTTTTGCCTCAAGCTTTTCGGGCGCAGGCGGGTGTCCGTGATTTTCAAGAATTCTGTTGAACAAAACAAAGGTCACCAGCCCGAGCACCATAAAAAAACCCGCAGTACCGAAACCCAGATGCCAGTTTATTTTCTGACCAAGATAACCGCAGAGCGCACTGCCAAGAAATGCACCGCTGTTAATGCCCATATAAAAAATAGAGTAGCCTGCATCTTTGCGCGGGTCGTTCTCCGAATAAAATCTGCCGAGCAAGCTCGAAATGTTAGGCTTAAAAAATCCATTGCCTGAAATCAAAAATCCAAGCCCGAGAAAAAAGGTTGTTTCCGAAGGGATAGCAAGAACCAAATGGCCAATAGCCATCAGTATTCCTCCTAGAACGATTGCTTTGCGAAAACCCAGAAGCCGGTCGGCAATCCAACCACCTATTAGAGGCATGGTATACACCAAAGCATTATATGCTCCATACTGAAGATTAGCGGCATCATCGGGGAAGAATAAAACCTTGGTCATATAAAGAATGAGCAAGGCGCGCATTCCGTAAAATGAAAACCGCTCCCACATTTCAGCAAAGAATAGCATCCACAGCGCTTTCGGGTGCTCTTTGCGGTTGATGAACCACGCCACGGCAATCATCAATGCGCTGAAAACGGTTCCTGACAAAATGATTAATACTTCTAAAGCCATACTCGGTTTTCGGGCAAATAAAGAAATTTAAGATTTGATGGATGCGATTATCTTCGCCTTTCCAAAATTTTAATTGAAGATGATTCAGCTAAACAACGGGATTTATGAAATTGGCGGAATCCCCGTTTCGCAATTAGTGACGAAGTACGATACGCCACTTTATGTTTATGACACGGGCATCATGGAGCGGCAATACAATTTGCTCAAGGATGCTTTTAGCGGGACAAACGTGAAGATAAAGTTTGCATGCAAAGCGCTGAACAACATCAATGTGCTGAAGTTCTTCAAGAAGATAGGAGTTGAACTGGATACGGTTTCTATTCAGGAAGTATGGACCGGAATACATGCCGGTTACGACCCGGGGAAAATTCTGTACACGCCTAACTGCGTTTCGATGGAGGAAATTGATTTGGCGGTGAAAGAAGGAGTGCAAATAAACATTGACAACATTTCCATTCTTGAACAGTTCGGTCACAAATACGGCTCAAAGATTCCCGTGTGTATCCGCATTAACCCGCATATCATGGCGGGAGGCAATGCAAAAATTTCGACCGGTCACATTGATTCCAAGTTTGGTATTTCCATTTACCAGATGAGGCATTTGGAGCGGGTAATCAAAAGTGAAAATATACGGGTGAACGGACTACACATGCACACCGGCAGCGATATTCTGGATGTGGATGTTTTTCTTCGAGCTGCAGAAATTTTGTTTGAAACCGCGGAGCATTTCCCTAATTTGGAATTTGTGGATTTCGGCAGCGGCTTTAAGGTACCTTACAAGCCCGATGATTATTTCACCGATGTTAAAGATTTGGGTGCACGGCTTACTGTGGCATTCAAAAAATTCTGCAAAAAATACGGACGCGATTTAGAGTTGTGGTTTGAACCGGGAAAATTCCTCGTAAGCCAAAGCGGAACTTTTCTTGTAAAAGTTAATGTAATCAAGCAAACGACCGCCACCGTTTTTGTAGGAGTTGATTCCGGGATGAACCATCTCATCCGCCCGATGTTTTACAACGCTTACCACCATATTACTAATGTTTCAAACCCGGAAGGCATACAACGTATTTATACCATCGTTGGCTATATATGCGAGACGGATACGTTTGCTTATGACCGTAAACTTTCTGAAGTGGGAGAGGGTGATATTCTCGCTTTTCAGAATGCTGGGGCTTATGCTTTTACCATGAGTTCCAATTACAATTCCCGTTTCAGACCTGCAGAGGTTATGGTGATGAACGGAAATGATTACCTCATTCGGAAACGGGAGAATATTGATGACCTGCTTCGCAATCAGGTTGAAGTGGCGGAGTTATCATAAACCAGAAGAATGATGAAAAAATACTGGTTGTTCGCTGTTTGCACTTTACTACACCTCATTTCACTTGCACAGAAGAAAGAAATAATATGGATTGCTGACAGAACTGTTGTGTGTGGTGATAAAGATTGTTTGCAGACTAAGAAAAAGAAAAAAGACAATTGGGCACCTGTAACAGGAGGCGGACAAATAATGGGGTTTGATTATCAGGAGGGATATCAATATAAAATTGCAATTATACCTGCGCAAAACGCTACTGATAAGTTCCGAATAAAAATTTTTTCAAAAAAGAAAACCGGTTATAATCCTGCCACGAAACTGGAGAGTAAGAAATGGATACTCTATTCATTTTACGATGGCGAGCATCCGTTTAGCTGGGAAGACACTTCGATGTTTGCGCAGTTCAGCCTCTCCGAAACCAAAGTGAGCGGAAAAATTGTTTGCAATACTTTCACCGGAAAGTTTACAGCCGATTCCAGCGCTATACACATTGCTGATATTGCAACTACTAAAGTCTTGTGCTCCGGCCTCCCGTTTGAAAATGCAATCCTTGCTTTGCTTGCCGAAATGACGAAATGGAGGGTTGAAGTAAACACACTTATCCTTTCTTCGACTGATGGTAAAAAAACCATGCGGCTGAAAACTTTTTAAAGTTAGCGTTCCACTGTAAGTTTCCTGACCAGGTTTATTCCGTTCACTTGAAGATTATACAGGTAAATTCCGTTAGGCAGTTCAGCGCAATTCAGTTTAGCTTTATTCCATCCGTCATTGAAATTGCCTTCAGCGATTGTTGTCAGTAATCTTCCGTCAAGCGACAGTAACCTTAAGTTGACTGCTGCCGGTTCAGGAAGATGAAAGTAAATGTCGGTTATTCCACTTACCGGGTTGGGTATGTTTTGTTTCAGTTCAAAGCCCGATGTTCCACCGGTAAGGTCGCTGATGCCCACCGGTGAGCCGGGTATGGTGCATGTGGCAGTGCCATCGGATATAGTGGCACCGGTTGGCGAAGTAAGATTGAGAGTAAAAGTTTCGTTTCCTTCGGTGAGCGCATCGGCATTAACGGTTACGGTGATTTGTTTTAAAATTTCGTCTTTATTAAAAACAAGCGTGCCGGTTGCGGCATTATAATCGCCTCCGGCTGCCGAAGCGCTTCCATCGGTGGTATTGTATTGAACGGTAATGGTTTGCTGAGCAGGAAAGTTTAGTGCAACGTTAAACACTGCTGAAACAGTTCCGCTCACAGGTTCCTGTACAGAGGTATCTGTTACACAAATAGCCGGAGTACCGGGAACAATAGCTGCAATATTTCCAAAAATGCTGTTAGCCAGCCCGGGAGTTCCGTTGGGCGCAGCGCCTAAAAGCGTGAAAGCTCCGCCAAAGCCTGCGGCACCGCCTGTGCCGATAGTGTAATAATTGGTATCAGCCAGCACGGCTGATAAAGCATCGGCAAAAATTCCGAATGAAGGCCCGCCTGTTCCGCCTGAGCCGGAGCCTGCGGCACCGCCATCACCACCTCTGCCGCCATTACCGCCACCGCCTATTTCACCGGTGCAAAACACCGAGCCGTTACCGCCCATGCCACCGGCTCCTCCGTTAGCACCGTTGCCTCCATTGCCGCCTCTGCCGCCATCACCGTTAACGATGATGTTGCGGTCAACTGTGGCTGAAGAATTTCGTACAAAAACACCAAACGAACCACCGCCACCGGTGCCACCGGTGCCATGGGTTGCTGCACATCCGCCACCACCACCACCGCCACCCCCATTGCCGCTGCCATCGTTGCAAAGGGTGCAGCCTTGTCCGCCACCCCCGCCCCCGCCCCCGCCCCCGTTGGCGTTGGTTCCATCAGTTCCATCGCTGCCGTCTGCAGGAACGTAAGTACCGGTTGCAGAAACCGAACCGACTGTAGCAGCCGCAGTGCCGTTAACTCCGTTAGCGCCATTGGCACCGGTGCCTCCGTTGGCGCCATTGCCTCCGGGGTCGCCACCGCTGCCACCGTTGCCGCCCGGAGTGCCGCCCGTTCCGCTGCTACCTGAAATTCCGCTGTTAGCTCCTTCATTGCCGCCACGCCCGCCAGCGCCACCGGTTCTTCCGCAGGTCGATGTGCCACCGGATCCTCCCTGTCCGGGTGTAGCTCCATCGCAGCTTCCGTTGGTGCCGGGAGCTCCGTTGGTGGCGTTGCCGCCTGCTATTCCTGCACCGCCCGAAGTGCCGTTAGCCCCCGAGCCGGGTACAAGTTTATTGAACCGGATAACTACGTTTCCTGAGCAATCGTTTACACGAATGGCATAGCTGCTTTCGCCAGCGGCTGTGGTTGAAGCAGCTCGGATAATGAAACCTTCTACATAAGTTGGGCTGGTAATATTTTCAGCAAGAATGACGGTAGCGGGCCCTTGAATAACCGTACTATCAGAAGCCGAGCGTGACCACAGCGGGCTGCCGCTGAACTGCCCGTAAATGCTTACGCCCGATGAAAGCTGAATGGCGGTATTGATGTTGTAAGTGCCTTTCGATACATATACATCTTTACCGGCTGAGGCAGCCAGTTGTATTCCTTTGGCAATTGTTTTTACGGGCTGAATGGGCGTACCGGTGTTGTTATCGTTGCCTAATGTTCCATCTACAAAAATGGCGTTGGTCCTTGTGCCATCAATACCATCGCCATTTATATCCTGGTAAAGGTTATCGGGCTTATCGGCAGGCAGGCAGCTTTGCGGGTATGATGTTTGAAGAATGGAAAATGAAATAAGAAGAGTATAAAGTTTTTTCATGGTGTTAAATTTTAGAGGTGATAAAAGTAGTAAAGAAAAAGTTTGTTGTGATTCATGAGCAGAAATACAAAGCCCGCAGCTCATGCGCTCTTCCCATGTAAGAAGTTTTACAAATTCATAACGATTGACTTTTAGGAAGCAACCAACAAACATTAATTTTACCTTTACCACTCATCTAAAACCTATATTATGAAAAAGCTACTGCCTCTCTTTGCTCTTCAGCTTCTTTCTTCCTTTTTTATTTACGCAGGAATAATAGATAACAAAAAAATTAAAATAAATAATAGCGATGTGAACAATTACCGTATTGTTCCTTCGCTTGATAACGGATATTTATTGTTTTCCCGCGATATGAGTACCCCTATTATCAGTCATCTGGATGCACAGGGACAGCTGCAATGGGCAAAAACATTTAGTTACCCCAATTTGTTTTCATTATATGATGCAGGTGTGTTCCCTGATTCAAGTATTTATGTTATTTATATAAGAGCAGGTTCAACCGGAGCGAATTGTAATTATTTAGCCATAAAGCTCAATACACAAGGGGTAATTCAATGGGCGACTAACATTTTTTTTACTGGAAATCATATGGCTTACGTAAACTCGAGTGTTGCAAAGTCGCAGTCCGATGGAAGCCTGGTATTTGCGCCTAGTTTGGGTACCCGAATAGCGGCTATTAAATTAGATTCCAACGGGGCGGTTGCGTTCTCTAAGATTTTTGTCAAAACCACTAATTCTTATTTAAAAGATCCGGGCATGGATGCGGTGCCGGCTGATAATAAAGGTATGGTAGTACTAGGTAAGGACCAAAGTTACCCTGTAATTGCGCGCATTGATTCAAATGGCACTACAGGATGGATGACTTATTTTTCGACCGGAAGCGGTAATTACGACCGCCCCTATTCCATTATCCGTACATCCGATGGAAATTACCTGATAGGCGGCTTGCACTCGAACAGTTCCAGTACTGCATTCCAAGCCTGGATGATGAAGCTGAATTCTTCAGGCAGCATTCTATGGGGGAAAAGATATTCAGGCTCTGCCAGCGGTCAGCCTTTTTCTGGTCTTCTTCAATTAATGGAAAACCCAGATGGTTCTATTACAGCTTCCGGATATATTGGTGACCCTTTTGACCCAAGCGATTATGCAGCGGTTGTAACTTTTGATAGTTCCGGTCAGCCACTATCGGCATATTCGTATCCTTTAGCAACCCCTTTCCGCGATATCCATTCAAGAATTTATAAGGCATCTGACGGACTGCTAAAAATATCTACAGGCGAACAGAACTTATCGGGCGGTTTTGGTAGTATTTTGATTAACCCTTCCGGGTTGTCAAGTTATTGCAAGGCAAGCTCATTTTCTTTAACTACTACCAATATACCTGCCGTTACATATCGGTCAAACAATGCTTATACGACAGAAACTTTACCTGTCCCCACACACCCAACAATAACTATGCGCGATACAGCTATAACTATAACAAATAAGGAATTGTGCAGTTTTACCGCTGTAAAAGAAGTTTCAATTGCTAATAGTTTTAAGCTGTTTCCCAATCCTGTCTGTTCCTCTGGTGAAGTTGCCCTGCAATGGAACTCTATCGAACTGCCAGTTGAACAAATTCTTCTCTATGATGTTAGCGGCAGGTTAGTAAAGCAACTCAACTCATCTTCAACAGGCTCTATTTCTTTTTCACTCAGCGATATGCTTCCGGGAATGTATTTTGTTCATGCAATGAGTAAAGAACAAAAAACACTTAGCATAGAAAAATTGTTAGTGGCTCATTAGGTTAGTCTGGATTTGCACAAAAATCAATTTCCCCAAAATGATTTCGCACATAGGCACAGAGAAAACAGCCGAGAGTATTCACTGAATTTTTCTCCGTGTCTTTGTGCGATAAAAATGTTTTTGCCTTACACATTCATTTCTCTTTTCTATTTTCACACCCGCTATTTGCAACTCACAAAAACAAATACCATGTCAGCCGCAACTGCTGTTAACTACAAAGAAATAATTGACAATGCCATTAAGGCTATTCATGCACGCACTTTTTATGCGCAATACCCGGAGCATCCGAAAGCATACGGAGAAGAAGCGCCCAAAACCGGGCAGGAGGCTTTTAATAAACAGTTAGGAAAACCTTTTCAGGGCTTGCTGCAAAAAGGCCCCGCAGCATGGATTGGCGAAGAAGAATCGCCCTACACCGGCAAACCGCTGGGCATACTCTATCCGGCATTTGAAACCGATACATTGATTATCCGTGCCGGTCGTGCTTTCGGCACCTGGAAAGAAGTAAGCCTTGACACCCGTGCCGAAATACTGGTAGATGCGCTGGAAAGAATCAAGAACCGCTTTTACGAAATTGCTTATGCCACACAGCACACCACGGGTCAAAGTTTTATCATGAGCTTTCAGGCCAGCGGCCCCCATGCCAGCGACCGCGCTTTGGAAACCGTTGCATTAGGTTATGAAGAGTTAACCCGATTCCCTTCAAAAGTTACCTGGGAAAAGCCCATGGGCAAAACCAGCGTGGTATTACAAAAAACATTCAAGCCGGTTCCCAAAGGTATCGGCTTAGTCATTGGCTGCTCCACTTTCCCCATCTGGAATTCAGTGCCCGGAATTTTTGCTTCCCTCATAACCGGCAACAGTGTTATTGTAAAGCCGCATCCTAAATCGGTTTACCCCATTGCCATTGTAGTAGCCGAAATTCAAAACGCGCTGGAAACAAAAGGAGTGGATATAAATGTATGCCAGTTGGCGGTTGATTCATCGGCTCAATTGGTTACCAAAAAATTAGCCGAGAACCAGCTCGTTAAGCTTATCGACTACACCGGTGGCTCGGCTTTTGGCGATTATATTGAATCGCTCAAAGGCAAAACCACCTTTACCGAAAAGGCGGGAGTGAATTCAGTGATTATCGATTCAGTGGCTGATTTAAAACCGGTGGTGCAGAATCTTTCTTTCGCGGTTTCGCTTTACAGCGGGCAGATGTGTACCGCTCCGCAAAACATTTTTATTCCCGCAGGCGGAGTAAAGCAGGGCGATACACTAATTCCATACGAAGAGGTAAAGAAAGCACTGGTTGATGCCATTGCCGGAATTGCCAATCACCCGCAAATGGGTCCGGGAACTTTGGGAGCTATTCAGAACCCCGCAACCGTAAAGCGCGTAAATTCGGTGAAAGACTTAGATGAACCGGTATTGCTTGAACCCAAAGCGGTGGTAAATCCCGAATTTCCGGAGGCGCGCACGTGCTCACATGTTGTCATTGAAGTTGACGCACACGATACCGGTGTGTTTGAAGAAGAACTCTTCGGGCCCATTGTGCTGATTATTAAAACTAAAGACACCGCCCACAGCGTTGACCTGGCAAAGCAGCTTGCCGAAAAGAAAGGCGCTATCACTTTTGCGGCTTATACCACCGATGAAGCGATGGCTAATTTCATTACTTCTGAACTTGAAAGTGTATTCGCACCGGTGTCGCTAAACCTTACGGGAAACATCTGGGTAAACCAGCATGCGGGCTTCAGCGACTTCCATGTTACCGGTGGCAACCCGGCAGGTAATGCTTCCTTTACCAACCCCGAGTTTGTGCAGAAGAGATTTGTATGGGTGGGGCACAGGAGGGTTGGCAATTAACCGCCCGTTTATGGCAATAAAAAGGAGACTCAATTCGAGTCTCCTTTTTTTACAGTTGTGTTATTCCCATCAGCATTTGAGTTACCAGCATCCGGTAATGGCAGCCGGAAGTGAAAGGTAACACCTTCACTTTCTTTAGCATCAGCCCAAATTTTTTCCCCGTGCTTGGTAATAATGCGATAGGCGAGGGCTAAACCTGTTTCCAATTCTTCGAACTCAACCGGCACAGCAGGATGCTGTAATACGGTAAATAATTTTTCGGCACGCTGCCGGTTAAATCCTGTCCGGTTATCGCGGAGGAAATAAGTGGGCTGCCCTTTCAGTTGCTTTGAGCCTATTTGAATAACGGGGTCCGGATTATCACGTAAATATTTCAGCGAGTTGAGGATAAGGTCGCGCCACATTCGTTTTGCAAGTCCCGCATCACACATAGCGTTATGGAGTTCGCTTATTTTAATTTGCGATTTTATTTTTTTCTTATTTCCCTGTAAGCTCTCAACTACTTCTTCAACTATTCGGTTCATATTTACTTCAGCGGGTTGAACTTCGGTACGTGCCAGCTGCGAAAAGTCAAACAGGTCATCCACCATTTTCACCATTACCTCAACGATATTGCTGATGCGGTGCAGGAAACGTTGTCCGCTTGTATCCAGGGCTCCCTTATATTCTGTTTCGAGAATGCGGGTAAAGCCGTTAATCATTTTCAGCGGGGCTTTGAGGTCGTGAGAAATGGAATAGCTATATGTTTCCAGTTCGGTACTTGAATCCAGCAACTCCGTGTTTTTCTTTTCTATTACCGCTTCCGCTTGTTTGCGGTCAGCAATACCGGCAAGCAAAGTCTTGATTCGGGTAACTAATTCATTCGGGTGAAAAGGCTTAAAAAGATACTCATCGGCTTTCGCTTCCCAGCCTTTGAGCATGGCTGCGCGATGGGTTAATGCGGTAAGCAGAACAACAATTGTTTTTGCAGTAGCAGGATTCGATTTAATATCTCTGCACAATTCCAATCCGTCTTTATTAGGCATCATCACATCCGATAAAACCAAATCGGGTTTCCACGTTTTGATGAGTTCCAGACTTTCTGCTCCATCGCGTGCGGTTTTTACATGACACATATCACTAAGCAGTGAAACGATATATAAGCTTAACTCCTCATTATCTTCGCAAACCAGAACTTTCTGCAACTCTTCATGGCTTTCATCATCATCCTGCTTGCTTGCCTGATTGTATGACACCTGGTATTGAGGAGTTAATGATGAATGAGGCATAGTATAATGTGCAGTTTCGGGTACTCCACCTGCTTGCGAAACCGGAAACTCTACGGTAAATGTGCTTCCTCTTCCTATGGAGCTTTTTACCTGCACGGTACCATTCATCAGTTCAGCAAATTCTTTGACCATGGCAAGTCCTAAACCGGTACCCTCAAACCTCCGGGTTGATGAGCCCTCCACCTGGTGGAACTTTTTGAAGAGGTTTTCCACTTCTTTCTTTTCAATACCAATACCGGTATCTTCTACGGCTAACTGGAGGATATTATCATTTACATTCAGCCGTAAGAAAACTTTTCCGCCTGCCGGAGTAAACTTAATGGAATTTGAAAGCAGGTTGAAAAGAATACGTTCAAAGAGGTAGCGGTCAATCATCATAAACGTTCCGGGTAAATTAACCTGAGGAGTTACTTCCACCCGCTTAGCTTTCATCATGGGAGTAAAATCAAGCAGAACGGAATTGACCAGCGCATCAACATCAGTAGCTTCCGGATGAACTTTCATTTTGCCTGCTTCGAACTTGGCAAAGTCAAGGAGTCCATTCACCATTTGCAAAAGTCGTACGGCATTGTTATGTATGGTTTGGAGATAGCGCAGTTCAGACTCAGGCATTTCCCCATACTTGTTTTCAGCTAACAACGATTCCAAAGGAGCTAGGATAAGCGATAAAGGAGTACGCAACTCGTGCGAGACATTGGCAAAGAACTCACCCTTCATTCGTTCCGCTTCGCGTGTTCTTTGCTCGGCTTCTTTCAATGCTGTAATATCATGACCACTGCCGTAAACTAAACCGGTTTGTAAATCGGGAGAGGCTGACCAGGAAATCCAACGGTACGAACCATCCTTACAGAGAAAGCGGCTTTCGAAACGAGTGGTTGGCTTCCCCATTTTTAAATCAGCTCTTTGTTTCAAAAAGATGTGCCGGTCATCCGGATGAACAAGAGACAAGGTTGGCTTACCGACAATCTCATTCTCTTCATATCCCAGAATTTTTTTAAAGGCAGGATTTACTTTTCGGAAAAATTCCCCATCGGTAACGCATAGGATAGATAAAGACAACTCAAAAAACTTATCCGTAAGCTTTTTGAGTTCTTCTTCTTTCTTTTGAAGACGCACTAACTCGGTAACATCCTCAACCCGGTGAATAATAAACACCACTTCGTTATTTTCATCAAGCACAGGTGAATTGAAAGGGCTCCAGTATCTTTCCTCAAATCCATCACCGGGAATGGGGATGTCATATTTCTGAATGGGCATTTCGTCTGCCTTTTTCCGATAAAGAACGCGGTTGAGCGAAGCGCTTAAATTGGCTACCCCTGTAGCGTTAGGGTCGTCCGGGTTGTCGGGAAATACATGAAAGATTCCCCGACCTATAATCTCTTCTCGTTTGGTTAAAGTTGCTTTGAGGTAAGCGTCACTTACAGCAACAATTTTTAAATCAGGCGAAAGTACAAGATACAGGCCCGGAGCTGATTCGAATAATTTGCGAAAGTCGGGAAACATAAAAACTCAATTTATTTATAACCACAAGCCGAATTTTATTTGATTGCTATAAAGGTAAGGCAACTATTCCGCTTCGACAAATTTCGCGAGGTGAATTTTAAAACCTCAGGCTCACTCCGCTCAACACATTAAACCCCGCCTGCGGGTAGTAATAATTGTAAGTGTAAGTGGGTGTTACCTGTAACTGGTTGTTATCATCAACGTAAGCATAGCGCTCGCTGTACGTATATCCGTTGCTTTCGAACAAGCGGTGGAAGATATTGTTGAACAGCAACGTGAACTTAATCTCCTTGTCATCGCGCTTGAGCGGCAGTTTGTAACTAAGGCGCAGATTGGAATAGAAGAACGGTTTAATCTTTCGCCCTTCGTTGGAAGTATTATCCAGATACTGTTTGCTCACGGCTTTGTTCATTAAACTGATTTCAAAACCTTGCACAGGTTCGGCAACAAACTCCAACGAGGCAATAATGCCTGGCGAAAAAACAATGCCGGTGTTTTTATGTGTAATGATTTGCGTAAGCGAATCAACGGGCGAGTAGGTTTCATCGTAAGTGTAAATGTATTCATCAAACGATTTGATTCGGTTAAGCGAGTAAGTAAAGGAATAGTTGATAGAGAAGACTTTTCGCCAAATAACGGCAGGGTCAACAATTCTAATATCAAGCAAAGAATCAGATTTTGTTGGCTGTAGATAATTTTCTGTTGGATGCTTTGCATAGGTTTTCGACCAAAAACTTAAACTGCCATTCACCTCAACTCCCGTTCTATAACTCACACCGACATTCTCTTTCAAAGGATTTCCTACATCATTCAGCTTACCTGTAAGCACTAACTGGTCTTTATACTGCATCAGGAAATAATTCACATTCAAAGTGGCACGGGGAACATAGCCATACGGGAAAACTCCCTTGTAACCTACTTCAACATCGTGCATGGTTTCGGGCTTTACTTCTTTGCCGGTAACCAATGCCGCTAATACATCATCGCGGTTTGGCTCGCGGTTGCCCATGGCATACGAAGCATATAACTGTAGCTGCGGTTTAATCTTCGCCAGCACTCCCGCTTTCGGATTAAAGAAATGCCAGTTCTTATTTACATCGTAGGCTTTTAATCCTGCATCAATTCCGCTGGTAGTGTAGCCAACATACCGGTATTGGAGGTCGAGATAAAAATTTACTTTGCGCAGCAGGTCGTAATTGAACTTCGCGTAAACATTAAAATCATTCTTGTGTGATTTGCCATCGTAGTAATGCTGGTCTTCATCCAAAGCAGGAATTAAATCTGCCCAAATTACTTTTCCGAAATGCTTACCATCATACCTGCCGTATAAACCGCCAAGGGTGAGCGAAACATTACTGCGCTCATAATTCACCGCAAATGTTCCTCCGTAAAAAATATTCCGCAGCCATTTCTGGCGAACCAAATCGGTCACCGTTCCAAGCGTATCGTAATTCGGGAAGTAATCATTGAACGCCTGCCCCACTTTATATTCTTCATAATATCCTCTGCCAAGCGTTGCAAAGGCACCGAGGTTCAAGTAAGTAAACGGAAGCTGCTGCGCAAACAGCAACTGGAAATAATCCTGCCCGTAATTATCTGTCTGGTTTTTGTAAGGCGGAAAGTGCTGCCCCCAGTCGGTTCCCAAATCATTAAAGGTGCGGTTGGCTTTGAGCGAATCCTGTGGCACACCGTTCCAGGCCTGGTAAGTTTTTTCTCTTCCTCCGAAATACAAAAACTTGAGCAGGGTCCGGTTCTTCATGTATCCCGCCTGCGCAAACCATGATTTTAAATTAGACGAAGCGCGGTCTATATAACCATCGCTAGTAATCCAGCTTCCGGAAGCTTCAGCAAATAGACCGGTGCGCTTATGAATACCGGTTCCTGCTTTGCCGTTTATTTTAAACGCGGCAAACGAGCCGCCAAAAACATTCAGCTCGCCAAATGGCTTGAGCGAAGGTGTTTGAGTTTGCAAACTCACCGTTCCGCCAAAGGCACTTCCGCCATTAGTTGAAGAACCTACTCCTCTTTGTATTTGTATGCTTTGAACCGATGAAGCCACATCGGGCAGGTCAACCCAGAAAGTATTCTGGCTTTCGGCATCGTTTACCGGTATGCCATTGAGCGTTACATTCACCCGCGTGGCATCGCTGCCGCGGATTCGTATGCCCGTGTAACCGATACCTGTACCGGCATCGGAAGTGGTAACCACCGAAGGAGTATTATCCAGCAGTATGGGCAAATCCTGTCCGAGGTTGTTTTTGTTGAGTTCTTCTTTGCTGATAACTTGAAACGTTGTTGGAGAATTTGAACCCGGTCGAACTGCGATTACAGTTACTTCATCCAGTTGTAAGTTTCTTGTTACTTTATCCAGGCAGATAAACCCCGCAACCGCCCCACCTTTGTTTTTCTGGTTTAATGAATCAGCCACCGTTACGATTTCTGTTGCGTTAGTGACAGTTGTTGACTGTAACCTAAAAGTTGAATCTGTTTGCGCCAAAGCACTATTGGCGATAAACAGAAAGAATAATACCTTTTTCATAACACGAGGTTTTGAGGTTAAAGAATTATTCTTTCTAAGAGTGAAGAGTTCGAGCGAGGCCCCGCCATGTCGGGGTTTCCTATCCCTTACGCATGAATTACCATGTTCAAGGTTCGAAGGGTTCTTCTCAGGTTTCCCGATTTGATGCTTCGACTACGCTCAGCATGACATCGGGAATAACCGCCCCCAGAAAGCTGGCGCGAATGTAAAAGAATTTTTTGGCGGCAAAAGGTTTATAACAATTACTCCCTTGAGAAAAGTCTGATGATATCGGGAAAACTCTCCTTAGGCTAACATAAATATGTCGGAAGTTCATAGAAACTCTTGGGAGGCTCATAGAAATCTATCGGAAGTTCAAAGAAACTCCCCGGAAGCTGACAAAAACTCCTCGGAGGTTCATAGAAATTCTTCGGAAGTTGATAGAAACTCTCCGGAAGTTGACACCGGAGCCATCTTTTCATCGAAACATGGTATTAGCGCCTGCCACAGTTGTTTTTGGCTGGTTATTGAATAGTTAACGGGATTTGATGGCATGTTACGCAGCACCGGTTATGTCAAAAACACAACTTTCTAATCAAACCATATTATTTTTTAATTGTTCTTAGCCGCTTAAAACAATACTGTGGTGTCTTAGAACCTTTCGTGGTAATAGTTTCGCAGTTTGGAGGAATATTGCCAGCCATGACTAAAAGAGAGAAATTGGCGCAAAGCGATTACCCGATTTGTCGCAGATGCGTATGTTTAAAATCATCAAAATACTTAAGCCCGAAACCTAAGGAGCGGTCGAAAGAGGAGTGGGCGAAAACAATTAAGCCCGCAGTAAGTATGATAACGTTCCCTGTAATAAAGCCCGATGCTGCCAGTGCAATACCCACCGCTTTATGGTGAGCAATATTATAAGCCACCGCACCCGTTTTTTTACCAATGAGGTAAAATGCAATACCTATGTCGGGCAGCAAGAACAGGATAATCCATAGCCACCAGTCCAGATTTAAATGCAGGAGGTATAAGCCGTAGATACCTAGGGCAGCCATAGCGGCTTCTTCCAGTTGAAGGATTTTATTCATAGCGTTGTTTGGTTTTTACTCTTTGGGGCGGTAAGTGCTAATCAATGCCGATGCTTTCTTCTGCATTTCTTCAGGCATTGGACAGGCTTTGCGCAACACTGAATCAATATGAACACCCCGCAGCCATGTCACCGCCACAGTTTCACCGGTTTCTTCGTTCAGCATTTCGTGGAAAAAGCGGAAAGCTTTTTCACTTACTTCAGTCATACCTGAGCGGATAGAAACTAAATTTCCTGCCAGCAATTCTTTGCGATAAACAATTCGCTGCTCGGCAGCTACCATGCCCCGGTTTTCGCCCTTCATATATAAAGGTGTGCCGCCAAATAAACTCACAAAATGCCAGGTAGCTTCATCAAACTTACTTACATACCACATTACGTTCATGTGACCCATGTGGTCGCAATGCCAGGGGTAAACAATTCCGCGGTAAGTAACAGGCAACTCGTCCATAAAAGAAAATTAAAGGTGAAAAATAAAATTTCCTGCGGCTATGTTTTCAGAATTGAAATATATCTTTTTCGATGTATTACTTGTTTTTTATAAATCATTCTGCTATCTATACGCTGGATACATTTTTTAACCTTTAAAATTAAACATCATGAAGCAACAAAAACTCTTCAGATTGTTGTTTGTCTGTCTGTTCGGAACCGCCTGTACGATGGTTTCCGCACAAAATGCAAGCAGCCAGAGCAGTACCGGGCAAAGTTCGGGAGATGCCGCAAAACAGCAGTATTACTTAACAAAAAAAGAGGCGGACACTAAATCCACAAGTGCCAGCACTCAGCAGCAAACAAAAACTGGTGCGCCAGTCAACTTTGTTCCGACTGGGGGAAACCTGAAGGCGCAATTAAAGACGGAAAAGCAGGCAACCACTAATCCGTCAGACAGAAAGCAACTGTTGCTGCAATTAAAAGCGGCTGCTGCCGCCAAAGGTCTGCCGACAGCCAAGTATGACCAGGAACTTCAACAATTAACTCATTAAACTAAAACCAGATTATCATGAAAACAATTCTAAGATTTATGCTGGTTTTAGCTCTTGCCGTGTGCATAGCGCCAGTGCAAACATTTGCCCAGTGCGACCCCGGATTTCTTCCCGGCTCCATTAGCATTACTACTGATGACTACCCTTATGAAACTTCATTTGAAATAAAAGATGCCTGTACCGGTGCAGTGTTATTCTCATCGGGTCCATTGTTCGATGCAAACACCACTTACACCCTCGATTTCTGCGCCATGGGAAATTTCGAGTTTGTCATTTACGATTCTTTTGGTGACGGTATTTGCTGCGACTGGGGACTGGGTTCATATTCTGTAACCTTTGACGGAGTACTTGTAGGCTCTGGCGGAATGTTCGGCTCAAGTGAAAGCGTGTTTTTCGGAAATGGCGCACCCTGCCCGCCCGGACCGCTTAATGACGAGTGTGAAGGGGCTAAAACAATTTCCTGCGGTGAAACTATTTCAGGAACAACTGTTGGTGCATCGACAGAGACCCAGACTTTTTGCGGAACCAGCATTACAACCGCTGCTGTTTGGTACAAATTTACCGGTGATGGCAGTGTGGTTACGCTTTCAACATGCTCGTTTGGAAATTTCGATACTAAGATTTCAGTGTTTTCCGGAAGTTGCGGCTCGCTTACTTGTGTAGGTGGAAATGATGACTTCTGCGGCTTGTTAAGTACTGTTTCTGCATGCACTGAAGCCGGAACAGATTACTACGTACTTGTTCACGCATTCGGTAATGCCTGGGGCGATTTTGAATTGTCGCTTACTTGTAACGAACCTGTAAACCCAGGTATTATTTTTGGCCCGGGAGCAGTATGCTCTGGTGGCAGTGCTTATCTTGAACTGTTTGGCAACACAGCAGGTGTGGATTTACAATGGCAGGAGTCGGGAACAAGCGGTGGTTCATACACTGCTATTGCCGGAGAAACTTTCCCTTATTATTTCAATCCATCGGTTACACAAGATGCTTACTACGTTGTAGTGGCAACCTGCGGAAGCTCGTCTGCAACTACAGATGAGGCAGCCGTGCTTGTTGCTTTACCACCTGCTAACGATAATATCTGTAATGCACAGGCATTAATTTTAGGAGTGGTAACGCCATTCAATAACATGTGTGCAACAGTGGAGACAGGAGAACAATCACCGGGCCCGGGCTCTTCATGCAATGCGCAGGATGGCTGGTGCCCTTTTGAAACCGGATTGCAAAATACGGTTTGGTTTAAATTTACTACACCTGCCTCCAAAGCTGTAACTATCCGTAGCGCCTTCAACGCAATACCTTTTGACACTCAATTAGCTCTGTGGGCTGCTCCCAATGGCTGCAGCGGTACGTTGGTGAAAGTGGCAGCGAATGACGATACTCAAAACCCGATTTTCTTCTTTGATTTTTCTTCTGAAATTCTTCCGGTTTATTGTCTGCAGCCGAATGCTACCTACTACGTTCAGGTTGACGGTTTTTTCGGAACTGTTGGACCGGGAGCGATAATTGTTGAAGAAGTGACAGATAAAAAAGTTTTGGTTTGTCACCGCACCGGAAACGGACGCACGCAAACCCTTTCTGTATCGGGCTGTGCCCTGGCTGCACATTTGGCTCATGGCGATACACGAGGTTCGTGCGGCAGTGCCAAAACAGATGAAACGATACTGGAAGAAGCGGACTTAGAAGAAGTAAACACAGGGTCATTTATCCAGGCTTATCCGAATCCGTTTAATGACAAAACTTCGATTGAGTTTGGAATCACTCAGGCATCTGATAATGTCCGGTTGGAAATATTCAGTGTTAACGGGCAGTTGATTACTACTTTATTTGAAGGCAGTATGGGCGAAAACGAAACAAAGCGGATTGAGTTCAACGCTTCAGATATGAATTCAGGAGTTTTTGTTTATGTTTTGAAAACAGGCTCGGAGGTTAATATCGGGAAACTAAATGTAATCAGGTAACCGGTTAACTTAGTCTCCGCGAAAAAAATGCCCCTGTCAGATGACAGGGGCATTTTTGTTTTAAGTTTAGCCTATGCATTTTAGAAAAATAGAGCCTAGTAATCCCTTTTTCATTTCCAGTTCAACTAATTTTCCGTTTTTGTACCGGTAAATATAAAGGATGCCGTCCGACATCTCAGCTTCGTAAACTCCTTCACTTGTCTTGCGGATACTCCGGTATTCTCCCAACCGCTCGGAAAATACCCGGCTGTTACACGGCTCGGAGAAAAATAATTTTACCGTAGAGCATTCCACTACCGGTTTAATGCAATATGCATCACTATCGCGCTGCATGATATAGTTGTTGTTTTCCCATTTAATGGTAGTAATATGGGTTTCATTGTTACGTACACTTTTTGAATATGAGGAAATAAGCTGGCTACGTTTGTAAACCACATCGTAAAACAGAGATATTTTACGAGTAGTGAAGAAAATATGAGCTACTGACGAACTATTGAGCATGTAAGCTGTCACACTGTCGTTCTTTACAATTCTTTCTACAACCGTTTGACCTATCTTGTTCCCGAATAAGAAGATATCGAAGGAAATTTTCTGTGCAGAAGAAGAAAAGAAAAGAAAGAAAGAGATAAACAGGCAAATACTGCGCAAGGAGAGGTTTTTACTGAACCAATTTCATAAACACACTGGGGCCTTTACTCATTTCGAGTTCATAAAGAACTCCGTTTTTATAGCGGTAAATATTATTTACTCCGGTAGCAAGCTTACATTCATATACTCCGGTTGAGTTCATTACGAAATTGCAAAACTCGCCCATCCGTTCTGAGAAAATTGTTGTTCGGTTAACAGGCTCGGTAAAATATAACTGAACAGCTGAAAAATCGAGAGGTTGTTTCAGATGCAATATCTCTTCACCCTTTTTCACTATGTATTGTGTTCCGTCCCATACCATAGTAACTATTTCAGTAACTCCATCCTTTACATTTTTACAGTAGGAGGAAATCAGTCTGCCGTCTTTATATAGAATATCAAAAAACATAGACGATGTTTTATTAGCAAAAAGAATATTCACCTCGCTTGAACTCGTTAGCTTATACTGCACTTCACCATTCTCTTTAGCAATGCGTTCAACAACGGTAGTGCCGATTTTTCTGCCGAAAAGAGTAATATCATAAACCCGCTTTTGTGCAGAAACAACAAACGACACAGAGAAAATCAACAGAGAAATAAACCAAAATCTCTTCAAGAAAACATAATTCATATTACCGATGAAAATAAGAAAGAAACAAAACTACTCTGAAATCACTTTTACTTTTCCTGCATTTGCAATCGCTTTTGCTTTTACAGCATTTACTTCACTTCCTGAATCATCATAAGCAAGAGCAACAGCCATTCTGCGATATGGGCGTGTTGTGGGTTTTCCAAAAATACGGATGTCAGTGCGCGGTTCCTTGATTGCGTCTTCTATTCCTGAGAATTGTGGATTAGTTCCGTCAGTATCAGCGAGAATCACAGCACTAGCACCAACTTTTAGCAGCTCAATTTCAGGAATTGGTAAACCAAGAACCGCACGGGCATGTAATTCAAACTCTGAAAGATTTTGTGTGCCCGCAAGTGTCACCATTCCGGTATCGTGCGGGCGGGGTGAAAGCTCACTGAAATAAACTCCGTCATCTGCCAGAAAGAACTCCACGCCCCATATTCCTGCACCGGTGAGTGCGCGGGTAACTTTGTCAGCAATCTGTTGTGCCTCTTTTAAATGAGTTTCATTCATAACGCATGGCTGCCAGCTTTCCTGATAATCTCCGCGTTCCTGCCGGTGACCGATGGGTGGACAAAAAAGAGTTTTTCCGTTTTTTTGTGTGACCGTAAGTAAGGTAATTTCGGTGTGAAACTTTACAAATGCCTCAACAATTACTTCAGCAATGTCACCGCGCTTTCCGCTTTGCGAATAGTTCCACGCTTTTTCAATTTCAGCTTCGCCCTTAATGGTTGATTGACCTTTGCCGCTGGAACTCATCAGCGGCTTTACCACGCAAGGAATTCCCACTTCTTTCACCGCAGCTTTCAATTCTTCGAAGGATGTAGCATATCTGTAGCTGGCGGTTTTCAATCCCAGCTCTTTTGCCGCTAAATCGCGGATGGCTTTACGGTTCATGGTAAAGTTGGCAGCGCGGGCAGATGGAACTACATGGATTCCCTGTTTTTCATAGGCATAAAACCGCTCGGTGCGTATAGCTTCAATTTCGGGAACTATAATATCCGGTTTATGTTTTGCAACAATGGCATCCAGTGCGCTTCCATCAAGCATATTGATTACTTCCCGTTCATCCGCCACTTGTTGAGCGGGTGCGTCATTATATGAATCAACGGCAACGACATATTGTCCCAGTCGCTTTACTGCTATTACAAACTCTTTTCCGAGTTCACCGCTGCCTAATAACATTATCTTCTTCGGCATAAGCTGATTTTATTGGGATAAAAGAAAAATTCTACTTTGCGTGCAAATTAAAAACCTCATGCAAGACGACAAAAAGTTATTTACCGAAAAAGTTCCTGCCGGCAAGCGTACTTACTTTATTGATGTGATGGAGAATTTCAAGGGTCACCGGTATATCAAGTTCACTGAAAGCCGGGCCAATGACGGAGAATTTATCCGCCATACCGTCCGCATTTTCCAGGAGGATTTCGATAAAATTTTTGATGCGATGAGTAAAGTGAAAAGTTTTGTTGGCTCAAGTAACACCGGAGAAACCACTCCGGTAAAAGAAGAAGCTCAAAAGGAAGAAGACCTTAGTTTTTAGTTCCCAGCCAGCTTGGTACCGTGATTCGGATGTTCGTCATGCTTCCCTTTAAGCTTACATCCTGTTTAGCATCAGCAGAAGAATTCCAGCTACGCATTTTACAATCGTAATCGGCTGATATGCGGAAGTGTTTTTTATCGGCTTCCCATTCAAACCTGGTGATGGTGATTTTACTTTCCTCTTTCACCATATAATAACTGCCTGACTGGAACTGCATAGCTGCTGCATAATAAGAAGGGGTTCCGGGCTTATCACTTTCGTAACCCATTTCGAACTGAATGGTTTCAGTAAAAATCTTGTCTTCCGAAATATCATAAGAAGGTCCGTTGAAAGTAGCACTGATTACTTTGCGTGCAGGAATTTTTCCATCCATTGAAGCAGCTTTCTCCATCAGCAGGCCCCGGAACAACTGGTCTTCCCGAACTTCGAAGGGCTTGCCATCAATAGTGGCTGTAAATGAACCCGTGTAGTCTTCCATATTGAAAGCCGAGGCCACCACGAAAACCGGAAAGAGAATAATGAGTTTTATGCTTTTCATATTAGGATAACGCCCCTTGGGATAAATATATATGCCGAAACCACCAAAGTCAATCGGAGGCAACGGATTATTACAAACGCTCCGTTGTGAATTTGTAAATCAGCTTGCTAAAAGCTTTTTGTATTTGAATTTCTTCGGAGTATCATCAGTAATTCCCAGGCGCTGCTTGCGGTTTTCTTCGTAATCGCTGAAGCCCCCTTCGAACCAGTAAACCTGCCCCTCGCCTTCAAATGCGAGAATGTGGGTGCATACTCTATCTAAAAACCAGCGGTCATGCGAGATAATTACTGCACAGCCTGCGTAGTTTTCCAACGCCTCTTCTAATGCGCGCATAGTATTTACATCCAAGTCGTTGGTGGGTTCATCAAGCAATAGCACGTTCGCTTCATCGCGAAGGGTGAGTGCAAGATGAAGGCGGTTTCTTTCGCCACCCGAAAGTATTTTCACTTTCTTCTGCTGGTCGGCTCCATTAAAGTTGAAGCGCGAAACATACCCGCGGCTGTTCATTTTCAGTTTTCCCAACTCAATCCATTCACCGCCTTTGCTGATAACTTCCCAAACTGTTTTCTCGGGGTCAATGTTGGCGTGTGCCTGGTCAACGTAGGCTATTTTTACCGTATCGCCCACCTCGAATGTTCCTGAGGTTGGTTTTTCTTCTCCCATAATCATTCGGAACAGGGTTGTCTTACCCGCACCGTTAGGTCCGATGATACCCACTATGCCTCCCTGCGGCAAAGAGAAGTTCAGGTTCTCATACAACAACCGGTCGCCAAAAGCTTTGGCAACATCATTGGCCACAATAACTTTTGCGCCAAGACGTGGACCCGGTGGAATATATATTTCCAGCTTTTCTTCCTGCTGTTTGGTTTCTTCCGACACCATTTTTTCGTAGTTCTGCAAGCGCGCCTTGCTTTTTGCCTGCCGCGCTTTTTGACCCATGCGCACCCACGCTAATTCGCGCTCCAGCATTTTCTGGCGCTTGCTCTCCGCTTTCTCTTCCTGCGCCATGCGGATTTGCTTTTGCTCCAGCCAGGAAGAATAATTTCCTTTCCATGGAATTCCCTTACCAGCATCCAGCTCAAGAATCCAGCCGGCAACGTTGTCGAGGAAGTACCGGTCGTGCGTAATGCAAATGACAGTTCCTTTGTATTGCGCCAGGTGATGCTCGAGCCACAGCACTGACTCCGCATCAAGGTGGTTGGTGGGTTCATCGAGCAACAGCACATCCGGTTCCTGCAGCAACAGGCGGCAAAGCGCCACTCTTCTTTTTTCGCCACCCGAAAGCTGTTTAATGGGCGCCTCCGGTTCGGGACATTGCAGCGCATCCATGGCGCGATGCAGCACGGTATCAATCTCCCAGGCGTTTACCGTATCAATTTTATCCTGAAGCACGCCTTGGCGTTCTAGAAGTTTTTCCATGCGGTTGCCATCGAGGTTCGGGTCGTTGAAGGCTTCGCTTATTTTGTTGAATTCATCGAGCAGGTCGAAGATTTCCTTTTTCCCTTCGCGGATAATTTCAATTACTGTTTTGGTTTCATCCAGCACCGGTTCCTGCTGCAACATTCCTACGCTGTAATCTTTACTCTTTTCAATCTTGCCCAGGTAATTTTCATCGAGCCCGGCAATAATTTTCAGCAAAGTGGATTTACCGGAGCCGTTGGCGCCTATGATTCCGATTTTAGCCCCGTAAAAAAAGCTGAGGTAAATATCTTTAAGTATCTGTTTGCTGGGCGGAATGGTTTTACCCACTCCCTGCATTGAAAATATAATAGTGTTATCTGCCATGCTTTTTAAAATGAGGCGCGAATATAATCGGTTAAGAGAAATGAGGCTGCATGATGCTCCGGGAAGCTTGGGATAACAAGGGCATTGTTACCCTGAACTTGCCGAAGGGTGATTTACTTCCCTTTATTTGCCCACCACTTCTTCTTTCCGCCACCGTGCGGGTGGCTGGATGCAGGTTTGTGGTGCGAACTTTTTGAATGCTGCGGCTTATGATGTGAATGAGAGCGGTTGTCTTTCTTAGGTACTGAAACCGCCATTTCGGTATGGTTCATGGGATAGGGATGTTCACTTACCACCGGAATTTGCCTGCCAATAAGTTTCTGAATGTCTTTCAACTCTGCTTTTTCTTCGGCATCGCAAAAGGAAATAGCTATGCCGCTGGCTCCTGCCCGTCCCGTTCTTCCTATGCGGTGAACATAAGTTTCGGGTACATTCGGTAGTTCGAAATTGAAAACATGCGACAGCTCGTCAATGTCAATTCCCCGGGCTGCTATATCGGTAGCTACTAATACGCGGGTATGCTTTGCCTTAAAATCTTTAAGTGCGTTTTGCCGGGCGTTCTGCGATTTGTTACCATGAATGGCAAGCGCCTTTATCCCATTTCGCACTAATTCCTTGGTTACTTTATCAGCCCCGTGTTTAGTGCGCGTAAATACAAGTGCACTTTGAATGCCTTTATCTTTCAGCAAATGAATGAGCAGGTTTCGTTTATCGCCTTTGGCAACATAATACAGTGATTGCCTGATGGCATCTACAGTAGTGGCGGGCGGAGTAACCGATACTTCCACAGGTTCAAACAAAATGGTATTTGCCAGCTTTAAGATTTCGGGAGCCATGGTGGCGGAGAAGAATAGCGTTTGCCGTTTGTGCGGAAGTTTGGCAATTACTTTTTTGACATCGTTGATAAAGCCCATATCGAGCATCCGGTCGGCTTCGTCCAACACAAATATTTTGATGTGCTGCAGGTGAACGAAGCGCTGGTTCATTAAATCGAGCAGGCGGCCCGGTGTGGCTATCAGAATATCAACGCCCCGCCTGAGCGCTTCGGTTTGTGCATGTTGCGATACCCCGCCAAAAATAACGGTGTGTTTCAACCCGGTATTTCTGCCATAGGCATGAAAGCTTTCGCCAATTTGAATAGCCAGTTCGCGGGTGGGAGTGAGAATAAGCGACTTGATAACTTTCGGTCCTTTCTCGTGGTGTTTTTCGGCATGAAGCAATTGCAAAATCGGAATAGCAAAGGCTGCCGTCTTTCCCGTTCCCGTTTGTGCGCAGCCCAGCAAATCGCGGTGTTTAAGAATAACGGGTATTGATTGCTCCTGAATAGGCGTGGGCTGGCTGTATCCTTCTGTTTTAAGCGCCTGAAGGATAGGCTCGATAAGATGTAGTTTTGAAAATCCCATTTTTTGATTTAAGCGGGCGAAGATAGCCTATAAATGCAGGTAGCCGGTAAAATATACAGGCGCAAACACGAGGAAATGAATACGGGGTGATTATTTATAGCTTAAACACCGGTGGCATATTTGTATTTTGGCGCAACTAAATTACAGGTCCATGGTTCAGCAAACTGAGCTTACACTTCCTGCATTCCGCAGAGGCTGTCATATTATTACTGATGAAGTATTGAAACATCTTCCGCCCCTTCCTGAAAAGGGCATTCTTCATCTGTTCATTAAACATACTTCTGCCGGGTTAACCATTAACGAGAACGCCTCGCCCGATGTGCTGCGCGATTTTGAATCATCATTCAATCACATCGTTCGCGAGCAGGAGCCCTTTTATACCCACAATGAAGAGGGTAGTGATGACATGCCCGCCCACATCAAGAGTGTGCTGGTGGGCAGCTCGGTTTCTATTCCCATTACCAGCCACCGCCTTAACCTCGGCACCTGGCAGGGCATTTACCTTTGCGAGTTTCGCAACCACGGGGGAGGGAGAAAGCTGGTTGCCTCTGTCTTTTCCTGATTTTAACCAAAGGAACACTCCCAACCGACCAAAACCCGCACTTTTCGAACGTTTTAACACAAAAGATGGCTCCGGTGTCATACTTAGAGGCTCTGGAGTCAACCTTAGAGGCTCTGGAGTCATACTTAGAGGCTCTGGAGTCAACCTTAGAGGCTCTGGAGTGATACTTAGAGGCTCTGGAGTCATACTTAGAAGCTCCGGAGTGATACTTAGAGGCTCTGGAGTCATACTTAGAGGCTCTGGAGTCATACTTAGA
>CAZWAD010000002.1:0-59524 GCA_964631835.1 uncultured Chitinophaga sp.
AGTCATACTTAGAGGCTCTGGAGTCATACTTAGAAGCTCTGGAGTCATACTTAGAAGCTCTGGAGTGATACTTAGAAGCTCTGGAGTCATACTTAGAAGCTCTGGAGTCATACTTAGAAGCTCTGGAGTCATACTTAGAGGCTCTGGAGTCATACTTAGAGGCTCTGGAGTCATACTTAGAAGCTCCGGAGTGATACTTAGAAGCTCCGGAATGATACTTAGAGGCTCAGGAGTCTGTTCAATAAACTGTGTCGGGGTTAGAATATCGTATCACATGGGGGTTTTCTTTTTCGGAGAACCCGGTGAAATATTACGGCACTGTGCAGGGACGGAGGATTTGCCCCAACCCGATGATTGCATTCATGTATTTGCCCAGTAAAATATTTCTTTAATTTGCGCACCGATTGACGAACCGACCGTGAAACTGATGCGCAAAATTTTTGCTTTTGCTTCATTAAGCCTGTTGTTTTTCTCCTTAGCTTTTCCCCAAAGCGCCACCATCCGCGGCACCGTTAAAGACGGCAAAACAGGCGAACTGCTCGAAAACGCCATGGTACTTCAGCCGCCCGTCAACGGCACTACCACCGATATAAAGGGCGCTTACGAGTTGAAGGTAACCCCCGGAGATGTTACCCTGGTATTCAGCTACCTCGGCATGAACCCCGACACCCAGCGTTTTAAAATAAAAGAAGGCGAAACCAAAACTCTGAACCTGGCTATGGGCGGGGCAGCCATTGAACTGCAAACCGTGGTTATTGGCGAAAACAAAATCGGGGTAAAGCTTCAGAAAGTTACTCAATCGGTAGATGTAATGAAACCCCGCATGCTGGAAAACAACAACGTAACAAACATTCAGCAGGCGGTAACCAAAATACCGGGTGTAACGGTGCTCGATGGGCAAATGAGCATTCGCGGAGGAAGCGGATATGCTTATGGTTCCGGAAGCCGAGTTATGCTTGTTGTAGATGAAATGCCCCTGATGACGGCTGACCGGGGCGACATTGAGTGGCCCTTCCTGCCGGTAGAAAATATTGAGCAAATGGAAGTAATTAAAGGAGCTTCTACCGTTCAGTACGGCTCCTCGGCTTTAAATGGGGTTATCAATGTAACCACCGCTTACGCCCGCGATACTCCAAGTACCCGATTTAGTTTCTTTTACGAAGGCATGGGCGCTCCGCCTGTTGATTCATTTCAATGGTGGAAACGTGGCGGAAAATTTTTCGAGAACCCCAACACGGCAGGCTTAAGTTTCTTGCACAAACAGAAATTCGGTGATGTGGACTTTGTGCTCAGCGGCATGATGCAGGGAAGTCAAAGCCATCTGAACGAAGAATACGACCACTTTGCCCGGTTTAGTTCCAAAATCAGGTATCAGCCCCAAAAGCTGAAAAGACTCACCATAGAACTATCCACCAACCTTCTTTACCGCAAAAACGGCTTTCAGTTTTACTGGAAAAATGCCGCCAACCCGTATATTTCTGCTGAAGGTGTAAGTATTGATGAACGATATTTCCATGCTTACATTGACCCCAAGTTCCGCTTTGTTGACAAGAAGAATAACCAGCACAAACTTTTTACCCGCATTTACCGGCAAAACAATGTTGACGGAAGAACCGACTTTTGGATTTTTAGGGTGGACTACCAGTTCCGTCACGACTTCGGTAAACTGGCGCGCCTGCTGATAGGTGTAAACAACGAACACTGGACTATAAAAGAAGGAACTTTGGGCGACCATGTGTCCGATTTCGGTGGCGGCTTTGCCCAGGTCGAAATCAACCACAACTGGCTGACGTTTAATGCCGGTGTGCGCGAAGAATATGTGCGCCTCGACAGTGCCATTACACCCACCATTCCTGTTTTTCGCGCAGGCTTCAATTTCGAAATCCGTAAACTCAATTACCTGCGGGTTTCCTTCGGGCAGTCGTTCCGCGTACCCAGCATTGCAGAGCGTTTTGTTGAATATGAGCTTTCGGGAATAAGAATTATACCCAACTATCATATTCAGCCTGAAAGAGGATTTACTGCTGAACTTGGCTATAAGCGAAGCCTGAAAATTGGCAACTGGCTGGGTTACCTTGATGCAGTGCTCTTCTGGACCGAATTCAAAAATATGATTGAATTCACGTTTGGGATAGGATATGATACCACTCAAAACCCACCGTCCATATACCCGTATTTCCAGTCGCAAAATGTCAGCAAGGCAAGAATTTTCGGTTGGGAGGTTTCGGCTTATGGCGAAGGCAAACTTTCCAAAAATGTTGACTTCACCACCTTGTTCGGTTACACCTACTTCTATGGTGTTGACTTAAACGATACTACAGCGCCCGATAATAATGTAGGGGTATTTCTGAAACATTCGTTTACCCGCTTCGCTATTCCTACCGCAAAAGATGATTATGTCTGGGACTCGCTTACCGATGGTATGCTCAAATACCGCAACCCCCATACATTCAAAGCCGATTTTGACTTTATTCTTTACAACCGGTACAGGCTGGGTACCTCTCTTCAATTTTATGGATACATGACCAAGGTTGACAAAGTATTTGAAGTGTTCATTCAGGACGTAAAAAAAATTCGCCAGGAAAACCGCAACCGGGGCGATTTTATCTGGGACCTTCGGGCAGGCTGCGATATTACTCCTAACGTTACACTTAACTTTATAGTAAAGAATGTGCTGAACAACAACTACGCCATTCGAGTGGCAAAACCCGATAAGCCGCGTACGTTTACCGTTCAGCTGGCGGTTAATTTCGGTGGTAAAAGCAATTATTCCCTCAGCAACGACCCATCCAGAAGACTTAATTCTTTCTAATAAGATTTCTTTTCAGGTGTTTCCTTTTCACTCTTTCGTTTATATTTACCCCTCACCTTAAAAACAAATTTCACTATGACAGACTTTACAAGGCTTTTCGATATTATTCATTTTCAGCAGGCAAACTTTCCCCAGCCCGATGCTTTTGCTTACAAAGTAAGCGGTGACTGGAAAAAGTATTCCACGCAGGATATTATTGACTCGGCTAACAAAGCAAGCCTTTCGTTTTTGAAGCTGGGTGTAAAACCCGATGATAAAATTGCTATTGTATCTAACAACCGCCCCGAGTGGAACATTGCCGATATCGGAATTCTGCAGATAGGTGCGGTGAATGTACCGGTGTATCCCACCATCAGCGAGCACGAATACAAATTTATATTCAACGATGCTGAAATCAAATATGCTTTCGTTTCCGATAAAAACCTGTTCAACAAAATTTCAAACATTAAAAAAGATGTTCCCTCTCTGAAAGAAATTTTCAGCTTCGAAAAGATGGAAGGATGCCGCCATTTCGGTGAATTCCTCGAAATAGGAACTGGTGGCGATTCATCCGAAGTTGAAAAGCTGAAATCCACTCTCAAGCCGGAAACACTCGCAACCATTATTTATACATCGGGAACAACCGGTAACCCCAAAGGAGTTATGCTTTCGCACAACAACATTGTAAGCAACGTAAAAGCTGTTAAAGATATACTGCCGATTGACTCTACCAAACGAGTTCTTAGCTTTCTTCCGCTGTGCCACATCTTCGAGCGGGTGGTAGTGTATGTATATATGGCTAAAGGTGTTTCGGTTTATTATGCCGAAAGCATGGAAACCATTGCTGACAACCTGAAAGAGGTGAAGCCTAATTTCTTTACTTCAGTTCCGCGCCTGCTCGAAAAAGTTTATATCAAACTCCAGGGAGCTGCTGCAAATCTCGATGGATGGAAGAAAAATTTATACAACAATGCCCTGGCTTTTGCTCAGAATTTCGATTTGGAGAAAGAATACGGGCTTGGAGATAAACTTAAACGCGCTATCTACGATAAGCTCATCTACAAAAAATGGCGCGAAGCTTTAGGCGGAAACTGCGAAGGAATTGTTACCGGTGCTGCTGCTCTTAATCCTTTGTTGGCGCGGGTGTTTACATGTGCAGGTATCCCTATTATGGAAGGTTACGGACAAACCGAATCATCACCGGTTATTTCAATTAACCCTTTCGCCCTTGACAGAATAAAATTCGGAACCGTGGGAATCCCTATTGAAGGCTGTGAAGTAAAACTCGAACACCGCGAAGGTATGGCTGAAGGCGAAGGAGAAATTTTAGCCAAAGGCCCGAACATCATGCTCGGCTATTACAAGCGTCCTGACCTCACGGCTGAAACGGTAGTTGATGGTTGGCTTAGAACCGGTGATGTAGGTAAACTGATAGAATACAGAGGCTCGAAGTATATCAAGATAACTGACCGTGTGAAGGAGCTTTTCAAAACTTCAGGTGGCAAGTACATTGCCCCCCAGCAAATCGAAAACAAGATGAAGGAAATTCCTTACGTTGAGCAGATAATGGCTGTAGGCGAAAACCGCAACTTTGTTTCAGCGCTTATTGTTCCCAACTTCCTGAATCTTTCCGACTGGTGTCTGAAAAATGGGGTTACTGCCAAGACCCCGGCCGAAATGGTAAAAAGTGCTGAAGTCCAAAAACTGTTCCGCGATTCCATTGACGAGAAAAACAAAAACTTTGGGCAGTGGGAAACCATTAAGAAGTTTGAGTTGATGGAAAAAGAGTGGAGTATTGATGGAGGTGAACTTACTCCCACCATGAAGGTGAAGCGCAAAGTGGTGAATGAGAAATATAGAGAGCTGATTGAAAAAATTTATTCGAATTAGAATAACAGCATGAACATCGGAATACTCGGCACCGGTGTAGTGGGCAGTACCATCGGAACCAAGTTGGTTCAACTTGGTAACAAGGTAAAGATGGGTTCGCGCACCCCTCATAATGACAAAGCTGCTTTATGGGCGTCATTGGCGGGTAAGGGTGCATCGCATGGAAAGTTTGCTGATGCGGCTAAGTTTGGAGAAATAATTTTCAATTGTACACAGGGCATAATTACTCTCGAAGCCCTGAAACTTGCAGGCAGGGAAAACTTTATAGGAAAAATTCTTATTGACCTTTCCAATCCGCTTGACTTTAGCAAAGGAATGCCTCCTTCTCTTACCGTTTGTAATACTGATTCTCTGGGTGAGCAAATTCAGCGTGAGTTTCCCGAAACCAAAGTTGTAAAAACACTCAATACCGTTAATTGTGAGGTAATGGTAAATCCCAAGTTAGTTAACGGTGGCGACCACGATATTTTTTTAAGCGGAAACGATTTTGAAGCCAAGCAAAAAGTAAAAGAACTTTTAAAAACACTTGGATGGAAAGACGATCACCTGATAGATATAGGGGACATTACTTCTGCACGCGGAACAGAAATGTTTCTTCCACTCTGGGTTCGACTAATGGGAACCTTGGGGACTGCAAAGTTTCAGTTTAAAGTGGTTAAATAAAAATACAATTTCCCGAAATCTACTTTACTCTCTTCAAATCAATCTTAGTAGAAGGGGCAATTCTGATAGGGACAGTTTCTTCCTCCACATTAGTAAGCTCAAGCCCGAAATCTTCCGCAGTGGAAAGCGAAATGCTTTTTATGACACGGTAGCCTTTTATAATAAATTGTTCGAAAGGAGTGAGTGCGTCATCAATAGCTACACGTGAAGTAAGCAATATGAATTTGAAGTCTGCAGGCATATTATACTTCCGTAAAGAGGGATAATGAGAAAGTTCATCTACTTCTCCGTTTTTTACCATTTCCTCCACAATTTTATTGAACATCAGGTTTACCTTGTGCTCTACCTTAAAACCAAAGTTAAGGCGCACAAAAAATATTCTTCGCGGAACAACAGCCTCAACCAGATAATTGGCCCCGAACGGTTCGTTGGTTATGTCAACATGTACAAACCAATATATATCCGCCCTCTTGGGTCTTTTCCGGAAAATGGAATAAATGATGTTGGAGTCTATATGGCTTTTATCGTTTGCCATAGCCATAAATACAAGGTTATTCGCCTCCTTAGGAATAGTTTCATCATGCATCAACTCTTTCAATGGGGCGATGTAATCTTTGATTTCGACAAATTCGATATGTTTTTTCCGAAGAAGCCTTGCCTGGTAAAAAACCCACATGCCGAAAAAAAGTGCGGCAGCTATCATTACAGTAAACCATCCGCCATGGCTGAATTTTAAAAGGTTGGAAATAAAAAAAGAACCCTCTATGGAAATAAACAAAACGGGAATACCCCAAATTAAAAGCGGAGGTTTGCGTTGTACATACATCAGATAAGTAAGCAAGCTGGTTGTCATCAGCATATCAATGGTAATGGCCAATCCGTAGGCAGCTTCCATATTGCTTGATTGCTGAAACAAGAGAACCACCACTACACAACCGGTTAACAGGAACCAATTTATGCCAGGAATGTATATCTGCCCCTGATGTGTTGTTGGATAAATAACTTTCATGTTGGGCCACAAACGAAGTTTCATAGCTTCGTTCACCAAGGTGAAGCAACCTGTTATTAATGCCTGGGAAGCAATAATCGTAGCGGAAGTTGCTACGGTAATACCTATGGGTAAAAACCAGGAAGGCATTAGTGAGTAAAAAGTAGATTTACCTTCATGCCAGTGTTGTCCGTCATAAGTGCTTAGTAAATAAGCTGACTGCCCGAAATAACTAAGTAATAAACAGGTAAGGACAAATACCCAGCTAACGCGAATGTTTTGCTTTCCGCAATGTCCAAGGTCTGAATACAGTGCTTCGGCTCCAGTCGTGCACAAAAATACTGCCCCCAACAGCCAAAATCCACCCGGAAATGCTGTCAAAAGATTAATAGCATGAACCGGATTCAAAGCTTGGAAGACAACAGGGTTTTTTATTATCTCTTTTGCGCCTAAAACGCCTATCATAGTGAACCAGACCAGCATTACCGGACCGAAAATTCCACCAACTATTTTTGTTCCAAACTGCTGAAATACAAAAAGGGCAAAAAGAATAGCCAGTACGATAGGAACCGTGGGGATATCAGGTTTAATAATTTTTAAACCCTCTATAGCTGATGAAATAGAAATTGAAGGGGTAATAAAACCATCGGCAATTAGCGAGGCGCAGCCAATTATAGCGGGAATAATTGTCCATTGGACTTTATATCTTCTTACCAGGGCATATAGGGCAAAAATTCCTCCCTCACCTTTATTATCTGCATTCAGCGCTAAGAAAACATATTTTAATGTGGTGATAATAACGAGTGTCCAAAATATGCAGGACAGACCTCCTAAAATCAAATCGGGAGAAATGGTCTGGCTACTTACAATAGCATTAAGCACATAGATAGGTGAGGTTCCAATGTCGCCAAAAACTATACCTAAGGTAATCAGAGCTCCCGCTGCCGACAAGTTATGTCCGTGATGGCGGGTGCTTTCAGGCATTATTAATTTTCATTAAATAACTGTAACAATAGTTTAAAACAGATAACACAAACGATCTCGAGCAGTAAAATCATAAATAATTGATGGGGTGCAAATGTAAAACGAAAAGCAATGGATAAGCATTAAAAACGTAAAGAATTTTTTATGCTTTTTGATTATATATCAAGTTGGCAGATTCAAATTTGTTGTTATACATTTAGCCGCGTATCCAAAAATGTTATGAAAAAATACCTTAGTGAACTTATCGGAACATTTATTCTCATTTTTGCAGGAACCGGAGCAGTTATTGTAAATCAGGCAACAAATGGAGCGCTCGGTTTGCCAGGAATAGCCGCAGTTTGGGGATTAACCATAATTGCAATGATTTACGCCTTTGGCGATATTTCAGGAACTCACATAAACCCGGCCGTTACTGTAGCATTTGCAGTTGATCAGCGGTTTCCTTGGAAGGAAGTTCCCGCATACCTCGGCTTCCAATTGCTTGGGGCTTTTGCGGCAAGCGGCTTACTGAAATATTTATTCCCAGCAAACGAACTGCTTGGGAGCACGCATCCGTCAGGAAATGAAATGCAGTCATTTATACTCGAAATAGTGATGATGTTTGTGCTTGTTATTGTTATACTTCGTGTGAGTGTTGGCGCCAAAGAAAAAGGAATTACAGCGGGAATAGCCATTGGCGGAACAGTATGGTTTCTGGTTTTATTTGGAGGGCCAATAAGCGGCACAGGATTGAATCCAACACGTTCATTAGCGCCTGCTATTCTCTCAGGCAACCTTCAGTCGCTTTGGATTTATATAACCGCACCGTTCTTAGGCGCTATCTCAGCAGTGTTCATACATCGTTTCTTACATAAAGAATAGAAAAATCGTTTTGTCTTTTCCCCAATTCGGCTATATTTGCCGTCCTTTTTTAGAGAACTGAGTCGGGAGGTATTGGATAGAAGTTGCGGAAGATTCAGGCGGCAATTTAAAATGTTGAGTTGTGAAGGGGTTAAGAGAGTATGAAATACCTTATGTAGGTCTTAAGGTAGGACTTCACAAGTTCAGTTTCGAGGTGGATGGAAAATTTTTTGACCATTTTCAGGATTCTCCCATCCACGACTGTAAAGTAAATGTGCAGTTAGAGTTCGAAAAAAAGGAAACGTTCTTTATACTTAAATTTTTCATTGACGGTACTGTGAATGTGGAATGTGACCGGTGTCTGGTAATTTTTGACAAGGAAATTTTTGGTGATTTTACCTGTTATATTAAGTTTTCAGAGGAGCCCTCGAAAACAAGCGATGAGCCGGACGTTATGTTCATCAGCCGGGAGCAAACGGTAATTGATATTTCGCAGTTGATTTATGAATACATCAATCTTTGTCTGCCAATGCAAAAATTAGGGTGCGAAAATCCCGGTAACGAACCGCAATGTAATAAGGAAGTGTTGGAGTATCTAAAACAAAACAGAAACAAACAAGAGGCTGACCCCCGGTGGGAAATGCTTAAAAACCTGAAGAATTAAAACCAAATAAATTACAATTAATAAAACTTTAAGCCATGCCAAATCCTAAACATAGAATATCCAAACAGCGCAGAAATAAAAGACGCACACACTACAAAGCTACAGCTCCTACAACCGGAGTTGACCAAACAACTGGTGATGCGCATCTGATGCATCGGGCCCACTGGAGCGAGGGCAAGCTGGTTTACCGCGGAAAGGTAGTCTTCGAAAAGGCAACTAAATAAAGTTTAGCAAGAATATTTTTTCCCCATTGGCTTTCTGCCGGTGGGGTTTTTTTTATTTATGGGGGTCGATTTAACGGATATGTTTTTTCATCTTGTATCAGCCGCTGTATTGCAATTGCTCCGTTTTCCCAAAAGGTAGGGAATCTAACTTTTTGCTCCCTTATTGCTATTTTGATTTATTTGACAGGAAATATTGAATTAGCTTATAAATGAAAACTCTTGTCTTCTTCACTTCGTTTTATCCGTATGGAATTGGCGAAGCGTTTATCGAAAGTGAATACCCTTTTCTATCGGAAAGATTTGAGCGAATAATTATTGTTACTAATGATTTAAAAACTAAAGAGTTTAGAAAACTACCTCCGAAAACTGGAATCATCAGGTTTCCGTATTCATCTTCTTTGTTGTACAAAATAAGAGCTGTTTTTTCCGTTACTTCAAAGATTTTTAAAGACGAAGCAATATTTATTCGCAAGAACTTGCGCTTGAGTTTATCCGGCAATGTGCTGTCAACTCTATTGGGGAGCATTGCTAAAGGTTATGAGACCCGGGATTTTGTTCTTAACAAAATTGTAAAGCAATACTCACTCAATTTCTCAGAAACTTTGTTTTATGCATATTGGATGAACGACATTGCTATAGGCCTTGCTATGCTGAAGGAAAAACTTCCGGAAGCACAAGTAATTTGTCGTGCTCATCGAGGTGATTTGTATTTCTATACCACCCCCAATAATTACCTTCCTCTCAGAACTTATTTATTGAACAACGTCAACCGGTGCTACGTTATTTCTGAAAACGGAAGGGAACATTTAGCAGAAATTTTGGGCAAAGAAAAAGTATCGAATGTCGTAGTTTCAAGACTGGGGACTTTTAACAAAACAAAATCGGTAAATCAAAAGAAGAGCACAGTTCCGGTTTTGGTTAGTTGTTCATCATACACAGTTCCCAAAAGAGTACCTCTGACAGCCGAAGCATTGAGTCGGATTAAAGGCATAAAACTGAAATGGCTACATTTCGGATGGGGCCCCCTAAAAGAAAAAATGGAATACGATTCCGAAAGATCACTGTCCGGAAACCAAGAAATTGAGTTTTCATTTATGGGGGCCGTACCTAATTCGGAATTGCTTCATTTTTATTCTGAAAATAAAATTGATTTGTTCATCAATGTAAGCTCATCTGAGGGCATACCCGTTTCTATTATGGAAGCCATGAGTTTTGGAATTCCTGTAATTGCCACAGCAGCAGGCGGAACAAAGGAGATAGTCAAAGACGGGTTTAACGGATATTTGCTAAATGTAATATCAAGCCCAAAAGAAATTGCGAATACTATTACTAAATATTTTTCTCTTTCTAATTTGCAAAAGGCTGAAATGGGTATTAACGCATTCAAAATGTGGGATGAGAATTTTAATGCGGAAAAAAATTTTAGAAGTTTTATAAAGTCTCTGGACAGCCTTTAATCATCCCCTTGGTATAATTTGAGCAACTTAATAACGTATTCTTTTATATCATGTGACCTCGCTGTATGTAAAGCCGAAGTGCATGTCTGCCTGTACTTATCTTTATTTTTAAAAAGAGAAATTATTTGGTTGGCAAATAATTGCGCATTCTGATTTTCAATCAAAATTCCATTTTCATTATTTTTTAAAATATCTCTGTTTCCCCTTCCATCAAGCGCAACAACCGGAAGACCGGCAGCCATAGCCTCAAGTAATACTAATCCAAACGGCTCGTAGGTGGCGGAATGAACGTAAACATTCGCGTTTGACAAATACTGTTCAACTGTATTTACATTTCCGGGGCAATCAATAAAATTTTGCAAACCCAATTCTTCAATTTTTCTTTTTACATCGTTCAGCAAAACACCATTGCCAAGCATTACAAGCTTTACATCCCATTTCATTTTCGTCAGTGCACTAACCACATCCACCAAAAACTGTTGATTTTTTTTGTAAACAAAACTTCCAACATTTACCATACGGATTGTATTCAGGCTTCGCTCATGATTTACTGCATTGAATCGGTGGAAATCAATTGCGTTGCTCAATAGAAAAATATTCTTTCTTAACCTCTTGGGCAGGTTCTGTTCAAAGTACTTTTTTGTATCTTCTGAAATGGCGATAAACCGGTTATTGCATTGCTGATATTTTTTTAGTAAGTGCTGCTTCTCGTAAAAATCAGTAAGCCGCCTCTTTTCAAAAATTGTGCTAACCGAAAAATTCCTGAACTGCGGCATGTTGTCGTGACAATGGGTAAAATAGCTTACATCTGGGAAAATATTTTCCCGGGAAAGAATTTCGGCTTCGAATAAATGAGTATGAATTATATCGGGTCTAAAACCAGTGATAAGTTCATTAAGCGCTTCAATATTAACTTCCCACTTTCTAAATAATGAAGGGCGCACATATACCGGAAGATGCCGGACTTTCAATTTATTACTTAAAAAACTGAATTCATTCACCTCATTAAATGTAAGAAGTGCGACTTCGTGCTTTTGTTTTTGTAATTCATTGCAAATATCTAAGGTAAGCCGCTCAGCGCCTCCTGTTTTAAGCGATGGAATGATGTGAATAATTCTCACTGAGCGCTATTTACTGCAGATAAAAAAAACACTGCTTGACCATTTTGCATTCAACCGTATTTTAAAAAGCTGCCTGTATTGAGGATAACAGTACAGAGCAGGTAATAAAGTTTGATTAACCCTGAATACCGAGGAGACCGTTTTTCTCCAGCTGCTTATTTTGTAATGCTTTAAATCATAGAAAATAGTTTTGGGATAGTCGAAGCTATGAGATTGGGGAATAAAAATACCCCAAAAGGGTGTTGGCGTGGTCGAAATGAACGGACTAAGAAAAACATTTACAATCCGGTGATGAGTGGTAAAAAGTAAATCAGTAATAAGATTAATAAACGCCATTGCTGCAGTAGGCATCCCTATTATTAAGATTCCGTTGGGTTTCAAAACACGTTTCATTTCTTCAAGACTTTTTTTTTCGTCAGCAACATGTTCCAGAACGTGCGAACAAAACACCACATCGAAAAAACAATCTTCAAATGGTAACTCTTCAGCTTCGGCCTTCATTATTTTCATACCAGACGTAAAATCTGTATCGTATTTACCAGCACCCTGACTCCCTGGGTTCGGGTCAATACCATAACATTCACAGTTCAGCTCATTTTTGGCTTTGCTCATTACATAACCTGTGCCGCAGCCAACATCAAGAAATCTGGCTTTTTCCGGTATATATTTTTTGTAGAAGCTCCATTCAGCTTCGCGTATTTTTTTTTGATTGGCATCGGCTGCCTGCTTCGGAAGCAATGGCAGATAATAAAGATTGAGGAGTACGGATTTGATACCCATGCGTCATTTAACGGCTGCAATGATGGAAGTAAAAATAATTTTCACAGGTCGAAATTGTAAAAATTTTTCACGTAGGCATAGAGGTAAGGATTCTGCAATTTTCTCAATTATACGTACCAATAAAAATGGTAATTCGATTTTCCTCCCTTTAATAATGATATAGGCAATTACACGAGTGAACCCTGAGCCTAGGAAGACTTTTCTTAAATCATCCGCAGAATATTCGCGGAGATGGAATCCTATGGGCTTCTCGCTGAAAAAGCGGGATACATCGTGGGGTCCAGAAATGCGGTTAGGAGTTATACAAATATAAACTCCATCCTTTTTTAAAATGCGAAAGACATTTTTGAGTTGCTCTTCGGCATCGTCCGGATGAAGGTGTTCCATCAATTGATTACTGTATGCGACATCTGCGCTGTTGTCATCAAGAGGAATGTTGAACCCATCGAAGAGAATGATTTTTACATTATTGGGTAACGATAGGTCGTATGTTACTTCATTTGAAACTTCGAGGGCAAAAACTTCCCGGCAGTAAACACCTGCAGCGATGGACAAACTGCAATCGCCCGCACCAATTTCCACGAAACGGTTTTTATTTTTTATGAATGGAAGAATCTGTCTGAGTTGATAATCAACCCGGCTTTGTTTTAAAGCCGGGTTTTGTTTTACAATAAGCTGCGGATGAAAAGGCAACCGTTTGAAATACTGTTGATATATTAATGGATAAAGTTCTTTTCGTTCACCAGAGGAAGCATGTCTAAGCTTGTTAGATAATTCGACTTCCACTCGATAAATTTCCTCAACTTCTTCAAAACCTAATCCCCAGTGAAGAGGTATTTTTTTTTTCATATCACTTATTGCTTTGGAAGAAAGCTTCAGGCAGAAGCCGGATGATTAAATACAGTTTTGTTTTTGATGTTGGTGAAAATGGGTTCAGTACCAGCGATTTTATAAGATTCGGAATCATTCTGAAATATTGACGGGTATATTGATAATATCTTGCAATTCCAAAATAGCACTGTGATAGTTTTTGATTCTTAACTTTTCGGGGGATGAATTTTTTCAAATCAGGGTTGCCGAATATAATGTGCAAAGCGAGCAGTTGGTCAGCAAACGGATTGTTGTCTTTATGTGTGGTGTTTGATTCGTGCAGATGATATAAAACTGTATGGAAGGGAACCTGAATAAAGGGGTATTTGGCACCTATCCGTGTAAAAAGTTCCGCATCTTCACTGATATGGAGATTGGGATTGAATTTGTATTGCTGTAAAATATTTGAGTGAATGCAAACTCTTGCAGGAATAATCGACTCTTCCGATAAAAGAATAAAGCAGACTGCGTTAGTATGGTTTTGAAGCGGCTCATGTTTCACTTTTGTAAGGATTCCGTTTTCGCTTCTTACCACCCCTGTAATAAAAACCCCTTCGATAAAGTTATGACGACTGATAGCATCATACAGATGCTTCAAATGGTCGTTAAAATAACAGTCATCACTGTCTAAGAAACAAATGTATTGACCTGCGGCACGAGAAATTCCATAATTTCGGGCGACACTTCGTTCGCTATTTGTCTGATATAGGTAAATTATTCTGTTGTCATTAAAGGAAGCTACCACGTTTCTAGTGTTATCAGTTGAGCCATCATCAACAATTATTAACTCCCAGCTTATAAAAGTTTGTTCCAGAACACTCTTAATGGCTGAAGCAAGTAGTGTACCGCGATTATAGGTGGGAATTATAACGGAAAAGAAAGGATTTGGCATGGGTTCTAAGCAAGTGGGGCATCATCGTGCTACTGCTCAAAAGTAAAAATGAATCGGGTAAAGATTTATATAAAACTATAAAGTTAATCAATCAAAAAAATGAAACAACAAAGCAGAATATCAATTATTGTTTTTGAGATGCTGCGTGCCTGCGTTTCCCTATGTTATAAATGATTTGAAAAACAATAAACACAACGCCAAAGTATGCAAACCCCAAAAATGTAATCAAGGCATTCCACTCAATAATTTTCAACAGCAAAAACAAGACTAAGGGCAGGGAAAGAAATGAAACCAAAACCAAAGTAATTGCCACCATTACATCCGACATACCGAGATATACTAAGTGGTGAGTTATATGGTCCTTGCCACCGATAAATGGAGATTGTTTCCGCATCAGTCTCCTAAAAGTTACTGTGGTGGTATCAATTAGCGGAATAATAAAAAACAGCATAGGCACTACAAACTGTCTGAGTTGGATATACCCCCCTGCATTTTCATCTTTAAAATTCCATAAGAACAAGATACTGGTTGAAGCGAGAAACACGCCCAAAAACTGACTACCTGTATCTCCCATAAAAATTTTTGAAGGATGCCAGTTGAAATATAAAAAGCCGATAAGTGCACCCAACACACCCACCAGCATTACTAGATAATAAAACCCAAATGAAATGCCGCTGATAACAATAACTGCAATTAATCCGATAATGATACATGCAGATATTGAGGAGGAAATGCCATCCATGTTGTCAAGCATGTTTATAGAGTTCATAAGCCCAATCACCCAAACGGCTGTAATCATAAAATCCACTGCGGGATTTCCTGTAGCGCGGATATATACATCAGAAACAATCAAAATAAAGGCACAAGACAACTGGGTTATAAATTTTGCAAGTGGATTGGTATTATAAGCATCATCTGCCAGCCCCAATATAAAACCCAAACATGATGAAGCCACTATTCCTATGAGATTTTTATCAAGCAGGTAATTTGTTTCGCGGGGTAAAGTACCTATCACCGAAATAGAAATGAGAAATACAATGAAAAATGAAATGCCTCCTATGGCTGGCTTAACATGGCTACTCCATCTGATTTGAGACTGGTCATTTTTGTTTCTCGAACCTAGGTTGAAAGATAATGCAAGAAAAAGCCAATTGATAAGAAAGGAGAAAAAAATACTGATAGCAAAAAAAGAAAGGAAGAACGCAACTAAATATTTCTCCTCAGTAATCATTGCAACTATTGAAGTAACTTCTTTAACCAACCGGATTTTTCTTTTGTCTCTATAGTATAGTAACCACCTCCATATTGTGTGCCATAGCCATAGCCGTAACCATAACCATAAGCATAATTCTGTCCGTAAGAATAACCATAAGCGGAAGCCCCCCGCCCATAATCGTTAATTACTATAGATAAATTCTTGATTTTACTTTCGCGTATAATACGGTTAATACTGTAAACAAAACTTTTATTTGAAAAGTCAGCCCGTAAAACATATATGGGATAGTCGGAAAGTTTTAGCAATTCGAGCGCATCGGTTACTAGTCCAATTGGCGGTGTATCTAAAATAATATAGTCGTATTTTGTTTTAAGATATTCCAACATTTCTTTCAATTGTGACTGAAGGATAAGTTCGGAAGGGTTTGGCGGCAGGGGACCAGAGGTAATAAAACTTAAGTTAGGAGTTCCTGAATCCAAAATACAGTCATCCACTGTAGTTTGACCGCTCAATATGGTGCTCACGCCTTTATATAAGTCAACATCAAAAATTTTATTGAGACGGGGCTTGCGCATATCGAAGTCGAGTATTATCACCCGCTTATTCAAAAGGCTTAGAATAGCTGCAATGTTAATGGATACAAAAGTTTTTCCCTCGCCCGGAATAGTGGAGGTGGTAGAAATAACTTTAGGTCCAGGCGAACTGGAGATAAACTGAAGGTTTCCTCGCACAGCCCTAAAGGCTTCTGTAATTGTAGATTTGGGGTCTTTTGTAACTACAATTTGAGACCGGGTTATTTCTTCCTTATACCGGGGGATAACTCCAAGTAGGGGTGCAGTGGTTTTCCGTTCTACATCATCAATGGAAATAACGGTATTATGCAAAAGGTATCTGACTACAATAAAGATTAAACCAACCATTAACCCCACAGCAAACCCGCCAAACCGAACAAAATTTTCACGTGGAGAAATGGGAGAAGCGGGTATTCTTGCTTTTTCCAGAACAACATAATCGGATACAATTCCAGCACTTGCAATCAAGTAATTGGAAAGCTGCTGATAAAGGTTAAGAATAAACTTGTTTTTCTCCTCAGCCATTTTATCCAACCGTTCAAATTTATTTTGCAAGCCCGGAAGCTGTTGTAAATCATATAAGTAGGTTTGGTATTCTTTTCTTAGCAAAGACAGATTTGTTTTTAATCCGTCAATAGCATTATTTATTTTGTCGCTTAGTTTAATTTTTAAATCTTCAATTTGCTCGTCTATCAATCTGACGTTAGGATGTTGCGGGGTCGCATCTAATAAAAGCAGATTCCGTTGAACCTGTAAATCGTTTATATGAGAGATTTCGTCATCAAAGTTTTGCTTGGTTATTCTGAAAGTTAGTGCCGGAAGATGCCCATACTCCTTATGCGCAACAAGATATGCTTTAAAGGTATTCAACAGAAAAATATCATATTCAAAATCCCGGAATTTCCCCTCATATTCAGCTAGTTTTTCTGAAACCCCCGAGAGATATTCCGAGCCTTTGTTTAAATAACCCTCCCGGATTCTCAGACTGGAAATAGAATCCTGATATTGGTCATATTCTATGCTAAAGGTATCTATCTGTCCCTTAATAAACTCGAGAATATTAATTACGCCTTCTCGTTTTCTTTCAACATCATATTTTATAAACTCATTAGCCATAGTTGAAACTATGGCTGCCGCTTTTGCAGGATTGCGGTCTTTGAATGCAATAGCCATGGTTTTGGTCGCTAAATTTATCCCAGGCACTTCAAGTTTAGTAGCTATTTCGCTCATTACTTCTCCGCGGTTTAAAAACCTGAAGTAATAAGTGCCTGATAAATCATCAACGTTCAGGTTTTTTCTGAAGTGAATTTTCAAGGAAAAATATGGGCTTGAAATAAGTTGTCCGGTGTCTTTTGTGTAACCATAATCTTTTTCTCCCAGTGTGAAATTCAGGAAGACTTCTCCGGGCCGTATAATTTTTAAATAAATCGGTACATTTATTATGTCTTCATCTTTTACAACACCATCTACAATAAAGGGAGTTGATGTATAGAGTTCGCTATGAATAAATTTCGTTTTCCCCTCTTTATAGTACCCTATTTGTAACGGAAGACTATTTACAACACGATCTATAAGTAAGTACGATTTCATAACCTGTACCTGTTTACTTATTTCATTTGGGTCTTCTTCCACCAAAAGGTTCTCCTGACCTAGAATTTGGGTCGTTTTCTCTGTTTTCAGCATTAAGGTAGATGATGCCTGATAGACCCTAGGTGTATAACGCAGATAAACTATTGATAAAGTAACTGAAATGAGAATGATGAAAATGACCCAAACCAGGGATTTCTTTACTACATATATAAGTAACCCCAGGTTAAAATCATCAACCGGATTGAAGGATTGTTTTTCCGCAATTTCTATGTCGTCATCTTGTTCCAAGAGCGGTTGTTAATATTATAAGAGTAGCTACTGTAGTTACTAAAGAAACATAAGGGGCAATTTGACTAAGCACATCTGCAGCCACATTTTTTCTTGTCTCTATGTAAATAATATCATTCCCCTGTATAATCAAATCAGCTTTTCTTATGCCTTCAAGGGTCGAAAGGTCAATCACATGTACCTCAGGGTTTTTGTTGTCTCCTCTGATAATCTTCACCTTATAGGCTTTAGCCTGAAGCGGAAGTCCTCCCGTACGACCAAGAACTTCAAATAAAGTGGTAGGTGAACGATTTAAGCTAACAACGGAACCACTGCTTCCCACAAACACAAAAGCGCGCCTATTGGCTACTTTCAGGATTACATATGGGTCGGTAAACAGTCCCGAAAATTTTTCAGCCAAAACTCTTTCCAACTCCGATTCAGTATATCCTTTTACATAAAAATCGCCTAATACCGGAAGCTTGGCAAAGCCCTCGTTATCGACTAAAAAAGAGTTGAGGCTGTTTTCACCTGGAGCGCTTCCCTCAGGTGCGCCTATTACGTCAACAAGTTTAAAGCCATCGCGGGAATATATTTTTATTGTAAGTTCATCGCCCGGTTGGATAATATATTGCTCAATCTGCTTTTGGGCCAATTCAAAATATTGATAGTCTTTTTGCTGAAACATTAAACTCGGGTACAGAACCTTACAAGAGGGAAGAGAAATGATTATGCCGCAAACTAAAAGAAGTTGTATGGGGAGTTTCATAAACCGATTGGCAGACAAACCTATGAAAAAAAGGGATGGATTTACATTTTTGCCGGTTGTATGTTTTTTAAAAGTGATAAATAAAGATTTGATACTTCCGCACAAAGCCGTTGATAGCTAAAAGCATTAATAACGTGGTTTTCTCCTTTTTCCGATAGCTTAGAACGAATGTCCTCATTCTCTACTAATAACAACAAATTTTCTGCAAAAAGGTTCACATCACCGGTAGCAGAAAGTAATGCGGTTTCTCCCTTTAGAACAATGTTTTCAATCCCGCCAACATTGGTCGAAACAATTGGTTTTCCCGAAGCCTGTGCTTCAATGAGGCTTACCGGGGTTCCTTCGTTGTTTGATGTCAGAGCGATAATATCCATTCCTGCATTTGATACGTCAATATCTTTTATCCAACTGGTAAATGTCAGTATGTTTTTTTCCTGAAGATTAGAGTTATTGAACTTCAATCCAAGCAAAGTTGCAGTTAACTCAATGTTTTTTCTCTCTTCGCCATCGCCAATTACAAATGCTCTGAGTTTTTTCTTGGTTTTTTCTGAAACGATTTTCAGTGCTTTCAAAAATAAAGTGTGGTTTTTTACCGGAACAAGACGACCAATTATTCCTATTGCAACTTCGTCATCGTCAATGTTACATCTGGCGCGGAAATTTTTTCTTTTCAGCTCCCTTTCTTTGGAAAATTTTTCCAGTTCAAAACCTAATGGAATAATTTCAAATTTTCCCTCTGGTGCGATTTTATACGTATTACACAACTCTGCTTTTTGGCTTTCACTAAGAGCTATGATTTTTGTCGTCCGTTTAGCCAGATACCGTTCAATTTCAAGGAACATTCTTGTTTGTAATCGGTTAAAATAGGAATGAAAAACATGGCCATGAAAGGTGTGAATAATAACCGGAACATTACTGTGGAAAGCTGCAAGCCTTCCCAGGGCACCGGCTTTTGCGGCATGTGTGTGAACTATATCCGGTTTAAACTCATCAATAATTTTCCTGAGTTTGTAATAGGAATTATAATCGCGGAAAGGATGAAGTTCGCGGTACATATCTGGAATATAGACAGGATGCAGATCCAGATTTTTTACAATAAACTCGGAACTTTCTTCTGCATCGTCTTTCATTCCCGAAACCAACAGTGTTTCAAACTCAGGCGGTAAGTACTTGCTGAGATATGCAGCATTGTACGCTGGACCGCCAAGGTTAAGGCGATTGATTATTCGCAGCACTTTAGGCATTAGAAGTAAAATATTTTCTGTACCAATATTGAAAAACCAACAAACTCCAAATAGCCGCATGCGAATCACCCGGGTTGGCTGAAAAAAACTTTTGCTTCAGTTTTTCGACTTCTCTGTATTCAAATATTTGTTGCTGCTCAATAAACTCGCTGCTCAACAAATCTTTTTCGATAAGCGTGCGAAGTCCTGTTTTGAGCCATTTAAGTAAAGGCACTTCGAATCCTTGTTTGGGGCGGTGAAAAAGTTCGACCGGTAATTCTTCCCGGAAAGCATCTTTCAAGATCCGTTTTCCGGAGCCAGAATTTATTTTGAATGACGCAGGAAGCGAAAAAGCATAATCAACTACGGTATAATCCAGAAGTGGAACCCTTACTTCTAGACTGTTTGCCATGCTCATCAGGTCAACCTTCGTCAGCATATCATTAGGCAGGACCATTTGGGTATCGGAAAAAAAAATATCATTCAAATCGCCATTGTCTTTTATCCGATCCAGTACCAGGCTTTTCCTTTCCTCAAGTTCTGAATCGTTAACTGAATTTTTATTTTTTATAAGAGGCAAGATATTATCCTGAGATGTTAGTGTGCACCATTGCCAATACCGTTCAGGTTTTGAAAGTTGCAATCCTTGAGCGTATCGAACAAGCTGTCGGTTTAGGTTTGCAATTCTGGAATGCCGGGATTGAGGAAATATTTTAAAAAGTGGAGCGCTTAACGATAAAACCAAGTTGATTAGCGGGCTGTTTCGGGCTAACCATTCAGCCCGGTGCTTGGTATACCCCCCGAAAATTTCATCTCCACCGTCACCCGAAAGCGCTACAGTTACTTTTTGCCTTGTTTTTTTGCTCAGCAGATACACGGCAATAGAGGATGAATCGGCAAATGGCTCGTCAATGTAATCGAGAACGGCAAAAATATTCTCGAACATTTCATCCGTTGAAACCGAAAACACAGTGTGATTGGTATTATATTTTTTGGCAACGAGATTGGCATAAAATGTTTCATCAAAGTAGCTATCATCTTTATAGCCTATGGAAAACGTATTTAAATTCCGAATAGACTTTGCAGCACATGCCGTTACAATAGAAGAGTCTATTCCACCGCTTAAAAAAGTACCGAGCGGAACATCAGATACCAGCCTTCTTTCAACTGCCTCGCTGACTAATTTTCGTATAGTGCTTTTTGCAGAGTCATAATTTTTTGCCGCTTCAGGAATCTTCACCCCTGCCTCAAAGGGAATTGAATAATACCTTTCGATTGTAATGTTTCCATTTATATCAATTACTGCGAAATGGGCAGGGTTCAATTTTTGTATGTTTTTTAAAATGGAACCGTTTCCCGGGATATAATTCAATTGAAGATAAAGTGCCAGAGAATTATAGTCTATCTGCTTTTTTACAGGGAAATTTAAAATTGCCTTCAGCTCAGAAGCAAAAACAATCATGCTTTCGTCTGTGTAAATATGAAGAGGTTTGATTCCAAACCTGTCGCGGGCTAAAAAAACCTCGTGATTTTGGCTGTCAAAAATGGCTAAAGCAAAGAAACCATTAATTAAGTTAAGGCAATCTTTCCCTTTACGAATAAACAGGTTCAGAAGAACTTCGGTATCTGAAGATGAATTGAATCTTACATCCGAAAGATACTGGTTTTTTAGTTCCCTGAAGTTGAAGATTTCACCGTTGAAAATGATTGTATATCGTCTGCTTGCATCCTGCATCGGCTGATTCCCGGAGGCGGAAGTATCTATAATGGAGAGCCGGCTGTGTGCAAAACCTGTCTGTGGAGATAAAACCAGACTCTGCTGCCGGTCCGGCCCCCGTTTACTCAGAGAAAGAGCCGCATTTTGCAGGTAATTATGTAAAGAATGAGTTTTTGAAAACGAAAAGTATCCCGCAATGCCACACATAATTTCAGAGTATAGAACAGTGATACAAAGATGAAATAATCACTTAAATTCGCCCACGGTTATGGATATTTATGATTTTGTCCTCCTACCTGTTTATTTGGGCATTATTTACCTGATTGCGAACTTAATCAGAGCCAGAAACTTAGGAAACAGGCTTTACAACCAGTATTTTATTAAGGGATTGAATTATAAGATGATAGGCGCACTGGGGTATGCCAGCATCTATTTGTTTTATTATAAAGATGGGGATACCATCAGTTTTTTTAAAGCGATTCGACATACATTTGGCTTGTTTTTAAACGACCCAAGTCAATTTTTTTCTTTTATTTTTTCACCCTCCGCGCCTTATCCTGATGTGCTCTTTTGGCCAGTAATATTCGATGAGGTATATTATATTACAGTCGGTAGTGCTTCGCTGACAACAATTAAGATTTGTTCGTTTATCAATTTGTTTTGCTGTAACTCATTCATTCCGTTAACCCTTGTCATAGCATTTCTATCGTACCTTTTTGTCTGGAAGGCATTCATGCTTTTTGTTGAGTTGTATCCGTACCTTGAGAAAAAGCTTGTTATTGCTTTCTTGATGATACCCTCTGTTATTTTCTGGGGTTCGTGTATAGGTAAGGACTCCATCATGCTCAGTGCAATCATGTTCTTTTTTGTATGTTATCATCAGCTTTTCATTAAAAAGAGAAACTTTATTTCCAACATGATTTACCTGGTGATGTCTGCTTATATCCTGTCATCCATTCGCGGCTTCATGTTATTCACCATAGTGCCCAGCGCCTTATTGATGACTGCCATTTATTACCGCAATTCACTAAAAGACCGGTTTATGAGATTTGTTGCTTTACCTGTTTTTTTGGTTGTAGCAATAGGAGGTTCATTTTTTTTGATTAAAAGCATAGGAAGCGCTGTTTCAACTTATAGCATGGAATCGCTGGAAAAAAAAGCTCAGGGTTTCAGAAGCTGGCATACGACACAGGGCGGCTCATCCTATTCGCTGGGTGATGATGATTTTTCGATGACAGGAATGCTCAAAAAGTCACCAATGGCAATTGCTATCGCTCTCTTTGGACCGTTTTTCTGGCAAATCAGGAACCCGGTTATGCTGATGTCTGGTGTTGAAAGTCTGATTTTTTTGTTCTTCTTCGTCAAAACATTTTTCAATGCCCGCATATACCGGGCATATAACATCTTGTTCCGCGATTACATCATCATGTTTTGCATTCCTTTTATTTTAATTATGGCCCTTGCGGTGGGTTTAACCAGTTTTAATTATGGCGCGCTGGTGAGATATAAAATTCCGCTTTTGCCGTTTCTCGCGCTCCTGATAATAGTAGTGGAGCACCGGCTGAAGACTAAAAAAGCCGTTACCAAGCGGTTGAAGAAAACTTTCAGGGCTGAAACACCGGAAGCAATTCCCGCCTATACTTAAATTGCCAGATAAATGAAGAGTGATACTCACGAAGAAGTTCGCTGGACTGAAGTTATAACCCCCAAGAATAATCTCTTAGATATAAATATCAGAGAGATATGGCGCTACCGCGACCTCATTATGCTTTTTGTAAAGCGCGATTTTGTAACCGGGTATATGCAAACCATATTGGGTCCTATGTGGTTTTTGATTCAGCCTTTACTGACCACAGTGTTCTATCTTTTTATTTTTAAAAGGATGGCAAACCTGCCTACCGATGGAATACCTGCCGCTATATTTTACCTTGCCGGAGTTATCTTGTGGACCTATTTTGCGGAGTGCCTCAATAAAACTTCCATCACTTTTACGGCTAATACGGCAGTTCTCGGCAAGGTATACTTTCCCCGGTTGGTCATTCCCATATCCATTGTTATTACCTACATGATTAAATTTTTCATGCAGTTCGCCCTTTTCATTGTCATTGTACTTTACTATCATTTTTCGGGAAAATATTCTGTGCAGATAAATGCTACCATCCTACTTTTGCCGTTGTTGCTTTTAATTTTGGCCGGACTGGGGCTGGCTTTGGGAATTATTTTCTCATCGTTCACCACCAAATACCGCGATATGAGCATTATGCTGCAGTTCGGCATAAACCTGGCTATGTTTGTCACCACCGTGTTTTACCCTATGTCTATTGCCAGCCCGGGTACTACCAGAACCCTCATGCAATTTAACCCGATGAGTATTATCATCGAAGCATTCAGATATGCCTTTTGCAGTGTAGGCTTCTTTTCCTGGCTCTATCTCGGTTACAGCATTCTGGTAGTGCTTTCGTTATTGTTTCTTGGTCTTATTATTTTCCGTCAGGTTGAAAAATCATTTATGGACACCGTGTAATGCAGAAATAATTGCATTCTCATTCCGGGTTCCGGATTCTGAATCAGAATATGGCAGCAATAATTAAAGTTGAAAATTTGTACAAGCAGTACCGGCTGGGAACCATCGGCACCGGTTCTATAGCCCATGACCTTAATCGGTGGATTCACTCCGTGATGGGTAAGGAAGACCCCTACCTGAAAGTAACCGAGGAGAATAAACGCGACTCTAAAGAGAAATCGCAGTATGTATGGGCGCTACAGAACATTGGTTTTGAGGTAAAGCAAGGAGAGGTGCTGGGTATTATCGGTAAAAACGGTGCCGGCAAATCAACTTTGCTCAAGATACTTTCAAAAGTTACAGGACCTACACGCGGGCAGATAAAAATAAAAGGCAGAGTGGCAAGCCTTCTTGAGGTTGGTACCGGTTTTCAACAGGAGCTTACCGGTAGGGCAAATGTATTTCTCAACGGGGCTATTCTGGGAATGACCCAGGCGGAAATCAAGCGCAAGTTCGACCAGATTATAGATTTTTCGGGCATAGAAAACTACATTGACACACCGGTAAAGCGCTACTCATCGGGCATGTATGTACGCCTGGCGTTTGCTGTGGCCGCTCATCTTGAACCCGAAATACTGATTATTGACGAAGTGCTTGCCGTAGGCGATGACGAGTTTCAGAAAAAGTGCCTCGGCAAAATGAAAGATGTTTCCGACAAAGAAGGCAGAACGGTTCTTTTTGTAAGCCATAACATGGCTGCCGTCCGCAATCTTTGCCCCCGCTCGCTGCTGCTCGAAAACGGGAAACTTGCCCTCGACAGCAACACCGATGAAGTAATGGACCACTACCACGCCAACACCAACGAAACCTTCGATGCTGCGCTTATTGAGCAAAGCCGCACCGGTGACCGGAGGGTGGTGGTTTCCGGCATTTCCATTCATGGCGGAAAAGAAGACAGTACCATGCCAGCCCTATCGGGTGAAGATTTATACCTCAAGTTTCATTTTACCCGCAATACCGATAAATATAAAACCGCCCGCCTTTCGGTGCAGATTGACGACTTTGAAGATAAAACAGTTGCCTGGGTAAGCACCTGGCTTTACAAAATGGAAGACAAAATTAACGTGGATAAGCCCCTCACCTTCCTGCTCAAAAACTGCCTTTTCAATTCAGGAAGGTTTTATCTCAGTTATAAACTCGAAATAGACGGAAGTGTTTCCGACATGGTGAAAAACGCCATCAAGTTCGATGTTCACCCCCACGATTATTACGGCACCGGAATCCTCGTTCCGCCAAACATGAGCAGCCTTTGGATGCCTTTTGAAGTGCTGAAGCAATAGAAATTACCTTAATAAAGAAATACTTCCCACCCGGCTCGCTTTCTTATCATCAAGGAAAGTAATTTCAGCTTCGTAAACAAACACGGCAGGGTTTTGAAGTGTTCCTTTGTATGTTCCGTCCCATCCGTCAAAAGGGTTTCGGGTTTCAAAAACTTTTTCGCCCCAACGGTTAAAAATTTTCAGGTCAACGGTTTTAATGTTATAGCCGTAAATCATCCACTTGTCGTTGTTTCCATCACCGTTTGGTGAAAAAGAATTAGGCACATAAGCATCAGGCTCGCTGACTATCTGAATTCTTGCGGAGGTACTAGCCATGCAATTGTTGTTGTACGTAATGGTAAGAGTGTATTGAGTCATACGGCTATAAGAACTTACAACGGGGTTCGGGCAGTCGCTGCAACTTAAGCCGGTTGCCGGCTGCCACATATAAGAAATGATGGATGAAAGCGAATAGGGAGAGAACGTAGAGTAAAGCGGAATGGATTCGCCTAACTGAATAACCGTATCGCTCGGAATAATGCCCGCCACCCCCTGCACCGGTTCGGGAATAATAACCGGAATGGTGGTTGAGCAGCCCCAGAAGTTTACCGCTTTTACCACATGGTTGCCTGCGCTCAGATTATACAAATCACCGGAATAACTCTGCGCTCCGCCATCCACACCGAAAGTGTATGGCATATTCTGAACGGTTGTTCCTTCAATATGAATAGCCCCGTCATCATACTGCGCGCCATAACATGAAGTAGAATCGGTGGTATAGATAAATTCATCTGAAACAGGTGCAGGAACAAAAACATTGCGCGTTAAAGTGCAGCCGTTGTTATCTGCAAGAATTACGGTGTACGTTCCCGAAGCAAGCCCGCGGATGGTATCATTTGTTGCAAAAATGAAATTGACCCCATCCTGTGTGGCAGAATAATTATAAGGAGGAGTGCCACCAGTAGCGGTTACCGAAATGGTCCCGTTTTTATCGCCCGGACATTTTACCTGTGTAGCATAAGGTGTAAAAAATATTTCTCCGGGTTCGTTTACTACTGCGGAAGAAGAAACAGAACATCCGTTATTATCTGTAACCGTAACTGAGTAAGAGTTTGCTCTTAGTCCGGCAGCAGATTGGTTTACATCACCATTCGACCAGGAATAAAAAAAAGGTGATGTACCTCCAGTTGGTGTTGCAGTAATGTTGCCGTTTGAAGCGCTAAAGCAGGTGGCATCTTCCGTTGTAAGAGAAACATTGAAAAACCCGGGTTGAGTAATCACAACAGTTGTTGATGCGGTACAGCTATTTCCATCGGTAACAACAACAATGTAGTTCCCTGCGGTAAGATTACTTTGAGGATTGCTTCCGGCAACACCATTCCACGTGTAATTGAAATTACCTGTCCCACCGGTGGGAGAAACCAGTGCACTGCCGTCATTATATCCGAAGCAACTTACGTTCGTGATGTTCTGCACACCGAAAGTAATGGCAGGAGGTTCGCTGATAGTATGGGTAGCGGTTTCAGTGCATGAGTTGGCATCGGTAACAGTTACCGTATAACTTCCCGCAGTAAGCGATGAAACGGTCGGGCTGTTAATCGAACCATTACTCCACGAATAACTGTATGCACCGGTTCCGCCCGTTACACTAACCGTTATAGAACCGGTTGCCAATCCGTTGCAAAGTACATGTGTAATTACAGGGCTTCCGAAAGCAAGAGGAGCAGCCGGTTCCGTAACAGAATAGGCTGCGGTTACTGAACAATTGTTAGCGTCTCTTACTGTTACCGAATAATTCCCTGCAGCAAGCAAAGAAATAGTTTGCGCACTACCCGAAGGATTCCATGTGTATGTATATGCCCCGGTTCCACCGGAAGGATTTGCGGTAATGGAGCCCGTATTTGCTCCATTACACAAAACGTGAGTAATAGCGGGAGCATTCAAAATCAATAAAGTAGGTTCAGTAACAGTAAACGAAGCGCTTTGTGTGCAGTTCGTGTTGTCAGTAACAGTTACCTGATACCCCCCATCAATAAGGCTGGCAACATTTTGTGTAGTGGCTCCAGTACTCCATAAAAAGGTGAATGCCGGAACTCCGTTAGTCACAGTAATATCAATGGCGCCATCGCTGTCGCCATTGCAACTTACATTGGTAACATTACCGGTAATACTTGTTTGCGATGGTTGGTTTACAACAACCGATGTAGTTGCCGTACAAAGACTATCATCAGTTACCACAACAGTATAAGTCTGAGCCGAAAGCCCGTTGGCAGTTTGTGTTGTCTGACCAGAAGGAGTCCACAAATAGTTGTATGGGGTAACACCACCGGTTGGGTTTACCGTTGCCGCTCCATCGCTTCCGCCAAAGCAAGTAACGTTGGTAATGCTTGAGGCGTTAAAAGTTAATCCGTTCGCTGGCTGTGAAACCGTATAGCTTGCCGAAACCGAACATCCCGCACCGTCAGTAACATCTACGGTGTAATTTCCGGACATAAGATTGGAGGCAGTGGCGGAATTCAAGCCTGCATTATGACTCCACGAATAAGTATATCCCCCTGCTCCTCCACTTACGTTGACTGTAATTCTTCCGGTGTTGCCGTTGAAACATCGTACATCCTGAATAGTTGCAGCGCTAAAAACAATTTGCGGGGGTTGTGCAACGGTCATTGAACCGGTTACGCTGCATTGATTGGCATCTCTCACCGTTACCTGATAACTACCTGATTGCAGAGAGCTTACTGTTTGGTTGGGCGGAAGACCACCACTCCACTGGTAAGTATAACCGGGAGTTCCACCGGTTGGATTTACAGTAATAGAACCATTGCTGCCGCCAAAACAAGTGGTATTAGTAATAGTGGCGGGATTGAGCGAAACAGGGCTTGGTTCAGTTACCTGTGCTGTTGCGCTGCCCGAACATCCGTTAGCGTCACTTACTGAAATGCTGTAAACACCCGGTTGCAAGTTTACAGCAGAATCAACATTGCCTGTTGCTGCACTTGCACTCCACGTAAAAGTAAAAGGAGCTACACCTGTTGAAGTAACCCTTACTTTGCCATTGTTTGCACCGTTGCAGGTTGCATGGGTTACAGCTGGAGTAATCGTTAAGTCGGTTACGTTTACAGTTATGGTATCGCGCTTGGGGCATGCCCCGCCACTGAGCGAAACCACATAAGTAGTAGTTACCGAAGGGCTCACATTTACGCTCGTGCCCGTTCCGATAACCGTTCCTGAAATGGTTCGCCAGGTAACAGCGCCCGGCCCGGGAATGGGAGTTCCGGTAACCGTTGCAGTAAGCGTAGTGGGCGTACCGGGACAGCCGTTTACATCCGGCCCGGCTGCAATACTCGAATTATCAACTTGTACAATAACCGTATCGGTGCCGCTGCAAATGCCCCCGTCAGTAACCGTAATAACATAGTTTGTAGTAACCACCGGATTGGCAGTGGGATTCGGAATGGTGGGATTTGAAACCGTATTTGCTCCGGTGTTGGGAGTCCACAGTATGTTGTAATCATTGATATTCTGATAACAATAATTGAAACGCACATTAGGTCGAATGGTAGAAACATTAGGAGGTAAAGCCGTATTGCAAAGGTCACTTCCACCTGTTAAGAATAAATAGCTGTTAAAGGCAGTAGTAGTACATTGGGCTTTGTTGTTTTGGTTGCCCCAGGTGGAAGGATTGTACCAGCATATATCTATTACAATATTCGATACACCGTCCCAGGCAAAGGGGGTAGTCAGAACAAAACTATTCAGCCAGGCAGACTGGGGCTGATAAGGAATTCCCGGGGCATAAACAGTAGTCAGGTTATTTTCCCAGTTGTTTAAGCTGGTAGCATTGGTGCAGCCCATTTTAATAGTAAAATTTTGCAGGAACGCATTGCTGTTGAAAATAGCAATATTGAAAGCAACCACCCTGATTACGCAAGGCCCCCCTAATGCTCCGTTAAGTTCGCTGGCAAGATAAAGCATCTGGTTTCTGGCGCTTCGTTCAAAGTTTCCCAGCAGCGTAGGTGCTGTGGCAAACGTGCCGGGTTGGGCGGTGGTTCCCGAGCCGATGGGCGTTGCCTGGTTATTTCCCGGACATGATGCTGTAAGCCCGCAGGTGTTAGGTGTAACACTGGCATTCAACTGCACCTGCTGCCCCGGGCAGATGATTAAAGGTGCGCCCGTAGCATTTACGTTGATAGTGCATTGTGCAAATAACTCATTGCAGGCAGCAAACCACACCAGTATCCAGAAAATCCGTTTCATCTAATAGTTCCTTTCCGCAAAAATAACGCGCAAATGTATCATAAATACAGGCACGGCTCGTACCATGTATTGACAACTTTCAGAGGGTATCTGTTGCATGGTTCTGTCATTTTACAATTCCGATAATTGATTAGGTTTGCCCGCTTCATGTAATAAAACAAGAGATATTATGGCAGAAAAAATCACGATTAGCCGCGGGAAACTGAAAGTCCCTAACCAACCTATTGTTCCGTTTATTGAAGGAGACGGAACAGGACCCGATATCTGGCGGGCTTCGGTGCGGGTATTGGATGCGGCAGTTGAAAAAGCATATAAAGGCAAGCGCAAAATTGAATGGAAAGAAGTATTGGCTGGCGAAAAAAGCTTTAAACAAACCGGCAACTGGCTACCCGATGAAACCCTCGATGCTTTCCGCGAATACCTTGTAGGAATAAAAGGTCCTCTTACTACTCCCGTGGGCGGTGGTATCCGTTCGCTCAATGTGGCACTGCGCCAAATTCTTGACCTATATGTATGCCTCCGTCCTGTTCGGTATTATAATGGGACCCCATCCCCGGTAAAAAGTCCTGAGAAGGTGAACATGGTTATCTTCCGCGAAAACACTGAAGACATCTACGCGGGTATCGAGTTCGTTGGCGGCAGTGGGGAAGCAGCTACAGTTCTTCGCTTCCTGAAAAACAAATTTGAAAAAGACTACAGCAAAATCCGCTTTGCCGATAAAAAGAAAGGCAAGGAGTATCTCAAAATTGCCAAGCTGAAAGATGACAGCCCCGAAAGCTGTGTGGGAATTGGCATTAAGCCGGTTTCCAAAATCGGTTCGCAGCGCTTAATCCGTTCTGCCATTGAATATGCTGTTAAAAACAAAAGCAAATCGGTTACGCTCGTTCATAAAGGCAACATCATGAAATTTACCGAAGGCGCATTCCGCGATTGGGGTTACGCTTTGGCTGAAAAAGAATTTGCTGCCGAAACTTACACCTGGAATACCTGGGAAAAAACAAAAAAGGAGAAAGGAGAAAGCGTTGCGAACCTTGAAATGCAGGAAGCACAAAAGGCAGGTAAAGTAATTATAAAAGATTCAATTGCCGATATTACCCTGCAGCAGGTGCTAACCCGCCCTGAAGATTTTGATGTAATTGCCACCCTTAATTTGAATGGCGATTATTTGAGCGATGCACTGGCTGCCCAAGTAGGCGGAATTGGAATTGCTCCCGGAGCAAACATTAACTATGTTACCGGTCATGCCATTTTTGAAGCTACTCACGGAACTGCTCCCAAATATGCCGGACTTGATAAAGTTAACCCCGGATCGGTTATTCTATCGGGTGCTATGATGTTTGAATACTTTGGCTGGGATGAAGCCGCTAAACTCATTCATAGCGGGCTCGAAAAATCTATTGCCGGCAAGCGCGTAACTTACGACTTTGCCCGCCTGATGGATGGCGCTACTGAAATCAAATGCAGCGAGTTTGCTGATGAGATTATCAGGAACTTTTAAAATACCTCCACCCCATTAAACGGGGATTAAATACCGCAGAGCAAAATTGGCTTTTGCCTTTCAAAGTCCCCTTTAGGGGATTTAAGGGTTTTCATCAGTTCTCAAACACAACCACCTCCTCATGTTCATACCAGTTGCTGAAGTTCGACTGGTATTTATTCTCAATCGGTGTGCGCTTTACTTTCATGGTGGGTGTCAGCAAGCCGTTTTCAATCGTCCATTCTTCTTTTAACACTACCAGCTTTTGAACGCGTTCATGCTTCTCCAGTTCAGGATTTATGATGCCCAATGTTTTTGAAAGACTTTCTTTCAGGTACGTTTTGTCTTTGGCTTTGCCATCTGCCGATAGCACCACCAGCCCTATGGGTTGCGGCAGCGAAGCACCCACCACACATATTTGCTCTACCAAATAGTTTTTCGAAATCTTCACTTCAATAGGAGCCGGTGCCACATACTTTCCTTTATCGGTTTTAAAGATTTCTTTAACGCGTCCTGTAATTTTCAAAAATCCATCCTCATCCAAAACGCCTCTATCACCCGTGTGGAGCCACCCGTCCTTTAAAGTAGCAGCAGTGAGTTCCGGTTCTTTATAGTATTCCACCATGGTACAAGGAACCTTAACTAAGATTTCTCCCACTTCGCTAAAACGAACTTCTACACCCGGCATGGGAATTCCCTGTGTGCCGAGTTTAAACTCCGGCCTGCGGTTGACATGCGACACCGCACAATTCTCAGTCATGGAATACACTTCTTCCAGTTCAACACCGAGCTTAGCCCACCAGGCAACGAGCGAGGGCGAAATGGGAGCCGAGCCGGTAAGGTAATGCTTGCACCGGTTAAGGCCGAGACCGGTCTTGATTTTTTTCCTAATGATATTGTTGATTCCGGGAATAGCCAGCAGAATGTTCAGCCGGCTTTGGGGCAGTTTGGCAAGTATGCCCATCTGGAATTTGGTCCATATCCGCGGAACGCCCAGGAACACCGTAGGCTGCGCTTCGGCCAGGTTTTTTACGAAAAGGTCGAGGCTTTCGGCAAACCATACTTCGCTGCCCGTGTAAAGCCCTACCATTTCAATCAGCATCCGCTCGGCAATATGCGAAAGCGGCAGGTACGAGAACAGGCGCTCTTTGCTGTCTTCGAGCTGCACAAAATCTTTAGCCATGGTGGCAGCCCACGAAAGGCTGCGGAAGGTATGAACCACACCCTTGGGGTTACCGGTTGTGCCGGAGGTATAGATGATGGTCATTACATCATCCATACTGCGGTTGGGGTAACCGGTAAGCGGTTTTTGCTGGTTCGCTAATCCGTCCCAGTAATGAAAACCCTCCTGCTTAGGCCCGTACCACGGAAAGCTAATGCACTGCACTCCGGCAGGCACACCGGCTTTCATAAAGCCCCAGTCATCGAGTTTGCCTACTAAAAGAATTTTTGCTTCGCTGTGTTTTAATACATAACCCAACGTATCGGCATTTACATTGGGGTAAACCGGTACCGATTCGTAGCCTGCCATCATTATCGCAAAATCGGCAATGAGCCAGTGCGCGCAGTTTTTTGATACCAGTGCAATTTTTGATTTTGGCGCAAGCCCGTACGATTGAAGCACTGCCGCCAGCGTTCGCACTTCCTGCCCGGCCTGTTTCCAGGTAAACTCCCGCCACTCACCGGCAACCGGCTGGCGCATGAACAATTTATCGGGGGTGGTTTGCTCCCAGTGGTAGAGCATTTCCAAAGGTGTGCGGAGGTTTTCTAATGATGGAGGATTCATAAATATTTGGTTTAAGAAGGTTTGCCGAAAGTATTTATGTCGGGAAATTAGAAAAAATAAGCCGAGCGGAAGGAATGTCATAGCAAACATGACAGTTTAGAAGCATTAAAAGTGGATTGCAGGTTTTTACAATAGGGGCATGAACGTTCAGAGTGGCATTGTCAAAACCTGCAATAGGGCTGCGAACATTCAGGGTGGCATTGTCAAAACTTACAATAGGGCTTTGAACATTCAGGGTGGCATTGTCAAAACTTACAATAAGGCTCTGAAAGTTCATGGTGGCATTGTCAAAACTTGCAGTATGGCTGCGAACCTTTAGGGGGGTATTGTCAAAACTTGCAATAGGGCCATGAAAGTTCGGGGTGGCATTGTCAAAACTTGCAATAGGGCTATGAAAGTTCAGGGGGGAATTGTCAAAACTTGAAATAGGGCTGCAGACGTTCAGGATGGCATTGTCAAAACTTGCAACGAGCGCTGCCCTGTTTACAACTTCCCGGGACATTACAAAAAATAAACTTCCAACTTCAAAAAGAGTTTATACTTTTAGTTTCGAACACATCGCCATGCGTAAACTGGTACTTGTTCCGTTGCTCATACTCGCGCTGACATCTTTTGCCGGTTGGGAAATGAAATTCTGCGACTCGGTAGATGCTCAGGGAAACTGCACCGGTTCTTCCGAAGCCATCAATTTTTCACAGAAACAGCAGGTAAAAGTTTTACTCAGCAATGCGAAAGGTTTGCAAACCGGTAAAGTTTTTTTTGAAATCTGCTCATTCGATCCTAATACTTTCGTGGAAGAAGTTATCAGCACCGAAGAAGTAAAAACTGAAACTGCATCAACTTTCACTTTATTAACCGTTACTTTTACCAAGGCAGGGCATTATCTCATCAAAGCCCGCGACTCTTATAAGGACTATATCACTTCGCGCGAGGTAGAAGTAAAATAGCACACCGGCCGGTTCCGAAAAGGGAACTTTATTCCAAACACCAGATTCGGTTATATTTTTTGTAACTTTAGCGTATGACTAAATGCGCGTACCATGAATAAAATTTACATCCTCACTTTTACTGCTCTCCTTATACATACACAAACTTTAATGGCTCAGCCCGAAACTTACCGATGGTATTTTGGTATGAATGCGGGGCTTGATTTCAATAGCGGTGTACCGGTACCGGTTACCGATGGCGCCATGAACCAGGTGGAAGGCTGTTCCTCTATTGCCGACAGCACCGGTGCGCTTTTGTTTTATACCGATGGAGTTACCGTTTACACGCGCCAGCATACGGCAATGCCTAACTCGGGCGACCTCATGGGTGATATCTCAAGCACGCAAAGCGCGCAGATTGTTCCGCACCCCGGCAACGCCAGCCTGTATTATATTTTTACTGCCGATGCTGATGGAGGCCCTGATGGCTTCCGGTACTCAATGGTTGACCTTACTTTGAATGGCGGACTGGGCGATGTAAGTGTGAAAAATATTTTGCTGAAGAATAATCCTACTGAAAAAATTACTGCCGTTGGCAACGCTGACGGCACCGGTATATGGGTAATGACTCACGATTGGGGAACAGATGCTTTTTATGCGTACCTCGTTACTGCTGCCGGTTTGGATACCACTCCGGTGATTAGCAACACGGGAACTGTGCATAGTTTTTCCAATTTCCAGCACTGTTACGGTCAAATGAAATTTTCGCCCAACGGCCAGAAACTGGCACTCGGTATCGGCTACCAGTATATGTACGAGCTTTTCGACTTTGATAACAGCACCGGTATAGTTTCGCACCCTATTACTTTCAATACCGGTTATACTTCGTATGGGCTGGAGTTTTCGGCTGACAATACGAAAATGTACACCACCCGTTTCGATAATCTGAATGACGTTTACTATCTCGACCAGTTTGATTTGTCATCTGGTATTGACTCGGTAATTATTGCTTCGCAAATTACGCTCAGCAATGCCGATGGTATGCGTGCGTTGCAGTTAGGACCCGACAATAAAATTTACATGGCGAAGGCGTTTTCGTTTTACCTGGGCGTTATCAATAACCCCGGGCTTTCGGGTGCTGCCTGCGATTTTCAGGATAACTCCGTTTTACTTGATAGCAGCTTTGGCGGGTTGAATCAGTCAGCACTTGGCTTACCGGGTTTTATACAATCGTTCTTTAAGACGGCACCGGTGGCTGCTTTCACGGCAGATGATACAGTTATTTGCCCCGGTGTATGTATCAACTTCTCCAATCTCTCGCTCAATGGTGCTACTGAATTTTACTGGCGCTTTCAGGGCGGTACTCCCGATACTTCAACGCAAGAAAACCCGCAGAATGTTTGCTATCCGGCACCGGGTAACTTTCCGGTAATTCTTATTGCCGGTAATGGAAGCCGGTACGATACTTTGGTGGTGAGTAATTATGTTCATGTGCTGCCGCTTCCGCCAATTTCGCTCTCCGTAAATGGCGATACTATGCAGGTGTTTAATGGGGTCAGCTTTCAGTGGTATCTTAACGGGAACGCTATCAGTGGAGCTACTTCATCCTTGTACGTTGCCGATTCGTTTGGAATTTATACTGTGGCTATTACCGACTCTAACGGATGCGAGGCAACTTCTACCGGTATAACTATTACCGGTGTTGAAAGTATTACCGGTTCCGGTGAGCTTAAAATTTTTCCTGTTCCGGCTACAGATTATTTAAACATTACCACCGCAAACATTCGCAGTGATGATGCAAAAATCAGCATTCATAATATTTTGGGTGAAACAATTTTTGAAACAACACCTGAATGGAAAAATGGAGCCCCCCGTATTAATGTCAGCACCTTAAATGCAGGATATTATTTTCTGCGATATGGAACCGGTTCCGGCAGCATAATCCGGAGGTTTATTAAGGAGTAAGAAGGAAGTTGCGAATTAACCTTTAACCGTAATACCCAGTTCGTCCAATTGTTTCTTATCAACCGAAGTGGGTGCGTCCATCATTAAATCTCTCCCACCCGAAGTTTTTGGGAAAGCAATTACATCGCGGATTGTTTCGCCACCGGCAAGAAGCATTACAATTCTGTCGAGCCCAAAAGCACAGCCACCGTGAGGAGGAGCGCCATATTTGAAAGCATTTAAAAGGAAGCCAAACTTCTTCTCTCTATCTTCAGCAGTAAGCCCCAACCTGTTAAAAACCTTCTCCTGAATATCTTTCTGATGAATACGGATGGAACCCGAAAGAATTTCATTGCCATTTAAAACCATATCGTAAGTCTGTGCGCGCACACGGGTAGGGTCGCTATCGAAATACTGCATATCCTCGGGATGGGGGGAGCAGAAAGGATGGTGGGCGAAGGTGATATCGCCTGTTTCTTCATCGCGTTCAAAAAGCGGAAAGTCAACAATCCAAAGTACACTCCATTTACTTTCGTCCATCCAGCCGCAGCGTTTGGCGAGTTCCAGCCGCAAATCGCCAAGGCTCTTGCGAACTTTCGAAGTTTTATCGGCAGCAATTAAAAGCAGGTCGCCTTTTTGAGCATTGAAACTGTTTCCTATTTCACGCAATTGTGCTTCGCTGTAGAATTTATCAATAGAAGATTTCACCGTTCCGTCTTCGTTGAATTTAATATTGACCAACCCGCCAAGCCCGCGGTGAGTGGCTTTTACAAATTCGGTAAGTTCATCAAGCTGTTTGCGCGAATATGCCGCACAGCCTTTGGCATTTATTCCGGCCACCAAACCACCATTAGCAATGGCACTGTTAAACACATTGAATTCAGATTGAGGTAGAGAGGAGCTGAGTTCAACTATTTTGCAATCGAAACGCAAGTCAGGCTTATCGCTGCCATAAAACCTGAGCGCATCATCGTATTTCAAACGAGGTATTTCTTTTAGTTCGTAGTTCATTATTTTTTTGAACACCTGTTGCATCATTCCGCCAAACACTTCAAAAATATCCTCTTGGTGAACGAATGCCATTTCGCAGTCTATTTGCGAAAACTCCGGCTGCCGGTCTCCGCGGAAGTCCTCATCGCGAAAGCACTTAACAATCTGATAGTACCGGTCCATGCCCGCCACCATTAGTAGTTGTTTCAGAATTTGCGGTGACTGAGGGAGTGCATAAAAACTGCCATGCACCAACCGGGAAGGAACGAGGAAATCCCTGGCGCCCTCCGGTGTGGATTTAATCAGATTGGGGGTTTCTATTTCAAGGAAATGCTTTTCGTTTAGGTATTCGCGCACCGCTGTGATAATATTGGCACGCATTATCAATCGGTCGCGCATTTGCGGCCTGCGGATGTCCAGGTAGCGGTACTTTAAGCGCAACTCTTCACTGCCATCGGTTTCATTTTCAATAATGAAAGGAGGTACCTCGGACTCACTGATAATATTTAACTCGCTTACAATAATTTCAATTTCACCAGTAGGAATATTCGGGTTCTTGCTGCTGCGCTCAGCCACTTTACCTCTTATTTGCACTACAAACTCGCGACCGAGTTTATTGGCACGCTCACAAAGCCCAGAATCAGTATCGGTATTAAAAACAAGTTGGGTGATACCGTAACGGTCGCGCAAATCCACAAAAGTCATACCGCCCAAAGCGCGGGTTTTCTGGATCCAGCCCGATAGGGTAACCTCTGTTCTTACATCTTTTAAATTCAGCTCACCGCAAGTATGGGTTCTGTACATAATCAAATACCGTTTAACCGGACGAAAATAGTTATTTGCCTTATATGAGATTTCTCCGTTCATTTACAACCGATTCCTTACTTTTGGCATCTTTTTAAAGAGAGAATCCCCTTTTAATGGTTCTGAAAAGTTTACGCCTGAAATCTGCTTTACTGATTGCAGTGGTACTGATATGTGCCGCCAAAGATTTGTATGCCACCCACAACATGGGGAAGGACCTGCAATACACCTGTTTGGGTATCGTTGGGGGGCAACTGCAATACCGGGTTACTATTCGCTATTACCGAAACTGTTGGGATAACTCATTTGCGGGTCAGGCTGCTACCGCGCCTACAACCGTATCATTACAAATTTCGGCACCGGGCTGCGGCTTTAGCACTACTGTTTCCTTACCGCGCGACCCGCAAGCCGTTCCTCCAAATGGCTCGGAGGTTTCTCAGCTTTGTCCCTCGCAAATACAAAGCAGCGGATGTAACTGGAGCGCTTCTGGGACCAATCCTCCCTATCCGGGTGTGCAGATTTACACTTTTACAGGAGTTGTGAGCGTTCCTGCCAACTGTACTCAAATCACCTTTGGAACTACCGAGTGCTGTAGAAATGGCGCTATTAACAATATACCAAATCCCGACAGCGAATCGCTATCAATTTTAGCTACAGTTAATAATTCAATTGACCCGCTTACCGGTCAGCCGTATTGTAATAACTCGGTGGCATTTACCAATCAGCCGGTTCCTTTTTTCTGCCTCGGCTCAAACGTTACATTTAATCATGGCGCGGTAGATGTGGATGGTGATTCGCTGGTTTATACATTGGTTTATCCTCTGACAGGCGGAAACATACCTTATACCAATCTTAGTTTCACCCCCGGCTATAATGTAAACTGTCCGATAACGACCAGCCCGCCCAATACGTTTCAGTTTAATACCCAAACCGGGCAAATGCAGTTTATACCTGCGCTTCAGGAGCAATGTGTTTTAGCCGTAAGGGTTGATGAATACCGGAATGGAGTTCTGATTGGCTCAACCATGCGTGATATACAGGTTGTTATTATTTCCTGTGCCATTTCTATTCCTGACCAAAATCCGATTACGAATGTCCAAAATGGCAACCAGGTTGATTCGCTTACAATTCAGGTTTGTCCCGGTACTCCTTTGCAGTTTGATATTGAATGCACCGATTTATCGAACCACAATCTTACTGTTACAAGTAACATCAACACAGTACCTTCGGCCATTCCTGGGGCTACCATGACACAGATTGGTACAGGTGACACTGTGATTGCCCGTATTCAATGGACTCCAATGCCCGGGGATACCGGCTGTCATAATTTTACATTAACTGTAAGGAATAACGACTGCCCGATTAACGGCTCGCAAACAAAGGTTTATTCCATTTGCGTTTTTACCAAGGTTCAGTTGCTTTCCGCCAGTCCTACATTTTGCGGAAGCCCGGTTCAGTTAACTGCTACCGGTGGAACTAATTACACCTGGACGCCCTCAACCGGTCCTAACGCGGTTTCCAACCCGAACATCTATAACCCGTTTGTTACACCGGTTACCAGTACGATGTATTATTTTACTTCCGATTGCGGAACCGATTCCGTTTTTGTAAATGCCGAGCCGCCCTTTACTTATGACGCGGGACCAGGAGGAAGCATTTGCCAGAACGGGCAGGTTTACCTGAATGCGACAACTGACAATCTCTATGCTCCGTACTCATTTCAGTGGGTTCCGAGAAACGGCACTTTATTTCATCCGGTCACCGGATTACCGAACGATACCATTCCAAATCCGGTTGCAAGCCCGCTGGCAACAACATGGTACAGGTGTTTTATTACCGGAACAAACGGGTGCACTAATATGGATTCTGTTTTGGTGACGGTGGTTGGTACAGGACCTAATATTATTGCTCAGGCAGTACCCGACACAGTTTGCCCGGGTGATGCTGTGCAACTGAACATAATTACCAGCCCCCAAAGCTGCGGGCGTAACACTATTCCTTGCCAGGGACACGTGGTGCAGGCACAAATCGGAACTGGAACCGGACAAACACCGGTTGGCTCTCCTACGCAGTACCCAACCGTTTACGGGCATTACAGCAACAGCGCCAGGCATCAGTTCCTGTATTTGCAAAATGAATTGCTTGCGCAAATCGGTTCGGGAGGAACTATTGACAGCATCTCGTTTTATATTTCGCAGGTAAACACCCCGAACGATACCATGAAGAATTTTGAGATTAAGATGGGGTGTACACAGGCAACTTCATTAAGCGGATGGCAGCCGAGTTTAGTTACTGTGTTTTCACCCAAAAGTGTTCCGGTAGGCAATACGGTAGGGTGGAAAATTCACCGCCTTGATTTCCCTTACGATTGGGATGGTACTTCAAACCTTGTGATTGACATTTGCTTTAGTAATCCAACAAGTTCAACCCTGAATAACAAAATGCAGATGACGCCTACCGCTTTCAACTCCGTTTATTATTCCAGAGGCAATACAAGCCAGTGCGGCAATACCGGAACTCCGGTGGCAAGTGTAAATCGTCCGAATGCACGGTTCCATGTTTGTGTAACGGATGTAGCGGGCTTACCCATTTCCTGGACACCCGCAACTGGGGCTAATGCTCCTGTGCCTGCCAATATTGTCAACCCGGTTGCGCATCCTCAAACTCCGGTTATTTATCGCGTGGATGTGACGGCTCAAAACGGCTGTCACAGTCAGGATTTTGTTTATGTGAATGTTGACACCTCCGTCCGGTTTTATGCTTTTCCCAACGATACTTTTTTCTGCACTTCGAGACCTATGTCAATCACAAGCGCTACACTAGGAAATCCCCTGCCCGGAAATTCTTTTAGTTATGAGTTTCGCAACTTGAATACCAACACCGTTCTTTATTCCGGAGCGCTTAATAATTTTACAGTAACTCCAACTGTTTCCACTGACTACCTTGTTACTTTAACCGGTGCGGCCTGTACTTTACGCGATACCGTTCACGTTATTATCGGGAACAATATCCCCATTAATTTTGTTGTTGACCCCATAGATTGTTTCGGTCAGGCGAATGGTAAAATTAACGCTGTTCCCGGTGGCGGCACGCCACCGATAAATTATGCGTGGAGCACAGGTGCAACTATTGATTCCATTCAGAATCTTCCGCCAGGAACTTATTCGCTGAGTATAAGCGATTCGCAGGGATGTACGGGCGGGGATAGCGTTACTATAACAGAACCCGGTCAACTCACGCTTTCTGCTGCAGCGCAAAACATTCTTTGCAACGGAGTTAGTAACGGCAGTGTTACCATTGCTGCTAATGGCGGTACACCGGTATATACGTACTCCTGGAATCCTCCTCAGGGAAATACTTCCCTTGCCAACGGCTTACCGGCAGGAAACTATTTAGCCACAGTAACCGATGCTTTCGGATGCAGTGCTTCGGCTTCTGCCGCAGTTACTCAGCCGCCTGTATTGGCCGTAAATACTGTTTCTTACAACGCCACTTCATTTGGTGGCAACGAGGGCTGGGCTTTTGTAATTGCCAGCGGAGGAACTCCGGGTTACACATATACCTGGAGCACCGGTTCTAATAATGATACCATCTCCAATCTCTATGCCGGAACTTACTATGTAACTGTATGCGATGCCAACAACTGTTGCAGATTCGATACCGTAGTTGTTACCGACCCGCCACCGGTTATTCTCACATTTGTTACTGCAAGCAATTTGTGTTTCGGTGATTGTAATGGCACTTCTTCGGTTTCTGCAAGCGGAGGAATACCTCCCTACACTTTTGTTTGGAGCAACGGCACAAACGGAAATGTGGTGAGTGGTTTATGTGCGGGAGTTTACACTGTAACTGCCATTGATAGCGCAGGTGTTTCTGTTGCCGGGAACATAAACATTACTGCGCCTGCACAAATAACGATAGCAATTGATACGGTTGATATTTCCTGCTTTGGCGCAAATGATGGCTCAGTATTGGCAACTGCCACCGGGGGAACACCAATTTATACTTACAACTGGACTCCCGGGGGGAATGTAAATCCAAATGTTTCGCTTGGACCCGGCACATATACAGTAGTTGCCACTGATGCAAATAGCTGCACAGCACAAGCTTCGTGGATGGCAGTTGAACCAGCACAGTTAATTGTTTCAATTGCTTCTGTAGTTGATGTTTCCTGTTTTGGAGGAAGCGATGGTGCGGCTACAGCAAACGTAACCGGAGGAACTCCGGGATATACTTATTCCTGGAGTGGTGTTTCGCCAACTTCTAATCCGGTGACCGGTTTCATAGCGGGCAATCAATCTGTAACGGTTACTGACTTGCGTAGTTGTACGGCAAGCGTTGCTTTTGTTGTTACCGAACCAACACAGCTTACAGCAGCGGTTTCTTCTGCAACAAATGTTACCTGCAATGGAGGAACAGACGGAGCAATTGATATTACTGTAAACGGAGGAACTTCTCCTTACACCTATTTATGGAGTAACATTTCTGTAAGTGAAGATTTAAACGGGGTCGGAGCCAATACTTACTCCGTAGTTGTTACTGACTCAAGAAGCTGCACAGCAACAACGAATGCAACTATAACAGAGCCAACGGCTATAGTTCTCTCATTTTCACATACCGACCCGCTTTGCACAGGTGATGTGAACGGAACCGCAACGGTTAACGCTGCCGGAGGCAATTCCGGATATACTTACGACTGGAGCTATACTCCCGCAATGAATGATAACAGCACCTTAACCGGCATCCCATCCGGAACTTACGATGTGGTGGTAACCGATGCAAGCAATTGCACCGCCACCGGAAATGTTACTCTTGTAAATCCCACTACGCTTACGGCACAGTTGATTAATAAAGCTGAAATAAGCTGCGCTAACACACAGGATGGCTCGGTGGAAGTAAGCGCCACAGGCGGTACACAGCCCTATACTTATTCGTGGAGTAACGGCAGGAACACAACCGTTATCAATAACCTTGCTCCCGGAAATTATACCGTTACCGTTTTAGATAACAACGGCTGCAATGTGGTGCTGAGTGTAACTTTCCTGGCGCCACCTGTAATTTCTATTTCGCTTTTAAATATTGATTCCGTTTCCTGTCCGGAATACACCGATGGCTCGGTTTATGTTACCGCCATTGGAGGAACACCGGGCGCGGTAACTCCTTATGAATATTCGCTGGACGGTGTAAACTTTCAGCCTTCGCCATCGTTTGCCGATTTAAGAGCCGGAATTTACCGCTTGCGCATACGTGACGGACAGGGTTGTTTGAAAGATACAACCATTATAGTTTACGAACCGGTGAAACCCGTAATCACTGTTCTTCCGCAGGATAGTACGATAAAGCTCGGGCAAACCATTACACTTACTTCAAGCGTTAGCCATTATTCGCCTGCCGATATTAATTTCTATTCCTGGTCGCCTCTTTCAGGATTGAATTGCGGTGATTGTTCATCGGTTATTGCGGCTCCCTATGCCTATACAGTTTACACCTTAACTGTTAATTATCTTTCCGATTGCATCGTTTCTGAGCCCATTACCGTCTTTGTTGGAAATGGTGAAGATTTTTTTATTCCAAATGCATTCACACCCAACGGAGACGGCAATAATGACGTCTTTACTGTGTATGGATTTGGTTTGGCGAAAGTAAACATGGCCATATTCAACCGCTGGGGCGAAAAGGTTTTTGACACTGCAAACCAGTGGGGCGGATGGGACGGTACCTTTAAAGGAGTAATGCAGAATCCGGGAGTTTATACATACTATATCGAAGGAGTTTATTTGAACGGTAAAACCAGAGAAAGAAAAGGAACAGTTTCGCTCATCAGGTAAATCAAAGTGCAGTTTGTTTTTATTATTGCGCGTATTGTAAATCAGAGGGTGTAAACGGGTTCGGAGAGGAATGAAATGACGGGAAGCGGGAGAGGATTAAAATTGGAGAATACAGATGAAACTTTTAGCGGTTTTACCCTGTAAAAAGGAAGAGGGATTTTTTTAAAAATTTACAGCACAAAATTTTGTAAAACAATATTTTTTCTATTTTAGACAACTTTTTTAAACAACCGAGTTCATGAAGAAAATTTTACAAGCACTTGCACTGACCTTTGTGATGATGCAGGCAACGGCACAAGACCCGCACCTTTCGCAGTTTTACATGTCGCCCCTTTACCTTAATCCGGCACTTACCGGTGCCTTCAATGGCAACTACCGGTTAACCGCGTTGTTCCGCGGGCAGTGGGGTTCGGTGTTGCGCAACGAGCAAGTGCCGATGTACCGCACTTATACCGCCTCGGTTGATTTCAGAACCAACAAAGGCTTTATGGCGGGCGATGCTTTCGGCTTCGGGGCATCTTTCCTTGGTGATATGGCGGGCGAATCGAAATTCGGATATAATGTAGGCGGAATATCTATTGCTTACCACAAATCGCTGAACCAGAAACACACCAACTACATCACCGCAGGATTTTCTTCGCAGATATTTCAGCAAACCATAGATTTTTCAAAACTGCAGTTCGGCAGCCAATGGGATGGCAGTGCTTACGATGCTCTTCTTCCTACCAACGAATTTTTGGTTGACAACCGGTTCATGTACTGGGATGTAAATGCCGGTTTACTTTGGTATATGAAAATAGCCAAGCGGACTAATGTATATGTTGGCGCTTCGGCATTTCACCTCAACCGTCCCGCTATTTCTTTCCTGGGCGACAAGAACGTAAAGCTGAACATGAAGTTTGCCGGGCATGGCGGTGTTCGCTTTCCGCTCAAAGGCCGATTTGACTTGCAGCCGAAGTTTATTGTTATGGCACAGGGTAAATCCATTGAAATGATTCTGGCAACCGATTTCGTAATTCTGTTTGAAGAAAGATACCCCGAAGGAAACAACTTCCGTTTCGGAGCCATGTTCCGCATGGTGGGTGGCGACCCCGATGCTCCGTGGAGAGACCGCAGAATGGTGGCTGAGTCGGTGGTGCTGAATGCCGGTGTGGTATGGAACGGGCTTGAACTGGGCGTAGCTTACGACATCAACGTTTCGGAACTAATCAGCGGCTCAAAATCGCAGGGCGGCTTTGAGGTAGGCCTTGCTTACGTGGGCAAATGGAAGCGGAGAGGCCCCCAGACTATTTACTGTCCGAGGTTCTAACCCCTCTAAATCTACCCTAAAGGGCAGGCTTAAATACCAAAAAGCCCGATGATTTTTTCATCGGGCTTTTTGTTTCCAATAAAAAACCCCGCTCCGTTCCTCGAAACGGGGAAATGAAACCGGCAAACTATTTTTTAATCCTCAACGGTAAGTGTAATTTTAAACGTACCGGGGCCAATGCCGTTGTTACGCACGTTCATATAAGGAAGCAACTCGCCAAAACCCAGTTCGGTTACCACCTGCTCAAAAGTTTTTACCACCGTGTTGTTAGCGCTCAGGTTATGCACCGTGCCCCCGGGGCCATCGGTAGGTGAGGCGGCTGCATAAAACTGTGCGTTCTGGTCAATAGCTTCGTACTCAATGCTTATAATTTTTTCGAGGTTAATACCGGCTAAAGGAAAGTTGCCGATGCCGCCAGGTGCCAGGGTTACTTGTCTTACTACTGTATGAGTTCCTCCCTGCTCAGTAAGCAAAGATAAATCAAAATACCGTTCAACCTCTACCGGGTTATGCCTGTGAATAAATACCAGTTTGCCAAATACTCCCATTAACTCGCCTGCCAATAGCACCCGCTGGTTTTCGCGCAGGTCGCTTATTTGACCCAACGCACCCTCTTTGGTTTGCTGTACTAAACGCGCACCTAAAGACGCGTTATAAAAACTGGTTATTTGAGTAGCTGCAGTTGTTAGAGCTGCATCGGCAGCTACTTTAATTTTCAGCGCACCGAGAGCATCGAGACGGCTTTCATAAGTGCCGCTTTCAAACGGTGTCCGCTTGTTAGGGAATATCGCCTTCTCCTCCGGTGAATCTTCGATATACACCGCCCTGATTAAGCTTTCCCACTGCCGCAGCTTAAGCGGAATTTGGTCTAAGTATTCCTCAAAGCCCAAAGTACTACCGGAATACTCACCCGACTTTACACCGTATTGCTGGTCGAGGTCGCGGTAGGCGAAAAATACCGGTTCGTAAATCAGAAGTATGTCGGCAATATCTGCATTGCTTTCTTCTGCTTTCAGCTTGGCGTGGGTGTCGGTGGAAAGGGACAGCATTTTTACAGTGCTCCGCCTGGTATTGATTTCGAAGGTATTATTAAGATACCTCCATGTTACATTGTTACTCATATCTTTTTATTTTACTGTTTGATATACTGATAACGTACCAGGTTTATTTTTTATTTATTCTTTTCACAGATTTTGACAATTGCATATATTAAAGACAGAAAGCGTAAGAATTAACGTATTTAACAGTTCAGATTTCCGAACTGCCTCCGTAACTCTTACGAAGCCAGTTCGGAAACAAAAACAAACACCGTAAAAGTTACAGAACTCATAAAAGTGCGGCAACAGCCAGCGCAACAGCTACAGAAGCAATAAGAATACAAAGACAATCTCCGTAATAGTTACGGTAGCAGCAATGGTAATGAAACAGGTATCGTAACTATTACGGAGGTAGTTTGAGTAAAAAAACTGGTGCCGTAACTTATTTACGGAGGTAGTTTGTAAATATAAACCTGAACAAAATTTTTTAGGGGTTAAGAAAGGTTGGTTATTTTTAAATTACTTACCAAACCCACAGTTATGAAAGCCATCTACAGCGCTTTTATTGTTCTTATTATTGCTTTCTCTTCTTTAGCCCAAACACCAACCCGGCAATTGGTGCAAAGTGGCGTGGGAAACGGAAGAATTGTTTTCAAATCTGAAATCCTAAACTCTAAATCAGAAATAATAGCCGATGTTCCAAAAGGCGTTTACCTGCTGCGGGTAAGTTCCTCCAAAGGCAGCGCGGTGAGGAAGCTGGTGAAGATGTAAGGGCGGTTGGCAGTGGTTATTCAGTTCCTGTTTCAGCTATTACTTTATCAGCTTCTTCCAGTTTGCTCTTTGTCCTCTCTATTTTTCTGCGTAAAAAATAACTCCAGCCGAATATGGAAAGAAGGCTAAATAAATTGAGAGGAACTGTCACAAGCAGCGTCCACCTTACCCATGTATGTTCCCAGAAAACGATATAGAGGGCAGCGGTTATAGCGGTTCGGATACTCCACAGAACAATTTTTCTGCGCTTGTAACCGGGATTCAAAACGCTTTCTTTAGATGCCGCATCAAGTTCTTTTCTGAAATTTTCAGATAAGCTTTCAGCGGGCGGCTCCTGGCTATTCATGCGCTGTTACGGTTCTCTCTCTAAAATAGACTGCCTTAAATCAATCCTGACCTCCTGTTTGGAGGCAGGGAATATCCGGCTGAGGTTTAAAATACTCAGGTTGCTTTCCAAGCTGAATAAAAGTGTGCATGCGGGAGTCAACCGGTTGGCGTTGGGCAGGCAGGTCATAGAGCCTTTTCCTTTTACGGGCATCGAATGTCCGGCACAGGTCAGGGTTCCTTCGAGAAGATAATTCTGCGGGTCGTATTTTTTTGTGTTGATGCTGATGCTGAGTTTACCGGTAAACTCAATGATGGTGTCTCTCATGGCATAAAGCTTCCGGTCAATAGAATCCGTGCCGGTGCGGAAAGTTTCGAGAGGCACGCGGAAAGAAAGCTTTGAACTTTCATAATCGAGTAAGAGCAGCATTTCATTGCTTACAACCAGTGTAATGGAATCACCGGTACTGATGCTTACGGCAATATCGCCATGCAAGGTGCGGTAAAGTTCCTGCTGCCGGTACATATCCTGCTGGGAAAACACCGGAACAGAAACCGCGATAGAAATAATAAGCAGGTAAAATTTAATTCTCATTCAAGCCTATCAACTTTTACCAAAGATAAGCAAGTAATTACATTATCCGTCTTAAGTTTTTTCCGGGCTGAAAACGGAGAGAAGCGGTTATGTATTAAAATGCTTTAATAAGCGCACTTCGCTTTCGCTTAAAAAGCGCCATCTGCCGCGGGGTAAATCTTTTTTGGTAAGCCCCGCAAAAAAAACCCGGTCAAGTTTTTCTACTTCATAGCCAAGCGTTTCAAACAATCTACGGATAAACCGGTTCTTGCCGGTGTGAATCTGAATGCCGACTTCTGCGCGGTTTTTCGGGTTCGGGTAAGCAATTTCATCCACCTCTGCAATTCCGTCTTCAAGTACAACTCCCCCCTCCGCTATTTTATTGAAGTCTTCCTTCATTAATTTCCGGTCCAGCGTAACGTGATAAATTTTTTTCACTTCACTGGACGGATGAGTAAGTTTCTGTGAAAGTTCGCCATCGTTGGTAATCAGAAGAATACCGGTTGTGTTTCTGTCCAGCCTGCCTACCGGGTAAAGCCTTGGTTTGCGGGGGGAATGCATTTGCTGATAAGCCCCCCGTAAAAGTTCCATCACCGTTTTTCTTCCGCGGTCATCAGTTACCGTTGTGATAAAATCTTTGGGTTTGTTAAGCAGCAGGTAATATTTTTTTTCGAGCGATACCAGCCGTCCGTCAAATTCCACGGAGTCTTTCTCTTTTACCTTATGACCCATTTCGGTTACCACCTCGCCATTTACTTTTACCCTTCCGGCTTTAATCAGTTCATCGGCACTTCTGCGCGAAGCCACCCCGGCATGAGACAGAAATTTGTTCAGCCGTATTTCATCGGTAATTTTTTCTTCCGTGGTGTAAATTCCGTTTGTTTCGGGATGTAAATTTTTGCCGGTCAGGAATTTTTTTTGAAAGAATTGGTCGGATTGTTTGCCGTTGTCAAGCGTGGTTTTCTTCTTTTCTTTTTTATTAAACGGGAAAACCTTTCTCTCAAACATCTTTTTGGCAGCTGCTACCAATGCAGGATTTTTTCTCTTCTTATCCCACTTTTTATATGGAATATTTGATGTTTTTTTTTCCTGTTTAGAAAAATTGTCTGATGATTTTTTCTGCACGAGGTAAAAATAACAACAGTTGCGAGTAGTGAGTTGTTTGACGACACAAATTTTATTTCAGTTCAACTGAAATAATTTCAACTCTGCGTTCAAATGCGGCTTTCGGGTTGTAAACCGAGTTGGATTTGTCATTCCGGTCGTCACTGATACCTGCCGGTGCGGTTTCTTCGCCAAACGATTCGGTTTTTAAAATAAGGTTGCCGGAAGCAATGAAAGGAAGGAAAATCCCATCGCGGTAATGAAAGAAATAATTGCGCAGTGAAGCGACTCTCCGGTAACCGAGCCGGATATTATACTCGTTGTAATTAAGCGGGGAGCAGAAACCTTTAATGGTAATTTCCAACTTATTTCCCTTTTGCAGCATATCGAGCATTTGCGAAGAGAAAGCTATCAAATCATAAAAGCCGCGGTCAACTTTATTGCTGAACAAATCAGTAATTTCTTTTTCTCCGTTTTCTCTTTCTTCTCTTTTCAAACTCTTCAGATATTCTCTCATGTATTCATTTCGCAACGCGGAGTATGCCTCATATGTTTCTTTATAATCAAGTTTTGTTGTGTCGCTCAATGTCTTTGCATCGGGTTCATCGTTATGAAAATACAGGCGGGGCATCACCTGTTTCAGCCTCGCTAATTTTTCTTGAATCAAAACTTTTGGCTCAATTTTTACCGCAGAGAAGGTATCCATTGATACAGCAACAACCGGAGTATCAATTTTTACGCGAACTGTTGTATCTCGCTTCTCAATTTTTTTACCGGTGTTGTAGGCGTAAATATCATTGCAGCAGGTTTCGGCTTCAATAAAGTAAGAGCCTTTACGGTTCGAGGTGATGTATGCCCTCGAATTGTCCGCAGCCATTGTGTAATACAAATCGTTTTGCGATGTATTAACAGGTTGCATTAAATTTTTCGGTTCGCTCCAGTTAACTGACTCACCCCGTGTTTCGAAAATGTCATAGCCGCCAAAACCGTAATGCCAATCGGAAGAGAAAAATAGAGTATGGCTGTGAACATCGAAAAACGGAGTAATCTCATTCCCCGGTGTGTTGAGTTTACTACCGGGATTTACCGCCTGTGAGTAGGTTCCGTCATTATTCAGCTTGCTGAACCAGATATCCATATTGCCTTGCCCGCCTTCCCTATCGCTGCAGAAAAACAAAACTTCATTTCCTGATAAATCATAGCCGACTGAAGGATGTGTGTTGGTCGCTTTCGGGTCGTTCACATGGTCGGTGAGTTTTTCAGCAGCAGTCCATTTGTAGTTTTCGTACCGGGTTACATAAATATCGCAGCGCGTGGTTGATTTATCTTTTTGCTCGCATTGCGTGAAAAAAAACTTTTTCGAATCGGGAGAATAAGCTCCGTTACCGATGTTCATGTTTGTATTTGCTCCGTTGGGAATAAAAAATGGTTCGGGATTTGGCGGCTGATTATAAATACGCACTAAATATTTCTCATTTTTCTTGTCATTTGAAATATTGCGAAGAGCCGAATACTGCAGCCTGTCAGGAAAAACATGAATGGCGTTAAACTCTGATTGCGGGGTATTTATTTCCTTACCGAGATGCTCAACGTTCACAGAATCATTTTTTTTCAGATGGTCTTTGACCCATGCACAGGATTCGATTTCCTGTTGCGCTTTGGCGTAGTAATAGTCCCTCTTTCTGTATTTTGTCTGAAACCGGTGAAACAACTTCTGTGCATCGGGGCATTTACATTCGCAGTTACTGCGAGTAACTTCTCCCAGCCAGAACAAAGCCAGTGGATACTGGTTCGACTTATCGAGTTTCACCACATTGCTGTAGCCCAACTCCGCACCGGTTAAATCGCTGAAAAGACGGCAGGCTTCAGCGTACTTAAAATTCAGTTCAATATTTTCATCATCTTTCTTCAGCGCGTCTTTATAGTAAAGCGATGCAGAGTAGTGTTCTCCCTCAGTAAATTTTTTATCACCCGCTTTTATGAGTTGAGAAACAGTTTGCGCTGGCAAGAATGACCAATGACCAATGACCAATAACAAAACAATAACCAATTTACAAACAGCTAATGTTTTAAACTGGTAACTGGTAATTAACAACCGGTAACTCATAGAAACGCAGGACATACCGCTCCGGGCTTATTGATTTGTTTCACTTTAGCTAAAATGTAAATTACACTTACCTCAAAACCTCCGTTATAGCGGCTTGCCGCACTCAGTTTTGAGAAGTTTATATCATAACTCAGATTCACCTGCAGGTTATCGAAATCCATTCCTGCAAAGAGCCAGCCCGCATCTGCGCTTCTTCCGTAAGCTCCGATATTCAGCGCAATGGTATGCGGAATTTTCAGAGCTGGGTAATATTTGGCATGTGCGCCATAATCAACTTCATATTTTGAATCCTGCATTTGAAACATAAGTTCGGGAACAACATCCCATTGTTTCGCAGCTTTCACCTGCCCGCGTGTATGAACGGTAAAACGCGGATTCAGCTTCACAGAATTGTCGTTGTAAAAGGTTTGACTGGGAACAGTAAGGTGCGCAGCGCCAAACCCTACAGTAACATTTGTGCGCTCTGCTTTTGTCCACTTGTAAGCTACTCCAACTCCCAGGTCGAAGAAATTAAACCGTGTTCTTGCAAAAGTTTCATCTATCGGAATTGACGGATTAAACACATCGCCATTCCATTGATTATCGAAATTCAATTTCGAGTAATTGATGTTTCGGTTTACAATCCCGAATTGAATTCCCCCGCTGAGCGCGTGATGAAAATTTTTATCGAGCGATTTAATATATGAAACAGACAAAGCTGTATTCAGTGAGGTGAATCGCGAATCGCCAGCGCGGTCAAAAAAGAAAACGAGTCCGCCACCGAACCGGTCATTATTTTTCAGTGTCAGAAAATTCATTTCGGCTGAAACTGAAAAAGTATTGTAGCGAACCGGTACACTTGGCCATTGATTCCTGTAATTACCAGCAAAACGGAAATCGCCATCAAACAGGTTTGTGTTGGCAGGGTTTTGATTGAGAGGAGAGAAACTGAATTGGGAGAAGTGAATATCTTGACAGTAGGCAACAGGCAATAGGCAATAGGCAACAAACAACAACAGGAATTTCTTTCCAAACAGCGAACCGTGAACCGTGAACTGTGAACTCTTTCTCATCTCAGTAAAGTCACATTTCCTTTTTTGAAAAATTTCTTTCCGCCATCGCATAAACCTTCGGCATAATAACCGAATACTGCAGGGTCTAATTTTTTGCCTTTGAAAGTTCCGTCCCAGCCGGTTAAAACATTTCTTGTTTCAAAAACCCGCTGCCCCCACCTGTCGTAAACGGCAAAGTACAGGTTGGTCACGTTGTTGCTTCGCACATACAGCACATCGTTTTTTCCATCACCATTCGGAGAAAATGCATTGGGAATGTAAACCACCGATTCTTCGCAGGGAGTATTTATTACGTACACAATAACCGTATCAGCTATTCTGCAACCCTGCGAATCAGAAACCTCCACATAATATGTATGTGTGTTTGGCGGATATGCCAGCGGATTCGCAATATCGTATGCGCTTAAGGTTGTATCCGGCTGCCAAAAAACAGAAACCACATCATTGCTCAAAGTAAGATTCAACTGCGATGTGTCTCCAAAGAAAATGGTGTCGGGTATTGCATAAGCATTTACACTCGGAAGTGCAGAGAGAATATTGATTCGAATCGAATCGCTGAAAACACAGCCGATTTGGTTGGTAACTGTTACTATGTAAGTAGTGTTTTGTGACGGACTTACCAAAGGAGTTGAAGTATTTGCGCCCGAAATAATTTGCGATACGGGGCTCCAGCTATACGTGAGTTGCTGGCCCGGCTGCGAATTGGTAACGCTCAGCTGCAAAGTATCACCGGCACATAAAACATCGTTGCCTGAAACCTGCAGCGCGTCATTGAATATAATAACAGTTTGCCGGAAAGTATCAATACAAATTCCGTTGGATACAAGAAGCTGGTAGGTAGTGGTTTGAGCAGGCGATGCAACAGGATTGGAAACTGTAGCCGAACTCAAAGTTGAGGACGGAGTCCATTGATAAGTAACAGTGGAATCATTATTCGGTGGAAAACCAATTTGTGTAGTTTGTGCATGGCATATAGTTATGGAGGGCAAAGTATTGGTACCTGCTCCGCCAATAACCAGAATTTTTTTCGTAACGGTGTCCGTAAAGTTGCAGCTTCCCGGGTCGGTAATTACGAGAGTAACATCAAACAAACCGGTTTGCAGGTAGGTATGAGAAGGATTGGTTTGTGTGGAAGAGCTGCCATCACCAAAAAACCATTGGTAAGTTGGCGTAGAAACCGAATGGCTTTGGTTACTGAATTGTACAGGAAAATTTTCGCAGGCATTCGGAAAAGTAAAATCAGCGAGGCAAAGCGGAAGGTCTAAGTCGAATTTGAAAATAGCATTGTTACAGTTGTTGGAATTATTGGTGTTTGAAACCGCGCCCGGATTCGGGAATGTGGGAAAGTCATCATTGCTGCCGCAGCCCGCACAAACGCTTTCATACACCACACCCTTCCGGTCGAAGCGGCTGGTACCTCCGTCCACATGCTCCTCGCTGATAGTGCCGCCCATGAAAGTGGCGTAAGTAAGAGCCGATGCGTCATCGCGCAGTACGAGCAGATAAAAATCCTGACCGTCAGTGGTTGTTTTGTAAGCACCGGGTGTAACGTCCAGTCCGGTGGTGCCACCGGTGCCGCCAACAATATTGTTTACTCCCTGGCTTCCCCAGCCGCAGGCGTAAATATTGCGGCAGACATCTACCAGGAAAGCGGTGGGTGAAATATCGGTAACACCAAGTCCGCGGCCAAATGAGGTTGACCATTCAATGGTGTTCAACGCCTCATTAAATTTAGTAATGAACTGCCCGCCATTGGGTTTGTTGTATGCCGCATTGCGGATATAATTGGTTCCTGAATTATCCGCTTGTCCGAGCACATACACGTTGTTGGCGCGGTCAAGGTCAACAAAATAAATCTGGTCGTAATCGGCAAAGCCGTAATAGGTAGAGGCAATTCTTGTCTGCCCGGTTTTATCAATGTGCATGATAAATCCGTCACTGGTTCCACCGGCAAAACCGGTTTGATGAACTCCGGGGGTTGTAATAAAGTTGGTTGAAAGCGTACCACCTGCCACAAACAAATTTTCATCACCATCCACGGCTACCGAATATGCCGCATCATCTTCACTACCGCCAAAAGTAGTACTCCAAATCATGGTGGACAGGCTGGCATCCATCTTAAAAATACAGGCATCCATTCCACCGCCAAAAGCATTTTGAAAAGTTCCGGCAGTGCGAGGAAAGTTTGCCGAGCGGGTGCACGAAGCAATGTAAATGTTGTTGTTCTTGTCAATTTCAATTTCACCGCGAACCTCATCGGCATAATTGTGGCGCAGGAAACCGGGCGATGAATACGGCTGACCTGCCCGGTAATTCAACCCGTCATTATCGCTGCCGCCCACATAAGTGGAAGCGAGAAGCTGAGTGCCGTCAACGCTGAAGCGCGAAACAATAATATCGGAGCCCTGCATGTAGTGGGCGGCTATGCCGTCCCAAACACCCGGGTCGTTGCCACCGTTGTAAGTTCTGTCGAATGCGGTGGCGGTTGTAGGAAAATCGGAACAGGTGGTGGTGCCGAGCACAAACAGCTCATCGGCTGAGTTGGCAATGAGCGAATGAGCTAAGTCCTGCCCGTAACCACCGAGGTACGTAGAGAAAATGCGCTGGGTGCCATCAGCTGCGTACTTCGTAATCGAAATATCATCACCGGGGTAAGTGCCGCCACCGGTAAAGGTAATGGTCGGTCCGCCATTATAGCTTACATCGTAAGCACCGGTAGTAGTCGGGTAGCCCACACCGAAAACCGAACCGGCAGCAAAAGCATTTCCGCGGCTGTCGTAAGTGGCGGAGTAGCCGAAGTTATCTGCCGTAGAACCGGAATAGGTGGAAAAAACCATGGTGGGGTCAATGTAAAGTTTCTGTTTTTTATCGTATCCGTAAGGAAAGCGGTACGAAACCGAATTACCGTTGAGCGCAAACTCACAATCCACTTTCGTTTCTCTTCCGTTAACCATTTGAAAAGCGTAAGGCTTTAAATCAGCCACATCGCCTACGGCAGTTTTTATTTCGAGGTTTCCGTTTTCGGTAATAGAAATGCCGTGGGCTCCTTCAAAAGTTATTTTCAGCAGCGAAACATCGGTTCCTTTTTCTACTTCGTACACATATTTCAGCGAGCCTTCTTTGGAGGCGATGTTGAGGTGGATGCCGTTATACAGGTTTTGGTAATTTACTTCATGAAAGCCGCGCACGCGCGAGGCCCATTTCGAAGAGTCGTTGCCGATAAAATAGTTGAAGTATTCACCAATAGGTGACGCACCGGTGGCTTTGGGAACCAAAGCATTCTCAAACTTCATCCGAAAGGCGTGGAAGTGAAGCGTGTAATCAATTGTTTGCTTGTAGTTTTCGAGTTTGTGGTGGTCGCCTTTAATGCGCATGATGTCGCGCGTGTCGAACAGGTTGAAAGTAATTTGGTTTTGTTCGAAGAAAATCGCCCCATTTTTTATCTCGGCTTTATACAGAATGTTGCTTTGCCACTGCCCTTTGTTTTCGCGGAAGATAATATCGGCACAAGGCTTACACGATGAATTAGCCGAAACATGTGCAAGAAAACCGGCAAGGAAGAAAAGAGTAAAGAGTTTTCGCATTCAGCCTGTTTAGGAATCGGATATGAAATAAAGGAAAGTTTTGATACTGTAAAAAAGTTTCAATCTTCCTGCAACCGCTTCATTTTTCCCATTACATGTTCCCGATAGCGCCCAATAAACAACATTGAATCAAGATACTTAGGCATGTAATATATTTTTTCTCGGTTTTTCATGGTTATTACTCCCATTCCCGCACGAAGGAAAAAACTTCGTCTGATATCTGTTATGGAATTAATCGGATATGTGACAGGTTCCTGAAAGGGTACTTTAACCGTAAGTATTCCTTTGCTGATAATTATATCGGGGGTAAGTAGATTCCATGTAGCTAATCCACAGGTTATAATTATAAAAAAGAGAAAAAATTCCTCACTGGTAACTATAAGTAGCAGTAATAGAATCGAAAGCATAATACCGGTAATAGCTAAATAAAAGATACGCGTAAAGGTAGAGGTAAGATGATATTCGTCTTTCATCAGAATTGAATATCAGTAATTAACCGGCAAAATAAAAAACATCCTCCACCACACCGGGCAGAATAACCCCGGGGCTAAAGCCCTACAGCTTATTCCCTGAACCCGTCCTTCAGGCTGGGGGCTATTGATACAGACCTCGCAGGTTTTTAAAACCTGCGGGGTCTTTCGGAAAAAAATAACCCCACGCTCTAGCGCGGGGCAAAGAGAATCTGTTGAATACCGAGGGCTTTAGCCCCATCACAATTAATTAATAGCAACAACTCAATAATCGTCAACAAGTACCAGTTTCAGTTTCTGCGATTTTGTTGGCGATTGTATATCCACTATGTATGTGGCAGGAGATAAAAAGAAACAGGAGATATATTCCTTTAAGAGTTTTTCAACGGTTTTGAAGGAATAAGTTGAGGTAAGTTGTCCGGCAGCAGTAAATATTTTCACTTGTATGTCTTCTTCATCGCAAAACTCTTTGGTAATCCAGAAACCCCCGATAGCAGGATTTGGATAAAGAAGAAACCAGGTGCTGTCCGCACACGGTGGCGGTGGAAGTTCAACATGAATTTGCCGGTACACCGTATCGCGCCCGCAGCAATTGTAAATAATCAGGCGGATGGTAAAATCTCCGCTTTGGGAATAAGTGTGTGTAAGCTGGTGTTCAGTGGTTTGCAGGGTAGTGCCATCGCCAAAATCATAATCATAGATAACCGGTTGCACCAATGTGCTGAAATTTAAAGTGCTATAGTTGGCAATAACCGAAAACGAAGTATCAAGAACGCAGGGAAACAAACACTGTTGTTTGCCTTCATGAACTTTCATACACCCCAGGCTGTCTTTAAACCACGAACCGATGCCATGAACGTACATCCCCTGCTCGCCTATGTAAACTACCCCCGGAGCCAAGTTGAGCGCTCTGGCGAAGTATATTTCGAAATAATACAAGCCCAGGAATCCGAGATTAAAAAGATACGACCAGTTGGTCATGAGTAAGGAATGGTCGCCACAAAGCCAGCCCGTGCTGTCAATAAAAAGATAGCTGCCGGTGCTTAAAACAATATCGGAATGGAGTTGAATATGGTGATAGACCGAAATAGTATCTCCGGTTGTATCGGGCTTAAGGCTGTTAAACCAAACGGAGTCGGCTTCCCAGTTACCTGAACGTATTGTATAAACCTGCCGGCTTTGCCCCGTTAATCCCCACAAGAGCAGAAAGAAGATAAAGGTTTTCTTCACCTGATAAAAACGAATATTGAAAAAATTATTTCGGGTATTAAATGTAACGACATTTCCCTTTCTGCAGTGGTTGGTGTTATTGCCAACAAGGGCTAAAGTTTTGATACTGTAAAAAGTTTCGGCTAGAGGTAAAAACCCTCGAAATTTGTGGAAAAGCAGAATTTGTGCATCTTAAAATGAAATATGCATAAAAAGCATTTTACTTTACCGTTCAAACTAATCTAAAATCAGTTTTATGAAAAACCTCACCGCAGTAGTTCTAGTGCTTATCATTCTAAGTGCTTGCAATCAGTCAAAAAAGAAATACCTGTCAAGCGATGTTCTTGAAAAGCAGTTTTTCAATATTGACCCCTTGCATGATACCACGCTGGTTACCAAAAACGGTATTGTTATAGAAATCCCTGCCAACTCTATTTCGGTTCAGGGAAATGTATCTGTGCAACTGGAAGTAAAAGAAGCATTACGGCTCAATGAAATTTTGTCTGCCGGCCTTACTACCAATTCGGGCGAGCAAACCCTTTCGAGCCAGGGTATGTTTTTTATTTCTTCAACAACTAAGGATGCCGTGATTAAAAAGCAGATTTCGGCTAAGGTGCCTATTGATAAAATGACAGAAGGCATGGATATCTTCAAGGGAAAGATGAATAACGACAGCACCATCGCATGGAACAGAAAGGAAAAAACAACGTCAACGGGTGAAGAAAAAATTGCTGCGGGCAAATCTTTGTTTATGAGCAATTGCAAAGCTTGTCACGAGATAGATAAAGATGCTACTGGTCCTATACTTGCTGGTTTAACCTCCAAACGCTCAATGGACTGGCTTATTAAATTTACCCGCAACTTTAACGACTTGCTGGCTGAGTGCAATTGCGAAGCAGTGTCAGTAGCTAACTCGCGGCCTTCGGCCATGAACCTGTTTCCCAACCTTACAGATAAAGAGGTAAAAAATATTTTCCTTTATGTAGATAATGAAGCGGGTGGGTTTTCGCCTTCAAACCCTTTACCGGCTTTTTGTTATGATGAATGCAATACCTACGTGGCAAAACTTTCGGCACTCAAACAAAAAGCAGAAATTATCAGATATGCTGCCGACACCACACCTGCGGTAATTGTAAATTATTTATCGAACCTGGCTTTGCCGCCACCTACCCGGTTTACACCTATTGCAAACACCAATAATCTTGTAGGCGCTAACGTAAACTATTCATATTACTACCAGGTTGAAGTGGATGCATGGGGTTGGTATAACATAGATATTCTGATGAAAGACCTGCCTCAGCTAAGTCCCTCCAGCCTGATTGTGAATGTAGAAGGCGCCAGTTCCAGGGACATTACCGTTTCGCTGGTAGTTCCTTACGTAAAGTGTTTTACCCATGGCGGATTGATTAATAATTCAAATAACCAATATGCTTTTATGTATAAGGATGGAAAAATAAATCTGCCAATTGGGGCTGAAGGATATGTGCTTGCCTATGGCGATGTGGACGGCAAATTCATTTTTGCGGCTGAGGAGTTTACTATAGCTGCTTCGCAACAGTTTACCCTTACGCCTTTAGCCGCAGAGCCTAAAGTACTCCAGGAATACCTCGCTACTATTTCGAGCAATGAGTTGAAAACAAAAATTAAAGAGCTTGAAGCCGGTAAGCAACTGGATGGTGTAAAGGCTGAAATGGCAAAACTCGAAAAGGAAAAACCCGATTGCGATTGCTTTTGTTATTATGCCGACAGCACCCGTTTGGATTCTCATGGTTATCATCCGTGTTCGGATGCCACTAGATTATTTAAAACCGAGTTGGAATCCAGGTCTAAAACCCTATAGCTTATTCCTTGAACCCGCCCTTCAGGCCGGTATTCCATAAATTTTTATTTACCTTCAAAGACTAAATCTTTCTACCATGAAACTCCTGCTCAGTGTACTTGTAGCTATTATCTTTTCTTCTTCGATAAATGCCCAGCTGAAAATTGACAGCAACTATGCTATAGTCATTAATAACATCGAATACAGAAACGGCTCTTCATTGCCTTTCTATCCGGCAGTTGCCGACCTTTTCAGGATAAAGGAACTTTCGAGTGGCAATAGCTGTGCAATGGTTTCTGCCGATTGGACTTTGAAAATAGGCAGCGAGGTATTTCCCGGCAAAACTCTCTCCGAAAGAAAAATACTTTTAGATAAGATGAGACCCCAAGACCAGATTTTTATTGATAAAATAAAGCTGGAATCGGGCTGCTTTACTCCTCCCAAACAAATTGTTTTAGGGATAATGTAATCCCCCCAAAAAACATTCACCTTAAAGGAGTGGAAGTAAATGACCTATCCGCAAGGTTGAATTTGTGTTGCGGAAAAATTCCTGGCTCACCGCAAGGTTGAATTTGTGTTGCGGAAAAATTCCTGGCTCACCGCAAGGTTGAATTTGTGTTGCGGAAAAATTCCTGTCTCACCGCAAGGTTGAATTTGTGCCGCGGAAAAATTTCTGGCTTACCGCAAGGTTAAATTAGTGCCACGGAAAAACTCCTGGCTCACCGCAATGTTGAATTAGTGTCGCGGAAAAATTCCTGGCTCACCGCAAGGTTGAATTAGTGCCGCGGAAAAATTCCCGGCTCACCGCAAGG
>CAZWAD010000002.1:59624-78831 GCA_964631835.1 uncultured Chitinophaga sp.
GTTGAATTAGTGCCGCGGAAAAATTCCCGGCTCACCGCAAGGTTGAATTAGTGCCACGGAAAAATTCCTGGCTCACCGCAAGGTTGAATTATTGCCACGGAAAAATTTCTGGCTTACCGCAAGGTTAAATTAGTGCCACGGAAAAACTCCTGGCTCACCGCAATGTTGAATTTGTGTTGCGGAAAAATTCCTGGCTTACCGCAATGTTGAATTAGTGCCACGGAAAAATTCCTGGCTCTTTTTCAGACCTGAAATTGCCTCACGGAATTTTCCGTTGCATCTTATCAGGTTCGTTTTCAGCCAATTATGATTTATTTATTAAAACCCACTATTTGGCTTTAACTAACGGCTATATAAAGCACACCTAGCTCGACCTTCTACTGAGCGGGTTTAAAAACACTGCCCGTAAGCGAATTGAAAGAGGTGATGAAAGTGATTAGGGAAAGGGTGAAGGGGAAGTGAGGAGGCTAAGGCACAATAAATGTTTTTGGCATCCACTTCATTTCTTTATCGCCTTTTAAAACTGTTACCTCTTCTAAGGTTATGGTAGCGCCTTTGGCTGCCATGTTTATCATCCTTTCCCATAGGGCATTAAAATCTTTCGACTGAGAGTTTAGGCAATACCGCGAGCCATCCCTGGCGTAGAAAACTGCAAAAAGTTCCCGTTTAGTGCTCACCCGTATATTGCATTTAAGAACGGTATATGCCGGAGGTAATTGAAGCACTTGTTCAGCCGAAGTATATTTCCTGACAGCTGCAGTAAGCGTATCCGTTTTCTGAGCCGGCAAACAGGTTGAAGAGTAAACAAAAAGAACACAAGCAATTACAGTCTTCATTTATTGAAAATAAAAAATTTAAATTTTTCAAGTCATTGTTGGGTGTATAGCTCCGCGTTTTGGCGGAGGATCACCAACAAGTATAAGCCGCACAGTTGTTGTTGGGGATAACAGCAACAACCGGCCCGGGTTTTTTCTGAAGTTCAGGGGTTCTGCCGCAGGAAAAAACTTATAAGTGCTTCCTTAAATTTTACCCACCATCTTTTTAGGGTCAACCCATTCATCGAATTGTTCGGCAGTGAGGTAGCCGAGAGCGATGGCTGTTTCCTTGAGGGTTTTGCCGGTTTTGTGTGCGGTTTGCGCAATTTCTGCCGCTTTGTAATAACCAATTTTGTTGTTGAGGGCGGTAACCAGCATCAGCGAGTTATCGAGGTTTTGCTTAATGTTTTCCTCTATGGGTTTTATACCTGCCGCGCATTTATCGTTGAACGAAACACACACATCGCCAATCAGCCTGGCGCTGTGCAGAAAGTTGTAAATCATAACCGGCTTAAACACATTCAGCTCGAAATGACCGCTTGCCCCGCCAATATTGATGGCTACATCATTGCCCAAAACCTGTGCCGCCACCATGGTCATGGCTTCGCACTGCGTAGGGTTTACCTTTCCGGGCATAATGGATGAACCGGGCTCGTTGTCGGGAATAAATATTTCGCCAATACCGCACCGAGGGCCTGAGGAAAGCAGGCGGATGTCGTTGGCAATTTTCATGAGTGAGCAAGCTACTGTTTTCAGCGCCCCATGAGCTTCCACAACCGCATCGTGGGCTGCCAGCGCTTCAAATTTATTTTCAGCCGTTACGAATGGGAACCCGGTGAGCTCCGCAATTTTCTTCGCCACATTTACATCATAGTCTGGCGGAGTGTTGATACCGGTGCCCACCGCAGTGCCGCCCAGGGCAAGTTCCGCCAAATGAGGCAGCGTGTTTTCAACCGCGCGGATACCGTGCTTGAGCTGCGAAACATATCCTGAAAATTCCTGGCCCAGAGTAAGCGGTGTGGCATCCATCAGGTGCGTTCTCCCGATTTTTACTACCGGCATGAACTCCTTTGCTTTTGCCGCCAGTGTGTCGTGCAGCTTTTTAATTCCGGGCAAAGTAACCTCCTTCAGCATTTTATAGGCAGCAATGTGCATGGCGGTAGGAAAAGTATCGTTCGATGACTGCGATTTGTTTACATCATCGTTGGGGTGAACTTTCTTTTTTTCATCGGTGAGATTGCCCCCCAGCAGAACATGGGCGCGGTAAGCAATTACTTCGTTTACGTTCATGTTGCTTTGTGTTCCGCTGCCAGTTTGCCAAACTACAAGCGGAAACTGGGTGTCTAACTTGCCTTCCAGTATTTCATCGCAAACCTTGCCGATGATGTCGCACTTTTCTTTTTCCAAGGTGCCGGCATCGAGGTTGGTGAGTGCAGCGGCTTTTTTCAGGTAAGCAAAAGCGCGTACAATCTCTATGGGCATTTTGTTGGTGTCCTGCGCTATGCGGAAATTCTCAATTGAGCGCTGGGTTTGCGCACCCCAGTAAACATCGGCAGGCACTTCCACCACGCCCATGGTATCTTTTTCTTTTCTGAATTTCATGTCAGGTTAAATTGTTGAAATAATGTAATTGCCAACCGAAGCGAAGGTAAAAGTTGCCAATCATTTACAAATATGAAAAATCGTTTGGCGAAACGCCTACGGTGTAAGCGGATGAATTCCAAAAGCCAATTAAGCAACCGGCTGCGGAGGAGTGGCCTGAGTGCGCAGGCTGTTCAAAACATCCTGGGTTACATCTTTTCCTCCGCCAAGATTGGTTGCCAGGCTTTGGATGGAGTAAATAGGCCCCCAGGGAATTCCCCACCACCCGAGAAACAACGTGGCAAGGGTAAAACCCAGCCCTTTACCGGCAGCGCTCTCGCCTCCCTTCACAAAATAAATATCGCTGGGATTTTTGAACGTCATGAAGATTACAGAGATGGTCCAGATGTAAAAAACGAATTTGCCTCCGCGGTCAATTTCATTTTCAATTTCCTGAAGTGTAAGCCCTTCGATATTTTTAATATCAGCCATGTTGATTTTTTATTTCGGGTGAAAATAACTTTTTCCTTACAGAGTTTTATCCTTTTTTAGACCCCTTGCTGTTTTCTGCCGCTTTTAAAATTTGGTTTTCTTTTTTCGAGAAACGCGTTAGTGCCTTCCACGAAATCTTCGGTGGCTACACACTTGCCGAACAAATCAATTTCCGTGTCGAAGCCGTCAATACCCGATTTGAAGTGAGCGTAAACGCTCTGGATTACCTGTGCAATGGCAAAAGGAGCCATGGTAGTGATTTTTGCCATTAGCGCTTTACAGGTGTCGAGAAGTTCAACCGTTTGAACCACATCATTTACAAGCCCGAGTTTTTCGGCACACATGGCGTCAATGGTATCAGCGGTCATCAGCATTTCCAGCGCCTTGCCTTTACCGACTAATTGCGTAAGCCTTTGCGTTCCGCCATAGCCGGGAATAATGCCGAGCTTCACTTCCGGCTGTCCGAACTTGGCGTTTTCGCTGGCAATACGAAGGTGGCAGGCCATAGCCAGTTCGCAACCGCCACCGAGAGCAAAACCGTTTACGGCAGCAATGATGGGTTTGGGGCTTAACTCAATTTTATCGAAAATATCATGTCCGCGTTTAGCCAGCGCTTTCCCTTCAGCTTCTGTCAGTCCGCGGAACTCGGTAATATCTGCGCCTGCAACGAATGCTTTCGGACCTTTACCGGTAATTATCGCTCCTTTTATTTCTGGATTACTGTAAAGTTCAGTAATTACTTCTTCCAGTTCGCTGATAACTGTCTTGTTCAGCGAGTTAAGCTTGTCTTCACGGTTAATCGTGATGATTAATATTCCATCAGAAACTTCGGTAAGAATGGTGGAGAGTTGTCGCATAATGTTTCATTAAAGCTGCAAATGTAAAGACGGATAATTACTCTGCAAAAAAGAAGGCAGAAACTTTTCAGAAGTTTCTGTGCTCTTTAACCCAGTTTTTGATGTAGCCTGCAATTTCAGAAGTTGGTGTTCCGGGAGCAAAAAGCTCACCGCATCCTTGTGCACGTAGCTGTTTCATGTCATCTTCGGGAATAATTCCTCCTCCGGTAAGCAGCACATCGCTCATTCCTTTTTCTTTCATCAGCGCGAGAATTTTCGGGAAAACCGTATTATGTGCACCGCTGAGAATGCTGATGCCTATGGCATCCACGTCTTCCTGCAATGCAGAGTTCACAACCATTTCAGGAGTCTGGCGCAGGCCGGTGTAAATTACTTCCATGCCCGCATCGCGCAGCGAAGAGGAAATTACCTTTGCGCCCCTGTCGTGTCCATCGAGCCCTACTTTTGCCACCAGAATCCTAATCGGTCGTTTCATGTGTATATAATTGATTTTTCAGCGGACATATGGAATGCGCACGAAGTGAAGTTATTTATCTCCGGCAGGTGCGGATTTTTTTTCATGGGCATTTCATGTGCGCCAAAAATAAAAATGCGGAATGAAAATAAACTCATTCCGCATCGGTTATCTGTTGTCAAATTCTTAGTAGTCATCATCGAAGCTGCGGTGCTTGCCTCCGCCAAAATCATCTTCATCTTCGTCCTCACCGAAATCATCAAACTCTTCAAAGTCTTCATCATCATACTCGTCTTTGGAAGAAGCCTTTCTTCCTTTTCCTGCGGAGCGCTTTTCGATGATGTCGTCAAACTCTTCTAGGTCCTTCAATGATTTAAGGTCATCTTCAGAAGGCTCCACTTCTTTTTCCTCGCCTTCCGTTTCCTCGCCAGTGAAGGTGAATTCATCTTCTTCAAGTTCTTCTTCGTCATCGTCCGGCTCTTCGTCCACAATTTTTTTCACTTTCTTTTTCTTCAGCTTTTTCTCGTCTGCTTTCTTTGAAGCTTTCGCTTTTTTCTTTGGCGGCATGAGATTTTAGTTTAGGGGTTAAAGAATTTATACCGTGAATTTAAAAGTAAAACTATTTGAAAGAAAAAATTTTTCCTAAAAATATTTTTTTGGCTTGAAAAGTTAAAATCCGATTCAGAGGGTATCAAAATAATCAAGAGACTTTTTTAAACGCGCCACCGACCTTTCCTTACCCAGCAAGTTCATCATGTCGAATACAGGAGGCCCCTGCATGGTTCCGGCTAAAGCCAATCGAAGTACAGGCATGATTTCACCAATCTTCATAGAGTTAGCGGCAGTAAAATCCTTAACCGCTTTTTCAATTTCAGCAGTTTTGAAATCAGAAACCGAATCAACTGTTTCAATCACTGAATCAAATTTTACCCGGTTTTCCTTGTTGTATTTTTTCCGAAGAGTTTCAGTGTCAAAAGCTTTTATGTCTTCAAAAAAGTAGTAGCCCATCTCCAATAAATCGTTTATAAACGTAGCGCGTTCTTTCATCAGCCGGCAGAACTCCTTCACATAACCGGGGTCAAATTCGTAACACTTTGAAATAATTTGTTCTTTAATTGTATGAGCTAACTCTTCATCGCTTTTCGCTTTCAGGTATTGGTGATTGAACCATTTTGCTTTTTCAAAATCGAAGCGGGCACCGGCTTTGTGAACTTTCTCTAAGGTGAACAACTGAATGAGTTCGTCCTTGTTCATCAACTCTATATCTCCTCCGGGATTCCAGCCGAGCAATGCAAGAAAGTTGATGAATGCCTCCGGGAAAAAACCGCGCTCCCGATAACCAACCGATGTTTCCTTGCTTTCCGGATCAGTCCAGTTCAATGCAAATGAAGGAAACCCCATGCGGTCGCCATCGCGCTTGCTCAGTTTGCCGTTACCATCCGGTTTCAGGATAAGCGAAAGATGAGCAAACTTGGGCATTACATTTTCAATTCCCAGCGCACGATACAATAAAACATGAAGAGGCGCTGAACTCAGCCATTCCTCTCCGCGAATGACATGCGTTATCTGCATCATATAGTCATCAGCAACATTCGCCAGATGATACGTTGGCATGCCATCGCTCTTGAACAGGACTTTATCATCTAACTGTGAAGTATTGAACGTTACCCACTCGCGGATTTCGTCATGGAACTTTACCTCTTCATTGCGCGGCATTTTAAATCTAATCACGTACGGCTCACCTGCTTTTAACCTCCGTTCGGTTTCATCGTGCGGAAGTGTTAGCGAGTTTTTCATGTACTGCCGCGTTACCGAATTGTAAGCAGGATTAGGAACTCCCTGTGCCTGCATGTTGGCACGCATTTGTTCCAAATCTTCCGGTGTGTCGAAAGCATAGTAAGCATGCTCACCGGCAACCAGTTTGTCAGCAAACTCTTTGTATAAATGTTTACGCTCACTTTGACGATAAGGTGTATGCTTGCCATCTCCGAAACCAACTCCCTCGTTTGGTTCAATTCCGCACCACTTAAGTGAGTCAAGGATATATTGTTCAGCACCCGGTACAAACCGGTTCTGGTCAGTGTCTTCAATGCGCAGAATAAAATCCCCGCCATGATGTTTGGCAAACAAATAATTATAAAGTGCTGTTCTTATTCCGCCCATATGCAGCGGACCTGTAGGCGATGGTGCAAAACGAACCCGAACTCTTCTCTCCATACTTATTTTACGTAAGGGGCGAAAATAATTTTAAAGCCAAAATAGACTGAACTCTTTTTTCTTTGCACTGTGTTAGAGTCTCTCATTTTTGCGAAAACTCCATCATTGTTGCATTCGGTTTATCCCGACTGCCTTTGGAAAGTGAATACGGAAGAAAAAGTTCTTTATCTCTCTTTTGATGATGGGCCGGCTGACGAAGTAACGTCCTTTGTTTTGGATGAATTACATAAATGGAATGCTAAGGCAACTTTCTTTTGTGTTGGGAAAAATATTGAAGCCTACCCTGAACTTTTTCAAAGAATTATCAGCGAAGGACACTCTGTCGGTAATCACACTTATGACCATTTGAACGGATGGAATACTATGGATGAATTGTATTACAATAACATTGAAAAGTGCGAAGTTTTGGTAAATCAGGTATCCGAAAACCGAAACCAGAAATTGTTCCGACCGCCTTACGGAAAACTAAAACGCTCGCAATACAAAAAGCTTAAATCTCAATACAAGATTGTGATGTGGGATGTGATGAGTTTTGACTTTGACCCGAAAACTTCCGGTGAAAAAGTTTTTACGATGGTAAAGAAAAATACATCGGAAGGCTCTATTGTGGTTTTTCATAACAATTTAAAAGCAAAGCCCAAAGTAGAGTTTGTGCTGCCCAAACTCCTGGAACATTTTACCAAGAAAGGGTTTAAGTTTGATAGGTTATGAAACTGATAGACACTCATTGCCATCTTTATCTCGATGATTTCAAAAGTGACTTTGCTGCAATTGCCGAACGCGCACAACAAGCCGGTGTAGAAAAAATATTTCTCCCCGCCATTGACTCAGAAACTCATGAAAGCCTCATTAAACTTTCGTCCGACTCAGTTACAATTCTTCCTATGATGGGGCTTCACCCATGCAGCGTTAAAGCAAACTTCGAAGAGGAATTGAAAATCGCAGAATCGTATTTTAATTCCGGAACAAAATTTTACGGAGTCGGTGAAACCGGTTTGGATTACTATTGGGACTTGACCTTTAAAGAGCAGCAAGTCGTTTCTTTCGAACGACAAATCGCGTGGAGCATTGAAAGAAAATTGCCGGTAATCATTCACAGCCGGAACTCCACCAGCGATTGTATTAAGAGCGTGGGAAAATTCAACGGCAAGGCCAAGGGAATTTTTCATTGCTTCAGCGGAACTTTGGAAGAAGCCAGACAAATTATAGAACTCGGCTTCTACCTCGGCATTGGCGGAGTAGCTACTTATAAAAATTCAGGCTTGAAAGAAATTCTTAAGCAACTAAGTTTAGATAACATCGTTCTCGAAACCGATGCCCCTTATCTTACACCGGTTCCTCATCGAGGCAAACGTAACGAGCCTTCATACCTGAAATTAATCTGCGAATCGGTAGCAACTGTTTTTGAAAAAAACGCAGAAGAAGTTGCCGAAATTACTTTGCACAATGCTTCGGTGGTGTTTCAATTGAAATGAGCAGCGGAAAGAGAGGGATTCGAACCCTCGGTACACTTGCGCGCACAACGGTTTTCGAGACCGTCCCGTTCGACCGCTCCGGCATCTTTCCTTTGGCAGAGGGGAAGGGATTCGAACCCTCGAAACGCTTTTAGACGTTTACACACTTTCCAGGCGTGCTCCTTCAACCACTCGGACACCCCTCTCTGAAAAACGGGCGGCTAAAGTAATTAATTTGTAAACTGTGATGAGTTGCCGTTCCCGAAAAATGAAACATATTCGTTCTTTCAAATCTTCTTCATGCACCAGGAAGCCCACTTCGAAAGCCCGCAGTTTGTAAGAGATATCGTGATTGGAATGGCAGATGGCCTCACCGTTCCGTTTGCTCTCGCTGCGGGGCTGAGCGGTGCCGTTGATTCAAATGCCATAGTGATTACTGCCGGTCTTGCCGAAATTGCAGCCGGTAGTATTGCCATGGGGCTTGGCGGTTATCTCGCAGGAAGAACCGAGGTTGACCACTACAAATCGGAGTTAGCCAGAGAATATATGGAAGCCGAGCAATTTCCGGAAAAGGAAAAAGCGGAAGTGGTGGAAGTTCTGGAAGAGTTTGGCGTAAGTCAAAAATCGAGCCGCGAGATTGCTGAGGAAATGAGCAGGGATAAAGAGAAATGGGTGAAGTTTATGATGCGCTTCGAACTCGGTTTGGAAAAGCCCGATGAAAAACGCGCCACTCGAAGTGCACTAAACATTGGCGGAGCATATATCGTTGGAGGTTTAGTTCCTCTTGCCCCTTATTTTTTTATCAGCACTCCCTTTGATGCATTGATGGTTTCAGTGGCTGTTACTTTAGTTGCTCTTTTTGTTTTTGGTTTCCTTAAGGCAAAAGCAATCGGACAGCCCCCATGGATGGGTGCAGTTAAAACTACCGTTATAGGTGCCCTTGCTGCCGGTGCCGCTTTCGGAGTGGCAAAACTTATCGGGGCGTAGTAAAATTTTATTTTCGCCCCGCAAATTTTCTCCGTTATGAGCAAAGTAAAAGTCGGATTAGTGCAGATGAGTTGCGTGAAAGAAGCGCAGCCAAATTTGAACAAAGCTATTGCCGGAATTAAAGACGCAGCCGCCAAAGGCGCACAAATAGTTTGCCTCCAGGAGCTTTTCACTTCGCTCTATTTCTGCGATGTGGAAGACTATGAAAACTTTAAGCTTGCCGAACCCATTCCCGGACCCTCCACCGATGCACTTTCAAAAGTTGCCAAAGAATTAAACGTAGTCATCATCGCTTCACTGTTCGAAAAAAGAGCGAGCGGAATTTACCACAACACAACAGCGGTTCTCGATGCCGATGGAAAGTATCTCGGCAAGTACCGCAAGATGCACATACCCGATGACCCCGCATACTTCGAAAAATTTTATTTCACCCCGGGAGACTTGGGCTATAAAGTTTTTGAAACCAAATACGCCAAAGTGGGAGTGCTCATTTGCTGGGACCAATGGTACCCCGAAGCTGCGCGAATCACCTCTTTAATGGGAGCGGAAATACTTTTCTACCCAACAGCTATAGGCTGGGCAACAACGCAGGACAAAAAAACAAATGCCGATCAATATTCCGCCTGGCAAACCATTCAGCGCAGCCACGCGGTAGCGAATGGCGTTCACGTAGTGAGCGTTAACCGTGTGGGCTTAGAGCAAAACGGAGCTATGAAATTCTGGGGCGGAAGCTTTGTAGCAAACCCATTCGGAAATGTTCTCTATCTCGCATCACACGATAAAGAAGAAAGTGCGGTAGTTGAAATTGACACAGCACAAACCGAGTTCTACCGCACACACTGGCCTTTTATGCGCGACCGAAGAATTGACAGCTACCAGCCGATAACTCAGCGCTTCATTGACGAGGAGAAATGAAATCAGAAATCAGAAATCAGAAATCAGAAATTCTGACTCCTCGTGAACTCGGTTATTATTTCCCTGCCGAGTTTGCCCCACAGCGTGCCATGTGGCTTTCGTGGCCGCACAAAGAAGAAAGCTGGCCCGGAAAAATTCACACCATCTTTCCGGTTTATTCGCAGTTTATAAAACTGGTTGCTGAAGACCAGCATGTTTGCATTAATGTAAAAGATGAAGCCATGAAGCAGTTTGCTGTTTCACATTTGCAAAAGGTAAACTGCAATCTTCAAAATGTCAACTTCTATTTTCATCCAACTAACGATGCCTGGTGCCGTGACCACGGACCGGCATTTATAATTAGTAAATCCGAAATCCGAAATCCGAAATCCGAAATTTCTCTCGCCATCATTGACTGGAACTACAACGCCTGGGGCAATAAATATCCTCCGTTCGATTTAGATGATGTGGTTCCCACATTAATTGGAAAGCATCTCGACCTTCCGGTTTTTCACCCCGGTATAATTATGGAAGGCGGCAGTATTGAAGTAAACGGAAAAGGAACGCTGCTGACAACAACTTCATGTCTTCTTAATAAGAACCGCAACCCGCATCTTTCACAACAGGAAATTGAAAAGTATTTGATGGATTATTACGGTGCCGAAAATATTCTTTGGCTGGGCGATGGAATTATAGGCGATGATACTGATGGACATATTGACGACCTCACCCGTTTTGTAAACGAAGACACAGTGGTAACGGTGGTGGAAGAAAACCGGAGCGATGAAAACTATCTGCCCCTTCAGGAAAACCTGAAAATGCTTTCAAAAATGCGGCTGGAAAACGGAAAGCAAATGAATATCGTTGAAATTCCTATGCCGCATACTATTATATATGAAGGGCAGCGCCTTCCGGCTTCGTATGCCAACTTCTACATCAGTAATAAATACGTCATTGTTCCTGTTTTTCGTGATGATAAGAATGATACCCGCGCACTCGATATTCTCCAAACCTGTTTCCCTACTCGCAAAGTGGTGGGGCTCGATTCTACCGACCTTATTTGGGGGCTTGGAAGTTTTCACTGCCTCAGTCAGCAGGAACCGTTGGTTTAACTGACCTCTTTCATTATTCAATTCTTTATAAAAATGTATTAGCAAATACAGCTAATAAGGTTAATAACGGAATGGAACGTAATTTCTACTAAGGTTAAGAAACCGAAATTTTACTGCACTCAAACCTTAGTAGAAAAACAGCATTCGAAAAAGGAACCTTATTACCTTATTTACCATGCTTTATATTATTATTTCAACTTGAATTATTGCTGAATTACGAAACAAGCCTCACTGACCGATGACCGGTAACGGATGACAGATGACAACCCCCATCGGTCCTCCGCCCCCCTTCATCAGTCCTTCAAAAACCGGCTACGGACGAACCGGAACGGGCTTCGGACGAACCGGAACGGGCTACGGACGAACCGAAACGGGCTGCGGACTAATCGGAACTGGCTGCGGACGAACGGGAATGGGCTTCGGACTAATCGAAATTGGCTACGGATGAATCGGAATCGGCTTCGGATGAACCGAAATGGGCTGCGGACGAACCGAAACCGGCTTCGGGGCTGCCCCGAAGCCCGGTTCCCACACTTATAAGCCCGGTTCCATTACTCATAAACCCAAGTCCGTAGCTCCGAAGCCGGTTTTGAACAAAAAGAAGGAAAAAAGCTACCACAATAAGCAAATATGCTTTACTCATCAGGGTAATTTATATGCCCCGTAACCGGTAAAAAACAGGTTATTGCCAAGAACTGCTATTCAGTTGCCGGCTGCCAACCTTCAGCAAATAATTTTCGTCATTAAAAAAATAAACATTCATTATTCATAACAAAATCAAACACCATGGCAACAAAATTTCCTATTGCCATTCGCACTTACAACTTCAGCGATGGCGCCTTAGAACAACTAACCGATTTTATAAAAGCCAGCATTCTGCAAGACCTGGCAGAACTTGCCGCCCGCGGCATAACAACCGCTACCACAGATAACCTGCAGGACCTTCGCGATGCCTTTGCCGATACGCCTACCGATGAGGAAGCCCGCGGCCAGGTAACCGATGCTGTGGAAATAAAAGACGCAGCCCGCGAGGCAGCTTTAGATGAAGCGCGCAGATTGCGCACAGCTGCTATCAACAAGTTCGGAACCGGAACGGGCAAATACAACCGTTTCGGCTTTGAGGGCATGGATGAGTTGTCCGACAACAACCTGCCCCGCGCCTTGCGCAGAATGCACCGCGTGGGAACAGCTCTTCAGGCTTTGCTGGCAAGCGAAGGTATTGATGCAGCATTCTTAACCACCTTTTCAGCCGCTACTCAAACCTTTGATGATGAAATTGAAAACGTAAGAATGGCTGAAGAAAGCCGCGATGAGCAAACCGAAGACCGCATAAACAAAGGCAATACATTATATGCCGAAGATGTAAGGCTTTGTGCCATCGGTAAAGATGTGTTTGACGGAGTAAGCGAATCAAAGTACAACAATTATGTAATTGAAAACTTTGTGGGCACCGATACTTCGCTTGCCAATCAGTATGATTTAGCCACATTTAATATACCTGCCAGCGGCTCGGTGATAATAGCCATTGGCGGAGGAGGTTCAACATCTCCCGACCTCGATGTGTACTTCCGCGCGGTGAATGGCAGTGTTATAGTTTGCACTACAGATATTCCTGCCAGCCCCTGCACAACCGGTTATGAACTACTGCAAGGAATAACTTTTGCAGGCGCCATCAGCGGAATGAATATAGACCTCACCAAACAAAACCTGCAGGTAACCAACCCGGGCTTAACCGATGTAACCGTAAGGGCGGGAGTAAAAATTGAACAGCCCGGAGGCGGAGGTTAATCTTTCTTTTTTTTTGCGGCTGATATAGGGCAGCCGGCAGCTAAAAACTGCCGGCTGTTTTTTTGTCCATAGCCATACCTCTTTTATGTGAGGCTGTTTCTTTCGTACATGGTAATACTTGTTTCCGAAAAGCTGATGAGTGTTAGGTACCGGTAACCGGCTGCACCGGTTTACCGGTAACTGAGCGATGATGTTTCAACAAGATAAACCTTTTGAAGTACGGTAAAGACAACCGGTTAAATGATAATTTTGTATATTTTAATGAACACATAGAGCTATTTTTTTAACAAATCGGTTGATAAACTGAAAAAAAATCATCAAAAAGTTTTTTTTTTGAAGAGACTTTTATAAACCTTTGCAGGGTTCAAGTAAAAAGGGCACGGATTTTAAACGCGAATTTTTAAAAAATAAATAAAAAATAAGAGTGAACAGCACCGGTATTTTGTTTAATATGTGTTTGCACTCTTAACGGGTATCCCGGATCTTGTTTGGTAAGAAAATATTGTTTAGATTGTCTGCATTGTTGTCTTTGGGTTTCATGTTTCATGGGGTAAAATGTTGTTTTTGCAAGCAGGTGATTTGACAAAAAACGGACAGGGCATTATATTAGCCACGATAATTAACAGAAGTCGAAAAGTTTTTAAACCAGTAAACCAAAAAGCATGGTAAAATTTTCTACCCCCATTACGAACCGAAAAAGTTCGACAGGCAGTGTTTCTTTCTTAAGCGGAAAATCCTTCCTCCATATATATAGTTTCCTATTATCAAAAATTAAAACCCTTTTTGTTATGAAAAGATTTTCTACCCCGGCAACCCTTAAAACTTATATAACGGCAGTTGCCGCCCTTGCGTTTGTTGCATTTTCAGCAAACCAGGCAAATGCACAAATAACCTGGTGTACCTGGAGCGGGCAAAGTAATGCGGCACAAAATACAACTCCGCCTTGCGGAACCACAGCCGACCACTTGGTTGGTTCGGGTACTTATACCTATTTCACCCTTACTCAGGGCAGAACTTATAGTTTCAGCCATTGCCCTACCGGGCAGGACAGGCAGTTGTCGCTGTGGTATCACTGGCCCGATGCCGGTGCTCCGAGCGGAGCGCCCGGAAGTTGCAACGGTGGAGTAGGCGGCTGTATTAATGCTAACGGTGGCTGGGGCAACATAGTTTTTAACAATGATAATGGTACGCAGTGTGGCGGAACTTCTCCTTCGGTTACAATTACCGTTCCGAGAAGCAGCGGAAATTATATTGCGGTAAGCAATGTTAATAACTGTATAGGACATAATAATGCAATTAGTGGTGGTGCCAGCCCTTATGGCTCGGCTATATTAAGAGTACGCGATGAGGGTAATCCTACGCTGACTGCTTCGGTAGGCCCAACTGCCTGCCCGAACAACGGAACTGTTTCGTTGAGCATGAGCGGTGATTGTAATACACACAGTATCCGTACCGGTCTTTATGCGCAGTGGAACGATTATCCTTCAACCGGAACTGCCGCGCTTACTTATGGCGATTATGCATCGCGCTGGACCACAAACAACTCGGCTTTTAATATTGACAATGCCGGTCAAGGATTCGGAAGAGGTCCGAACGCCTGGACTTATGGCCTATACAGCAACCAGACGGTTCCGCGTGTAGAAGGGCAGGTGTTTCAGGGAAGGTTTTACAATTCAGGCGGTGGCGACTATATGGTTGGCTGGCACGATGGTGGCGGTGGAATGAGCTATACCGATTTGGTGTATGCTTTCTACACTGTTCCTTCCGGACAATTATATATATATGAAGACGGATGTGGAGGAGCTTGCGGGGTGAACGTAACTTCGTGGGCAAATGTTATTCCCGGTGGATTCGGAATAAACCGTTGGATTCAGTTCAAAATTGTATTGCATAGCCTGGGAGCTACTTATTATATACGCGATAACAACGATGCCAGCCCATGGGTTGTGGTTTACCATTCAGGGTATTCATCAGAAACCAACCTGAGAGCAGGTGCGGCATTTTATACCGGAGGAGGCCCGGCATTTTATTTAGATGACCTGTTCATTAGTGGCGCCAGCCAATACCCGCCTACAAGCGGATTAGCTAGCGGTACTTATAATTATGCTGCAGCAGACCAACATGGTAATGTGGCTAAGGCTTCGGCTACCGTAACTAACTTTTCAACAGTTAATACACCGGGTAATATATCGCTTAGCAGCGGAAACCAGGCTTGTGCCGGTACAGCAATTACAGTTAATAACACTCAATCGGCTTCAACAGGCAGCCCCGCTTCAGCAGGTCCTTTTTATAATTTCTATTGGAATAACCAGGTAGGCAGCGGCTGGGTTTCATGGCAGAATTCATCTTCGCCTACTGCTACTGTACCTACGGCTGTTACCATGAATCCCGGAAACTATCTTATAGCCCGTAATTCATATTTTAATTGTGCCGGTGAAGTTTCGGCTCCTTTCCAGAGTTTGACCATATTGCCAACAATACCCGGAGTACCAGGAACTCCTACTACTTCAGTTAGTACGGGTACAGGTACGGGTTGCAGTCAGTTTACTTTAAACTGGACGGCAGGTTCGGGTGCACAGGGCTACGCGCTGGATGTATCCACTTCGCCCACCTTTGCTTTTATTGATATAATTAACAACCTTAGCATAGGTAATGTATTGACTTATAATGTAACGGGCTTGTTACCAGGCACCACTTATTACGCAAGATTGCGTTCAGCTAACGGTTGCGGAATCAGCGGTAATTCTACTACTGCTTCGGCTACCACCAACCCGCCAACACCGGCAGTTCCCACAACCGCAGCAGCTACAGGCAAAACCTGTACTTCTTTTATAGCTAACTGGAATGCGGCAGCAAGGGCTACCAGCTACTTAATTCAGGTAGCTAATGATGCCGGATTTACTTCGTTGGTCAATGGCGGAACCAGTGTAGCAGGAACAAGCTACACACAAGGCGGACTGACAGCGGGTAATACATATTATTTCCGGGTAGCCGGTGTTAACAACTGCGGAACGAGTTCGTATTCTTCCGGTCAGGTTGTGGTTATGAATCCGACAACACCACCAGCTCCTGTTGCAACGATTGGAACAGGCGGCTGTAATCAGTTTACAGCAAACTGGCAAACAGCAGGAACTCCGCTGGCTCAGCAGGGGTCACCTGGTGTTTTGCAAAACAATGCTACGGAGTACCGCTTGGATGTAACAACCGACAATACGTTTGCGGTAATAAATGTATTGAACAACCAATTGGTTTCAGGCTTTGGTACTACAAGCTTTACAGTTACAGGCTTAGCAGCTAATACTACCTATTATTACAGGTTAAGGGCGGCTAACTCCTGCGGTACGAGCGGAAATTCCAATACCGTGGTGGCGGTTACATTACCACCGGCACCTGCTACTCCAACAGCTACAGCAGGAACCGGAATTGGCTGTACATTCTTTACAGCTAACTGGAATGCATCGGCAAATGCTTCACAGTATTGTGTAGATGTGTCAACCAGCCCAACGTTTAGCAGCTTTACTACTAATTGTGTTACGGCAAATACATATCCTACAGGAGTATCGGGCATAACGTTTACTTTCAGCCCGGGTTCTTCAGCCGATGTTATTGCCCAAAAGGCTTGCGAGGCAGTTTACGGAACCGGCAACTGTTCTATAGGCAATTGCGGTAACTTTACCTATTACTATCAAACAAGCAATACCTTGCACTGTGATTGCGGAAACCCTGTTGGTTCGGCACAGTTTGTTTACTATAACGCAGGTTACACCCGCGTTGACCAGGATTTGAGCAATGTTTCGGGTTCTGCGAATATTACAACAGCCATACCTTTCAGCCGTATCCGTAATACACCTGCTTGCAATACTTTAAGCACTTATGTTTTAGGACAGGCTAATTTGGGCTCTGTTGCTTCAACAGCTACGAGTGTTCAAATAACAGGCTTGTCAGCCGGAGTTACTTATTACTACCGTGTTAATGCAAGTAATAACTGCGGCACCAGCGGCTATTCAAGCCCTGCGCAATCTGTAACACTACTGCCTGCCACACCTGATATTCCTGCAACAGCAGCTAACGGAGCCGCAGGTTGCGGTTCAATTACGCTGAACTGGAATAGTGCAGCACGTGCAACGGCTTACTTTGTAGATATTTCTACATCTCCAAGTTTTGCTACACTTGATATTCAGAATAACCTGAATGTGGGCGGAGCGCTTACATTTACTCAAACAGGACTTACTGCTGGAGTTACTTATTATGCAAGAGTAAGAGGTAATAATAGTTGCGGAACAAGTGCTTCTTCAGGCACTATTACAGCTCCTACCTTGCCGGCTACACCTGCATCACCTGCAGCAACGGCAGCAACGGGAATAAGCTGTACGACTTATACTATTAACTGGAATAGCTCGGCTAATGCCACTACTTATTTTGTAGATATTTCAACCAGCCCCACATTCAGTACATTAGATGTGTTGAGTAACTTTAACGCGGGCAACGTCACTTCTTTGGCTCGCACCGGTACGGCAGGAGACACATACTATTGGAGAGTAAGAGCAAGTAACTCATGCGGCACCAGTGCCAGCGGCACATCGGGGTCTGCGGTTATGTTCCCGGCAACTCCGGCTCCGAACTTAGCTAATGCGGCATCAAACGTAGGTTGTACTTACTTTGATGCTAACTGGGGTTCATCAGCAAATGCAACTGGTTACTTCTTGGATGTGGCAACCGACCCCGGGTTTACAAGTTTTGTTCCGGGCTATAATGGTTACAATGCCGGCAATACCTTTACTAAGAATGTAACGGGCTTAACAGCAGGTGTTACTTATTATTACAGAACCCGCGCGGCTAACGTGTGCGGAACTTCAGGAAATTCTAACGACAGAACTGTAGCTACTTTGGATCCGGCACCTGATGCACCTGCTGCCAATGCAGCAACAGGTGTGGGCTGTAACTTGTTTACGGCTGCATGGAGCCCGTCCACTTTTGCAACAGCTTACTTCCTGGATGTTTCTACTACCGCCACATTCTCAAGCTTTATACCTGGCTTTAATAACAGGCCGGTAGGAAATGTAACCAGCTTTACAGTAACAGGATTGACTACTGGCGCTACTTATCATTACAGACTGAGAGCTAACAACAGTTGCGGAACCAGTGCGAACTCGAATACCCGCACTGTGGTTCTTAACAGCGTTCCGGTTATTACTTTCTGCCCAGGAGATATAGTAGCGTTCAACGATGGCGGAGTTTGTGAAGCAATTGTAAATTATTCATCTGCTACAGCCACCGGTACACCAACACCTGTAATCACCTATACCCAGGCTTCGGGAACTGCTTTTGCTGAAGGTGAGACAACCGTATTTGTTACCGCTCAAAATACCTGCGGAACAGTACAGTGTTCATTCTTAGTGACGGTTATTGATAATGAGCCGCCCGCAATTACTTGTCCCGGAACCGAATTTGTTGATTTGGACGAAAACTGTTATGCTGAATTACCTGACTATACCGGTTATGCTATAGTAAGCGATAACTGCTCTGCAGAACCCGAACCAGGCCTGCCTGCTGAGCAACAACCTCCGGGAACTATCATTGTAACTCAGGATCCGCCAGCCGGAACTCCGGTTTCAGTAGGTCTGGTAGAGGTAACTCTTACTGCTACAGATGAGGCTCTGAACCAGCATAGTTGCACTTTTGATGTATATGTTCAGGATAATATTTATCCGGAGCCCATTACACAGGATGTTTCTGTTGATTTGGACGATTTCGGTTTGGGGTCTATTACTCCTGATATGCTTGATGCCGGAAGTTTTGATAATTGCGGTATAGATTATATAAATGCTTACCCGTTGGATTTTGATTGCTCTAATGTAGGGGTGGTTGAAGTTACCTTTGAGGTGGCTGATATCAACGGAAACATTAACTACGGCTTTGCCTATGTATACGTTAACGACTTTATACCTCCTGTAACTAATTGTCAGGATATTACGGTTGAGTTAGACGAAAATGGTATATATGATGTTGATGGATTCACCTTTGGCAGCATGGTTGATAATGCTGCTGATCCAAGCAACGATGCCTGCGGAATTTCAAGTTTGTTTGCTTTCCCGTCTTCGTTCGATTGCAGCCATACTTCTGTTGCTCAGGAAGTAACACTTGAGGCGACTGATGTTAATGGCAATCCGAACTATTGTGTTTCTTATGTTACAGTGGTTGATAACACTCCTCCGTCTATTGATGTTGAAGCTTCAGATTTGACAGTTGAATGTGATGGAGCAGGCAATGGAACTGAACTTGCGGATTGGCTGGCTTCCAACGGAGGCGCTTCGGCTTCTGACGCTTGTAATGTAACCTGGAGCAACGACTTTGCAGGTCTTTCAGACGATTGTGGCGAAACCGGCTTTGCAACAGTAACCTTTACAGCTACTGATGATAACGGTAATACTTCTACTACTACTGCAACCTTTACCATAGAGGACACTACTCCTCCAAGTATGGATGTAGAATCTTCGGATTTGACCGTAGAATGTGACGGAGGCGGCAACGCAACAGAACTGGCAGACTGGCTGGC
>CAZWAD010000002.1:78931-278589 GCA_964631835.1 uncultured Chitinophaga sp.
GCTACCGGTTCGGCTACTGTAACCTTTACAGCTACCGATGACTGTGGTAACTCTACTTCAACTACAGCTACGTTTACGATTATAGATGTGACAGCACCAAGCATGGATGTTGAAGCATCAGACCTGACCGTAGAATGTGACGGAGGCGGCAACGCAACAGAACTGGCAGACTGGCTGGCTTCTAACGGAGGCACCGGTTCGGCATCAGATATCTGCAGCGGAGTAACCTGGACCCATGACTTTACAGGTCTTTCAGACGACTGCGGAGCTACCGGTTCGGCTACTGTAACCTTTACAGCTACCGATGACTGTGGTAACTCTAGTTCAACAACGGCTACGTTTACCATTGTAGATACTACTGTTCCGACTATTGATGCAGAGGCATCAGACTTGGTTGTAGAGTGTGATGGAGCAGGCAACGTTGCAGAACTGAATGCATGGCTGGCTTCTAACGGAGGTACAGGCGCGGCTTCAGATATTTGCAGCGGAGTAACCTGGACTCACGACTTTACAGGCTTATCGGATGATTGTGGTGCTACAGGGTTTGCGCAGGTGACGTTTACGGCTACCGATGACTGTGGTAACTCGTCTTCTACAATTGCTATCTTTACTATTGTTGACCAAATAGCTCCGAGCATGGATGTTCAGGCTTCTGATTACAGAGCTGAATGTGACGGAGCCGGTAACACTGCTGAACTTAACGCATGGTTAAGTTCTAATGGCGGGGCATCGGCATCCGATATTTGCAGCGGAGTGACTTGGACCAATGATTTCACAGGCTTTACAGACGAGTGTGGAGGTACGGGTATAGCTGTGGTTACATTTGAGGCTAAAGATGATTGTGGAAACGCCACTACTACAACAGCCACTTTCACTATTGCGGATACTACGAGCCCGACTTTCACTGCCCCGTTAGATTTTACAGTTTACTCTGATGACAACTGTCTTTACGATGCAAGCATCGCTATAACCGGGGATGTAACTAACGAAGCTGACAACTGCGGAACAGGATTGGAGGCGACATATACAGATGTAATTACTGACGGACCAAGAGGGTCACATTTGATTACCAGAACATGGACGTTGCTTGACTATTGCGGCAATACTGCTGATACAGCGGTTCAGTTTATTACTGTGCAGGATACAACCCGTCCTCATGCTTTATGTCAGCCGTTTGAATCGTTCCTGGATTTCTATGGCAACTCCTCCATTGTGCCAAGTAATGTAGATGACTATAGCTATGATAATTGCGAAATTGCATCTTTAAGCGTATTCCCGAATACATTTGATTGCAGTAAAGTTGGTGAAAACCCGATAGCAGTTCTTACGGTAACAGATGTAAACGGTAATGTGAATAGCTGTGAAGCGGTTGTTACAGTAACTGATACCGTAAAACCGGTTTGTATTGCTCATAACATTACTATTCAGCTGGATAACTTAGGCGAGGCAACCATTACACCTGATACAGTTGATAATGGAAGTAATGATGCTTGCGGAATAGGTTCTTTAGCTGTGTCGCGTGACAAGTTTGGCTGTGATGATGTTGACCAATATCCTGTAGTGACATTAACTGTAACTGATGTGAACAACAATGTGTCTACATGCACAGCTGTAGTAACTGTTCAGGATAAAGTGCCTGCAGAAGCGCTTTGCCAGAATGTTACTACTTTCCTGGATGATGCAGGACCTGGCTTAGGAAGTGCTATGGTGAGTGCCTCTCAGTTGGATAATGGCAGTAACGATGCTTGTGGTATTGCAGATATATCTGCCGATATTACCACCTTCTATTGCTCTGATGTTCACGAGATAAACGAGGTTACTATTACTGTAACTGATGTGAACAATAACACCTCAGAATGTACTTCAATAGTGACAGTTGTGGATCTTATTCCTCCTCATGCATTGTGCAGAGATAAAACAGTTACTCTAAACAGTGCAGGGTTTGCATCAGTAAGCGTTCCGGATATTGATAACGGAACATGGGATAACTGCCATATTGCAAGTTTGACACTCTCTACAGCTGGCACATATGGTTGTGCTAACATTGGTGCCAATGCAATTACCTTAATTGCTAACGATGGACATGGAAACATATCCACTTGCGGTGCTACGGTTACTGTAATAGGAGTTATTCCTTCGTGCTCTATTCAGTCAATTCCAGCGAATAATACTTATACAGGTGGAGTTCCGACCAATATCTACTTAGGTTACGGGCCTCAAACTACTACCTTAAAAACAACAATGACAGGTGGTACACCTCAGTTCTATTCATGGTCAGGTTTAAGTATCAGCAGATTGAGCTGCACTACTTGCGCTAACCCTGTATTTACACCGCTTGCTACTGGTAATTATACATTTACTGTAACGATTACCAATAACTACGGTTGCGTAACTACTTGCAGCATTACAATATGCGTGTTGGATGTTAGGGCTCCTGGTGGCGGAAATAAAGTATACATGTCTCACTATCCGAGTGGTTCTCAGCCTTGCCCGCAGACAAACCAACAGGGAAGTGGCGGATGCAATAACCTTACTATTGCAACAAGCGCAGTACCTGCCCACTTGGCTCACGTTTGCGACCACTTAGGCTTGTGCACCGGCTCTGGAACTCAGATTTGCGGAGGTCCTGCTGCTAAAGATGATGAAAGCGCTGACGAGCCTATGATTCAATCCGGAGATGATGAAAGCGGATTTATTGTAAGAGTTCAGCCGAATCCGTTCAGCAACCAGTTCCGTATGACAGTTATAAGCGATAGCGATAACAACCTTGAAGTGAGGATATTTGATGTGTTAGGTCAGCTGATTCAGAGCAAGAACAGCATGCCTTTCGATAACACAATCACTCTAGGCAGCAACCTTGCAAAAGGAGTTTACTTGATGGAAGTTACTCAGGGTGAAAACACAAGAGTGCTCCGTATCATCAAGTCAGAATAATTAATAACTAACTTCAGCTTAAATACAAAGCCTCCCAAATTTTTGGGAGGCTTTTTTGTTTCTCAGACTTCAGTGTCTCCACTACTTAGTCTGCTTAATCGTGATTCACTAATTGGTCATGATCTTAAAACAAAAGAAAAAGCGAAACCATTTTTCTGATTTCGCCTTTGTCGGGGTAACAGGATTCGAACCTGTGACCCCCTGCTCCCAAAGCAGGTGCGCTAACCGGGCTGCGCTACACCCCGAATTTTTAAACCTAATGCGGTGAGGGAGGGATTCGAACCCTCGGTACCGTTTTACCAGTACGACAGTTTAGCAAACTGTTGATTTCAGCCTCTCATCCACCTCACCCCTTTCAAAAGGCTGACAAAAATAGAAAATCCGTTCACATTTAGTTTCAGGAAACAAAAAATCCCTCTGTGTTTACATAGGGACTTTTTTAATTTTTGCTTTTTTAATTTCTTACGAAATACTCATTTGGATTTTCTTCTGGATATCGGATACTGCTTCCCGGAATTCCTGGTCGGTATCAATCAGATTTTGAACAGCCTGGCAGGAGTGAATAACCGTAGAGTGGTCTCTGCCTCCAAAATGCTTTCCAATCACTTTTAAAGAGTTTTTAGTGTAGCTTTTTGCCAAGAACATAGAAAGCTGCCTTGCCTGAACTACCATTCGTTTACGCGTTTTTTCACGCAACATATCCACAGGTACTGTAAAGTAATCGCAAACGGTTTTTTGGATATAATCAATTGAAACTTCGCGTGAAATACTTTTTACGAAGTTTTTAATGATTTTTTTAGCTAAATCAAGGTCAACTTCTTTCTTATTTAAAGAGGCCTGTGCCAGCAATGAAATGAGAGCGGCTTCAAGTTCGCGTATGTTAGTATTGATATTATAAGCTACAAACTCAACCACCTCACGCGAAAGCTCAATACCATCAGCATACATCTTCTTTTCAAGAATGGCTATACGGGTTTCAAAGTCTGGAACCTGTAGGTCGGCACTCAATCCCCATTTGAAACGGGAAAGTAGCCGCTCTTCCATTCCTTCCAAATCGCGCGGAGGCCGGTCAGTGGTCAATACCAACTGTTTCCCATTTTGGTGAAGGTGATTAAAGATGTGAAAGAATATATCCTGCGTCTTTTCCTTGTTTCCGAAAAACTGGATATCGTCCATAATCAATACATCTATCAACTGATAGAAATGGACAAAATCATTTACAGAATTATTTTTTACCGAATCAAAAAACTGGTTGGTAAATTTCTCACTTGAAACATACAGAACAGTTTTGTTGGGGAAGTTTTGCTTTACTTCATTGCCTACTGCCTGAGCCAGGTGAGTTTTACCTAAACCAACGCCTCCATATACTACCAAAGGATTAAAAGCTGTTCCTCCTGGTTTTTGAGCAACTGCGTAGCCAGCGCTTCTTGCGAGGCGATTACAGTCACCTTCAACAAAAGAATCGAAATTGTAATTCGAATTTAGCTGCGAGTCAATATTGATTTTTTTCAGCCCCGGAATCACAAATGGATTTTTGATGTGGTTGCCGGTTAAAAAGTAAGGAAAACCGACTTCGGGATTCGAAGTGTTTCCTGAATTGTAGTTCGGGTAATCAACTGTAGAAGGTACTGCTCCGCTTTGTGAGTTATCCATTACTATTCTGTACTCCAAACGTCCATTGTTGCCCAACTCGCGCTTAATCGTTTTGCGCAACAACGCCACATAGTGTTCTTCCAGCCATTCGTAAAAAAATTGCGATGGCACCTGAATAGTCAGAACGCTCCCTTTCAATTCTACAGGTCTGATCGGCTCGAACCATGTTTTGAAACTCTGCTGACTTAAATTGTCTTTGATAATCTCAAGGCAGTCGTTCCAAACGCTGAATGCCGATTTTTCCTTCATGCTCACGGTGTCTTTAAAATGCGTTATCAAATATTAAGTGTTATAGGCGGTGTGAAAATGAAAAAAGAATTTTTACAAAAAAATTTTTCGCAAGAGATTTTTACAAAAAAATTTTTCGCAATAAAAAAAGGAAAGTTTTTCTGAAAATTTTTTTCACATCATTTCTTTTTTCAGAAAAAAAGATTACATCAAGTTCTGGGTTGCGTAACTAATTTTGGAACGTTGGGAATCAGAATTCCATTTTTTTTCTTTTCGAAATAGAAATCAATTCTCCCCAAATAAATTCCCGCCCAGCCAACCTGATTCACCAAAACCCTTGCTCCGTCTGTGTTTCGGAGTTCTTCGGGGTTGTCAAAAAAGGTATGTGTGTGTCCGCCAAGAATCAAATCAATATTTTTTGTGGTCTGTACGAGGACTACATCGCTAACCTTTTTGTCATCGTACTTATAGCCGAGGTGCGAAAGGCAAATCACCAAATCGCAGTTTAAGTCATTTTTTAAAAGGTTGGCAGTTTTGTTTGCATGGGCAATTGGGTCAAGGTAACGCACATTTCCGAACAAATCTCTCGGTACCAAACCCTCTAATTCAATACCCAAACCAAACACGCCTACGCTTATTTCATCTATTTTGAAAATTTTGTGGGGAAGGATTTTTCCGTTTAAAGGGGAATCACTGAAATCATAATTGCAGTTTACGAAAGAAAAATTTGTGTGAGGAAGTTGCTTTACAAATCCATCCATGCCTGCATCGAAATCGTGATTGCCGAGAGTTGCAGCATCATATTTCATTTCGCTCATCAGCTTAAATTCAACTTCTCCAAGGAATTTATTGAAGTAAGGAGTTCCCTGCCATATGTCACCACTGTCGAACAGCAAAACATTTTTTTCGCGCTTGCGAATTTCATTGATAAGCATAGCACGCTGCGCAAAACCTCCAAGTCCCTGGAATTTTCCCCCGTCCATCGGAAATGGTTCAATACGGCTGTGCTGGTCGTTGGTGTGGAGAATAGTGATTTTTTTTGCGTCACCCTTTGCAAATGCTTCAAACGGAAAAGAACTTGCTCCAAGCAAAATTCCCCCGGCTGCTGATTTTCTTATGAATTCTCTTCTTTTCACTCTTTAATCAATTGAACTCTTCCGTCAATAACAGACTTTATATATTCTCCTCTTTCCGTCATTTCTTTCAGTCCTTCAACTAAAGCATCACGAAGTGGTTTCTTAGAATCTTCGTAGGCAATTCCTTTCAACATCATACAGTTATCGCCACCTTGCGCCAGGTAATCGGAAACAGCCACCACATAATTTTTGTTCAAATCAAGCGACACTCCGCCAATTTCAACTTCAAAAGCCTTTCCATTTTTGATTTTATATCGTGCTCCCGAAACCTGCCAGCCCCCTTTGCTTGCCATGTAATTAAACAAGGTGTCAACGGTCTTTCCGCTTAAAGTCATAAGCACAACGCGGTTTTCAAAGGGCATCAGTTCAATCATTTTGCCTAAGGTTATATTCCCCTTCGGTAAATTCGGAAGACGGATTCCGCCATTATTGAGAAAAGTAAAATCAATATGTTGCTGAAAGTAATCCTTACTCTTTTTTAAAATCAAATCGCATATAAAATTTCCGAGGTCTGATTCGGGAAGTGATTTGGTGAGAATTGTATCTGAAACCCCGAGCATAACATTCATTTCCTTATCCAGCGAATCTTTGTAGGGAATAATTTGCTCCCACAGCCTTTCATCCTTAGGCGAATCGGCAGTTATTTTTTTTTGCTCAAATCGGTATTGTGTGGCTACAAAATGTTTAGTACAGGAGGAAAGGAGAAGAAGGGAAAGAAAAAGGAAATTATTTCTCATGCCTGTTGATGTTAGTCAGACTATACTATCCTTTATACTCACCGTAAATCTCTCTCAGCGAATCGGCAATTTCACCAAGGGTGGTATAGTTTTCTACCGCTTCAATTATAAAAGGCATAAGGTTTATTTCATCGGTAGTCGCCTGTTTAATATTTTTCAGGCATTCCTTCACCTTCTCATTATTCCTTTTTGCTCGCAGTTTAGCCAGTTTTTCAGATTGAACTTTCCGGATGGAATCCTCAATACGCAGGGTGGCAACTGGAGTTTCTTCTTTTTCAATAAACTGATTTACACCTACAATTATTTTTTCTTTCGCCTCCACCGCTTGCTGATACGCGTATGACGAGCGCGCAATTTCGTTTTGCATAAATCCCTGCTCAATTGCCGCAACACTTCCGCCCATTTCGTCAATACGCTTAATATATTTCCAGGATTCTTCTTCCAGTTGGTCGGTGAGTGTTTCAATAAAATAGGAACCCGCCAAAGGGTCAACCGTGTCAGTTACTCCGCTTTCGTAACCAATAATTTGCTGAGTTCGCAAAGCAATTTTCGCTGCTTCTTCGGTAGGTAGAGAAAGAGCTTCGTCATAACCATTGGTATGAAGCGATTGAGTTCCGCCCAAAACAGCCGAAAGCGCCTGAATAGTAACCCGCGAAATATTATTTTTTGCTTGTTGTGCAGTAAGAGTTGAGCCGCCAGTCTGGCTATGAAAGCGAAGCATTTGAGCCCGTGCATCAGTTGCGCCAAGTTCCTTGGTAATCTTTGCCCACATTCTCCGCGCTGCCCGGAACTTTGCTATTTCCTGAAAAAAATTGTTGTGAGCATTGAAGAAAAACGAAACCCGTTGCCCGAATTGATTGATGTCTAATCCTTTTTTTATAGCGGCAAGGCAATACGCCTTTCCGTTGGAAAGTGTAAACGCAATTTCCTGAACAGCTGTTGAGCCGGCTTCGCGAATGTGATAGCCGGAAACTGAAATCGCATTCCACTTTGAAGTTTCAGCATTGCAGTATTCAAAAATGTCGGTAATGATTTTCATGCTCGGCTTTGGCGGATAGATATAAGTTCCGCGGGCGGCATATTCTTTCAGAATATCGTTCTGAACTGTTCCGTTTATTTTTTTCAGGTCGGCACCTTGTTTTTTTGCAAGAGCAATGTAAAGGGCAAGAAGTATAAAGGCTGTGGAATTAATAGTCATGGAAGTAGAAACATCTTCCAGTTTAATCCCTTTAAAGAGGGCTTCCATATCTTCCAGCGAATCAATGGCTACACCCACCTTTCCGACTTCACCTTCAGCTAAAGGATGGTCTGAATCATAGCCGATTTGAGTAGGCAAATCAAAAGCAACGCTTAATCCGCTTACACCCTGCGACAGTAGATAGTGATAGCGCCTGTTGCTTTCTTCAGCCGTTGAGAAGCCCGCGTATTGCCTCATGGTCCACAACCTGCTGCGGTACATTTCAGGATGAATGCCGCGGGTGAAAGGAAATTTCCCCGGCTCTTCGGGTGTTTTATCTGACGATTCGTAGACACGCATAATTTCTATTCCCGAATCGGTTGTAAATTTCTTACTCATAAATGCCGGCACGAATAACACGAATTTTCGCGAATAAAAATCAGCTCAGAATAGCTGTCGGCATTCGGCTTTTAAATATTCAAGAGCATGCTCGGTAGGTATCGGAGAATTTGCATTTTGTATGCCCGTAAAAATGGCATTGATAAGCTGACCTGACGATGCTTCCGGGGGAAGCTGGGTTCCAATCAGGTTTACTGTTTTCATCATTTCTTCTTTGGCTGATACAATCAGGTTCCATGCATCGGACGAAACATAAACCTGCTGCGAAAGATTGTGCTCAAACTCTTCGCGTATATTTTTCACCATAGCATATTGTAGCTCGTTCGAAAGCATATCAGGTGTGCGCACTCTCGAAATCACACTGGCGAAATTGATTCGCTCAAGGAACAGAGCCAGCCTTTCGTACGCCTGCAGGCGCAGCATGATAATTTCTTTGTCTCTCTTCATTCTTAACTCTATTGCTTTTTGAGTGGCTTCTTTTTGCATATAGCGCGAGAGAAGAAAAAAAGCAGTCAGGAAAACAATTAAAGCAGGCAAAGTGTATTTTAATATTTCAAGGATGAGGAGTACAGTTTCCATTGGTGCGGGATTTGGTTTCAGTTATAACGCCAAAACTGCAAATTTTGATATGCAAATTAAAAATGAAATAAATACGGGGAAGTAAAAACTTGGAAATCGGATATTTTAACTCAATATTTCTCCTCCTCAATTTTTGTTTTCAGCTTTTGCAGGTAAACTTCTTTGGCTTTGTTTTTTGCCTGTACGGCTTTTTCAATTTCCAGGTTCAGCATGTCGAGCCAACGCTGCTTGTAAAGTTTTCCGCCAATAATCATGTTCATGGTGGCAATCAATTCCTTTTCGAGCAGAAGATACTTGCCTTGCGCTGTATAAAGCTGGTTAAGAAACCCGCTGAAATCACTTTCAATCAGCCGTTTAATGATATCAGGGTAAAAACCCTCTACCTCAGTATTCGGAAATTGCCGGACACGGGTAAGCGCATCGAGGAATTTTTTGTCTTTGGTTTTGTTGTACTCTGCAGCGATATTTTCGAGCAAGGCCTGGCGGCACTCAAAGGTGTCAACAAAAATTTTTGGCAGATGCGATAATATGAAAGTAAGGTTCTTCTCCACGCTATCCATCAAAAAGCAGGGGTGATAAACGGGTTTTGAGGGTTGGCTAAAACAGGAAACAAAAAGGAATGTCACTGTTGATAGAAAGAAAATCCTGTAACGTTTCATATGAATGGAGAAAGAAGAATGTCAGGTTGAGCGTAGTCGAAACCTCTTTAGCTTTCACTCTTCGACTCCGCTCAGGGGGACATAACTTTTTATTTCAAAACTGATTTTAACTATCGGCTCTGGATATATTCATTCAACTCATCGCTGCTTGAGCTGAAACCGAAAACATTATTCACCTTGAAAAAGTTTTTCTTTTCGGTGCAGTGGTCGTATGCAAACTTCGCGAAGTCAAGCTTGGTTTCTTCAAAACCAAACACCTTACAGATTTCGGTAATCTGGTTTACGTTCAGGCAATTGCTAGTAGCAATTTGTTTGGCGGTTTTCAGCCGCGTTTCATCAAAGCCCTGGTTTTTAATGGTGGAAAGCGCGCTTGAAAAATCACCAGATGCCATCGCATAAGCATTGTTGCATCCCTGCTGCTGAACTTCGGTTGGTTGAGTATGTGTTGTTGTGGTGGTATGAGTAGTAGTGGTTGTGTGTGAGGTTTCGCTAAGTACGGGGTCCGTAATGGTTACGTTCATATTTACACCTCCAACATTCACATTTGCTCCAACCGTATTATTCGATGTGGTTGTGGTGGTGGTTTGAGTTACTGTTGATGCGGGGGCTACAACTGTAGTAGTTGTGGTGGCCGGTACACCGGAATGAACCACATATACATTAGATGGCGCTACATACCCCTGCCGCACCGGAGTAAACGAAAACGGCAGCGAGCCTAATTTCGGTTTGCCCGTGTTCTTGTCGCGTTTCACCTTGTAGGTGGCATCCATCAAAGTTCCGTTAGGGTCAGCGAGGTAAAGGGTTTTGGTAATTTCTCCTAGCGACTGGTCTTCGAAAATTACTTTGGTACTGTACTGCGGCTGGGTTAAATCTTCAACCCGGATATTGGTTTGTGCCGTATTGTTCTGCTTTTCGCCATTCAGAATCAGGAAAAACTTATCGCCATCTTCAGAGAAAACGGTCAGGTGCCCAACGGCTTGTGAAAACGTAGACACAGTTACAAAAAGCAGAAAACTGAAAAGGAAAATTGCTTTTCTCATAAAGTTGATATTTAGATTTAAAATTTAATTGTTGTCTGATTCATTGTTACCGTCAGGAGTATCGGAAACCACCTCGGGAACTTCACCCACCACATTTTCATTATGTTCTGCAATAACCTCTTTCAGCTTCGGAAGTTCGCTGGTGCTATTAATGCCAAAATAATCAAGAAACACCGGTGTAACTTTATACAGAATAGGTTTGCCTGGTGCATCTTCAATCCTTCCGGCAATTTCAATCAGTTCTTTTTCCAGTAGTTTCTCTACCGAGTAATCGCAATTTACCCCGCGAATTTTTTCGCACTCCACTTTGGTAATAGGTCCGCGGTAGGCAATAATAGAAAGCGTTTCGAGTGTGGCGGTGGAAAGGCGTTTCTTCTCTCTCATGCCTATTAATGCTGAAACCGTTTTGTGGTATTCGGGCTTGGTGAAAAACTGGTAGCCCCCTCCTATTACACGCAGTTCAAAAGCATAAACATCGCTCTGGAATTTCTGCCGCAGGTCACCGAGTATAGCTTCAACCACCTGCTCATCGAGCACGGTACCCGGGAAAACTTTGCTGATGGCATCAATAATATCGTCAATAGTTACAGCGCTTTCGCTGCTGAAAACAAGCGCTTCAATTTGCTGGTGTAAGTTTTCCATATCTGCGGGGCAAATATGCAAATATGGCGCTAAGCAAGGTAAATTGTTTTGGGTGGTGTGGATTCGGCACTTCCTTCCGATATTAATTGTGAGTTAGTACTCTGCTCTTGAGCCCTGGCTTTTAACATAGATTAATCTTCAGAAAATGTTCCTATAACGGTAATGCCGCCCTTTACTTTTTGCTTCAGGTCAACATTTATTTTGGTGCCCAGTGGCAGAAAAAGGTCAACGCGCGAACCGAATTTGATAAATCCCAGTTCGGCATTCTGTACTGCCTCATCACCTTCGTTAAGGTACCAGCGTATTTTGCGGGCCAGCTTTCCGGCAATCTGGCGAACGAGAATTTCAACGTCTAATTCTTCATGTTCAATTACCACCGTATTGCGCTCGTTTTTTTCCGATGATTTCGGATGCCACGCCACCAGATATTTGCCGGGGTGGTATTTTTGGTAAGTAACCACCCCGCTAATGGGGTTGCGGTTTACATGTACATTCGCAGGGCTCATAAAAATGGAAACCTGAATGCGCTTATCGTTGAAGTATTCTTTTTCTTCCACTTCTTCAATTACTACTATTCGCCCGTCAGCCGGGGCAATAATCTGGTTATCACCCGTAATAAACATGCGGTGCGGCAGGCGGAAAAAATAAGCTAAAGCAACCAGTATAACTACGGAAACAGCCGCAGTAATGTAATAAACTATAATGTTTTGAAAAATAAAGGCTGCCGTAAAAGTGGCAAGCAGAAGAACAACGCCAGAGACCAACAAAATTTTGTGCCCTTCTTTATGAATCCGAACTCTTTTCTTCATCGAGGTTTATGTTTTGTTAAAAACAGCAATCAAAGTTATGACAAAATTATCCAAATGTTTAAACGCATAATAGGCGGAAAGGATTCTTGTAACAAACATCTAACTGTTCAAGTATTCGAAAACCAACATCAGGTTTTGTATTTGCCCCATTAGCCAAAGGGTAACAAATACAAAGGGAACTACTAAAAAGAAAGAGTCGAGGCGGTCCAGAAACCCGCCATGCCCCGGCATAAAACTGCCCGAATCTTTTAAGCCCAGCTCGCGCTTTAAAAGCGACTCAAACAAATCGCCATACGTAGCGGTAACAATGATAACGAAAGCAAGAATGACCCACTCCACAGAAGAAAACATTTGCAATTGCGGAATTTTATGGATGAAATAAGAAGCTGCAAGTGTTACCACGGCCCCTCCAACAGCGCCCCCCCAGGTTTTTTGGGGCGAAATGCGTTCAAAGAGCTTTTTCTTGCCCAACAGCGAGCCTAAGATGTAAGCAAAGGAATCGTAAACCCATATAATCATAAACATAGCCAGCACAAACGCTCCGCCTTTTTGAAAATAAATGTTGTTGGTGAGAATAACAGGAGCAGCAATCCAGAAAACTGCAATGGCTTTCCAGCCTAAGTTTTCAAAAGGCTTTTCAGATTTGGAGTACAGCTCTGCAATGAAAAGGATAAACATGAGTATGGGAATAATAGCCGTAAACGCCAGCCCCGAATCGCGGAAGCGGAGCATAACCTGGAATAAAGCCAGCAGCAGGTTTTTCATTTGGGGCAAGCCCGACTCCGGTGGCGATGCCAGCACAAACGACTTGGCGTAAGCTATAAAGCAAAGGATAATCACAAACCATTTACCAGTAAAAAATGAAGTTGATTTTTCACGCCTAGGTTCGGTGATGTTGAAGTACTCGTTCAGGCAGCCGATGAGCGCTACGCTCATCACTGCAAAAAACGAATACTTATTCCAAAGTATGGCGGCAATAGCTACTATGCCTACTGCTAAACCCGAAACTAAGCGCACTAAGAATTTATTCATTGGAGGTGTTTTCAGTTATGGTGTTGTATTCGGTTTCTTCAACAAATGAAACACGATTCTGCCATTTATAAAACAAAAAAATACACAGGGCAAACACCGCCAGTGAAATAAGGGTGATATAAAGCGGGGTTTTGGCTTCGGTAATATCATTGGTAATTATGCCCTTGTTGTAAAGGTACTTGAACTGCACCGCCAGGAAATTATTGGCAAAATGAGCAGCCACCGGCAGCCACAGGCTTCCGCTGATATAATAAAGGTAGCCGAGAAAAATTCCGAGAGCCCAGATGGCTAGGGTATAATCGAACTCCAGATGAAGCACTGCAAAGGCAAAGCCGGTGAATACAATCGAAAATACAGGATTGGCTTTCGCCTTCAGCAAATCGCCAAGAACCAGCCCACGGAAAAAGAACTCTTCAGCTATGGCAGGAACAACCGCCATAACCAAGCTTACCGCAAGCAACTGCGGAAGGGTGTTCATTTTCATTACCGAATCGGTTACCGTTTTGGATTGCTGCTGGAGTTTTTCCAGAAAACTGAGGAAAGAAGGAAGGGGAATTTTCTGATTCGTCTCTACCAAATATTCTATGAAAAACTGTACGGCAAGAATGGCGAAAACAGTCAGCACAAGAAATTTTACCGGGGGGAAAACATCTATCCTCAGGTGGCGGACCACTTCGCCTGCTTCCAAAGCTGAAAACATAACCGCTGTAAGCGCAAACCATCCCAGCGAAACCACACCCTGGACAAATAAAAAGGCGTAAAGTTCGGTGTTTGAATGAAATACACCGCTTACAACTTCGCTGACGCTATCAATCCCGAAAATCTTTTCGGCAATATACATAGCCACTATGGAAACTGCACCTAAATTAAAAAGGCACATGCTGAACATCAATGTCAGCCGGACGGGAAGGGGGTACTTGCTAAGCGGGGGGGTCATTGTTTAACTGGCGTCAAACAATTAGTGGTGAATGCTGAGTTTGGCAATCAGGTCGGCCGAAATGGAGTCGGCATAAGCGCCAAAGGCGTTCACCAGTGTTCCTTTTGACCCGTCTTTTGATTCAATGGCGTAAAGAATCATTTCATCGCCCGGGTCACTTTCGCCTTCAAACCGGTAAGTTTCGGTTATCTCGAATTCGCGGGGTGAAAGGCGCTTGCCGGAGTGAGAACATTCAATAACTTCTTCCTGCAGGTTAAAGTCGTGGGTAAAACCCCGCTCTTTCAAATCATTGATGGCCTCAACCAAAGTATCAAAACTCTTCATACAAAAATTTTAGGACGACAAATGTGCTAAAAAAAAACGACTATCGGGCTACCGCTTCCAATGTTCTTTCAATCTGTTTCCAGTGGCGCCCGAAATGAAAATTAAAGAAGTCGAGCATCTGGTAAATATTCATTTTGCCGCCTAAGGCGTGCTTCCATATCTCCTTCTCGTAATCTTCTTCCTTCAATCCGATCAGCAAAGTATAAATACCGCTTCTGATTTCGTTCCACTTTTTTTCCGAATCAGCTAATGATTCAAACCGGCTTTCCGGTTTTACCACCTCCGGTGCCTTGAATTTTGCCGGAATAACAAAAGCAATTTTCAGAATCAGCAACTTCCAGGCATTTTTAATGCCCGTCTTATCTGCTTTCGATGTATCCAGCGTTTTCTTCTGCAAATATTTCAGCGAAGCGCTCTCCGAAGCCATCAGGTGGTTTATCACCTCGCTTACGCTCCACGCTTCGGGCGAAGGTTTTTTGTTGATGGTTTCATCGGAATATTGCCGGAGGTTCGTGAACAGGTTTTTTCTTTCCGTTTCTATCCGGCTGAAAAGCGATTCAATTTGGGAGTTCATGCACTAAATTTCCGGTAAAGGAAATCATTATTTGCCGAACAAAGTTTGGGAAGAAGCTATTTCAAAACAGAAAGAGTCATGTGGTGCCCGTCAATGGCAGGGTCAATCACCGCGTTGTAAGTGCCGAATATCCCGTTTCTCAATGCCTGCACCTTAATCGTGTAGTTATTGCCGGTAACCAACCCGGTGAGCATGGTGGAATAAGAGCAGCTCCAGGTGGTCACCGTTCCGGTAATGTCATCATAATTCTGGATTTTTTCCTGCGTGGTTCCTATGACTGTTGCACCGGTTACATCATAAATTCGGAAACGCACATACGACATCGAATTGGTAAAGCCATAGCCCGATGCCGTGAACAACACAACTGCACGCGCACTTGTAGCATTAAAAGAAAGCGACATCCCCGGCACATCTACATAAGTTGTTGTGGTAACCGTATGAGCCGCAGCCAAAGAAACGCTCGAAGGATTCAAAACGGATGTAGCTCCGGTGGGGCCGGTTGGGCCTTGCGAGCCGTTAGTGCCTGCCGCACCTGTAGCTCCCGTAATTCCCTGTATACCTTGGGCACCGGTAGCGCCAGTTGCACCTGTATTGCCCTGAATCCCCTGAGCACCGGTTGCGCCTGTATCACCGGTAACTCCCTGAATTCCCTGCGGGCCGGTAGCGCCTGTTGCCCCGGTATTCCCCTGAATACCTTGCGCGCCTGTATCACCGGTAACTCCCTGAATTCCCTGCGGGCCGGCAGCTCCTGTCGCTCCGGTATTACCTTGAATACCTTGCGCGCCCGTGTCACCGGTTGCTCCCTGAATTCCTTGTACACCTGCCGGGCCTGTTGCCCCGGTATTACCCTGTATGCCCTGCGCGCCTGTATTCCCCGGAATGCCTTGTATCCCTTGTACCCCCGCAGCGCCTGTCGCGCCTTGTGGTCCCTGAACTCCGGTTGCACCGGCACTGCCCTGTGGGCCGGTAGCTCCTACATCTCCGGCAATACCGATGTTCCAGGCAGAAAAAGTTCCGCCCCCAACAAACCGGTCAGCGTTTATCGTGAGTGATGGAGCGGAATAAGCGGTAATCACTCCTTCAATATAGTTGTTCGCAGAATTGGAAATCCTCGCCCGGTCATTGGGCAGATAGGCTAAGCCCGGCTGAGTGATAAAAGTTTTACTGCCTAACCCTATGGTATTGGCAGTGGTTGAAGTGGCTAAATAACCCGGGCCGTTTATTCCGTCCGTTCCCGCAGCACCGGTAGGGCCCGTAGCTCCCGGTGTCCCCGTTCCGCTGCAAAGCGACACCCACTGAGTGCCGTTGTAAAAAAAGAAACAACCGGCTGTCGTATCATAAACTAAAAGTGCATTCGCAGGATTGATAATAGCCAGCCTTTGCGCGGTAGTTAACCGCGGAACAAGCACCCCCTTGCTGTTGGATTGCAATTCCAGCAGAGCCGAGCGGTCGGGCGTGGTTGTGCCAATACCCACATTCTGTGTTTGGGCAAACAGCATGTTCAAAGGCAAAACCGTAAAAGCAATCAGCCCGGGCAAAAATTTTTTCATGCTAAATATTAAGTTGTAAATTAAGCTAAATTGCGGAGTACGTCAATACAAATACCCCTTATAATTCCATTAGATAGTTACCTATGCAGGCCCTTTCAAACCAATAATTTCTCATTTCTGCGTTTACAATACTCATTTCTGTGAGCCATCAAAAAATCTATCTTTGCCCGCCTTTCATGAACATCAAATCACCTCTCAATCCTGTCTGTTCTGTATTTAGCAAACTGTTCTGGAGTTTTGCGGTTTTGCTGTTCCTCCTTATCTCCTCCTGCGAAACTCCCGAAAAAGTCCTCCGCTCAAACGACCTCAGTTACAAAAAAGCAAAAGCCATTTACTGGTACAACAAAAAGGAATACTTCAAATGCATTCCGGTTATGGAAGAACTCATCGGCTTGATGAAAGGCCGCGAATCGGTCGAGGAGTTATACTATATGTATTGTATGGCAAATTACAAGCAGGGCGACTATATGATTTCCGGCTACCACTTCAAATACTTTTACGACCAATACCCCAACAGCATTTATGCCGAGGAATGTTTGTTCATGCACGCCAAAAGCTACCAGATGCTCTCCCCTAAGCCCGACCTCGACCAAACCTACACCTATCAGGCTTTGGATGCATACGAGTTGTTCGTAAATATGTACCCCGATGGTAAGTATATAAAGGAATGCAATGAAGCCGTAGCCAAACTGCGAAAGAAACTGGAAAAGAAAGCCCTCAACGCTGCCGACCTCTATTACAAAACCTCAAACTTTAAGGCAGCAGCTACTTCTTATGAAAATATTTTGCGCGATTTCCCCGATATTGACGAAAGTGAAAAAGTAACTTTCATGATTGTCAAAGCACGATTCCGATATGCCCAAAACTCGGTGGCACAGCGCAAGGTGGAGCGGTTTAACAATGTCATTAAAAGCTACCACGAGTTCAAATACAAATTCAGTGGAAGCAAATACATTGCTGAAGCCGCAGGCTACGAGCAGCTTTCCCATTACCTCGCTGCCTGGGGTGCATTTGAGTGGGCCGAAGTCGCTCCTTTTGAAGAGCGCGAAAAATATTTCCGCCAGTTCTTTAATGAACTGACCGCTCAAAAACCATACATCACCGACAAAAAGCAGTTAGACCGCCTTGACCGCATGAACGAAAAGGCCTATTTCCTCATTGTCAGAAGTAATTTTCTGATAAGCGAAGAAAAAAAAAGCAGGGAAAAACTCCCATGGCTAAAACAAACCGTCAAAACCTACGAGGAATTTAACCAGCACTTCCACCAAGGAAACAGATTTGCCGCGGAAGCAGCCAGGCTTAACAAAAACGCTGCCGAACAGCTCGAAAGCCTCGAAAAATATTTACCATACTATGTGGCTAAAGAAGCCTACGAGGTCGCTGCAAAAGCATCAATCGAAAACCGCGAGGAATATTTTAAGCGCTTTTTTGCAGAATTAGAGGTTCAGCAGCCAAAAGTCACCGATGTTAGTCAACTCGAAGCCCTGCAGCAAATGAAAGAGCGGGCATATTTCACGATTGTCCGCGACTGGTACGAAGCCAGCAGTTGGTATCAGGGCAGGGAGAAACTTCCCTACTTGCAACAAACTGTGAAAACTTATTTTACCTTTGTCGCCCAATTTCCGAAAAGCAGTTATAAAGCTAAAGCAGAAGGAATTTACAAAAACGCAAGTAAACTTTTAGAAAAACTACAATCCAATGGATAAAGTACGAAAAATAAAAATGACTCAGATAAGCCCGCTTATTGAAACACAAAACCTGCAAGGCATGGCTGAACAGGCAGGGAATTCCTACAAAGCCATTTACGTAATTTCGCGCAGGGCGAACCAGATTTCGAAAGAAATTAAGGAAGAACTTCATTCCAAACTCGAAGATTTTGCTTCGCATACCGATAACCTCGAAGAGATTCACGAAAACCGCGAGCAAATCGAAATTTCAAAGTTCTACGAAAAGCTACCGCACCCTACTATTCTCGCTACAAAGGAGTTCTTGAATGATGAACTTATTGTCCGCGAAATAGAAGAGCCTGCTGCGAACTAAAAAAAGCATCATGAGCCACGTGAACCGCAAGAAGATTATTCTCGGAGTCTGCGGCTCAATAGCAGCTTACAAATCGGCAATTCTTGTCCGTAACCTTATCAAGGCCGGGGCAGAAGTAAAAGTAATACTTACTTCCTCGGCTTTGCAGTTTATTACCCCGCTCACTTTATCAACCCTCAGCCGCAACCCGGTAATTACCGGTTTTACAGACTCAACAGAAACATGGAACAGCCATGTGGAACTCGGTCTTTGGGCTGATGCCATGGTGATAGCCCCTGTTTCTGCAAATACCATTGCCAAGATGGCCACCGGTATGTGTGATAATATGCTGCTTGCCACTTATCTTTCTGCCAAGTGCCCTGTGTTTTATGCTCCCGCCATGGATTTGGATATGTGGAAACACAAAGCCATAAAACAGAATATTGATTTGCTTCACAGCTACGGCAATATCCTAATACCAGTTGAGCATGGCGAACTTGCCAGTGGTCTTGTGGGTGATGGCAGAATGGCTGAACCGGAGCATATCATGCTGCATCTGGAGGATTATTTCTCTTGACCCCCACTCCCCAAGTTCTTCAACCCGATAAAGTTTTCACTTTTACTCCGTTTCTGTTTATTTGCACCCTCATATCAATTATTCCCAAATGAACTACGACCTCATAGTTATTGGCAGCGGACCGGGCGGTTATGTGGCTGCTATCCGTGCATCGCAGCTGGGTTTAAAAACTGCTATTATTGAGCGCGACAGTCTCGGAGGCATTTGTCTCAACTGGGGCTGTATCCCAACCAAGGCGCTGCTCAAAAGCGCACAGGTTTTCGAATATCTCAATCATGCGTCTGATTATGGAATTACCGTGTCGTCAGCCAAAGCTGACTTTGCTGGTGTTATTAAGCGTAGCCGCTCAGTGGCTGAAGGAATGAGCAAAGGGGTTCAGTTTCTAATGAAGAAGAATAAGATTGATGTAATAACCGGAACCGGAAAGTTGAAGAAAGGAGGTAAGGTTGAGGTGAAAGATGTGGCAGGAAAAGTGACGGAATACCACGCAAAACATATCATCCTTGCCACCGGTGCCCGTAGCAAAGAACTGCCGAACGTAAAACAAGACAGCAAGAAAATTATAGGCTATCGCGAAGCCATGAACCTCTCTTTTCAACCGAAAAGCATACTGGTAATGGGGGCGGGAGCTATAGGCATGGAGTTCGCTTATTTCTACTCCGCCCTCGGTACCAAAGTAATTGTGGTGGAGTTTCTTGATAACATTCTTCCGCGCGAAGACAAAGACATTTCAAAAGAGGCAGAAAAGATTTTCAGGAAAAAAGGAATCAACATTCACACTTCAACCTCAGTTGAGAAGGTGGATACCACCAGTAATAAATGTGTGGTAACCATCAAATCGAAGGACGGAAAGACAGATAAGGTAGAATGTGATGTTGTTCTTTCCGCAGTGGGTATTACTCCGAATATTGAAGGTATTGGTTTGGAAGAAACGGGAGTAAAAACTGAAAAAGGAATTATAATTACCGATGAATTTTACAAAACTAGTGTGCCTGGTGTTTATGCTATTGGCGATATTGTAAAAGGACCGGCACTAGCGCATCTCGCCTCAGCTGAAGGAATTACTTGTGTGGAGAAAATTGCAGGTAAAAACCCGCAGCCCATTGATTACGGAAATATTCCGAGTTGCACATACTGCATTCCAGAAGTTGCAAGCGTAGGCTTAACCGAGGAGGAAGCGAAAGCAAAAGGCTACCAACTCAAGATAGGCAGGTTTCCTTTCAGCGCATCTGGCAAGGCCAGCGCAGCAGGCGCCAAAGAAGGTTTTGTAAAAGTGATTTTTGATACCAAATATGGCGAGTGGCTCGGATGCCACATGCTTGGCATAAATGTAACGGAGTTGATTGCCGAGGCGGTCACTGCCAGAAAACTGGAAACCACCTGTCATGAGATAATTAAATCTGTTCACCCACATCCTACCATGAGCGAAGCAATTATGGAAGCCACCGCAGCCGCTTTTGGCGAAGTAATTCACCTGTAATTTATGAATCCGAAAATATCCATTCCTTTATGGTTGCTCGTTTTAACAGCTTGTGTTTCGCCTAAAAAAGCACTGATGCAGTCCTGGAAAATTGACGATGTTGTTTTTCTTGATTCGCTTAACACCATGACACCCGAGCAGAAAATGATACTGACGCGAAACCTTAAAAACGATATACGGTTTGAGTTTTTGGCCGACAGTGTTTATCGGGTAACTACCAGCGAAGAAACCGTAAAGGGGAAGTGGTGGTTCAGTAAAGACAAGAAGGTTCTTTTTACCGTAAATGAGCAGGGAACTATAGAGTCGAAAATTCACGAATTGAAAAAAGACAAATTACGTTTTGAATCTTCTAGTGAACATGACCAGTCGTTTATTTTTACCTGCTCACCGGTTACAGGTTCGAAGTAACGTCAGCAATCTTCCACTCTTCTCCAATCAACAGAAATCCAAAAAATTTTCGATTGATATTTTTTGGAGAAATAAAAATTACCTCAAGCACCGGCATAGTTCTTCCATCTGGTTGGGGAAGTTCAAAAGCACGCGGGTACTCTTTCGATTCAACGCCTTTATTCCATTTATTAAAAACATCGGCAGTTATCTTCACAACCGTTTTGTCGAATTTATTTTTGGCATTAAATACTCCATATCCTTGTTTTGTTGAGTCAGGGCCTCGGTAAACAATAGCTGAACCCAATCGGGTGTAATCTTTTTTATTACTGGCATCAAAAGCATCTTCAAGTACTTTTGTTAATAAGGGAACAATCGAAGTATCGGCATGAGAAATATTAAGCATGTTTGGAGGAATGATAACGGAGGTTGTGCCGGAATCTGCAGTTACCGCCTCTACAGGTTTTTCTTTCTTACATGACTTACATGATAAAAGTGAAACGGATAAAACCGCCCCCCCGAAAACAATAGCAAAAATAAACACAAACTGAAACTTCATAATCGGCAAATATATCCGATTCGCGGTCTGTCGCAGTTGCTTTTCCATTGCAAAATGCGGAATGTTGACTTCGGTAAACCGTTCCCCAACAACCCGGTAGCCTAGTTTCTGATAGAAAGGAACTGCCACTTCTCGGGCATGACAAAACATTATTTTAAATCCTATTTCTTTCGCATATTCTTCAGCTGCTAAGGATAATTTCTTTCCTAAACCTTTGCCCTGATGTATTTTGTCAACCGCAACCTGCCTCATCTTCATTTTTTCATCTTTATGTTTTGAAAGAATAAGACAAGCTATGATTGTATCACCTGAAAACAAGCCAATATGAGTATCAGTTTCGTCTTTCTTTAACTCCGCTTCAGTAAACTGAAGGTTAAGCGGCTTGCGAAGAATCCGGTATCTCAATTCCAAAGATTGCCGGTATTCAGCTGAGTTAAAACTGAAAACTTTTATTTCAAATTTCATAACGCTTGTTAATAAAAAAAAGTAATAATCACTATAAAAGGGAAAAATTGTTTACTTTTGGTCAAAAATAAAAAACATGAAAAAAATCTTTTTAATCTTAGCGATTCTGGTATCCGTTATCGGGTTTATTAATGCTCAAAACACAGCTGCTAAACCTCAAAGCGCTGAAGAAAGAGCAAAAGCTTCGGTAGCAAAAATGAATACCACCGCCAGCCTTACTGGCGACCAAACCACAAAAATCAATAAGATCTATATTGATTATTACAAAGCACTTGATGCGTTAGAAGCAAAAAAAGCCGGTATGGATTCAAAAGTTTATGCGAAAGAAATGAGTGAAATTACGAATAAGAGAAATTCCTCTTTTGCCTCTGTGCTTACAGTCGAACAAAAAACAGCGCTGGAAAATAAGAATAAGCAGAAAGCAGCGAATACAGGTGCAGCACCTAAAAACTAATTGAAGTTCCTTTAAATAAAAAATCCAATTCTGACTTCAGAATTGGATTTTTTATTTAAAGCTATACATTAAACAGAAAGTGAATGATGTCTCCGTCCTCTACAATATATTCTTTCCCTTCACTTCGAAGTTTACCTGCATCACGGCAAGCTGCTTCACTTTTGTAATGAACAAAATCATTGTAGCTCATCACCTGCGCGCGGATGAAGCCTTTTTCAAAATCAGAGTGAATAACCCCGGCAGCTTGTGGCGCTTTATCACCTTTATGAATAGTCCAGGCACGAACCTCTTTCTCACCTGCTGTAAAATATGTTTGCAGGCTAAGCAGATGATAAGCTGCACGAATCAGTCGGTTCAAGCCTGATTCTTTCAGACCTAGGTCTTCCAGAAAAGCATCGCGGTCAGCATAATTATCAAGTACTGCTATCTCCGACTCAATCGCTGCACTGATGATCACCACTTCGGCATTTTCTCCATCAACAGCTTTTCTGATGTCTTCTACATATTTATTCCCGTCTACTACACTGGCTTCTTCAACGTTACAACAATAGATAACCGGCTTACCGGTAAGCAATTGAAGGTCTTCTACAAAGCGTTTATCCTCACCATGTACTGATAGGGTTCTGGCGGATTGCCCGCTTTCAAGATGCTTTTTATACAGTTCCAGAATCTCGGCACCTCGTAAAGATTCTTTGTCGCCTGTCTTTGACATCTTTTTATACTTCTCCAGTTTTTTGTCTACGCTTTCCAGATCCTTAAGCTGTAATTCAGTATCAATAATTTCTTTGTCACGAATCGGGTTAACACTGCCGTCCACATGGATGATATTGTCATTATCAAAGCAACGGACAACGTGAATAATGGCATCGACCATTCTTATGTTTCCTAAAAACTGGTTACCTAGCCCTTCACCCTTACTTGCGCCTTTCACTAAACCAGCAATATCAACAAACTCAATGGTGGTAGGCACCACTCGCTGGGGCTTTACCAACTCTTCCAGTTTATTCAAGCGCGAATCCGGTACTGTAACTACACCGACATTGGGATCAATCGTGCAAAAGGGGAAATTTGCAGCTTGCGCTTTTGCTGATGAAAGCGCATTAAAAAGAGTGGATTTACCTACGTTAGGGAGTCCAACTATGCCGCACTGTAAAGCCATGATTAATAATTTTATCTACTGGTTTTAACAAAAGGGCGCAAATATAATCAAGCGTTAAAATTGAATAGGTTAAAATGAAAGGATTCTTCTTTTCAGGAAGTTTAATTTTCAGAATATTTTGAAAATTCAGGAAGTATGTTTACCTTTATACTGTAATTCATAAGCATGAAACTGAACGAGGCCAAAAAAAAGTTTATAGAAACTTGGGGCACTCTTGGAACCAACTGGGGGATTAACAGAACGATGGCGCAAATTCATGCTCTACTTCTTGTTTCGGATGAGCCACTTACCACGGATCACATTATGGAGCAGTTAGATGTAAGCCGAGGGAATGTAAACATGAATATCCGCGTTTTGATTGACTGGGGTCTGGCTGAGCGCAAAGTAAAGATGGGTGAGCGCATCGAATATTTTGTCGGGGAGAAAGATATATGGAAAGTGGCGGTGAAAATTATACGCGAAAGACGGAAGCGCGAAATTGAACCCTTGCGGTCAGCCTTACGTGACCTTCGTGTGATTGATGATAAGGAACAGAAGAAAAACGAATACCGGGCTTTTATCAAAATGCTAGATGAAATTGACGGCTATGCGGGATCAATGGATAAAATTTCGGATAAACTGATTACAGAAAACAAAGGATGGTTTTTTGAAACGATGATGAAATTAGTCAGTAAATAAAATTACGTTATGAACGCAATAAAATCCAAAAATCTCTTTCAAAATTTCTTCGAGTATAACAACAGAATTATCAAGGGAACATTTTATGGTGGTGTTGGCCTAAATTCAACAACTGATTTTAACTTACGATGGAGGCTTGCCCTAATCATATTGGGGATAAGTTATACGGGTGTTGGTATTTACCTGTTCTCTGTTATTTCCGGAGTTGAGGATGTGTTTATGATGTTCTTTGTGGTATTTCTCTATTTCCTGGTGCTGATGACAGGTAACTTATTGTTCAATAAAACTTTCGAAAACAAAGTTGATTACGTGGCTCATCTTGCAACTCTGGGTTTAGTGGAAAGTACCTTGTTTGTGCTAACGGCTCTTATTGCCAAGGTGACGGGACTACCGGAGCTTCTTTTTGCCGGACAAGGAGCTGGCAGATTACTAGCTACCTGGCTTCATGCAAAGCGAGTGGAGAATAACAACTATAGTCCTTATCTCAATTATATTTTTGCTACAGGGGCAATTCTTCTTATCCTCTATCTAGCCTATATCCTGAATTAACTCAGGATTTAACTGCTTAACTCTTCTCTCAAATACTTAGCGGTATAACTTTTCTCGCTCTGTGAGACCTCTTCAGGCGTACCGGTGGTAATTATTTCTCCCCCGCGAATTCCACCTTCAGGGCCAATATCAATAATGTGGTCGGCTACTTTTATCACATCAAGATTGTGCTCAATGACGAGAACCGTGTTCCCTTTCTCTACTAAACGGTTAAGTACACCGAGCAGCACACTGATATCTTCGAAATGGAGACCGGTGGTTGGTTCATCAAGAATGTAAAATGTTTTGCCGGTATCTTTTTTCGAAAGCTCGGCTGAAAGCTTTACACGCTGGGCTTCGCCACCCGAAAGGGTTGTGGATGATTGTCCGAGGCGCAGGTAACCCAGCCCCACATCGTTCAATGTCTTCATCTTCGGATAAATAGAGGGAATGCTTTCGAAGAATTCGAGTGAGTCTTCCACGGTCATGTTCAATACATCGCTGATTGATTTCCCTTTGTAGCGAACTTCAAGTGTTTCTCGGTTGTAACGTTTGCCCAGGCATTTTTCGCACTGAACTTCTACGTCAGGCAGAAAATTCATTTCAATGATTCTCATTCCTCCGCCTCCGCACTCTTCGCAACGGCCTCCTTTTACATTGAATGAAAATCTCCCGGCCGCATATCCCCGGATTTTTGCTTCAGGTAACTGCGCATACAACTTTCTGATTTCATCAAATACTTTGATGTATGTAACCGGATTGCTGCGAGGAGTTCTGCCGATTGGAGATTGGTCAATTTCAATTACTTTATCAATATGCTTCAAGCCTTCAATTGAGCCGTGTTTCAGTGGTTTGTATTTGCCGTTGTAAACGTAATTATGCAGCAGCGGGTAAAGAGTTTCATTAATCAGCGAGCTTTTTCCACTACCTGAAACACCTGTAACGCAGATAAATGTACCGAGTGGGAAAACCACATCAACATTTTTAAGATTATTTCCTTCAGCTCCTTTCAGGGCAAGATAACTCCCGTTGCCTTGCCTGCGGTGTTTGGGAATTTCAATCTTCATTTCGCTAGAGAGAAATTTTGCTGTGGTGCTACCTTGTTTCAAAAATTCCGCGGGAGATCCCTGCGCGACAATTCTTCCGCCATGTTCACCGGCACGCGGGCCAATGTCAATGATGTAATCGCTTTCGAGCATGATTTCCTTGTCATGTTCAACAACAAGAACGGTGTTTGGATTTGCCGCAAGCTGCTTGAGAGCTGTAATTAATTTCCGGTTATCGCGCTGATGCAAGCCGATACTCGGTTCATCAAGAATATAAGTGATGCCTGAAAGTTGTGAACCGATTTGAGTGGCGAGGCGAATGCGCTGGCTTTCACCTCCGCTCAAACTTTTTGAAGGCCTGTCAAGAGCCAGATAATCAAGCCCTACATCAAGAATGAAAGTAATGCGCGCGCGGATTTCTTTGAGCAATTCTTTGGCGATTGTGCGTTGGCGATTGCTCAACCGGTCTTCCAGTCCTTCAAACCATTTTTGCAAGTCGCTTAAATCGAGTTTAGAAAGTTCACCGATGTTTTTGTCATCTATCTTAAACCAAAGACTTTCTTTCTTTAAGCGTGTTCCGCTGCAGGTAGGGCAGGAGTTTTCTTCCATGAAGTCCTGCGCCCAATTCCTGATTCCTTCGGAAGTGGTGAAGCGAAAACATCTTTTCAGCAAACCAACTAAACCGCCTTTGCTTAAAGTGTACCAGCGCTCATCAAAATCGTCAATAAAAATATCTTCTTCATCGAGCCAGTTTGATTCATCGGGTGAGCCGTAGAGGATAAAATTGAGTGCTTCATTAGGAATTTTTGAAATGGGGTCGTTGAGGCTGAATTTGTATCGTTTGGTAATTTCATTCAGCTCGCGGAAAATAAAGTTGTCACGCTGTTCACCGATAGGAAGAATTCCACCGCGGTTGATGGAAACTTTTTCATCGGGGACAATCACCTTGCGGTTTACTTCGTAAGTTACCCCTAAGCCATTGCAAGTATTACATGCGCCATAGGGCGAGTTGAATGAAAATGTATTGGGGGAAGGCTCCTCATATGAAATGCCGGAGTCAACACACATGAGGTGGCGGCTGAACATGAATACTTCGTTTGTATCCATGTCGAGCAACATCATCAATCCTTTGCCTTGCTTCATGGCCAAGCCCACAGAATTGCGAATTCTTTCGCGGTCGCTGGGTTCTACTTTGAGCCTGTCAATAATCAATTCGATATCGTGAACCACATAGCGGTCAACCTGCATTTTGGGTTTTACATCAATGATTTCTCCGTCAACCCGGATTTTCAGATAGCCGAGCTTGAGTACTTGCGCAAACAATTCGCGGTAGTGTCCTTTTCTTCCGCGGACCACAGGTGCAAGAATCACCATCTTTTTATCCTTATGGTTGGAGAGAAGATTATCAATAATTTGTTCATCGGTGAATTTCACCATCTTTTTGCCCGTAACGTACGAATAAGCTTCGCCAGCGCGAGCGAAAAGAAGGCGCAGGAAATCGTAAATCTCTGTAACGGTTCCTACTGTTGAGCGGGGATTTTTGTTCACGGACTTTTGTTCGATAGCAATTACCGGGCTGAGACCTGTAATTTTATCTACATCGGGGCGCTCGCCACCACCAATAAACTGTCTGGCATAAGCAGAGAACGAATCGAGGTATCGCCTCTGGCCTTCATTATATATAGTATCGAAAGCGAGGGAGCTTTTGCCGCTGCCGGAGATGCCGGTAATGACGACAAACCGGTTGCGGGGGATTGAAACATCAATGTTTTTAAGATTATGAACGCGGGCACCGAAAACCTCGATAGCTTCGGGCTCAAGTACGCCATCATGGTGACCATTTTCGGGAAAGTTTTGACCGGTTGATGCTTCTTCCAAAATATTTTCTGCTGATTTCTTAGTAGCCATTCGTGAAACGCGCGAAGTTACATAAAATGAAAGAGGAATTGTTATGCCTGACTGACTTTAGATGCAAAGAATTGAGTTTGCATTCCCGGGACTGCAATTCGTATTAAACGGGGTGGGGTTCGCGATTCCATCCCTCCTGTTTGCGATTCCATCCTTCGCGTTCGCGATTCCATCCCTCCCGTTTGCGATACCATGAATTTGGTGATTTGAGGCATTTTTCGTGGTTTTTGCTCAAAAGCCATGGATTTTGTGGGATGAGTGAATGTTTCTATTGTTTAATTTGCTCTTACTACATTTCATGAATCAATCCACTTTTTTCAGTGAAGCCAAATTAGGCCCGCTTCAGTTGCGCAACCGTTCTATCCGAGCCGCAGCATTTGAAGGAATGAGCGAAGGACATACGGTTACCGATGCGCTGATTGATTACCATACTTCGGTTGCGAAAGGCGGAGTAGGGATGACCACCGTTGCGTATGCTTCGGTGAGTAAAAGCGGCTTGTCGTTTCCGCACCAATTATGGCTGCGAAAAGAAATTGTAAGTGGCTTAAGAAAGCTGACCGAAGCCTTGCATCGCGAAGGTGCTGCTGCTTCTGTTCAGATTGGCCATTGCGGCAACATGGCTAATAAGAAAATAAGCGGTGATGTTATTGCGCCTTCAGGAGGAATAAACTGGTACGGTCCTACTTTTCCGAGAAGTATGAAGGAGGATGATATTGAAGAAGTAAAAAATGATTTCAAAAACGCTGTGCGTTTTGCTGCTGAAAGTGGTTTCGATGCTGTGGAAGTACATGCGGGGCACGGTTACCTGATTAGCCAGTTTCTTTCGCCTTATACCAATAAGCGTAATGATAAGTACGGGGGCAGTTTTGAAAACCGTAAACGTTTTATGGTTGAAATCTTAAATGAAGTGAAGGAAGTAATGCCGGCAAATATGGCCCTGCTGGTAAAAATGAATAGCTGGGATGGTTTTGAAAACGGAATTACCAAAGAGGAGGGCGTACTTACCGCAAAAGCAATTGAACAATGCGGTGCCGATGCCGTGGTGGTGAGCGGAGGTTTTGTGAGCCGCGCTCCGATGTATGTGATGCGCGGAAAAATACCGGTGGATATTATGGCGTATTTCATTAGCGAAGCCTGGAAAAAGTTTTTTGTGAAGCTGGTGGGAGAGAAACTTATTCCTTCCGTTCCTTTTTCAGAAGGTTTCTTTATGGAAGATGCGAGACGCATTCAGAACGAAATGAAAATTCCGGTGGTGTTAGTGGGCGGAATGAACAGCATGGCGACTATTGAAAAAGCAATGCATGAAGGATTTCAGTTTATCGCTATTGCGCGGGCGCTTATCGAGAATCCGAATTTTGTAAATGAGCTGAGAAATGAGGTGATTCAAAAGTCGGCTTGCACCATTTGCAATTATTGTGTGGCAAAAATGTATAGCGAACAAATGAGTTGTCAGCTACATGAAGAGAATATGCCGGAAGAGTTAAAACAAAAAGTTGCTGCATTAAACCATGCCTGAAAAATTTGCTTTGGTTACCGGAGGCTCTTCAGGCATAGGGCTTGAAATAGCAAGGCTGTTGGCGAAACGAGGTTATGTGTTATTGCTGGTAAGCAATGAAGAAGAGAAACTGAGTCAACTCAGGCAGGAGCTTTCTGCTGCATACAAAACCACTGTTGAAATTCTTCCGATTAACCTGGCTCGAAGTGAAGCAGCACAGGAGGTATTTGATTTTTGCCGGGATAAAAATTTCGAGGTTGAAGTACTGGTGAACAATGCAGGGTTTTTCTTTTTCGGGCAAATAACAGATGCGGACATAGAAAGAGCAAAATCGAAAATTCATTTGCATGTCATGACCTCTTCTCTGCTTTGTTCTTTATTCGGAAGTGAAATGCGGAAAAGAGGCAAAGGTTTTATTCTTAATAACTCATCTATTTCTGCTTATAAAGATTTTCCCGGAATAGGATATTACGGAGCTACTAAATCTTACATCAAAAGTTTTACAAGAAGTTTGAGAACTGAATTGAAGTTTTACGGGGTTCATGTCACGTGTCTTTGTCCGGGTGCAACCGCTACCAACCTTTACGACCCGAATGTGATTAATGTGGAGCTGGGGGAAAAACTCGGCATTATGATGAGCGCGGAGCAAGTGGCGCGACTGGGAGTTGAAGGTTTGTTTAAGAATAAAGCTGTAGTGGTACCGGGATTGATGACAAAAGCCATGCTCTTCTTCGCTTTGCTAACACCGCAGTGGATGATTTACGAAATAAGAAAGAGAACGAAATTCCTTAAATAGTTTTTACCTCTTCGCCAACTTCAACGGCACTCCTTCTTTCGGTCTTAATGTAATGAGAGGCAGCAATTCCAGCTCAAAGTTTTCGGGAAGCACAAAATCAAAACGCTGGCAAACTTTAGCGAGAATGATTTGCATTTCCATCATAGCAAAGTTATTGCCCACGCATAAGCGCTGTCCGCCTCCGAACGGGAAGTAAGCATAGCGGGGCGTGTTCTTTATGTTTTCGGCAGTGAAACGTTCGGGAATAAATTCATCGGGAGCATTCCAAAAACGGGGACTGCGCTGCATGGCGTAAGGAGAAACGAGAACCTTGTCGCCTTTTTTGACCTGGTAGCCGCCAATGACATCGTCCTTAGCAGCTTCGCGGGGAATCATCCAGGCAGGAGGATAAAGACGCATGGATTCTTTAATAACCATAGTGGTGTACTCGAGCCGGTTAAGTTTTTCAAAAGTCAGTTCACCGGTGCCGATTATTTCTGAGAGTTCTTTTTGCAATTTGGCTTTTACTTCCGGATGTTTTGCCAGAAGGTAAAGTGTAAATGACATGGCATTGGCAGTAGTTTCGTGACCGGCAACGAAGATTGTGAGCACTTCATCGCGAAGCTGCTTGTCGGTCATTCGTTCGCGGGTGTCGGCATCTTCCACTTCCATGAGCATGGTGAGGAGGTCGTCAAAAGTTCCGGTGGTGTTTCTGCGGTGGTCTATTATTTCGCGGATAGTTTCGTCAAGCACTTTGCGATTGTGTTCAATACGCAAATGCGAAGGCAGCGGAAACCAAAGCGGGAAGCGCATGAAGCGCGAACGGTTACGGATGGCAGTCATGATTTTTGTGAGTGCGGTGTTCACCTTGTCGAATTCGCTTTTTACGTTGGTGCTGAAAAGTGTTTTGCCGACAATGTCGAGGGTAACGCGGTTCATTTCGTTGTAGGCATCCAGGGTTTCGCTTTGCTTGTTCTCCCAAGCGGTGAGCATTTCATCGGTTGATTCGGAAATTTTTTGAACGAAGCGCTCGAGGCGCTGTTTGTGAAACACCGGTTGAATTAGTCTGCGCTGCTTAAGCCAGAAATCGCCTTCGCTGGTGAGCAAACCGTTGCCCAGCAGAAGGCGCAGCATTCCGCCTTCCTGAACTTTAATATAAGTGTCTCGGTCGAGCAAAACGTGCTCGATATAATCGGGGTTGGCGAGATAGATAACCGTGAAAGGGCCGAACTTTATTTTAGAGATTTCGCCATATTTTTTTTCGAGGCTGAGAACGTATTCATGAGTTCTTGTACGGAAATTTCGGGTAGGATTCAGCAGAACGTTTATTCGAGGCCCCGGTGCTGTTGCGGCTTGTGACATGATTATGATTTAGATGAAGGACGGAGAAAGGTAGAGAAAATTTTGTGCCGGATGAAGCAAAAATCTGAAGCGGGGGAAATGAAAAACGAAACGGAGAAAGAGGAAAGTGAAACGTAATGGGGAAAGGGATTAATAGGAACCTTAAAAACTACCACACAGGAACATAGAAAGCATAGAAGATAATAAGGTTAACAGTGGGCGGGAGTGTTGTTTCTACTAAGGTTTAGAAACAGAAATTTTATTGTAATCAACCCTTAAAATACAAGTTCCTTCATTTTGCAGAGCCGAAATTCAGGATGACAGCCGGTTTTGTCAATTATAACAGATATCACGCTTGGCCGGATGGCATTCTTCGCCTGACATTCGTGTTTTGTTGCAAACTGAGACACTACCGAAATTTTTACACTTTAGCGCTGGTGAAAATTGTTTTCAAGACAGGAGATAAAAAGACGTTTGAAAGAACTGTAAGGCATGAAGATACCGCTTCGTTCGAGAGCGGGAGCGTGCATGAGGTTTATTCAACCTTTGCCCTGGTGCGAGATGCGGAATGGTGCACGCGGCTTTATGCTTTGGAAATGAAAGAAGAAAACGAGGAAGGAATAGGAACGTTTGTGAATGTGAAACATATTTCACCGGCATTTGTGGGAGAGAAAGTTTTGTTTGAAGCCGTAATTGATGAACTGAAAGGAAATGAAATAAACTGTTCGTTTACCGCAAAAGCCGGAGGCCGGCTGATTGCAGAAGGAAGAACCGGACAGAAGATTTTGGCTAAAGAAAAGATTGAGGGGATATTTGAAGCGATTAAGAAATGATTGACCCGGGTAAGATTAACATACAGAATAAGAAAGCAGGATTTGAGTTTGAAATCCTGGAGCGGTACGAGGCAGGAATTGTTTTGCGCGGCAGCGAAATAAAAGTGATTCGCAACGGAGGCGGTAGTATCAGTGAGGCTTTTTGTGTGATGCGCGATGGGGAATTGTTTATCAGGAATATGAACATTCCCGAGTACTCACATGGCGGCTATGCCAACCACGAACCGGTGACGCTTCGTAAACTGCTTCTGAAAAAGAAAGAGTTGAAAAGAATTGACGGAAAGATGCGCGAGAAAGGTTTGAGTGTTATTCCCCTTCGGTTATTTATTGGCGAGCGCGGCTTTGCTAAACTTGAAATAGGAGTTGGCAAGGGGAAGAAGAAGTTTGACAAACGCGAATCCATAAAAGAGAAAGATACGAAGCGGGAGATGGATAGGGCGATGAAGAAGTATAGGTAAGAATCAGAATTTTAAGATTTTGAATTCAACTCTCCTATTCATTTGATACTCGACTTCTGTGCAAAGTTTATTATTAGGTGTCGAGCAATCACAACTATTTACTGGCCGGGTATCTCCCCAAGCATTTTGGGTAAGTCTATTTTCAGAGATGCCTCCCTTTACCAAGTAATCAACCACGGCCTTTGCTCTTTTTACAGCGGTTGCCATGTTGCCTTCCTTTGAGCCCAGGCAATCTGAGTGCGCAGATATCTCAATCTCAATAGTTGGGTTCTCCAGCATAATCTTTATGAACTTATCCAATGTTTTAGCGGCATCGGGACGAATAGATGTTTTACCGGCATCAAAATATGCATTGTCTATATATACGCATCCAGGTCCTCGATTTACGCGTTCAAGGGTGAATGTTACAGACGAATTTGAGGAAGATTTTATCAGAGTGGTTGTCGTTGATAAATAAACTGCATCCTTCTCCGCTACTTTTTTGGAGCTAATAAAATAGTAGCTGTAATTTTTCTTCAAATCTGCTTCAGCATAACCGTCCTTCCCTGTAATTACCGAAACAGAACTCGAATCAGTGAAACATTTGATTTGTATAACCGCATCATCAAGTGGCTCTCTAGTTTTTCTGTCAAGCACCAAAAACTTAAACTTCTCTTTCGCCTTCGATGTTGTATCAGCCGTATCGGCAAAAGAATTCAGCGCAAGAACACAGGAAACAAGAAAGAGCAAAACTCCTTTCATAGCCGAAAGATAAAAACTAAAGATTAAAACCTAATTCACCTTTCCCTTAAGCATGGGCACAAAAGCAAACAAGCCGAATTCTTCGGTTTCGTATTGCTCATCGCCATGTTTGGTAATGCGCAGCATGGTGCAATTGCTTTCACTGCCGAAAGGCAAAACCATTTTGCCGCCAACGGCAAGTTGCTTTAGCAGTTTTTTCGGAAGCTCAGGAACGGCAGCAGTGATTAGTATTTTATCAAAAGGAGCATTAGCGGGACTGCCTTCAAAACCATCGCCATAAATACATTTCACCGACCACATCTCCGGTTCGTTTTTCCAGGTGCGCATTGCGGTGACTTCTTTCCTTCCTTCGCTTTGGTTCAGCAGAAGTTCTTTCAGGTAAGGAAGAAATTTAGATGTGCGGTCGAAAAGAATTTTATGTCTTTCTATGGTATAAACTTTTGCTTTCAGCAGCATAAGGACTGTTGCCTGGTAGCCACTGCCGGTTCCTATTTCCAGAATTTTTTCGTTGGGTTTCACTTCCAGCAGCTCGGTTTGGCGGGCAACGGTGTAGGGTTGTGAGATAGTCTGGTCGGCACCGATAGGAAAGGCTTTGTCCTCGTAAGCATGAGTATCGTGAAAAATGGAATCTTGTCCGAAGAACAGGTGGCGGGGAATTCTGCCGATGGCGTTCAGAACATTCTCATCTGTTATTGGCGGGCGTCCCAAATGTTCGTTGCGCAAAAGGGCGACTAACTCCTTTCGCAACCCTTTGTGACGATATGTATCTACCTGCATCATGACTACAAAACAATTATTAAAGTTAACCAATTTCAGCCGCGTTTTTCACAGATTTTCATCAGTTGTGCGCAATTAGGACAATGATTTCCGCTTCACTCATTTTTTTAGTTTAGCCGCTCAAATTTTTCGGATGGATAAAATAAAGTTTGGAACTGATGGCTGGCGCGGAATCATCGCCAAAGATTTTACAGTGACTAATGTAAAGCGTGTAGCTAAAGCCACGGCTGACTGGGCACAGAAGCAAGATACCGGTGCTAAAATTGTGATAGGTTACGACTGCCGATTTGGTGGCGGATTGTTTTCGCAAGCGGCTATCAATGTTTTCTGTAACCAGGGCATCAAAGTTTATTTCGACAAGCACTTTGTTTCTACACCCATGATTTCGCTCGCAGCTAAAAACCTGGGCTGCGAAATAGGAGTGATTATTACTGCCAGCCACAACCCGCCCTCATACAACGGATATAAACTAAAATCGAAACACGGAGGCCCGCTGTTTCAGAAATACATTACCGAAATTGAAAGAATGATTCCCGATACATGTGAGACTGAAGATTTGACACTCGAAGAATGGGAGCAGAAGGGATTGCTGGAATTTGTGAACCTGGAAGACATGTATTATGAGCATGTAGCCGCCCACTTCGATCTGGAAAGCATCAATGGAAATTCGGAGTTGATTGTAGCTTACGATGCCATGTATGGTGCCGGTCAGCAGATTTTTCCGCGCATAATGCCGCAGGCTGATTTGCTGCACTGCGATTACAATCCATCTTTTTACGGACAAGCGCCCGAGCCCATTGCGAAGAACCTGAAAGAGCTGGAAACTTATTTGCGCGAAATGAAGCATGTTGACATGGCCATTGCTACCGATGGCGATGCCGACCGCATCGGTCTTTATAACGGCAGCGGAAAATTTGTTGATGCCCACCATATCATCCTGTTGCTCATTCATATTCTGCATAAGTATAAGGAGATGACCGGTAAGGTGGTGGTGGCTTTTTCGGTTTCGAACAAAGTGAGGAAGCTGTGCGAGCAGTACGGAATCCCTTTAGAGATTACCAAAATCGGTTTCAAGTATATCTGCGAGATTATGCAGAGCGATGATGTGCTGGTTGGCGGAGAAGAAAGCGGTGGTATTGCCGTGAAAGGCCACATACCGGAACGCGATGGAATTTGGGACGGATTGGTAATTGTTGAACACCTTATTCAAAACGGGCAAACCCTGCAGGAACTGATTGAAGAGGTTTACGAAGTGGTTGGAATATTTTCGTACGACCGCCTCGACCTGCATTTAACTGAAGAAAAGAAACTTGCAATTATGGAGAACTGCAAGAGCGGAGTGTATAAAGATTTCGGAGGCATACCGGTTAGTAAAGTTGAAGATATTGACGGCTACAAGTTTTACCTCGAAGACGAAGAAACCCTTCTCATCCGCGCCAGCGGAACCGAGCCCCTGCTACGCGTATATGCCGAAGCAGCTACTGAGGAAAGAGTGAAGATTATTTTGGAGAGGGTGAAGGGAGTTTTGCTGGGATAATTATTAATATAGTAAGTGTATATGAAAAACATTCTGATACTGATAGTCGGTGTCAATTTACACTCAGCCCTTTTAGGAAAGGGAGAGGACAAAGCTTTAAAGCAAGCCAGGGCTCTCATTTCGAAGAAAGAGTTTCAAAAGGCTGCGGATGTACTCAGCAAAATTTCAGCTGAAGGAAGTAAAAACCCGGAAGTAATCTTGCTATCCGCTACAGTTTTCGACTCCTTGGGTGATTTTACAAAAGCTATAGCATTATACGAACTGATGATAAAAGAAGCGCAGAATGCCGATAGTGTTATTGCCCACATAAATTTTTTAAAAAACCGGCAGGCTGAAACAGATGCAGCTGAAAGAGTTCGACTGGAAAAAATGAAAAACTGCCTGGCATGTAAAGGCACAGGATATATTGAGAAAACAGAAGTATGCGATAAGTGTAACGGATATGGAATAGTGAAAAAAGAATGTTCAAGGTGCCATGGTGACGGAAGGGTTATTTGTAGCGGATGTGCGGGAACCGGTTCAAAGTATAATGAATTGACAAAAATGGAAATTGCTTGTGAGAGATGCCAGGGCCAGGGAAACTTAGACTGTTCAAACCGATGTGAAAGGGGCTTTATTCAAGCAGACTGTAATAAATGTAACGGAACCCGTACTATAACTAAAAAAGTACGTTGTAGCCTTCATTAACCGGAGTTAACTCCCATCGGCTAAACCAAACTAAAAGTTACATTTTACCTATAAATCCACATCAACACCGGTTGAGTTCTGTTCTTCAGTAACTCATCCACCTGCTTCATCACCGAGTTTGAAACAGCGGGGCAGCCCCAGCCTTCGGGTGTGCCGGAAGGATAAGATTCATCATCCGAAACATTCTCCCACGAATGAAGAACAATTTCGCGCGCCAGCGCATTTTTGTTTTCCTTTTCCAGCCCGTGCATTAAGTAGTTGACATGAATACCCCAGTTGCTATAGCCGCGCTTTCCTATTTTATATTTACCCAGCGAGGTGCAGTGGCTTCCTTCTTCATTGCTAAAGACAGGGTGGTCTCTTGTAAGGTCGGCACCCCAGGGACTATTGCAGCAGCCATGGCTTACCATGCCGCTCAGCAAAATGGTATCATTTTCAAAATCCCAAACCATGAAACGCTTAACCCCGGAGTGAAGGCTCATATCTATAAGAATACAAATGCTGGTATCAAAATCTTTCTGCTTACAGAAAGTAAAAGCTTCCAGGCTCTTCATTTTAGTACGGTCGAAAACCATGGCAGGTTTTGCCTCGCGGGCTTCGCCTTTATAAATGCAGCTATAACAAAGCAGAAGACAGGGAACTATAAGCAGCTTGCTCATCCGGTGCAGGTAACAGAGGTTAAACGGTTTCTTTTCAGAATTATGATGAAGAAGAAGCAAAATTCCACAGCCCGGCCTTAAAGGACGCTGCCGGAAAGAGCAACCCCTTAAACTAAACAGGCACAACTCCTCACTTTTGCCTCTTTTTGCTAAAAGATGGCTGGGTAACCTTACCTTGGAGCTGGGTAACCTTACCTTGGAGCTGGGTAACCTTACCTTGGGGCTGGGTAACCTTACCTTGAGGCTGGGTAACCTTACCTTGGGGCTGGGTAACCTTACCTTGAGGCTGGGTAATGATACCCTGGAGCTGGGTAATCTTACTTTGGGGCTGGGTAAGCATACTCTGGGGTTGGGGAACTTTACTTTGAGGCTGGGTAAGTATACTCTGGGGCTGATTAACCATACTCTGAGGCTGGGTAGCCATACCTTGAGGCTGGATGTTAATACTCTGGAGTTGGATAGCCATACTTTAGGGCCGGGTATTGATACTCCGGGGGTTGGTAATCACACCACGGAGCCGGGTAATAATTCTATAAAGTAAAGATTTACCCGCCCACAAGAACTTTTACCGGCTTTCTGCGGCTGCTATAATTGTTTTGGGAAATTCCATACGGAAAATACTGCCGCCCGCGGGGTTGTCGTCAATAGTTATTCTGCCATTAAAGCTCTCCACTATCTTTTTGCAAATAGCCAGTCCTATCCCTGAGCCGGAATATTTTTTGGCTGTAGGCAACCGCTGAAAAATCTGGAAAGCTTTTTCCCGATATTCCTTGGGAATACCAATTCCGTTATCGCTGATGGTCAATTCGAGCATGTTGTTTCTCCATCGGTGTTCAATAGTGATTGTCGGATGCCCGCTTTCGTTGTATTTCATTCCATTACCCACAATGTTTTGAAACAACTGGCTGAACATGGTGCGGTCAACCATAATTTCAGGCAGAGTAGTGCTGTTGATTACTGCATTCTTTTCGCCAATGAGCACCTGCAGGTTCAGTTTGATTTCGTCAACAATGCGGTTCAGGTTTACCTTTTCAATTTTGGGGTTGGCATCTACCTTGGCAAGGCGAAGCAGGTCAAGAATGAGTTGCTCCATGCGCTTTGCCCCGTCAATGGCAAAGTCCATAAACTCATTTTGCTGAGATGTAAGCGAATTGCCCATTGTTTTTTGAAGAAGGGTGATATACGAGGTAACCATGCGCAGCGGTTCGCGCAAATCGTGCGAAGCCACGTGGGCAAACTGGTTTAACTGGTTGTTCGACTGCTCCAGCTTATTGGCGTAGTGGCTTATTTCTTCATTCTTGGCGCGAAGCAGTGCGGCTTCCTTTTCTTTTTGTTCGGTTTCAAATTCGCTTTTGGCACGCGCCAGTTCCTTGGTCTTGGTTTCGTCAAAAAGAACTTTCAGCTTGTCGGTATATTTCTGATGATATTCCAGGGCTTCTTTATAGAAGTTTTCCTTTTCTAAGTAATCGGAAAGAAGTTTGTAAACGTTCATCAGTTCGCGTTTGTTGTCGAGCCTGGCAAACATCTGCTCGGCATCCATCAAAACCGAAATTCCTTCCTTGCGCTGCCCGATGGCAAACAGCGCTTCGCCCATGCTCACCTTTACCATGGCTGTTTCGTAATTCATTTCGTTGTTCTGGTAAAAGTCGAAAGCATCCTTCAGGTAATCGAAAGCCTTGAGGGTTTCCTGAACCCGCAGGTGAAGAATGCCGAGGTTGGCTTTTGAAAGTGCAATGCTGTACGCATCGTTAAGGCTGTTATCCAGGTCGAGCGCTTTATACAGCAGTTCAATAGCTCTGACATTTTCGTTTTTGTTTTCGAGCACCTGGGCATAAGCCACGTAACTTTTCGAAAGCTTGAATTTGTTTCCCAACTCTTCATAAATGCGGATGGCATTTTCGAGATATTCTTCGGTAGAAATGTTCAGCTCCGAGCCGCTCAGCAGCAGCGAAACATTATAGTAGAACGAAGCAAGGAAACCTTTTTCGCGCCCGGTTAGTTCCGGCTTCGCTTCCAGCTCTTTCAACCCGTTCATGTAAGCCGTTTGTGCCGAAAAAACCTCGCCCTGCATGTGGTACGAATTGCCGAGCGTCATATAAATTTTATAGGCGGAGCCGTTCAGTATTTCCGCGTTAGCACCATTCAGAACTTCGCGGCAAAGCGCAATAGATTTTTCGTAATCGTTTGCCACTAAGCAATTGTAAAATGCTAAGATGTATTTGGCTTTGATGATTTGCTCCCCAGAGTTGCTTTGCAAAGCTTGTTGCATGATTTGCTCCGCCACAGGCAAAGCCTCAGGGTTCCTGCGGTCAATCAGCCCCTCGGCTTTTTGAACCAGGGCATCGAAGTCAATCTCACAATGCGCTGTGGAAATCATTGCAACGGAATAGATGTTATCAGTTTACGAATTGGGTACTATTGTTTATGGCTTTGTTTTATACAAACTGCGCTTTGAAAACTTAAATCACACTCTATGAAAAGAATGTTACGATTGGTAAGTGTAATTGTTGCGGTAACGGGCATAAGTTCTGCATACGCCCAGGCCCCTCAGGGAATCAACTACCAGGCAATAGTTAGAACCGCTGCCGGCTCTCCGGTAAGTAATCAGGATGTAAGCCTGCGGTTAACCATCCGTGATGGCTCGTCAACAGGAAACATCATCTATCAGGAAACCGATACAGTTCCGGCTAATCAATTCGGACTCATAACAGTGGTGGTTGGTGGCGGAAGTATAGTGCAGGGAAACTTTGCAGGCATAAGCTGGGCAGGCGGAAATAAATTTATGCAGGTGGAAGCCGATGTAACAGGCGGAACAAACTATGTGGATATGGGAACCACCCAACTGCTCAGCGTACCTTATGCCTTGTATGCCGAAACTTCAGGAAACAGCCTGCCGGGCCCTACCGGTGCTGCAGGTGCTACCGGGGCCACCGGAAACAATGGCGCTCCGGGCGCAACAGGACCCACCGGTGCGCAGGGAACTATGGGCGTAACCGGACCAACAGGCCCGCAGGGTGCACAAGGAATACAAGGTGTTGCCGGTGCAACCGGTGCAACGGGACCGCAAGGTATTCAAGGAGTTCAAGGGGCAACAGGCGCTACCGGTGCCACGGGCCCACAGGGGTTACAAGGTTTGCAGGGAATACAAGGGCTGATGGGTATGCCCGGAACTCCTGGATTACAGGGGCCAACCGGGCCAACCGGGCCTGCAGATACTACTATGATTCGCACCGGCTCCGATATGTATATGAACACCGGTGGCGGTTACCTCGGAATCAACAACTCAACCCCTGATGCTACCCTTGACGTTAATGGTTTTACCAAACTGGGAATGGATGCGCCAAAAATTAAGCTGAAGAAATTTACGGGGATGACACCCGCTATTCCGAGCGGGACAACTTCGATTGCCATCGGTATTCCGCCATCAAAAATTCTGGGAGTAAATGTGCTGGTTTATGATACCATGAATACACTCGTTCCGCCATTTTCTACCCTGCAAAACCGCGAATACACCTACACTTTGAATGGCGCCTCGTTTGATTTGATGACCACTTCCGGCAATTCACCGGCAATACTTTCCAAGCCGTTTGCTGTTACCATAGTTTACGAAGAATAGTTTCATTTGAAATAATTACCTGACACAGATTCGCAGATTAAGTTCATTTTTGGCGTCATGAAATCTGTGAATCTGTGGCTGTTGTTTTTGCTGGTGTTTCGTTTCTGTGCGGCACAGGATTCAGTTTTTCACCGCAAACCGGTAAATAGCTTTCTTGATTTCCCTGCTTCTCCTGATAAAAAACGCCTCACCGGTGTTTGTGTGGGAGGCATGGGAGTTTACTCAGGAATTATGGTTGGTGCCGGTGTGGCGTGGTACGGCAGAGATAAGCTTACCAGCTTTCACTGGTTTGAAGATGTTGGTGAATGGAACCAGATTGATAAAGGCGGGCACATTTTCGCACCTTATTTAATTACTACATGGAGTTATAATCTTTTGCGGTGGAGCGGTATGAAAAACACACCGGCTGCGCTGGTGGCCGGGGCCTTCGGCTTTTTATCTTTTTCTATGATTGAAGTTCCTGACGGTCTTCACCCCAAATACGGGGCAAGCTGGAGCGATATAGTGTTTAACTTCGGAGGAGCAGCGCTGGCTACTGCGCAGTATCTTGCGTGGAAAGAACAGCGGATACTTTTTAAATATTCTTATTGCAATGTAGTTTATCCTCGCGGTGAGTTGCGCGAAAGAGCGAATGCTTTGTACGGAGATAATTTTGGCGAGAAGATTCTGAAAGATTATAACGGGGTGAGTTTCTGGTTGTCGTTTAATCTTCATTCGTTCAATCATGCTATCAAACCTCCCTGGCTCAATATTGCGTTTGGTTATGCCGCAGGAAATCTATACGGGGGTTTTGAAAACAAATGGATTGATAAAAACGGAGTGTATCACGACCGTAGCGATGTAAAGCGCTACCGGAGGTTTTTTATTTCTATTGATGCAGACTATACCAAGTTCCGTGTAAACTCAAAAGCTGGTAAAATGATTCTTGGCATTTTGAACATTATCAAACTTCCGATGCCTGCGCTGGAGTTTAACACACTGGGGCAGGTTGTGTTTCATCCTATGTTTTTCCTCCATCTGAATGTGCCGTTGTATCTCAGGAAATAGGTTTCGCAATCAGTAGGTGGTGGTTGAATAAAAATTCCCGCTTCACTAATTCCGCTTTCAAAATCTTCAATCCTCTCTTTTCGAGAAAAGCTCTGTATTCATTCAAATCATATTGGTGGGGGTGAAGAATATCACCGGGCAGCAGGCGGAATAAATATTTAAAGGAGGAGGAGTTGTGCGTATCAACAGAAATAACGATTACTCCCTCCGGGGCACAAACTTCTTTCATCTTGTCAAATCCCTTTTCAAGATTCTGAACATGGTTAATGGCGTTCATGCAAAACACTAAATCAAATTTCTGTTCGGTTTCAAAGCTTTCAATGGTTTGGCAAACAAAGTTTGTGTTCGGGTAGTCGCTCTTTCTGAACAAAGGAATTTGCTTTTCGTACTCGTCAAGCAAAGGGTCAATCGCTGTAACCGGGGTGCCGGTCAGCCCGGTAAAAATTCCGAAAGGTCCGCAGCCGAGGTCAATTACTTGATGGGTCGGGTTTACCTGAGCCTCCGGGGCAATCCTTTGGAGGATATTTTTCCAGTAATTTTTCTTCCAGCGCAAATACTCTTCCTTGTTTTTGCTGTTCAGGTAATTCTTCCACCAGCGCAGTTCAAGCCATTGAGCTATTTTCCAACGGAGATTCATGTTAACAATTATCAGGTAAAGTTTCCACAACGGAAATAAAAAAGTTTGTCCATTAAATTAAACGTCTATTTTCGCCATCGGTCACATGACGCTTCATCGCTCCGAGTAATCGGGGAGGAAAGTCCGGACAACACAGAGCACCGCATCCCGATAACATCGGGACGTTCTTTAAAAAGGAATTGAGATAGTGCCACAGAAAATAACTACCACTTCAAAGTGCCCTTTAGGGGATTTTGGGGTGGCAAAGGTGAAAATGTGTGGTAAGAGCACACGGCTTGATACAGAGATGTATCATTCGGGTAAACCTTGCGGGTTGTAAGCCCACGTATATCCGCGCCTGAGAGCTGCTCGCGCGATGCGGAGGGGTTGGGTGCTACAGGTGGTGAGCAATCATCATCGCAGTTAAATGATGAAGGCCCCGGAGAAATTCGGGAAACAGAATCCGGCTTACAGGCATGTGGCTTTTTTAAATGAACTGATAAAAACATAACTCAATGGCAACAGCAACAGAAGCCGAAGCTACTACTAACAAATCGAAAACTAACACTATGGCAAACATTTTAATTGCTGATGATGAAAAAAGCATCCGTAAAACTCTACGCGAAATTCTTGAGTACGAAAGTTACAAAGTTGACGAAGCGGCAGATGGTGCACAAGCTCTAGAATTGCTTAAAGAGGGAGACTACCACTGCGCCCTGCTTGATATTAAAATGCCTAAACTTGATGGTATTGATGTCCTGTCTAAACTGCAGGGAACTGACTGCGATACACCAATTATCATGATTTCAGGTCATGGAACCGTGGAAAACGCAGTAGAAGCGACCAAAAAAGGGGCATTTGATTTCATCAACAAACCACCTGATTTAAACCGCTTGCTTATTACTGTTCGGAATGCCTTGGAGAAGTCAACTTTGGTTACTGAAACCAAAGTGCTGAAAAGAAAGGTAGGCAAGACACGCGAAATAATCGGGGACTCTCCCGCCATTCAGAAAATAAAAGAAACCATTGAGCGCGTAGCTCCAACCGAAGCAAGAGTACTAATTACCGGTGATAACGGAACGGGAAAAGAATTAGTTACCCGTTGGATTCATGAAAAAAGCAATCGTGCTAACGGTCCTTTGGTGGAAGTAAACTGTGCAGCAATACCGAGCGAACTAATTGAAAGCGAATTGTTTGGTCACGAGAAAGGGGCATTTACCTCTGCGATTAAACAGCGTATCGGAAAATTCGAGCAAGCAAACGGAGGCACACTTTTTCTTGATGAAATTGGAGATATGAGCCTTTCGGCACAGGCAAAAGTACTGCGTGCATTGCAAGAAGGAAGAATAACCCGGGTTGGTGGCGATAAAGATATTCTGGTAGATGTTCGCGTAATTGCTGCAACTAATAAAGATTTGCTGAAGGAAACAGAGGAAGGAAGATTCCGCCTTGACCTGTATCACCGCATAGGTGTTATACTGATTCACGTTCCTTCCCTGAATGAAAGGTCGGATGATGTTCCTCTTCTTGCTGAAAAGTTTGTAAAAGAAGTTTGTGAAGACTACGGGATTCCGAAAAAGGCAATTACTCCAAAAGCTTTGGAAGAGTTGAAAACCATGAAATGGGAAGGCAACATCCGCGAGCTTCGGAATGTCATTGAACGTTTGGTAATTCTTGCCGAGCAGAAAATTACAGAAGCTGAAGTAAGAAACTTTGTAACCAATACTCAGGCAAAGGACACTCCTACTGATTTGTTTGAGCAGTTCGATAAATTCCAGGACTTTAAGGAGCATATTGAAAAACTGTTTATCGAGCACAAACTGAAAAAATTCGGATGGAACGTTTCCAAAACGGCTGAGGTCCTTGATATACAACGGAGCCACCTTTACAATAAGATTGAGAAATACGACCTTCGCAGACAGTAATTTCTTGCAATGAAGACAGCTTTGGTACTTGGTGCCGGTGGTTTCATCGGCAGTCATCTTGTTAAGCGTTTGAAACGTGAGGGTTTTTATGTGCGAGGAGTTGATTTAAAGGAACCTGAGTTCAGCAAAACAAAGGCAGATGAATTCGTAATTGGTGATTTGCGTAATCAAAAAATTTGTGCTGAAATTCTGGATAAATCATTTGACCATGTTTATCAGTTAGCGGCTGACATGGGTGGTGCTGGTTATATCTTCACTGGCGAGAACGATGCCGATGTAATGTATAACTCTGCTCTCATCAATCTGAATATTGCAAACCTTTGTATTGAAAAAAGAATAGGAAGAATATTTTATTCTTCCTCAGCCTGCATGTATCCCGCCTATAATCAGAAGGACCCTGATGATCCAATGTGTTCGGAAGACTCTGCGTATCCTGCAGATCCGGATAGTGAGTATGGCTGGGAAAAACTTTTCAGCGAGAGATTGTATTTAAGTTATGCTCGAAATTACGGATTGAAAGTTCGCATTGCACGATTCCACAACATTTTCGGACCGGAGGGGACCTGGCGAGGAGGCAAAGAAAAAGCGCCAGCTGCTTTATGCCGAAAAGTAGCGGAAGCCAAAGAGGTGGGAGTAATTGAGGTATGGGGTGATGGTAAGCAAACCCGCTCTTTTCTCTTTATTGATGAATGTATTGAAGGAGTGAGAAAATTGATGGATAGTGATTTCGAGGAGCCAGTAAACTTGGGCTCGGAGGAAATGATTTCTATAAATAACCTGGCAGAAATGATTATTCAAATTTCAGGTAAGAGAATTTCCTTAAAAAATATTCCCGGACCCACTGGAGTGCGTGGAAGAAATTCCGATAATAAACTGATTAAACAAAAACTTGGGTGGTCACCTAACTATCCTTTACGGAAAGGAATAGAAATTACCTATAAATGGGTTGCGGAAATGGTAAAGAGCAGCACCACTGTAAAAGCGTAAAAACAAAAAAGCCCCGGAAAAACTGGGGCTTGTTGGTTGCGGACCGGACGGGACTCGAACCCGCGACCTCGTCCGTGACAGGGACGCATTCTAACCAACTGAACTACCGGTCCTTACCATTTGGTTTTATCAAATAAAAGGACGGCAAATATATCCGCTTTTTAATTCTTGACAAGGACGATTTGAAAAATCATTACTCTACCTCCCAAAAATTCTATTTTTAACACCGATTAAAACCGAATGACTTTTCTTGATTTTGAAAAACCCATTGAAGAACTCTATGTTCAGCTTGAACAGTTGAAAGACTCAGGGCATAGCGAGCATGTTTCCATACAGGAAAAGATCACTGATTTAGAAGAGCAAATCAGGCTGAAACGAAAGGAAATTTACTCCAACCTTACAGTTTGGCAACGCATTCAGGTCAGCCGCCATCAGGAGCGCCCCTATACCTTATTTTATATCGAATATATCTGCGACCAGTTTGTTGAATTGTTTGGCGACAGGAATTTCAAAGACGATAAAGCAATTATAGGTGGCTTGGGAAGTATTGACGGGAAAACGTATATGTTTATTGGTCATCAAAAAGGCACCAATACTAAAATGCGTCAGTACCGGAATTTCGGCATGGCTCGACCCGAAGGTTATCGAAAAGCATTACGATTGATGAAACTTGCTGAAAAATTCAACAAACCAATTGTGACTTTAATTGATACCCCCGGAGCTTACCCAGGTGAAGGTGCTGAGCAACGTGGCCAGGGAGAAGCTATAGCTCGCAATATCTTACAAATGGCAGCTTTGAAAGTTCCGGTGGTTTGCATTGTTATTGGCGAAGGTGCTTCAGGTGGTGCTTTGGGTATTGGAGTAGGCGACAGGTTCTTGATGCTTGAAAACACTTGGTGTTCGGTCATTTCGCCTGAATCTTGCTCATCTATTTTGTGGCGAAGTTGGGAACAAAAAGAAAAGGCAGCCGAAGCGCTCAAACCAACTCCGCAGGATTTACTGCAATACAAAATAATTGATGCTATCATCAAAGAACCGGTAGGGGGGGCACATTCTGACCCGGAGGAAATGGCAAAAACACTTAAGCGCTCTATAATTAAATATATACAGGAATTGGAAGAATTTACCCCGGAGCAAAGAATCAATCAGCGCATTGAAAGATATAGTAGCATAGGGGTTTATGAAGAATTAATAGGATGATGCATGAAACTGTGGGATGATATCAGGAGTTATTTTTATCATAGAAACATTGCTGCAAAACTCCGTTATTCAAATTCAAAAAGTATAATCACAAACCTGAATGATGCCAAATTCGTAGGTATTATTTATAACGGTACTGATACCGCTAACGATACCATCATTGCAAAATTTGCAGATGAGTTAAGGGAGCATGGAAAAGCAGTTGACCTGATGGCATATGTAGCCGATAATAAAACCGAAAGCAAACTAGGCATTCCCATGTTTAATAAAAAGAGTGTGAGCTGGACTCGCGTTCCACAGGCTGAAAATGCCTTACAATTTGCCGAAGAAAATTTTGATTTGTTAATTGCTGCCTTTACCGACCAAAGTATTCCGCTGGAGTACGTGGTGAAAATATCGAAAGCAAAATGGAAAGTAGGTTGTTATACCGAAAATAAAACCGATTATTACGACCTGATGGTGAATATGGGTGAGCGAACCGATTTGCCTTATTTTATTGAACAGGCAAAGTATTATTTAAATCAAATTAAATATGATTCAAGATAAACTGAAAGGAACGGGTGTGGCATTGGTTACACCATTTAATAAGAAGGGAAAGACAGATTTTGTTGCTCTTGAAAAGCTGATTAACCATTGCATTAAGGGAGGAGTTGAATACCTTGTTCCTCTGGGGACCACAGGTGAGAGCGTGACCTTGCGTAGAGATGAAAAGTCGGCCATACTTGATTGTGTTATTTCAGTAAATGATGGCAGAGTGCCGGTCGTTGCAGGATTCGGTGGGAACAATACCAGTGCGGTGATAAAAGAAATCGTGCAGTTTCATTTTAAAGGTGTTGACGCTATTCTTTCTGTGTCACCTTCGTACAATAAGCCTTCTCAAGAGGGAATTTACCAGCACTACAAAGCCATAGCTCAGGTTTCCCCTGTTCCGGTTATACTTTATAATGTTCCTTCACGCACTTCATCTAATATGCAAGTGGCTACCACCTTGCGGTTAGCTGAAGTGAAAAACATCATTGGTATCAAGGAAGCTTCGGGCGATTTTAACCAGTGTATGCAGATTGTTAAAAACAAGCCGAAAGACTTTTTGGCGATTTCCGGTGATGATAACATTACCCTTGGCCTGGTGGCTTACGGGTTTGATGGGGTTATATCGGTTGTAGGGCAAGCTTTTCCAAAAATATTTACCGAAATGGTTCGCCAAAGCCTGAAGGAAAACTTTACACAAGCCCGAAAACTGCATTATAAACTTAACGATATTACCGATATGCTTTTTGCCGAAGGAAATCCTGCAGGAGTAAAGTATGCACTCGAACTACAGGACATTTGCCAAAGCCATGTGCGTTTACCGCTGATGAGCATTTCCGATTCCCTGAAAGCGAAGATGAAGGCGGCAGCGGCAAAATTGTAAACATATTCGATGACCCCTAATTTTTTGGAAGTCCCTTGAAAGTTGTCATAGTTTTTTGTCATACTTTCTACAATAACTCTACTAAACAGTCTGTTTTTCCGTACCAGTAATTGAGAGTGTCAAATCCTTAAATTGCCCATGCACAATCAACTAATCAGCTATTTTAGCCTTGGTTAGAAAATCCACAAGTGCCGTGAAAAAACCAATTCAGCTTCAAATTCTATTTGCATTACTTCTTTTATTGTTTTTTTTTAACCTAACTGCCCAGGATAGGAAAGAGTTTACGCAAAAAGACTGGGAGAAACTCAGCCAGCCCGAAAAGGATTCCATCAACAAAATTCTGCTGCACAAATTCGAAGAAGCCAGAAAAGCCGTTGCTAATGCCCATGAGGAAACCGCCAACCGGGTGATTGATGAAGCGCTGGGCAACATCAGCGGAACTACTTCGCTCACGCTCACCGCCTATCCGAAAGCGCAATTGAGAGATGACATTACGAGGCTTAATAACCTCGAAGCGTTTACCTGCACCCAATGCCGCGCGCTTGATTTGAATGCACTTTTCAATCAACTGGCTCAACTACCGAAACTGAAACGGCTGAATTTTGAAGGCGGAACGTTCAGCACCCTGCCTAATTCCATCAAATATCTTTCAAGGCTTGAAGAGCTAAACCTGAAGGATAACAATATCAAAATACTTCCCGACTCGTTTGTGCTGCTGAAGAACCTGCGCGTACTCAACCTACAGCATAACGCTTATCTGTATGATGAAAATGTTTTTGAGAGACTACAGGGGCTGAATGTGGAGGAGCTAAACTTTTCAGCCAGCGGATTGCTGAATCTGAATAACAAAATAGGAAACGTAAGGAGCCTGAAGAAACTCGATTTGTCGGTGAATGATATCAGAATGCTGCCGGCATCGTTCAGCCAGCTCACCAATCTTCAGCAACTGAATCTTTCAGAGAACTTCAATATGGATTTAGCACAGGTGGTTACCTCACTTTCTTTGCTGCCATCGCTTTCCGATTTGGATTTAAGCCAGTGCCTGATTACAAACCTGCCGCTTGACATCGGTAAACTTACTTCGTTGAAAAGTCTGAACCTGAAAGCCAACCGATTAATAGCATTGCCGCTTACCTTTGGCTCACTCACTAATCTTGAATACTTTGACCTCGGCTATCTGGAAATGGGAACCCGCATGAATAAGATTACCGACCTCGGACCCACTTTCGGCAGGTTGAAAAAACTGAAATACCTGAACCTTGCCGGAAATAGTCTTATTTCTCTACCTGAAGGCTTTTCCGGTTTAACTGAATTGGAAGAGTTGAACTTAAGCCTGAATAAGCTAGTTGCTTTTCCTGCTGCTGTAACAGAACTCACGCAACTTAAAAAACTTTATTTGGGTTTGAACTCTGTCAATTCGATTCCGGCAGAAATCGGCAACCTCACTGCTCTCGAATTGCTGAACCTCGACAACAACTTTTTCAATAAGAAAGAAAGTAAGATTGGCAAAATTCCTTATGAGCTGTGCAACCTGAAAAAACTCAAAGTCCTGTCTTTGAAAGACAACGTGATTGAACTATTGCCTCCGTGCATTGGAGATATGGTGAATCTGGAGAAACTTGACCTGCGCGATAATCTTATTTCTTCTTTTCCCGAATCATTTATCCGTTTAAAGAACCTGAAATCGCTTGACCTTAAAGCGAATGACTTTTCGCAACTGCCCGCTGACTTTCCAAACCTTTCTTCATTGAAAGAATTAAACCTTTCCATGAATCTCAAAATGAATTACGAAGCGGAGAAAGAAAAATTTGCGCACATGAAGCAACTGGAATTTTTAGACCTGAGCTACAATAACATTACTAAAGAACAGATTGAAACATTGCGTCAGGCGCTACCGAACTGCAAAGTGGCAAACTGGGATTACTCCAAAAAACCTCTTGCCCAACCACAGCGCATGAGAAACGAGTGAAGAGTTAGACATCGCGTATAAAAGCGCCCTGCTCATTTACATCCCAGAATTTGATTTTCATTTTCGCGCAATCTTTCTTCCAGTAATCTATCCGCCATTTTTTGTTGGAAGAATCAAAAACAACTTCCTGGAAGTCTGCCAACTTTATCAGGTTGCTCATGTAAACTTTTGGACTGTGTGACAGAATAACTAAGTCAACTTTCAATTTTTCAGGCAACTCAAAATCCGGTTTACTCAAAGTAGAGTCTATCAGTAAAACTTTTTTACCGCTGAGCAAAATAAGGTTACCAAAACTCAATCGTTTGCTATTCGCAGTTATTTCTTCCTGTATGCCACAATCCCACCAGTGGTGCCTGACATGAAACAACATGGAACTGTGATTCTGTAAAATCGTAGAATCAAAAGCATAATACACTTTTCTCCCGTCAATAAATGCAATAGCCCTCTGTTTAGGGACAGAGTAAACAACAATTTTTTTCTGGTCCGGCTTTATAATTTGTTCGTATGAATAAAACGAACTCAGCCCAAGAACAATAAAAAGTGAGGCAATCAGAACCTTTACTCTTCTCTCTTCGGTCAGCCAACATATAAGCACAACAAGGATGTAAATCAAAATCATTTCAATCATGGTTATGCTTATTCCTTGAATTAGCGCAAATGGAAGTGAATCAATTACGAAGATGAATTTGTTGAGCAGCCATATCAGCATATCAAAACACCACCCAATGGCAAAGTTTATATAAGGTACTTCACCAAGTGCAAAAAGAGCTGTTCCCGAGAACAAAACAAAATTACTCACGGGAATCACCACCAGGTTTGAAAGCAAAAACATGGTTGGAAACTGGTGAAAGTAAAACAAGCTCAGCGGGCAAGTAGCTATTTGCGCGGCAAGAGACACGGCAATAATCATCCATGCTTTATCCAAAAACCAGTTTTTGAAAGTGAGTATTGAATAGAATTTGGGCTGCAGATAAATAATTCCGATAACAGCAAGATAACTTAACCTGAATCCGACTTCTGTAACTATAAAGGGATTAAACAGAATCAGCACAAGTGCGCTTCCGAAAATTACATTATAAATGTTTACGTTCTGCGTCAACACAATACCTACCTGAATAAGTGAAAACATAGCAGCCGACCGTAGCACAGAAGGGCTGAGACCGGTCAGACAGGCATAAAGCCAAATCAGCAAAATGACAATTACTGATTTTGCTATTTGATACCTTCTTCCCATCTTATCCATCCATTTCAGTAACATATTAAGCATGAAAAACATAATGCCAACGTGGAGACCACTTACACTTAACACATGAAGCGCACCGGAACTGGCATATGCTCGGGTTACATCTCCGTTCATGTAATCGTTGTAGCCAAGCATAATGGCGCTGGCCACAGCAAAATCATTTTTTCCCCTGACATACTTTGTAATGAGTGACAGAAAATATTCACGCATAGCGTAAACAGCAGACATGAATAGATTGCCCTCCTGCTGGTTGATTAATTTCCAGTCACCGGGTTTCAGAAAAGTCCGGTGGTAGATGTTGTGAAAGCTTTGATAGAGTTTAAAGCTAAACTCGTTTGGGTTTTTTGGTTCATCAAACTCTTCAATTTCTGACTTGAATGCAATCACATCTCCGTATTTTAAATCACCACTCAGCGAGTCGCGCAAAAGGTTAATCAAAAGTTTGCCTGAAGTTTGATAAGAAAAAGAACCTTTTACCTCTCTTACTCTGACAATGGCTGTAACCACTTTTTCTTTATCCAAAGGTGGATTCACAATTTCTGCAATTAGAAAAGTTTCTTCTTCCAGATAATTTTCAAAATGCGCCCGGTAGTTTTTTTCGGCATAAAACCACGTAAGAGTGAAACCAAATGAGATGAGGAGAACAGTCAGGACAGTTCCGTGTAAAACCCTAAGTCGGTAGATGGTTTCTGTTTTGTTGAGTAAACCGATGGTGATGATAAGTACAGCGGAAACACAGCCAAGGATAAGGACAGGTAACAAAATTTCCTTTGACAAATGAAGCTGAGTGTCAGTATAAATTTCTATTCCGATTCCGGCTATCACCGCCAGTGTAATTTTCAGCATCGGTACCTGAGCCCAAAAACTTCTCATGAAATTCAGATTGCTTTTTTAAATTTAAACAATAATCTGACGCCATGCTGGCACACGTCAATATCCGCCACCTTATTTTTATTGACATTGAAACAGTTCCGCAGTTTTCGTCACACGAACAACTGAGCAGAGCGATGAAAGAACTTTGGGCGGCAAAACATTCATCTCTGCGAACCGAAAATGAATCTCTCGAAGACGGATATTTAAAACGTGCCGGAGTGTATGCTGAGTTTGCAAAAATTATATGTATTTCCATCGGATATTTCCATCAGGAGAAAGGAAAGCCGGGAAAACAATTCAGGACAAAATCTTTTTATGGAGATAACGAGAAAAAGTTACTCGAAGAGTTTCTTGTGGTTATCAAAAGAAGTTTTGACGACCCCGAATCATTTCATTTTTGCGGACATAACATCCGCGAGTTTGATATCCCATTTATCTGTAGAAGGCTTCTGATAAATAATCTTCCGTTTCCTTCCATGTTCGATATTTCCGGCAAGCGCCCGTGGGAAATGTATGATGTAGATACTCTTCAGCTTTGGAAGTTTGGCGACTATAAAAATTACACATCACTTAAATTGCTTGCCGAAGTTCTTGGTATTCCCACACCAAAGGAGCAGATAGAGGGAAAAGATGTTTGCCGTGTTTACTGGCAGGAGAAAGGACTTAACCGGATTGTTGAATATTGCCAAAAGGATGTGATTACTGTAGCACGATTGCTTCTTCGCTTTAAGGGCGATTCACATCTGCTTAATGAAGAAGACATCGTTGTTGTCAAATAAATCTTATGCTCACCCTGGTTCAAGAATATGCTGTAGATTTTTTCGGACTCTTTTATCCGAACATTTGTTGTGCCTGCTCTAAAAATTTATTGAAAGGGGAAAGTGTTGTTTGCCTCCGTTGCGAAACTGATTTACCACTAGCAGAATATTCAAATAAATCCGACAACCCCCTCATGAAAAGATTTTGGGGTAGAGTTGATTTGCAGGGTGCTTCAGCCATGTATGTTTTTCATAAAGGGAGCCAGGTTCAACATCTCCTTCACCAGTTGAAATATCGCGGAAGAAAAGATATAGGAGAATATATCGGCAGAAGTTTTGCAAATAAACTGGTAGAAGTGGACTCTGTAATCAAAGGAGTTGACCTCATAGTGCCTGTTCCGCTTCATTGGAAAAAGCTGAAAAAGCGCGGATATAACCAATGTGATTCTTTTGCAAAGGGTTTGTCTGAAACTATGGGAATTCCCTGGTCGTCAACAGCTATTGAAAGGATTCAGGAAAATATTTCTCAAACTAAAAAGAAACGTATTGACCGTTGGGAGAATGTGGCTGAAATTTTTTCCGTTAAAGACGAAACTCAACTTAAAGGGCAGCATATTCTTTTAGTTGATGATGTGGTTACTACTGGGGCAACTGCAGAGGCGTGCCTAAACACAATACTAAAAGTAGAAAGTACAAAAGTTAGTTTTGCAGCTATTGCTCATGCAAGATATTAGAAAGTAGAATTGAGATGAAAACAGCGCGTCTAAGAGATGAAACATTAGAGCAAACCTTGAATGAAGATGGGTTTGTCATCATAGATGCTTTTTTGACACAAGAAGAAATCAGTATCTGTAACGGTATTTACAAACAATATCGAGGAACTCAGGTTTATGACAGAGGCGTTTGGAATAGTTTGAATGATGTACCCGACAATGGTTCTTTGCACGTGAGTGAAAAGTTGAGCGAAGTTATCCTTCCTAAAGTTGAGTTTTATTTTGAAGATAGCGTTGTTCCAGTTTACACCATTCTTTCCAAACTTCCCACAGATTGCAGCACATGTGACATCCATCGGGACTACAGTTCACTTGATGAAACGTTATTTGAGTATCGAAATATTTGGATTCCGCTGGTGGACATTACCGAAACCAACGGACCTCTTTATGCATTGGGTAAAAGCCATAACCTATTTGACTATCCGCTTCCGTTTTTGACTCAATGGCCGTATAAAAAACATGGACAGTTTTTAATCGAAAAGTCAAAAGTAGTTCATTGTAAAGCGGGAAGTTTGGTTATTTACAAAGACCGCACGCTTCATGGCTCATTCAGAAATAAATCCGGCATTGACAGACCTGTGATTCATGCAGGCGCATTACATAAAGATTCAGAACTTCTTTTTTATCACTTGAACTCGAATACCAATGAAGTATCTATGTATAAGGTTGACATAAGTTTCTATCTGAATAACGATTTTAATTCGTTTCACCCCCAAAGATATGATCTCTATAAAAAGTTTTCGTTTAATCCTCCTGAAATTGACTTCCCTCAACTTCAGAAATTTTTTAACCAAACCGCATTAGTTTAATCAGGATTGTTTTCGGGGCAGAACCCGGTCTTTAAACATCTGATACAATCGTTCCTTTTCGATTATTGCAACACTGTCAACAATTGAATTTATATTTAGCGACATTATCCCCTTGAACGACTCTTCATAAATATTTTCTTCTGTAGCACGTTGCAAAATATAAGTTAAGCGTTGCTCAATTACTCTCTCCTTTTCATACTTCTTTTCATTTCTTCTCTTCAGTTCGTATGAAATCTTTTGCAGCAAATCATCAATACTCTTGTGCTGGATGTGTGTGCTGAGTACGGAATGATTTTCATTTTGCAAACTCCATTGGTTTATTTGAGCGGATAATTGCAGATAAGCATTTCGGTTTTGTTTTTCGAGGCTGGTAGCGGCATCAGGTGTTTGAGTCTTCAGGAAATCATGCAATTTTTTCAACTCTGTTTTTCCCATGTTCATTAAACTGCAATGTGGGGGGTCGAACACAGTATTGAAGAAAACCAAAGCTCCGAGGTGGTTGGCGAGCTCGATTAACGCGGGAATTTCGTGTGCATTTTGAGGCATTGGGCAAAATGATAATGAGAGATTTTTGTTTTTTTCCTTACAGAGTTTGCTGTAAAACTTCAAATTCTCCATTACCCGTTCAAAGTTTGTATTCAGGCGAATGGATTCATAAACTTTTTTTGATACCCCATCAATTGAAACTGAAATGGAGAATGACAATTCATTTAGGATTTTCTTCACACGATTATTTAATATGGTAGCATTTGTCTGAACCGAAATACTTATACCCGGGTTTATCTTGGTAATTCGTTCCCATATATCAAAATAAACAGGAATCAGAAATGGTTCTCCTCCCAGGAATTGTGCCCGTTCGAGATATGGTAGGTAGAATTCAAGTTCTTCAATAAATTTTTCTCCATAGGGGGACTTAATAGCAGATCTCTTTTCGCGGTTTTCTCTTATTGAAGAAGAAAACTCACCGCTACACATGATACATTCTAAATTGCAGGTATTACTCAGCTCAAATTCAAAACTTACAGGGAAATTTTTGGAATTACCCTTAAAATTATCATAATTCTTTGCCGGTAAAGAATCGTAATTCCCCGATTCAAGAATCATTTTACAACCGGCACAACCGAGGCTAAAATCATTTTGCCTGAGAGAATTTCTGAGTTCGGTTATTTTTTCACTTTCCCAAATCTGTTGAATGCTTTGTTCCGGGTAACGACCTACTTCATACGCCCTGTTGAAACAGCAACTTAAAACCACACCTGTATTCGTGAAGAACAAGTTTCTGGCGGGAGCGTGACAAACGGAGTCAAGGTCATTCCGGCTTCGTGTAAGCTGGTAATTATTCAACGCAGAATCAGCCATCAAAAAGTATCTGATTAAATGGCGCTAAAGAAATTTTCAAAATCCTTCCTGCTAAAGTGATTTTCGGAGGGTTCTGCCTGGCGAATAACCCTGTAATTTGCCGGAGGTGCGTTGAAAATATCTCCATAAAAATAAAACTGTCTGTCAATCTCATAAACTGAAACCAAATTTTGCTCCGGGTTTTTGTAAAAATGCAATTGAGGAGCATTTTTGGGCTTTATTCCAAAAGCAATGGCAATACGTTCTTTATCAGTTTTGTTTGGATAAGAGAAATGAATAAGTGCGTGGTCAAGCATCAACACCTCACCGGCTTTCATTTTCACCGGAACAGCATGCTCATAAACAAAATCATCAAACTCACGGTACGGATAAGTGGTATACATTCCCCTTGTGGGGTGTCCCAACCGGTGGCTTTCAGGTAATACATGTACGCAGCCATTTGTTTCGTCAACATCTTCAAGAGGTATCCATGCAAATATCGAAGATGTCACCTCCTCATCCACAATTGGATTATCAATGTGGGGACCAAGCAAACCTGTAGGCCCTGGTGCTTTGAGAAGCATTGTGCCGCCTAAAAAATCCGCGTTTTCCGGGTTTATGATCAGGTGAATATTTGCTTTCACATATTCATCAATCACTTCACCGGTTATATTCCGAAGGTCGAAATTTGGAGAACAACCTGTAGCAAAAACGCCATTGGTTACATCCTCATGAATATTGTTTCGTATAGAAAGTAATTTCTGCCTGACCAGATTCACAGTATTCCCGTCAAAAAGTTTGGTAACCACGTAGCCCCTTTCCGCATACTGTTTTTGACTTGCATGCTCAAAAAAATAGCTCGTATCAAATCTGCTTAAATTCTTTTGAAGAGTTTCAATCATAAATGACTTTTCAGGAATATTTATTACACAAGTTTTTCAATTTTCTCTTTGTCATCTTCAAGTCATGATATTTTCTATCCCCCAGAAACTTAAATTTTGAAGGCGGACGCCTCATGAAATCATAGTTGTTCCAGAAATCTTCATTCACTTCAAAATACTCCACCATTCCGGGAGGAGTTGTTTCATCTTTAAAGATATTAATGATTTCCGAACCAAGAGGAGTAATCACGGTAGTCACCGCCAAACGAACTTCTTTAGAATGGTTGGGAGTTGAGCCGTGGATTGTGCCGCTATCGAAAAAAATAATTTCACCCGCTTTGGCTGGAACGAATTTTGCATATTTCATCAGTACATCATCCATATCTTTGAATTGCCAGGGCAAATTCAATGAGCGATGAACATTGCCAAACCGGTGACTGCCGGGAATCATATACATCCACCCGTTTTCTCCGGTAACGTCAGTGAGGGGGATCCATGTGTATATGCCCATATATTTTTCTTCATCAACAAAAGCATTGTCCTGATGTAAACTTAACTGGCTGGTTTGTGTTGGGGGTTTAATCTGCATGCTGCCAGGCTGAGGCTGAGCAACATCGGTGTTTAAAAACTGAGCTACAATAGGTTGCGTAATTTCAAAGACTGAATTCAAGATGTATGATTTAGCTGTAGAATCGCGGATAAGTCCGCTTCCCATAAATGTGTCCGGGAGCTTACCTCCTATCATCGTAAGAAAGTTGACGAAGATATTTTTGAGGTCGGCAATTTGTTTCCCATTCAAAACTACTCCACCTCTTGCATAGCCCAACAACTCCAGTTCGCCCTGGAGTTCGCTGTCTTTGAAAATGTTTAATCGCGCGTATCTTTTATCACGCTCAAAATTTTTAAACCAGGTTTTTTTAAGAAAATTCATTCCGGCTATTTGAAGCGAAAGTAATGCACTATTTTTATCCGAAATATTAAAAATGATTTACGAGAACAACCCATGGAAGCTAGTTCCATTTAACTATATTAAAAACGAAGAGTTAGCTGACTCGATTTATAAAGAAGGAATAAAAGTAGTGGACTTTCTAAGCCTGTCTCAATTGGAAGACTTAAGGGAACTATACCAGCGTACTCATCAAATCGATGATAAATCGGGAGGGTTGTTTTACGGAGTCTATTCACAGGATTTGAGTTACCGGGAGTTAATTCAGGAAAAAGTTAGTGCAATTCTTCAGCCATCGCTTGAAAAGTATTTTCTCGATTACAAAGTGATGGTAAATACTTTTGTCGTAAAAGTAAGCGGACCCAAGAGCCAGTTTTTTATTCACCAGGACCATACTTCGTTGGATGAGTTCAAGTATTCTTCACTAAGCATCTGGATTCCTCTTCAGGATATTGATGAAACAAACGGAGCTATGTGCGTAGTAAGAAAAAGCCATCATTTCTTTTCTCCTTATCGTGGAATTTCATTTGCGCCTGTTTTTGCAAACATTCAATCGACTATCCGGAAATATCTTGAACCTGTATTTCTAAAAGCAGGTCAGGCGATATTTTTTGACAACCGGTTACTTCATCATTCGCTGCCAAATAATTCCGGGGCGAACAGGGCTGTGTTGGTGTCAGGTATTTTTCCTAAGGAAGCAAAGCTTATTCAGTGTCACAAAGCTTCTCTGGATTCCGAGATTGAGCTGATTGAGCAAGATGACAATTTTTTGAGGATATATCTGAAATTCAACGAAGGATGTACCGACCGACCGCATTTGGGAGAATCATTAGGCTTTGTAAAAGATGAATATCCCCAAATTACTATTGAACAGTTTGAGCAGCTTTGTGTAATAAACGGAATTGAACCCGCAAATTATTTAACTGAAGATGTTGAGTTTGATTGCAACATGATAATGGAACCACTTCATAAACAGTAATAAGATTGATGAATACTGTTTTTATAAATCCTGAGCTTGATTGGCAATTTAAGGAACAAGGGTATGTGCAGCGCAATTTACTTTATCCGAAAGAGATTGAAGTATTATCAAAAACTTTTCATGAATATGAAAAGCAATACGCAGAGCCATTCCACACCTCACATTTCAGTGCCGATAAAAAGTACAAGCAGAAAATAAACGATGTTATTTCTGCTGTTCTATTTCCGCAACTGCAACAGTTGCTCAATAATTATCGTCCGGTTTTTGGGAACTGGATGGTGAAAAAAGGAGAAGGGAATAATGTGATGCCATTACATGCCGACTGGACTTATGTGGATGAATATAAATATCGTTCACTCGCAGTCTGGATTCCTTTAGTTGACACCGATGAAAAAAATGGCTGCTTCGGATTAATTCCTGGTTCGCATAAGTTAACACCAATTATCCGCGGTCCAAAAATAACTCAAGGAGACTGGCAGAATTTTGAAAAATGGATTTCAGCTAAGGGCAAACTATTACGGGTGAAAGCCGGAGAAGGAGTGATATATGACCACGCGCTGCTACATTTTTCCCCGCCAAATGTTTCCGGTAAAATCCGTCCTGCTTTAAACCTTTCATGTGCTCCAACTAATGCACAACTTCATCACTATTGCGTACCTGAGGGAACGACTCTTGTGAGAAAATACAAAGTGGATGACCTTTCCTTTTTTATTCATTACAATAATTTTCAAGTTCCAGAGCGCGGAGTTGTAGAAGAATATTTTGAGCTGGATTCGCTCCATTATATGGATGAAGAAATGAATGCATTTACTTCACAGTAAATGCTTTTTCACCTGCATATTTTTGGTAGCACTCTGCGAGCTGCTTTGAATTGATTAGCTTGTTGTTGATGGTTTGTGGAGGCAAAGTTGACTTCTTAATTGCTGATTCGGGAATCAAACCCTTTTCCAAAACAGAAAGGCTTCGGAAAAACTCTATTGTTTCAAATTTATATGCACTGGTTTGCAGATCCGGTTCACAGTGATAATACATGACCTCAGCATCGTCTTCAACAAGACTGATTATGATTGCAACACGGTCGCTGCTCGTTGTATTGGGATATGAACCATGAAAGAGTGCTGTCTTGTAAGCGAAAACTTGTCCTTCTTTCAAAGTAACAGGTCTTATGTATGGCTCAATAAGGTCATCGGAAGGTACACGAGGAATGTCAAAACTACCCGAACGGAAATTTTGAAAAAATTTATGACTAAAAGGAAGGATAAATAATCCGCCATTTTCTTGCTCTGTGTTTTGAAGTGGAAACCACAAATGAAAGTTGTGCTTGCTTTGCTCATCAACAATATTCCAATCTTGATGTAAACTCATTTCGCTGGAAGTGTTTGCCTTTTTCACAACGAAATGAGCGACATGAAATCTGAATTTCCAAAAATGATTGTTAACCGCATTTCTTGCAACCGAAATAATTTTATTGCTGATTTCTAGATTTCGCTCAAGCGAATTTTCAGTTTTACTGTGGCTTACATACATCCCTTCGCCAGACATATGCCCGAAATACTCTTGGTAAATTAGTTTGAATTTCTTCAACTCTTCCGGGCTAAACAGTTCTATTTCTGCAAAGCCCAATTCATCCAAATTGTTCTGTAGTTCATTATTGTTGAAGTAAGCCATGAGAAGTTTTTCGGGCGTTTTTGATAATACTCAAGTCATCTTCCGAAAAATAGAGCTTAGAATGCACATACGGAATTTCTTCAGCTTCAACAGAAGGAAGTTCAAAGCAATGGAAATCGGTGAAGAAATTCGATGACACTTTTGCTTTCTTCAAAGTCGGTGACTGATTACTGCGATCAAAAAAGTAATGAATAAATTGGGTATTTGCCGGAGCAACAACCATGGATGCAACTACTCTTGTTTCGTTTGAAAGATTGGGTGGCGATGCATGAACTAGCCGTGAATTGAGAAACAAAGCTTCTCCTGCTTTCATCTCTAAACCAGTCATGCGGTTGTTTTGCAAAAATTCATTGAAAGGTGTTAAAGGGTTTTCAAAAAACCTTCCACGTATGTAGTTTTTTGTATACTGGCTTCCGGGAATAATTTGCAATGTTCCGTTAGTTTCACTCACATCACTTAGCGGAATCCAAATGGTCATGGAGTCAAATTGTGGTTCTTCAACAAAAGCCCAATCCTGATGCGGAATTAAAGAACTTTCAACTCCGGGATGTTTGACCATAAAATTTCCAAACACCAACTGAAAATCTGTTAGGATATCTTTAAGTCGTAAACCAATGACTTGCTTTAAATGACTATCAATTTTTTGACGGTGGGGCTTATTCTTGCTCCAAATAGTTGTATAAAAAGGCTGGTCAATTCCCGCTTCATGTGAAGTTTCGGAGTAAAGCTTTTTCAACTCATTTACTTCAAGATTATTGAGCATGGGTAAAATTGCAAACCCCCGCTGGTCATATTGTATTTTATAGGTGTCGTGTTTGAGCATCTTTAAACTTCAGCTTATTTTTTCATAGTCCCACTGGAAATCCGGACGCAAGACCACTGGAGAAATATCGTGATACTGCAGCTTCGGATTCTTACTTATCTTGAACCTGAACATTTCATTATGAATATAAAGCTCTTTGCCGCTATCTGCACCAAACCGCAACATCATGGAATAATTATTGTGATTAAAGAAACGCGAAGGCAAAATGCATTTGTAACTAAAAAGTCCCGTTTCATCACCGAATTGCCGCCAAATATCTTCACCGGTTTTATTGTGAAGAGGAGTAACAAAGAAAACAGGGTTGTTCATCATATCATAAAATACCACTGAAACAACCACGGAGCCGGCATGTTGTTGTTTTAAAAACAGTATTTCTACTTCGGTTTCATCTTCAATATAAATGTTGCTGTCTACTCTATTTTCTTTTACCCTTATTGAAACCTGATGGAGTCGGATAATATTGTTTCCCGGAGCGTCTGTATCTTTCCATCTCCACACATACCCGGCATTGCCGCTTAAAGATTCTGCGTAATTGCCATTTAATGAAAAACCGGAAACATATTGGTCAATGATATCTTGTGCATTTCCTGAACTGGTTACTCTTCCTTTCTCTAACAATATGCAGCGTTGGGCAAGCTGAAGTATTTCGTTCAAACTGTGTGAAGCCAATATCATTGTAACTCCCGTTCCGATAAGCGAACGGACTTTTTCAAAAGTGCGTTGTTTAAACTCGGCATCCCCTGCCGAAAGCACTTCATCAAACAATAATATAGAGGCATCGCTATGCAAAGCCACAGAAACTGCGAGACGCAAATACATTCCGTTGGAATAATTTTTTACTGACATGGGCAAAAAACTTCCAATTCCGCTGAACTCAGCTATTTCACCGTACCTTTCCTGAACAAGTTCCCTGCTCATTCCAATCATTTTGCCATACAGAAAAATATTTTCCTCACCGGTAAGGTCAGGGTGCATTCCTGTGCCGATTTCAAGAATAGATGAAACTCTGCGGTTTAATATAATATCACCTTCGGTGGGTTTGGTAATACCGCTGAGTATCCTTAGAAGAGTACTTTTGCCTGAACCATTTTTCCCGATTATGCCCAAGACTTCGCCCTGAGCAGCCTGGAAAGAAATGTTTTTCAAAGCCCAGAAAGAATCATTGCCGTTTTGCCCGATAGTGTTTTTTGATGCTGTAATGCTAGTACCGGAAACAGCTTCCATTACGCGGAACGAATATTTTTTAGAAATGTTATGGACCGAAATAACAGAATTCATGATTGCATACATTGGCACAAAGATTCAACTTCGACACAAAGAGCCCTGTAAAAAACATTAAGCACCTACAGCAGATAAAATTTTAGAAAAAACAGATGATTTTCTAACCGGTATAATATTGTATTTATAAGTTTTATAGGGGCGTGGATTTTTTACTAAACTGATAAATTCTTCCCTATTCAAAAAGAACGGTTCATAATCTAATGTTCCGGCTTTTACACCTATCAGTGGACGTTCAGTCGTATTACTCCATAAAGGATTTGTAAACCAGTTATTATCCTGAAAATACACTTCAATTGGCGCATTTTTCTGTTTGGGGTTTTTATACAAGCTAATGAATTGTTTATTCGGGGCAACAATACTTGCAATAGCAGTTATTCTGATTTTGCCCGATGAATTAGGCATGGAGCAATGCAGTGTCCGGTTATCGAATAAAAGCGCCTCCCCCGCTTTCATGCGGATACACTCTTTCATTTCGTATAAAGTATCATAAATATTTGTGTATGGATTTGGAACAGTTACGGCATGTACAGGCGGCAAAAACAGATGACTACCCCGTATCATCTGCAGTGCACCATTTGTTTCATCTACGTCCATCAGGGGGCACCAGATTTTTATATGCTGATTTTCGCTTTCGTCAATAAGCAAAGTAGGGTCCTGATGCATGCTTATCTGCGAGGATGAATCAGTAGTTGGTTTTTTAGTCATGAAAATACTTACCAAAAATTCATGATTTTCAAACAAGTTGTTGATGCGCGGTTTCAAAATTTTTAGTATTCCCTCGCTTATCTTTCTTTTAACCTCTGCCGGTGAATTAGCATTGCTGTCGGCATAAGAGCTATTGAGCGAAACTTCCGAAAAATAATTTTTGTATAAAGCAAAAAGTTCATTGATATCGGTTTCTGTAATTAATGGAACGACAGTAAAACCATTGTGGGCAAGATTATTTTCAGCCTCTTTATTTTTGATAATTATGCTTCCGCTCATTTCTTTCAAATTATCTTCTTCAAGCCCAAACATAAATTTGATTGTTGTCGCGGGTTTTAGCTAAAAACCCGCCAATGGTTATCCGGTCCCTCTTTCCGATAAGGTTTTCAACGCGATGCCAAATATCACCACCGGCAAAAATTATCATATCACCGGGAAACGGGTCAATAATCTGGCAGTCTAATTCTTTCATACGTATTTTTTCTCCGGTTGACTTAACCATAGTTTCTTTGTCATCCATGCGGTTATAGTCGCTCCAAAGGGCATCAAGCAAAACTAATCGTCCTCCAAACTCGGGTTTAGAAAGCATGATAAAATAGCTGATTTGATTTTCGATGTCCATTATGGCATCGAGAAAACTGTAAAACTTCGGATAAATGCCACGAAACATATTTCCTACATGGGTATTCATTCCGCCAAAACCGGGGTAACAGACTCTAATTGTTGAATTAGTGAAGAGTTTGTTTTCATTTTTGCGATGGAGAAACGGGGTTTTCACAGGTTTACTGTTTCCCATAGCCGACACCAGAGAAAACAACCTCTCCTCGAAACCAAAAGGGAAAAGCAATTGCAAATTTTTCCGGTAATTCGCAATGTCATCGAAATACTTATCCAACAGGGCGTCTTGCACCCCTGATTCGCTAGCCAGCATCGAAAAAGATTTAGGATTGCTGTAGCCTGCATTTTCGCTGAATGCTCCGTTTGCGCCCGGGTCAAGAGTATTCAGGCGGTTTAAAGCGTAATCTACTTCCTCTTGATTTAAAACTCCCTTAATCAAAAAACCATGCGTTTCGCCATTATACAGTTCGTCAATTCCCGATGACATTTTTTTTGCATCGTTAAAACCAATAGTTGGAAATTTCCAAAGATTGTTAGTTTCTCTTCCTAAAAGGTGTATATCAATAGCTATTGTGCTCATATTTCAAATTTCACTTTCGGGCTGCCTCGCCAAGCCAATTTCTGATATTTTTTGTTTGGTAATAATTCAACTCATTTTTTGATTCAACAGCTAAGAACTCATCGTAACTTATAGTATATGGCGTAAAGTCAAGAACGCCTGAAATTTTCCCTTCAGGTAAAACCGACTTATCTGTTATCCAATCCTCTTTCAGATAAAAATTTTCATTGTTTTTAATCAGGTATGTCGACTCGCCTTGCCTATACAGGGTCAGATATTCCGCATTCGCGTTTGTAATTTTAATCACTACCACAGGCCGTATTTCTGAGTTTTTATTAGGAAGTGAATTATGAATCAGACGATTGTCCATGATTATGGCTTGTCCCGGTTTTACATTTACTGAAATGCATTTAGCATTCAACTCACTGCGGATATTATTGAACGGAGGCATAATAGTGTCCGATTGAAACGGATGAAACCACCGGTGGCTTTTTTCAAGCACACAAAGTGTTCCATTAGAGATATTGGTTTCTACCAGCGGAATCCAAAGCCCATAACTCGGGTGAATAGTCTGGTCAGTAATCATTGGGTCTTGATGTAGCCCTATATCCTTCACTTCGTTGGCTTTCTTTGCAAAAAACAAGGCTATAGCTATTTTGTAATTCTTGAAATGAAAATCCAATAACGGGGAAAACTCGGTTAGTATCTCCCGATGAACATCATTCCGCACCGCTCTGTTTTTTTGAAGCAAAGTGATAATTACGGGCATATCACTGATTCTTGGTAAATAATCTTCAAACCTGTTTTTGATATTGCTGATTTTACCAACTCCGCAAAAGTCAATCACAGCCCAGCCGGTTTCTTCAAGTTTGTCGGCAATGTTCTGACTGTTAAAAATGGTGGTGTTCATGATAAAATTGATAGTTTTCAAAGATACTTCTTCATCGCATAAGTTCTGCGTCTGACAAAGATTTTGATGAAACAATTTTTTCAAGTAATTCTTGTGTGTTCGGAATTTTATGCCGATAGCTGAGCGTTTTTGTCGGTATTCCGTTGGGCTTTACGCTGCCACCACTCAGCGGCTTTATACTTTCAAAAAAATCTTGTTCACTCATTCGGTAAAGTTCTACTTTCTCATTAGCCGATAAATGAAAGTAGAAATGAGGAGTGTCCTTGGGTAAAATAAGCGAAGCAGCAACTGCCCGTTGTAAGTTAGTTTCGTTTGGATATGAACCGTGAAACAAAGCCGGATGAAAGACTACAGCATCTCCGGGTTTTGTTTCAATATGTTCTACATATTTTTCTATTTCTCCCCAAGTATGAATTCTGGAAGATGGTAAACTTCCGGAACGATAATTTTTAAAAAAGCGATGACTGCCCTTAACAGCAAATAAGGCTCCTGTATTTGCATTAACATCTGTTAGCGGGCACCAAAGGGTGGCGCTGCAATATTTTTCCTCATCGGTATTTGTCCAGTCCTGGTGAAGGAGCAAGGGCTCAGATGCCGGAGGCTTTACAAGAAAGGATTCGGCTACAGAACGGAAATTTTGAAACAGAGAGTTATATGCTGGCAACAGAATTTTCTCTATCTCATTTTTGATTAGTTGATTTTCGGTAATATCATTTTCCAGAAGGCTGTAGAAAAGACCCGATTGGGAAGAAACTTTGTCTTCGCAGTAGTACTTCAAAACTTTTTTTAGTTCGAAAAGCCTGTCTTCTGAAACAAAAGGCACAACCACAAAGCCGTCTTCTTTAAATTTTGTATCAAGGCGCTTATCGCTGAAAAGGATATTCATCAATTATCAATTTACCGGTTTGAAAATGTTTTTCATCTTTTCAATAATACCTTGGGGTTTTGGTTTTAAAAATGAAGGTTTAACTAATCTCAAAAAGTCCTGCCTTGAAAGAGTTTTGAAGGTATAATCTATCTGCCCAAGACTTTTCCCTTTCTTCGGCTTTGAGTTTTTCGCATAGTCGTAATAAAACTCAGTGTTCACCAAAAATTTCTCAATTTTTCTTTTACCCGGTCCGGTGTGGTGATAGTAAAAATATAACTCTGCTTCAGCTGGAGCTATGGCAAGAACGACAACCGGTCTTAGTTGCCCTGATAGATTGGGTGCAGACGAATGAATCACTGCATGGTTATAAACTAAAGCTTCTCCGGCTTTTAATTTAAGAGGCTCCATGTAATTTTCCAGCAAGTCTGTTACTTCACCAAAGGCAAACGGAAAATCAGGTGATGGGCGAAGGGTCTCAACAAATTTATGGCTTCCTTTCAACACGCTAATAGGCCCAGTTTTTTCGTTTACATCTGTCAATGGACACCAGATGCTTGCTGAAGTATATCGTGTTTCGTCCACAAAAGTCCAATCATGGTGAGGGTATATAACGGAATCTTCACCAGGTTCCTTGATAAGAAAGTTGGTAAGAAAAAGATTGTAATCAACAAAAAAATCATTAACGCTTTTCGCAGTAAGTTCTCGAATCCTCTGATCTACTTCGCGAATCAACAAGGGATTGTCTGTGTCGCTTGTTGAATGTACTGGTGCAGTGATTTCGTGGTCGTCTTTTACCGATTCGTATAAATTCAATAATGAGGTTACCGTGGTGTTATTCAAGAAGGGAATAACTACATACCCATCTTGATTAAACTGTTGTTGAAACGATACATTTCTGAAAAAATTAATCATGTGTTTAAAGTATCAAAAATCACCGAATTATCCGGACTGTAAATATACTGAACAGAGTTTTTAGAGCTATGAGTTAAGTCAGTCTAAAATTTCGTAGTAATTCAGGGTATTTGTACCGGTTTGTATTTTTTGAACAGCAAAATTTCCAAGAATTTTACGATAGTGAAACTGCTTGTTATGAACAACGCGCAAATATGACTGTGTAAATGTCATGCGCCAGTCGTTGGAGACAATAAGCAGTCTGCCTTTGTTTTCCTGTAGATAATTATAAAACTCTACAACATTGCGGGAGTTGCACCCGCATAAATTATTCAGAAATATATTGTACTCGGGAAGAAGGGGCAAATGACCCATGTCGTAGTATATAATCTCTTGAGGAGTTTCAAACCTGCGAATTGTAAATGGAGGGCCATGATATATGTTCTTTGAATCACCATCAAGCAACAGAATTTTATTCTCAGCTAATCGGTTTATTTCCTGTTCTGTGGCGGACAGATTTTCAAGATTTTGATTTACAACAGTTGCCCCCGAAATTGTTTTAATTAACAAAAAACAAAACAAAAAGCTAATCGAGGCTATTATGGGATACATTATTTTTCTCCCAAGTAACTTTCTATTAGGTGGTTGAAATAACAAAAGCAAATTACAATAAGTGAAAAGCTGAGCCATATAAAGATAATGCCGATCTTCGAGTTTAGCCAGGTATGCTACGAAAAACACTACACACCAGAACAAAATTTGAAAGGAAAGAATCCGGAATTTATTATTGTTGTTGATGTGAAAGACTAAGAAAAGTGAAAGGCTATTGAGAAAAAGATAATGCCAATTAGAGAGAATGGTTGGCGCGGCAATCTGCCAGGCAGTTTGGCAACGTTTAAACAAATTTATTCCGGTTACTTTTTCGGCACTTAATTTTTTTTGCACCAGACCTTTAATAAAAGAAATTGTAAGTTCATTTTCATCGTTCAGGTAAAACCGGTTTACGGCATATGCTTTCATGGAATCTCGTTCAGATAACCCCGAGTAAAGGTTATTTTTATTAACTCCGTCACCAAGGTAAAAAAGCGCTAATTCAGTTTCCTTTAAGAATGGAATCCTACTTATCCGTTTTGCGTTTATGGAAAACAATATCACAAGTAAACATAGAATTGGAAATGCCTTAAGTAGAGATTGTTTGAGGTTTACAGAGCTAAGTACGATGTATATTCCAACAACTATTGTTGCTGCAACTGCCGAATCAATACGAAAACAGGCACCCCAAAAGAACATAAAAAGGACTAACAGATAAAGAGAAGTTTTTTTTGCTAAGGAATTCAGACGGGTAAAAAAAACTTCAACAAGTAGAATGGATGAGCCGCATAATAAAAAAGATACACCAGTAATACTTGGCCTGCTTACGGAAACAATCTGAACGCAAAATAATAGAGCAAAAAAAGCACAAAACAATTTCAGGAAAGATATATACGGGAAATTTCTTTTAAAAAAATCAATTGCCAATAATGCAAACACGGTATTGGCAAAAAATAAAAAAAAATAAAAAGTAACCCCAAACCATAGAAAGTTGCCGTAGCTTTTCTGGAGAAATATATATATCCTAGGTATAAACGGCCAAACGATGTAGAAATCTTTAACTACTCCTCTTGTAGCAATTCCGCTAAGCAGATGAGCATTAAAGGAGTCATAGAAATCCCACTCGAAGTCAATAATCATGTAACCCAACAAGAGAACAAAAGAGGCTACTAGCGCTGAAACAGATAACGATTGCTTCATTATTTCATACTGTTAGGCTTACAATGAAAGCCATATTTAACTTGAAGCAAGGGTGCTTGCACGATAATGTAATGCTTGAGACGTAGAAACTTTTTTCCGGTTGCGTTTAATCAATTCCCCCAGTGTCATTTCAGCTCTCGACTCTAAACGTCCGGTGAATAAGTTTCTTACGGTTCTGAAAAAGCGCTGGGGACGGAATAAATAATTAGATGAATAAAACACAACAAGATAGAGAATATTATAAAATTGAAGGGAGTATTTATTAATGTTTTCATTGTAAAACGTATTACTGAAAAAGGTATCTACATAAATTATCTTCCAGAAATAGTCGTCTTTGTTTAGGTCAATATTGCCTTCATTTACTAATCGGTTAAATAGCTCACTTCCCGGATAAGGAGAGAATATGGATGGAACCATATCATGTGCACCAGACCAACTCGACCGAATTAAAAACCACATAGTTTCAAAAAGGTGTTTTCGTTTTTCATCCGGAAAACCAATGATGATATTGATTTTCACATTCATTTTTTCGCGGTAGGAATGGCGTATAGATTCCAGCATGCGGGCCGGAATTACTTTCTTTTTGATTTTGTGTAACATTTCAGGAGAGCCCGACTCAGGTGCATAAGTAATATTCCGGCAGCCGGATTTGTAAAGGTAAGCGGCCACTTCAGCATCAATTGCTTCGGACCTTGTACCAGCAGGTATTTGCCAGGTAATTTTTAGCTGACGTCTCAGTATTTCTTTTGCAAAGCTTATTATCCATTCACGCTTAATAATGGCAGTAAGGTCGAAGAAATCAAAATTAGAAACACGCAAATCCTTGTGCATATATTCAATCTCATCAGCAACATCTGCCGGGTTACGCATGTAGTAACGCGTACCCCACATTTCTGGGCTGCTACAAAATGTACAGCTGTATGGACAGCCTCTGGTAGCCATAATAGGCAAAGATCTGGCACCCTCAGACACCCCGTACGAAACTCCGAATTTATCATATGCATCTAATGGGAAAAGTTCCCAAGCGGGGCGGGCTAATTTTTCAACATCTTTTACCCTTATCCTGCGCGGATTTCGCAAAATTTTTCCCCCATTCCGGTAAACAATTCCCTGCACTGTAGCTAAGCTAGTGTTGGCTTCAAGAGCATTTGCCAAATCAACAACTGTTTCTTCACCTTCACCCAACACGCAAGCCAGTAAATGTTTTGCTTGCTGCATACTAAATTCGGGTACTGCTGTAATATGCTCTCCACCGGCAATAACCGGAATGTCTGGAAATTTCTCCTCCAAAAAATGAATAAACAAACGATTACTAAGCCAATTGCCCGAAAACATCAAACTCAGGCCAATCAGTTGTGTGCCAATAGGAATTCTGCCGGCAATTTCCTCAAATGTAAGACCGCTTGAAACCACATCTTTTTCAAACGGAGTGACTTGTCCGGGATTTTCGCCAATTGCATCAACAACTGTTACCGAATGTCCTGCGTTTTTCAAAGCTCCGGCAATAAAAGCCAAACCCAAAGGAGGAGAAGGACGCTGTGTAAGCGAAAAAAGTTTAAGCAAGCGAGGCGGAACAATTAAACAAACATTCATTTGATTATTATAACCGGATTGTTTCAAATGTAGTAATTATTTTTTCGGTAAATGAGATTGGAGCACCGAATTTCCTATTGGAACGAAAAAATACTTATTGAGTTATTTTGATTTTCAGAAGCCTCTGGGTTATTTCCTAGGCGACATGCCTCTTGCAGATTGAATTGTTTATGATGTACTATACGCAAATACGATTCGAACAACTTGATTCTTTTCGGGTTACCAGCTAAAAGAATTTCTTTTTTGTTGGAATAAAAATAATCAAATAATTCTCTGAGGTTCATGGAGTTGCAATTACAGTTCCTATCTAAAAATTTTCTATAAGGCTCTGTCAGTGTTAACGTTTCTATATCTATAAACAAAATTTTATTTGCCTTTTTAAAAACCGGGTTCTGAAAAGGTAGAAAATTGTTATATAAAATTATCATAGTTGCTGCAGCATCTGTTACAAGTATTTTTCCAACGCTAGCCTGTTCTAGTTTTTGAAAGTTTTTTCGGTTGAGTGTTACGTTTCTCAAATAGTTTTTCCCTTCACTCACCTGGTAATATAAACTAATAGCCAACAGGCCAGTTATAGGGACGATAACAATAGCCTTTGAAACAGCATTCCTACTCCAATACGACAACAGTTTGTCATTTGGCAAGAAATGGATGAGAGCCACGAAATAGAAAAACAGAAGAGGTGCTATCAGTCGGTTTTCCATGGTCATAAGATATGCGATGGAAAACAAGAGAAGCCAAAACAAGCCATTGAAAACAACAAACCTAAGCAGCTTCAGCTTATTTCTGCGGAAGAACCATAAACCGGACGCCATGAGAATGATGTTTAACCCAATTATCAAAATGTAATTGGCTAATGTTTCTTTCAATAAATATTTTGCACGGTTAAATAGCTGATGACTGAAAAGGAAAATATTTCTGCCTCCAATTACCCTTTCTACAAAGTCAAGGTTGATATAAGCGGGGTCATTTACCAATCCCTCACGCAGTGCAATATATTTCATGGAATCTTCGGCATTCTTCATCTCACTAATGCTTACCACATTACCTAATCTTATTTGATATTCAGTTACGGGGTCAAGTTGTGAATAGAACTCCTCACTTGTAAGACGGTTAAACATAACACTTCCAGAGATGATAATAGTCGGGATAAAAAAGGGGAGAATCTTCAATGCTGTTTCTTTTTTGAAACCTTTTGTACAAATGAAAAAACCCGAAGAAAGTATAAACATTAACGTCCCCGCCTCAGGACGGATTAACACTCCTAATGCAAAAAGCAAACCTGCTGAAACTAAAAACCAAATATTGGTTTTAGAAAAGCCAGGAATTATTTTTTGACTCTCAACCCATACAAAAGCGGCTATACAAACCATAAATGAGGTCCTCGTATAGTTCCAGTTGAGTATGCTTTCGCTGATGAATAAAAAGAATATGACAGTGTTGAATAAAATAATGCTCCATGGTTTAAGCTTGCCTTTACTTGAATTCTCGAATGCTTTGAAAAATACGGCAACTGAAAACACAAAATAACTTCCCATCATCAGGTCATACCATGGCACATTGGGTGATAGCTCATAAAGCTTCACATACAATTTTTCGACTCCTAAGTGTGCAATCGGATAAAACACATAACCGGGTACATCATCCATCAGCTTTCCGCTGAACATCAGAGGAAAGATAAACTCATAAACCTCATAATAATTACCGATAAGAATTTTGGTAATACCAAAAAGCAAAGCACTCCACAGTAAATGCAATCTAAAACCCTGCCCTTTAGTGAAAGAAGAAATCACTCCTTGCATAATTAGTTCAGATATATTTTACAAAACCCCGGGTACAATTACGGATTGCATCTGAAGATAAACATACCAGCCCAAAGACACCGGATAATGAAAAATCTTCATCAGAGAACCGGGTAAATATTTTTTGAGTGGTATATACACATCAAGCGAACGAACACTCAGCGCGCCCAGGTAAAGAGCACAGTACCACGTTCTTCGATTTGCAAACCGCGGTTGTAAAATATCAAATGCCACAACAACTCGGCTATCGGAAGTTTCGTTCCAAACCATGTGTCGGTGGCAGTCATTAAACATAATTACTTTGCCTTCTTCCCATCCGCGCTTTTCTCCCTTTATTTCAATGCCGCATTGTGGAAGCCCCGCAGGAATTTTTATTCCCAAATGGCACCGGATGTTAATGTTCGATTCACTGCTGTGGGGCAGTATGCTGCCGTTAGGTTCAAGAATAAGGACCGCTCCCATGGTAACTCCGGGTATTTGACGGATAATGTTCCAAGTTTTCGGCAGCTTTTTGCAATTTGCAGGTTGCAGCCAGCCAGAGTTCATAAAGTATATTTTCTTCCACGCATCGGGATAAGAAAGTCCAGGTGAGGTGGGTGAAGTGAATTTTTTTAACTCTCCTCCTGAACCAAGAAAGCTAACTATTTCATCGCGCATGATTTTCCATTGCGTTTCCACTTCTTTTACCCAGCCGAATTCAGCGGTATCAATAAACCCGGGCTGCCCACCGTGGTAATAGTCGTCTTCTTTATAATGAATACCGAAAACTGCCGGTTCATTACCTGCCCTCTGCATAAATCCTTTTATTTCAAGCAAATGTATATTTATTTAAAAACCGGTTGAGAGTACATTCCTCCGGTCAACGTCTTCATTCATTCAACAGAGCGTTTAATTTATCAGTTTGTTTTCTTTCAAAAAGCGACACAAGCGCTCAGCGAATAGAGTGTTTGCGTAAGCATTCGGGTGGTCATCATACGGCATTTGATTAAATGCTGTGTCGGTTAAGTCAACCGAAATATCGGTTGCGCGAATTCCGTTATTCCTGCAAAAGTGCAACATATCTTCGCTGCCGTCTTTTTGTCTTATTGCCGCGAGGATAAAAACGGCTCCTCTCCGCCTGCATTCACGATTCATTTCGGCAACTATCTTTTTGGCAACACCCTCAGCTTTCCGATTATCAGATTTATCAAGGGCGTGGTTCCACTGGTCATCGGCAAAGTTCATCAGAGAACTGTGCCGACTGAACGGCACCAGCCTGTAATCATACTTATAAAACGCAGACCGCAGATTATTATCCATAAGCAAATAGCCAAAGTTGCTTTTGATATCTGCATGACCATACATCATTTTTACCACACTTCGCTCGAACCGGTTATTGTGCTGAGTAAAATATGCATATATACACACGTCACCACTGTCGGGTGCAAATATTTCTTTCATCTGAATATACACGTTAGCCACACCGTACCCGGGAACACCGTAATTTCTGACATCTCTTTCAGGAAGCATTTGCTGTAACAGCCACGGGTAGGTTTGGTTATCGTTCAGCCCGCTGCCGTAGGTAAAGCTGTCACCGAAAATCATCAGCCTTTTACCCGGATTGCCCGATTGCCCGGTATCGGTACCGGTACTAATGCGGTAACCGTTTTTGTGATGAGTAGATCTGAAGGTGTATTCGTGGTTGTAGGTAATCAGGTAAGTTCCGGGCTTTATCCGGTGACCTAAAGTACTATCTGCATAAAAGAAACTGTAAGGCGAATAAGTTACATCATCCTGAATGGGTACCGGTTGCCACGGTTTATACCCAACCAGCCGCAATACCGCTTCAGCAAGGCACAAAGCCAACACCAGACCGAAAATAACGAGTAAGAGTTTTTTTTTCACGGAAAGCAAAAAACGCAAGCGAATTTACATGCTGCGCAATTTTTTGTTATTTCTAAAAGTTACATTTACCCACAGCAATAATAATGACTAAGCGCTTTTTTTTCCTGCGTGCCGGGTTTTTTCTTCTTGCCGTTTCCGTCCTGATTTTTTTGCCGGTTCTTAATTTTTCAGGGGTTAAAGATTTACCCCCCCATACAACTATGGAACCTTATGATACAGATTTGCTGGAGTATCAAACCGTTGCAGTAAATTTTGCCAAGAAGGACATATTTCCTTACATGGGATTTTTCTCGACTGAAGAGGACTATCAATTACGCCCCAACAGGTTCGACTCGTTGCAAGCCAGGTCCATACCGGCTGTGGAGTTTTTAAGAGATGCAGGTCCCGCAGTTTTCCTCCGCAAACCACCGGTATATTCTTTTTGCCTCGGAGTAATTTATAAATCCTTAGGCACCGATGTCCGGTTTGCCTATGCCTTCAATCTTCTGTTACTTTCCTTTATGGCGGGGCTCATGCCTCTTATGGGTTACCGGCACTTAAAGCTGCCGGGGTTATTGTGCGGCTTTGTCGCAGCTTTCTTTCTTGTTAAATACAAACTTCCTTCAGCGTTTAAAATTGACCCCGAAACACTTTTATCGTTTTGGCTTTTTGCTGGTTTCTTTGCTGACATTTATTTCAAAGAGAGCAACAATCCGCTCAAACATATTGCTATCGGGTTGTTTCTGGGGTTTGCGTTGCTTACTAAAGGCAGTATTATTTTCATACCTCTGTTTTATCTATGTTACCTGTTTTTAAAAACTCTTTTCAAGAAATCAGGTTGGAGGAGTTTGCTTTGCACTGGTGTCGGTATCTTCGTTGTGCTTTTACCGTGGATAGTTTTTGCCAATTACCTACGTGTTACTACAGTGGCTGAAAGAGCCGTGTGGAACGAGCGCAATCTTGTTGCGCTAAACCGGTTAGGCGATGTACAAAACCAGCCCGTACTTATTGGAGGAAAGGTAAATCCTGTTATTGCCGAGTATGTGCTTCGCCACGAGTATTCGACTTATGCCGTGGCGGACGGTTTTATAATTATAACTCCGCAGGCAGAAGGTGATCAGATTCTCGCCTATCATAACGAGTTGAGTGTTGACGGCTGGTGGCATCCGGACTGGCGCTTCAGAAAAGAGCTTTATTACAACAAGCACTTCTCCACCCGTAACGCATGGATTCGGGTTCTTCGTTTTTATGCCGCTCATCCTTCGCTGCTTTTTCGTATCGCATTAGCCAAACTCAAAAACATATCGGTGAGCGGTTTCCCGGTTTACTGGCTGGCGGCTACTTTGTTTGGTATTTGTGTTATTCAACGTAAATTTTCAAATGTCTCACAGGGGCATCGTTTGATGAACAGTGCGCTGCTGCTTGCCGGTCTGGCGGCTGCTTACTTTTTTACTCAACCGGCAAGTAATTTTTCAACCATCTTTTGCCTGTTGCTGTTTGGGGCAGGTATTGCTCTTTACCGGTTCAGCGATGAGGACTGGTGCCCGGTTATTGTACCCATTACGTTACTTAATTTTTTAGCAGTTACGCTTATTATTTCAGTTGGCGAACCAGTTTTTGCCCGAGCTGTTGACTCCATCCTTATTTATTCGTGCATTTATTTTGCCGCGCTCTTCATTTGGCGCTGGCTGATGAGCGTTCGCGCTTAAATGTTGCGCATTTTTTTATACAAGGCAGCTGCGCGGGCAATCCATAGTTTCCATCCCTGGCTCCACCAAAAGCTGATGGTAACCGAGGGCTCCGTATTGCGCAGGTGATGCCACCAAAAGGCAGGTATGTACAGCGTTTCGCCTGCGGCAAGTTCCACGATATATGGCTGTGCATTTTTCAGCCTTGGAAATTTTTCGTAATCCGGCTGCTCAGGGTCAACCTGCGCGTGGTTAGGGAGTTTTGAAAATGGCGGGTACCGGTACACCGGTGACGATGGCGAAAAAAGAGTAATCCGCTTTTTACCTTTTACGGTGATATACAAATTTTCGAAAAGGTCCTGGTGCAGCGATGTAACGGTACCGCTGGGGCCCAGGAAGATGCGTGCGCGCAGAAACTGCCCGTCAGCGCAGTATGCCGGTGGGGCGTAATCCTGCTGCAGTACAGGCGGAAAGGCTTCAACCGGTGAGGCAATAACCCATCCGTTATCAAGTTTACCCTGCATGATGGATTGAATAGTTTCGCCAACAGTTAAGCGTTCGGTTTTCGAACCTCTTTCAGTGTTCAGGTCAAGCTCACCGTTTTTCAGGCGAACCACTCCGGCTTCGGTATGGGAGAAATATGATTGGAAGTATTCAAAATTCCACCGCTCCAGCGCCTGCCAGTTACTTACCAGCCCGGTGATAACCACCGGTGTGCCGGTACGCACATAGTGCCGGTAAAAATATTCCTTAGAGGGGGGCGGAATCCGCGCCAGGTAAACGGGCTTGTGCATAGCAAGGGCTATATTAAACATTTACCGGTTTATGGATTTACGGAATTACAGATAAAGCAGAACCCGTAAATCTGTAATCGGGTAAGCCGGTAAATCAATACTTCACCCAAACTTCTTTCTAATCTCTTCCAGCGTCATGTTTTTAAGTTTCTCTTCTAAATCAACCGAAGGTTTTTTGCGGATTGCCTGCAGCAGATTTTCGGGATAGTCTTCCGATGGGTCGTCCGGTGTCCATTCGTACAAATCATTCGGAGTGCAGCGCAAAAGTTTGCAAAGCTTTTCTGCATGCTTATGCAGCAGCCATGTTTTTGTTCCGTTCAGATACCCTTGCGCCACCCCCTGGCTGATACCTGCCTTCTTCAGGGTTTCGAGCGGAAACTTAATGCCTCTTTCTTTCATCAGTTGTTTGATTCTTATCTGTATCATAGTCTTGTTTTTTATGGCAGAAACCGCGTTTACCCGTACCGGTGTTCCGCTTGTTTGCCTCCTCCTTTTATCCATTAACGCTTATGGCTTATTAAATATTGTAAATGAGCAATCGGGAAAGCTAAATGATAAACCGATAACGGTAAATGCTTAACCGGTAATGATAAATACGCAACCGGTAATAATGAATGTGTAACCGGTAACAATAAATGCGCAACCGATGATGGTAAATGCGCAAAAAATGATGGTAAGTCATTAACCGGTAACTGTAAGTGAGTAACTGTTGCCGGTTAAAAAAATATTCGAAATAATAAATGCAGGGCACAATATTCAGAACCGGTGCTGCGTTATGTAAATTGAATGACAAAAATTATTCAACTAAAAAACAGCAACTATGGATTCGGAGAAAGAAGATAAGTACGGAATGTTCCTGAAAATGGAATCGTTTTTAGATGACAAGGCTGCCGCGCTGGCAGCCAACTCCGCGTTCGCTGATATATTAACCGAACTGCTGGCAAACGACAACGCCATTACTCAGGCCGACAGCACCGCACTGCGCAACCTCAGCGGTTTAACTCAGATTAAACACGAAAAGCGAACCGCGCTCGAAACTTCTATACTTACGGTGGCTGCCGCTGCCCGAGGTTACTATACTACTAACCACGACCCGTATAAAAAAGTGATTGTAATACTTACTCCCACCGAGGTAAAAACAGAGCAGGATGCTGAACTGATTTCAATTGCCGATAAGGTACATGATGTGGCAGACCCCATCAAAACCCTGCTGACCCCGTGGGGTGTGGCAGCAGCCGATGTGGACGCACTGCTTACCAAAGTAGATGAATACCGCCCCACCATTGTAAAGCGGAGCCGCGAGCAGGATGTAAGCAGTGTGGCGAATAAACAGGTAAACAAATTGTTTGGCGATAACGACAAGCTGCTGGCTGATTTTGACGACCACTTTGCCGTGTATGAGTTTACGAACAATTCACTTTTCCTGGAGGGTCGGCTGGCGCGCGCTATTGACAACAGCGGAGGCAACAGCGGTACTGAAGGTTACGATGTAACTACTTTAACCGTTCCGGCAGGAGGCTCTATCATTATACCCACCGATACTACCGGTCCGCTGCCCGCTTCGCTGAATATTTACGCCCGCGCTATTAACGGCAGTATTATTGTTTGCACCGTTGAGCTGCCCGCCAGCCCCTGCACAGGCGGCTTTGAACTGATTCAGGGTGTTACGTTTAAGGGCGAAATAGGGGGAATGGGCTTAGACCTCAGTAAATCAACACTTCAGTTTACCAACCCGGGCTTAACCGATGTAAAGGTTCGTGCCGGAGTAAAAATGGATTAACCGGCAACCGGTAACCGGTTATATATACTCCATGGCGTTAAGCAGGGAGCGAACCGGTTTCTGAAACAGCAAATTAAATTCAAGCATGGGACCCACAATGCACCTTGTGCACGGAGTTACTTTATCGAACTTCTCGTTCCATTCATGTTCTAAAAGATTGATGCCTTCAAATTTAGCGGTAGAAAAAGCGCAGGGGTAAGCATAGCCGGAGGCATCAACAAATAAAAAACCTCGCCCCGCACCACAGGTTTCGGTCGGCTCAAAATAAGCCGACACCGAATAATTGTTCCACCGGGTTAAATATTTCAGATACTCAGCCGAAGTGCCGATGGGCGCGCCTTGCTGTTTGCGTGCCAGCAGGTGCTGCCAGAAATTTCGCATGGCTTCATTATTCATGGGCTGTTCGGAAGTTCTTCGCGCATATTCCGTATCCACGCACTCTATTTGAAAATGAACCTGAATGTTTTCGCTGGCGGCAAAGTCGAGCAGGTAATCGGCATTGGAAGTATCCGGGTCGGTAACTACGCAAATAGCAGTGATATTTCTGCCGGTGCCAACCAAATGGCGGATGGCCGATAATATTTTCTCGTAGCTCTGGGTGCCGCGGTTGACAATGTGTTTTTCGGGTGTGCCGTCAAGACTGGTGTAAAAGAAGTCAATGTCGTGAAGCTTGTCTTTAAATTTTTCGTACAGCAGCAGGTTGGTGTTCATGCTCATGGCAAAACCATATCCTTTTCCCAGCGCAATAATGTCGAGAATATCTTTGCGGTAAAGCGGTTCACCACCCATTAAGCCCAGGCGCTTAACGCCCATTTTTTTCAGCTTGCCGAAGAGGGTTTCGATTTGAGCAAGGGTTAAATCGGGTTTATCTACCAGCGGAAAGTTGCAGTAGCTGCAGCGGATGTTGCACCGGTTGGATACCGCAAACGATGCGGAGAAGGGACGCGGAGCCCCACCGGTTTTATAAGAGAGCAAACTTTGCCCGTATGCCGTGCTGAGCTGAAACAGCTTATAAGCTTCCATAGTATGAAGTTAAAAAGGCAACCCAGCAAATAAAAAAATATATGCGCGAAACATACCACGAAAAGGGTACCTTTCTCGTCAATACATAAACAACCACCGGTACTAAGCCGGACCCCGCCCACAAGGCGCCTAAATTGAAAAACAAGAGAACACTGAGCAGAATGCAAATGCCTGAAAGAATAAATACAGTAGCAGCAGGCATGGCTGTAAGCGTGGTGTTGATTTTGCTGAGCCGGTCGGCATTTTTATCGGTCATCATCTGAAACATGTGGGCAATACCGGTCATAACTCCTGCAGCTAACGAAAGCTGCCAGTGAAAATTACCGGATAACGAAATAAACAACCCGCCCCAGGTCATTACGGTAATAATATCTATTACCGGTACTGCCTTAAGCCGCTTCGAGTATAAAAAGTTAGTAAGGTAAACCATGATTAGTACCGGTGCCTTGTAAGTATCCAGAAAGAAGAATGCAGAAATTACGGTAACGGCAGCAAGCAACGTATTTACCGATATAAATAATGTTTCGTTGGCAAGAATTGACGAAACAAAGCGGTGGTTTTTCTTCTTGTTGTTGGCATCGTTGTGGCGGTCGGTATAATCATTGAAACCATAGAGCGCACACATGGTAAGAAGCGATAGTACAAATTCAATCGCCATTGGTTGCAATTGCCGGTGGGCATAAACAGAGTGAGCAAGGTTGAAAACAACTAATCCGCCTTCGCCAAGTTTTACCCGGTTGAAATACGGGAGTGTAATAAAATCAATAACTGATTTGAGTATTTGCAAGGCAGATATATTGCTTTTGTCATCCGCCAGATTCAGCGGATTTCTCATTGGGCAATAGCGGGAGTTTTAGTTTGGTAGCGTAATTGATTGCGCTTGAAAACCTGGTAAATACCCAGTTCGCCCCTTGATTCCGGACGGCCAGTGAGTATGTTTCGCAGGCTCCGGAACAACCGGTGAGGCCGGAATAGGAAACTGGAGCTGTAAAAGAGAAGCAAATATGTAACCCGGTACAAGCGCATAGTATTCTGCCCCATATTATCGTTGTAAAAGTAGCTGCCAAAGAAAGCATCGCTGTAAACGAGGCGGTAATAGTAGTCGTCATCATCGGGGTTAATTTTGCCTTCCTGCAAAAGCTGATTAAAAATTTCGCAGCCGGAGTAAGGAACGAGCACTGTAGGGAAAATATCGTTTACGCCAGCCCAGCTTGCTTGCACGAGGAACTTCATGGTTTGCCACAGGTGGCGGTGTTTCTCGTACGGAAATCCGATAATCATATTCAGCTTGATACTCATTTTCTCTTTATTACTATGAACGAATGACTGTAACATACGTTTGAGAACTACTTTCTTCTTAATAATTCTCAATATTTCCGGAGAGCCTGACTCCGGTGCATAAGTAATATTGCGGCAGCCGGAAAGGTACAGGTAGCGCGCCACTTCGGCATCAATGGCTTCGGAGCGGGTGCCTGCAGGTATCTGCCAGGTAATGTTGAGGTTACGGTTGAGCAGTTCTTTTGCAAATTCAATTATCCATTCGCGCTTAACGATGGCGGTGAGGTCAAAGAAGTCGAAATTGGTAGCATTAAACTTTTGTTTGAAGAGTTGAATTTCATCGGCTACGTGCTGCGGGCTGCGCATGTAATAGCGGGTGCCCCACATTTGCGGGCTGGAACAGAACGTGCATGAATAAGGACAGCCGCGGGTTGCCATAATAGGTAGTGACATTTCGCCCTTTACCACCCCGTAGCTCAGTTTTTTTTCGCGGTAAGTATCAAGGGGAAACAAATCCCAGGCAGGCAGGGGAATTTCTTCCACATTTTTTACCCTGCTTCTTCTTATGTTAGTCACCGGCTCGCTACCGTTGCGGTAAACTATACCACTGACTGTGCTTAAGTCTTTATTATTTTCAAGGGCGTGTACTAGTTCCACCACAGTTTCCTCACCTTCGCCCAACACACAAGCGGTAAGGTGCCGGGTTTGTCGAATACATCGTTCAGGCATACCTGTAATGTGTTCGCCACCGGCAATGATGGGTACACCCGGTAAATTATCGCCCAGGAAGTCAACGAGCTTGCGGTCGTTGAGCCAATTGTTGGTGAACATAATAGTAAGGCCGATGAGGTCCGTACCGACAGGAACCCGGTCTGCAATTTCGCGGTTGGTAAGCCCATTAACTACGATGTCTTTATTAAAAGGAGTGTACTGTGTCGGGTTCTCGGCAATAGCGTCAATGACGGTTACGTTATGACCTGCTTCACGAAGCGCGCTGGCAATAAAGGCAAGCCCCAGTGGCGGACAAGGTTTTACAGTTATTGAAAGTAACCGTAAAACCGTTGGCGGTCTGATGAGGCAGATGTTCATGCTGCTGTTTTCGATTCCACTTCAAATACTTGCGCCCACTCCGGCTTATCAGGAGAACCAGTTGACGCAATGGTTGCTTTAGCGGGTAGAAAACCCAACCTCATTTTTGCGAATGAGTAAATATGAAACAAGTAGTGACGGGCATAAGCTGCGAACTCGGGATTCTGGTATCTGAATCCTGCATAAACATCTAAGATGGCAGCAATTAACCGCGCCAGCACCTGCGGAACCCAGTGAACGTGTTCCGGTCTTAATTTCTTCTTCAGGAAAGAGGGCATAGCCGGCATCATCTTGTACAATAACTCGTAGCTCTGATACATTTTTACCAATTCGTGGTTATTGATATTTTCTTTATTGCGGAAAAAGTAGAAGTCAATTCCTTCATTCAACCGCTCAGCCTGCGCTTCAGAAACCATTCCCTGTTCAATTCCTTGTTTCATTAAGTCAGTGCCAGGAAGAAAACAAGTCCAGAAAGTTTGAATGCGTTTAGGCGTTTGTTCAGCATACAGTTTTAATGCAGTAGCCTGCGAGCCAATAGGCTCACCAGGCAAACCCAGCATATGGTCAACCTTGGGCTTCATGCCGTATTTGTGCATGGCTTCCAATCCGCGGACGATGTGGTCTGAATCTTCGTATCTGCGCAGGTTTTCATGCTTAAATTTTTCGTCCATGGTTTGAATTCCCATTTGTATCCAAACACAACCGGCTTCACTCATCCATCGCGCCATATCATCGTCAAAATACTGAGGATGAATTAAACATTGAAACGGAACGTTCATCTCTTTCTTGTAACGATAAGTAAATTCTTTAATCCAGCTTTTGCTTACCGTGAAAACATCATCCTGGAAATCAACCCACTTAATATTGTATCTCTTTTTAGCCCACTTTAATTCAGCTATCACATGGTCCACGCTTCGCTGACGAACATACTTGCCACGTTTTTCTTCGGGCAGACGGGAGAAAAAATTATTAAAACAGAATGAGCAGGTATAAGGACATCCGCGCGTAGCCATGGTAAGGTACAAATCGCTGATGCGAATGTGGTCTTCCCAAATAACCTTGTCGTAAAAGGGCAAGGCATCAAGGTCTTGAATGAAACCCTGCTGGATACCGCGCACAACTTCTCCGTGATTGGTTTTAAACCTTGTATTAGGAATTGGTGTAACTGAATCGTTCTTTTCAATAGCTTCAAGGATAATCGGAAAAGCAACATCGCCCTCACCAGCTACCACGTAATCAACTTCCGGTTTTTGAATTACCCTGTCAGGCACGGCTGAAATATGAACGCCTCCGAAAATAGTTTTAACGCCAGGGAACATTCTCTTAGCTTCTCTGGCAATATCCAAAGACCATTGGTAAGTAGATGTAAGGCAAGAGAAAGCTATGACATCGGGCTGTTGCTCTTTTATAGTATTCAGAACATTGTTTTTGTCGTTAAAAATTCTGGATAAGGATGGGATTTCGAGATTATGTCGGTCATGGAACAGAGAAGCGCTGAAAGCAATACTTGATTGGTGACCATCACGCTTGGCAATGGCTGAAAGCTGGCTAACCGCTAACTGCTCCGAACCCAAAACAGCGAATGTAACTTTCATTAGTTAAATATACTTCTGGAATAAACTCTTTACAAATATAATTTTCTTGTGGGAACGGGTGTTCAGTTTTCAGGTTTTGTAGGGCAATTACTGAATCTGTGCAGCCTACTCGTTACCGGTAGAAATATCGTTTTAAATTTGATATTTGACCAAGGTCATTGAATAGATAGAAAATGATTAAGATAAAAAAGACGGGTTGCATTTTTGGGCTACTTTTAGTATTAGTGCCAATTGCAGTAGAGATTACCTTCAGGCTGACCTTGTTTAATGGGAATTCACCTAATTATAGGGGTGGTTCTATTTATAGCGAGCTTAGGGAAAATCTAATTACACAAGGACAGCCAAGCTTCTACGAGCAGCCTTATTTATATTACTCTAACAACCCAGGTTTATTGAATTATAAATCTGAAACAGAGGTAAACAACCTTGGCTTAAGGCAAAAGGAAGAAACAAAGATTGTAAAACTGGATAGTACATACCGTATTCTGTTTTTAGGCGGACCGGCAACCTGGAGTATGATGAATGACGGGCAGAAAGCGTTTCCAGCATTGATTGAGAAATCGTTGAATCAAAAAATTCAGAACTACAACCAAAGCTATTCAAAAGTTGAATGCCTGAATGCGGGGCTTCGCGGAGGTACTTCAGCAGAGTTCCTAACTCATTATGTATTTAAGTTTCAGTACCTGCAGCCTGATTTGATAGTACTGCATTGTGGATTTAATGATGCAGTAAATTATTTATGTCAATCATATAACATCGAATATCAGCCCGACTATCACACCACTAGGAAATTTGTTCAGGAATCACCACCCATGAGTCCTTTAATCCGTTTCTTACTCCATTCAAAGGCTATGAGTTATGTTGTCATAAGATTCATGTATTCCGATTACATTTATAGAGTTCCACATGGTAACCCTTTTTATAGATTTAAAAATGAAAATTTATGGTTTCAGTATGGTAATGACTCCATGTTTGCTTCCGGTTACAATGCCTTTTACAACAACGTAAAAAATCTGGTATTACTTGCGCATTCAAAACAGCAACGGGTTCTTTTTGCACCAGATGTTTATTACGAGACAAACTACGATACAATATTTGGCAAAAGCAATAAAGAAACTTTGGTAAGTGGGCTGTATAAAAATTACGAGTTTATAAATCGATTGTCGGCAGAGATGAATGTTCCGGTTTGCACGCTAACAAGAAAGCACTTTACAGATGAAATGTTTTTACCGGGGGACGACAGATATGTAAACGAAAAGGGAGAAGTTATGAAAGCGTATTTGATTGAACAATCAATAATTAATATAGTTAAGTCAAACAAAGAGGACTAACTTAATCTATTTTGACCCTAATACTTTTGTTGGTTTTCCAGTTGTTGCAGCATCTGCTTGGCAACGATATTTCCAGGCTCAATCAGAAGTGCCTTTTTGAAATAAACAACAGCGCTGTCCGGAATATTCATACCAATGTAAGTCCGTCCGATATTCACTAATGGGTTAGATAAAGCTGGCATCCTATCAGCTGCCTTTTGATTTATCTCTAAGGACTTATTGAATTCGTGTAACTTATAATAAACGAAACTGAGTTTATCGTATGCCTTATAATTATCGGGTCGGTTTTCGACTGCCTTCTCAAAGTATCGGATGGCTTCATTAAACTTACCTTGAATAAAGTACACATCGCCTATGCTAATATATGTTTCGTTATAGTTTGGATTTAAAGCCATTGCTTTTTGAAAATACGGCAAAGCGCTGTCAGGCATATTTAACAGCATATATGTCCGCCCTAAATCAAAACTCACATTGAAGAAGTTGGGATAAATTTCTATCGCATTTTTAAAATAACACACTGCCTCTATTCGCAATGCTTTTTGCTTCTCTGGTTCATTATTCAATGTAAATGCCCGATTAATGAGATGTATTGCTAAAAGGTTGTTTGCTTGTGCTGATTGACTTACTCCTTTAATATCTCTTCGAAATAAAGTCAGGTCATCTTTCCAATCATAGTTTCGGTTGAAAGTAATAACTGCAAAGGCTAAAGCTGTCAGTAGTAAAATTAACTTGCCGCCTATACGGAATCTTTCAAATGCAACTTCCGAAAGTTTTACATCACGTATAAATAAGCGAAACACAATCCATGTAAACGCAACACAAAAAGCTAATGAAGGAATTGTTGCAAACCGGTCAGCGACAATTCCGGCAACGGGTTGCAAAAAATTGGAAATGGCAAATACACTCAGCAGGTAAACAATTAGCGCCCAGGAGATTATTTTATACCTCCCGAAAAATACCACTCCCAGTATCAACAGCATCAAATGTATGGCTGTACTTAAAAGCGCCAGAGGGGTAAAAATATTTGTGGGTTCAATGTATTTATAGCCGTAGTAAAATGATAAAGGGTAAGGTATAAAAAGATTTTTGATGTAGTGTAAAACAGTTATTGCCGAAGTGCCGATTCTGATCGATAAAGGGGAGTATAAATCTACCGGACTCTCTACAAAATCTATTCTTCGGTCGGGATTCATTTCAAACAAAAGAATGGCTTTGGTATATGAATTTTTTTGTCTGATTAAATCAGCCTGTGTTTTTTGAGGAGATGTGATATTGACGGAGTCATTTTGGCTCAGATTAGAACTATTATAAAAATATGGTAAATCACCCAGTGCGACCAACCCATAGGCCCAAATCGCGAATGACACCCACATTTGAGTGCCTTTCCCATACAAACTTTTGATTATTAAAAAGATTAGGACAGATGTTTGCATAAGTACGAGTACTATATTCCTGAAGTCGATGAAGTTCGGACGAGTGATAAAACCAGGCAGATCGCCAATTATCGTGCTTCCATATAACAAAAAAAGAATGATAAATGGAACTCTGGTTTTTGGAAACCTCCACGAAATGAGAACCAGGGGGAAAGCCAAAAACATCCCTATCTGACCAGTTAAATAAACATGTGCGAATACCGACCCGATAACAACGAAAAGTAAGGCAAACTTGAGAATGGGTTCGAAGGTATTGTCCTTTTGCTTCCAAAAGAAAACCAGATATGCGGCTATTAAGCAAAATATGTAGTCGATAGCTACGTTACGAAAGGCGCAAATCAATGATAAAACAAAAAGCATCAGCACAAATGCAGTTATTGCCCAAAAACGAACGCTGGGTTGCTTTAACATTATACTTAGCAGGACAAGTACACTTAGTCCAACCCCTATTATTGCCTTCTGTTCGGAAAGAAAAGAGACAATAATTATTAATAAAACAAAAAAGCCCCAAAGCACAGAGCGTATTCTGAAAATCTGGCTAACAGTAACAACTTCAATTTCACTTCCCAATGGCGGTTGTTTATCCGGTATCCGAAACGCTTGCTTGTTCATAAAACCGAAAAGAACCGTGCCTTTACAAAAGCGCCAAACAGAGTTTAATATTTTTCGTCCTTGAGAAGATGGAAGGTAAAATACAAATGGGGCGAGAAAAGTAAGTAGGGTAAATTTTACTTGCGACCATAAACTAATCTGCTGACAGAGTAAAAAAATCGGGACCACAAACATTAAATTCATGAGGGCAATGCGCAAAACCGACATTTCAAAAAATATAATCAATGTAAGCGGAATAATGATTGCAAACGAAACACCCGAAAACTTACTCAGCAGAGAGGAAAGAAAAAAAAGACAAGTTATAGGAAGCCAAATGTTGAATGGAATATACCGTGAAGAATACTTAATATTTATTTTCCAATGACCAGAATCACCCTTTTGATACTTCAAAGCAGCGAACAACGCGAGCAGGGCAAACAGAAGTGAAAAAATTTCATCTCTGTTCTTAATACTACAAACAATTTCGGTATGCAGAGGATGTGCAGTAAATAACACTGAAGCACAAAAAGCAAAGAGGGATGAAACTCTTGGAAAATTCAATAAGACGAAGTACAAAATAAGGCACAATAGTGAGTAAAAAAATATATTGAAGAAATGGCTCACCTTTGCACTTTCTCCGAACAACTGATGTTCTATTGCAAATGAAGTGTGAACAATGGGGCGATAATCAAAGGCATATCCCATATCATCACTGTAGTAAGGAGATGTAAAAATTTTAGGTATTGCAGTGATGCCCTGTGAGGTCAGTTTGTGTTGTTTTGTAACTAGTTCGTCATCTAGGTTGTAATCGTTATTAATAGCATTAAAATAAAGCAGGAAACTGAAAAGAAAAATAATTAACGGATAAGCATTTCTTCTGAGAAATGAATCACGGTATACTACTCTTTTTTTTTCAGTTCGCTTTGATTTTTTTACAGCCATTACATATTTATTACAAACTGCTCACCTGCAATATCATAGGTAATATAGGATGGCAATTCAAGGAGGCTCGGGTAGATATTTCTCAGAATCGGCACATCATAATAGTAAAAAACTTTCATCATTTTTGCCAGTTGTATACGAATGCTGCTCCCTAAATTGTCCTTTAATAGTTCTTTCTTGAAAGTTTCTATATATTCTTCTGATTCTTTCCTGTACTTTAACCTGTTATTTACTGAAATCTGGTTCCCATGTACGCGAAATCCTGCCAAAACAATATTTGCTGTGTACAAATCAGCGTGTTTAAAAAAGCGTGTCCATAATTCAAGGTCATGCGCTATTGTATCAGCTTTAACATAACTACCAGACTTTTCCCAAAGAGATTGCCGCCAAAAAACGCTTTCCTGCTGAATCGCGTTAAAATCTCCCATAGCAAAACGCCATTTACTCCAGCGAGCAAACTTCAAATGCAGATTGTCGCTGATGAATTTTGTGGAGTAGTAAAATTTTTCGGGCTGGTAATAACTTTCATTCACACAGGCTCCGTCTGACTTAAACCAGGTCGGAAACCCCATTATCCAGTCAATGTTATTAAACGATTGAAAAATTTCCGCAATTGCAAACAATGCATTCGGGTGTAGTTTGTCGTCTGAATTCAACCAGCCCAGGATTTCTCCGGAGGCTTTTAAAAAACCTTTGTTGATTGCATCAGCAGGTCCATTATCAGGCTCAGAAATGCAAAGTGAAATATTATCACGATAGTTTTTGATTATGTCCAATGTTCCGTCCGTGCTTCCACCATCTACAATAATATATTCTAGTGCCGGATAGTTTTGTTCAGTAACCGAACGAATACATTCTTCGATATATTTCTCGCTGTTGAGTGAAACAGTAACTATAGTAATTTTCGGAAATCGCATATCAAAAATCACTTTGAAAATACCACTGTGTTTTATGGTCAAGCCGGATTACTTCCGGTAAATTATTTTTTACTTTATAATAAGTTCTTAAGTAAGGAAAATTATTGATGAAGAAAAACTCCTGTAGTTTGCTGATTAATTTGTCTTCGACTAGGGTATATTGTTCTGTAGTCTTCCGGTTTTTTAATGATTTCAAGCTTTCGATGGGTGTTGAGGAAATATACAAGTCGCAGGTAAATAATTTCTGAACTTTGAAAAATGCCTGCCAGATATCTTCATGGAAATTTTCAAGAGATACGAAGTTCAGATATGGTTTTGCGGAGGACCATGTATACTGCCGCCAGAAAGTTGCTGCTGGTGGAATATATCTGGTTGAATTCTTGTACAGATTTCTTTCGTAAATCCGACTGTTCCACCTCCGTGTTGCAGTATTCCCCCAAAATATATTGAAGCCGGTTGCTGCCCGAATAGTTTCGATGCCGGTTAACCATGAAATATCTGGGTAACGTCTGAAAATTTTATTTATCTCTGTTAACACATGGTCGTAGAATATATCACCGCTTCGCATAGTTACAAAATACTGAGAATCGCTAATTTTAATTGTATCCGAAAATTTTTTGAAAAAATCAGTATTGCTTTTGAATGGTATTTTTTGAACAAAGTCTTTTAGTTCTGAAACTGTTTCTACAGTTTCCTTGGTTTCATCATAAAAAATTCGAACTGCTAATTGCGGATCCGGATAAGATTGTTTATAGATGCTATTTAGCGTTTCACTCAATTTATCAGCGTTTCCGTAATGTGTTATCCCGATAAAAGTTTTTGGAAATTGCTGGTTGAAAACGAAATTTTCATGAAGCTGTTTAATGTAAGGATTGAATAGGATATCCTTAACGGGCTTGACGGTTATATAAAACTCGGCTGTATCTACCTGAGAGTCTTCAAAATCTTCTTTCTTACCTAACGAAAAAAACTTGCCTGAGTTGTTAAACAAAATATTCTGAAGTGGGTCAGGTAATTCATTCCCAAATTGTAAAACAGGATTTTTGCAGGGCTTTGACGAAAGCAGAAATTGCTGTGAAATTTCCTGTAATGATTTTGTGCCAAGCATATCTACTGCCAAACTATATTTAGCAAACCGTAGATCAATCTTTTTTAACACATCCGGTATTATTTCAAATGAAACATCATAAACTGAAATGGAATTTTCAAAACCAACAAAGGAAAATTTTTTGTCATTAAACATTAATGGAACCTGATAAAGTCCTTTCCTGTCAGCATTTACACCAGGCTCACCATAATTAGTACTATAGGATGAATGGGGATAGACAAAGTATTTATTACATAAGATCATATAAGCGATAAACAGCTTTTTCCAGGAATGAGCGGACCATTCGCGCACATAACGGGGTAAAATGTCTTGGGAGAAACTGCCGCGATCCTGATTTTTCCAGCCAATAAAATCATTCCATGACTGTGCAGTAAAAATTTCGCCCCAAGAGGAGGGGATTTGCATGAAGTAAACATCTGTACCGTCATTAAATGGGTGGAATGGAATAAATCCGTTTTCAGATATCTGATAGCTGTAAAGAGAAATTCCTGCAATATTTCTATCAAGGGAGTAATAACTGGTCGCCTGTGAAGCATACTTGTAGAATTGTGGTGAAACTATTAAGTCATCCTCTAAGATAATTATACTGCCATACTCATTGGTGAGATTACCGCATCGGAAGATATGTTCCTTTAATCCCAAATGTTCAGTATACCTGATTATTCTTTTGTCACCATGCTTCCATTCAAATAAATCTGCAAGCGAACTCACCTCATGCGACTCGCTCTTGTCAATACTAATTATCAGCGGAATATTGTTTGTCTCGTATCTGCCAGCGGCTACTGAATCTAACAAACGTTTAAGACTAGAGGGGCGGTTGTATGCCGCAATAACTATAGCTGGAGAAATCATAATTTACGATACAGAGAGTTCATAACTAAACAGAGAGCCGTAGTTTTTCTTCAATTCCTCAATTACCGTTTCCTTTTCCCGCACTAAAACTTTTCTGCCTGCGTGAGCCAGTTTAAGAGCCAGCGCTAGCTGTTGAGATTCTTCGAGAATAACAGTTCCCTTTTTGTAAACCACTTCTTCAAAAACAATGGTTTCATTTTCTTTATATGTGCCCATATAATGCTCGAATTGAAAATTGAGATGTTGCATATTTACATTGTCGGTTGCTTCGCTGATAAGAAGGTTAAACCCGCTTTGCCTTGCAAAAAGGTTCAAGGCCCGGTTATCTCTTGGGAAACAAGGGCCGCCAAATCCGAAGCCATACTGAAGACACTTTGAGCCGATTCTTGAATCAGCTCCAATGGCCGACAAAATTTTTTCCGGTTCGGCTCCGACTTTTATGGCTAAGTCGCCAACGGAATTTGCAAACGAAATCTTTGTGGTGAGAAAACAATTGGTTGCAATTTTGCAAATTTCAGCACTTAGGCGGTTCATCCGGCAAAACATCGGATTACTCTTACACATTTTTTTGTAAACGTCTTCGAGAATATTTCCAATTTCCAGATTTGCCTCTCCTATTAAAATCTGGTCGGGATAAACTTGGTCATGAATGATATTTCCTTGTGCTATAAATTCAGGATTGTAGGAAACCGCATAGTTGTATTTTTCAACCTTTTTCTGAAGTTCATCACAATATCCAGGCATTACGGTACATCCAACAACAAGATGCGTTTTTATTTTTCTTTCCCCATGTTTGATAAGTTCTGCTGCTACTCGTTCAATCTGAGTGTGGTTATAGGAGCCATCGGATAATGAAGGAGTGGCCACCATTAAAAAAAGGAGACCGAACTCATCTAGGAGCACTTCTTTGATGTTTGTAGTTGCCTTGAAATTTTTCGCGGTGTGCAATAATTCATTCACTTGTGGTTCATGCGAAAAAAAAGTTTTGCGGTTGAGTGCGGTAATATATTCTTCAGAAATATCTACACCGGTAACTTCATATCCACAACGCTCGAGGTTAAGTGCGAAACATAAACCCAGCCTTCCTGCTCCCAGTATTCCAATCTTCATCTGCAAATTTTTTCTCGAAGTTAATTATTCAAAGGGGATTGAATACGATTTCCTGGAATTTGCGATTGGCAAAACCCCAATCGGGTTTATTAAATCCGTAGTTGGTTTTGTGTTTAATAATGTATTTGCCGGATTCGTACATAGCATTCCAATCCAGCCCAGGTCTTTTTTCCAGAAAATTCAAGAGCTTCAAGGGGTTCATAGACGCCCATCCATCCTCATGGTGAATGTGATACGTGCAAAGTTCTTGAGGATAAAGGATTTGTTCTATTCCGGCAGCTATACATGCGTTCAGCGCCATGGAATCAATATGAATAGAGTAAAGGTCTAACTCTACATATCCTTCGATTTTCAGCCAATCTTCTTTACTCATTAAAGTAAAATCTCCGCACGCCATATAATCAATCCAAAGCATCGGAAATTTATCCGGATAAAGCCGCGGGCGGATTATTCCGGCAAAAAAATTCAGCAGATGAGAAACAACAGGAAATTTATATACCCATTCCTGTTGAATGCCAACAAGGTTCAGGTGGTGCCTGTCGTAACCGTTTCGTTCTAAAACATTTTTTTCGCACCATTTGAGTTGTTCATCTACATCCGAATTGTCGGGAATTTCTTTAGGGACATCGCAACGGTTTGCACGATAAAATTTTCCGTGTACGAGTCTCCCTGATGCAAGTTCCCTAATCAGAGGAGTATTAAACAACAAATCTATATTTGAGCACAAAATAAATTCGCCTTTTGCTCTCCGTATTCCGACATTTTTGGCTGTCATCTGGAATAACGGAATATAAGGAGAATGAAAATATTGTCTGTGGATTTCCTCAGGAACTATAATATATCTCAATGATACTTTGTCCCCTTCTTTCGGCTTCGGAAGGATTTCATTCAGCAATGGCTGACCTGCCGGGGGATTCCACTCCACCATAATCAATTCAACGGGAAAATTGAACTTGTTACACTGGTGGATAAGTCCGTTGATGAAAAGTCGCATTCTTCGGGTCATGTCGCCTCCGTGATTATCGTTTCTGCTGGCTACTACTATGCTTAAACTTTGGGCCATTTTCTTTTGATGTCTGATTACAAAACTATTTCGGGGAGAATTTCATTTTGCAATCCCCAGTGTATATTGTTTGCAATCATCGGTTTTTTTTGGGAAATCATCTCCTTTCCTTCGACTTGAAATTTCAAATATTCGTTTCGCGTTTCACCGGTTGTATGCTTTGATGCTTCAAACCTCCGTCCGTGCTCCTGGTGAAAAACAGTCTCATCAAAAACAATTTCTCTTAACCCAGATGTATTTGCCATAGCCACAAAAAGCGCATCGGTATGTAAGGGCAGCCAACGATTTTCGGGGTATGCCCGTAAGGCAAACCAGGATGAACGGTGCATGAGCATAAAATCACCACTGGCATTGCAATGGCAGTAGTATTCCACGTTATGCGGATAAAGTTCAATCCCATAATTAATTACATATGGCTCCAACTTGTTCAGCCACAGGAACCAATTAACCCTAGCATGGTTTATTCTCCGCAGCCCTTTTAACTTTATCCGCCAATTAGAATGCGAAATGGGGTAACTCCAGCCCTTTAAAAATACACGAAACATATTTTTTTTAGCTGACATAAAACCTGTTTCATTGCTCCAGTCAAAATCAGAAGGATTATGAAAGTCAATCCGGTCAGTCTTGTAGTAAGAACCGTTGTTTAAGTAACCGGAAGATATGAGAGAAAAAATTTCAGGGCTAATACTAACATCCGGATTAGCTGCCAGAATAAACTCGCCCTTTGCCCTAACTATTCCAGCGTTTTTTGCGAGATATTCATAAAGTGGTAGTGGTTTCCGAATAGCTGTATCACTTAAGGCTTTGTGAATTTCTTCTGAAACGGTAATAAACCGAACGGAAAAAAACCTCCTTTGTAATGGGAGGTTTAGTAATTCAACTAATTGCCTTTCTCCTCTTACAGGATTCCAGTTTACAATTAGAAATTCTGCAGGCAGTTGAAATTTCTCACAACAATAACAGCACCAATTCAGGCAACGCTGTAAGCGTGAGGTGAAATCACCTCCGTAATTGTCATTCCTTGCGGCAACGACTATGCTCAACTGAACTTGATGGTTCATCGCTTCCATTACAATAAAATTTCTGACAGTTCTGCAGTTCCATAACCCCAGTTGTTATCGTTAAAGATGTAAGGTTTATTTTCCTTAAGCATTTTCTGGGCTTCGCTTTGAAAGCGCAAATACTCCTTTTTGAAGAGTTCATTTTCTTCGATTTCCTTCCAACCAAATCTCCTTTCGTGGTGCTGGTGAAACACCGGTTCAAAAAAAATATACTCTTTCAGACCAGAAGTTGCAGCCATAACAACCATACTGGCATCTGCATGGGTGGAAATAAAAGTTTTTTCAGGATTTCCTCTTAAATTAAACCAATATTCACGATGCATCAATAAAAAGTCACCGGAGTTATGGGTATGGAAGATAAATTCAGCATTGTCGGTCACAGCCGGAATATTAAACTTAGCAAAAAAATTTTTGTGTTTTGTTTTGAATAAGTGAAACCGCAGCCGTATGGAATTAAAGATTTTCAACCACAGAACAAAAACTTTAAAAGGTATTACAACACTGAAATCGTATTTAAAGCCTTTCATGAAGTATTTGAATGTATGCTTTTGACATTCCCGAATAAGTTGTTGCCGAGAAATCGAATTCATATCGAATGAGTAAAAATCAGCCCTGTCAGCCCTATAGAAGTAACTCATATTGAGTTTCCCCTTGGCAACGAATTCAAAAACAGATTCCGGCAGCAAGATATCGGCATTCATACTCAAAATAAATTGACCTTTAGCTCTGCGAATACCTATATTTTTGGCAATAAACTCGTAAAAGGGAATTTTAAGCCGAAGGGTTTCATTATCGTAAGTTTTATGAACTAATTCATTTGCTGTAATTATCCGGACGCTTGTGTAACTCCTCTCAGGAGGTGCTTTTAATTTTTTTTCCAATGGCTTTTCTGAAGGAATTGGATTATAGTTTACAAGGATAATTTCTGACAGAATTTTTTTTCTTTCAAGATGAAAGCAGTTCCAAGCTAGGGTATTTTGAAGCCGTGCATCAAAATCCCCTCCGTAATTGTCATTTCGGGCAGCAATAACAATAGTTAGTACCGGGTTCATAGAATGCAATCTGATAAAAAGGAATCTCTATAATACGGTAATTTCTTTAATTCGTCTTTTTCTTGGCTATATGATTTGTATTCTGATTCCGGTTTTGAATGAAGTGAACAATGTAAGCGGGCTTGTTTCGGGTCTGTTGAAAAACCTTCAAGGAGAAGACTTCAATATAATTTTTATTGATGACGGAAGTACAGATGGTACACGACAATATCTTCAAAAACTCAACGAAAACGACAAGAGAATTCAGCTAATCAGCCGTACGAAAGAAAACAGCGGATGTGAAAGAGGAAAAGCGTTGTATGATGGTTTGAAAGAAAGTTTAAAGAATAAGGATTATACTATGTTTGTTGAGATGGATGGCGACCTTTCTCACAGTCCGGATGAGATAAACATCGGTTTGCAGTTTATAAAAGAAGGCTCGGACGTGGTGATTGGTTCTAAATACTTAAGGGGTGGTAAAATTATGAACCGCTCTTTGGTCCGTAATATTATCAGCTATTTTAATTCAGCAATTTTCAGATTATTCCTTTCACCCGTTATAACAGACTACAGCAATGGTTTTCGGTTCTATAACCGCAAAGCCGCAGAAATTCTTTTTCATTATTCAATTCGAAATTATGGGCCTATTTATTTAGGGGAAGTTTTATCTATTTGGCTGAAAAACAAACTTAAAATCTCTGAGTTTGCTTCTGTTTATTCAGGTAGAACTGATGGCAACTCGAAAGTTATAATTATGGATGTATTTCGGTCTTACTCTGCTTCGTTGAAAATTGTTTTTAAATTTTGGTTCACCTAATTACATGACGGTCTCTTACCGTTAATAAATTTTTTTAGTTTATTTATTGGTATATGTTTCGTAAGATACTGATAACAATATTCCTTTGTGTAACGGTTTACAGGTTCTGGGTTTTCCTGTTTTATCTGCCTCCTTACGAAAGTTCTGACGACTTAAGCCTTTTTAACCCAGTCTATATGTTACTACACTATGGTGGTTTAAAGTATCCAGCTTATGGCTATTTCGAAACAATGACAGTTCATCCGCCACTTCACTATTACTTGGTAGCTGGCTTGTTCAAAATCACTTCATCTCTTTTTTATGCGGAACGCCTTCAGGTATTTGCTGGATTTTTACTATGCTTATTCTTACTTTTCCGTTCCGAATTAAGTGATGAATTGAAAGTAACGGGTGCTCTATCGCTGGTGTATGCAGTACATAATCAAACCCTCAGTATACGCCCTGATATTCCTTTATCTTTCTTTTGGTTAGGAGGTTTGATTGCTTTACAAACTTCTTCTAATGAGAAATGGAAAGGAAGTAAACTAATAACTGGCTCCATTTTGCTGTCTACTGTTTCATGTATGCACTATTTTGCATCGTTTGCTTTTACCGGTATTTTTCTTTTTGTATGTCGTGTGTGTACAACACAGCCGGCAGTAGTAGCAAAAAAGAAATTGCTTCAACTCACTGTGCCGGTAGTTATAATCGTAGGGGGGTATTTGCTTCTTCAGGTATTACCAAATTTTTTAGAAATAGTCCAGCAGATTCTTACAGTTAAAGAGTCTGTCAATACAAGTTCGTTTGCTAAACATTACGAATATTACCAAAGGTGGTATTCCGATTACCCGATTGTGAATTATATGCTCATTATACCGGGCTGTATATGGGGTTTAGTGATTTTTTCGTTCGTTCCACAATTACGGTTAGTTGCATGGTCATCCGTACCGTTAACTTTTTTCGTATTTCTATTTTCAAAAGGCAAATCAGGAGGATATTACCTGCCTGAAATGCTTTTGTTTTGGTGGTCATTATCTTTTGTAGCTTTAAGAACAATTACAATTTTAACCGAACACATTGGTGGCAAGAAAACAAGAATATGGCTTATTGGAGTTACCTTTATTCTCGTAGGGTGGCGAATGTGGGAAAGAGCAAATGTTCTTTTAGGAATGGTCCATCGCATATATAGCGCGGAGGAAGTGTTACATTTCGAGTCTGAACAAAATACAGCGCGGGCTTGTTGTAAAAAACTAAACGGAATTAATGCCCGCATTGGAGGAAGAATGGATCTGTGGTATGTAAGTGGGGCTTCTGACTGGTATTTTGTTTCTCCCGATTTAACCTGGAAAAGTAACACCAATTATGATGCAAATCTCCACGAGTATTTCAATCACTTTGATGTGATTGCCGACCATCCTCACATGTCTTATAGTTCAGACCGGGACGATGGACATACACTCCTCTCTTGGTATGTAAATGATACGCTTAAACTTAAGGGATTTTATATTACAAATAATTATCGGGAATCGTTTAGACCGGTAGTTGACCTTGTGATTCTACCTCAATTGTTTTACTCTGCCGAAAAACCGGAAAAAATAAAAGGAATTTTAGTAGATAATAATGCGCAAATCATTTCTTTCGAAAGTTGTGACACGTTGGGCGATTACATTTTCATGAATATGGTTACGGCATTTCCCCCTGAAAACCTCGATAGTATTGCTCATATTTCTGTCGGATGCGCCCTGTTTATATTGCCTGACAGACGCGGTAAAAAACATCAATCTTGGGAGGACGCCAAGGAGTGTGTTTTTTGCGCAGTTTTGTCCAAAGAGCAGTTTGAGAAGCATTTAATGTATATCCGTTTAGCGGGAAAGATAAAAGATGTTTATTCCATGAAAAGTCATATTGAAAATAAAGATGAACTATTGAAGGCTTTAAAGAATGAACCTCCAGTCCGCTTTTTCAAAGGATATGAAAATTTCGTTCAGAAGAAACCCTACTACTAGAAAACATGAACAGGCGAACAGTTTTTACTTTCCCGCGGCATAGCACATTGCTTTTACTTGTGCTTGTTGTTATTGCATTTTTGCCACGGCTGTACTTTAATGCAACGACTGATTCTGTTACTTATGGCACTGATTCTGCAGCCAGGTTTATACAGGCGAAAGAGTGGTATATAACCGGTGAAGGAATACCAGGCGGATTAATCTGGCTTCCGTTTTTTCATGTGCTCATTCTTGCATTGGTTCCTTTAGGAGCCAGTTTTGAACTATCGGGCAGAGTTGTGCTTTTGACACTTTCTGTACTTTCAATACCCCTGTTTTATACGCTAATAAGAAAACTTTTTCGTACAGAAATTGCTTTTTGGTCTGCGCTACTCCTCGCTATAAACCCGTTTCATGTTTTGTACAGCTCTTTTTACATGTCAGAAAACCTGTTCCTGTTTTTTGTAATTGCGTCATTTTACTTCTTGCTATTATTTCTCGATTCGGGGAAGACTATCCACCTAGTTATTTCCTCTGTACTTGTAAACGGAGCTGCTATGTTACGTTACGAAGGTTGGCTAATAGCAGGCTTGTTACCCTGGTTTTTGTTTTTTAAAAGGAAAGATTTATTGCTAAGTTCTAAATACTTTTTATCTAACTGTGTTTTTATACTTATTTACTGTGAGCGAAGTCTATCTAGCTACCATCATTTAGTTTGGGGCGTTTATACAGCAACAACCGATGTACAAGCAAATCTTGCCACGCTTCCTGATAAATTGGCTCATGCTATAAATATGCTCTCTTCTGAACTTATCTTTCCTGTTTGGTTTTACTTGATGTTATTTACCGGTATTGCCTATGCATTAGTCATGAAAATTAAACCCGCATATCTGTTTGTTTGGTCAGCCTTGTTTGCTTTTTCAGCATATAAAGTGTTAACCTTAACAAGCCAACCTTTTTGGAGGTATTTTTCCTGTCCTCTGCTGATGTTGATTCCGTATGGAGCTTATTGGTTTGCTGAAATTTCAAAAAGAGATAAAAATCTTTTTGCTATGACATTCCTAGTTGTAATTACCCTAAGCATTCCATCTTTGGCGGACTCATATAAACACCGGCAACTAATGAGTAAAGCTCCTGTAAACTATAAAAAGGCTTGCCGTTTGTTGAAAACAGAACGAAGAGCAAATGAAAAAGTGATTTTTGATATTCGGATTTCAGGATATGACCATGCCAGTTTTCAAGAAGATGTCGACATAAGCAGCAGCCAAATTTTTTATCCTATGTCGCCATGGCTGAAAATGTTCAGTAACTACGAAGAGTTTTCCGGGGAGAAACTCCCGCAACTCTTGCTGGACACATCCTATTATTATCTTTTTTTACAGAAAGGGCTACTGCTTGATTCGGTCTTGTACAGTTCACCGGTTCAACAGGAAATTGCTTCTTCACAAATCAAACTTGACACTATATTTAACAGCAATGATTATCAGCTTTTTCAGATTAGAAGATAAAAAATCAATTTTTGAGAGAAAGAATATTTTTAGCATGTAAATGCTTGCTGATTTGTGATGCAATAATTTTGTTTACCAGAGGAGGGTAATGGCAGGAAAACTCTTTTTCAGGATTTGTCAATACACTTAGTCCTTTATTTATTGAATCAACCGGATCGACCCATAACACATTTTCGAGATCGCAAATTTTCGTAAAAACTTTTCATGGCTGCGATTTGCCGGATAAGCATTCAGTAGCCCAAGGTAAATACACAAATACCGGAATGGCACCCATTTTCCGGCAATCCCTTATAATTTGAAGAAGAATCCTTTCTGACAACGCATCTGAATCTGACTATCTTATCAGTAAAAGCTAACCGTGAAGAAACAAAGTCAAAAAATTTAAGGTGAAAATCTGAAAGCAATTCCTGTGGTGAAGGAACAGGTACGCCTTGTAAAACAAGCGAATCGGCCTCCAACACGAAGTACGGTTTAGCATAATCACGAAATCGTAAATGGTTCCGTAACAAATTATCATTAAAGCATCCGATTAAAACTATCTGAGGATTATGCATTTGTCCTTCATGTCGTAAACGCAGTAACATTTGGTCGTTTCCCCAGCCGTGAACACCGGCATTCATTACTTTACAATCTTCGGTTATCTGCTGTAGTTGTGCCGGATAAGTTTCTGAATCATTTACGCACTCTCCGAATGTAAAAGAATCTCCCAAGACAAGAATTCTCACCTTTGCAGAATCTTCTTCAGCTGAACTTTCAATGCTACGAAAGTGATTTTTGTCGCTGCTTACACTGTAATCCTTAACTGTAAAATTTTGCAAGCAGGACTTCAACACCCATCCATAAACATTATGGTATTCATCAATAGCGTAGTAGAATTTAGCATTGCCATCCCGGTGCGAGTCAAACCACTTTGCACGGTACCATTTGGAAGAATTTGGATAACTGTTGTCAACAGCCGGAAAGTAGTGCAGTAAAAATTCCAGAACCAGAAAAACTACAAACAAAGCGCAGGTGGAAACAGCAACTCCCAAAACAATTTTTTTTGCCTTCATTTATACTTCAATGCTCAACAGTAAACTTAAAAAGTTATTAAAGACCGTAGCCGCCTCGTTAGGGATTGTTTTACTTGTTTTCATTGGAGTCGAGATTTTCGTCCGGCTCACCGCAATTGTTTGGTGCCCTGTTTATCAAAAACTTTTTGACCACCCTGATAAACTCTACATATATGCATTGGGCGAATCTACTTCACTTGGTGTACAATATGATGAAAAAATTTCTCCTGCTATTTTAGTAGCAGAGCAATTCAAAAACAGGATTAAGCAAAAGGAAATTGAAATTATCCAGCTAGCTGAATCGGGGCAGACAGCAGAGTATATGTATTTCAGGTTTTATTTTCATCTGCTCCTTAAACCGCACAAAAATGGGTTAGTTCTCATTTATTCTGGGATTAATGAGGGAATAGAAAACACAAAGTCATATAACTTTGACGCCTGGAAATTGGTTCAGCATTCTATTGTGCTGTCGAAACTTGCACATGTTACCGGCATTTTCGTTAATAACGCTGAACGGTTTGAGTACCGCTACAGACAAACATGCTGGCTCGCTTCTAAGCATAATTTTAAAATAGTACTGTCGCAGTTAGTTGGTAACGTAAGAGAGTTTCCGCCCAACGTGCCTGACAATGATGGACTTCTTGAAAAAGAGAACTATAGAGTTTTTAGAAATGCTAAGGCTCTTTACGATAGATGCGAGTACAAATCAGCGGAAAAGGAGTACGAGGAGCTGAATAAAAATTTTTTACATAAACATCCTTACCTTCTCTTTCAGATAGCCCAATGCAAATTCAAAACCGGAAATAGTGATTCCGCAGCCGCTATTTTGAAAGTAATTCCAGAAATCAATAATTATTTGGGTTTTGCCGAATGGAAAAACAAAATCATAGAAAAGGTAGCAAATGAAGAGCATGCAGCTGTCGCAAAGATTTTCGATCGTTTTTGCGATTCATCCGAAAATCATATACTGGGATACGATTTAATCAACGATGCCCATCACCCGAATTTGAAGGGGTATTGCATTATGGCAAATGCTTTTTGTGACGAAATAAGCCGATTATACAGCGAACCCAAACCTCCCGAATTCAAGCCGAATGACATTTCTAAACGGTTTGCCTTCACAAATGCATTTTACTCCAATGTTTACTATAAACTGGTTGAATGGTATATTTATAATTTATTTAATACCGAAGTGAGAGATGAACGGATTAACCGACTGCGATTTTATTTGCATTTGTATGAAGGGTTAAATCCGGATGATGAGTTAATCGTTCTATGGAACCTCATTGTTTGCATACTTGAAAAGGACAAATTACAATTTGCAAAACAGTTGCATAGGTTTAACGCGTGCGAAAGGAAAAAGGAACTCCTTAACCGGTGGCAAAGAGCTTTCCAAAACGAGCGTTATGTCTTACAGATTAAGAAAATAATAGAGCCATGGATTCCGGAAAATGCGAATGAAAGGAAATGGAAAGAAGAATTGCTTTCAGCGCTTGACTTTTGAAACGCTGTCAATCAAATGATCTAAGAACTCAGAGTATTCTTTATGACCTATGTTATTAAAATGTCCGTCATGACGATTTTCATAACCATCTCTTGCTACAGGCGATAAGAAATGTGGGATGCTATCAAATAAACCATTGAAATGACGTGGTCCAATAAACATTTTTGCTTGATTGATATATGGGATTACACAAACCAAGAGAGTTGCGGTGTTTTCATCACATAATTTCTGAATAACTCTCACACGGTTGTTTACATCTGGTTTTGCCAGTTTAAGTGTTTCTCCCTTTCTCCACACATTTGCAAACCTATCGCTGTAAGGATCTGCCAGGTTGAGTTTAGTAAGTACTCTCCACAAAAGTGTACCAAATGAAGTAAATGAGCAAAATTTATTGAACCAAGACTTTTCGGAAGGGATGCGGACATTGTCTGCAATAATTTGGTACACAGAATCTACGCTAGTTACTTCAACACCGTTGAAATCTGTCATCAGATTGCCGGCATTAGTCGGTATCATTTGCGGGAAATACGGAATCGGTTTTCGCGTGTAATATTGAACATCGTTTCCTAGGTAGACGTTCATGACTACAAAATCAGGTTTAAGCAAGGAAACATATTTCTCAGCTACTAACTGGTATTGCACTGGGTCGGTACAGGTAATTCCTGTATTGTAAACCGCGTAACCCTTTGCTAATAAATTATCGGAAAATGAGTAAAGCATATTTGAAGCTGAATGTCCCCAAGTAAATGAATCGCCCAGAAGCAAAACTTTTTTCTTTGCCTGATTATATTGTTTAAACGGGATACTGCGAAAACCCTCATCGTTTATTGGATGAAGAAGATAGAAAGCAATAGCTGAATCCAACTGTGTAGAAGGAAAATACTTTGAGAGTGTGAGATCTTTTAAGGCTCCTCTAAAATCTGAGTTATGAAAATCCAGGTATTGCTCGGCCAGATTGTAAACTTCTACAGATTCAGAATCAGCGATTTCAACTGTCTTTCCCCCTTGTTGAATATAATGCTGCAACCGGTTATTGATTGTTTCAGCTGCAAGCCTCTCCACTTTCATAATGCCCGTTGAATCTGCTTCAAAACCGTGCTTTATAATCAGTGTATCTACTCGGGTAAAGTACTCAGAGTAAAACTTTTCTCCCGGATAAATATGAAACACTTTTCGGAGAACGAACTCGCTGAGTGCAAAAAGCAACAGCATGATTGCCAAAAGCAATTTTAAATTTTTATTCATGATAATATGCTCAGCTCAATATTATATAACTTTAGCTTTTTAATGAAAAGGATGAGGTTCCTCGAAACATTTTGCTCTTTTAGCTAAAGAAGTATATGAACAAAAATCTGAAATCGAGAGTTATTAATGTCCTGCAAGGACGCAAAATAATCAGCCCTGAAACTATGGGAAACAGTAAATCCTTTTGTATGAAACCATGGGTTCATCTGTTTGTCTCGCATTTTGGCACAGTCACTCCCTGCTGTATTACACCATGGGATAAAGAACAGGCGCTAGGCGATATCAACGATCAAACGGTGGCGGAAATTTGGAATGGAAAACCTATGCGCGACTTACGCCTGAACATGCTAAAAGACAAGCCAGACCAGCGGTGCTGGCAATGCTACGAAAATGAAAAAATGGGGCTGCACAGCGACCGGCACAATACTAACTTCCACTTCGGGCATCACTTACCTTGGGCGTTGAGTACTGAACTGAACGGCACGGCCCCTGAATCAAAACCTATTCATTGGGACATACGCATATCAAACCTTTGTAACTTTAAATGCCGCATTTGCGGACACCATTCCAGTTCGCAATGGTTTGAGGATGCCAAAGCTTTGGGGCTGATTTGGCATGAGCAAAAACTTAACCGGGGAACAAAGGACTTTGACCGCCTGATGAAACAGCTTGATTTTGTGATTCCTGACCTGGAGGAAATTTACTTTGCCGGTGGAGAACCGTTGATTATGGAAGAACATTACCACATGTTGCAGATGCTCATTGAGCGGGGAAAAACCAACATCAGGCTACAATACAACACCAACTTTTCGCAAACACACTTTAAAAGCTATGACCTTTTTGAAATGTGGGCTACATTTAAAAATGTACATGTGTTGGCAAGCCTTGACGGCAGCGGTACGCGGGGCGAACTTCAGCGCAGCGGGCAGCGGTGGCAGCAGGTGATTGACAACCGCAGGCGTATGATGCGGGTGTGCCCTGATGTAGACTTTGTTATTGCTTCCACCATTTGTATCTTCAATATCTTACATCTGCCCGATTTTCACCGCCAATGTGTGGAAGAGGGGCTTATCACGGTTGACAAATTCTTACCTCACACACTTAAAACGCCACCCGAGTACAACGTACGAATAATGCCGCAAGCGCTGAAACTTGAAGCTGAGGATAAAATAAACTGCCACATAAACTGGCTTATTAAACATGCCGAAAAACACCCACCGGTTACCAAACCACTGGAGGCGGGCATGTTCGAAAAGATTAAAGACCGGATGCATCTGATACAAGCAGAACGGATTACCGGCCATTTGATGTTGGATATTATTATCAACGAATTTCGTAATTGCATTACTTACATGAATGCAAGCCATGACTCGCAACTTCTCATCCGGTTTCGCGATATAACTGCCAGGCTGGATAGACTCAGGGGTGAAAATACGCGCTTGGTTTTTCCGGAATTAGCTTTACTCTGGCAAGAGACAGATTGAACTTTAATCGGCTTTCTTTCACTTTCCCACTCCTGAAAAATGTGAGCAAATTTTGAGTAAGGGTTTCAGGATAAATTAAAACCGGCTCACTTCTTCGGCTATACGTTCAGAGGCGCGTCCGTCCCAAAGATAAGGTATGGTTCCTTTTTTATAAGCACCCGACTCAATTTGCAGCAGTAGTTTTTGGATAGCAACAGACTCCAGCGGTACCAAAGTGTTAGTGCCTTCAATAACTGTTACGGGTCGTTCAGTAGCAGGACGCACGGTTACACAGGGCACTCCCAAATAGGTGGTTTCTTCTTGTACACCGCCCGAGTCTGTAATCACAGCCCGGGCATATTTTACTAAATGAATGAAGTCAATATATCCGATAGGGTCGGTAAGCAGAATGTTTTTTGCTCCCAATCTGTGTTGTAATCCAAACTCGTCAATGCGCTTGCGTGTACGCGGGTGGACTGGAAAAACCACCTGCTTACTCATACTTATATCGGCAATTAGCTCAACCAGTTTTTTTAGATTTTCGGGACTGTCAACATTGTTTGGGCGATGAAAAGTGAGGAGGTAGTAATCACTGACGTTCAGAATTTCACGTACTGGCGACTTTTCAATAACGGGCAGAAAAGATACAAGTGAATCAATCATGGTGTTGCCTGCAAACTTTATTTTTTCAGGTTTCTTTCCTTCGGTTAGCAGATTTTGTTTCCCGCTTTCTTCTGTAACAAAAAACAAATCGGCAAGAGCATCAATTAAAATGCGGTTGGCTTCTTCAGGCATGCTCATGTCAAAACTCCTCAGCCCGCTTTCGATATGGCCTACGGGAAATCCGCAACGCTGGGCGACAAAGGCACAGGCAAAAGATGAGTTTACATCGCCCGGAACCAATATCAGGTCAGGCTCGTACTCGTTTACAAATTTTTCGAATTTAGTCATGATGCTTGTCATCACTTCTACTTGGGTACCCTGGTTTACATTCAAAAATGTATCAGGTTTACGGATATTCAACTCTTCGAAAAAAACCTCATTCATTTTGTAATCGTAATGCTGGCCGGTATGAAGTAATTTGTGTTCTATGCTGGTATAGTGCGCAAAACAACGGTCAAGCTGTGTAATCTTGATAAGGTTGGGGCGTGTACCCACACAGGTTAAAATCTTCTTCATGAGTCAAATAGCGCGCAGTAGTTCAGCTAAATGTTTTACCTGATTCAAGCGCGAGAACTGTTGCACTCTAGGGTGCAAAGTATCATTTGTTCTGAATTTCCCACCCATAAAGTGTGCATACTCTTGTTGAAGGAATATTTTTGTTTCTTCAACTGTTGTAGTACATATTCCGCATTGCGAATCATTCACGATTTTATGAATGGAGCCGTTGTCGGTTGGCGTTACAAGTATGAAAGTTCCACTGGCTATATATTCATAAATCTTGCTGGCGATTATTCCCTGTTGCTCATCCCATGCCACATGAAGAAGCAGGTGAGAGCGCTTTTCAATTTCGAGTATTTGCGCCCTGTTCATTCTCGGGGTACACTCTACATATTTTTCAAAACCTTTCATAAGTTCAGTTACGCGGTGGAGCTGGTCTTTGTAAAATGCCAGTCCGGGAAAATAAAGTTTGGTGCGTATGTCAGATGTAGTGCTGACGAACCGCTTAAATGCTTCGCAGAAGATTTCAATTTTCTGCCCGTGATTGAGCGTGCCTACATAAGTAATGGTAAAGTCGGCATACTTTCCCTCAGAAATCCCCTCGAAATCTTCGGCTATAAATCCGTTGTACAGAGCTGAACTTTTTGTTCCGGTAAGGGAAGTGATGTTATCGGCAATAGGTACTGAACTGGCAGTAATGTGAGAAGCGGTAGATACCCACTCTTTTTCAAAGTGACGGTCCAACTGGTTAAGAAGATTAAAAACAAACGACCGGTTAATAAAATTTATTTCGCTGGTAGTCCACGCGTCCCGGTAATCGGCAATCCAGGGTGTGCCGAATCTGCGATTAAGTTGATAACCTATTTTAAACGTATTGAAAGGATTACCGCTCACAATTACTTTTTTAATGTCTGTGTCTTTGGCAAGCAATTCTCCGGCAAAACGAAACATATTGCTATATGGAATTGCAAAAGTGAAAAAATGCTGAAAGAGCAACTCGAAAAAAGTGAGTGATTTGCGCAGTGTGGTATGTCTGCGCTCTCCGTAGCGTATATAAATCTTATCACGCAGATTGCCTTGATATGGTAGATAATAGGCATCATAATCGGTATTATTCTCAACGACCATGTTGGTTGGGGTAGTACGAGAAACATCGCTGAGAGTATTTATCGGATGGTCCCATCTGCGGGTTATTACCACGGGGCGATAACCGAAGCGGCTAAGATATTTAGCCCAGGAATAGGTTCGTTGCGAGGCGGTAAGATTGCAAGGCGGGAAAAAATAGGAGATAATGAGGACTTTCTCCACTCAATTAAGTTTGAATTCCTCAAAGTCAAATTCAACGTCTCCTGTTTCTGTAACTTTGAAAAGGAACTCATTAAAAATCCTGAGGTTATATTCTGAAATTAACTTGGGATGTGAGAGAAAGTGAACGTAGCGTTGTTTTTCAACTTCGTTTAAGTACAATGGCAGTTTTACTTCATTTAGCAGTTCTACTGAAAAAGTTTCAAAGGCTGTTCCTAACTTCCTTCCGTTTCGGTAAATACGATTGATAGAAGCAATACCGTCACCATACCGGTTGTAATCGTTACGGGTGAATTTGTACAAGCGGTGAAGCACGCTGTTACCTAGTCTCTTCGAAAATGGGATTTCAAACGGGCGTAACGCAAACTCTTGATAAGCCCCATTATCAGTTTTAGTCTCTACATTATTAGCGAATTCGTAACTTTTGTCTTTCACCACAGAAAAATCAAATTCGTTGGAGTTATCCTCCAATTGTCCTTTCACGCCAATCAGTACACTGAAATCGTACTTAATTCCAAACTTTTGAAAATAGGGTTTGAAGATGGAGAAGGGCTGTATATAAAGACCTCCTGCGCGAAAACCATAGGGTTCGGTTTTATTCCTGGAACAGGAGAGGAGAGTTCGCAGCAGGTTCATGGTTATCTGAAAAACAAAGTTGCGCTGTTCTTCGCTAAGTGCCAGGAACGAATAGCGCGATGTATTTGTCAAATCCCACTGGTTTTCATCGGCATGGTAAACGGCATCAAGCCAGTGCGGGTGCAGGTGGTTGAAAACATAGTGCCCCCGGTTAGCAATATCTACAATCTGATTTGTAACTGCTAAGTAATCTTCTTTTGCTGCAGCATACTTCTCGGCCGCTTCGCTCAATCGGTGTACATAAAGCATATCAACAAAAAAAACGGCTTTTGCAGAATATTGGTCAAGGGTATTAAGCAACCTTCCGGTGGGGGCTATAATGCAATTAGATACTGTCCCGCTTCTTTTCCCCTGAAAAAGTTCGTAATCAAAGGTAAGAAGTATGTTTTTTTTAGTAAGTACCTGCTTTTCTTTGACCATGCTATGGGGCAATAATGACAAAGCGTAATGTGGTCCCTGCTGGGATCGAACCAGCGACCCTCTGATTATGAGTCAGAACCATTAACTTGCCATCAATTTTCGTTAATTATTAAATAGCTGAAATTCAATGATTTAAGTGTAATATTTTTTTCATCATTTGCCGAAAATTGTCAAAAACTGAATGTCTGTGTGCAAGTTGTGTGCAAATTTTTTTAAGTTTGCTGCATGATTTCGAAACCCAAAATTTCCATTTGGCTGGATAACCGCAGAGTAAAAAATGATGGAAAATTTCCCGTCAAAGTTCGTGTAACTCATCATCGGCAAAGGTATTATTTTCCGACAAATATCAATTTAACCGCGGATGAATTTGAAAAAGCCCTAGGTTCAAAACCCGGTATGAAATTGAGGGAGGCTCATTTAAAGTTAATGGAACTTGAGCGCCAGGCAAATGATACCGTAGACAAGATTGTGGATGAACTACACATGGAGTTTAATATCGGGCTCTTTGAAAAATATCTGTACATCAATACAGCAGATTATAGCGATCTCTTTAAATGTTTTGACAGGAAGATTGCGCAACTGACGCAGCGGGATCAGGTTAAAACGGCTGGCGGTTATGAAACAGCCAAGAACGCCTTACAGAAATATACAAGCAAAAACCAACTCTCCTTTGCTGAGGTTGATGCAAAATTTTTGGAAGGATTTGAAGCTTATATGCTTAAAGAGAAACGGTCCTTAACTACAGTGGGTGTTTACGTCCGTTATCTTCGATCCATTTATAACGAAGCCATCGAAGAAAAACTCGTGAACGCAGAACTATATCCGTTTGGCAAAAATAAGTATCAAATCCCACAGTCTGCAAACTACAAGAGAGCATTAAGTCCCGATGCTTTGGCTAAAATTTTCAACTACAAACCAGAAGAAAACTCGTGGAAGGAGTACGCGAGAGATATGTGGATGCTGTCTTTGTTATGCCAGGGCATGAATATGAAAGACATTGCGAACCTCCGCTATAAAAATATACAGGGCGATAAAATCACTTTCATCCGGGAAAAAACAAAACGGACCAAGCGCGCAGATCAAAAAAACATTATTGTTTATCTGAGTAAAGAAGCAAAAGACATTATCAAGAAATGGAGTAACGAAGATAAATCACAGAATCAATTTGTCTTCAAGATTTACTCGGATGACAATACCGCATTGAGAAACCTGCGACTGGTTGAACAACAAGTAAAAATGATTAACAAGTACATCCGTAAGGTTGCGGAAGAGTTAAAAATTAAGGGAGACGTTACATTCTATGCTGCCAGACACAGTTTTGCCACTACCCTAAAGCGCCAAGGTCGAAGTGTCGAGGAAATCAAAGAGTTCCTCGGTCACTCCAACGTTAAAACGACAGAGCGATATTTGGCTTCGTTTGGCGATACCCACAACCGCACAATAATGAAAAATTTTGTCAAACAATTAAAAACTGCTTAATCATTTTTTTTCATCTCTTTAATCGTAGCTATCATTGCAGGCGCCTGCTTCATAACAGCGATTACGCAAATCGTGATAACCACCGCTGTAAAAGCCGGACTTTTTATTACTTCTACAATATTATTCCCGCTCATTTTCTTTGGTTTTAGGTTTAGGAATTATTACAGTTGGTTTCATCGCTTGGTAGCCAACGAAAGCTATGCCTCCAACGACTATAGAGACAAAAATGATTGTTCCCCAAGGGATGTTTCCGCTCTGTCCGAGCGGGAAATGTGTTTGTTCTATTAACATGGTTTCTATTTTTTAAGTTTAAAGGAATATATCATTGCCAGTAATAAATCAGAAGGCGAGTTATATTGAAAAGAGTATTTCTTTCCGTCAAAGCCGTCAATGGTATCCTTCTGACCTTTTAATCTGTTGAATAGGTTTAGAAGAAATGGATGGCTCAAAAATCCTGATACGGTCGTAGCGCCTTTTACTTTAATATTCAACTGCTCAATCTCTTTCTTTTGCGTTTCAAGCTCATTTTTGAGTTTGGAAATCTCATTAGACTGAACTTCCTTATCCATTTTGTGCTTTTCCACTTCACCTTTTAGTTGAGCTTTCTCTATTGCAAATGCGTTTCTGTTGCAGAGAATATTCTCCAGGTGTTCACTTAACGAGATGCCTAATTCGGTTGCTTCGTCCGCTAACTGCAATTTAAGCTCTGGGTCGCACCGGAAGCCGGTCGTGATTTTACTCGTTGCGTTTTCGATTGCTTCATAATCAATTTCTGTTTTCATTGGTTTTATTTTTAGTTATTGAATGCTTTTTCTTAGGCGTAAGACACACCTCCTTAACAATTTCATCCGTGGTTTTTATCAGACCCTCATTCATATACCTGTCTAAATCTTCTATACGATAGTAATTCTGCTTACCGCGCTTGCTGAATTTTACTTCCCGCAGCGAGGAAAGTTTGTAAAGTGCCGCTTTGGTCTTTTTAATATATGCAGCAGCCTCTTCATGATTTAGCCACCCGCCATTCTGCTTTTTATTTGTGAAAGAGAAGTTGTTCTTCACAAAAACCGAATACACAGCCTCACCTACTCGCTGGTAGAACTCACTTTCGGGCACCGGTATGAAAAAGACCTTATCCATATTGTAAAATTGGGTCAAGTGGGGTTGTAATCCTTGTAGTTATGAATACAAACTCATAGGGATGACGAAGGGAGCTATTCAGATGTTGTCCGTCTGAATAGTCGTCTGAATAACTTTTTTGTTTAGAGGGGTTTTTCTATTGAGGGGACAGCTGAGAGAGAGGAATTCTTTTGTTTTTTGGCAACGGCTTGGTGCTGTATATTACTCTTTCTGTCGCCTCTAAATTAAAGGGGATGAAACCATTTAAAGTTTCATTTTTATACATGAAGTGATGACAAATCCAATTGGCCACAATTCTAAGTTCCGTTTGTATAAATTTTGCTTTGGTATATCTCCGGAATACGTCAATAAGCTGATTAGCCTGACCGTCAAAATTTACAATCAAGGAAGATTCTGCTTTCCCACTTAAAATTTTATTTAGTGCCTCATGGCTGTTTTTATTAAAGTAACCATCAAGGTCCTTGATAAACACCTTGATCATACTCTGAACAACAAAAACATCCTGCTTCAAGTTCTGTTTTCCTTTCGGTGTTTGCCTGATAATCTCTCTTGAGATTTTCTGTTCCGGTATTACTCTATTTATACCTAAAATAAGAGCATCCAATTTAGAATTCATCTCTTTCCTATATTGATCAAACTCTCTTTTCCTATAAATCCAATTGACAATCTTTTCATGCTTCACATCGTAGTCTTCGGGAAAACGGGCTATTCTGATCCCACCGCAAACATGAAATTCTAATTCTCCTAAGAAACTTTCGGTTCCCCGACCAAGCGTATCATGAATCAGAAATTGCTTCAGGTGATGCTCTAACTTTGGAACAATTAATAGGGGGTGACTCATGGTTAAGAACAAACCCATATAAGTAATGTAAGCCGGATCATTTGGTTTTACTACATAATAAAAGTGGTCTATGTAAAATTCAGCATCCATTTTTAAGTTATCGAGCTGATATTTTACGTTATCGCGCATTTGTTTCAAATAATCAGCATAAGGACGACCGGTAAACTCCTCATACCTATCTTTTAAATCGTCCATTTGACGGTAAAGGGTGCATATATCTAAATCGTAAAGATGGCGCGAGAAAAAGCCAATAGAATTCGATTTCCTTGAATAGTCCAGTGCTTTTTCAGGTGGAGGAGTTCTTATTAAACCTTCCGGTGGAATAAATAATTCCGGAAAAAAGTGGCGTTGCTTTTTCATTTTCCCATCCCAATTTACATTTTAATCTTCATAATATTGTAGCATCCACTAAACCGCACGGAATATTTGTCATAAATTATTGCCTTCCAGAAATTACATAACTACAGACAATGTTCAAGTCAGATAAACATTCGGAACATGACTTATTGGGGCGGGAAGATTTTGCGAAAGAGATTGCTAAAAATCTCGTTTACTCCTTTAAAAATGAAAGTGAAAGTTTAGTGATAGGAATTACAGGCAAGTGGGGGTCAGGAAAAACTACTTTTTGCGAATTCATCAAACAAAATATTGCTGTCTATCAAAAAGAGAAAGGCGATAGAAACTACATCGTTTTTGATTTCAATGCTTGGATGTTTTCTGGTCAGCAGGAACTTCAAAAGAAATTTCTTTCTCAACTTTATGCGAAAATCGGTGATTCAAATGAATACTTCCGAAAAGTGTTTGAAGCGCTCCATGAACGGACAGGATTTTTTACGAAATTTTTCACCGGTCACAAATACATTGATTTAGCCAGTAAGATTCTTGAAATCTTAAGTAAGGAACAGGCGTTAGTCGAAATTAAAAACGCGATAGAGAAAGGTCTTTTAGAAAAGGAGTATAAAGTTTTTGTTTTCATTGATGATATAGACCGTTTGAACAAGGATGAGATTGCGGAAATGTTCCAACTTATAAAGCTGAATGCTTCAATCAAAAACATTTTCTACATCGTAAGTTTCGACAAAGAGTATGTGGAAAGTGCCTTAGTGAAAAAATACGGAGAGGGAAGCGAGAAGTATTTAGAGAAAATTGTTCAGATTGATTATGCTTTGCCTGAAATACTTGAAGAAAAATTGGATGAGATATTTTTTACCGATTTGAAAAATTTCATTGATGAATTTAAACTCCCTCTCAAAACTTCTGATGTCGAAAAAATTTGGAAATACAGAGGATTGAAAGATGTAATAAAAACGGTTCGTGACATCAACCGCTATTTCAACGCTCTTCGCTTACGTCTTCCAACAATCTACATGGACGTTGATATAATTGACTTTATGCTTTTGGAAGCAGTACGGGTTTTCGATGGAAAAACTTACGCAACTGTTCTTAGTTATTTTCAGAAGAACCCATACGATAGAAGTAAGGGAAAATTACTTACAGAGATAAAGGAAACCTCAAGTCAAAAACCGATACGAAGCATTATCGAGTATCTTGAGTTGGCTGAAACGTATCGCTATCAACTTTCTTATACGTCAGACAAACGGTTAATAGACCCTCGATATAGTGATAATTATTTTTCGTTAGCACTGGCTTCAAAGAGTATTGCGGAAGAGGAAATAAAGAGGTTTATCAATGTCCCCAATGCAAGAAGAGGAATGCTTGATGATTTCTTGGCTTTTGGCAGATTAAAATATTTTTTAGATGTGCTCTGTAACCCAAAACTATATGAAAGGTATAGTGTAGAAGGGACTGAAATTCTAACTCTTTTGATAGGTTACTTCGATAGGCGTGAAATAGAGATTGACGAGTATCACACATCTTTATACAAAGCGATTTTATCCTTAGCGAACGATTCTACTGATGGTAAAGTTGCATATACCCGACTTTGCGAAATTATTGAGCATAGCAAACAGTTTAGCATTAGTGTTTACCTCGTATCACGGTACATTGTTGAAGATTTTGTTACAGACCAAAGAACTGATTACTATTCTACTGAAGGGAGGCAGATAATTAAGAGAAAAATAAATGAGATTGAACAATCGCTAACAACGCAAGTTAAATCATGGGGCAGTTACATGATTCATAATTTGAAGTCAAATGAGAGGTCGAAAATATTTGGCATCCTGTTCATTTGTGATTTTGCCAAGCGATTTAAAGAGATGTATTTAAAAGAGATTCAGGACAAGGTAATGTTTGATGATGTATCGAAGGCGAGGTTGATTAAGGGTATAGTAAGTATTTGGACTTCCAATCGTGATACTGAACTAAGGTTTGATTTCAAGTACAAGGATGTTCTTTTCCCGGATAACTCCTTGAAAGATTTTTACAAAGGAGTAGAAGCGATTGATATTGGTGGTTTAGAAGAAGAAGACAAGAGAATGGTAGAATTCTTTCTAAGTAATCTACCGAAGGATTTATTGAAGTAGATTAACTAAAACTTGAACTATGTATTTATCAAATCTCAAACTTTGGAATTTTCGCAAGTATGGTTCTGGTAACAATATTGACCTGAAAAAGCCAGATTTGGATTTGCCTTTCAGAAAGGGATTAAATGTTTTAATAGGCGAAAACGATTCTGGAAAAACCGCAATTATTGATGCAATAAAATTGGTTCTTAAAACTCATAGCGCGGAATGGGTAACTCTTGATGAGGACGATTTTTACAAGGACACGAATCGTTTGAGAGTAGAATGTGAGTTCAAGGATTTAGAAGTCAATGAAGCAAAAAATTTTCCTGAATACTTGAGTTGGGAAGAAGTAGGAGGTGTCAAGAAGCCATACTTGCGTGTATTTATTGATGTGGGCAAAAAGGATGACAAACCTCTACCATACGACACAAAGGCAGGCTTGGATGAGGAGGGCATTTCTATTAGTGCAGAAGCCAGAGAAAAAATAAAAGTTACTTATCTGAAACCATTACGAGATGCTAAATCCGAACTTATACCCAGAAAAAATAGTCGCTTATCACAAATACTGAAAACCCATCCTGCATTTAGAGCAAAAGGAGGTAAACATCAGTTGAAAAGTGGGTTTGAAAGTTTTAATAAGGAGATAAGAAGCTACTTCAAAGGAAAAGATGGAAAAGACGCTGACATTGCAGACCAGGAAGGCAAAATTTTAAAAAGTGAGATTGACAAATACTTAGCTGCTTTTTCAGGAAAAAGTTCGGAGTTTAAAGTATCGGAAGGAGATTTGAAGCAAATTCTGGAACGGCTTGAACTGGCATTTGAAAACGATAAAAATTTGGGATTGGGAAGTCATAATATCCTTTTCATTTCAGCAGAATTATTGCACCTCAATAAGCAAAACTGGGATGGTTTACGGCTTGGACTAATAGAAGAAATAGAGGCACACTTACATCCTCAAATTCAACTTAAAGTCATAGAAAAATTGCAGCAGAATGAAAAGATTCAATTGATATTGACTACACATAGCCCTAATATCGGCTCAAAAGTAAAGTTAGAAAAGTTGATGTTGTGCTATGGAAATAATGTATTTCCGCTTGGGAAATCACATACAAAACTTGAAGAAGAAGATTACAAATTTTTAGAGAGATTTCTGGATGTCACTAAGTCAAATTTGTTTTTTGCGAAAGGAGTAATTCTCGTTGAAGGATGGGGAGAAGAAATTTTGCTACCGACATTAGCGCGAAGAATGGGGGTAAATCTTCCTGACAGGGGAGTATCTATCATCAATATTGCAAACACCGCTTTTCTTAGATATTCAAAAATATTTCAACGAAGCGATAACAGAGAATTCAAAATGCCTGTTGCGGTAATTACCGATTTGGACGTAAAGCCTGCGGATGAAAAAATAGACATGGATGGGCAACCTAAATCCGAAAAGCAAAAAGAGGGCAAGGAGAAAAAATATTCTGGGGGCTCGGTTAAAACATTTGTATCGCCTCACTGGACGTTAGAATACTGCATTGCACTTTCCCCACTTCTGAGGGAGCATTTATTTAAAGCAATAAAAAATGCTGCTATTGAAGAGGGTAAAACTTTTGAGGATACATGGGACGCTATTTCAGATAAGAAAACTGCGGAACAAGTTGCTGAAAAGATTTATGTAGACTATGTCAGTAGTAAGGGTAAAAAAAATTCCAAAGCAATAATTGCGCAACAATTTGCATCCATTTTAGAAGGGCTTCCTGAGCAAGACCTAACCGCTGCGCAATTAGAAGCGGAAGTAAATATCAATTACCTTATAAGTGCAATCAAGTATGCCGCTGCTAATTAGTGAGGAAGACATAAAATATGCGGAGCGAATACTTTTCGGGAAAGAAAATGTATTCGATGATGAACGGAAAACGTTTATCAAAAATCTGGAGTTGGCAGACCTACAAGCAGTACCTGGCAGTGGGAAAACTACTGCACTTTTAGCGAAGCTATTAGTCCTTGCAAAACATCAGCCATTTGACGAAGACAACGGAATACTGGTTATTTCCCATACAAACACCGCCATTGATCTTATTCAAGAAAAAATAGGAATCCATTGTCCAAATCTCTTTCGTTTCCCAAATTTTGTTGGGACGATACAAAGTTTTGTAAACACTTTTTTAGCGTTCCCATATTTCGAGGGGAAATTCAAGTTTAGGCCGGATTTTGTTGATGACGCTTATTACAGAAAAGTCGCTGAACAGCGATTCAATAACTATATTTTCCCCCGTGGATATTCCCGGCAGGACTATAACAATACAAGCTATTTTATAAAGGGCAATACGCGAAAAGATAAAAACCCTTTAAGCGATTATCGTTTCGATTTTGATAATGACGGAAACGTTGTCCTTACAAATGGATTGAACGGAAAGCCCTTGACATATCAAAAACCCAAGGCAAGAATAGATTTTACAGCAGAAGAAAAACAAAGAGTAAAAGAAATACTCGAAAAATTCAAGTTTGGTGTTTGGATGCAGGGACGGGTTATTCACTATGACGATGCTTATTTCTTGGCGAATTATTATCTCAAAAATTATCTTTTGGCAAAAGATATACTTCGCAAAAGATTTAGCTATGTATTTGTTGATGAAATGCAGGACATGGATATTCACCAAGTTGGAATAATTGACAAAGTATTCCTTGATGAAAAAAATCCGGACCACGTGCTTCAAAGAATAGGCGATAAAAACCAAGCAATATTTTCAAGTGATGTGAAATTGGAAGTGATTTGGAATGAAAGACCTAAAGTTCTTCATATCTCTGGAAGTTTACGTCTTTCAAAAAATATTGCTGATGGCGTTACTCCTTTTGGATTAAATCCAATTCAGGTGAGTGGAAATAATCAAATCGCAACCGCAAAAAATATTCCGAAAAGAATAATCCTGTATAACGATAAAAATATTGAACAAGCACTACCATTATTCCATAAGACAATTAAGCACTACTTTGAAGCAGGGGAGTTTGATGGTGTGAAGGAGCTAAAGTTTATGGCTGCTGGATGGCGGGCAAAATCTGATGAAGAAAGGAAGACTGTCATCAAAGATTTTTTCCCAAAGTATAATTCACAGAAAAGGAGAATTACTGTGGAGCACGAATGTTTTGAGGATTATCTAAACCCTGTTAGTAAACTAAAATTCAAATCAAATGTTTTTGTAAATGCCATATATGATGCATTGTTTCATGTTCTCGAAATTGAAAAGATAATAGACCAAAACAGTGGGTTAAGATATAATAAATCACGTTTGAACAATAGAATTTCTGAATCTGATAACGATTTACGGAACGAATTCAAAACCATATTGATTGGTATTAGTAATGCTTATTTGAACGGAAAAATCGAAGATGTCAAAAATAGCTTTTTAAACCTGGTAAGAATAATATTAGGTTTTTTGAAACCTGAGCATCAGTTATCAGCATTAAGTAACGCGTTCATTGAAACAAAAAGTAATCTTAAAATTGGTCAACCAGATGATTTAGATAATTCAAATCAATACTCTGATGCAGGAATAAGTATAGAGGTTGGGACGGTTCATTCTGTTAAGGGAGAAACATATACAGGAATGCTTTACCTTGAAACATTTTATCAAGGTGGATATGAAACAGAACGATTGATAGAGCAACTTAAAGGAGTTCAATTCAATGATACGAAAGTTCGTCATAAGCAATCAACCAAAATGATGTATGTGGGTTTTTCAAGACCAACGCATTTGTTATGCCTTGCAGCGCATGAAGATAGAATAAAGGGTTCCGAAGCAGCGTTAACCGCCAACGGTTGGGTAATTGATAATTCACTTTTATAATTCAGGAAAATAAATATACCCCATTTCTCGAAAGGGACCGTTAACCTTCGTAAACACATTAGCCATTTTGGACATAGAGAATTAGCACTTACCACAGATTCATATTATGCCCTAAATAAAGTTGTTAACACACGTTAACGGTTCGCTGTTGTCTGAGATATGCGTTAACCGGTTCGGATACATTGTATTTGCATACTTATTATCTGGGCAAGTCAATTGCTCATGTTAACCGCGTTAACCGAGATAAGCCTAAGGGCTTGACAGTGGGTTATATCAGCTCACTTCTGATTTAAAAGGGTATTAACCGTTTGGCAGATAGCGGAGGCAAGGACAAGCCTTCAGTAGATATGTCCCAAACCGTTAACGCCATGAAAGAAGAGCTATAGGTTATCCGGTACATTACGCATGGCTATAATTACTAAGTTTAGTTTAAAGTCGGCACTTCCGAGAAGTTAACGGTCATTCTCACTACAGAAGAACAAGTGTTAACGCCTGAGCCAATGCAAAAAGAAAAATTAAAGCGCACTAAAAGCTTACTTAAAGATAGCAAAGCCACGCCTTGTTATGTTTACGGTCGTTAACCCGAAATCCGGCAAAAAGTTACATAAAATTTATGCGTTTGCGCTCGTTAACAATCGGGAAGTACGTGTGATACGCTGAATAGTAAACGTAAACACGCGTTTACGCATCCACATAATTATAAAGCATATCCTATGTGAATACGCCCTACCTACCGGATGATCCGTTAATGAAAGAATATACTGTTTCAGCTTACAGAGTTTTGAAGCAACCAGAAATATTTGTTGGAGCTGTGGTGTTAACGGTTTAGGGACAGGATATGTCGCCTTGGTTACGCCTTCTATGGGTATATATCTTTTAGGAAATAATTCAATTGTGGGATAACTTGTAGATTAACTCTCTTGTGAAGGGAAACCAAAAGATGCACTACTTATTCTACGCTGATTCCGTCATTTTCATTTTTGCAATTTCCGAGGCAGCGTTCAAGAAAACCTGTATAGCTGATGTAAACCGAAATCTATTTCCACTATTATCCAAAAATGCAATTACATTTCTTCCGCGCCAATGCTTTAAAAATTGTCGGAATTGAATAACAGGAGTTTTTTCGAGCAATTCCCATTTTACAGATTGTCTAAGGCGAAGTTCGGTGTCTTCCGTCTCGAAAACTCCCTCTTCTATTTCTTTACGGAAGTTCTTTCCCTCTAATGCTAACTCCCTGCATAAAACAGAAAGGAAAATGAGAAAGTCTCTTGCAGGTTTGTCCTTGGCTTTTTCAATGGAAACCAAATAAACAAATTCCGGTTCAGTTATCAATTCAATACCGAAGGACAACTGAAAAAATCTTTTATATGCTTCATTGAATTCTTCGGACGCGATTATTGCGTAGTTGGCATCTCCTTGAAGAATAAATCTCCCATCTAATAAATCCGATACTATGTTCTTATGCTCATTTGGGTACTGCATATACTCTGATTTTAGACGCTGATAACTCAGAATCGATTAATTTTAAATTTATTCTGCCCTTAGATGTGTAATCCGCCCCTAACTCCTCTTCCATAATAATGTTCGAAATAGTAAAGAAATTTTCAAGAGTAATTTCTTGGTTCTCATTTTTTAAAGTGGTGTAGCACCACGAATAAAAATCATTAACCGGAAGGACTTTCATCAATTTTCCTTTATAATATTCTGAGCTTGTGTAGAGTTCCGGACTTCCAAGGGAAGCATCTATAAATGTTTCAGGTCTATTATTCTCATATTGATCAATATAAAAGTGGGTTTGGGCTATTACTGTTTCTAATTCGGCTAAAACTGTTTGGTCCCTTCTTATGATTAGGGCGGGAATAAACGAATCGTACTGACCCTTCGATGCGGTTTCTTCAAGAAAATGGTAACAGCCTTTAAGTATAAGTGAATCACTTTTAATGCGCTCAAGAAGTGGAGTTAACTCTCTTGTAATTTTACTATTTTGAGCGTTAATCTCGTTTTGTGCAAATAGGACACAACCATAAAGCTGAGTGTATTTTGCCTGTAATTCAAAATTATCCTCAAGTTGTGACTTCTCTCCCGCGTAAAGACAAGTTTCGCTGACAATTGAGGTTATAGAGTTCGGATGGTTTTTATCTAAGATGGCATTAAGGGGAGTAATATATTCCCGTATCCAATAATCGGCTTTCTCAATTCTGTGTGACAGGTCACTATTGTTATAAGCATTTACCTTAAGCGCTTCTGTGTCTTGTATAAGTTTATTTGTTTCCCCCTTTATGTCTATCACAAAGTGATTCAGTTCTTTCATTATTTCGTTAACGAACGTTATCCGCTTTATCTCAACCTTGGCTATTTGCAAACTTTTAAATAGCTCGAATATATTTTTGCAGCGACTATCCAATGTTGCCGGCAAATCGAGAACGAATTGCTTAAACAAAAACTGCAAAAAATCGGTATACGTGGGATTTAACTGAAATTCTCCTGTTGGAATTTGCACGGCAAATTTCATCTCCTCTAATTCTTTAAATGAGATATTATGTTCGATAAGGAGTTGATTCATTACGTCAGCATCAACGATAAACGTTGGTTGACTGGTCTCAAATACCAGCCGAACAAACAAGTAACGCCTGTTTAAAAAACTAAGAACTTCTTGACCGGATAAACGCATTATCTGAAAACTGCTTGCTGTTCTAAATATCTACCACTCTCCTGTATTTTTCGAAGGATTTTGACTACAAGTTCATTATTGCTCGCCATAACTTTATTAGAAGGTTTTTGTTCTCTACCATGTTTTGTTTTAATAGTTCTGCCATACTTTTTATGTAGTTCATCGTAGTTTGTTGGCACAAAAATGTCAGTCGCAAAAAATTTCTCTTTCAATAAAAGATATTCATGTAAACCGATGTAATCGTAATCAGGGAAAATCAATACATCTTTAGCCGCTATTAAATCTAACGTTTTTGCACCCAACCTGCCGTATGTATGAACTAAAATGTAATCTTCAGGAATAACTTGTTCGGCTATTAGAAAGCAATCAAGATTTTCGACAAAACAAATTTTGGGGCACTCAAGTGAATTAAGAATAGTTGCGAATATTCCGAAATCCGTAGTATAGTTCTTGAGTTCTACTTTTTTGCCGTTAACGATCACTTTAGAAGTGCCTCTCAATAGAATTACCCGCTGACTATTGCGCTTTCGGGCTTTTGAGTTGCTGAAGGTTTTTACGTTAGTAAATGAGGTAACCTCTTGCTGCAAACGGCCTGAAAATTTCTCGGCAAAATATAATTCCAATTGCTGTTTATCTTTTACAACATAGTTTCCACCGACTCCTGCTGGTACATATTGAATTATTGATGTTCTGGTTAAAAAATCGAATTCATTACTCTCTTTTACTGACAATGGCATGGACGAGTCAGCTATCTTTTCTTTTGCCAAAAGATTTTTTAAAAAATTCAGTAAAATATTATTCTGCATAGTCGTATTTAACAGTCACAACACTCCGTTCATCAAAAATTATTTTGCCCCTATCGTCTTCTGATTTTCTAACAGGTTCTTTGATAACATAATATTTCTCAACACCCTCTACTTTTCTTGGGGCGGCAAATAGGGGAACAAAAAAATGTTCTCTACAAAACCGGGTAAGGGTCTTTATGTTTTTGGGGCCAATAGCTTCTAATTCATCAATATAAAGAACAACCTTGTTGTCAGCATTCGAGTGAACAAAATCTTTTAAAATGCTCATGTACAAAATCAACTTCAGGACTACGTTAGTCCCCTTCGACTGTCCCTGTCCATGACCTGATAATCTAACCACATCTTTATCTCCATTGTTCTTTACAATCTCAATGCTTAAAGAGAATAATTCATCGAGCGTGAATACTTTCCCCTTTGAATTTGCAAAATATCTGTCAAGGGTATTTTGGTTTTCAATTTCGTTGTTAATACCACTATCGACATTTTGTTCAAAATCGAAGCGCTGAGGTCTTAAGTTGGCTATACTTCTAAAATCTTTTACCAAATCTCCATTCTCTTTGAGTTCGATTTTAATTTCGCGGATATTGGAAATAGGATATTTTGCTAATTGAGCATTGAATTTATGTATGGAAGCCTTGAACTTGTGAAGTTTTTCCAAAAACTGCGAAGTAGGTAACGAGAATTTATTGGCCAAAGTTTCGGAAAGTACCGTTAACGCTCTTTCAGAAGCAGATATATTATTGAATTCTTCTGATACGTCATCAATAAACTTTTTTACATCTGTCCCATCGTAGTTAACAGGCTTTGACAACCGGAAAAATAATTCTTGACAAATTGATTTTACATCGGAATAAATACGCATATCTTCTTCAAACTTCTGGAAGATGTCGGAAATTTCTCCATCAATTATCTCAGAGATTGCAGTAATTCCGGTATAGAAATAGATCGTTTTATTCCACTCCCTTATTTTCTTTAATTCACCTTTGAGGTCTTCTAATTCCTGTTTGGCATTTGAGAGAACTATTCCTTCGTTTTCTATTTTCAATTCAATGCTTTCAATAGAATTGGTGTTTCGATTTATTTCTGCTTGATAACTCTCTGATTTAGTCAGAGATTCGGATAGTTCCTTTTGTTTCAGTGGTTTATTTTCTATTCGTTTGATAAGAACTTCTTTCGTTTTAATATCCTTTGATAATTTTTCGATTTCCGCCTTTCTGGTTGCTAAATTTTTTATTGTGGCAAGTTGTTGCTTTTTAACCCCTAATTCTTTCTCCCATTTTTCAATCAATAGTTGAAGGTCCTCTTTTGTTTTAAGAGGTTGTATGGGAACCCCGGAAACATCTATTTCTCCTTCAAAAATTTTTAAGAGAAAAGAAATATTTTCGACATAACTGTTAATAAAGCGCTTATTTAATCTTAAAACAGCTTCGCTGAGGTAAGATGCTACTTTCAGTCTTGTCTCCTTATCCGCTGCAATATTTTGTACTACTAAGTCTTTAAAATCGGTAATATCTGCCTGAGTCTCTTTTATGTCTTTTTTGATTGCTTCAATTTCTTTCGCGACTTCATGTTCCGAAAAGTTATATCTCTGTTGAAGAGTCACATCTGCCTGAAGATTCGTAAGTTTTTCATTATCACGATCAATTCCATCCTTCAAGCCTTTATAAAGCAGGTTATTATTATTGGGCTCATACGAACTTAGTTCACTTATTTCATTTTGAAGGTCAATAATTGCGTTATCAAGAGTTGCCTTATTGGATGAGATGATTGTTCTGGAATCTCTGAGCGAATCGCGCTCTTTCTTTAAGGTATCGTTGATTTTTGTTTGCAGCGTTCGAATATTAATTGATTTAATACCGTCATCTGCCGTATCAGCACTTAATTGCTTTTCCATTGGCTGAAAAAGACTAATGAAAGTGTGTTTCAGCTTTCCCAACAAGTTTTCCGTGACAACCAGTTTTTGGTAATTGAGCTTTAGTTGTTCAAATTCATCCTTTATCAAATAAAGATTACTGAGATTTTTCTTCTTTTTTTCAAAGTCAAGAATTTCACTTTGATTCCGTTCACTGAAAACATTTAATTCTTCTTCATGCTGATTCGCAGCAACCAGGAGCGCTTTTTTAAATGACTTTTCATCAATTGCGCTTGTTTTTAGTAAGTGACGGTAAATATCGGTAAAGCTATTTCTGTAGGAGTTCGTTTTACGTTTTACGTTTTTCTTAATCCAAACAACCGGGCTTGTTCTTTCATCAGTATTGTAAACGAGGCTATAAAGTTCCTCGGTTTTTAACCGTAGAGGTGTATCTTTTGGCTTGTCAGAACGAATATCACGTAGCACTTCCTTTTCAAAATGCTTGGGTTCAAATTTTTCTCCCTGTTTTTTAATGAAATAATCTTCATTATAAGCTCCCTCAATTTTGTAATATTCGATATTGTTTTCAGCAGTGGCTTTAACTATAATGCAAAAACATCCACCTCTTTTAATTTCAAAAATTATGTAACTGTGGGAAATTGTACCATTGAAATAATGCTTCATTGAAGCAGGTAGCAATCGTCCATCTTCAAATACCATATCTTCCTTGTCAATAATAAACAGGAAGTTTAGCGCATTAACAAAAGAACTTTTACCGACATTATTTTCAGCCGCTAATTGTATACTTCCGATGTCACTGATGTAAATGCTCGCCTTAGCATATATGTCGGAGTTGATAATAATAATTCGATTAAGCATAACGCTATTGAACTGAAAAAATAGAACTTATTTTCTTACTGCTAAATTAAATTGATGGAACGCAATGTATCTGCGTAGGGAAAAAATTAATAATCTGGAATAAGCTCTAAAGTGAAGTTCTTAACGAAGGGCTACACCCCACACAGGGCGCAAATGGTTTTTCATCTCGAAAAAGAATTATAATAAGGGTAAAAATTTTTATTGTTTTCAGTTTAAAAAAAATAGCTAAACCCTACCTTCATTGCCAGCGGAGTGCCGGGAGTAAAATGTAGTTCGCTCACAGGGCTTTCTTCATTTCTTAATCTTGATTCTGTATCGAACTGCGCTTCGTTCCATTTGCTGTTCAGCAAATTTTCTACCGTTAGTTTCACTTCGATTTTTTTTCGTTCATAACCAATCATCACATCTACCAAACCATAACCTTTTGCTGTAACACTATTCGATTCGTTGGCGGGGCGGTTTGCCATTACCCGATAACGAACGCTTCCTTTAAATCCGCTTTGGTGGCGAACAGTCAGCCCACCGGTAGAGGTAATAAACGGGGCAAGAGGAATATGATATTCGGTTGCTGATTTCTTACCGAGAAATTTATTCGTGAATGTGTTACGGGCAACATTTACATCGCCATCAAAGTACAGCCATTTTAAAATCTGAACGCGTGCGCTGAAATCAATTCCTATTCTTCGGCTGCTTCCCTTATTTTCAGTGGTGCCGTCATCGCCTACAAATACCAATTCGTTTTCTAAATCAAGCATCCAAAACGCCACCCCAATTACAGCGCGGTTGGCAATATTTAATTCAGCGCCCGCTTCACTTCCAAAAGCCATCGGCAGAAAATGATTGTTTTTATCCTGAACCACCGAGCGCGCATCATTCGAATGAAATCCGATTCCGTTATTGATGAAGAGTTGCAAATTTTTTGCAGGAGAAAAAATAAGATTCACTTTGTAAGAAGGGAGAAGCTGATAGTTGTAACCCGAATAATTTTGACGAGAGGAATCGGCAGGCAATTGGTCTTCCACATCAAAAATCATATAATCATTCCGCACTGCTATATCTGCATGAAACCATTTAGCAAACTCGAAATCTTGCTTCAACCAAATGTTCATGGCGTTCTCATTTACCTCTGCGTGAGCTTTTGCATAATGGCGTTTGCGTGTAATGGCACTCCACAAACTGTTTTCAATAAAATCTGCACGATAACCTAAACCTATGGTTGTTTTTGTTTTTACCTTACCAATAGAATAGTAGGTTCCATAGCTTGCATTAAAACCCAGCACACTCCGTTTATCATTCTGTTCTATTCCATCTCCGTTTAAACTATCTTCAGCAAAAAAGGTAAAGTTGGAAAACAGTTTGAAGCGATATTGCGTAAAGAAAACATTCATATCCAACTGACGGTTGTTGTGAAAGTGGCGCAATTGAAGATTTAGGTTTTGTCGCTGAGTAGTTCCGCCTTCGGTGTTATCAATACTTCCGAAACGGTTGATTAAATTTTCATTTACTGCGCGTTCAGGAATTTGCCCCGAAGCATTCCACGTTGCACCAAAACCGGAAACAGAAAAAGCAAGCGAAGTAGAGTTTGATAAATACGCTTTCACTTTGCCGAATAAATTATAGCGGTGAAACTGTTGATTGCTTTCAACAAAGCCCGGAGCATAAGCATACTCGCCTGCAACGTACGATGAAACCTTTGAAGTACCTGTTGGAATATTTGCCATCAGCAAAACACGGCTCGAAGAAAATGCTCTGTTAGTTGGCACACTTCCCAATTCAACGCTCGCCTGATTTCTGTCCAGTGTATCAAATGTTCTGAATTGAATAGCAGCACCTGTTGCAAAATTTCCGTACTGCGCATTGTAAGGTCCTTTATGCACTTCCATCTTCTTCACTGTTTCGGGAATCAGAAAATGCAAGTCAGCATAACCTTGCCCATGTCCGTGGCTCGGCATGTTTACGGGGATGCCATCTACAAAAGTGGCTACATCTGTTCCGTGATCGCAATCGAAACCGCGCACAAAAATCTGTTCGGCTTTTCCTCCTCCGGCATGTTGCGCAATAAATAAACCAGGCACTAAGCGAAGCATATCCTGCGCTGTATTGCGCGGACGAAGTTCCAAATCAACTCCGCTGATAATTTCGGAAGAAGCAGTTTGTGTATTCTGCTTTGAAGTAGCATTTACCTCGGGCAAACTAATCAGTTCTGGATACACTGAAATATTCAAATGAAGTGTCTCGCCTTCTTTCAAATCTATTTGCTTTTCAAACTTGTAGTAACCTTTTCTTTCTACAACAAGCGTGTAGTTGCGCGCCGGAATTTCATCGAAACGAAATTCACCTTTTGTATCTGTAGTGATTTTGTAATCAGTTCCCTTCAGTGAAACGACTGTTTCACTCATTGGTTGATTATTGTAACCGCTTAAAATTTTTCCTTGAACAGAGCTATTGTGAGCAAAAGAAATTGCAGAGAGTGCAAATAAAATTGCGGTAAGGAGTAAGATCTTTCGCATCTCTTCGGGTTTACTTATTGACTTACGAAAGTTTATGAGAAATAGATTTTGCTCAAAGTATTTTTTTAACTCCCCAAATCTAATCCCGTAAAATCATCGTATTTAAAAAGGTGTTTTACTCCCTGCCATCAGCTAAATACACGCTATTAATAACTTCTTGTTTTCAAACCAAATAATAAACACACATGCTTTTAAAATTTTTTTTTGCTCTTCTTCTGGTTATCATAGCCGCCTTTAGTATGTTGTATTTACAGGTATTTGTAATTGGTAAAAAACGAAAAAAAATTGCGTTTGATGAAGACTATGAAAAAGAGCGCGCCAAAAGTTATCCGCCACCGTTTCCCAACGGCTGGTTCAGTTTAGGCAGTTCGGGCAGTGTAAAAAAAGGACAGGTAATTGAAGTGGATGCGCTGGGACAAAAGTTTGCAGTGTTTAGAGGCATGGACGGAAAGGTGGGGGTGCTTGATGTTTACTGTCCGCACCTGAATGCCAATTTAGCGCATGGTTGTGTAAAAGGAAATAATCTGGTATGCCCTTTTCATGCCTGGGAGTTTAATACGAACGGAAAGTGCGAACATATTCCTTATGCTGACAAAGTACCACAGACTGCTGCTGTAAAAACATGGTTGGTAAAAGAAAACTGGGGAGTGATTATGATTTGGTATCACACCAACAACGAGTTGCCTACCTGGAATACCGATGGGCATTATACTGAAATACCCGATCTGAAATTTCATTGTGCAACAAGCGAAGTGCTGCGAATTCATCTTCAGGATTTTAATGAGAACGGTGCCGACCATGCTCACTTTGCTTATGTGCACGACCTGCTTACCATCCCCTTTGCCAATCGTTTTGTGAGCGTGAAACATGTGCTCGACTTAAAATATGGCGAGGGCGAACAAAGCCACCTTGCTTGGTTTACCGATCAGGCGGATTTGCATTTTAAATCATCGGGCAAAAAAATTGAACCTGCGGGAGGCAAAGCAGTGGTTACTTTTTTTGGTCCCGGCTTTTTGGTGTTTAAATTTTACACCGAAATAGGCGATATGACTTTGGTAAAAACATTTACCCCCCTTGCACCGCTGAAAGTGCGTATGGATGATTATGTGTATGCGCCCAAAGGAACTTTCAAACTTGCTGTTAAATACTTATTGGGTGAAGCCACTACCCAGTTTCATGACGACATTGCAATTTGGGAACGGAAAAAGTTTGCTCAGAAACCTTTATTGGTAAAAGGCGATGGACCGATTATGAATATGCGTCAATGGTATAGTCAGTTTTATACCGCGCCTGTTACTCCTGCCGAATTGGAAGATAAAATTGAAAAGCAAGTGGAATACGAAACAGTTTAAAAAATGACCGGATTAGGCATTTAAACTCAAACAACAAATGGTGCCACGAACCTGCCTGCCGGTAGGCAAGTGCACGAATAAAAATGCCAGCCCGTCTGAACAATTCAGTCGGACAGGCAGGAAAATTAATTTTTGCTTTTTGGATTATTCGTGCATTCGCGGCATTATTTTTTTTTACAGACTTAAGCGCCTACTCTTAAAAATTGCTTTCGAAAAGCGATATAGGAATAGTCGGTGTGTTTTAAAAAAAGTATCCGGACGAAAAGAGCGGAGAAAAAAATTAAATTTTTTTCTCCGCTCTTTTTCATTGGCGAAGTTCCATTCGAAAATCTTTTGTGCCCTGTAAAAAACAAACTGCAGTAAATCCAAACACAAAGTTGTGCCGTAACTACTCACATATTTTCTAACTAAAATTTATTTTATGAAAAAGACTGCTACTATGGTCATCGGCTGCTTTGCTCTGCTTGCGCTGATGACAACCCTGACGGTTCCGGTGTATGGTTCAAGCCACCGCGAAGCGCCACTTATTGCTAACGATCCGCTGGCGGATAACACGGACTTGTATGCGTTCCGAAGTCCTGACAACCCCGACATGATTACGATTATTGCTACTTACATCCCCGGGCAATTGCCTCATGGCGGACCGAACTACTACGGCTTCGGAGAAAATGTGCGTTATGAAATTCACGTTGACAACAACGCGGCTACTTCGCGCAATCTTCCAGGAGGAATTAAAACCGGTGACGATATTGTTTACCGTTTTACTTTCTACAAAACCAATGAAGACCCTTCTACTTTCTTCAACATTCGTTTAGGAAAGCAAAATCAGAAGATGACTTACTTAGTGGAGAGAAGCATGGATGGCGGAAGAACTTTTACAGCGATTCTTCAAAACGGTGTAGTGCCGCCTTATAACATCGGTCCTCGCTCTATTCAAAGCGGAGTTGGTTTAGGCGCTTCTTCTTACGAAAGCCTTTTCAACAGTTCTATTTACTCGGTTCCTACCGGGGAAAATATTTTTGCCGGTCCGGTGGACGACCCCTTCTTTGTTGACCTCGGAGGTATTTTCGATTTGGGCGATGCTCCGCGCCAAGGTGGTCCTGCACGCGATGGATTGGCTTGCTTTAATGTAAGCGCAATAGCTATCCAAATTCCGATTTCCACTTTGCAGAAAGATGGAAAAAGTGTAGCAATGGCTGCCAACATTCTCGATGGCAATTATGTAATTGGTGTATGGGCTTCTGCCAGCCGCCAGCGAATGACTGTCATCAATAAAGCAAGTGATGTTGCATTGGGCAGCCCGATTATTCAAACATCGGGAGAATGGAGACAAATTTCAAGATTAGGAATGCCGCTTACTAACGAAGCAGTTATTCCTATCGGACAAAAAGATTACTGGAATCTGCTTACTCCTTACACCGAAAGCCCTACACACAATCAGTATTTCTACAATCCTGAATTAGCGCTTTACATGGATGATGACTTATTTGGTGGCGCTGTTCCTGCATTTGCTCCGCTTCGTATTCAGGAAGCATCATTGCAGGGATTTGATTTCACCAATGGTGCTGACGGATTATTTGGTTTAAAGGGAAGTGCCGCTGTTGCAGGCACAGCATTAGATGATGCAATTTTCGGAACGCTGCTGTTACCCGGTGCAGGTAAACCGCGCTCGGTAGATTTGTTTCCAATCTTCTATACCGGTGTTCCAAATTTTCCTCCGTATCAATTAGCAACGGGTAAAGGCGGCAATCCGCTGGCAGCAGGAAAACCCTTCATCAATAATTTTCTGCCTACCGGTGGCGATATGCTTCGCCTGAATATGGCGGTGCCACCAACTCCGCGCAACAGTGCGCAGTTTAATTCGCTCGGCTTGGTGTGGGCGGCAGTATTAGGTTTAACCGACCCAACTTATGCCAACACAACCATTCAGAATATTCCAAACATGGATGGATTTCCGAATGGAAGAAGATTGGAAGATGATGTTACACGAATTGAATTGCAGGCAGTGGGCGGCATTGTTTTGGCTGCCATTGGCTTGTGGTACGATGATTATGTAGCAGGTTCACCAAATCCCGTAACTCCGAATTTGCTGAGTGTGCTTGGCTACTCTACCGGTGTAGAATATAACGACACTACTTTCCGCGCTTCGTTCCCTTATGTTCAACTGCCTTGGGAAGGAACCGGCAAATGCGGTGGCGCAGCGGTAATGGCTTCTTCTTCTAAAATGGAAAATTCGGGCATGGGATTAAGCGCACCGAAAGCGGTGATGATTAAATCGCAGGCATTTCCAAATCCGTTTATGTCAGTTACTAATTTCGAGTATCATGTTGCTGACGACAGCCGCATACGCATGGATGTGTACGACCTGAGCGGAAAGCTCATCAGTACGCTCGAAGACGAAAACAAAACGCAAGGCAACTATAATGTGCAGTGGAATGCAGGCGATGCATCCCCCGGTACCTACTTAGTTACCTTGATGGCAGATGGTAAAGTTCTGCAAACTGTCAAAGTGATTAAATCAGAATAACGGACTATAAATAACTGTGGTTTTTTCAAGCGCTTCGGGAAGGGAATTTCCGGAGCGTTTTTATTTTATAGTAAGTGAAATGAAAAAATCGTACCGTTCACTTGTTTAAATACCGGGAATTCAACTTCAAGGCAATCTTCGTATGTTTGTATACATTATGGCAGAAACTATATCCAATGCACGGGAAAATAACTCAAACACACCAAAAATTCCACCCATTCCTGCAAACGATTCCGAACGTGTAAGCGCACTTCTGGAATACCGCATTTTAGATACTCTTCCGGAAAAAGAGTATGACGACATTACTCTTATTGCCACTCAGATATGTGAAACTCCGATTTCTTCGATTGGCTTTATTGATAAAACACGGCAGGTGTTGAAATCGAATCGTGGTTTGACCGATGTAGTACCGCGTGAAGATTCTATTTGCACACACACTATCAACGCATCGCCCGAAATGCTGATAGTGCCAGACCTGCGCAACGATGTGCGCTTTGCCGACCACCCTGCAGTTGCTGAAAGTCCGAATCTTGCATTTTACGCAGGCATATCGCTGATTAACCCCGATGGATTCGCCTTAGGCACTCTTTGCGTAATTGATCATAAGCCCCGAAAACTTACCGAAGACCAAATTATTTTACTTCGGGCTTTAGCCAATCAGGTAATGAAACTGCTGGAGCTACGCAAAATCAACATGCAGCTTGAAACCCTCAGTAACGAACTAAGGGACCAAGCTATAGAACTGCAACAAGCCAACGCTGAACTCGAAACATTTAACTACACGGTATCGCACGACCTTCAATCTCCGCTGAGGAGTATTACCGGTTTTTCCAAATTACTATTGAAAAACCATACGGATAAATTAAATGCTGATGGAGTGGAGTTTCTTACCCTCATCAACGGCAGCGCCAGCCGCATGAGCAGTTTGGTTCATGACCTGCTGCGTTTTTCAAAATTAGGCAAGGGCTCTCTCGAAATACAGCAGGTGGACATTTACACCCTGGTATGCGAAACTCTTAATGAGATAAAAGCATCCGCTACCGGTTTCAAAGCCGAGGTAAGTGTGCAGCCAGTGAGTAAAGTTTATTGCGACCCGGGGCTGATGCGTCAGGTGTGGCAGAACCTTATTGGTAATGCGGTAAAGTATTCATCGAAAAAAGAAAAACCGGTAATAGAAATAGGTTGTCGTGAAATAAACAGCGAGCCTGTATATTATATAAAAGATAACGGTGCAGGATTTGACTCAATCTATGCTTCTAAATTATTTAACGCTTTCCAACGCCTGCATGGTCAGGAAGAGTTTGAAGGCACGGGCGTTGGGTTAGCTACCGTTCATAGAATTATTACCAAGCACGGAGGAAGAATATGGGCTGAAGCCGATATTGATAAAGGAGCTACCTTTTATTTTACTCTTCCTCAGGTTTAAGAATACCCCAAACATTGTTTTGCATCCGTTGCACTTAGCAACAAAAAAAACAGACAAACTCCTAACGGGTAAAATAAAAAACTGCCGCATTAAAGCAGGCAGCACTATTTACTGACCGAGGTTAGAAAAATGGGTATTGACAATATCTGTAAATACTTCTTCAGTTAAAGGCTTGGTTAAAAAGCCCCCGAGAGCAGTGTGGGCTTCTCCCCTTGACCTGTCATCGGGATTTGAAGAAGTGGTAAGCATTACAATTACAATAGCTTTCTTAGTTGCTGAGGGCATCTTTTCATACTCATCTAAAAACTCCCAGCCGTTGGTCACAGGCATATTGATATCCAGAAATATAAGCTGAGGCAAAAGACTACTATCTGCTGACGCTTCCTTTAGATAGGTCAATGCCTCCTCTGCCGACATGGACTTAATTACCTGCCTTGCCAAGCCGGTATTATTTATAGCCATTTCATGAAAAAAATTATCGTGGCGGTTATCGTCTATAAGCATTACTTTTTCAAGCATAGTTCATTGGTTTTATTGATTTAGCAATTGTAAAATGAATGGTGCATCCGCCTTTGGCGTTGTTTTCTATCCATATTTCTCCGTGGTGCAGTTCCGCTATTTTTTTACAATATGCCAGCCCTATCCCGCTTCCCTCATATTGGTCAGCGTTGTGAAGGCGCTGAAACATCTGAAAAACCTTTTCATGGTATTTCGAATCAATACCAATTCCGTTGTCGCTCACAGTAAAGTGCCATATATTGGTCTCCTCCGATAAAGCAAGCGCAATTCTTGGCACTTCCCCATTTCTGAACTTAAGCGCATTGGATACTAAGTTTTGAAGCAGCTGCCGCATTTCCTGTTTACCGCCATATATTACCGGAAGCGGAGTGGCAGTAATTACCGCCCCCGCCTCTTCACTGCTCACTTTTACATCTTGCAGAACTTCGTTCCAAACGTCATCCAATTCAAAATTCTCAAAAATAGTTTTGCGCCCTAACCGGTTATAATGAAGCAGCGCCAGAACCAGCGAACTCATACGCACCGTGGAATCCCTCATAGTCTGAAGATAGCCCAGGTAGCTGTCGCCTGCTGTGGGCGGAGCCTCCTTTATAACTAAGTTAGCATAATTATGAATAGTGCGCAGCGGCTCCTGCAGGTCGTGCGAGGCGATATAGGCAAACTGTTTCAGCTCATTGTTTTGCAGCTCAAGCTGCTGCATGGCAGCACTTCGTTCATCGTCAAGTTTGTTGAAATGTACGGTAACATAAATTACTATTGCCATACAGGTAATCATAAAAGCGTAAATCAAAATTGCAATCCCCATATCTTCCGATACCAGTTGTGTCTTAAATAACCATATACGGATACCACCCTCTACTAAAATTGTAGTTAGCAAAAGCGGAAAAAGAATGCGGGCTATCTGGTTGCCTAATTTATTTCCGGAAAAAACAGATGCCAAACCAACAGAAGGCTGAAGCAGGGAAGCCGCAACAGATATAAGAAAAACAATCAGCGAAGCCAAAACAGAAAGGGTGGATGTGCTGTAAAAATTATGAGTTTTATGTATGCCAAACAAATAAGTGATTAGAATAAAAGCGCTTATCGCTGACACTATGTTCAGCAATGCTTTTGATAACTCATTTACCTTCCTGCTACCTGAAAGCTGAAGCATCATGCCCAGCGCTATTAAAAGTAAACACACAGCACCAAAAAAAGACACCCGCCCCGGAGCGTGCTGCGGCAAGGTTAAATTATCCTTTATAAAAAATTCATCTATCCCCAGGTTTACTTCAAAGATATGTTCAGCCAGCGATGCTCCGGCAATAAGAATTGCCACAACAGCCAACAGCCCATAACTCCACAGCCACACCCGTTTATACGGCAGTAAGGCAGCCTGTAACATAACGGTAAGAAACAAGCATGCGATGGCTCCGTTCAACTTAACCGGAGGTGAGCCGGGAAGAATGTGTTTGAGAGCATTTATATCCAGCAGTCATCCTGCAATTACCGCCAAAGACAAACCCATTGCCGCAAAACCTATCACCCGTATAAATAGTACCGCTTTGGACGATACATCCTCATGTGCTGCCAGCCTCTTTTTCATATATTCCTCTGCAAGAGTAGGTGAAGCAAAACACGTTTTAAGAAGGGCATATCAACATTTTCCGTGCAGTATGTAAATAATTTTGTGCGTTTACGAGCTAAAAACTGTTTGAGTATGGCGCGGCTTACTGCGTAGTGCGAATTTTTTTAGTTTAGTGTAACGAAACAAATTTTAGCCAAATACCGCTTTCGCATTCATGAGGTCATTTGAAAATCAATTAGGGTTCCGAGTAACTTCTTCGCAGCCTTGAACTTTTCGTTCTGGAGTTTATCCCGCTTTCCGTGGAAGTTCAAGCCAAAAGAACAAACTATATAGCAAGCGGTTTACATACCCGATACTCCTAGCAAGTTTATTTTATCTCCTCCTTCAAAATCCAAATTGTTTTTTACAACGTAGGTTTTAATACTGACACTATTTTTTCACTTAAAATTCACGATTATGAAAAAGAACTATGGCTTTATGAACGCAGGTGCATTTGTCGCACTGCTTATGTTGTTTTCTTCCTGTAAGAAAGAGCAACTTATTACTTCAACTGAAGATGACAACAATCAAAATTACTCCGGCATATCTTACAAAACAGATATGATAATTCCGGAGATGACTTTTTATGCGCTGGTAGGAGGTGTGATGATTGATAAATTTTCAACCTCCAATCCTGAATCTGTTTTAAATTCTGTTTCTATTTCCGGCTTGCAGGGAGATGAGAAAATTCTGTCCGTGGATTTTCGCCCTGCAACCGGGCAGATGTATGGTGTGGGAAGCACCAGCCGTCTGTATGTAATTAATCCGGAAACAGGTGCTGCCAGGGCTATTGGTGCCGGACCATTTTCTCCGGCACTTACCGGCAGTATTGCGGGCTTTGATTTTAATCCAACGGTTGACCGAATACGGGTGGTAACGAGCAGCGGACAAAATCTGCGTCTCAATCCTGAAACGGGAATGGTGGCTGCTACCGATGCAGATATTAACGGAGTGGCGGGGGCGATGATTTCGGCAGTAGCATACACCAACAATGTAGCGGGTGCTGCAACTACCACGCTGTTCGATATTGATATCACAACATCTAAACTTTACAAACAGATTCCTCCGAATAACGGAACACTTGTAGAGGTAGGTCACCTTGGCATTAAGGTGGAAGGCGAAGGCGGTTTTGATATTTCTGCCAAGCAGGATGTGGCGCTGGGAATGTTTGAAGTGAATAAAAAATCTACGCTGTTTGCTGTTGACCTCAACACCGGCAACACACTTACCCTAGCTAAGTACACTAAAAGTTTAATGTACTCCGGCATAGCTATTCCTACCCAGCCGGTAGCTTATGCTGTAACTGCTGCAAACAACGTTTTAATTTTTAATCCTGAAACTCCCTCCATGGTTGTTACAAAAGCAATTGTAGGATTGTCGGCAGGTGAAACTATCTGGGGCATTGATTTTCGTCCTGTAAACGGACAGATATTTGCGCTAGGCAGCACGAGCCGTTTGTACACCATCAATGCCAGTTCGGGATTGGCAACAGCAGCGGGCGCTTCGTTTACTACGCCTTTGTCAGGCACCGATTTCGGATTTGATTTTAATCCGACTGTTGACCGCATTCGCATTGTGAGTAACACCGGGCAAAACATTCGCGTAAATCCAGCGGATGGAGTAGTAACCAATGACGCAGGCTTAAATCCGGGAGTTCCTGAAGTTTCTGCCGCTGCTTACACCAATAATTTTGCAGGAGCAACTACTACTGCACTTTTAGATATTGATATAGCCACCGATAAATTGTATCAGCAAATTCCACCCAATGCAGGAACTTTGGTGGAGCGAGGAAGCCTTGGTATAAATGCCGAGGCAGCCAGCGGTTTTGATATAGGAGGCACCAGCGGAACTGCTTTTGCAATTCTTACTTCGGGCGGCATGACTAATCTGTATGAAATAAATACAACTTCAGGTGCAGCAACGGTGAAAGGAAATTTCTCATCGGCTGTTACCGGATTTACCATCGGATTGGGATTCTGATAAAACATACTGCGAAAACGCTCACAGCAGGAGTATTTCTTCAAACGCTTCGGAAAGAGAATTTCCGGAGCGTTTTTTTTGTTCGCCACAATTGGATATGAAATCTTATTATTGCTACAACATTTTTTGCATTGAATTCAGCACTCCATAAAAATTACAGCGAGCAGGAATTGGTCGTTGCTCTTCAAAACAAAGAAGAGCAGGCAATGGGTTTTTTGTACGACCACTATTCGAAGGCGCTGTTCAACATCATTTACCGTATAGTGGAGAATCAGGAGATGAGCGAAGACGTGCTGCAGGAGTGCTTTGTAAAAATATGGAATGGCATTTCGCAATACGAGGGAACACGAGGAACCCTTTTTACCTGGATGCTGAATGTTTGCCGCAATGGAGCCATTGACAAAGTACGCTCCAAGGAATTTAAAGCCGTTTCGAAAAACCAAAACATCGAGAGCAACGTAAGTCTATCTCATCACCGCACAGAATTCAACCCCGAAACCCTCGGTCTGAAGACGATGACGGAAAAGTTGAAACCCGAACAAAAAGAGATTGTGGATTTGATATATTTCAACGGCTATACGCATGTGGAAGCCGCAGAAGAATTGGATTTGCCTTTGGGAACGGTGAAAACAAGATTGCGGTCGGCAATTATTGAACTCAGAACTTATTTTAAATAGGAGAATAAAAAAGTGAACGCGAAAGAAATCATAGAATCAGGAAAGTTAGAACTGTACGTTGCGGGTGTCCTCTGCGGTAAAGAGAGAGACCAGGTAGCAGCTATGGTGAATACCGACCCTATGCTTAAACGCGAAGTGCAGAAGATTGAAGAGGCGATGCTGGCAACGCTCAACGAAGGGAAATATGAACCCCGTGCTGCAGTGAAGGATAAAGTAATGGCGGGTATCAGAAGCGAAACAAACAATCCGGTAAGGAAGTTAACCCCTTCCGCTGTGACCGAGGGCACAGGAAAAGTGGTTCCAATGAATCGGATTAATACCTGGCTGGCTGCGGCATCGGTTTTCTTATTATTCGGTTTAGGATTTGCTATTTATTTTATGAATGAGGAGTTAGGGAAACAGGAAAATGAAATTGCTTCGCTGAATGAAAAATATAATTCGCAGGTAGCAGCTAATGACAGCACTGCAACTGTTTTCTCTAAATTCTCCGAACAATTAGCGCTCATCAATCATCAGAATACCAAGAAAATTATCTTGAGCGGTGTTGCCAATACACCCGATGCAAAAGCGATTGTTTATTGGAACACACAGAGCGGAAGAATCATTATCAATCCTTCTGCCCTCCCTGCTCCGCCAAGCGATAAACAATACCAGCTTTGGGCATTGCTCGATGGCAAGCCGATTGATGCCGGTGTATTCGACATTACAAAAGACTCTATCAATCTTCACGAAGTAAAAAATATAGGCAACGCACAGGCGTTTGCTGTTACCCTCGAACAAAAAGGCGGAGTTGCGTCCCCTACTCTCACCGCCATGTATGTGATGGGAGCTATTTAATTCCTCAACGCTCGGAGGAATTCATTTACATAGTCCGGCAAGCGATTTTTAATATCATCTCATACTCTTTAAATCTGTGTTCACGAATGGGGCGGATATGCGGCTCGGTTTCAAAATACAATAGCAGGCAAGGGGAAATGTTTTTATAGCTATCAACATATTCATACTTGACCAATTCCTTGTTGGCAATCCGTTGCTTTATTTTATTGTGGTATGGATACATTGAATGAGGAAGATTGAGTTTGCGTTGTCAGTTTATGATTCGTAGTTTTTGTCTGTCCATTTCTTGCAGACGGTTCAAAGTTAGCACTGTTCCTCCAAAGTGAGGCAGTTTGAAATTTACGTTGCAATTACCCGACTTTGCCTTACGAATAATTTCAGACTAATCGAAGGAGTAGGAGCAAGGGTAAACTGTGCCTGCGGTATGGACTTTCCTGAAACCAACTCTATGTCAAATCGCTGCAACAACATGCTTGTAATGATGAGCATTTCCATCATGGCAAAGTTATTACCAATGCACGTTCTCGGACCGCCACCAAACGGAAGAAACAAAAAGCGGTTATCGCCTTTAATATCAAAGTTTTCAAAACGCTCCGGTTTAAATGAGTCCGGATTGTCCCAATATTTCGGATGGCGGTGCAAGCTGTAAATATTGATGCCTACGTTATAATTTGCGGGAACTCTAAACTCTCCTAAAAAATCTTCCTTTACTGCTTTTCTTCCTATGACATATATCGGAGGATATAACCGCATAGATTCATTCATCACGTTAGTCAGATATTTCAGTTGAGGTAAGTCGCTAAACAGCGGGGTTCGGTTGTTGATGGTTGCATTCAACTCAGCCCTTATTTTGTCAACCACATTGGGGTGTTGCGCCAGCAGGTAAGCCGTCCACGACAGCGATAAAACGGTGGTTTCATGCCCGGCAATAAACAAGGTGATTAGTTCATCGCGCAGTTGCTGGTCGTTCATCGCTTCACCGGTGTCTTCATATCTGGCTTCCATCAACATGCTCAGTAGGTCGTCATAAGTTTTGTGTGAAAGTCTTCTTTCGTTAATGATGCCGTAAATCAAATCATCCAACACCTTCATTGCTTTGTTTAGTCCTGATGTGTAAGGAAGATTCATCACCCAATTCGATTTGGAGGTAGTAAACCGTGCCAGCAAACTAACCGTGCGGTTCAGTTTTCGAATACTTTCGCGAATGTCATCTACCTTATCGCTTACGGCTGTGCCAAACAGCGCCTTGCTCACTATTTCAATAGTGAGGTAGCCCATTTCATTGGTAAAATCTATGGTTGCTTTGTCCTTCCATTTGTGCATCAGTTTTTCAGTAGCATCTGCTGCTATTTCAGCCACCGGTTCCAACCGCTTGCGGTGAAAAGCGGGTTGCGCAAGCAAACGATGTTTTCTCCATGTAGCGCCTTCACTTAAAAGCAAACCATTGCCCAGCATGGGTTTTAAAATTCCATACTTGGCACCTTTGGTATAGTTCAGATAGTTGTCGTGCAGTATGTGCTTAACGTATTCCGGGTTTTGCACTATGTAAGTTTCAATAGCAGTAAAGGGCGGACGAAAAGCATCGGGATACTCACGAATTAAAACTGGCAACTGCTTAATCGGATTTCTTACCAATTGAAACAACTGACGGATAGTGAGAGCCGGAGCTAATTGAGATTTCTTAGAGGTAAGCAGCATAGCGAAGCAGAATTATTGTTTTTTGAGAGTAAGCACTGGTTAAGTTCCCGGTGGTTGAACATTTTTTGTTTACTTATTTATCAACTTTCCGCTTGTCTATAAGCACTTTAATTTCCTTCAATCTTTCAAAGCTTTTAGCAGGCACCGAACCATCTCCTTTGGGTCCGATATTTAAAAGCAGATTTCCTCCACGAGCATTAATATCTTTTAATTTCTGCCATACCACATCTGCATCTTTATAATTTTCATCATCCATTTTATAGCCCCAGGAACTATTAAGCGTATAACATGCTTCCCAAGGCAAACCGCTATTTTCATTACTACGCTGCTCGGGAGTTTTGTAATCTTTATTGTATTTACCGGTAGAGTTACCATACCGGTTATTGATGATAATAGATGGCTTTAAACCTCGAACATAGTTATACAGGTTAACTGCATCTCTATCTTTCCACCAAAACTGCCACGCTCCGTCAAACCATAGTATGTCGGGATTGTAGTTTGTAACCAATTCTGCTAATTGGTTATTCATGTATTTAATGTATGCCGCCTTTTGCGAAGTTTTCATACGCGGGCGATAATGACTGTAAATGCTGAACCAATCTTTACAAGGTGATGTCAGACATACCTGCGAACCGTGATGCCAATCAAGCACACTGTAATAAATTCCGAAGCGGAGTTGATATTTGTCACAGGCTTCTTTCAACTGCCTGATAATATCTTTTTGATATGGCGTATTTGCAATATCAAAATCGGTGTATTTACTATCCCACAAGCAAAAACCCTCATGATGTTTTGAAGTTACAACCAAATACGTCATGCCTGATTCCTTTGCTGTTTTCACTATTTCTTCGGCACTAAATTTTTCGGGGTTGAAGGTTTTAATCAACTCCGAATATTTTTTGGTGCTTATACTTGCAAATGCTTGTATCCATTCGCTATAACCTTTTATCTGCTTTCCCTTCCATCTACCACCCAGTTGGCTGGATAAACCAAAGTGAATGAACATACCGTATTTGGCAGAGGTAAACCAAGCGAGTCTTTCATCCTGTTCGGCTTTAGTTTCTAAATGATAGTAATCTTTAATTGCTTGAGGTTGGTTGTTTGATGGTGCTTGTGTATTTCCTTTAAAAGCAATGAAGAGAGTTATGATTAGGATATACATTTTTTTCATGATTGCATCGTTACTTTCATTTTGCCGCAAACAATAGTTACAGCACAAAACTAAACGGATTGATGCCTAAGGAGATTAACAAAAGATAATTAAACGCGCTGGCGGAGTTGATTCAAGTTCTCGGATGGGATAATTTTTGCATTTAGCGGATAAATTGGAATCGTGGATGGATGGAATGATGGATGAAAGACAACTATTGCTACTCCAACCATACATTTTTCCATTATTCCAGTGAGAGAATGTAAATGAGGGTGAACATTTGCCAAAAAGCGGTAAAAGAATTTCGTCAACGGATTAATTACTGTTTCTTCTTTGAAACTCTTTTTCGGATGCGGCTTAGTGAAACGGGAGTGATGCCCAGCACATTGGCAATGTATTTATCAGGAACGCGGTTAAGCAGTTCGGAGTGTTCTTTTACAAACTTCATGTAACGCTGTTCGGGATTCAGCAGAATAAAATCATCTACCAGTTTGAGGGATTCCGCCAAACTTGTAGTGAGAAAAAACCTGCGGGCTGCTTCGAGTTTTTTGTTGCGGTCAATGATTTGGCGCATGTCATGTAAATCAATTACGATAAGTTCCGTAGGTTCTAATGCCTGAAGATTAAAACGCGAAGGTTCGTTAAGCAAATCAATTTCATAGGAAGATATAACCTGATTTTCGTAGCGGAGCCGGTTGGTGATTTCTTTGCCCTTTTCATCCACGAAGTAGGAGCGTATTAATCCTTCTTTGATAAAATAGACATTGCATTTAAGCGAACCTTCTTCCAAAAAAATATCGCCTGCATTCAGCTTTAATTCTTTGGTGTGCTTTAATAAATCAAACACATCATCAGTACTCAATTCCTGAAAAAACGGAAATACATTTTTTAGTTTTTCAAAATCAATCATCACGCTGAATTAAAATTAAAGGTATTCTTTCTTTTGGCTGAAGCATTGAAAACAAGTTTCGTCAAGGTTTCCGCTAACTTCTTTTTCCCCAGCGTAAAAGTCCAAACTGTAACTGCTCTCGTAAGTTGATTTAAACAGGTCGCTTACGAAAAAGAATTCCAAACAGTTGGCTCCTTGTAAGGCTTTGGAATTTGGTGCGTCCTATTAAAAACAAAAATCTCATGAAAACAAGAATACTCCTTTCCGCCTGCATCGTATTCTTAATTATCTTCTTGTTTTCACAGTGCAAAAAGAAACCCACAGAAGAAGACAAAATACTTTTCGACAAAGCTAAAGTAGCTACCGGCTTTACCTACTATAAAAACAACTCCACGGTTTTAGCATCTTCTCCCCAAACCGCACATAATGCTTTTTTCCGCGTCCGGTTCAATGCCATTGCCCAGGCAGTTTTAACCGACAATGGCAGACTTCCCGCTGGCGGCTCGTTCCCCGATGGCTCCTTAATCGTAAAAGAACTTTACGATTCACAGGCAGGCAGTTTGCAGTTACTTGCCGTAATGGAAAAATCAACAGGTAATTCGCTTTCGGGCGCCAACTGGTTGTGGGCTGAATATAAAAGCGATGGCGCTTTGGGTTATTCCATTTCGAAAAAAGGCGAAGGATGCACCGGTTGTCACGGCACTGCTGGAAACCGCGATTACATGCGGCTGTTTGAGTTGTTTCCCTAAAAAACTTATTGATAACAATTTATTGAATTAGATAGATAAATCCCATTATGCCTTCGGCAACGATTACACAGATAAAACCAACCGATTACACAGATAAAATCGGTGAAATCATATTGTATTATCTGTGTAATCATCGCGTAAGCGTATTGATTTTAAATCATGAGAACTAAATACCTAATCCAGACAATATAAAACAGACCGAAAATGAAACAAATAATTCTTGCCTTCTCCATTGTCAACTGCATTTCAATAACTGCTTACACGCAGTCTCCTCAAACCCCGCTCATTGAACACTTCACGAACACCCGCTGCGGTATTTGCGCATCTAGAAATCCTGCTTTCTATCAAACACTTTCCAATTATCCGCAAGTGCTGCACATTGCTTTTCATCCAAGCTCGCCATATTCGCAATGCTATTTCTCCCTGCAAAACCCCACCGAGAATGATGCACGAACCCACTATTATAATGCCTATGGCTCTACTCCTAAAGTGACGTTAAACGGAAAATTGCTTGGAGGTGCAAATCCGCTCATCAATAACACAACACTTGATACAGCGCTTGGCAAAACAAGCCCGGTAGAAATACGTGCAACTGAAGAATTGATTGGAACGGATTCAGTAAAGGTTAGAGTTGTTGTAAGAACGACCGGCACTGTTCCTGTTGCAAATGCACTTCTGTTTGCAGGTGTTGCCGAAGAACCGGTAAACTACAACGCACAAAATGGCGAAACCGTTCACCATGATGTTTTTCGCAAATCTTTAACTGCCTCAGTTGGAAATCAAATCACCGTTCCCGCAATGAACGATAGTCTAGTTCTTAATTTTACTTATGCCATTAACAGCGGCTGGAACGTAAACAATATTTACACTCTCGCATTTTTTCAGCGCATAGACACCAAAGAAATTTTAAACGCTGCAAAATCAATCAGGATAGTTTCTACCCCTACGGCTGTCGGAGAAACAACAGAAAGTAATTTCTCTGTTCTTCCCAATCCGGTTTCAAATCAATTACAGATAACAGGTTTTCAGTCATTGCAAAAAAGCAGGTACACCATCTATAACACCACAGGTCAAACAATTTCGGAAGGGGAAATGATAAGCAACACCATTGATGTAACACCTTTTCCTAATGGCTTATACTACCTGAAACTTGCGAATACGGTAAAGAAATTTTTAAAACAATAATTCCTGAAACAGAAATCTTTCCCGAAAAATTTCAACCTCGTTTAGTTAAGAGGCAATTTCTATCCTGACAAGTACCTGTTGCTCGTTTTTTTACGCTCCGTAAATCCAAACCTCAATTCATCTCGTAAGTTGATTTAAACAGGTCGCTTATGCTTCCTTTTATCTTTTTTATTTCTAAACCAAAAACTAAATCTTATGAGAATGAAAACAACGCTTCTGAAGCCATTGAAATTTTTCTTGCCGCTGTTATTGCTGCTTGGAATTTCTTTCGCTTCAATAGCTTCGAGCCATCGCGAGGCACCGCTTATTGCGAACGACCCGCTGGCAGACAATACGGACTTATACGCATTCCGCAGTCCCGACAATCCGAACACGATTACGATTATCGCGAACTACATTCCGGCAGAGCTGCCGTACGGTGGACCGAACTATCACAGCTTCGGTGAAAACATCCGCTACGAAATTCACATTGATAATAACACGACCACTGTAGGTGATGATATTGTTTATCGTTTTACATTCAGCAAAACAAATCAGGATCCTACTACGTTCTTCAATATTCGACTTGGTCAGCAAAATCTAAAAACAACATATACCTGCGAGCGCAGTATTGATGGCGGTATGAATTTTACCACCATTGTTTCTAACGGCATTGTACCTCCGCCAAATATCGGAGCGCGTTCTATAGAAAATGCAACCGTGGGCTTGGGTGCTGCGGACTACAACACGCTCATCACAAGCGCCATTGCCACTGCTACCAGCGGAGAGAAAATTTTCTGCGGTCCGGCTGACGACCCTTTCTTTGTTGACCTCGGAGGAATTTTTGATTTGGGCGATTCGCCCCGTCAAAATTCAAAGGTGCGCGATGGATTAGCTCGGTACAATACACATTCAATTTGCATACAAGTAGATATTGCCACACTGCAAAAAACCAATCAGCCTGTTTCTGCTGCGGCAAATATTTTGGATGGTAATTATGTAATTGGTGTTTGGGCTTCTGCTTCGCGCCAGGCTACAAAAACACTCAACAACGGTGGTGGTTCTACCAACAGCGGAAACTGGATTCAGGTTTCGCGCCTCGGAATGCCGCTTACGAACGAAGCGGTAATTCCAATTGGCAAAAAAGATTTGTGGAATGCTATGACTCCTTATCAGGATTTAGATTCATTGGCAGTGTTTGGAAATTATTTCTACAACCCCGAACTGGGTTTGTATATGGATGATAGTTTGTATGGCGGGGCAGTACCAGCCATGCGCGGTTTGAGAATTCAGCATCGGGCGCTGGGTTCTTATGATTTTGGAAACGGAAAAAATGGTTTGTATGGTTTAAAAGGAAATGCTGCTCTCGTAGGCACAGCTTTGGATGATGCAGTTTTCGGAACATTGCTTTTACCTTCTGCCAACTCTCCGCGCTCCGTTGATTTGTGGCCCATCTTCCACACCGGTGTTCCGAATTTAGCGCCATATCAGTTAGCCACCGGAAAAAATGGAAATCCACTCGCAGCCGGTAAACCTTTCATAAATAATTTTCTGCCGAACGGTGGTGACATGCTTCGCCTGAATATGGCAGTGCCTCCAACGCAGCGTAATTCTCCTGCTTTCAGCAGCGAAGGAATTATTGCTGCCTGTGTAGCGGGATTGACAGACACAACTTTCGCGAACACGAACATTCAGTTCATCCCCAACATGGATGGTTTTCCGAATGGAAGAAGATTGGAAGATGATGTTACACGGATTGAATTGCAGGCCGTAAGTGGTGCTGCCTTAGCTGCTATTGGTTTGTGGTACGATGATTATGTGCCGGGGCAAACGCTTTCACCGGTTACCAATTTATTGGTGAACGTGTTGCAGTATTCTACCGGTGTAGAAAAAAATGACACTACGTTCAAAACCACTTTCCCTTATGTGCAAACACCGTGGAGAGGAACGGCAGTGAATTAACAGCCCCTAGATCCCCCGAAGGGGGACTTAAAGACAACCAATAAAATTACAATAAATTTTTTAAAACATAAATCTTAAAAAAATGAAATCAAAAATATTCTCAACCGCACTGCTCATCACAATGATGATGATCGGATTGCTTAAAACAAACGCATCGAGCCATCGCGAGGCACCGCTGATTGCCAATGACCCGCTCACGGATAACACGGACTTATATGTTTTCCGCAGCCCCGATGACCCAAGCAAGATTACCATCATTGCCACTTACATTCCTATGCAATTGCCGCAAGGGGGACCTAATTATTTTTCGTTTGGCGAAAACATCCGCTATGAAATTCATGTGGAGAATAACGGCACTGCCGGTGATGATATTACCTATCGCTTTACATTCAATAAAACAAACCAGGACCCGACTACTTTCTTCAACATTCGTTTGGGTCAGCAGAATTTGAAAACAACTTACACCTGCGAGAAGAGTGTAAATGGTGGTCCATTCACAGCCATCGTTACCAATGGAATTGTGCCTCCGCCAAATATTGGTCCACGCTCTATTGAAAGTGCAGTGGGTTTAAATACTACCTATGGTGCTTTGTTCAACAGCGCTATTACTAATGCTACCTCTGGCGAGAAAGTTTTTTGCGGAAGCAGCGATGACCCCTTCTTTGTTGACCTCGCAGGAATTTTCGATTTGGGTGATGCACCGCGTCAGGGCGGCACACCAAAAGATGGCTTGAAATGTATGAATGTTTCTACCATCGCCATTCAGGTAGATATTTCCTCACTGCAAAAAAATGGTCAGGGTGTTAACATGGCTGCAAACATTTTGGATAGCGATTATGTCATTGGCGTGTGGGCTTCTGCCAGCCGCCAGAGAATAAGAACGCTGAACGGAAACGGAACAGAATCTTACAACGGTAACTGGGTTCAGGTTTCGCGTTTGGGAATGCCGCTGACCAACGAAGCGGTGATTCCTATTGGCGATAAAGACAAATGGAATTCGCTTACACCTTATACCGAAGACCCTGCAATGGATGCTTATTTCTGCAATCCTGAGTTGGGTTTGTACATGGACAATTCATTGTTTGGCGGTGCAGTACCTGCTTTGGCTGGTTTAAGAATTCAACGCAACTCTTTACAATCATTTGATTTTGGAAATACGCATGATGGTTTGTTTCCTATTCGTGCAAGCAATGGTGGAGCGGGAACTGCATTAGATACCATGCTGTTCGGAAATTATCTGCTACGCCAGGGTCAGCCGCGCTCGGTAGATTTGCTGCCGATATTTTATACCGGTGTTCCGAATTTAGCGCCCTATCAATTAGCAACGGGTAAAGGCGGCAATCCGCTGGCAGTTGGCAAACCTTTCATCAATAATTTCCTGCCAACTTTTGGTGATATGCTTCGCCTGAACATGGCAGTGCCGCCAACTCCGCGCAACGACCCTAAGTTCTCTTCGCTCGGAATTATTTATACCGCAGTGCTTGGCTTAACCGATACAGCTTACAATCAGAATGCGAGTTTGCAAACCATTCCGAACATGGATGGTTTTCCGAACGGGCGCAGGTTAGAAGATGATGTAACGCGCATTGAGTTAATGGCAGTGAGTGGTGCTGCATTGGCAGCTATTGGTTTGTGGTATGATGATTATACTGCCGGAGGTCCAAATCCCGTAACACCGAATTTGCTTTCCGTGCTTACTTACACCACAGGTGTAGAAGCAAACGACACTACGTTCAGAACTTCGTTCCCTTATGTGCAAACACCATTCAGTGGAACGAGTGCCTGCTGCGGGTTAGAAGTAGCTTATACACAACCGACTATTCTTAATCCAACTATCACGGTAGGAATTTTAGGGCTAAGCGCGCCTCAAATTTTTATGAGCGCATATCCAAACCCTTTCAATGGTAACAACACTATTACCTATCATGTTGAAAGTTCATCAAGAGTTTCCATTCTTCTTTTTGATTTAAACGGAAGATTAGTGAAGACACTTGTCAACGAAGTAAAACCTTCCGGTGACTATACGCTTACATGGAATACAAATGATTTAAACAACGGAATATATTTCGCGAAAGCGCTGCAAGGCGATAAAGTTCAGCAAACGCTGAAACTTATCCGGCAGAATTGATCGTTCTTTCTTCAATTGTGGTGGGTTTACTCCGCGCAGTGTTGCACGGAGTTTTTTTTGTAACTATGATTAGAAGCATAGATCAAAACCGTTACGCTTCTCGATGATTACGCAGATAAATGCAGAGATTACACCGATTTTATCCGCGAAATCAATTGTATTATCGGTGTAATCATCAACGCAGTTGTATTAATTTCTTTAAGCTCTTAATCATGTTTATAAAAAACCAAGAATCGTTTCACTTCGTAAGTATTTGTATTAAACCTCCACGACATGAAAAAAGGAATCGTTTACCTGATACTCTTCTTTATCTGCGGCTCAGTTACTGCCTTTGTCATTTTAGTAAACCACAAGAAAGAAGAAACCATTTTTCCCATGAAAGAAAGAATCGGGATACTTTCTCAAAGCGATGAATATAAAGCCACTAAGAAAAAAGCGGATGAACTTTTTGAAGCCATTAAAAAAAACCCTGCAGATATAAAAGCGAAGTTAGAACTGGCTTCGCTCTATATTCAGGAAGCGCGCATCACCGGTGACCATGTTTACTATGATGTCGCTGCAATGAAACTCGCAGATGATGTTTTAAAAACTGACTCCAACAATTTTGAGGCGAATATTTTTAAAGGGTCCATTTACCTTTCGCAGCATCATTTTGGTGATGGGTTAAAAGTTGCCGGGCGCGTCCGGCAACTTAATCCATACAACGCATTCGTTTACGGAATGCTGGTAGATGCAAATGTTGAACTGGGAAATTACGAGGAGGCTGTGGTAAATGCAGATAAAATGATTTCCATTCGTCCCGATATCCGTTCGTATTCGCGCGTTTCATACCTGCGCGAAATTTATGGCGATAACGAAGGGGCAATAGAGGCAATGAAGATGGCGGTGAGTGCTGGTTACCCGGGCGAAGAAGGAACCGAGTGGGCGCGTGTTCATCTCGGACAGCTGTATGAAAACATTGGCGATTTACAAAACGCACAAATGCAGTACATGATTGCTTTGGAAGAAAGAAAGAATTATGCGTATGCTTATGCGGGCTTGGGAAGAATAGCCCGCGCAAATAAAAATTATGGAGAAGCCATTGCGTATTATCTGAAAGCGGATTCACTGGTGAATGATTACTCTTTGAAAGATCAGCTCACTGATTTGTATTTGCTATCAGGTGAGAAAGAAAAATCTGAATCATGCGCCAAGCAGGTAATTGAAATGCTTGCATCAAAAGAATATAACGGAAAAGAAGAAAATATGCACGGACATTATGCCGACCGTGAATTGGCGTATGCTTATTTAAAGACTAATGATTTGGACAAAGCGTTGAATCATTCACTGACCGAATACCACCGCAGACCAGATAATATTGATGTGAATGAAGCGCTCGCATGGGTATATTACAAGAAAGAAGATTTCAGGAATGCTGTGAAATACATTTCGGTGGCGCTGAAAACAAACTGTAAGAATCCCGTTTTGCTTTGTCGTGCCGGATTGATTTATGCAAAAAGCGGAGATGCTGTAAAAGCCAAACAACTAATTCAGTCTGCTCTTGAAAAAAATCCTAACATCAGCGAGGAATTAAAAACAGAAGCGGCTAAGATTATTGCTGTTGTTTAAAATCTAATTCAACGGATTATGAATAAGCAACAGAAAAAAATAACAGCCTTTGTTGCGCTTTGGATTCTACTGCTATCAAGCAATTCAATTTCTGCTCACACCATTAATTACCAATTAGAATCCGCCCCGGTAAATGATGTGGTTTTATTTTATCTCAAACTGGGCTTCCAACACATTTTACCCGAAGGATTAGACCATATTCTTTTTGTAGTTGGGTTGTGTTTACTAAGCACAAATGTCAAAACCATCATTTGGCAGGCAACAGCATTTACTGTTGCTCATTCTATTACACTGATTCTTTCGATGAAAAATTTAATTATTGCGCCAAGTGCAGTTGTTGAACCTATCATTGCTCTTTCTATTGCATTCATTGCACTCGAAAATATTCTAATCAGCGAGTTAAAGCCCTGGAGAATAATCTTAGTCTTTCTTTTCGGCTTAATTCATGGAATGGGATTTGCGAGTTCGCTGAATGAAATCGGCTTGCCCCGAAATGCGTTTATCACTTCGATTCTTTCATTCAATGTTGGAGTTGAACTCGGACAAATTACCGTCATTCTGCTTTCATTCGGTCTTATAATCTTCTGGCTCGGAAAAAAAGAATGGTACCGGAAAGCAGTGGTGTATCCGCTTTCTATTTCAATTGCCCTTGTTGCAGGTTATTGGACGATTGAAAGAGTTTTTTGTGTAGAAATATAATGACCTTGGGTTTTGGTGCAACACACGTCTTGATCTACAAAAGAATAAATCTAGGGATAATCCGTCCAAAGGCTCGATAATTTGGATTACTAATTCCGATGGGTCAATTTTTATCGAACTTTGAAACACAAATAGTTCAACGGTTTCGTTGAGCCATTCCTTGTTTATATTGCTGGTGGGAATCGAACCCACACAGGGTTTTCGATCAACAAGATTTTAATTTCAAATAGGTGGGAAAGCGATAGATTGTGTGCAAATTGTGTGCAAATAAAAAATGGTTACAAGGCCTATTTGCTTGCAACCATTTGATTTTCACGGTGGTCCCTGCTGGGATCGAACCAGCGACCCTCTGATTATGAGTCAGATGCTCTAACCGTCTGAGCTAAGAGACCGTGAAATTCTGCCGCTATATTATTGAAAAATTGCGATTTAGAGGCTTTGGTATTACTGAACCAAATAGTTTACACTACGCGCACCTTGTAGTTGAAAAGAATTTTAGCATCTGTAACGCAACAATTTATTTTTGTTCGCTGTAAAATAGAAGGGCAGTATCTGCTGTCCTGTAAAATTTTTAAACAGCAGAATACGTTATTATATCATTCAAAACCCATAGCCCGTGAAGAATAACATCTTAAGGACTGTCGTTGTTTTTCTGATAGTTGCAGTTTTCAGTACTCCTGCAAAAGCCAGTTACTACAATGATTCCGCTTTGGTATGCGATGTGGACCCGTTGATTGTCCAGTTGGACAGCATGTCGTTTTCGCTATTTACGCGCGACAAATTTTTTGTAACCGATGATGAGTTGCTTGCCAGCATCAACATGCCCTACGAACTTATACCGAAATATACCGATGCCCAGATTAAGGAAAAGATGAAATTGATTCCTACACTTATTACTCTGAATTACAATAAACAAGTACAGGATTTTATAGATTTTTTTGCTTACAGGCGGAGGGGACTAATGGCCCGCTGCCTCGCTAACTCGCAAATTTATTTCCCGATTTTTGAGGAAGCCCTTGACCGTAAGGGCTTACCCATTGAGTTAAAGTATCTCCCTATTGTGGAGTCAGCTTTTAATCCTATAGCCGTTTCGCGGGTGGGGGCTACAGGTCTCTGGCAGTTTATGTACGGTACAGGCACCCAAATGGGACTCGGCATTAACTCATATATTGACGAAAGGCGCGACCCCGTTAAAGCCACTTATGCCGCAGCCGACTATCTTAAAATGTTATACGATTTATATGGCGACTGGCAACTGGCGCTCGCTGCTTATAATTCGGGACCAGGAAATGTAAACAAAGCCATTGCACGGGCTGGAGGGGTAAAGAATTTCTGGGCTATCATGAATTACCTGCCCGCAGAAACCCGCAGTTATGTACCTACATTTATTGCGGCAGTTTACGTAATGACTTACTACAAGGACTATAAACTTGTTTCGGCAGAACCCAGAAGGGAATTATATGCCGTAGATACGGTACTGATTACTTCAAAAGTGAGTTTGAAACACATTTCCAATGTCCTTACCATTCCTGTTGATGAGTTACAGTTTCTTAATCCTTCGGTAAAAACCGGAGTAGTTCCTTATGTACAAAATGGTTTTCCGCTCAATTTGCCCATCAATTATTTCGCTTTGTTTGAAGCCAGAAAAAATGACATCATGAACGATACTTCTTTTTTGGCAAGAGAGTATGTTCCTGTTCCATCCCTCACTACCGTTTGGCATAAGGTAAAAAAGAACGAATCCATTAGCAGGGTAGCCTCTAGATACGGTGTATCGGTAAATAATATTAAAAAGTGGAATAAGCTGAAAAGCACTACCCTTTACTACGGGCAGAAACTGAAAATTATTGTCGCCTCTAAAGTTCCTGCTGTTTCGCCCGATTATGCACAGGCTTTTGCCCCCAGGTCTTTTGAAAAACCCAAAACAGACTCTGTTACTGCCGGTACCGCAGCATCGGTTTCCGTAGGGCAGAAAGATTCGATAGATACCGTTAAGTCAGGAAACGAAATCAGGTTGAATAAAGAGTGCAACTGTGTGTATTACGTGGTTCAGCAGGGAGATACCCTTTGGAATATTGCCGAACGCTATAACGGAATCAGCGTTGAAAAACTGAAAGCCGACAACAAATCAGTTGCTGACCGCCCCATCCGGGTAGGCGACATCCTCAAAATATTTTTATAATCGTGTCGGCTGTGCAGCCCGAACATGAAATACTTTAAAGACAAAACCAACCGTCTTTACATCGGCATGAGTGCATTCTTTATTGCCAATGCCATGGTTGCGGAGTTTATGGGCGTAAAAATTTTTTCGCTTGACGAAACCCTTGGCTTTCAAAAACCCGTTTTTGACCTCTTCGGTGTTCACTTTGATGGTATCAGCCAAACTTGCGGTGTATTGCTTTGGCCTTTTGTTTTTGTAATGACCGACATCATTAACGAATACTTTGGTATAAAAGGGGTGCGCTTTATTTCCTGGATTGCCGCCATCATGATTTCTTATGCTTACCTTATGCTTTACGGAGCTATGGAAACAGTTCCCGCTTCCTGGTGGGTGAGCAGCTCAAATTACGGGGGGGGGCTTGATTTTAATAAAGCTTACCTCGCGGTTTTTGGGCAGGGCGCAAACATTATTATAGGTTCTCTTATTGCGTTTATGATCGGGCAGCTGATTGATGTATCTGTGTTTCACTGGGTAAAGAAAAAAACCGGTAACAGATATGTATGGCTGCGCAGTACAGGTTCTACCTTTGTTTCCCAGTTTATTGATAGTTTCATTGTTCTGCTGATAGCTTTCTATTTTCTGGGCAACTGGGAGCTTAACCAGGTTTTTGCTGTAGGTATGGTCAACTACGTATATAAAGTGTTCGCGGCTGTTCTGCTTACCCCCGTTATTTATCTGGTTCATCACATTATTGACAGCTACCTGGGCGATGAACTTGCCCATTCGCTTAAAAAACAGGCGGTTCATGAAGAATAAACCGGTTTTGGGGCTCATTCTTCGGTTTTTTACTCTTCCGGCTATCTTCATTTTTCTGTAACCTTTTGTAAAACCTTATCGTAATAGAGTGGTATCGGGCTTTAAAACAATCCGATAAACAAACCAAAAACTCTCTATTATGAAATACGCAACATTTACACTTGTATTAGCGCTGTTTGCCACCAACCTTTTTGCTTCTCAAAACAAAGCACAGGTTGTAGTCCGCATTCAGGCACAAAGCGGAAACATTGACGAAGCCGCTCTTTACTTTGATCAGGGTATAGTTTCAACCTACGCTTCGCAGGAAGATGCCCAGAAGGTTTACAGCGGTGTTGCCGGTGTTCCGGTTATTTATTCCCTTACTTCTGACCAGGTTGACTGTTCCATTAACGGCTACGGGCCTGTATCAGCAACTCAGGTGGTAGAACTTGGTTACGATGTGGATGTGGACGGCTATTACGATATTTCCGCTCCCGTTCTTGACAACGTTGACCCTACATCTATTGTTCGTTTGGAAGACCGCTTGCTTGGAACTTATACCGACCTGCGCATGAGCAAATACAATGTTTACCTGCAGGACACTGACCCTTCTACCGGTCGTTTCTTTGTTCACGTTTCTACGCCTGTTCAGGTTGCTGTTACAAATGCCGGATGTGCTAATAACGATGGTACACTTCAGGTAACTCAGGATAACTCTGTTGCCTGGACCGCCTGCAAGCTTTTCGATGCATTTAACAACGAAGTTGCCGGCTATAACAACATTACCGGTCAGTTCAACTTCAATGCACTCGGTGCCGGTGACTACTACATGCTTTATGTTTTCGGAAACTATTCAACTACCAAAACTTTCCGCGTTACCGGTCATTACGTGGTAGCTAATATTACCGCATCGGCAGTAAACGTTGAAGTTTACGAGCCTATTACTTTCCATGCTTCAGCCAGCAACTCAAGTATCTATAGCTGGGACTTTGGCGATGGCACCTTAATTACCGGTGTTGCTAACCCAACTATCAATTACTATGAGCCGGGCGAATATCTGGTAAACCTGATTTGCGCCAACGATTTCGGCTGCACAGACAATGCTCAAATGACCATCACTGTTACTTCCGCAACCATTTCGGGGGTCAACGAGCAAACCAAAAACAATGCTAAGGTATTTGCAGCCGGCAGAAATATAACGGTAAGCTTTAACGATGTAACCCCTGATAATGCCAAAGTTCAGGTTTACAGCTTAATCGGTCAGTCGGTATATTCAAGCGCTATCAACAGCCAGCGCGAAACTTTCAGCCTGAACGACCAGCCTGCGGGTTACTACCTGGTTTCGGTTAAAAATGCCGGAGCGGTTACCACCAAAAGAGTATTTCTTAACTAACTAATCCAATCCTAACAAAGGTACAAATCAGCCTGCCCTGGGAAAGGGGGGCTTTTTTGTTTTACAGCCTTCAGCCATACATATTATTCTCTACCTGCCTCTGTTTTGCTTTATTCGTTTTATGCTTGCAAAGCCCGAAACCGTAAAAGTTTCTTTACCCGATGGTTCGCATACCGCCATCAACATTTTCCATACGCAGTCCGAAAACCCGAAAGCCGTTATTGTCATTTTTCCGGCAATGGGTGTAAAAGGAAACTACTACCGCCACTATGCCCGAACCTTAGCTGCGGAAAATATAAATGTGGTTACCATTGACCACCGGGGTCATGGTGGTTCGGGCGTTCGCCCTTCGCGCGAAATAAATTTCGGATACCGCGAACAAGTGGAAATGGAATACCCCTCCATAATTAACCGGGTGAAAGAAATATTTCCCCTGCAGAAGATAATAGTAATGGGCCACAGCCTGGGCGGGCAAATGGGCAGCATGTTCATTAGCCGCTATCCTGAATTGGTTGACGGGTTTATTCTCAACGCCAGCTGTTCGGTATATTATAAGGGATGGAGGGAATACGCTGCCGGCATTTTGGCTTTCGCTAAGTTTTGCGATTTGCTCGCCAAAGCGCTGGGCTATTACCCCGGTAACAAGGTAAAGTTCGGAGGCAGGGAGGCGCGCGGAATTATTAAAGACTGGTACCATACCGCCCGCACCGGCAACTTTTCAGCCACCGGTTCGCATTATAATTATAACGAGGCCATGCACCGGTGCAAAACTCCCATTTTGGCGCTTACTTACCAGGGCGACTCATCGGCACCGCCTGCCGCGCTTAAAAACCTGCTCAACAAGTTTGTTTCGGCAGAAAAGGAGTATCACCATGTTTTAAATCCTGCGTTTCCGAAAGAGAAGTATGACCACTACAGTTGGGTTAAAAAGCCGGAGATAAGCCTTGAGGTGATTAACAAGTGGGTGCAGAAAATTGCTCTGCATCATTAAAACTTCAGTTAGTTAAGCGAGCTACAACTGTTTTGCCATCATCACCTTTTCCAGCACTTCGAGTTTGGCTTTCAGTATTTTGTTTTCTTCTTCCAGGTTTTGATTTTGGACGGCTTGCTGTTTCAGCAATTCGTTTTCGGTTTTCAGTTGCGCGTTTTCGGCTTGCAGCGGATGGGGCTGCGGCTTTACATTCGGGTGGTACTGCAGCAGCAGGTTTTCGCCAAGTATTTCGCTGATACGCAGCAGTTGCTGAACGCTCATCCATTTTCTTTCAAAAAGCCGGTACACATTGCTTCGGGTTACGCCCAGCATTTGCGCAAATTGAACCGGGGTAATTCGTTTTTCTTCCAGTTTATTTTTGATAAACGCCCCGATAGAAAAAGGCTTATAGGCATAACTTGCACCCGAAGGCTTTGCCGGTTGAGCGGGTTTCGATGTTCTTTTCATGGTTTGTGCTTTATTTTAAAGTAAAAGTTGGTTTAGAAGACCCGAAAGTGTCCTCAATTGATGTAAAAGTAATATAAAATGATGGAAAAGTAAATTTAGTTGATGTAATTGCTTTTTATATTGATACTTATACATCTTACAATGATGCTGTAGAGTATTTAGTTAATGTAAATGTTGTTTCCGGTGATGTTTTATTATAATCAGTTGATGAAAATGTGTCTGCTTATGATACAACTGAAGTCCGGTTTACCTCTTCGGAACACGCTTTTAAAACTGCGGAAAGGTTTTTTGAGCTAAGGGAAAGTGAAATGGTACAGAAAAAAACTCCGCGTCAGGATGCGGAGTTAAATTCGGTAAATTAACAGAAAGCTGTTTTCAACTTTTTTTCCACTTAATGGTGCAGCCAATGGCTTTGGTAAAATCGGGAGTTACCGGTTTGCCGGCAATAAGCGCCTCCACGGCATTCTCCACATATTTTTCCTTCACCTCTTTTTCGCTGCCGCTGTTATCGTCAATAGCGCCAATGTATTTAACCACGTTGGCGCCTCCCTCTTTCTGCAAAATGTAAACATGAGGCGTTCGCGATGCGCCAAAAGCCGTGGCAATAGCCTGCGACTCATCGTGCAGGTACGGGAAGGTGAACTTCTTTTCTTTCGCCCGAATCTTCATATTCTCAAAATCATCGGAGGGGTGGCTCACCGGGTCGTTCGGGTTAATGGCAATAACCGGGTAGCCTTTGTTCTTGTATTTTTTGTCGAGCTTAATCAGCCGGTCTTCATACTTAATGCTGAAGGGGCAGTGGTTGCAGGTAAACACTACAATAAAACCTTTCGCCTCTTTATAATCAGCCAGCGAAACCATTTTATCATCCACATTTTTCAGCGAAAAATCAGCGGCCTTGTCGCCCACCTGGTAACCGGTTTCACTTTTAAACGAAAGAAACATAATTGCTGCGCAGATAAACAGGAACTTTTTCATAACGATTGAATTTTGATTTGTGAATAAATGAATTTCAAATATTAATAAGAACGACTGTTATATTGAGCGAAGCCTTGCGGAGCAGCTTGCCCCGCTGTGGCGGGGAAATACTTTGTATTTAAAACCAAATGCAAGATTCTTCGTTCCGCAGAGCCGGCACTCAGAATGACAGGTCATTTTTTATTCCAGCAGTTTTTCAATCACCGAATCTAACTCACTTTGCGTAAACTCACCCTCGCGGTGAAAAAGCTTTTTTCCGTTTTTATAAATTATTGTGAAAGGAATCGAGCCGCCCCACTGCTTCTCAATTTTGTCAATCCAGATATTGGGGTTGCCGGCATCAAGCAAATAAGAAGGGGTTGAAATATTTTTTTGCTTCAGAAATTTCTCTACCGTAGCTTTTTCCTTCGGATAATTAAGGCTTACAAAAACCACTTTCACCTTTTGTGTGGCATACTTTGCACTGGCCGCTTCGAAAAATGGCATTTCGGCAACACAAGGCTTGCACCAGGTTGCCCAAAAGTTGACTATGTATAACGTATCATTAGGGCGGATGGTTTGTTGTTGAAGCTGCTCCAGAGTAACAGTATACACTTCGGAAGTATGAACACCGGCACCGGTGAGCAGAAAAAATGCCGTCAGTAATGTAAACCCTTTCATTTTCTGGACGCTAAAATCGCCTTTTGTGAAGAACTAATTTGCAAAAAAATCAAAACGGTGGTGTAAAAAACCGCAGGGCATTTATTTTTACTGCATAAACGAAAACAACATGAAAAAAATATACATCCTCTTTACAGCCGTCCTGGCGTTAAGCACAGCGCACGCGCAAAACCCTATTCCTAATGCCAATTTCAGCACTTACTGGCCCTCTAACCCCGGACAGCCCAACGGCTGGACCGACAGCCGCGACATCGCACAGGTATCGCCCGGCAACGGCAATGGAGGTGTGGGCTGGGCTGCCCAGGGTTATAAGAGCGCCAACACTTACCCCGCCTTTATTACCAGCAGTGGCGGAAACGGAATAAACATTTCTACACCCTATTCTTTCTTTCACCTGTACTACAAGTTTACCAGTGTAAGCGGTGACTTTTTGATAATTAATGTAACCGTGCGTAACTCCTCCGGCACACAAATAGGCTCGGGAGTTTTTCAGCAAACAAACAACGTAGGAACCTTCACCCCGCTCACTATTCCCATTAATTACAGCGGCACCGGAGCGGTGAATGATGTAATTATAAGCGTGCTGATGAACCCTACCAGCGGTGCAAACCCGCATGTGGGCTCCAACTTTATTATTGACGATTTGTCGCTCACTACCACTCCCTCGGCATTAGGCGAAATTGAAAAAGAATCACCTGCACTGGCTTTGGAACCTAACCCGGCAACTAACTTTGTTCAGATTCATGTAAGCGATTTGCCTTCAAAAACAGCTGAGCTTAAAATTACAAACGCTCTGGGACAAACTGTTATCGAGAAAATGCTCAATTCAAATATCGAAACAATAGACATCAGCGGGCTGCCTGCGGGCTATTATTTCGTTGCCGTTAAAAATGACGGAGCGGTAAGAACCAGGAGGCTTGTGATTAATTAGTAAAGCCTATTTTAAATACTTAAACCTCTTTCCGGGATACACGGCCATAGGCCCCAGTTCTTCTTCAATCCTCAGCAGTTGATTGTATTTGGCAATTCTATCGGTGCGCGAAGCCGAACCGGTTTTGATTTGCCCGCAGTTAAGGGCAACCGCTAAGTCCGCAATAGTAGTATCTTCTGTTTCACCGCTGCGGTGGCTCATAACTGAAGTAAAAGAGTTTTTGTGAGCAAGATTCACGGCATTGATGGTTTCAGTCAGCGTTCCTATTTGGTTTACTTTAATCAGAATGGAGTTCGCAATTCCCGAATCAATGCCCTGCTGCAACCGGTTGACGTTGGTCACAAACAAATCATCGCCTACCAGCTGAACTTTCTTGCCCACTTTTTTAGTGAGCAGTTCCCAGCCTTTCCAGTCATCTTCAGCCATACCATCTTCAATAGAAAGAATAGGATATTTTTTGCACCAGTTTTCCCAGTAAGCAACCATCTCCTCGCTCTTCAGTTTCTTACCCCCTGACTTATGGAAATGATAAACCTTCGCTTTTTCATCATAAAACTCGGTAGAGGCGGCATCCATGGCAATGAAAATATCCTTGCCGGGTTTGTAGCCTTCCTTTTCAATGGCTTCAAGAACCGTTTCAATCGCTTCTTCGTTTGATTTTATTTCGGGGGCAAAGCCGCCTTCGTCACCTACGTTGGTTGAGTATCCTTTCTTTTTGAGAACCGATTTAAGGTTGTGAAAAATTTCTACCCCCATGCGCAAGGCATCTTTGAAAGTATCAGCACCGGTGGGCATAATCATAAACTCCTGGAAGTCTATTTTGTTATCGGCATGTGCGCCTCCGTTCAGGATATTCATTAAAGGAACAGGAAGGGTGTTCGCATTGGTTCCGCCCACGTAGCGGTAGAGCGGCATTCCCAGTTCTTCGGCAACCGCTTTTGCCGAAGCCAATGAAACGGCAAGAATGGCGTTAGCTCCCAATTTGGCTTTGTTGGGAGTTCCGTCAAGTAAAATTAGGATTTGGTCAATGGCGTTTTGCTCGAAAATGTTTACGCCTTCCAGTTCCTTGGCAATAGTGGTATTGATATTCTCCACAGCCTTCAAAACGCCTTTTCCGTTGTGCCTCTTCTTATCGCCATCGCGAAGTTCTACGGCTTCGTGTTTTCCTGTAGAAGCGCCCGAAGGAACAATAGCTCTTCCGAGTGTTCCGTTAGTGGTTATTACATCTGCCTCTACAGTAGGGTTTCCCCTTGAATCGAATACCTGGCGGGCGTGTATTTTCTGGATTTGTGCCATGAACTTGGGTTAATGGTAATAATAATGTAACAGGCGCGAACTTAAAAGTAACCCCGAACTTGTGCAACCGAATGGTAATAATACTTGTCATATCTGCTTTATCAGATTATATTTAACATGTGAAAAGACACACACTTTTGTTGCTTTTTCTTATTGTTTATTCCTTGGCTTTTTCGCAAGGAGAGGCCGATTGGTGGTATTTCGGTACCCGGGCGGGGATTCATTTTAATCCCAATCCGGTTTCAGTAAATGGCGGTCAAATAAATACTACCGAGGGTGTGGCTTCTATTTCAGATGCAAGCGGCAACCTTCTTTTTTATACCGATGGCTTAACCGTATATAATAAGAACCATACGGTAATGGCAAACGGAACCGGGTTAATGGGTGACCCATCTTCTACTCAATCCGGTGTAATCGTGCAAAAACCCGGGAGCCGGTTCGAATATTATCTTTTTACGGCAGCGCTTCCGGGCTCAAACGGGTACCGGTATTCGGTGATTGACATGAATTTGAATGGCGGGCTTGGGGGAGTAACGGCTGTAAAGAATGTTTTGATGTACAGCCCTTCCACCGAAAAAATCTGTGCCGTGCGCCATTGCAACAACAACGATGTCTGGATTATCACGCATCACTGGGGAAGCAACGAGTTCAGAACCTACCTGCTTACTTCCACCGGATTAAGCGCACCGGTTATCAGCAGTACTGGTACGGTGCATAGCGGCAATACCGGAATGGCTATCGGCTGTATGAAAGCTTCGCCCGATGGAAATAAGCTCGCGGTAGCCATGCGCTATACTTCAGGCGGAAGCAGTTCCAGTATTCTTGAGCTATTTGATTTTAATAATACCACCGGTGTGGTTTCCACCCCGGTAAACCTCGGCACAGGTTTCACTTATGCTTACGGGCTTGAGTTTTCACCCGATGGGAGCCGGCTTTATGCAAACAGTTCGCAAAGCGGGGCTATATATCAGTTTAATATGTGCGCGGGTAATTCAGCACAGATTGCGGCTTCAAAAACCCAAATCGGAACCTCAACAACTGGCTGGATGGGAACCATGCAGATTGGACCGGATAAGAAAGTTTATGTGGCGCGTTATGCAACTGCCTACATTGGAGTTATTAACAGTCCGAATACTTTGGGCAATGGATGCAATTACGTTGACAACGGAGTTGCTTTGGGAACTAATCAGAGTACTTTCGGCTTGCCTAATTTTGCTCCGAATTATTTCAGCGTTTACACCCCTACTCTGGCATCATCAATAAATTGCCTGACAGGAAATTTCAGCTACACCATGCCACCGCCATCGTGTACCGGTTCAGGAGTTGTTCAATCCATGTCATGGAATTTCGGAGATGTAGCAAGCGGAGTGAATAATACTTCAACCTTAGCTGCGCCTTCACATACTTTTTCTTCGCCCGGTAATTACACCGTAAAACTTACTTTAAATTTCAACTGCTATTCAGATACCGGAATACTTTCTGTTAATGTAGTATCATGCGGCACAACGGTTTCTGGAGTTGGTGATGCTGTTTGCGAAGGAGGCTGCGGAAACATATCTGCAACGGCCGCCAACGGAACTCCTCCCTATACTTACACATGGACACCGAACATTGGCACCGGTCCCGGTCCGTTTTCGGTTTGTCCGACCACCACAACTAACTATAAAGTTGTTGCTACCGATGCCGCAGGGTTTAAAGATTCTACCATTATTCAGCTCCTTGTAAATACCTTACCTGTTGCTACTGCATCATCAACGGATATTACCTGCTTCGGTTCGGTAAATGGAACTGCGACTGCCTCTGCTACGGGTAACTCACCTTTTACTTATTCATGGAATACAACACCGGTTCAAACTACAGCTATTGCAAATAATCTCGGAGCAGGAAACTATACTGTGGTTATCACCGATATAAACGGATGCTCTTCTTCCGTAAGCACCCCGGTTTCTGAGCCGGCATTGCTCAACATCAGTATTAGTTCATTTAACAACGTAAGTTGCAACGGAGCCGCTGACGGCTCAGCGGTTTCAACCGCTTCGGGCGGAGTAACTCCTTATGCTTATAGCTGGAATACCTCACCGGTGCAAACAACTTCCACGGCAAGTAATCTTTCAGGAGGAACTTATACGGTTGTTGTAACCGATGCAAACAATTGCACGGCTTCTGCTTCGGTTACTATTTCAGAAGCAACTGCGCTTGTAGTTTCCATGAATCCACCAATTAACATAAGGTGCTTTGGCGGCAATGATGGTTCAGCTTCGGTGAATACATCAGGTGGTATTACGCCTTACGCTTATGCATGGAATACCACACCGGTGCAGACAACTTCAACCGCTTCTAACCTCACTGCCGGAAATTATAATGTGGTGGTTACGGATGCCAATAGCTGTAGTGCTTCCGCATCGGTAACTATTTCTGAACCGGCTGCTTTTACAGTAAACGTCACTTCGCAAACAAATGTTAGCTGTAATAGTGGAAATGATGGCTCAGCCACTGCCACCGTTGCGGGCGGGGTTACTCCTTATAATTTTGCATGGAGCACTACACCGGTTCAGGCTTCGCCAACCGCTTCAAACCTTTCTGCTGCTACTTACCAAGTGGTGGTAACGGATGCAAACAGTTGCAGTGCATCAGCATCGGTAACCATTTCCGAACCGGCATTGCTGAATGTAAGCATAGGTCAGTTTGCAGATGTAAGTTGTTTCGGAGCGAATGACGGCTCGGCAACTACGGTAGTAACCGGTGGAACAGGAGCTTACAATTACACGTGGAATACTAATCCGGTTCAAACTACTTCTAATGCCACCAATCTTTCAGGCGGAACATTTGATGTAATGGTTACCGATGGAAATAACTGCACGGCTTCCGTATCAGTAACTATTTCTGAACCGGCTTTGCTTACGGTGTTCATCAATTCAACTACCGATGTAAGCTGCTTTGGCGGAAACAACGGCTCGGCTTCGGTAAATGTTTCCGGAGGTATAAGTCCTTATACCTACAACTGGAACACCACACCTCCGCAAACTTCATCTTCCGCTACTAATCTTTCTGCCGGAAATTATTCGGTTCTTGTTACCGACAACAACTCCTGCCCTGCTACCGTTTCGGCAACAATTTCTGAACCTCCTTTATTATCTCTTACCCTAGGAACGCTGATTCCTCCCACTTGCAATGGGTATGCTGACGGTGAGGTTTCCGTAACTGCCACCGGTGGAACCCCGGCTTATCAATTTGTATGGAATACAATTCCGGCACAAACAAGTTCCTCAGCAACCAATTTAATCGGTGGAAATTATTCCGTAACCGTTACCGATGCCAATGGATGTTCGGTGGCGCAGACCCTTTCAATTACAGAGCCGCCATTGCTTACGGTAAGCGTGAACCCTTATCCGAAAGTTGAAATTTACAGCGGAGATAACGTTACGCTCACCGCAACTCCTTCGTACACTCCCGTAAATTATTTGTGGCAGCCTACGTTCGGGCTTAGCTGCGCCAATTGCGCTTCCACCATTGCATCGCCCGTTTCAACTACTACTTATACGGTTATTGTAAGCGATGCGAACAACTGTCAGGCACAGGCTTCGGTGGAGGTGATTGTGCTTTTCCGCCACAATATTTTTATACCCAACGCCTTTAGCCCGAATGGCGATGGCAGCAATGATTTCTTCGAAATTTTCGGAACGCTTGAACAAATTCAATACCTCGCTGTTCAGGTTTTTAACCGCTGGGGCGAAAAGGTGTATGAATCGAACGAGCACCATTTCCGCTGGGACGGAACTTACAGGGGCGAAAAAATACCTACAGGGGTTTACACCTACCAGTTAAAGCTCACCTTTTTAGATGGCCAGCGCGATGAACTGCGCAAAGGCTCGGTAACGGTTTTGAGGTAGGGTTTGCACTATAATAGAGCGCAACTCAAACCCTAGGGTTGATTTTCCAAATAATTTTAAACGCCTCTTACGGGCTTTTTGCCGAAATGTAGGGCACGTTTAAATACATTTAGGAGGCCTCTTCCGTTGTGTAGGGCACGTTTAAATACATTTAGGAGGCCCTTGCATTAGCTACATACCTTGTTTTTTCGCCCAAAATCATAAAAAAATGAACATTTCACAGAAACTACCCAACCCGATGCCGGAAGGGCACTGGTTAAGGGCATAATAACTTTAAGGTTTTTCTTCACATTTGCCTCCACTCATGACCACAACCGTATCGGTTAGCGCCACTTTTAATTGTTCGCTGGAAAGAGCTTTTAAAACACCCATGCTTTGCGATGTAACCAAAGTGCATACGGGGTTTGGGCTTATGCCGCGCGTTACCCATTGCACCGATGACGAAAACTGGGGAAAACCGGGTGGGAGCAAAAAGGTGTTTGTGGCTAAGTCGTTAACACAGGCAGGGGGCGAAGCATCTATGGATAAGGTGCTCGAAAGAGTGGAGAACAAATACTGGAAAATTGAGGTAAGCGATTTTAAATCGTGGATGCTGGGGTTTACCAAATTTGTTGGCGAATGGCGCACTACTGAAATTGCGCCAAATGAGATTTTGGTGGAATATACCTACACCATGCACTGTGGAAATGCTTTGCTGTATCCGCTGTGTGTGTTGTTTACCAAGCTGTTTTGGAAAACTTATATGAAACGTGTTTTGGAAAATATCAGAACCATGGCGTATGATGGCGAGCCGTATATGTATAAGTAAGCGATGCGTGGGTTACTTGTCGGCAGGCTCAAAACGGAAAGTTTTCTGCATGGCAGCTTGTGAAGGGTTTCGAACAACTACATAAACTTCTTGTTTGTTGTTTCGGTTCGAATCAGCTAAAAATGCATCGGCAATAATTCCTTCACGCTGTTGCTTCATTACCGTATCAGCTTTATTATCGCCACCTCTTCTTAAAATGGCAAACTCACCGCTCGATGCAGGGCCGCCAAACCCCACCACATCATAAACTAAGTTTTCGTTCACCACCAATGTTTTGTGAAACTCATACGAAGATTCGAGCCCCAACTGCATGGCAGTGTCGCTGGCAATAGCTACAGAATCAATTTCCCCAACTACCGGTATTTGATTTTGAGATTGGTTGCAGGAAGAAAAAGACAACAGACAATAGACAACAGACAATAGATGAATGACGGTTTGAATTCTCACATTCTCAAATTGTCGAATTCGCTAATTCGCATTCATGTCATCAATAAACTGGTCGAAGAGGTAACGTGAATCATGCGGACCGGGAGAACTTTCGGGGTGGTATTGAACGCTGAAAGCTTTCTTTCCCTTAATACGGATGCCTTCCACCGTATTGTCGTTCAGGTTTACGTGAGTTATTTCAACGTGGCTGCTTTTCTCCACTGCTTCGCGCGAAACTTCAAAACCGTGATTCTGCGAAGTGATTTCGCTTTTGTTGGCAATAAGATTCTGCACCGGATGATTCGCCCCGCGGTGGCCGTGGTGCATTTTGTGCGTGGGAATTCCGTTGGCTAAAGCCAGCAACTGGTGGCCGAGGCAAATTCCGAAGAGCGGTTTACCCGAATCGCAAATTTCTTTCACCGTTTTAATGGCGTAATCCATGGCGGCCGGGTCACCGGGGCCATTGGAAATGAAATAACCATTCGGCTTAAACGCTTCCATTTCCTTGAATGAAGTTTTAGCATTAAATACTTTGGCATAAATGCCGCGGTCAGTCATGCACTTCAAAATGTTTTCTTTAATACCACAATCGAGCACAGCCACTTTCAGTCCTGAATTTTCATTACCATAGTTATATGGTTTATCAGTTGAAACTTTCAGTGCCAAATCGAGCCCGTCCATGTCGGGTACTTCGGTAAGTTTCTTTTTCAGAACCGCCACATCGGTAGTTTCTGAACTGATAATACAGTTCATGGCTCCCTGCTTTCGTACGTGAATGGTGAGTGCGCGCGTGTCCACATCCGAAATGCCGACCAGGTTATTTTTTTCAAACCAGTCCTGTAGTGAATCGTTTGCGGGTATCCGTGAATAACTTTGAGCAGTGTATCGCTTGCAAATTAGCCCTGCAATTTTCACGCTCTTCGATTCCGCCTCTTCATTTTTAGTTCCGTAGTTACCTTCGTGTACGTTAGTCATGATAATCATCTGACCGTAATAACTCGGGTCGGTAAAAATTTCCTGGTACCCGGTCATGGAAGTATTAAAGCAAATTTCGCCTGAAGTAGTTCCGGTTTTACCGAGTGATTTTCCGTGAAAAACGGTTCCGTCTGCAAGTAATAATACAGCCGGGACAGAGGAGAAGGGTTTTGTCATATCGGGACGCAAATATAAACGCGCAAAGGGAATGGTGGAATAAAGAAGTGTTGTTGTGGAAAAGATTTGTGTAATTCGTTGCTATGAATTTCAATAAAGAAACCTGGAGAACTGAAGCAGAAAAAAGGAAGAAGGAGAACAAGAACTTTCTGTTAAAGGCAAAGCGCATCCGGGGAATTGAAAAACATCTTCCTGATTTGCATGAAGAAGCATTTTCGAAAATAGATTGTTTGCAATGCGGTAACTGCTGCAAAACAATCTCACCAAGATTTAAAACTCCTGATATAGTCCGTATCTCAAAATTCCTTGGAATGAGGCAAAGCGAAATGATTGAAACTTATTTGCGTTTAGATGAAGATGGAGATTATGTAGTGAAGAAATCGCCTTGTCCGTTTTTGGGCAGTAATAATTATTGCAGTATTTACGAAGCCCGCCCCGGTGATTGCCGCAAATATCCTTACACTGATTCAGGAGAATTTTTTGAATACACCAATACTACCTTACAAAATAATACAATTTGCCCGGCAGTGTTCTGTGTTCTGGAAAAGCTGAAAATACTTATGCATAATCGCTGAATGCATTTTCCGATTTTTTATATAGATAAAACCCTAATGCGCAAAGCGGAATGGATGCGAGCAGGGCAGGAATAAAATGCAAGTCGTAATTCCACCCCGGGAAAAGGCACCACCTCCATCCTTCAACTACTGAAGCCATAGGATTAAAAAACCAAATGAAACTGATTTGAGGAGGTAAAACCTCTTTCGTGAAAAATACGGGCGTGAACCAGATCCCGAAATACATCAGGAAAGGAACAAGATGAAACAAGTCCCTCAGGCGGTAAGCCAAAGAAGCCACAGTGAAAACAATAAACAAAGCGGCAGCAGCATTGAATATAAGTAGTATCGGGATAAGCACAATACGCCAAGAAACCGGATAGCCATGCCAAAGAAACAACGGCACGAGCAACAGCAAGCTAATGACTAATTCTATCAGGGCAACATAGACTTTTGACAGTGGTAAAATGGCTTTAGGGAAATAAATCTTTTTAATAAGCTGTCCTGATTCCTGAACGCTGAAAGTGCCCTGATAAACAATATAGCTGAAAAAATTCCAGCCTTGTAAACCCGACAGCACGTAAAGCGAATACGGCAGATCGCCCGACTTCCAGCGAAGCAAATACCCGAAAAAGAAAGTGAAGATGGCTAATGCAGTGAGGGGTTGAAGAACAGTCCAGCCCAATCCCAAGAATGTTTGCGCGTATTTTACTTTCAAATCACGTTTGGCAAATGCAACAATAAGAGCCCTGTACCTCCACATCTTTTTTATATAATCCGGAAGGCTGTCAGGTTCTGATGTTATTACGGTCTTAATCATATATGATGTAAAGATTCACAAAAAATATTGACGCAATTAATAAAATAAATGGAGCATAAATTTTATAAACGGTAAAAAACGATTATTTAGAGTTTTAATATTTCAGGAAAATCATGTGCGGTATTGCAGGGCAAATAAAATTTAACGGAGAAGTTTCAGAGCAAAACTGTTCGGCAATGAATGACGCAATTAAACATCGCGGACCTGATGGAGAAGGCATATATATCAATGCAGATAAAACGGTAGTTCTGGGGCACCGGAGACTTTCCTTTCTTGACCTTACAGAAGCAGGAAAACAACCCATGACCAATGAGGACGGAACAATCTGGATTACCTACAACGGAGAAATTTATAATTATATCGAGCTTCGTGAGAAACTCGAAAAATCAGGACACAGGTTTCATTCGCATACTGATACAGAAGTGATTATCCACGGCTATGAAGAATGGGGATGGGATGTGGTAAATCATTTGAAGGGGATGTTTGCCTTTGGAATATGGAACGAAAAAGACAAGCAACTCTTCTTAGCCCGCGACAGGTTCGGGATTAAACCTCTTTACTATTACAACGAAAATGGAAACTTTGTTTTTGCTTCTGAAATAAAAGCAATCAAAGCTAATGCCGATGTTACCACCACCTTGGACTTCGTTTCGTTTTCAGATTATTTTGTGTACAGGTATGTTCCAAGCCCGAAAAGTATATGGCATGAAATTTCAAAACTTCCGGCAGCACATTTCTTGCTTTTAAACGCTGATGGAAGTGTAACAATCAAAGAGTACTGGAAAATTCCGTTTGCAGAAAACACAATTTCCGACAACGAAGCGATTGAAAAATTCGATTCCTTATTGTTTGAGTCTGTAAAAACACATACCAGAAGCGATGTTCCAGTCGGTTCTTTTCTCAGCGGAGGTTACGATAGTTCAGCTATAGTTTATTACATGAGCCGTTTTAGATATGCGCCATCAACGTTTTCAATCGGTTTTGAAGGATGGGATGTAAGTGAGCATATTTATGCTGAAATGGTTGCTAAGCAATTCGGCACAAACCATCACTCACTGATTCTTCAATCCCAATCTCTGGACATACTTGACCACCTCAGCTGGGTTTATGACGAGCCGAACGGTGATATTTCCATAATCCCAACTTACCAGGTTAGCAGAGAAGCGGCAAGAAAAGTAAAAGCAGTAATGAGTGGTGAGGGTTCGGACGAAATACTCGTGGGTTATCAGTGGCAGAAAGATTATGTGCCTGTGCAAAAATCATTTATGGAAAAAGTGTTGGGAATATTATCGGGAAATACGTCTCCGTACCTATTACAATATTATACCGAAGCTATGGCAATGGGAAGATTTGACAAAGCAGAATTGAAGAAGTTGCTTCACCCCGATTTACATTATTGTATCCGGGAAAATCCCGAGTGGTATTATAAACACCTTTACGAATCTGAACTTCATGAGTTGAAAGCTATGCAAAAGCTGGATGTAAAGCATTTTATGGGCGAACAGGTGCTCGCTAAGATTGACCGGGCAAGCATGGCAAATTCACTGGAAGTGAGAGTCCCGTTTCTTGACCATGAAATTTGTGAGTTTATTTTTCAACTAAAAACAGAGGTGTATTTTCGGAAAAATGAAACGAAACATCTCTTGTACCAAAATATTAAAAATCATTTTCCGGATGAAATTCTACATAGAAAGAAACAGGGTTTTGTAGGGCCTGACAAATACTATATGAATATGGCATGGTATGAATCACGGCTAAGCGAAAGTCGGTTAGTACAGGATAAAATCGTCAATAGAAGCTATTTGAAGGAGCTATTTCAGAACAAGGATTGCTGGCGCCTTTGGAAAGTAGCAGTAATGGAATCGTGGTACAGGAAGTGGTGCTGATGTTTATACAATTCATTTACATTTAAACAATGAAGAGAATTTTAATAACCGGCTTCGGAGGATTCATTGGCTATAGTTTACTTATGGCTCTTAAGGATAAATTTCAAATTACAGCACTCGATAATTTTTCGGAGACATCTAATTACTTAATTAAAAAAGCCCGTGCGGGGCAGTTAGGTATTTCTGATTTAGAGGCATTTAAAAGAGAAAAAAAACACAAAATCGGTAATTCCGATTTTTGCTATGCTGACTTATGTAACCGGGAGTCTTTAGAAGAAATATTTTCAAGTGAGCGATTTGATTTGGTCATTCACCTCGCGGCTTTAACCGGAGTTCGTCAATCATTATTAAACCCCGCTGCATATATTGACTCAAACGTTCAGGGCTTTGTTAGTTTACTGGAGTGCGTTAGAAAATTCCAAATCAGAAACGTGATTTATGCTTCAAGTTCTTCAGTATATGGCATGAACAAGGAAACTCCTTGTAAAGAAAGCCAGCCGACCGATTTGCCTATTTCGGTTTATGCGGCAAGCAAAAAATCCAATGAATTGCTTGCACATGTTTATTCAAGCTTATATAATATCAATTTGACAGGTTTGCGTTTTTTCACCGTTTATGGGCCCTGGACGCGACCAGATATGGCGGCTTATTTATTTATGAAGGCAATTAAAAATGAAAGGCCAATAGAGTTGTTTAATGAAGGAAAAATGATTCGCGATTTTACGTATATAGATGATGTGACAAAAACCATTTCACTTCTTATGGAAAAAATGGAACAGGAAAAAATACCAGGTAACAGGATTTTTAATGTGGGAAACCATCAGCCGGTTTATACGGTTGATTTCTTAAAGAAAATCGAATCTGCAATGAATAAAAAAGCAGTTATAAATTTTAAACCCATTCAGCCTGGAGATATGCCGGCAACCAACGCTCTGACTGGCAGGTTATTTGATTATATTGGGTTTAAGCCGGGCACTGAACTGGAAGCAGGCATAAAAGAAATGGTTAAATGGTTTACACAATACGAAAACTGAATAAAAACCTGTTTTTTGCTATCGTTTTTCCGGCTTGTATAATCTGCTTACTCTTTTCCTGTCAACAACAACGAAGTTCCACGCCTTTCCGGTTATCAAACACAGATGGCATATTTCAATTTCCGATACAAAATATTGCTGCTTCTTCTCATGTTGAATTAAAAATAAGAAACACCTCTGAGAAAATAGCACACTTTTACATTACCCCTGATTTCGTAAATCTTTATAACGATTCAACTATCCTGGCAAGTTTATTGAAGCCTTACATGACTGATTTACAAAAAAGCCTTGCTCTTTGGAAATTTGTTTGTGAGTGGACTTATCATTGTTCCGCCCCTTCTACTTCTGACCAGCAATTAAACGACCCTGCCATTTTGGTTAATGGTTTTGGTTGCAGTTTTTGTGATGACAGAAATGCTGCCCTCGCAAATCTTGCAGAAATGGCGGGTTTACCATCCAGAGTTTATGAGTTAGGAGGTCATGTAGTGTGTGAAATTTTTTTTGATAACTCATGGCACATGTTTGATGCTGACAAAAACATTTTCTTTCAAAAAGAAAACGGAGAAATTGCCGATGTTATCTATTTAAGCAACCATCCTGAACTAGTCGAAGAAAAAAGTAAAGAGTTAAAAACAGTTGTTGAGAAAATAAAAAACAAAAAAACCGGCAGAGCTGTCGAATCCCCTGAGAATAATTTTGTTTCGGAAATGTATAAAATAAACAAAAGCAAATATACTTCACAAATTACCCTAAAACTAAATGAGCAAGTGAAATTTTATATCGAACCGGAAAATTTTATTGCAAAAGGTTTTTATGTGGACATTGCTGAGAAAGGTGGTCCGTACTTTAGAGCTAAAGGAATATTGGAAGGAAGTTATAACGATAGACACCTCGAGAAAGACACGGATAATGGCCCAATTTTCATTCAGACCTTACCGTATCCTATTACAAAGATTACTGTAAGTGCTGATAATGATTGTTCCGTTTTTTATTCCACTGATAAAGTCCATTGGTATTTTGTAGGAACATCAAAGGGAAACTCCACTATTTCATTCGCTCCGTTTAATGAAACTGGTGCACCTTATACTTTTATATATTTTCTGAAATTTTCACCACTTAGTCAAAGTGGAACTAACTCTTTCAACATAGAAAATAAATTTCTCTTCTCTTACAAAATTCTTTGTGACACATCAGTAGATTGCTGCCAACTGGTACCGCTAAATGAAGAGGCTAAAAAATTGGATGTGATTTTTTCGGTCATTTACTGAGCAGAATCCGCCTCCTCAGGTATCAGTTCCCTTATATTCTCGAGTATTCCGTTTGCCATCATCTCATACCCTGCCGCGTTATGGTGTCCGTCTTTCTGCCAATAGAATTGTTTTATGTCTTTCCCATTTTGTTTTGAAATTACTGCATAGTTGGAAAGTAAGTCGACTACAACTAAGTTATCAATTAGCCCTGTATTGTTAACTAATGATTTTAAATCATAGTCGTATCTCCCATTTTCAACCTCATTTCTTAATGGAAGTAAAACAAGGACGAACCTGCAATCATTTTTTGCAGCGAATTGCGAATAATTTTTTATGAGTTCAGTTACTTCACCATCAATTATAGAATTATTTGCTTTTCGTTTCTTCTGAAGAAGTTCGTTATAGCCCAATGCTTTAATAAAAATCCGGGATGAGTAGCTGATTGCGTATATGGGTTCCCACCATGGCGCTGGGTTGTATTGCAATTTTCCATTCGCGCCAAACCGCTGCATTCCCCCTCTGATAGCAAGGTCGTTTTTCATATCATCTGAAGAAATTGTTTGAATTACTATATCCGGTTTATAGTTATAAAGCCTGTCTTTAAAATCAATAAAATTAAAAAACGGGTCGCTGCCACATGTTCCTGCATTCATTATAATGGCATTTGGATTGATCGTTTTTACTTTTTTCCTGAGAAAGGCAACGTAAGAAGAATCGTAGGGCGCACCATCGCCTTCTGTAAAAGAATCTCCTAAAGAGAGAATTCTGAATTCATCCGTCTTTTTTTCCTTTGTCCATTCGTAATCCGAATAGCCAAGTGAGTTGGTCATTCTTTCGTACTTAAATTCTGCGGACTTTAATATATGCATTTGACCCGGCTCCCAAACATGGTAGTGCGTATTATCGGTTGGTCGGTAAAGCGAATTATAAAATCCGGTAAATTTTTCCTGCCGAGTATGAAACAAATTAGTGGATGTAAGAAATAGTTCTAAAATGAAAAGCGTAGCAACAATGCTGGTAAAAAGTGTAAGTATGTTAGTTTGCACTTTAGTAAACCACTTCCTGGTAATTGCGTTGAGAAAACAGTAGCCGCCTATAAAGAGGTAAAGAAATATCAGTAAGTGGGTATGCCATTTAATACAAGCCAGACCAACTTTGGTAAACCAGTAAATTTCCCATATAGCATAAGAAGTGAGGAAGCCAAAGCCAAATATTTTTAGAAGTTGCCAATAAGAAAATCTAAAGGAAATAGCCTCGCGATTGAGCACATTGAATGCAGTTTCAACCGGAGTTGGGGTGTATACAGGCAGGTTATGTCTTTTCAAAAGAGTTCCTAAAGTCGTGTTTGAAAAAATTCTATCTTTATCAATATTACGTACCCGCCACTCTTCATTCATCCAATGAAAAAACCTGTACTCCTTTGGTATTGCAATATTGGCGGTGATGTACCGAAATGTCTCATGCCAGATGTCGTTGTTTGACTCGTTGGTGTATATAAACGTATCTAAACCAAGTTGTAAAATGTACTTATTCAGTATCTTATTAGGAAGCAGCCAATCAATTGTATTTTCATCACAAACAGCTGACACCTCTTCATAAGTTAACTTCATCAATTCGCATCCTTTGGGACATTTGATAACGTTTCCAATAACATTCAGTTTATCGTGTGTCCGGAAATAATAGTCTGTATCATCGGGTAGATGTTTCAGACAGGTAATATCCATATCTACCCACCAACCGCCTTTTTCGTAAAGTAATTTGTAACGGAAAATATCAGAGAATGGGGAGCCTAAACTTCCTTTGCCTACTCCTGTAACCGGGTCCTTCTGTTTTCTAAAAAATATTTTCTCCTTGGGAATTATCTCATTTGCATTACACAAAACAACTCCGTCAGGCATAACATTTTCAATTTGGTCATAAGCCCATAAACGAAATTCGTAACCTTGGTCGGTAAATGAATGAAGCGTTAATAACTCAAGGGAAGAAAGTTTATTCCCAACCCACAAGCCATTTACAAGTTCTTTCATCAGATAATGTTGAAATTTTTAAGCAGGCGCCACATAGTACTATTCCGTTTGTAGCTGAGTTTGCCCGATGAATTTATCCAGTGTATTCCATACCAATCATAAGGCACAGGCAAATCTTCGTGCAAATAATGCTTTATTTCGAAATCAAGGTCAAGATTAAAAAGCCCGGTTTTACGGTATTTTGAAAGTTGAAGGCGTGTAATTTCTTCGTTCAGTATTTCAATAGGTTTATGCCAGTTCAAGTTATAGGCAGTTACTTCCTTTGTAGCTCTATCAAAGCAAACCTTCATCAGTTCACTTCCTGATGGAACCTTCATTACATTTCCTACCACAGGAAACTTCCAGTGGTTGCGAAAAAAATACGGTTCGGTGAAATCGAATTTTTTCAGGCAAGTTACATCCATATCTACCCACCACCCTCCTTTATCGAGCAAAAGCTTATATCTGAAAATATCAGAAAAGCCGCCATAGCTTCCCTTTCCCCAATTTATTAGCCCTTTCTCGGGATATTTAAACACCTTTTCCCGGGCGATAATCTCATTTGCATCCGACACCTTAACATGTAAGGGTACATTCGCTATGTTGTCGTAAGTGAAAAGCTCGAATGTTATTCCGTTTCGGTAGAAAGACTCCAAGGTTAACAATTCAACCTCCGACAATTTACTGCCAATCCAAAGACTTTTTACAGTTAAAGATTTCGCTTCAGCCTTCATTTTGTTTTTCAGGGTTCATTCATCTTTTGCTCAACCCATTGCCACAAAAACCACGCCCTGTCGCCAAAGTGGTGAAACACATGAATTAGGACAGGCCCGTACTTCGTCCTGAGTCCATCATCAGAAACATATTTTTTGTCAGCGCTTATTTGCAAGTAGGGGTTATTGTAATCAGCCACAAAATTAAATACTTTACTTAAGGTTCGATGATTGTTCAGCCCAAACTCCCAGCAAGTGGCTGCCAGTGTTCCCTGATCCCGGGTTCTCCATTTGTTATTGGTAAATATTCGCAACGTTTTATTATGCCAAGCATCCATAAACATATGACTAGAGTCGTCAAACAGAAAAACTCCACCGTTCCAATGGTTCCATTTTCTATCCGATATATCTATGGCAAAAAGTGTTTTTATTTCTTCTATCAAATGATTACATCCCTTCAATGCATAAATATCGTCTCCTCTTTTGTTCCAGCGTTCAGCAACTGGTTCCCAATAAACACCAGTCTGGTCTTCAATTAAATTACTTAATGCTTGTTCAGAATCATAATGAATAGGATTTTTTTGCGCATCGAACCAAAAAGACCGTTTCTTATCGTAAAAAAAATCAGATGTAAGCTGAAAGACGCTACGTGAAAGATTAAACTGGAGAGAGGTAAAGAAATACCGGATCCTGTCTTTTTTAATTTGCTGAAGCATAACCAATAATCGTTCTTGTTTTCCGAGAAGATAGCTATCAGTGATACGGTACGATTCAAGCTTATTTTTAATATCTGCTTCTTCCGCTTTAATTCTCTCATCTTCTTTCTCCTCACAACGGCATAAAATTGCTGATGGACTGAACTGTGTAATATTGCAATGGTCAGGGGCAAAAGTTATTGGAGTGGAAAAATTCTCGAAGATAGTATCAACTTTTTTCGAAAGGCAAACCACATCGGTATCTAGGTAGCAATAGTGTTTGCCATTAGGTAATATCCGATGAAGGCTTGTCTTCAGGAAAATACTTGCCTGATGATGATTAAACGACAATGAGGTTTCAACTGAAATAACATTATCGTGTTCTATGTCTTTTTCATTTCTACTGAGTTCAGTTACAACTACAACAGAAAAGGCGGTACATTTTTTAAGTTGCCTGATCGAAAAGTTTACTGTATCAATATGTTCAGCGCTGCCACAAACAACAAACACAAATACCCTGTCCGTCAATTTACTCTCAGTATTTATGTGTGCCATTTTTTGCTCCTTCCATTTTTAACTTTTCTTGTGTTTAAATAAACTTTTTTGGCAGTATTGCCATGCAGTAGAATTTTCCTTAATAAGGTCAACGCCAAAGAATTTGAAAATGCAATAAATTACACGATTACCGGCAACCTTAATCTTGATCAACCCAGGAATAAAAAATTTCTTTTTCCAAGTATAATACATGGAGGCTGCAAAAAGCCTGGCTTTAAAAAAGAGTATCTTTAATTCCTCCTGATGAAATAAACCTGCGTGAATCAACAGCAAAAAAAGATAGCGCCAATTGTGAAATACAAGGATTAATAGAAGAGAGACTGGAAGGATTTTTTCGTAGAAGTAGTTGGGGAAATAGTAGCTCGCGGGAATATTCTCTTCCACTTTCCGACTAACTGATGGGAAAAATATCATAAAACAATAAGTGAAAAAAAGTGCAATTACTAGTATAAATGATGGTTCGGATGAAATAATATAGATTGATAAACCCAAAAATAAAACTACATCTAAAAGTTTAAGCAATCTAACTGCTCGGTTGATACTCCCTGTGTTTTGCGTCAACACCCATGTACGTACTCCGCTAACTTTATCAACCTCAATATCATTCAACTGATGGATTATCATATTTCTTACTCCGATAAGAAACTGCCACAGGGTTATTATTACTACGAGCAGGAAATCAACTTTCTTTGAGGCTGCCATAAACAAAGTGGTAGTCAAAAGTGAAGCAGGCACAACATGTGCATATAGAGCATCGCAGATTAAGCCTAAAACTTTCCGTTCTTTTAACCGAATTACGGGTATCGAATAAACTGTAAAGAGAGTAACCTCAAAGAACAATAAAATTGCTGATATATGATTTACAGGTAAAAAAAACCAAGGCGTAATTGCTAATAGTAAGCTTATCACAAAGAGCATAAAGACTTTGACTCCTTTCAATTTCAGAACCAGGTTGTGTTTTCCTGCAATGGTGTCTGTTTTCCTGTCAAAGAAATCGTTGATAATATAGCCTGTTAGCGAAAAACCAATAGAGGTAATTAAAATTAGGGGAATAAGAAAAACAGAGCTTTCAAATGAAATGGCTGTGATGTAAACGAGCATGTATACAAAACCTAAGATAAAGGCAACTTTACTACGCCACCAATCATTGCCTCTGTAAAATAAAAACTCAGGTTTTACCACATTTCAGTTTAATGATAGTTAAAATATACAAATTCCCTTCTCAAATCAATACGCTAAGGTAATATGCTTACCTGGTTTATTTTTGAGTACCAGTTTTATATGAATCGGAAAGCCAAAATAATTTTATTTCAAACCGGTCTGTTGCTTTTTCTTATCGCACTACTTGAAATAGGATTAAGAGTCTCAGGCTTTCAACCAGGTGATATGAAGCCCAAATGGCTTAATTTCCGACCGGTAGATTCTCTATATGTTGTCCCTGATTTTTATACAAACAAATATGGAATTCTGGTTGCCGACAGCAACTACTGGGCGCAGCGTAATATTTATATCAATTCAGAGGGTTTCAGAACCAAGCAGTTTTCAAAACTTGATTCCGGTAAAAAGAAAGTTCTCCTGATAGGTGATAGTTTTACTTGGGGAATGACAGCTAATCCTTTTCCTGACAGTTGTTTTGCAGATATTATGTCTTATGAAACAGACTATGAAGTTATTAATCTGGGCATACCCGCAGCTGATCCCGTGCAATACCATGAACTGGCCAAAAAATTTATACCTAAGCTAAAACCGGATGTTGTAATTGTAATTTTTTTTGCAGGTAACGACATTATGAAACAAAACAGGAAAGTGATACCAAATGAACCTTTTTATTATTATACGAACGCAGGAGCAATTTTGGCAGATATTGACGGGATTCATTTTAAAACCGCACATGATGCATATAACTATTTTGTGAATGACAAGTATTACCTTAAGAAACCCAAAAATTATTTTGAGTCGGTAATTTCAAAAAGCTCTTTGCTTTCTCGACTGTACTCCGTCAGATTCAGGATAAAGGAAAAGATAGAATATGAGAAAACGGTAAAAGACATGAGTATTACCAAAGCCTACTTGAAGCAAATACGACAGTTGTGTTTAGCAAATGGTGTTCCTGTAAAATTTGTTTTTATTCCCGAAATAAAAGAAGCGGATTGGAAGATAAATGAACTTTCGAAAAAATATTCGCATCTGCTTTTTGATGACTCGATAAACGAGAACTGGTTGCTTCTGCAAAATGCTAAAGACTGGTTTAACGATTACCCTGATGCACACCTGAACAACACGGGTCATCGCCATTATGCCGACAAATTAAAATTTTGGCTTAACCAACCCATCAATTCTGAATAAACTATAATTGGACTGTGAACCATTTTTGCACGATAACTACGTATAGCCATTTATTTAAAGTTAAAGCTCTTGCTGATTCTTTGTTAAAGCTACAGCATAAATTTTTACTCCATGTTTTAACTGTTGATGAGAATAAAAATTTTGAGTTTGAAAATTGCAGACACTGGAAGCTAGCAGATATTAAAAACAGTGAAACCGCTCAAGCGCTTATAGCTAAATATATTGGAAATAAAGACAAATTACGGTGGAGCCTGAAACCGGTTTTCTTAAAATATTTACTAAACAACAATGAGATTGACAAGTTAATTTATCTTGACAATGATTTATTTTTCTATTCTGATTATCAATTTCTTTTCGATTATCTCGGGAATCATTCCTTTTTACTGACACCCCACTATTATAAAAGCAGCCCTAAAAGCGAGCAGAATTGGTTTGAGGCTAATTTCAGGGTAGGTTTATACAATGCGGGGTTTGTGGGTGTTAATAAGAAAGCGACAGATACACTGCAATGGTGGGCAGATTGCTGTAATTATCGCTGCGAGAAAAATTCTTTTCGGGGGTTGTTTGATGACCAAAAGTATCTTGACTTAATACCTATAATGAATGAAGATTCATGTATACTTCGTCATAAAGGCTGTAATGTAGCGGGCTGGAATACCGAGTTATGCAAAAGAGAACTGGTGGATAACCAAATTAAGATTGAAGGCAAGTTTCCGATTGTTTTCATTCACTTTAATGATACAACTATTCGGGAAATAATAAATGGGAAAGACGAAATTCTCTTTAATTATTACAGAGTGTATGTAGAAACTTTGAAAAAATACAAACCCGGTTTAAGGGAAAAAGAATTATTGTTTGAGCAGTCCTTTATGGTTAAGTTTAAGTTTAACCTATGGAAAATTCTTACTGAATTTGGGATTTGACAGAAAGTTATGGCTAGACAAAGGCAGGTAGTAAGACAAAAGCATGCGAGTAAGGTGAAGCATGAGGATTTTTCTGCCCTTAGGGAAAAACTTTTTCCAGCAGTTGTTTTTTTGTTCAGTTTTGCCCTCTACTTCAATTCTGTCTTCAATGATTATAATTTAGATGATGAACTGGTTACGAGGAATCACAGACTTACGTCAAGAGGTATTGAGATTTTAAAGCCTAACTTTAGCGTTTTTTACTCCGGTGAGTTTAAGGGTGCAACTTTCAAATTAAGACTTTTTAATTTTTTACCAGAGGTTTTTCGTTCGCCTTATTATGAGGACCCGATGGGGTATAAATATGAGTACCGTCCTGTTGTATTGGCAAGCTTTGCCATTGAACATTCAATTTTTGATGAAAGTCCCCACGTTAGCCATTTAATCAACGTTTTTCTGTATGGGTTGCTGTGTGTATTACTGTATTTGGTTTTGACCCGATTGCTTAAGGAGTATAATATTATTCTCCCTTTTATTACTGCATTAATTTTTGCAGCTCACCCCATACATACGGAAGTTGTTGCAAGCATAAAAAACAGAGACGAGATTTTGGCGTTGGGGTTCGGGTTGCTCAGCCTGCTATTTGCAGTTAAGTTCACATGCCAAGGGAAAGTTTCCGATCTAGCATTAATCCCCGTTTTTTTCTTTATAGGTATTCTTGCTAAGTCAACCACTATCACTTTTGCATTTTTGATTCCTCTATGTATAGTGATGTTTACAAATGTAGATGTGAAGCAACTCACCCTAATAACGGTACTATTAATTCTTCCAACGGTTTTTTATTCACGACTATATTCTGTATTACAGCAAGTATTATTAGCCGGGACACTTGCCTTTGCAGTAACAACTTTGTATTATTTAAAAAATTACGAAGTAACACTTCGACAGATTACAGGTTTTATCATGGAGAAGTACCGAAACCTCATGTACGTGAATGAATCAAAAGCTACAATTTCCGTTTCTCTGGATTTCACCTTTTTAAATCATAAAATTCTATTACTTCCGACTGTTTTAATAGTTCTCGCCTCTTTATGCACTTCTGCTTCAGGAATCTATATGGGTAAAATGTGGTTAAGCGTATTGCCTCTTATGCTTTTTTCCATACTGTTTGTGATAGTGCGAAATGAGCTAAAACTAATTTTTGTTACCCCTGTTACCCTTATTGTAATACTCGTCATGGCTAAATTCAGTTTAGAAAAGAGCCTGATAGAAGCGGGGTTTATACTTTTTCTAGCTAGCCAAATATTACATAACAACAAACATTTCAGAATTGTAGGCTTTTTAAATTACCTATTCTATTCCATTGTATCAGTTGCTTTCCTTCACTCACATTTTTTCCTGGCAATATTTCTATTTATCGGGTTTCTGAGTAGGAGACTACTTCCATTAGGCATCTTAATGTTTTCAGTGTCATTAGCTGTGTTTGGGGTTTCTGTTTACAGGCTAATAATGGGTATAAAAGAATTTAACCTTGCTCTTTTAAGCATTCCCTTTCTTTATTTAGGTTATCTACTATTCAGGAAGCATTATCACCGCTTTCTATACAATACAAGTGTTCTTTGTATTCCGTTACTTATACTCTTACATTTTTTAGTTAATCCAACTAAGGCTATCAATAATAGGGTAAATGAAGCTTTACTAAGTGGTTATCATCAAATCAGTTCTATTAGAGCTCCCGAAGCGACTCCGGTTCAGGCATTGCGACCTGTAAAATTTATTGAAAATCCTATTGAAAAAACGGACCCGCTAAATATTAAACTTGGTACAGCCATGATAATACTCGGTAAGTACCTGAAATTAATTTTTGTCCCATTTCCAATGAGCTATTATTATGGTTATGCCTATATAGTTCCCACTTCTCTATGGCAATTTATCCCCTTATTTATTCTTCTTATTCACATCTTCATTTTCACAGCAGCAATCGTTTTAATAAAAAAATCACCTCTGTTGTCATTTTCAGCATTGTTCTATCTCACTTCAATTTCCGTTTTTTCTAATTTGTTTCTCCCGGTTCCAGGAATGATAGGAGACCGGTTCCTCTTTACACCTTCAATAGGTCTCAGTTTGGTTTTAGTCGTGTTAATTGGGATGATTTTTAAGCAAAGCTATACAGAGCCAAAATTAAAATTAACGACTTTGAATTTTCCCAGTAAGACTTCAATAACTGCCATACTAATCCTGTATTCGATTTTAACAATTTCAAGAAATTTTGATTGGAAAAACCACCTGACTCTGTTCCGCCATGATATCAAAACTGTCGAAAATTCAGCTCAAGCGCAGAATTTGTTAGGACTCCATTTATCCATGGGTTCAAATGCCGAAGTTGATATTTTGAAGCAAAAGCAGATGCGTGAAGAAGCAGTTGTTCATCTGAAAAGGGCAGTTGAAATTTACCCGGGGTTTTTAAATGCAATTTTTGATTTGGGGCGTACTTACGAAGCACTGGGTCGCTTTGATGAAGCATACAAGGCATATAAATCCGCGATAGAATTAGATTCAACTTTTCTTGCTCCATGCAGATTTTTAGGGCTTTACCATGATAGTAAAGCGAACCTGGATTCGGCCATTTATTTTTACAAGAAATACCTTACAGCCTACCCTCTTGAATCAGATATCAATGCTAACTTAAGCTATGCCTATTTTAAACAAGGTAAATATGACAGTTCCATAGCTGTAAACCACAGGTATCTTAAACTGAACCCTAATTCTATTGACGCTGTTACAAATATTGCCAAAACATATTTGCAGGCGAATATGAAAGACAGTGCTCGCGTATATTTTCGGCAGGCATTAACACTCAATCCGTCTGATGCCAATATTGCTAAAACCATTAAAGATATCAAATAGAGTTGTTCCCTATCTATGCTTCTTGCGTTGGTTAATCTCATTTTGGGTATTTGTTGTGTTTATTTTATTCTTACTTTATTTAGCTCCAAACTCTTTACCTGTTAGCAAATGAGTTCCGACATTGCAGTTTCCATAAAAAACCTGAGTAAAAGATTCATGCTCCAACATCCGGTTAAAGATAAATCAGGAAATGATACATATGAATTGTGGGCGCTGAAAAATATTTCCTTAGAAATAAAGAGAGGAGAAGGTGTTGGAATTATTGGCTCCAATGGTAGCGGGAAAACTACCCTGCTTAAAATTCTTGCAGGAATTACAGCCCCAACTTTGGGAAAAGCTGAACTATATGGAAGAGTTGCCAGCATATTGGATATTGGCTCGGGTTTTCATTATGAATTATCGGGGAGTGAAAATATTTTTCTTAACGGGCAACTGCACGGATTTACTAGAAAAGAGATTAAAAACAGATTTGAAGAAATAGTGAGCTTTAGCGGTATAGGCAAATTTATTGACGAGCCTGTTAAGAATTATAGCAACGGAATGTACCTACGCTTGGCATTCAGTATTATGGCACATCTTGACTTCGACATTTATCTATTCGATGAAGTGATGAGTGTAGGCGATGCGGAATTTACTTTTAAAAGTAAGGCAAAATTTCAAGAACTAATTTCATCGGAAAAAACTATTCTATCAGTAAGTCACAACTTTAATGAAATATACGATCAAGACCTTTTTGTATTGCTTGAAAATGGTACAGCCAAAGAAATCACCAAGAAGAAAAATATTCTACTGGAATATGTCGAAAAAAATATAGGCACTGGTGAGAGTGAAATACTCACTAGGTCTGTTGAAATTACTGATTTCACCAAATTTCCACTATCGAAAGATGTGAAGATTGGCAAATTACACTTCTTTCAAGAAAACATGACTGAAAGTGAGTTGTTCAGAACTGATAAACCCTTCATACTTGAAATTGAGTATGAAAAACTGAGGGACAATGATACTATTGATTTGGTCATGTGTGTATCAGATCAACAGGGTAACATGATTTTATCTTCTTCTCCGTTTGTTTCCGGAGATTTTAGTGAGAAAACGGAAAGACATAAATTTTCATGTCGTTGTGTCATTCCGCCAGATTTGTTCAGTGCTCAGATTTATAAGATTACACTCAACTTTCTCAAGAACACGAGAAAGTTTTTAAATGATTATAAATCCGATACAATTACAACATCGTTTGACGGAGGTCATAGCATTGAAAATGCCTTACGACTTCCTTCTATAATTACTTTTAAGCCTGTCTTTTTTAAGAAAAATAGCCCGATAGACTTGAGTTCGATAAATTTGCCTGGTCATTTGCTGGCCGCTTTCGATTGGAAATAACATATTCTAAAACGTTTTCTGGCTATAACAAATAATGAATTCCGAGCTACATAAATATTGGGAGCATCCTTTGGTGCTTGAATCCTATGCCCGTTATAATAGATTAAGAGAAAGCCATACTGATTCTCTTTATCTGAATTATTTTGGTATTAATTTCGATTCACACGGAATTTTGTCCTTTAAGTTTTACTTTCATTTTTACCACGAGCTTAAAACGCATGAAGTAAAACTCTTTTTGCCTTCAGTATATGACTTCTATAAGTATTATCATTTGCATGAGTCTTCCGAGAAATTGTCGGATATACATACCGGCTTTGCCTTTACTTTAAAATTTATACGGAACGATAAAACTCCTTCATTCGGTTTTCATTACCGTTTAAAACCGTCCAAAGAATCGTTCGACATGGTTGGTAAGCCGAAGTGTTTGCCTTTTGATGTAGTTGGTTCAGGAATTATACCAGGAATTAATTATGAGTATAACGCTAGAGGTGTTTTTCGGAAATGTTACTATTACTTTGATAGGCCTGAACATAAAGAATACTTTGCCAAGCGTTTCGGGTATGGGTTTTTGAACAAAGTTCGTTTTATTGAATACACCGAGGCTGAAAAATTCTCGAAAATTAACGCGTGGGGACATTTGCCTGGAGATTCCTCCCTACTGAATCTATTTACTATAGAACAAAATGCACTTATAAGCTTTTTGTGCACCAGGTATGAGTTAAAAAATACAGTTTATGGCTACTATGAAAAATCGGATGTTAAGTCAACCTATTTTATCACTGCAAGCACGAAAAGTGGTGCTGACCACACAAAAAATTACCGCGATACCTTAAGGCAAATACTGTAAATAAAATTTAGTCCTGAAGCTTTTAGAAATATGAGCACCCGCCAGCAACCATATCCAAGCACCTTTCATCTGGTAATTATCGGAGCCGGACCCGTTGGACTTACGGCTTCCTTGTACGCCCAAAAACTGGGAATAGATTATGTGTTGATTGAAAAAAGCAAGTTCCCTAAAGACAAAATCTGCGGTGATGGTCTGGCGCCTTTGGTTTTTAATATTCTAGAGGAATTGAATATTACCCCTGATATTACGAATGGTTTTTACAACATCAATGAGGTTGAATTCAAGTTTTCTGGCCAAGATGTCATACCATCATATGCTGGCAACAAGATTTCTAACTCCAAAACATTTAACTGCAAGAGAATTTGGTTCGATGATTTTCTGAAAAAACAAGGGGCAACAGAAAAAAATCTGTTGTATGCGGAAGCAACAGAAATAAATACAGAAACCAATATTGTGCAATGCCAAAATGATGAAAATCAATTTCAGATTAGGTTTAAGTTTTTGCTTTTGTGTACGGGCAGCGGAAGAAGCGTACCGAGTACTTCAAATGAAAACACGTTAGAAAATATTGCCTTTGCAAGCCGTGCATACATTCAAGTTAAAGATGCTGGCAGAAAAAATTTTTTCGAATTTTTTGATGAAATATCCCCGGGATATTTCTGGGCTTTTCCTGTTTCAGAAACCATTCTTAATACAGGGATATATATAACCGGAAAGAGCCTCACAAGAACTTTATATGAAACTCACGAAAAAAAACTGCGCCAGTATTTTCAAATTACCCGGCCGATCACTTTCAGAAGGTGGCCGCTTAAAATTTATCCCAATCCTGAAAAAAATAATTGTGAAAATATTGTCGCAATTGGAGATTCTAACTATTCCATTGACCCCCTTTTTGGTCATGGAATTGATCTCGGAATGCTTGAAGCAAGAGAGCAGATAAATGCGCTTAAAATAACCGGACGTTTTTCGACAGCATCTATCATGTATGATGAGATAAAAAAATTGGGCGAAGCAAGTCTTGTTGCCAAAAACATTTTGAGCCGCACTTTGTCACCCGATGAAAGGAAAACTGAACTGCAGAAATTTTTAAGAACGACTTCCGTTTTTTTTGCATCGGCTAGGGATTATTTAAGGCATCAGCCAGTTCAGTTTGGTAATTTCGCTGAAGAAAACGATACTATGTTGATTGATTCTGAAAATTTACAAAATGTATTAACTGAGAAGGGCTTTGCGATCCTTAATCTGCTCAATGAAAAAGAACATTTAACACTTGTGGAGCTGGTCGGGCAATTTCAGTTTGGTTTTGCTAACAACCTAAATAGGGGGAAATTAAAATTCAACAGTTCGTTTTTTGAGTCTGATACGGAGCTAAAAAACCGTTATTATGATACAATGGCTGAATTTTTTCGGCCTAAGATCAATTCTCTGTTAAATGACTATGATATTCTGATTACAAATCTTTGGGATAAAAAACCCGGTGATGCCGAAGTGCTTGTTCATCAAAACTGGAGCCATGTTGACGAAAAACATTTTCGCTCCTACAGCATTTGGATTCCGTTACAAAAAACTGATGATTGTAACGGAACAATTGAGGTTATTCCAGGCAGCCATAAACTTTTCACACCTCTTCGTGGAATAAACATGGAACATCCATATAGCCACCCTTTTAAAATAATCGGGAATGATGTGAAAAAGGAATACATGGTGACTATACCTTTAACCGTAGGTCAGGCAGTTATCTTTGATGATGCGTTGCTTCACTATACTGGACCTAATAAATCTGAAAATGATCGCCTCGCAGTTCAGCTAATTATCAAACCTAGGGCTGCAAAAGGCTTGTTTTATTATAAGCACAGGGAAATAACTAACGGAAATAACGTAGAAGTTTTTGAGGCCGATAAGAATTTCTACATCAATCTGAAATTGATTACTGGTGGCAATACCAGGCCTGAACATGGTATCTCGAAAGGGTTTATTTCGCATACAACGGAAGAGATTACTATGGAAGAGTTCAGGAACATTATGAAATTACGTCAGCAAATTGATTTGGAAAACATCGAAACCTTTCCGAAGCCAAGCTTGCTGAGTAAAATTCCAGTAAAACTTAAAAATATTTTCAGATTTATCATTTCAACATGACCTATTTTTTCATTCATATACCCAAAACATCCGGAACTACCTTTATAGATGTGTTGCAGAATGACCATCGAAATAATATTGGTTACTTTTATCCCCCCAAGGAAGAAATGCACTTGTTTGAAAAGCGAACGAAGGAGGGGCCATTTTATCACCTTGCACATAACCCGAATTGGGAAAAATTCAATTATATCGTTGGGCACTTCACTTTTGGAATTCATGAAATATTTAAAGCCAAAGATTTCAGTTACATTGGTGTAATCCGGGAACCGGTTTCGCATTATGTTTCCACGTATAAAGCATACTTGAGGATGTCTGATGATTTTCAAAGTATCATTCTTCCCGAATCAAAGTTGCTGGATGATTTTTTGAAACTGAATTTTACACACAACATGCAAACATTTTACCTGTCAGGACTAAGCATAAAAGAAATCAGAGAAGATAAAGAGAGGGCGTATGAGACGGCTATTGAGAACACTAGAAAATATTTCTCAGGTATTTATCCAACAGAAAGATTTGATGAAGCGTTGTTTTATTTTAAAAAAAAAATTGGTATAAAACCACTCCCTTACCGTAGGCGTAATGTTGCCTTCAATAAAATCAACCAGACAATACATCCGCAAGTGATTGAAAGAATAAGAGAGGTCAATGACATTGATTTGCGTTTGTATGAGTATCTGAATAACGAGTTCAGCGGGGAATTAAAAAGAATTCCTTTCCTTTCGTTGAAGGTTCTCCATTTTAGAGCCCAAAACAGAATCTATTCATTAAGGAATTGAATCATTTACCCGCGAACTCAGCAAACACTACGGCAATTTCCCTGGCGCTCTTCCCCTCAATAAAACTGTACAGCCTGTCGTCCGCAAATTTATTAAGCAGGTTAATTACCGCTACCTGCTTGTCTTCAGGAACTTCCGCAATCGCTTCTTTAATTCGCTTGACCATATCTTCACGTGAGGTTGAGTGTTTCCGAGTTTGAGGGATGTCTTGATTCATCATTATTTTTTCTTCCCACGAATGCATCAATGTTTCAGGCTCCGTAGCTTCCTTTTTTGAAAGGTTATTCCGCTTCCATTTTTCAACAAAGCCAATCAATTCTTTAAAGCGGCTGATGTTATTTTTTGAAAAATGTGTTGAGTCATCGAAATATTGCCCATTGTAAAACTCAATAACTTCATTCAGATATTCGGGGTCTCGATGAACAAGCGAAAGAGAAGCGGGACGCTCCACATAGACAAAGTTCAGCGAAACTTCATTCATGTTTGCAAACCGAACCACATCAGGAATAGTTTTCCAGTTGAGGGTCAACGGGCAAACCGGAATGTTTACAGGCAAATTTTTCCGGCTACCGTAATCTCTGAACCACTGAAAATTTTTCATCACCGTTTCAAATTTTGCCCCCGCCCGCACCAATTCATAGGTTGCTTTATCAACGGAGTCAATGGAAACATTGATATTAAACCGGCCTTGCTCAAGTAAATCTTTTATACGTTCATTCAGAGTTGTACCATTCGTAACTACACTGATTTTTATTTTCGGATTCAGCCCGATCATTTTTTCCCATATCCTGAAATAATTGGGCACTAAAAACGGTTCACCACCGGAAAAAATAGCCTCTTGCAGGTAGGGGATATACTCCATCAACTCATCCACAAACTTCTCATCGTACATCTTTTCAAGTGGAGGTAATTCCTGATTTTTACGGATTGTAGAAGATAAAACCGAGTTACACATGGTGCATGCTAGATTACAGGTATTCTCCAAGCAAAACTCCATTACACGTGGGCGTGTTAAGTCATACGGCAGATAAGTATCATAACCAATTGCTTTTGTACCAGAAAAATTCCCGGTTTTGATTTGCTCATTGCAGATAGAGCAATCGTAATCCATATTTTTTGATGCTACGTGTTTGCGAAGTTGGTTAAAAGAATCACTGTTCCAGATGTCGTTAATTGATTTTCCTGCAACTAACACCGAAGTTTTTTTGTTGAGGCAACAAATAGTTGCATAGCCGTCAATTGAGAAACTTATTGAAGTCCAAGGGGCAAAGCACAGATAGGATAAGGCGGGAGCATTTCGCGATAAATTATAAAGTCTGTAAATGTTTTGATACTTTTCCGAAGAAGATTGTTGAAGGTTTCCGGAAAACCCGAACCACTGAAGAGTTTTTTCAAAAAAAAAATTCATGTGTTGGCAAGAAAAAACTCTTGGATTTTTTTGAATGGCTTATCCAGAATACGAACAGTGGGTTTATTGATGTCGGGAATTTCAGGAACATCCAACAGTGAAGTGATACCTAAGCAACTGTCATTGCACTTATCTGCAGGGCATATTAGCGGTTCAGTTGCTGCTACAAAAGTACCATCGTATAAGTTTCCACAATGTTCCCGTATGGTAACGCATTTGTAAACGTCTCCTTTAACATCCATGAAAAAATAATTTTTCCCCGCCTTGCATCTTTTGCCCTTAAAGTCCGTTTTATCTGTAGTAACCAGCATTTCGTATGGCTCCAAGGTTAATTTTCTGATAATTTTCACTTGTTCGGTTGTATAACTGGCAGGGTAAACTTTACCCTCATAAATTCCCTGGTAGGTAAGTGGGTGAATATGTTCAACTCCTTGACTTTTAAGAAACTCAAAATCTTTTTCCATCTGGTCGAATAAGGGTGGATAGGTTACATAAGTTACCACCATTGGAAATCCCTTTTCGTGGAAAAGAAGATAATTTTTGATAAACTGAGCCAGGCTTTTATCATTATGGTGGCCGATATGAAGTGAAGCATTAATGATTATGAAATTTTCAGGGGAAACGCGATTTGCAAAATCCTTAACATTCTTATTAAAAAGATTAGTCGAAATTTGAATCGGATGATATGGCTTAATAGTATTTACAAGTTCAATAAAATTCGGATACAGTAAAGGCTCCCCTCCCGAAATGTAAAGATGCCACTGCTTTTCTGTTCTATTAAATGCGTTCAGTATTTCTTGTGGATTCAGGCGCCCAACACCTTCTGTTTCTTTTTCATAATACGGGAAAAAACAATATTCACACTTAAAATTACAAAAGTCGTTGATATGCCAGCACATTTTATTCTCCATATTCCACATGCTGGCGTACTTATACGGGTCGTCTATAGCCATAAAATCGGTTTATATTTTTACCAAAGATAGGTCATTTATGCCAACAAAAATGATTTTCAGGATGCTATAGGTAGTTAGGGGAAACAAAGGCTGAATTGATGGGCGCGAAGAATAAGTACAAGTATTTTACTGATTTGATATTTTTAACTAACAATTGATGGTTATGGACGAAATACGATTTACTAAAAAAAACATCCATACGTTTTATAACAATTTTGCTGAAAGGAGAGTTCCTGTTTTGATAAAGGGAGGGATAAGCACCTGGCCATTAATGAAAAAATGGACAAAAAGCTACGTGGTTGATACCTTTGGAGACTATTCATGCACAGTAGTAAATGACTCACGATCGGGCGTGGCTTCGAAAAACAATATTAAAGCAACACTTAGAGATTATTTTAATAATTATTTAGGCGAAAGCTCATTCGTGCGTGAATTGTATGACTTAACTAATCCGCCCTCATTTTTTCGCGACATCGAAATGCCCAACCTTTTTTTTTCTGAAGAAAATATTGCCAGCTATTTTTTCTTTCATGCACGGAGCCTCGGAGGAGCTTTACCTCATGTACATCCGTTTGAGGTTTTTAACTTGCTTCAACAAGGTGAAAAAAAGTGGATACTTTACGATGCTGACCCTAGTATTTCACCCCAAGCAAATTTTTTGATGCAAGAATATAAGGAAAAATACGGAGCTAACGCGTATGCACGAGATTGGTTCGCAAATGAACTTCAGGTTTTACCTCAACAATTGAGCAATGTGTATGAATGCACTCAGGTAGCCGGTGATATTGTTTATATACCTGTAAATTTTTGTCACGCTGTACTCAATCAATCTGATGTTACCGGCTTAATTGCGGAAATCAAAAGGTGATTTCTGAAATTGGTATTAAATTTCATTCAACAGTCTTATGGCTAAAGCCATAGTAAAGTCGCTTGAAAAATATTCGTGATAGTCTTCGAATTTTTTGTTGCCTACACATATTTTAAAATTCTTTTCACTTACGTTTCCGGTTTCTATCATAGCCGATAAATCACCTATAGAGCTTAAATTTAATTCTCCTATGAAAGCAAGGGACAAAAACATGGCGATAACATTAGAAATGCCATCATCAGTGATCTGTTCTTTTAAATAAATTCTCATCCCTTTGGATAATTCATTAATCCGTTTATCATCAAAAATTTTCAGATGCTTTTGAAGTTTGGCAAGGGTCAGATAATACATTGCCCCATTTTGATAATGCAATGATGTCTGCAATTCACCTTTCACGTCTTCCGGTAAAAACGGAAACTGCTTGTCTGCAATTTGAACTTTCTCTCCCTTTATCGCCAGCATCAGGTATACGTTCATCCGTACAATAATTTCAGTGTCATTATACTCTGCCATTACCGGGTTACTGCTGTTTTTGGTGAAGACACTATATGCTTTCATATATTCAGAAAATACAGACAAATATGATGGTTGCCGAAGAATGGTTTTTAATGAGGGTTTAAGCCATGTATAAAATAAATTTTCGGCATTGACATTGTTAAGGGCGACTGATGCGGGAACGGTTTCCCTTTTACAAAGGGCTAACGCCTGATTTACCACTGCGGTATCATCTAAATCAAAGGGCAAAAATGGATACGCAGTTCCCACCGCATTCAGATACCAGTACTTGTAGATTCTCTTTCCAGTGTAATCTAGCCTTTCGAGAAAAGCTATCGCCTTGTCAATAATTTTTCTTATCCGATCGTCATCAATGCCATGAAGCAGGTAAATGATATGTGCAGTTACAAAAGGAGATTCCCCTATATAAAACTTGTTCCCATCACGGGTTTGCGCAAAGGTCTCGAACTCACCACTCTGTTTTTGATTCATAGAAAGTCTTTCAACCAGATTGTTGTAAATTTCGGCAATTGCTGCTGACTTTAAGTTGCCGGACATCGCTTTTGTCGGTTTAAGAGTTACTTAAGGTAGAAATTTTTCAGACACTCAACCACATATTTTACTTCTTCTTCGGTCATGCCGAAAAACAACGGAAGACGCAGGAGTTTTTTGCTTTCCTCAGAAGTATACACATCTTTTCCCGAAAAGATTCCTGCCTGTTTCCCAAACTCACTGATGTGTAGGGGAGTGTAATGGAACTGTGCACCGATCCCCTTTTGTAACAGGAATTCAAGCAAATCATTCCGTTCATTAGCGCTGTTTGTTTTTATAAAAAAGATGTGTGCGTTGTGATGTACTCCTTTGGGCAACACAGGCAGTTTTATTTTTCTTTTGATATGAAGTTCGTACAATTCATCATGAAACAGATCCCACAACTTCAGGAATCGGGAGTTTATTTCGTGTGCCCTTTGCAGCTGCACAAATAACATAGCAGCATTTAACTCAGAAATAGGATAGTTTGAGCCAATGTTTTTCCATTCGTAACGGTTGGATTCGCCTTTGAAAAACGAGCGTCTGTTTGTGCCGAATTCATAATGAACAAAAAAATTCTTCAACAACTTCTCATTATTGATCGCAATTCCTCCTCCTTGTCCGCAGGTAACATTTTTAAGATGGTCAAAACTGAATGTTGAAATGTCTCCAAATGTTCCGAGATAATTTTTCTGCTCATCTTTTGCAAGAATTCCATGTGCGTTGTCTTCCAGAATAAATAAATTATGCTTTCGGGCAATTTTCCTCAGTGCCTCATAATTGCAACTTATACTGGCGTAATTTAAAGTCAAAATCGCTTTGGTTTTAGGAGTAACAGCGGTTTCAACTTTCGTTTCGTCAATATTCATTGTATCAGGATGGATATCCACAAAAACACATTTAGCGCCCCGGAGAGCAAACGCATTTCCGCAGGCTACAAACGAGTAGGAAGGAAGAATAACCTCATCGCTTTCCTTTATACCTAAAACAAGTGCAGCCAGTTCCAACGAATCGGTACAGGATTTCGTTAGATATAAGTTTTTCAGGCCGTGATTTTCAACAAACCATTTTTCGCATTTAGCAGTGAATTCCTTTTTAGCAAATGAATCGGGAGCTTTAAAAAGCTGCTGGAAAACTTCAGGCTCATCTCCCGTAAATGTGGATTTGAAAAAAGGAATTTTCATTTGGTTTCTTCCGGTTTCCATTATTGAATGAGATAAAAATATTAAATCCAAAACATCAACCTACCGGGTTTGAGCAGCAATACTTTCAACCGGAAAGGTTTTACCTTCCTCTGCAAGATAGGTTTCAGTAAACACCTCTTTGCTTTCTTTCAGAAGTAATTGCAAATTCTCGTACCGTGCTGAAAAGTGCCCGATAAGTAATTTGCCAACCTTGGCAAGCCGGGCAATTTCAGCTGCCTGTTTTGTCGTAGTGTGAAATGTTTCCTGAGCGCGTTTTAAATCGGCATCAACAAAGGTGGCTTCATGGTAAAGCATATTAACTCCCTGAATTTGCTTCAGAAAGTTTTCGGTATAAATGGTATCGCTACAATAAACATAGCTGCGTGGGGGGTGAGGCGGCAGGGTGATTTCGCTATTCAGTAGCCTCTTTCCACTAGCATCAACATAGTCTTCACCCTTTTTTATTGCTGGTATTTTTTCATAGGGTATTTTGTATTGTTCAATTTTCTCCGGAATTATTTTTCGCAAACCGGGTTTTTCCCTAAACAGAAATCCTGTGGTAGGTAAACGATGACTCATAATTACAGTTTCAACAGTTAAAACTTGGTCTTCATAAATCTTAACAGGTTTGTCTGCTGTTATATCATGAAACGTAATTTCATATTTCAGGATTGTTTTGGAGTGTTTGAAATGAATTTTCATGATTTCCTCTAGCCCGGTCGGACCATAAATGTTTAGAGGATGTTCGCGCCAGTTTAAATTGAAAGAAGTTAGCAAACCAATCAAACCGAAATAATGGTCGCCATGTAAGTGCGAAATGAAAATATTGTCAAGCCGCGCCCGCTTGATTCCGAAAACATTCATCCGGAACTGAGTTCCCTCTCCGCAATCCACTAAAAACAGATTACCGTTATAGTTTACAATCTGGGCAGAAGGATACCGGTTATAAGCAGGGATAGCTGCATTGCTGCCCAGAATAGTTACTTCAAACTGCATGAAGTAAGCCTTAGCTTCTTAAATCGCGGTCAAGTTCTTCCATCATTACATAATCAACCGATTCGCTGATGGACGGAACAATGTGAAGAATGGGTTCGAGTTGTGAAATCTTAATCAGCTTAAGAATGTGGGCATTCAAACCGGTAAGTACAAAAGTACCTACGGCTTCTTTACATAAGCGGTTCCCGACAAGCAGGGCGCTTAAACCTGAGGAGTCCACGTACTGAACATCGGTAAGGTCAAGCACAATATTCTTGAAGCCTTCATTGTTAAGAATTACTAATTCCGATTTAAGCTGGGGAGCAAGGTTGCTCAATAGTTTTTCTTCATTTAGCCTGACAATCACAAGCCGGTCTCTTTTGTCAATTTGAAATTTCATGGCACACGGGTTTTAAGGGTTGAGCAATTTGCAATTCTAATGTATCAATTTTTTCCTGATTGCAAGAATAATTAACGCGCCAATGTATGCAAAACCACTCTATTGAAAAAACATTGTTAGCATTGTTCAGGTTTTTTACCTGTTATTCTTTGTTGGTTCGGGGGAATTGGCGTAGGTTTGAAGACAGAGATGCAATGAAATGTGTTAAAGCACCGTCTAAGTAATAAGATTCGGCTCCGGTAATTATGGCTATAAAAAATTTCCGGTTCAGATTTTGAACTAAAAAATATATGGAAGCAAAATTTTCACCTAAAGTTAAGGAGGTAATCTCCTACAGCCGCGAAGAAGCACTGCGCCTGAACCATGACTATATTGGCATTGAGCATCTTTTGCTTGGCCTAATACGCGAGGGCGAGGGGCTGGCCATCAAAGCACTGAAGAATTTAGATGTTGACGCAGTTTTACTTCGTAAGACTATTGAGGATTCAATCAAAGACAAAGTGGCAAAAGGGAATTATAATCCGAATAATTTACCACTGACCAAACAGGCTGAAAAAGTTTTGAAGATAACTGTTCTCGAAGCCAAAGTGATGAAAAGCGATGTGATAGGAACAGAGCATCTGCTTCTGTCCATTCTGAAAAACAAGGACAACCTTGCTACACAACTGCTTGCCACCTTTGATGTGGATTACGATGTTTTTAAAACCGAACTTGAAATTGTTCAAAACGAAATGAAAAATACAGGAAGTGTAAAATCTGAACTGCCCAACGAGCCGCAGGAAGATGAGCCTTTTGAAGATGATAAGTCGAAAGGATTTACTTCTTCACAACAGCCGAAAAAACCAGGCAGCACAAAATCAAAAACTCCGGTGCTCGATAACTTCGGACGTGATGTAACCCACCTTGCCGAGGAAGGAGCCCTTGACCCGATTGTGGGCAGGGAAAATGAAATTGAACGAGTATCGCAGATTCTTTCGCGCAGAAAAAAGAACAACCCCATTTTAATTGGCGAGCCCGGTGTAGGCAAAACAGCCATTGTTGAAGGACTCGCACTTCGTATTGTGCAGAAAAAAGTTTCGCGGGTGTTGTTCAACAAACGTATTGTCATGCTTGACTTGGCAGCTTTGGTTGCCGGAACTAAATACCGAGGGCAGTTTGAAGAGCGCATGAAAGCCATTATGAACGAACTGGAAAAAAACCGCGATGTGATTTTGTTTATTGACGAAATCCATACCATTGTTGGTGCGGGAGGAGCAACCGGTTCGCTTGATGCTTCTAATATTTTCAAACCAGCTTTGGCAAGAGGCGAATTGCAGTGCATTGGCGCTTCAACGCTTGATGAATACCGCCAATATATTGAAAAAGACGGTGCGCTGGCGCGCAGGTTCCAGCAGGTAATTGTTGACCCGCCTTCGCCCGAAGAAACCATTCAGATTCTCAACAACATCAAATCGAAATACGAGGAATACCATACCGTTGATTACAGCAAAGAAGCGGTGGAAGCTTGTGTAAAGCTTTCAACCCGATACATTACCGACCGGTTCCTTCCCGACAAAGCCATAGATGTAATGGATGAGGTGGGCGCACGTGTTCACCTGAAAAATATCCATGTTCCGAAAAATATTCTCGAACTGGAGAGGCAGGTAGAAGAAATCAAAAGTCAGAAAAACCAGGTCGTGAAGAGCCAGAAGTATGAAGAAGCTGCACGCCTTCGCGACAGCGAAAAGCGGCTGCTTGAAGAATTAGATAAGGCAAAATCACAGTGGGATGATGAGTCACGGGTGAAACATTACCCGGTTAGCGAAGAAGATATTGCAGAAGTGGTGGCAATGATGACCGGAATACCGGTGAACAAAATTGCCCAGAGCGAAAACAACAAGCTGGTAAACATGGGCGCTGAAATTACCGGTGCGGTGATTGGTCAGGATGAGGCGGTGAAGAAGGTGGTGAAAGCCATTCAGCGGAACCGCGTTGGGCTGAAAGACCCCAGGAAACCTATTGGTACGTTTATCTTCCTTGGACCTACCGGTGTGGGGAAAACCGAGTTGGCAAAAGCTATTGCCCGTTACCTGTTCGACTCGGAAGATGCCCTCATCAGAATAGACATGAGCGAATACATGGAAAAGTTTTCTGTATCACGGCTTGTGGGCGCTCCTCCGGGATATGTTGGCTACGAAGAGGGTGGACAGCTTACCGAAAAAGTAAGGCGCAAACCCTATTCAGTTGTTCTTCTGGACGAAATTGAAAAAGCTCATCCTGATGTGTTCAATATCCTGTTGCAGGTTTTTGATGACGGTATACTCACCGACAGCCTCGGAAGAAGGGTGGATTTCAAAAACACCTTGATTATCATGACTTCCAACATTGGCGCCCGCGACCTGAAAGATTTCGGGCAGGGAGTTGGCTTTGCTACCCAAACCAAGAAGGAGCAGAAAGATGAATTTGCTTCAAACGTGATTACCAAGGCGCTGAAGAGAACTTTTTCGCCTGAGTTCCTTAACAGGATTGATGATGTAACCATCTTCAACTCGCTCGAAAAAGATTCACTCTTCAAGATTATTGACATTGCCCTGAAAGATGTAACCAAGCGCCTGAAAGAACTCGGCTATGAAATTAAGTTGACGGACGAAGCCAAAGATTTCCTGGCTGACAAAGGTTACGACCCGCAGTTTGGTGCACGACCTCTTCACCGCGCCATTCAGAAGTATGTCGAAGACCCGCTGGCGGAAGAAATTCTTGTTTCGCAGGCCAAGCAGGGCGATATTTTTATTATAGAACTGAACAAAGCTGCTGAAGAACTGAAGATAACCCACAAACCCGCCAAGAAAAAAGCCGAAGCCGAAAGCGATAACAAATAAAGCGCAGCGACTAAGAATCAGCCTATCAGAAAAGCCCCGCAGGAAACACCTCGCGGGGCTTTGTATTTTCAACCCCATTCATTCTTCTTTCTTCAATTTACTTATTAACTTTCGCAAACATTTATTCAATACAAATCTTACTGCCATGAAAAAGACTTACTATTCTCTGCTTTCACTTGTATTTACTGTCATCAGCCAACTGTCATCAGCCAACTTGCATGCACAGGCTCCGCCAAGTTTCAACTACCAGGCAGTGGCGCGCAACGCCAGCGGTGCTCCTCTGGTTAATTCGGGCGTGGCAATCCGCGTGAGTATTCATAGCGGCACAGCCACCGGACCGGTGGTTTATTCTGAACGGATTACGGCTACCACCAATGCTTTCGGACTGTTTACCGCAAGCATAGGCACCGGTAATGTTATCAGCGGAACCTTTGCCGCTATTGACTGGGCGGGTGCTGATAAATATATGCAGGTGGATTTAGACCCTACCGGTGGAAACAGTTACACCACCATGGGCACCGCGCAGCTACTTAGTGTTCCGTACGCTTTTTATTCCAACTCATCGGGCGGCAGCTTTTGGAATGCCAGCGGTAACAATATTTCTAACTCAAACAGTGGCAATACGGGCATAGGTATTGCCAGCCCCGAATCAAAGCTGCATATCAAATCGCCAAGCCCCGGTGCTCAGTTGCAGTTGGGAAATACGAACCAGCCTGACTTCGAGTGGCAATTCAGAGTAAACGGAACCGGTAATTTAACTCTGGCCAATGAAGGCAACGGAAGTACCCTTAACGCTATGTTTTGGGAAAACAACTATGGATATGTGGGAGTGGGAACGGTTTCACCTGAATCGAGGTTTCATATTGTTTCGGCACCGGGTTCAACGGCTGCACAGTTGCAGCTGGGCAATTATAATCAGCCCGGTTACGAGTGGTTGTTCTATGTTAACGGCAGCGGAGGCCTGGCGCTGACCAGTGAGGGGAACGGAACACCGGTAACCGCAACAACGTGGGACCCAGTAACCGGTAATACCGGATTTGGCACCGCTTTGCCTTCGTACCGGATTCATGCAACTACAAGCGCAGGCTCCAGAGCTGTGTTTGGCGAAAATACCCTTCCGGGAAACAACAATGGAGTTGGTGTTTACGGAAAGTCAACCAACAACCCGGGCTATGGCGAAGGAGTAATTGGCGAAGGCTCGTTCCGCGGGGTGGAGGGGTTTTGTGCAGCAACTACTTACACCGGTACGGCCTATGGTGTTTATGGCGTGGCTACCGGTACTACCGGAACACGGACAGGGGTGCTTGGCACGGCTAATGGCGGCACTTTCAACTACGGTGTATATTGCAACGGCAGCGGGGGATATACCGGTACCTGGACTTTGATATCAGACCGGAAGTTTAAAAAAGACATTGAACCGGTATCTGCTGCGCTCACCCTGGTCGGGCAACTGAACCCCGTTTCGTATCATCTGAAAGCTGACGAATATCCTATGTTCAACTTTCCGGCTTTCCGCCAGTACGGTTTTATTGCCCAGGAGCTGGAAGAAGTAATTCCCGATTTGGTAGAAAAAGGAACTCACCCGAATACTAACCGCGAAGAGAACGATATTGAATTAAAAGCCATAAACTATACCGGCATGATTCCGGTGCTTACCAAAGCCATACAGGAACAACAGGCGCTTATTGAACAACTTCAAAAGCAGGTTGACGAGCTGAAGAAGAAATAACAGCGCCTTTGGCTGCCAGCAGCCAAAAAAGCCCCGCAGGATACTCCCCGCGGGGCTTTTATTTTCCCCCGCAACAATTCTTGTTTCTTCCAATTACTTTTTACCTTTCGCCAACATTTCTTCACCTTAAATTATTTTGCCATGAAAAATAGTTACACCGCCTTTATTGCACTTGTATTTACTGCCATCTGTCAACTGCCAACCGCTAACTGTTTCTCCCAGGCGCCTCAAAGTTTCAACTACCAGGCGGTGGCGCGCAATGCCACCGGTGCGCCACTGGTTAATTCAAGTGTGGCTGTACGCATCAGCATTCACGATGGCTCGGCTGGCGGACCAGTGGTGTATTCCGAGCGGCTTACGGCCACCACCAATGCTTTCGGACTGTTTACCGCAAGCATAGGCACCGGTAATGTTATCAGCGGAACATTTGCTGCTGTTGACTGGGCAGACGCTGATAAATATATGCAGGTAGAACTGGACCCTACCGGTGGGAGCAGCTATACCGACATGGGCACTACGCAACTGCTCAGCGTTCCGTATGCGCTGTACGCTAAATCATCGGGCGGAAGTTTTTGGAACAGCAACGGCACCGATATTTATAATGCCAACAGCGGCAATGTAGGCATTGGCAATTCGACCCCTGCTTCGGCCCTGCATATTTATACTCAGTTTGACGGAGACGGTATTTACTTGCAACCCGTAACCCCGGGTGATAGAATGGGTATCAGCTTTTTTAATACCGTTGATAATATCGGCAACCTGGTGATTGCCGGAAGTGCGGGAGACTGGATTCCTACAAGCGCTGCGAATGATTTTATTTTGAAAAATGCAAGCCCAAATGCGCTCATTTTGGGGACAGATGACACGGAACGGATGCGGATAAGCGGTTCGGGCAGTGTAGGCATAGGCACTGCTTTGCCTGCCCAGCTTCTTCATATTTTTTCGGAAAGCACCAATGTGGGCATGGCTATTGATGCCGGAGCTGTGGGAAGGGCGCGCCTCGGTCTTTTGCCCGGTGGCATTGACAACGGTGAGCTGGGTTTTAAAAACGATTTGCAGATAGGCAGCATTGCCGACAACAGTTTGGTGATGACCAACGAATGGGTGCGCATTACCGGTACCGGTAATGTAGGTATTGGCACCTCATCGCCCACCGAGAAACTGCACATCGTGAACGCCAACACCAGCACCCTTGCATCACAGTTGGTTATTGAAGCTAACTCCAACTATGGCAGCCCGACCTACGCAGCAATTTTATTTAATGCCAATGCACAATCATCTGCCGTAGGTCCTGCGGGGCGGGTTTATGCTACCTACCAGAACAATAATTACACTTCGGCTACTACTACCTTTCAAACCATTACATCGGGTCCGGCTTTTGTAGATGTAATGTCGCTGCAGAACGGCAATGTAGGTATTGGAACAACTACACCCGGATACAGGTTTACGGTGAAGGGAACGGGGAATGAAGTATATTCTGTTTGGAGCGAAGATGGAACTCAAACTGCCGATAACTTTACTTTTCAGATTGGCCCGGGTGGCGGCACTCCGACTACAAGGCTCGGCTATCTGATGGGTAATTTCGGACAGTCATCCCTTGGATTTATGATTGGCAATACACGAAATGCACCGCTCCGTTTTGGTATAGGTGCGGGACCTACTGAGGTAATGCGTATTGTCCCGGGTGGCAATGTGGGTATAGGAACCACCACACCTGCATATAGGCTAACGGTAGTTGGCGATGGCTATTTTTCGAACCTGGTTACTATGGCTAACGGGCTGAATGTAACCGGTACCAGCGCTGCGTATGTAATTAACGGCACCTGCACTATTACGAACGGAAACGGAATTACCGGAACTGCCAGTGTGGGTTCTTCGGCTTATGGAATATCAGGTGTAAGTTCTTCGGGCTGGGCTGGTCATTTTGCAGGTAATGTTTACTACTCGGGCGTACTTAGCGGCCCTTCAGATGAGCGGCTGAAAGAAAATATCAAGCCTATGACCAATGCCCTGGGTAAAGTAATGCTTCTGGAACCGAGTACTTTTAATTTTAAAAATGAGTACAGCAAAATGAATCTGGCTAAAGGAGCTCAACTCGGCTTTATGGCTCAGAACCTGGAACAGGTTTATCCGGAACTTGTGGTTGAAACTTATGACAAATTGATGAACCCCGATAAACTGTTTGAGTTCAAATCTGTAAACTATGTTGGTATGATTCCGGTGCTTACCAAAGCCATACAGGAACAACAAGCGCTTATTGAACAACTTCAACAGCAAGTTGACGAGCTGAAGAAGAAATAACAGCGCCTTTGGCTTTCAGCAACTACAAAGCCCTGCAGGATACTCCCCGCGGGGCTTTTGTTTAGAATAACATATAAAATATGACAAAACTATGACAATTCTTTTTTGGAAATTAGGGGGTGGCAGGTATATTTTTGCACCGAACCTATAGCCAGCCGAGAACCTGTGCAAGCACTATTCAGTCCCGCTGGAAACAGCGGGATTGTTTTTTTTTCAGCCTTGTTCTTTGCGGCTATGCAAAAACAAAAAACCATGGAAACACTAATCCTGACCGCCAACGAAAAGAACGTATTGGTGATG
>CAZWAD010000003.1:0-41326 GCA_964631835.1 uncultured Chitinophaga sp.
CGCCTGTTCACTCTATCTGTATTCATATTCACTCAACCTATACGCGTGTGCGTTCAATTATAACGCGCGTTCATTCAACCTTAACTAACGTTCATTCAATAGTGATGTGCGTTCATTCAACCTTAACTAATGTTCATTCAACCTAAACGAGCGTGCGTTCAATTATATCACGCGTTCATTCAATAGATATTTTTTGTAATAAAAAGATGCCGGCAACACTTTTTCTGAAGGTTTTGCCCGCCACCTGCACCGGTAAACCCGCGCCTGTTTAGCTTCGGGTTATTAATTTTTTAACCGACTGAATTTGTTCCGCTTTTTCTTCTCCTGTTGGAGAAGATGCCCGCAGGGCAGATGAGGTCTAAAACCAAAAAACATGAACAGTAATCAGGAAGCCAAGGTGAGTATGTACTTAAAAGTGCAGCAGTTTCTCACCGAAAAGTTAACGGTACTCACCGCTCTTTTCAGCATTATTACCACTTACAAAACCAGTTTGGACGATTTGATAGCCGCCATCTTTGAAGCCGATGCGCTGGCTACAGCCGATACCACCGGCTACACCGAAGCCAAGCAAACCCTGCGCGATGAAATGACCACGCTGGCATTGCGCATAAGCGGAGGCGGTGCAGCGTATTACAAATTGCTGGGCGACAGCGGCAGCCAGAACGAAATATTTTTTAACCCCTCTGAGTTTACCCGCGCACACGATACCGTGGCTTATACCATGGCTATGCAGGTTTTCCGCCTTGCCAACGCAGCCGGTGCAGGCGGTGCCGCTTTGGCGCCTCACGGCATTACTACTACCGATGTAAGCAATCTTAATTTAAAAGCACAGCAGTATCTGGCCATTCTTGAATTGCCCAAGCGCAAGGTAAGCGCCAAAGGCGCGCAGGGCAAAAAAGTAGATGCGCTGATGCGCGACACCGATGATTTATTATACGAAAACCTCGACCCTCAAATGCGCGTATTGCAGGGCACTGCCGACCAGGAACTGCTCGATGAATACAATGGCAACCGCGGCATTGACGATGCACCCACCAGCAGCAGCACCACCCAGCTGATAGTTGAAGGCGATGCCGGTCCCGCCCTCGTTACCCATATCCCCTTAGGCGACATCAACCCCACACCTGCCTCGCAGGTTATTTTTGAAACCACCGGTACGCTCAAGTATTACTTTGCCGCCAATGCCGGTGATGCCCCCGGTGGCACTTTTTACGAGCGTTCTGACGATACCACCACCATTTCTATGGCCGAGTTTGCCATCCTGCTGGGTTACGAAGAGGGAGTAAAAACAAAACTAAACGTTCAAAACACCACCGGCAGTACCGCTCATTACAAACTTACGTTTACCCAGTTGCAGCCGTAAAATAGCTGCGACCCCCTAACCCCTAAAGGGGGAACCGCAACCCATGCATGGCGCAGGTTACCCTTTTAGGGGCAGGGGTTTGCGATGCAAGCCGCAAGATAAATTCAAAACCCTGTTTTCGCAGGGTTTTTTTTGCGCTGCACCGAAACAAGATGTGCTGAGTTTATCGAAGCATTAGTGTAACAGCGCTATTGTCATCCCGGGTTTTGGCACTGCAAAACGAAGGAACTTGTATTTAACCCCAATACAAGTTGTTTCACTCCGTAAACTCCGCTCAACATGACAACGCCTTAGAAACACTCTGTTCCGCTGAGTAAGCCGGGTTATACTCCGGTAAATCCAACATTATTTCAGCACCTCAAACTTCTTTATCCGAAATTTTTCTCCGGAACGGGTATGTAAAAAGTAGGTGCCGTTGGCAAGCGATGAAACGCCCAGGTTTATTCCGGCAGATGTACGGGTAATATTCAGGTTATTAATTTCCCTTCCGGCAATGTCGAATACGGCAAACTCATCTGCAGCCCCCGAAATGGTAACGGATTGTGAAGCGGGATTAGGATAAACAGAAATAAAATCTTCACCGGTTTCATGAATACCGGTTGAGTTCAGCAGCCACGATTTGCCGTCCAGGTTCCACGATGAGTTGGTTTCGGGGTTTACGCCCGAATCGTAAATCAAATGATGGAGTGCGGTAACCGCAATATCAGCCTGAACCGGTGATTGTTTCAGCAAACTGTCATTGACACAACTATTATTGAAAGTGCTGTTAAAGTTGCAATTGTAGGTGCCCGGGTCAGGTTTGCTGATTTGCTGATGAGCCACAGCGCTGCCCGAAGCAATCCACCAGATGTGGCGCTCATCGGCAGTGTTGCCTCCATGCCCGAAAAAAATTCCACCGTGGTCGGTTATTACCAGTATCAGCCAGTCTTCGCTGCCATAGGTGGGGCGCGCGTACAGCGCATTCAGAATTTTTCCGACAGCCGAATCCACATCCTGAATAGCGTTAATGTAATTTGAATTGAGGGTTGAGAAGGTTGAGGAATGACCGGTTAAATCCACTTTGTCGAAATAGGCAAACAGCAGGTCAATATCCGGTACCTGAATTTCAATAACGGCTGAGTCGGCAGTAGGCCAGTTGCTTCCGTCAGGAACTTTTACCGCATGGTCCCACAGGGCATTGGTAATGTTATCAATCAGCGGATGCCATTCTGCCACTATCGAACAATGCAAATTCGGCTTGTGTTGTTTTGCCAGTGCAGGAAAGGGCGGATACTGGCTGAAATTGGTTGCGGAAAAACTATTACCGGTTACCAGGTGTTTGTTCCAGTTTACACCGGTAAGAATGGTTGACCATGACGGTCCGCTGATGGTTATACCGGTATGCCAGGAATCAAAAGTGTAGGTGGCATTCGCCAGCAAGGCATCCATGTTCGGAGTATTTGCCTGGAGAAACGCATCGCTCCGGACACCGTCAATTCCAATGAGCAGGACTTTGCGGGTTTGTGACGAAAGTGCAAGCAAACTGATTTGTAAAAAAATAAGGGTGGTGTAGATGTGCTTCATGTTATTTTTTGTCTGTGTTCATATAAAAGCTCAGCGCTCCGCTCGGACACTTTTTTACCTGTGCTATTATTTTTTGGGTGGTTGAATTTTCGGGTTTTATCCAGGGCAGGTCTAATGAGTTGAATACTTCAGGCAAACCCTTAACGCAGTTTTCAGAGTTTTGACAAAGGGCGTTTTTCCAAACAATGGTTACTTCACCGTTGGTGTATTCTTTGGTAACTTCTTTGAACGGAAGCAATTTTCTCTTTGCAATAGAAAACCATTTTCCTAAACTCATTGCAGGTTTTATATACTGCAAAAGTATTTAAACTGTTCTAAAAGAGGTCATGGTCAGCGAGCCGCCTACCGCTTTATCGTTGAAGAAGGAGATATCTTCATTCTTTTCAATCAGCCCGAGTGTATAAATCATAGGGTAATAGTGGTCGGGTGTAGGAATAGCAAGTTTAGCCGCAGCGCCAAGTGTTTCGTAGTTAATCAGCGATTGGTAATTGCGCTCCGAAATATTTTTCTTCAGCTTTTCGTTCATCTCAATAGTCCAGTCAAAGCCAAATTCTTTTTCTCCGAGTTTGTCCCATGCCACCATGCCGAGGTTATGAACCATATTGCCGCTACCGATAATCAGCACGCCTTTTTTCCGCAAAGCGGAAAGTTCTTTCGCCAAATCGAAATGGTATTGCGCAGGTTTTGCGTAATCAATGCTGAATTGAAGCACCGGTATCTTTGCATCGGGATACATTCGTTTTACTACGCTCCACGTTCCGTGGTCGAGTCCCCAATCATGATTCAAACCAACATGGGTTGACTTCACCAACTCTTTTACTTCACCCGCCAGCACGGGGTTTCCCGGTGCGGGATATTGCACATCGAACAATGCTTTCGGAAATCCCCCGAAATCGTGAATTGTTTTGGGTTGTTCCATTGCTGTAACATGTGTTCCGCGGGTGAGCCAGTGTGCACTGATACATAGCACAGCCTGAGGGTGGGGAATTTCCTTCCCCATCTTTTCCCAGCGCAGCGAAAATTCATTGTCCTCAATGGCATTCATGGGTGAACCATGTCCAATGAAGAGCAAAGGCATTTTTGAATCTTCTTTTGGAAGTTCTTCTGAAAATTTATGCAGTTCCTTTAATGATGACATAGACAGTATTCCGAGAAAGGAGTTTTTTATGAAACGGCTGCGCTGCACCTCTACTCCTTGTTGAACAATAAATTATCTACACTGTATTTACCGGCACCTTTTAATAGAAGCGTCAAGTAAACAGCCAGAAACAGAAAGGCGGTTTCGCCAGCGCCAAAAATTTCTCCGCTATGGGCTTTAAACGCAGCTACCACCATAGTAATTGCCAGCGGCACAAGGGCAAACCTGGTCAGAAAGCCGGCAATCAAAAACAGGGAGCAGAAAAGCTCAGAGAAAACTACCAAACCCAGCGAAACAGATTTACTTAAACCCATAAACTCCATAAACTTCGGCTCAATGGAAGAAAAGTTTGAAAATTTCTGATAACCGTGGTGAGCCATCAGCACACCAACTGTAACGCGGAGAATAAGTAGGGCAATATTGATTTGAGTATCCGAAACACTGGTTGAAAGAATTTTCTTAATCATAGAATTATTTTTTAGTGAGATGTTTTTTTTGCATGAACCGCTTCCGCCAGCCAGATAAACTCGTTGGTGAAGGTCATAATGTTGTTCAGAAATTTTTCTTCGAGCAGGTTTCCTTCCGCATCAAATTTTTGAGCCATAGCCGGAACAATGAGCATATTCGGGCAAGGTATCCCAAACCAACCGCAGATTTGATTCTGCATACCTACGGCTGCGCGGATTCCGCCCATAGCCCCTTCAGAGGCACTTACAATGCCGAAAGTCTTTTTTGTTTGTTTCGGAAAGTGGTCGAACAAATTGCGGAGTGCAGATGACATGCTGCCGTTGTACTCGGGCGTAACCAGTACAAATGCATCGCTTTCAGTAATTGTTTTTGCCAGTTCTTTGAACTCACCGGGAACATCGCCCGGCTTCGACCATACTTTCTGAATCATCGGCACCGGATGTTTCCGAAGTTCGACCAAATTGAACTCATGACGGGGGAATTTTTCTTTAAAAAAACCACTCAGAAAATATGCAACCCGAACAGTTACGCTTTCCGTACGAGGACTTCCGGCAATTATGGTAATTCTCATACTGATTTTAATCTTCCAAAGTTCCGAACTTTCCGTTATTCACATCATCATACGCCTGAATGATTTCCTCTTTCGTATTCATCAGAAAGGGGCCGTAAGCAACAATAGGTTCGTTAATAGGTTCCCCGCTCAGCAACAAGGCTACTGCACCGCTAATTGTTTCCACAATAATTTCAGTTCCTTCATTTTTGAAAAGCGCAAAATGGTCTTGTTTGACTGTTTCTCCATTTACTTTTACTACTCCCTCCACTACTAAAATTCCTGTGTTGTAATTTTCCGGCAACTCAAAATCAAGTTTTGCTCCTGCATTCAGGTACAAATTGTAAACATGCATAGGAGTGAAGGTTGAGGCTGCTCCTTTCACCTCTTTAAATTGTCCGGCAACTACATCAACTCTTCCTTTGTTATCGGGTAAATAATATTTCCCCATTTGCTCAGAAGTAATGCCCTGGTATTTGGGTTTGCTCATTTTATCCTTTGCGGGAAGGTTTACCCATAACTGCACCATTTGAAATGCTCCTCCTTTACGGGCAAATTCCTTTTCATGATATTCTTTGTGAAGCACGCCTGCGGCAGCAGTCATCCACTGCACATCGCCTTCGCCAATTACTCCGCTGTTTCCGGCACTGTCATGGTGCGCCACTCTTCCATGATAAGCAAGCGTTACCGTTTCGAAGCCGCGGTGAGGATGTACACCCACCCCACGCTGATGCTCAGACGGAGGAAACTCAATTTTCGCATTGTAATCCATCATAAAGAACGGACTCATGCGATGTAAATCATTCAAAGCATGAGGAAAGAAATTATGCACACGAAATCCATCACCCACCATGTGGGGAGCGGGAGGAGATATAATCTTTTCAATTTGTTTTTTCACGGGATTGTTATTTAAATACAAAGTGGACGAGTTAAAGCAGGCAAACAAGTTATTTGTTCAGCTGCATCTGTACGTTCATCACTAATTTCACTTCATTGCTTACTACTACACCTCCAGCTTCAGTAACTGCGTCCCAATTTAAGCCGAATTCCTTTCTTTTCAGTTTTCCTTCAATTTCAAAACCGGCTTTTGTGTTGCCATAGAAGTCAACCATTTTGCCGCCATACACCACATCCAATTCAACAGGCTTAGTTACATTCCGAATAGTTAAATCACCTTTTAGCTTGTATGTATCATCTCCCGTTTTTGTGAACACTGCAGAAACAAACTTTAACTCAGGATGTTCTTCGGCATGAAAAAAGTCAGCACTTTTCAAATGATTGTCGCGCATTTCCATTCCGGTATCTATCGAAGATATGTCGGCACTGAAAGTGATTTTTGCATCAGTTAAATCTTCTGATGAAGTTTCAAGCGCTGCGTCAAATTTTCTGAAGCTGCCGGTCACTGTGTTAATCATCAAGTGTTTTACTTTAAAATAAATTTCACTGTGAATGGGGTCAATGGACCATTTAGAAATTGTTTTTGTACTCATTTTGATTTAATTTTTTGGATTATAAATGTTATTTTCAACAACAAAAGTAAAAACAATATTTGTATATACAAATATTTGGACAAATTTTTTATTTTCTTAACTTATCTAAAATCCTGTTCAATTCATGTGCTTCGGATTTAGTAATGTTCTTCAGGTTATTATACCAGTCTTCGGCTTCGTTATCAATCTTGGTAAGAAGTGAAAGTCCTTTTTCTGTAATAACTATATCTACCTGTCTTCGATTGGTAGGGCAAAGTTCACGCTTTACATATCCTTTCTGACGAAGTTTTTCTACCAGCCGGGTTGCATTGCTACTCTTATCCAGCATTCGGCAGGTAATATCTCCTAGCATTAAAGGGTTAGGGTACGAACCGCGGAGAATACGGAGGACGTTATATTGTTCAGGTGTAATTTCAAATTTTTTAAAACGTGCGGCATTAATATTGTACAGCCAACTACTTGTAAAAAGGATATTTATAGCAGCCTTTTCATGCTCTGAGTCAAATTTCTTTTGCTGCCTGATTTCCTCCTCAATACTTGCCATAGCTGGGCAAATGTAAATGAAATAATTGTATAGACAAATATAGTGGTACAGTAATTATTGTCCATCCTTATTTATCTCATTACATCAAACCGTTGAGTATCGAGCCGTAAAAAAATAAAAAGCAAAACCGTAAAAGAGAGAAGTGCAGAGCCGCCATAACTTATAAATGGAAGCGGTATTCCGATAACCGGGGCTACTCCTATCACCATACCTACATTTATCAGAAAATGAAAGAAGAGAATGCTTGCCACACAGTATCCAAACACCCTGCTGAATTTAGAGCGTTGTCGCTCTGCTAAAAAAAGAACACGATAAAATAAACCCATGAAGACCGCAATCGCAAGAAAGCACCCGATGAATCCAAACTCCTCACCGACAGAACTGAAAATAAAATCTGTGCTTTGCTCGGGAACAAATTTTAGTTTCGTTTGAGTTCCGTTTAAATACCCTTTTCCCAGAAATCCACCCGAACCGATAGCTATGATAGATTGTTTGATATTCCAGTCTTTCCCTTCCTGAACTTGTTTTCCAAGTAATACGTTTATCCTGTCTTGTTGGTGGGGTTTCAACTTGTTGAAAGCATAGTCAACAGAAAAAACAAAAATGGAAGAAAGCATATAGAGGCCGAACACAAGTCCAATCATCTTTTTGTTTTTCCGTAAGAAATAGATAACAACAATTGCTATTCCGAAAAGAGTTGCGACTAAAATGTATTTTGAAACAATAAGCGCCAATACTCCAAGCACAATAACGGATGCCCCGATAATCAGAAAATAAGATTCCAATCCTTCACGGAACAAGACAAGCGACAAGGCGATAAACACAATAGCAGAGCCGGCATCTCCCTGAACTAAAACAATGAGCATTGGAATTGCTATAAAAGCAAATGCCTGGATTTTATACTTCCATTTTCGGATATCAATATTTAATCCCGATAAAAATTTTGAAAGAGCAAGTGCAACAGCAAACTTGGCAAACTCCGAAGGCTGCATAGTAAATGAGCCGAGCCGAATCCAGTTTTTCTGATTATTGATTGAAACTCCAATAAACATTACTGAAATTACAAGCAGTAAAACAAAAATGAAAATGGGATATGAAAACGTTACGAAAAACCGGGAATCTAACAGCAAAATAAAAAACGCAACAAATACACAGGCAATCATCCATTGAAATTGTTTACCGCTGGGAATGCTTGAATCAAAAATTCCTTTTTCTGTGCTACCAGCTGATGCAGAATAAATTACCAGCCATCCGAAAAGAACCAAGATGGAGTAGAGTATTACTGTGACCCAGTCAACATTTCCTGTAAGCGATTCCTGTTTACGAGCCCCTTTAGTCATTTATTTCATTCATCTCCTCCGATACTTAATGCAGCTGACTTGTTTGTTTTCACCCCATATTTATTGAGCAAATTTCCATCGAACATTTTTTGCTGTAACGGAACCCTCTTATTCTGAATAGTATCGTTCAGGTATTTTTCAACAATTAAACTGGCAATAGGAGCGGCAAACTCTGAACCATAACCACCGTTTTCTACAACAACGGCAATGGCAATCCTGGGCGTGTCTTTTGGTGCAAAGCCCGCAAACATGGAGTGGTTGTCTCCGTGCGGGTTCTGTGCTGTTCCTGTTTTTCCGCAAAAAGTTATTCCCTCAACACGAGCGGAGCGGGCAGTTCCAGCTTCCACCACCTGAAAAAGACCTTCAACAACAGGTTCAAAATGTTTTTTATCCACTAAAGCCCGATGTGTTTCATACTTGTGAGTAACATCTTTATTGGTAAGCGGGTCGGTAATTTTTTTTACAATATGAGGTGTAATGTAAAATCCTTTGTTGGCTATACATGCAAACATATTTGCCATTTGAATGGGTGTCACCAGAATTTCTCCCTGACCAATTCCAAGTGAAATAATGGTTGACGAATGCCAGCCCTTTTCTCCGTATAGTTTGTTGAAATATTTTACCGAAGGTATATTTCCACTTACCTCGCTGGGTAAATCAACTCCGGTTTTAACTCCGAGTCCGAAACTGTTACAGTACTTAACCCACTTACTGTAAATATCCTGAATTCTCTCATACTTTCGGTTTTCAATAGTATTTCTGAAGGTTTGCCAGAAATAGGGATTGCAGGATTGCTGCAACCCGTATTGAATGTTTGTTGCCCACGGATGTCTATGAGAACAGTGCAATGTAAGCCCGGCAAACAAATAAACACCATTACAGGGAACAGTGTACTCAACTCCTTGTACGCCTTCATTTAAGGCTATTAAACCAACAATAGGCTTAAACGCTGAACCGGGGGGATACGTGGCAAGTGTGGGTCGCGAGTAAAGTGGCAGCAAAGAGTCAGTAACTAACTTCTTGAAATTTTCTCCACGAACTGCTCCGCACAGCAAGTTCGGGTCGTAACCCGGGCTGCTGACGAGTGTAAGAATTTCACCTGTTGCAGGCTCAATGGCAACAATGCTTCCTTTTTTGTTCTGCATTAACCTTTCGGCATATTCCTGAAGCATAATATCGAGAGTAGTAATTACATTATCTCCCGAAATTGCCAGTGTATCGAATTCACCGTTGCTTACACTTCCTACTTCGCGACCGTTTACATCAAAGTATGAAAGTTTTTTCCCCCTCCTCCCGCCAAGTTCTTTTTCATATACTTTTTCAATGCCGCTTTTGCCCACGTAATCACCTGGCTTATAATATCCCCTTGAGGCTTCGATCTGTCTATCGTCCACTTCACCGATATCACCGAGAATAGTTGCCGCAACGCGATGCGGGTATTTCCGCACAGTTCTAACCTGTCCGTAAAAACCGGGAAAGAGGTACATATATTCCTGCAGCCGCGAGTAGTCTTTCAACGATAGCTGTTTCGCAAAAGCATTCGGAATTCGGGCATAGCCTTTTACCTTTTTCATTTTCTCAAACCGGTTAAGGACATCTTGCCTTGTAATTCCTAAAAGTTCGCAAAGCTTAAGGGTATCAAACCCCTTGGCTTTTTTTGTTTCGTAAGGTGTAACCATTAAATCGTAGATGGCCTCGTTAAATACAACCAGTTCGCCATTGCGGTCATAAATCATCCCGCGGGTAGGGTAAACGTCAATTTCTTTAATAGCATTGTTGATGGCGAGCGCCACATATTTCCGGCTGATTACCTGCAGGTAAAACAAGCGGGTGATGAAAATTAGTGCAAAACCAATAAAGATGATGCGGATTACATGGTACCGGTTTTTGAATAAATCTTTACTCACAAAGCTGCATTAAGCAAACCTCCTTTTCTTGCGGGCAGAAAACAGGAGCAGAAAAATAAGCATGAAGATAACAGATGCTGTTACGCTCAAAAGTATTTTTAGGAGCATCAAAAAGAAATTCAGGAATGTAGCGGCTTCAATAAAAAAATAGAAAGTGAGGTAAATAAACATAGAGATACCCGTGTAAACGATAAACCATGTTACACCCTGTGCAAAAATATTCGGGCTGATTTCAAATTCCGTACCTTTAGGTGTAATTATATTGATAAGTGCAGGGCGCATGTAACCTATAAGCAGACAAGCTGCAGCATGCATTCCCAGGGAGCCCAGAAAGTAATCTAACGCAAGACCGGATAAGAAACCAATGAACATCAAAAGCCATCTTGGCGTTTCAAATGGCAGAAGCAAGATGAAAAGCGGGAAAACATACGGGTTGATGAAAGAACTGAAATTGATGTTGCTGAAAAAAAGAATTTGAGCAAACAGCAATAAGAAGAACCGAAAGAGGTTGAGGGGAATCTGGTTAATCATGTTTGGCGGCTAAACTGTCGAGTGCCTGAATTTCTGATTTCCGGAGATTGTTCACTATGTACACATAATTTAAGCTTCCGAAGCTGGTTGAAAGATGGATGGTAATGTCGAGAAAATTCTTGTCGGGTTGGGCGCCTACCTCTTTTACAGTGCCAATCATAATATTTCGCGGATACATTTGCGAGAACCCGCTGGTTACCACGGTATCTCCCACACTCACTGGTACATGCTTCGGGATATTTTCAAAGGAGGCTGTAGATGTGTTAGTCCCGTTCCACTTTACATTTCCGAAAAATTCATTCTTTCTGAATTTGGCGCTAACATAATCTCTGCTCAGCACACTAACCGCAACGCTGTAATTATCAGTTACGCTCACAATTTTTCCGACAATACCGGTAGGGCTAATCACACCCATTTCCCTATTTACCCCTTGAAGCTTTCCGCGGTCAAGGTAAATAAGGTTGGTTGCTTTGTTTACGGAGTTTTTAATCACCCGCGCGGTTATGTAGTTGTACTGCTGAACCGTTTTTGCCGAAGAATCGGTCAATATTCCCGAATCAATCCGGTTGTCATACTTCGATTCATAAAGCTGGGCACGTAATTTTGCATTCTCTTCCACTAAGCTGTCGCTGAACCTTCGCAGGTATAAATAGTTACCGGCATTGGTATAGAGTGAATAAACTTTCCCGCTTATCTGATTGGCGGTATTCAAATACATCACCCGGTTGTATTGTTTGTTCTGATAAATGAGATAAAAACAAAAAATTTCGAGCAGTAAGAAGAGAAAGAAAAGATGATAACGGACAAAAAATCGGAAGAGGTTATACACTTTATAAAGTTTACAGTTCGCAGTTCACAGTTCGCGGTAAATACAAAAGTGCATTACTGTCAGCCGTGAACTGTCAACTGTCAACTAATTTCAATCATCCATCAGGAAAGTGAACCGGTGAATATTCTTGAGTGCAATTCCTGTTCCTCGAACCACCGCACGCAACGGGTCTTCAGCCACATGCACCGGCAGTTTTGTTTTTTGCCCGATGCGCTTATCCAATCCGCGCAGCAAAGCTCCGCCACCGGTCAGGTATAATCCTGTTTTAAAAATATCAGCTGCTAATTCGGGCGGGGTGGTTTCAAGCGCTTTCAGAATCGCTTCTTCAATTTTTGAAATGGATTTATCAATAGCATGAGCAATTTCCGAGTAGGAAACAATAATCTGTTTCGGAATGCCGGTCATCAAATCTCTGCCGTTTACCGGGTAATCGTCAGGCGGGTTATCAATATCCGTAAGCGCGGAGCCTACATTTATTTTTATCATTTCAGCTGTGCGTTCGCCAATAAGCATATTATGCTGTCTGCGCATGTAATCAACTATATCAAGTGTAAATTCATCACCGGCAACACGAATAGACTGGTCGCATACAATTCCGGAAAGAGCAATTACAGCAATTTCGGTAGTTCCTCCGCCAATATCAATAATCATGTTTCCGTTCGGCTCTTCCACATCAATTCCTATTCCGATAGCGGCAGCCATAGGTTCGTGAATCATTTTTACATTTTCGCCACCGGCCTGCTCTGCCGAATCTTTCACCGCGCGTTTTTCCACTTCGGTAATTCCGGAAGGAATACAAATCACCATTTTATAGCGTGGGGGAAAAAAAGGTTTTTTGACGGCATAAATCATGTTTATCATTTCACGAATCATGCTTTCAGCGGCTTTGAAATCGGCAATTACTCCATCGCGCAACGGACGAACAGTTTTAATATTCTCGTGCGTTTTTTCGTGCATCTGCATAGCGCGTGCTCCAACCGCAATTACTTTGTCCGTCCTCCGGTCAATGGCTACAATTGAGGGCTGGTCCACAACCACTTTATCGTTATGAATAATCAGTGTGTTTGCAGTGCCAAGGTCTATGGCAATTTCCTGCGTTAAAAAATTAAACAAAGCCATGCTTTGGTTGTTTGAGCGGGTTTTTGAATTGCGGGCAAAGTAGAGAAAATCTTAAGAGAGTAAACGTAACTTTTCAACAGAAATTATTCTGTTGTACAGGAATAATTTTTTTAATGCTTAAAGTGTCGGACCCCGGTAAATACCATACCCTGCCCGTTTTTGTTGGCGGCATCAACCGAGTCCTGGTCTTTAATACTGCCTCCGGGCTGGGCTATGGCAGTTATGCCCGCTTCATGGGCAATATTTACGCAATCGGGAAAAGGGAAAAACGCATCGCTTGCCATTACTGCCCCCTTTAAATCAAAGCCAAACTCCTTTGCCTTGCGGATAGCATTTTGCAGAGCGTCAACCCGCGAAGTTTGCCCGCAGTTGCTGCCAATAAGCTGCTTGTTTTTTACCAGGGCAATACCGTTGCTTTTTAAATGCTTTACAGCTACAATGGCAAACTCCAGGTCGGAAATTTCATAGGCGGAAGGAGGCTTTGTGGTTACTGTTTTAAAAGAGTCTTTCTTTTCAGCCGTTGAGTCAATATCCTGCACCAGCACCCCGTTCAGCAAACTTTTGAATTGCTTAGAGTTTAGAGTTTGGAGTTTGGAATTTTGTTTTAGTAAGATTCTGTTCTTCTTGCTTTTTAATACCGCCAGGGCATCTTCGTCAAAATCAGGGGCGGTTAAAACCTCAAAGAAGAGCGGGTTCATTTCATTAGCCGTAGCCAAATCAACCTTTCGGTTTACAGCAATTACGCCTCCGAAAGCCGAAGTAGTATCGCAGGTGAAGGAGGCTTTGTAGGCTTCGCAAATGTTATCGCGCGAAGCGAGCCCGCAACTGTTGGTATGCTTGATAATGGCAACGGTGGGCTCCGTGAATTCAGCAACTAAGTTTATGGAAGCATCTACATCCACTAAGTTATTATAGGAAAGCTCTTTGCCGTTGAGGATTTCAAAAATCTCGTTCAGGTTGCCATAGAAAATTCCTTTCTGGTGGGGGTTTTCGCCATAGCGAAGGCTTTTACCTTTGAGAATGCTTTTCTTAAACACCTCTGATTTGAAATCGCGGTTGAAGTAGTCGAAAATAAGCGTGTCGTAGTGCGATGAAATCATGAATCCTTTGGCGGCAAACTTCTTGCGGTCTTCCAAATCGGTTTCGCCCTGCTTGGTTTGCAGCAGTTCCAGCAGGGTTTCGTAATCATTTTTCGAAGCGATAATCAGGGTGTCGTTAAAGTTCTTAGCCGCTGCACGGATAAGCGAAATTCCCCCGATGTCAATTTTCTCGATAATATCTTCTTCGTTTTTCCCGGCTTTTACGGTTTCTTCAAAGGGGTAAAGGTCAACAATCACCAGGTCAATTTCAGGTATTTCAAATTGTTTCATTTCCTGCCGGTCGCCTTCGTTTTCCCTTCGCCCCAAAATGCCTCCGAAAACTTTGGGGTGAAGGGTTTTTACCCGCCCGCCTAAAATAGATGGGTAGGAGGTAAGCTCTTCCACGGCAGTTACTTTTACCCCCAGCGCTTCAATAAAGGTTTGAGTGCCGCCTGTGCTGTAAATGGTAACCCCGAGTTTGGCGAGTTCATTTACCACGAGGTCGAGTTTGTCTTTATAATAAACCGAAATGAGAGCTGATTTGATTTTCCTGCGCATGGTGTTGAGATTGATGGCGCGAAAGTATTTTTCAATTCGTGATTTAGTCGCTCACGTTTCGGGATTTTAATAACAGTTTTTCCACTTAACGCAGATGAGATAAATTTCCCGCCTCTATTTATAATTCTTATAAAAAGCGGAGAAATAATTTTCAAAGATGTTGTATTCAACAATCTCCTGCTTACTTTCACGTCCCTTAATTAAACCGCATATATGGGGAAACACGTCAGCGCATTTACAAATGATGCTTTAGGGAATATGGATGCAGTAGCTATTGCAGAAGCTATTGCTAAAAAAGAAATATCGGTAGCTGAAGCCACCGAAGCCGCCATAGCGCGTGCTGAAAAAGCAAACGCTGATTTGAACGCCATTGCTGTAAAAACGTATGCCGATGCGCGCAATCATTCTTCGCTAGTTAAAGGCGGTGAGCTGTATGGTGTTCCTTCTTTTATTAAAGACAATGAAAACATTAAAGGTTACCCCACGCAATTGGGCACTGGTTCGTTCAGTTCAAAAATTGCGAAGAAGAACAGCCGCTACGTCAACCAGTTTCTTTCTACCGGCACAAACAGTTTAGGTAAAAGCACCCTGCCGGAGTTCGGATTAATATGCAGCACCGAAAACGAACGCTGGGGCATTACCCGCAACCCATGGAACACCGACTACACCACCGGGGGCTCATCATCCGGCTCGGCTGCCTTGGTAGCAAGCGGTGTTGTTCCTATTGCTACGGCAAATGATGGCGCAGGCTCCATACGCATTCCGGCTGCCTGCTGCGGGCTGGTGGGCTTAAAACCAACCCGCCACCGGTTAGTACCCATGGATGGCTCGCAACTTATGCCTTTGCAAATTGTTTACGAGGGTGTGCTGACGCGAACGGTGCGCGACACCGCAGCATTTTTTGCCGCGGCTGAAAAGTTTTACAAAAACCCGAAACTGCCGCAACTGAACCATGTAAGCCGACCTTCGAAGAAAAGGCTGCGCATTGTATTTTTCGAAAATCCGCCCGCGGGCACAGGTGGGCGCCAGGATGCAGAAACCGAGCGCGTGCAAAATGAAACAGCACAACTGCTGCGCCAGCTCGGGCATACTGTTGAGCAGCAGAAAATTCCTGTTGATGTGGATGCCATGACTCAGCACTACCTGCTTTATTACGGTTTTCTGGCTTACATGGTAAGCCATCACGGAAAACTTTTGCTGGGAACAAAAGTAAATCATGAAGTTCTGGAACCATTTACCCTGGGGCTTAGCAACACCTTTAAGAACAACAAAATGAAATTGCCGGGCAGTATCCGGCTGCTGCGCAAAGTGGGTGCTGATACCGAAAAACTTTTTGAGCCGTATGATATTATCATGACTCCGGTAGTAGCTCATACCACGCCAGAAATAGGGCACTTCTCTCCTGAGCTTTCTTTCGATGTGGTATCTAAGCGGGCGGTTGATTTTGCTACGTACTGCGGCTTGCAGAATATTACAGGTTCCCCGGCTATTTCGCTGCCTATGGGAACCACCAAAAACGGAATGCCGGTTGCAGTGCAGTTCTCTGCGCCTTTTGGCTTAGACCAGCGCCTGCTCGAACTTGCTTACGAGTTAGAAGAAGCAAAACCCTGGAGGTTTCTTTTTAATTGAAGATTCGTTTCCCCCCTCTAAGCCTCCTTTCCTAAGGTTAGAGACTTCTTTATGAAAGACTAAACTTACTTAACGCAGAGTGCCGAAGCGGAGACTGCGGGGGGTAAGTATTTTTCGGTTCTGTATTGGCGATTGAGAAGGAGATATTTTTAGTAACAGTTTTTCCACTTTATGATTTACCGTTGAAGGCATAACCGCTGGCGTTTAAAGTAAAAGCCTGCTCCGCTAATTCAGCTGGCGCTTTCTGCCTTTTAGTTGCTCCGTTCTGTAAATAAGTTGAGTCCTCCCGGCTTTCCGTTATACTATTCTCTTATTCCGATAGCTCAACCTGGAAATACTCTTTCCTGAACCGGAAATACTTTTTCCCATCCGGGAAATCCGCTTTCCCAATCTGGAAATTAGTTTTCCTAATCTGGAAATTCTGTTTCCCAATCGGGAAATATTCTTTCCTAACGGAAAGTTGGTTTGGAGCCCCGGAAAGGCGGTTTAAAACACCGTGAGGACAGTTTGTTACGGCTAAAAGCAGGTTCAAAGGGTCAAAAGGAGAGATAAATGGGTTTGAATGAAACTGGCGTTTCGATGTATCACAAGCTCGCAGCATTTACAAGCCTGTCTGAACTTTAAAAGTGGAAACGCGATAAAGGGAGAAAAAATGAACCGGAAGTATTTTACCTGCTCAGCATCATACTCTTCTTCTTATACAAATCGCGGAACCAGGGGTCGTACAAATCTTTAATAAAGCGGATGGCTTCACCGGTTGATTTCATTTCGGGTCCCAGCTCGCGGCTTACACCGGGGAATTTGTCGAAACTGAAAACCGGTTCTTTAATAGCATAACCAATCAGGCGTTTGAAGTAAGTAAAGTCCTTAATCTTATTTACCCCCAGCATTACCTTGGTAGCATAGTTCAGATAAGGTATGCCATACGCTTTGCAAATAAAAGGAGTAGTGCGGCTGGCACGTGGGTTAGCTTCAATCACATATACCTTCTCATCCTTAATAGCAAACTGAATGTTAATCAATCCGCGGATGTTGAGCGCCTTGGCAATTCTGCGGGTGTAGTCGCGCATGTCGTGCTGCACTTTTTCGCTCAGGTTGTATGGCGGAAGCATGGCGTTGCTGTCGCCACTGTGAATGCCTGCCGGCTCTACGTGCTCCATTACGCCCATAATTTCCACCTGCTCTCCATCGTAAATGGCATCAATCTCGGCTTCTTCCGCGCGGTCAAGGAAATGGTCAATAAGGATATTGTTATCGGGAAAAAATTTCAGAATCTTCACCACCGCCTTTGTCAGTTCTTCATCGTTAATAACAATACGCATACGCTGCCCGCCCAACACATACGAAGGGCGAACTAACACCGGGTAGCCCACTTTGTGCGCCACTTCCAGTGCTTCTTCGGCATTTTTTGCAGCACCGTAATTCGGGTAGGGAATATCAAGCTCTTTCAGCATATCGCTGAAACGCTCGCGGTCTTCGGCTATGTCCATCGCATCGAAAGAGCTGCCAATAATTTTTATTCCGGTTTCTTCTAAGTTGCGGGAAAGTTTTAAAGCGGTTTGCCCGCCAAGCTGAACAATAACGCCTTCGGGTTTTTCGTGTTCAATCAACTCGCGCAGGTGCTCCCAGAATACCGGCTCGAAATAAAGTTTATCGGCAATGTCGGGGTCGGTAGAAACAGTTTCCGGATTGCAGTTCATCATGATGGCTTCGAAGCCCGCTTCGCGGATAGCGAGAACACCGTGCACACAGCAGTAATCAAATTCAATACCCTGCCCGATGCGGTTGGGTCCGCTTCCGAGCACAATCACTTTTTTCTTTTCAGAAACGGGGCTTTCGTTGGTTTCCAAACGGGTGTTGGTGGAAGAGGGTTTTTCGAATGAAGAATAGTAGTAAGGGGTTTGTGCCGCGAACTCTGCCGCGCAGGTGTCAACCAGTTTATAAATTCTGCGTATGCCGAGTTCCTTTGTGCGGTAATTGTAAACCTCATCCTCGGTTGATTGGGTAAGATAAGCAATCTGCAAATCGGAATATCCCTTCTCCTTCAGGGCGAACATTTCATCAGTGCCTATCTCGTTCAGTTCTTTTTTTCGTGTGGCGCGCTCGGTTTCTACTAGCTCCATAATCTGGTTCAGGAACCAGGGGTCAATTTTGGTGATGTCCTGAATAGATTTTAAAGGCACACCGAGTTTCAAGGCATCATAAATACGGAAAACTCTGTCCCACGAAGCTACTTTAACACCTTGCAGCATATCATCGGGGCTCACCCATTGTTTGCCGTCAGCACCCAGGCCAATGCGGTTGTTTTCCAGCGATTGACAGGCTTTCTGCAAGGCTTCCTGGAAACTTCTTCCTATAGCCATTACTTCACCAACGGCTTTCATCTGCAAGCCGAGCGAATCATCGCAGCCCGTAAACTTGTCGAAGTTCCACCGCGGGATTTTTACAATAACATAATCCAGTGCAGGCTCAAAAAATGCTGAAGTGGTTTTAGTGATTTGATTTTTCAGTTCATCGAGCCGGTAGCCGATAGCCAGTTTGGCGGCAATCTTGGCAATCGGGTAACCGGTTGCCTTGCTCGCCAGCGCTGATGAACGCGACACCCGCGGGTTCATTTCAATGGAAATAATGTCTTCGGTAACAGGGTCAATTGAAAACTGAATGTTGCAGCCTCCGGCAAAACCCGGCAGGTCGCAAATCATGTTCTTGGCATAATCGCGCATGCGCTGGTAAGCGGTGTCGCTCAAAGTCATGGCAGGCGCTACAGTAATGGAGTCGCCCGTATGAATGCCCATCGGGTCGAAATTTTCTACCGTACAGATAACCACAAAATTTCCGGCAATGTCTTTCATCACTTCCAGCTCAAATTCTTTCCAGCCGAGCACTGCTTTCTCCACAAGAACTTCATGAACCGGTGATGCCTCTAATCCGCGCTGAAGTTTTTCGTCAAATTCTTCTTTGGTATGCACAAAACTTCCACCGGTGCCGCCCAGGGTAAACGAAGGGCGAATTACAAGCGGAAAACCTATTTGCTGTGCCGCTTCTTTTCCTTCAAGGAAAGAGTTGCAGGTAATTCCTTTAGCCACTCCTATTCCCAATTCAATCATCCACTTGCGGTACTCTTCGCGGTCTTCGGTTTTCTGAATGGCCTTTGAATCAGCACCAAGAACCTGCACTCCGTATTTTTTCCAAATGCCGAGGTCGTTTGCCTCCATGTAAAGGTTGAGGGCGGTTTGCCCGCCCATCGTGGGAAGAACCGAATCAATTACGTGTCCGCGCTCTTTCTGCTCATCAAGAATTTTCACGATGCTATCAATCGAAATGGGAAGCAGGTAAACGTTGTCAGCCACAACCGGGTCGGTCATGATTGTTGCAGGGTTGGAATTGAGCAACGTTACTTCAATACCTTCTTCACGAACCGAGCGTGCGGCTTGTGAGCCGGAGTAATCAAACTCGCAGGCTTGTCCGATAATAATAGGTCCCGAGCCGATGATGAGGGTGTGCTTGATTGCAGGGTTTTTAGGCATCTTTTGCTGCGGATTTCGATGTCAGGTTTCAGAATTGAAACCTAAGTGCGCCCGCGGTTGGGGTGCGAATATAAGAAAGCAACCCAATTACCGAATGTGGGGAAGTGAGGATAAAGGCAGTTTCAGAAGTGCATATTCGCACTTTGTTTATGTTAACTCCGCTAGTAATCATCTCAATAGGCTTTTCTGCTTTTTATTTTTTAATGGCGGTGTACTTATCGGCAGGCTGGCTGAAACTTAAAAAAGCAGAAAAAAAAGAAACCGGGAAACCGCAACCGCAGTTACCTTTTGTTTCCATCATTATTCCAGTAAGGAATGAGAGTGAATGTATCAGAGCCTGCCTGGAATCGGTTCTCAAACAAAACTATCCGCAGGAATTATTTGAGGTTATTGTGATTGATGATTATTCCACCGATTCCACCTTGCGCATTGCCCGGGAGTTCGAAACTAAAAACTTACTGGTGCTTGACCTTCAGCAATACCTGGGTAATCCCGGAGAGTATGTACCTAACAAGAAGAAAGCAATCGCGCTGGGAATAAAAAATTCAAAAGGCGATTTGATTATTACCACCGATGGAGATTGTACGCGTGGTGAAAACTGGCTGAGCGCTATGGTGAACCACTATATGTGTAATAGTTTTAAACTACTTACCGGCCCGGTGACTGTAAAGCCGGCCCGGAATCCGTTCGCCTGGTTTCAGCAGTTGGATGTACTTAATCTTTCAGCAATTGGAGGAGCTACTATGCGTAGTGGATTTCCTACTATGTGCAATGGAGCTAACCTGATGTATTCGAAACAAACTTTCCTTGATGTTGAAGGATTTAAAGGTAATCATGAAGTGCCAAGCGGTGATGACATTTTCCTGATGCAAAAAGTAAACGCGCGTTTTCCGGGCTCCATCGGTTATGTAAAAAATTTCGATGCCTGTGTATTTACCAAGGCCGAGAAATCAATAGGTGGATTTATTTCGCAGCGCATTCGCTGGGTTTCTAAATCAAAGAAGTTTATTGACCTAAGGACAATCCCGTTTCTTTTTTTTGTTTACGTTTTTCATCTGCTTATCATAGTTAACGGCATTGTTGCCGTTTTTCGAATTACGGAGATGAGCTGGCTGCCACTTGCCATAACAGGAGGTGTAAAGCTTTTTGCAGATTTACTGTTCAATGTTCCCGTCACAATTTTCTTTCGTAAATGGTATATGCTTTTACTTTTACCATTTACTGAAGTTTTCTATTTGTTGTATGTGCCGTTAATCGGCTTGATGAGCTTAAGCGGAAGATATCGCTGGAAAGGAAGATTGGTTAAGTAGTTTTTTGAATCACTGATTTAATGAATGAAGTAAAGTCTACATCGCTAAATGAAAAAGCCTGGCGCAGGCTGAAGCGAAACAAAAGCGCCATGTTCGGACTTGGGGTGATTGTATTTGCAGTGTTGCTTTCCTTATTGGCTTATGTTGTTGCTCCCGATAATTCTCCTTCCGCCAACGAACAGATTCTGCAACTTGAAACACATCCTCCGGGGTTTAAGATTTATATTCTGAAAAAAAGAAAAGAAGGATTTACCAAAAACGGATTTGCCGAAGGAGTTATCAGCGGGTTCACCAAAAATTATTCACCCATACCTGTTATAGATTTTAAATTCGGGAAAGACTCATTGCAGTTTACAGAATACCGGGGGCGAAGCTTTAAACCGGAAGAAAGAATACTGCCATATTCTGAAATCCTCGGAAATGAATTCAACGATTTAAAACCCGAAGAGAGAAAAATCCTCGTTGACCAGTGCCAGATTATTGAAAAAAAGTATTGGCTGGGCACCGATAAATTCGGGAGAGATATTTTATCAAGGTTAATCATTGGCGTACGCGTTTCTCTCTCTGTGGGTTTGATATCCGTTGTTATTTCTCTTTTCATAGGTATTATTTTAGGAGCGCTTGCCGGATATTTCAGAGGAGTTATTGACGAAGCCATCATGTTTGTGATAAATGTATTCTGGAGCATTCCTACTTTGTTACTTGCTATGGGGCTTTACATCAGTGCGGGCAGTTTGATTGAAAATAAATTAGTGATGATTTTTATTGCTGTTGGTTTAACCATGTGGGTAGAAGTAGCTCGTATTGTCCGCGGGCAGTTTATTTCTATACGCGAACAGGAATTTGTAAGTGCGGCCAAGAGCTTGGGGTTTGGTGATGTGCGAATTATCTTCCGGCATATTCTTCCCAATATTCTCGGACCGGTGATTGTGGTTGCGTGTGCAAATTTTGCCAGTGCCATTTTGATTGAGTCAGGGTTAAGCTACATCGGCTTGGGAATTCAGCCGCCCGCGCCCAGTTGGGGCAGCATGCTTAATGAGTACAAGGATTTCATTGATACGAACAAAGCATATCTTGCTCTTTTTCCAGGTTTAGCAATTATGCTCATGGTGCTTGCGTTTAATTTGCTGGGTAATGGCTTGCGCGATGCCTTGGATGTAAAAGGGCAAACGGAGTAGGTTCAGATTTTAAATAATAGATTTAACTCGCATTTCGCGAATGTATGTCAGACCAAAAAGAATTTTCCGAGATTGATTTTTTTAAAAAGCGGCTTAATTCAACCGAACGACAGCTTTCCGTAAAACAGTTACAGATTGATTCATTGCTTGACATTACCCGTGCGGTAAATGGCAATCTTCCAATCACTGCTCTTGCACGTATCTACGAAAATATTCTTCACGCGCAACTTGGAGTTAAAAAAGTGGCCCTGTTTATCAAAGAAACCGATGACACCTGGATTTGCATAACACCCGGAGATATGCCAGGAAGTGTATTGAATTATGATGTGGAGGTAAAATTTTCTCTGGTTACTCAAACCACACCGGTTGCTGCGATTGGTGATGAGGCACTAAAGGATTTTGAATCACTCATTCCTGTTGTTCATCAGAAAAGGCCGGTGGGTTATGCACTGGTTGGAGCGTTTGGAAATGAGCAAAGTGATACTAAAGGAGAAAAGCTAAAGTTTATCCAAACTATCACGAACATTATTGTAGTAGCCAATGAGAACAAAAAACTGGTAAAAAATCAGATTGACCAGTTAGTAATGCAGCGCGAGTTGAAACTTGCAGCTGACATGCAGAATCTGCTTGTACCTTCAAAACTTCCGAATGATGATAAGATTGAGATAGCAGCTTTCTATAAACCACATCAGAATATTGGCGGTGATTACTACGACTTTGTTCAGATTTCAGATGATGAAATAGCTTTTTGTGTGAGCGATATTTCCGGAAAAGGAATTCCAGCCGCAATACTGATGGCAAACTTTCAGGCAAACATGCGCACCCTGCTTACACTTAATTACACACTTAAGGAATTTATTGACGTATTAAACCGCAAAGTGCAGCAAATTACAAAAGGAGAAAAATTCATTACGCTATTTATTGCTACCTATAACTATGCAACGCGAACACTTACTTATGTTAATGCCGGACACAATCCTTCTATTTTGTTCAGCAATGGAGAAATTCAAATGCTTGAAAAAGGAAGTACCATTCTCGGCATGTTCGATAGACTTCCGCAAATTGACTTCGGAGAGGTTCAGCTTGAACCCTGTTCAATTCTTGTGAATTATACCGATGGTTTATCAGAAGCAACCAACAAAGATGGTAAGCTTTTTGAGGAGGAAGGGCTGGTTCAGTTTATTCATAAAAATCACTCCCTGCCGCTTACCGATTTTAACACCAAATTGATTGACCAGGTAATTGCCTTTAAGCAGGATACTGATTTTGATGATGATATAACCTTGTTAACTCTTCGCTTTAAGTGAACGACTCCGGATATCTGCTGCTGCAAGAAGTGCAACTCCGATAAAAAAGAATGGACCAACTTTATCCGTTTCGAGCATGTCGCTTAATGAAAGATTCACATAAACCATAGCAAGCATAAGCAGAAGAAACATAACGACTTTTTTGCCCTCCTCGTTTTTCATCCGGTGATAAATTTTTTCTCCGTAAATAAATATTACAGCAGTAAAAAAAAGAAAAACGGTTAACCCGATAATTCCCTGCTCTGTAATCAGCAAAAGCGGATAGTTGTGTGCTGTTGAACCTTCGGGGTTATCGCTCACGTAAGTTTCAAAACTGGTTATAGTATAACTCTTATAATAAGGATTAAATTTGCCGGGACCAAACCCAAACCACGGCCGGTCCTGAAACATTTTTGTTGCAGCCACCCACCGGTAAACCCGCTCCATACTGCTCACATCTTTTCCTTCAAACGTAGAAGAAAGGTGCTTCCCGAACTCATCATGAATAATTGTTTCTTCATAACTTGGAGCAAACTTCAGGTAAGTATTGTTTGTAAATAAATAAGTTAACCCTGCCGCAGTTCCAATGAAAATGAAAACAAAAACCGGTTTCATCAATTTATGTTTCACAACAAAATAGAAAGGAATGATAAGAAGCAAAGCGAGGTAACAAGTACGCGTGTAGGAAAGATAAACGGAAGCTATATAAAGTAAAACAGAAAATGTTAGCAGCCGTTTTTTAAAACTTCCGCTTGCATATTGACCTCTTGCCCAAAGAATGAACGGAAAAAAAACGGAGAGGATTGCGGCATAATTCACATGGTTGCGGAAAAACGGATACATAGGTTTATTGATTTCATCGAATGAAAAATTCTGCATTCCATGACGAACAATCACCTGAATGACCATCAGTGTAAGCGGAATGTAAATACACCAGAATGCAGTCTTTAAATCTTCTTTGGTTTTTAAAACTACCGAAGTAAGAATGCAGAAAGTAGTCATGTACCAAATCTTTGCGGCAAAAACCTTAAAGGAAATAAGCGAGTCAACAGAAGTGAACGATGTAACAAAAATCCAAAATAGGTGAACGATTAATGCAACTATTAAAATATTTCCGAAAAAACCTGTGGGAATGGATTTGTAACTTGTAAGAACAAAAATCAGGGTAACAAACATCAGCCCAATCATCAGCGGCTCATCGGGCAAATCGGTGCCCAGTGAACCCGAAAAAGAATATTCAATGGAGAAAGGAATTGTTGAAAGAAGCAGAAAGTAAAGCGCTTTGAAATTGATGATTGCAAGATATGCTATGAGTAAACCGAAGGGTACAAGTGAGAAGTAATACAGTTCGGTTTTAAAAGCCACAAGCACTGAAATGATAGTTGCAGTTCCCAGAAATGCGAACGCACTGATTTCTGTTTTGTCAATAGCGCGGTTCAATTTAAAGTTGCTTTTTTATTTCACGGATTTGTTCAATGAGCAGAACTCCGATTACTGAAACAAAACCGGTAATCAGTACAGTAAGAAACGTCACCAACCAACGCACCGGCTTCTCTCTCCTATCGGAAGGAACCGCCTGCTCCAAAACGTAAAGCGAAGTTTCGCTGTTCTTTAATGAAACCTCCAGTTGCCCGCTAATGTTGATGAGATTATTTAATTCGCGGGTAGCGTTATTTTGTTTAGATAAAATGGCTTTGTATAACTGAACTGCCCGATAATCATTGCCGTCAACAAGCACTGTACCGTCCGCACCGGTTGAAACTTTTATTTTGTATTGCTGACCAAGAGAAGCAAGAGTATCAGAATACTGGTAGACATTTTTTTGAAGCTCTGCTATCTGTGCCTGGATGGCATCATAAGTTTTCTGCTTCGAGTCATTCACATGAACTTTATTTAGCTCATCTACTTTACTTACGATTACATTCACGATGGAAGCGGCTAATTTTGTGTCCGTATCATACAGCGATATTTCCACCGCATCTCGCTCGGTTTTTATAGCCTTATATTTTTTTTCAAACTTTTTGCGCACCATCGTTTTCCAGTATTTCTTACCGGTGTCAATTTTGTAATGTTCTGCCATACTGAATGAATCAATAACAAAATCAATAACAGGATTGGAGTTAGCGATAGTTAGAATGCGGTTGACATCAGCCTTGGTTCCGAAATATTCCACCTGCACCGAAACATCAGTATTAAAAATAGCCGCACGGTCGGTAAGAGCCTGGTTGGTTGGATAAATTGTACTCCAGGAAAGATACCACTCGTCCATAACAAAAACTGAAAATATGGCAGCTGTAACTCCTGAAACAACTGTCAGTGCCAGTATATGGTTCCTCCATTTTAATATTATACGTATGGTAGCTATTAGATTAAATTCTTTATCCATGCTAGTTTCTTTATAGGTGTTAAATGTAAAATTATTTATGAAGCAGCTTTTGATTTCAGAATAGTCACCAACCGGTACCCCGGGACAAGATTAAAAACAACCGAAGCACACGAACAAATAAATAATGAAACAATAAAACTCAACATCCAGTTCATAGAAGTTGTATTAGTTACAAACGCAATTGCAACACAAATCAGAACGAAGAGAAGAATTTTTATTGTGTCTTTCAATTTCGTTTTGAAGTCAAATTGCCTGCCGGCAGCCACAATATGAGCAAGCGCAGCAAACCCCTGAGTAACAAGAGTGGCAATTGATGCGCCCCATGCTCCATAGGTTGGAATTAGAAGCAAATTCAGCCCCACATTTATAACTACTCCAAGCACGGCTATGTAATTGAGAATTTTCAAACTGCCATTTGCAGTAAGTAGTGTGCCGAAGATGTAAACGCTGCTCATCGGGATAAAATTCAGCATCAGCAATCCGAAAATTTTTGACCAGTACAAATCAGAATCAGGATAAAGTATTTGCATGATTTCATTTCTGAAAAAACAGCAGTTTACCCCGGCAACTACTGCAAAAACGAACATAAGCTCACTGCTGAATTTTATAAGCTGACTTACGTCCTCTTTTTTCCGAATCATGCCTGCAAACATCGGCAGAAGAAGGGTGGCGAAAAGAAATCCGAATTGATTCAGTGCATCAAGCAGTCTGAATGAAGCAGCATAAATTCCTGCTTCTTGTTTTCCGTCAGGTAGCATACGCTCAAGCATCACTCCGTCAATGCGGTAATAAATTCCCATGAGTAAAGCAAGCGTTGCAAATGGTAGTGACTTCAGCAAAATCAACTTTGTAAATTTAAACTTCCATAAACCGGTCTTTAAGACAGTTTTGCTCATCACTACTCCGAGGGCGATTAAGGCCGTTAAAAGAAGGGCAAGCGTTTGTGCATATACAAACCACATGATGTCAAACGAATCTTTAAGTGGGGTGGAGTATAATAGTATCAGACAAAAAACAATAGTAAGCAGGCGGTCGAGAACGGATATAACGGAATCTGTTTTAAAAAACTGCAGCGCTGCCAGGTTGCTGCGGAAATAAAGAATGACTGAAAGCAGAAACTGGTTTAGCGCAAGGAACAAAAGCATTTTTAACTGCAACTCATTGTATCCCGTTGCCGATGCCGAAATAAAAGTGAAAGCGAAATAGAGTAATCCAAGAAAAAATTTCAGCAAGAGCAAATTCAAAACAAAGTCGCCTGTTCGTTTATTATTGCGCGAAACAGCCCGGTTGTTGAAATTGTTGATTCCGAAATCGAGAAGAATAGAAAAGAGGAACGAGTAATTGAAGACAGCGAAATAAGTCCCATAAACCTCTACCCCTACTTCATTTTGAACCACACGGTCAATTCCCAAAATCCAGAAAGGCTTGACGATAAGATTGGCGGCAAAAAGAAAGATGAGATTGGCGGCAAACTTTTTTCGCATCGTGAACTACAACGCTTAAAAGTAATATTATTGCCAAAAGCATTTCTTGAACAAGAGGAAAAGCATAGCTGTGAATACCCGGTTCCTGATAAAAGACGGGATGGAAGGAATCGGGTTATTTACTTACGAGACCCTTAAACGCATTACCACATCACACCCCGACATTGATTTTTATTTTTTGTTCGACAGAAAGTATGATGCTGAATTTCTTTTCTCCGGCAATGTAAAACCTGTTGTTTTATTTCCGCCAGCGCGCCACCCATTCCTTTGGCTCTGGTGGTTCGAGGTTTCAGTTGCCGGGTGGCTGAATAAGTATAAGCCGGACTTGTTTCTTTCTACCGATGGCTACGGATGCTTGTTTACGGAGGTAAAACAGGTTATTGTTATTCATGACATTGCTTTCGAACATTTCCCCCAGTTAATACCTTTTATTACAGAGCTGTATTGTAAATTCTTTACTCCCTGTTTTGTAAGAAAAGCGAACAGAGTAGTTACAGTTTCGGAATTCTCTAAAGCAGATATAGTTAAACACTACAATATTTCCGAAGAGAAAATTGATGTGGTATATAACGGTGCGAAGAAAGTTTACAAGCCAGCAGGTGATGAGGCAAAAAGAGGCATAAGAGCAAAATATTCTGAAGGTAGAAACTTCTTCGTCTGTGTCAGTTCAATTCATCCACGCAAAAACATTAAAAACCTGCTGCTGGCTTTTGACCTTTTTAAAAAAGAAACAAATTCAGATTTCAAGCTTTTGATTGTGGGCAGAAAAGCCTGGAAATTTTCAGATATAGACGATACGTTTGAGAAAATGAGTTTCAAAAACGATGTAAAGTTTCTTGGACATGTTCCTCCACACAGTTTGGGAGAAATTGTGGCTGGTTCTTTTGCCTCGGTTTACGTTTCGTACTTTGAAGGTTTCGGTATTCCGATTATTGAAGCCATGAACTGCGATGTACCTGTTATTACCTCTAATGTTACCTCCATGCCCGAAGTAGCAGGAGATGCCGCCCTGCTGGTTAACCCGGGGTCGGTTCACGAAATTGCTGAAGCTATGACAGCGCTTTACCAAAACTATGATTTGGTCGCCTCACTTATTGAGAAAGGAGAGATAAGAAGAAAGAACTTCAGTTGGGACTTAACTTCGGACAAGTTATGGAACTCGTGCCTTAAAGCCATGGGTAAGTAATATCTAAAATTCTTCGCTAAAAATTCGTTCATAAAAAATTCTTTTCTAACTTACGCACAGTTCACCGTATCATCTTGCTTCAAGATGATTAGCGTTTAATGGACCCTGCAGGAATTTTGTAAGCTTGAAGCAACCCGGCACGGTTGTTCATATTTCTTCACCTAAATTGTTTTACCATGAAAAAGATGTACTCTTTTCTCGCGGCAGTTTTAATGTGCGCCATGTTGCATGCCCAAGCTCCGCAAAAAATCAATTACCAGTCTGTAATTCGCGATGTATCGGGAGCTATTCTCGACAGCCAGAGTGTTTCCTTCCGGTTTACCATCCGAGACCTGACTCCTGCCGGTACAATTGTTTACCGGGAAACACAAAGCGCAGCAACAAACCAATTCGGGCTGGTGAGCCTGCAAATTGGTGCAGGTACTGTTGTTTCCGGAAGTTTTCCGGCCATTAATTGGGGCAGCGGGGCCAAGTATTTGCAGGTTGAGTTAGATGCAACCGGAGGAAGTTCTTATGCCAATATGGGCTCTTCGCAGTTAATAAGCGTGCCGTACGCTTTGTATGCCGATACAGCAGGCAAAGCACCTACCGGCCCTACAGGGCCAACTGGTGCAACAGGCGAAACAGGAGCAACGGGAGATACGGGGCTCACAGGAGCTACTGGAACAACCGGGGATACCGGAGCCACGGGTGATACCGGTGCAACAGGTCCTGCCGGACCAACCGGTCCCATGGGTCCTCCGGGACTTGATGGATTAGACGGTCTTGATGGTGACACAGGTCCAACTGGGGCTACAGGAGCAACCGGACCGGCCGGAAGTACGGGACCCACAGGTTCAACAGGAGCAACGGGTGCCGGAACTACGGGGGCTACAGGACCCACCGGTCCTGCCGGTCCACCTGGAAGCAGTACGATTGAAGGTCCGTTTGTTGTAACCGATGCCACAGGCACAGAAGTTTTCCGTGTTGACCCGGATGGCACTTCGTACCACTGGGGCATAGAGTATTTTTTTGGCGGAATTGTAGTTGGCGACCCTTTTGGTTCTCATGTAGAGATACTTGATGACGGAACGATACAGGTTGTGGATGCCAACGGAAATGTGGTGTTTGAGGTTTTACCTGACGGTACATCGTATCATGATGGTTTTGAAACTTTCGGTGGCGGCTTGGGTGTAGGATTTCAGGGAGGTTCAGGACTTATTGCCGACCCGGACGGCACACTTCGGGTTTTGGATGCTAACGGAAATGTGACATTTCAGGTAAATCCTGACGGCACCTCGTATCATGCGGGTAAGGAGACTTTTGCCGGTGGAATTGAAGTGGTAGACGCCAACGGAAACCCGACATTTACGGTTGACCCTGACGGCACTTCGCATCATATCGGAGTTGAAACTTTTGAAGGCGGAGTAATAGTTGGCGACCCATTAGGCACCGGTTCTATAGTTGTTATTGACCCCGATGGAACTATCCGAATTGTGGATGCTTTTGGAAACACACTTTTCCAGATAGACCCCGATGGAACTTCGTACCATGCAGGAACAGAATATTTTGCAGGAGGCATCGAAGTGATAGATGCCAACGGAAATACAACTTTCAGCGTAGCTCCTGATGGCACTTCGTATCATGCTGGTAAAGAAACCTTTGAGGGCGGGATAGAAGTTACCGATGGATTAGGCAACATAACTTTTTCGGTAGAACCCGATGGAACTTCAAACCATAAAGGTCTTGAAACCTTTGAGGGTGGGATAGAAGTTACTGACGGGCAGGGAGGCTTTGCCGTTTTGCCCGATGGAACTTTAGGAATTATTGATGGTAACGGAAACATAGTTTTTCAGGTTAACCCCGATGGCACTTCCTATCATGCGGGTCTAGAAACCTTTGACGGGGGGATTGAAGTTCGCGATGCGCAGGGCAACGTAACTTTTTCAGTTGATCCCGATGGCACTTCCTATCATGCCGGGGTTGAGACATTCGAAGCCGGACTTTCTGTTGGTGTTCCCGGAGGTGCGTATTTTGATGTCCTTCCAGACGGAACTATTGAGATTATTGATGCCCTTGGAAATATTGTATTCAGCGTTGCTCCCGATGGCACGTCATACCATGCCGGTATGGAAACTTTTGCCGGTGGTATTCAGGTGGTTGATGGCTTAGGTTTACCGGTATTCCGGGTTGACCCTGACGGCACTTCTATTCACGAAGGGCTCGAAATTTTTAATGCAGGAATTTTAGTAAATGGCGAAGCAGTAGCACTGGCGTTTACCGGTGATGGTTCCGGTATTACCAATCTGAATGCCGGTAATATTTCGAGCGGCACGGTGCCCGATGCTCATATAGGCACTAACATTCCACGACTGAATTTGCCCAACAACTGGACCCAACAGCAGGTTTACAGCAACAATGTAATTATCAATGGCAACCTGCAGGTAACCGGAACGGTAAGCAAAGGCGGAGGCACTTTCCGCATTGATCACCCGCTTGACCCGCAGAACAAATACCTCTACCATTCCTTTGTTGAATCGCCCGATATGATGAATATATATAACGGAAATGTTGTGCTTGACGTAAACGGAAAAGCCACCATTCAATTGCCCGACTGGTTTGGCGCTCTCAACGAAGATTTTCGCTATCAGCTTACGGCTGTGGGTTCTTCGGCTCCGAATTTATATGTATCAGAAGAAGTCACTGACAACCATTTCAGTATTGCCGGAGGAAAACCGGGCGCTAAAGTTTCGTGGCAGGTAACCGGTATAAGGCATGATACTTATGCTAGGCAAAACCCTGTGCAGGTGGAAGTGGATAAACCCGAAGAAGAGCGGGGAACTTATCTGCATCCGCAGGCTTCAGTTTCTAAAAAATAAGGTCAGTATTAAACAGGAATCCCGCTGACGAAATCAGCGGGATTTTTTATTCCTGTTTTCAACATTTGGGAAAAGTTTTTCGTTATCGGCTTCAATTATTATCTAACTTCACTTCATGAGAAAATCGAAAGATGAAATTATTGTTGAGCTTGGTGAAAGTTTTAATTCGCTACTTTCTGCCGGCAGGGCGGTAAGCGACTCGGATTTTAATGTTTCGAAAGAAAACAAGTGGACAACGGCCGAGAATCTTTCACATTTAGTACGTGCTACAAAAATGACCTCGTATGCCTTTACCCTGCCTAAGTTTGTTCATGTGCTTATGTATGGTAAACCCAATCGTACCTCGCATGGTTTTAGTAAAATAGTTGACAATTATCAAAAAAAATTAAACGAAGGGGCAAAAGCAACTGGAGTTTATGTTCCTAAAAAAACTGAGTATAAAAAAAGCGAACTGACTAGTAAACTCGATTCAGAAGGAAAGAAATTACTCAGTGCATTATCCGGAAAATGGAACGATGAACAACTTGATAATTATCAGATTTCGCACCCCATACTCGGATTACTCACTATTCGTGAACTGGCTTACTTTACGATATACCACAACGGGCATCACCTCGAAACTATCAGGAAATACTATCTGAAATAAAACGCCTAAAGTTTTATTTCGCGCATAAAATCAACAGTCACCTGGATGTCGTTGTAAATCACCCGGTCTTTTTCGTAAAAAGGAACCAGTTGGCGGTAGGAAGACTTTGTTTTTTCAATAAGCGGTGAACTCCTGAGCGGCTTGCGGAAATCGAGCGCCTGCATAGCGGTCATAAATTCAATAGCGAGAACTTTTTCGATGTTGTAAACAATCTTATAAGTTTTCACAGCGGCATTGGCGCCCATACTTACATGGTCTTCCTGTCCGTCACTAGAGGTAATCGTATCTACACTTGCTGGTGTGGCGAGTTGCTTGTTCATAGAAACAATAGCTGCTGCCGTATATTGTGGAATCATCAGCCCTGAATTCAGTCCTGAGTTTTTTACAAGGAATTCAGGTAAACCTCTTTTACCTGAAAGAAGTTGAAACGTTCTTCGTTCGGAGATGGAGGCAAGCTCACTCATGGCAATTCCGAGATAGTCGAGTGCAATGGCAAGCGGTTCGCCATGAAAATTTCCACCGCTCAAAATCAGATTCTCTTTTTCAAATATCAGCGGATTATCTGTTACTGCATTTATTTCTCTTTCAAAAACATCGCGCACTTGAGCAATGGCATATTTTACAGCGCCATGAACCTGGGGCACACAGCGGAAAGAATACGGGTCTTGCAGATTTTCCTTCTGCTGTTTGGCAATTTTGCTTCCCTTCAAAAACTTCAAAACATTCTCCGCGCTTTCAATTTGCCCCTTGTGGTTTCGCACTCTCTGAATGGCTGGATGAAAGGGATTGGTTTGCGCATCGAATGCATCTACCGAAACTGCAGCAGTAAAGTCAGCCAGTTTTTCAACGCGCTCGGCTTCCAGTAGTGAATAAGAACCCCAGGCGCTCATAAACTGTGTGCCGTTTAAAAGAGCAAGGCCTTCTTTGGCTTTCAACTTAATGGTAGAAATTTTCAACTGCTTCAGAACATCTTCCGCATTTCTCTTTTCGCCTTTATAGCGAACCGTTCCTTTTCCAATCAGCGGAAGAGTAAGGTGAGCCAGCGGAGCAAGGTCACCGGAAGCGCCCAGCGAACCTACTTCCCAAACTATCGGGTAAACTCCACTGTTATATAACTCAACTAATTTCTCTACCACTTCGAGTGATACACCGGAGTAACCCTGGGCAAGCCCTTTTATTTTGAGCAGCAGCATGAGCCTGACCACTTCGGGTTTTACTTCATTGCCCATGCCGCAGGCGTGGCTCATCACTAAGTTCTCCTGAAGTTGCTCTAGCTGCTCGCTGGGAATTTCAACATCGTGCAAAGCGCCAAAGCCGGTGTTGATGCCGTAGTAGCGAGTACCGGGTTCGGCAATTTTCTTTTCGAGGAATTTGCGATTGGCTTTTATTTTCTTTTTTACATCAGCACCCAGTTCAATCCTGAACTCCGAAGAAAGGAATTCGCGGAGGTCATCGAGGGTAATGGGCTTACCGGTAATCTTGAAACTCATTTCAGCTTAGCTATTATTTGCTCTAAACTCAAATCATTTTCTGTTTCGCGGGTCTTTACATTTCGCAACCGGAATTTCTTTAACAAAACTTCATTGTCACCCACTTCAATAATATAAGCTATATTTTTTCGTTCTACGTAGTCAAACAGCCTATGTTTTTTTATGTTACCCAAATAAATCTCCGCTGATATTCCAGCATCGCGCAGAGTTTTTGTTTGTTGAAAAGCGAATTCTTCTTTTCCAGCTTCTCTTGGAACAAGGATTACTTTAACACCGTCCACAATCTCTTTAGGAAAAAGATTCAACTCTTCCATCACATCATAAATACGCTCAATGCCAAATGAAATCCCCACACCGCTCATATTTTGCCCGCCAAACATTTCGGTAAGGTTGTCATAGCGGCCGCCAGAAGCGATTGAACCCATCTGCACATTATTTGCTTTTACTTCCCAAATAATTCCAGTGTAATAATTCAAACCTCGTGCTAATGTGGGGTCAAAGATTACTTTTGAGGATTTCACTCTGTCTAGAAGCCCATAAACTTGACCATAAGCTTCCATACCTGAATCTATACTATTCAAAACAGGTAAAATACCAGAAATATTTTTCGCTGTAATAAAAGAGTTAATCTTAGCTATTTGACGTTCGGAAAGGTTCAACTTAATCAAATCTTGTTGAATGCCATCAACTCCTACCTTATCAATTTTGTCAATAAGTGTTGTGATTTCTGCAATGCGTTCTTTACACTCAGCATATTTACACATAGCCTCTAACATCTTTCTACTATTCACTCTAATTTCGACATCTAGGTTAAGGAGGCTAAAAACTTCAATGAAAATAATTGTAAGCTCCGCTTCTAACAGAGGCGAGTTACTTCCAATAATGTCTGCATCACACTGGTAAAACTCCTGATACCTTCCTTTCTGTGGTCTGTCAGCTCTCCAAACGGGGCCAATGTGAAATCGTTTGAAGGGAAATGCTAAATTGTCCTGGTGTTGCACAACGTAACGTGCGAGTGGAACGGTAAGGTCGTAGCGTAAGCCTTTCTCGGTTAGCTTGTTGGCAACCTTTATCATTTCCTTATTAAAATCGGAAGAATCACCGTGTACCAGCTGGTTAAAGTAATCTTTGGGTCTTTTTGCTAATTCTTGATGAAACGCCTCATGGAATTTTTTCTGAAGTTCAATGTCAGCCTCATTTAATTCGGCAAGTGCATTTCCGCTATTCAAAATCTTAAACAACAACTTATCACCTTCCTCACCATACTTACCGGTGAGTGTTTCGAGGCGTTCAATGGCAGGGGTTTCAATTTCCTCAAAGCCGTATTTGCGGAAAACACCTTTTATCGTATTAAAAATGTAATTGCGCTTGGCTACTTCGGCAGGCAGAAAATCGCGTGTCCCCTTGCTTAACGAAGGCTTTATTTTTTTTGCTTCACTCACGAGTCAAAAATAAGTTTTCATTTCACAGAGGGAAGGGAGTATGCAGAACACAAAGACACGAAGGCACAAGGAGAAAACAACTTTGCGACTTGTGCCTTTGTGTAAAACTGAATTTACTTGTTCGAGTGCAGCGCCATGCGGTTGCCTTCGCTATCGGCAAAAAGCGCCATGTAACCATACTCGGGTGAGATTTGCTTTTTCGCTTGCAGTATTTTTCCTCCGGCAGCTTCCACTTTTCCGAGCGCTTCGCTTAAATCGGGATTGGCGTTTAGGTAAATCAGCGAGCCGTTCATGGAGGGTCTATACTCATGACCGGTAACAATAGCACCGCCCACTTTGCCTTCGTCACTCGGAAGAAAACCCAGGCGCGTGTTGCCGAACTCCATGACTTGCATTTTGATACCGAGAATGGTTTCATAAAACTTTTGTGCACGAACAAAATCAGTTGCAGGAATTTCGAACCAGTTGAGTGCATTTTTCATAACTATTGTTTGAGTGATTTAAAAATAAGATTATGAAAATAAAAATCATTTCTTGGAAACATCCGCCACCTGTTCGCTTGTAAGTCCGTAAAGCGCGGGAACTTTTTCACCGAGCAAACTCAAGTAAAGATAAATCTGTCCTCGGTGGTGAATTTCATGCTCGGCCATCAGCCGCAACCATTTCCAAACGGTAATGGGCGAGTTGCCCGGTGTCAGGCATTTTTTGTTAATGTCGTCTTCACTAAGCGCATAAAAAATCTTCATGCTTTCGGCATGGGTGTCGTCAAAAAAATTCAAAACAGAATCATACCCGTCAGCCAATTCTTTTCCGCAGCCGATGTATTGCGAAGGCTTGCATTGCGCGTTTTCGGCATACATCATGCGCTCAATAGCTACAATGTGGCGAATAAGGTCGGCAAATGAAAACTTTCCTTCGCGGTATGTCCAGTCTATTTGAGCCTTCGGAATTTTTCCGATAATCAATTTGGTTCTTCCGCGAACTTTTTCATAGTAGTCAAGGAAATCGTGAAAGGTTTGTAAATCCATGTCAAACTTTTTTTGAAAGATAAACTTAATTTGCATTCGTGCTTAATGCCGATACAATAGTTGCTCTTGCCACCCCACAGGGTGTTGGTGCCATTGGTGTGGTACGCCTGTCGGGCACCAGTGCTATTGAAATTGCTGCAAGGGTTTTCAAAGGAAAAAACCTGAACGAACAGAAGTCGCACACAGTTCATTACGGTCAGATAATAGATAGCGGGAAAGAAATTGATGAAGTGATGGTGACGGTTTTTCGTGAACCCAAAAGTTTTACTACCGAAAATGTGGTGGAAATTTCGTGCCACGGCTCGCCATTTATTGCCGAGCAAATTATCCGGCTGCTGATTCAAAACGGGGCACGTGCGGCCAAGCCCGGTGAGTTTACGCTGCGTGCTTTTATGAACGGGCGAATTGATTTATCGCAAGCTGAAGCAGTGGCCGATTTAATTGCATCCAACTCCTCTGCTTCGCTCGACCTCGCATTAAAGCAAATGCGCGGAGGATTTTCTACCCAAATAAAAAATTTGCGAAGCGAGCTGGTCAATTTTGCTTCGCTGCTGGAACTTGAACTCGACTTTAGTGAAGAAGATGTTGAGTTTGCCAACCGCAGGCAGTTTACAGACTTGATTGAGAAAATTCAGAAGCTGTTGCAGCCCCTGATTGAATCGTTCAAACTCGGTAATGTGATTAAAACTGGGGTGAATACAGTTATTGCAGGCCGCCCGAATGCCGGTAAATCAACTTTGCTGAATGCACTGCTTAACGAAGAACGAGCTATTGTTTCTGAAATTCCCGGAACAACCCGCGACACGATTGAAGAAGTGCTGAACATCAATGGCATTCAGTTCCGATTAATTGACACTGCCGGAATACGAAGTACTGAAGACGTAATTGAAAAACTGGGTGTTGAAAAAACGATGGAGAAGCTGAAGCAAAGCTCCATTTACGTTTACCTCTTTGATGTAAACACCACTACCCCACAGCAACTCATCAGCGATATTCACGAGCTGGAGCTGCTGGGCTTCAACGGAATTATTGTTGGGAATAAAATTGACATCGCTAACTGGAAAGCCACCGCGCCATTTTATAAAATAGTTGAAGAAGCGAAAAAGAATTTTCCGCATCTGCTTTTTGTCTCGGCTAACACGCATTACAACCTGCTGCTGCTGAAAGAAAAATTGTTTCAGCTTGTTTCGAACAATGCTAAACTAAGCAGCAGCGAAACCGTAGTGACCAACGCCCGCCATTATGAAGCTTTGTTGAAAGCCAACAAAGCTTTGGATGAAGTAAAATCGGGGATCGAAAATCAAAAAACGACTGAACTCATTGCACTTGATGTAAAACGCGCCCTTGAATTCCTCGGGGAAATTTCAGGAGAAGTGACTAATGATGAGATGCTTGGCACTATTTTCTCACGCTTTTGTATCGGAAAGTAATTACTAATCATTCTTAATGAGTTACTGCACGTCAGATTTTTCTTCACCTTTGCTTTAAAATAAAAACACGTGCTCAGAACTCTGTTTTTCCTGTTTGGTATTTTGTCACTCCAAATTCCTTTTGCTCAAACTGCCGATGATTACATCAGCCGCGGAATCGAAAAAGGAAACAAGAACGACCTGAATGGCGCTATCGAAGAATTTACCAAAGCCATTAAGTTGAACCCTAACAATGCCGAGGCTTATTTCAACCGCGGAGTAGCGAAAGCTACTCTTACTGACCACCAGGGTGCAATAGCCGATTTTACTAAAGAACTTCAAATTAATCCGAAAGATGCTGCGGCTTACTTTTTCAGGGGGGCGTCAAAGAAAATATTGCACGATTACAAAGGAGCGGTAAATGATTTCGATAAAGCCATAGGACTGGACCCGGAAAATGCAGAAGCATATTTTAACCGCGCAGTAACCAAAAGTATGCTTGAGAATATTCTGGGTGCTGTAAGAGATCTGGATACAGCCATTATGTTGAACCCCCAATATGCCGATGCATACAATTACCGAGGTGTGGTGAAGCGAAAACTCGGCAACTACACAGGTGCTATTGAAGATTACACCAAAGCACTACAATTAAACCCTAAGCATATCGGAGCTTATCTCGACCGCGGAAACACACGCGATGATTTATACGACCATCAGGGGGCTATTGATGATTATAATAAGGTCTTGGAGATTTCACCTAAAAATGCGGTGGCTTTCAATAACCGGGGAATTGCGAGAAGCAAAATAGGAGATAAAGCCGGTGCTTGCTTGGACTGGAACGCTGCTGTTGAACTGGGCTTTAAAGGTGCCGATGATAACCTCAGTAAATTCTGTAAATAACTGAACTCTTAAAATAATATGCGAGCAAGATTTTTTCTCCTGTCTGCAACGTTGCTTTTTCTTTCAGTTTCAGTAAAAGCTCAACATTTGCAGCCCGATGCCGAAGGCAGTTTGGTAAAATGGCTTACCCTGTCCGAAGCCATGGAAAAAGTAAAAACGCAGCCTAAACCAATAATCATTGACTTTTACACCGACTGGTGCGGCTGGTGTAAAAAAATGATGAAGACCACTTATGCCAATCAGGATTTAGCGCAGTACATCAATATGAATTTCTATCCGGTAAAATTTAATGCCGAAACAAAAGATACGGTAGAATACCTCGGACAAAAATATGCGCCAAGTTCCGATGCCCCCCGCGCGGCAAATAACCTCGCTATTAAATTGTTGCAGGGAAAACTCTCTTATCCGTCCACGCTATTTCTGAATCTTTACGACAAACAAAAAAATGAATTCACTTTCAGCATGCTTTCACAAGGCTATATGGAAACCAAACGTATTGAGCCCATGTTGGTTTTTCAACTGGAAAACGTTTTTCGCAACAGCAGTTTTGAAGATTTTGAGAAAGAATACTACCGCGCCTTTTATGATTCCGTAAATACAGAAAAGTTCATGAGTCAGAAATGGTTCAAACCATCGAATTTTTTCGGCAGGCAGGATTCAGCCACTAAAAAAACGATTGTACTTATTAATACGGATTGGTGTAATTCCTGCCGCGTGATGAAACGAACCTTGCTTGCCGACTCTTCAAACGGAAAGTACCTCAATGAAAAATTTCACTGGGTCGATTTCAATCCCGAAACAACTGACCCAATTACGTTTAAAGGCCAAACATTTATCAACACACGCACGCAGCAAATGCCATTTCACCAGTTAGCGGTTGCTCTATGTAAAAACAATCTCACGCTTCCCACTCTTGTGGTTCTTGATGAAAAGTTGAATTTGCTGGATGCCATTCCATACTACTTAAATCCCAAGTCCGTAAAAGACGTGGCGCAGTACTTTGGTGATGACATTTATAAAAATAAATCCTGGGCAGACTACATGAATCTTCCCCAAAAGCAGTAGAAACAGGAAATTACTCTTATTTTAGTAATGACGTTGGACAGGTTCAAAGTATTATATATTTTTTAATCATAATTGTTTTAAGTTGTTTTCATGAGGCATGGTTTACTCGTTGGTTTAATTTTTTTTGCAGGTTACTCTTATTCGCAAACCCGTAACGTAGGTATAGGAACTACAACTCCCGATGCGAGTGCCATTCTGGAATTGAAATCCAATGATAAAGGAGTGTTAGTGCCTCGGCTTACTACCACACAGCGTCTTGCTATAAGTAATCCCGCTAACGCATTACTAGTTTACGATACTAATGTCGGCTGTTTTTTCTTTTATAATGGTACGCAATGGGTTTCTCTATGCAGCGGTGGTCTTGGAGGAACAACCGGTCCCACCGGTGCAACGGGCTTGCCCGGTACACCAGGCCCTCCTGGTGCCGACGGTCTAAAAGGTTCGGGATATCTGGCAACTTCAACTTCATCGGTAACGATTGGTCTTGGAAGTAAAACATGGATTACTCAACCTGCCTTGGCATATCTTCCAAATGACAGGGCCAGAGTTTCAAATGGACCATTTAATTACGTTGAAGGAGTCGTTACTTCTTATTCAGGAGTTATACTCACCATAAATGTAGATAGAGTTATAGGTAGCGGAACATTTTCTGCTTGGAATATTGGAATTGCCGGGGACGTTGGTGCTACCGGGCCACAGGGAATTCCCGGATCAACAGGCCCCGCAGGTTCTATAGGAGCAACAGGTGCTCAAGGCCTTTCGGGCATAAATGGTTTGAATGGTGCAACCGGCCCAACAGGTGCGAATGGATTAAACGGAGCCATAGGCCCTCAAGGAGTTCAGGGTGCCACTGGCCCCACCGGCCCAACCGGAACAGGCGGAGGTGCAACAGGACCTACTGGTGATACTGGACCACAAGGCCCAGCCGGCCTAAATGGTCTGAATGGCGCAACTGGACCTACAGGAGCAAATGGATTAAACGGAATTACAGGTCCTCAAGGCACCCAAGGTGTTACTGGTCCCACGGGACCAACTGGAGTAGGAGGGGGTGTGACTGGGCCAACAGGTGATACCGGTCCTCAAGGTACTGCCGGCATAAATGGTTTGAATGGTACAACCGGCCCAACTGGTGCAAATGGATTAAACGGAGCCACAGGCCCTCAGGGAGTTCAGGGTGCTACTGGTCCTACCGGTCCAACAGGAGCTGGTGGGGGCGTAACAGGACCTACTGGTGATACTGGACCACAAGGCCCAGCTGGACTAAATGGTTTAAATGGCGCAACCGGAGCTACTGGTGCGAATGGATTAAACGGAGCTACAGGCCCACAGGGGACTCAAGGTATAACCGGACCCACTGGTCCAACGGGAACTGGTGGTGCAACAGGACCTACCGGTGACAACGGCCCTCAAGGCCCTGCAGGACTAAATGGTTTAAATGGAGCAACCGGTCCCTCCGGTATGAATGGATTAAACGGAGCAACAGGCCTACAGGGAATTCAGGGAGTTACTGGTCCTACCGGCCCAACAGGAACTGGTGGTGGTACAACTGGACCTACGGGTGATACCGGCCCTCAGGGTCCTGTCGGATTAAATGGTCTGAATGGTGTAACGGGACCTACTGGTGCAAACGGTTTAAACGGAACTACCGGTCCTCAAGGACTGCAAGGCATTCAGGGAATTCAAGGCGTAACTGGCCCTCAAGGCACACAAGGAGTTCTGGGAGTTACTGGTCCAACAGGTGCGGATGGCGCTACCGGTCCGCAAGGCATTCAGGGTGTAACGGGTTCGCAGGGAATACAAGGCATTCCCGGAGTAACGGGCTCAACCGGTGCGGACGGAGCTACCGGCCCTCAGGGGCCGCAAGGCATTCAGGGAATTCAAGGTGTAACTGGTCCGCAGGGATTACAAGGAATTCCAGGAGTAACAGGAGCAACCGGTGCGGATGGCGCTACCGGTCCACAAGGGCCACAAGGCATTCAGGGAATTCAAGGTGTAACTGGTCCGCAGGGATTACAAGGAATTC
>CAZWAD010000003.1:41426-73496 GCA_964631835.1 uncultured Chitinophaga sp.
GCGGATGGCGCTACCGGTCCACAAGGGCCACAAGGCATTCAGGGAATTCAAGGTGCAACCGGCCCGCAGGGATTACAAGGAATTCCCGGAATAACAGGCCCAACCGGAGTTGATGGCGCCATCGGTCCACAGGGGCCACAAGGTATTCAGGGAATTCAGGGTGCAACCGGTCCGCAGGGATTACAAGGAATTCCGGGAGTAATAGGACCAGCGGGTGCTGACGGATCTACCGGCCCACAGGGAATACAGGGTATTCCCGGAGCAGACGGTGCTACTGGCCCACAAGGACTGCAAGGTATTCAAGGCGTTCAAGGTGTATCTGGTCCGCAGGGATTACAGGGAATTCCAGGAGTAACAGGAGCAACCGGTGCGGGTGGCGCTACCGGTCCACAAGGGCCACAAGGCATTCAGGGAATTCAAGGTGTAACTGGTCCACAAGGACTACAGGGAATTCAGGGAGTAACTGGTGCTGACGGTGCTACTGGCCCACAAGGACTGCAAGGTATTCAAGGCGTTCAAGGTGTAACCGGCCCGCAGGGAATACAAGGGATTCCGGGAGTAACAGGAGCAACCGGTGCGGATGGCGCTACCGGTCTACAGGGGCCACAAGGCATTACTGGAGCAACCGGTGCGCAAGGCAACACAGGTGCGACTGGTGCAAAGGGGGATACTGGCTCAACAGGAGCCACTGGTTTACAAGGGGTAACCGGTCCTACAGGTCCCTTAGGCCCTGCCGGAGGAGATTTATCAGGCACTTATCCCAATCCAACTGTAGTAGGACTACAGGGAAATCCTGTTGCCAACATTGCACCGGCAACAGGTGATGTTTTGATGTGGAACGGAAGCGCATGGATTCCAGTTGATACGTTAGGCGATTTTTGGGCACTAAAAGGAAATACGGGTACAAATCCGGCTATAAACTTTGTAGGGACTACAGACAATCAGGATTTGGTTTTCAGAACTAACAATACTGAAAAAGCAAGAATAAAAGCAAACGGTGCTGTAGGTATAAATCAACCTGTTCCTGCCGCTACGGCAATTCTCGATATTCAAAGCACTACAAAGGGGGTACTGTTTCCGGCAATGACAACCGCACAGCGTAATGCAATTCCCGTCCCGGCTGTCGGATTAACTATCTATAATTCAACCTTGAATGTTCATCAATTTTGGAACGGGACATGCTGGGTGAATGTAGGTCAAACAGTTTGTTCGTTTGACTACTCACTTGCCCTCAGTCATCCATCCGATTGCCTGCTAAGCTCAAATTTCAACAGTGTTTCCGATACGGTTACCATTAATCTGGTTTCAGGCACACCTTCACCGGTGGTGCTTTCGGCAGCTGGAGTACCGGCAGGCATTCTCATTAACTTCTCCACTAATTACGTAACTCCAACAACCACTGCCATCTTTACTGTTACCGCTTTGCCTACTGCGCCAAGCGGCACTTATACTATTACTATTCTGGCAACTTCCGGCTCAACAGTAATAACAATCAATTACACCCTGACCATTTACAATTATAATCTATCCATCAGCCCTGTGGCAGGAACCGTAAATGAAATTGGCATCTCTCCGAACGTGCTTACAGCAACTACCACAGTTACCATCAATAACCCTGGTGCATGCGGAAATTCGGGAAGCACGGCATTTCTTTCTGTCAATAATTTACCGGTTGGGGTAAGTGCGGCATTTGGTAACAGCAGCTTGGCAATACCGGGAAGCACCACACTTACCTTTACCTCCTCATCCTGTGCTGTGCCCGGTGTTTACCAGATTCAGGTAGTGGGTACTGTTGGCGTTTTGAGTTCTTCCACTACATATATTCTTACCGTTAACCGATCGGTGGTAAATATCACCTCATCGGCTACTAACGTGAACCTGTGGAGCCGTGCGGGTAACCCGGGCTGCCCTATTGATGTCACTTTTAATATTTCGGGAGGAGTTATCATCGGCAGCACCTCCACTTCCACTCCTTCACTCACCACCGGTACTTTTGCTGCGGGTTCGAATATTATTGTAAACAACAGCGGAATTATTGCCGGTAAAGGAGGCGATGGCGGTGACGATGCTGGTCACAACCTAACCAGTTGCCCTAACTTTAACGGCAAACCCGGTGGTAATGCCTTTGAATTACTTTGCTCGGGCGTTACCATTAACAATACGGGAACCATTGGCGGTGGCGGTGGTGGTGGAGGTGCCGGGGCTGAACTCGGTGGCGGTAACCCTTGCATTACTTTCTATGCCGGCACAGGCGGTGGAGGCGGTGCAGGTTCTTCACCGGGAGTCGGTGGAGGAAATGGCGCTCCGGACGGATGCACACCCGGTAATGCCGGAACCCTGCTAACCGGGGGCACCGGTGGACCTAATGCCGGTTGCACAGTTACTTGCACAATACTATTTGTGAACTTTGGTCCGTATCGCCCTGGAATTGGCGGAACCGGTGGCAACCTCGGTCAGCCGGGTGCTGCAGGTGGTGCTGCAACAGGGTTTCTTGATACGGGGGTTTGCGCTCAAGGTGCAGGAGGTGTTGCTGGTTGTGGTATAAAAACCAACGGTAATGGCTACACTCTTACCGGAACTGCTGTGCTGGGGCCTGTTTGTCCGTAATAAACAGATTATTGCAAATCCTTTTTAAGTTTGAAGCATGATGACACGGATTCTTTTTCTCGTATCAATGGTTTTGTTTTTGTTTCAGGTTTCAGCTCAAACGGATTCTTCTTCATTGACAAAAGCTCCCAACCAAACGTATACCCGTTATGACTCTGTTTCGCTGGCGCGCTTAAACAGTAACGCCAACCTGATGATTGCCGGTGGTGTGGGTTTGTGTGTGGCGGGTGGCTATCTTATTTACCAGGGAATAAAAGTTTACACCACCACTCCCGATGCCTCTCTCAGTGCAACTCAGCAAAAATCCGAAATTGACCGTAACCATCGGCAAGGAATTATCTATTTATCGGCCGCAGGAGTGGGTATTGCTGCCGGAATTATTCTCTCCGCTTTTGGCGCAAAAAATAAAATCAATTTCAAAAATCGGAAAAAAGCAATGGAACTTCAGTCCGGCATACTCGAAAGCGGAAACCTTGGATTAGCTCTTCGTTTTTAATTAATTCTTTTCCCTCTTTTATTACTTTAGCCGCACTTAAAAAATAAGTGCGATATGTCTGAAAAAGTTACTCTTACGCTTGACGGAAAACAACTTGATTACCCGGTTATAACAGGAACAGAGAATGAAAAAGCATTCGATATTTCTAAGCTGCGCGCGCAATCGGGCTATGTAACTTTCGATGAAGGATACAAGAACACAGGTTGTACTGTAAGCGGAATCACTTTTCTTGATGGTGAAAAGGGAATATTACGTTACCGGGGTTACAGTATTGAAGATTTAGCTGAGAAGTCCAGTTTTACGGAAGTAATGCATTTACTGTTATATGGCGAATTGCCATCTGCAATAGAGCTGAAAGAATTTGAAAACAATTTAACCCAACACACACTTGTTCACGAAAACCTCATGAAAGTTTTCGAGGTGTTTCCTTCCGGCTCACACCCTATGGGACAACTGATGACTCTAATTTCAGGGCTTTCGTCTTTTTATCCTGATTCACTCAATCCAAACAAACGTCCTGAACAGGTAAACCTGACTATCATTCGTTTGCTTGCAAAGATGCCTACTATATGTTCCATGATTATGAAAAAGGGGAAGGGGCATCCGATTGTTTATCCGCAAAACAAATTTGATTACGTTACAAATTTTCTGCGCATGACTTTTGGAAATGTAACCGATGATTACATGCCGGACCCGGTTGTTGTAGATGCTATGAACAAGCTCTTAATTCTTCATGCCGACCATGAACAAAATTGTTCTACCTCAACAGTGAGAATTGTTGGTTCATCTCACGCAAATCTGTATGCGTCAATTGCAGCGGGTGTTGCTGCTTTATGGGGACCACGTCATGGTGGAGCCAACCAGGAAGTTCTTGAAATGCTAGAGCACATTCAGACAATTGATAAGGGTGATGTGAAAAAAGTTGTGGCTGAGGCAAAAGATAAAAAACGGTTGCTGTTCGGATTTGGTCACCGCGTTTACAAAAACTTTGACCCGCGCGCTACGATTATCAAAAAAGCTTGTGATAATGTTTTGAAGAAACTAAAAGTACATGACCCATTGCTTGATATTGCCAAGCAATTAGAGGAAGCTGCACTGACTGACCCTTATTTCGTAGAAAGAAAGCTTTATCCGAATGTTGATTTTTACTCTGGAATAATTTATAAAGCTCTTGGATTTCCCACTCCAATGTTTACAGTATTGTTTGCGCTTGGTCGCTTGCCGGGTTGGGTTTCGCAGTGGAAAGAAATGCGCGAAAAGAATGAAGATATCGGAAGACCAAGACAGATTTACAACGGTCCTGCACAGCGAAAATTTGTTGCTATAAAGGACAGAAAGTAAGTTTGGATAAATTTTGGTTTTAGGGAAAGATACGCAGGCAAAAACAAATCTATTGTGTTTCTTGAGCGAATCTTAAATTCGTTTCGTACATTTCTACCCCATGATAAACGTAACCAAAAGTTACCTGCCTCCTTTTTCGGAGTACGAAAAATACCTTAAGCAAATTTGGGAGTCGCATCACCTGACCAACAATGGTCCGCTGGTTCAGGAACTTGAAAAAAAGCTAAAGGAATATCTCCGTGTAAAGCATTTGCTTTTTACAGGAAACGGAACTGTTGTTCTTCAAATGGCGCTGAAGGTTTTTGGCATCACTAAGGAAGTTATTACAACTCCATTCTCTTATGTAGCCACGGTTAACGCTATTTTATGGGAAGGCTGTACACCGGTATTTGTTGACATCAATGAAAAAAACTTTTGTGTAGATGCTGAAAAAATTGAGACAAAAATTACCAAAGACACGCAAGCCATTTTAGTTACCCATGTTTATGGATACCCTTGCGATATTGAAAAGATTGAAACCCTTGCTAAAAAGCATAACCTGAAAGTAATTTATGACGGAGCACATGCATTTGGCTGTATGTACAGAGGAAAACCACTTTTAAGTTATGGCGATATAAGTACCTGTAGTTTTCATGCAACCAAGCCGTTTCATACAATAGAAGGTGGATGTATTGTCTCGAACCATGAAGACACCCACAGACAGCTTACCTTATTCCGGCAATTCGGGCACAGCGGAGACGACTATTATTCCGAAGGAATTAATGCTAAAAACTCCGAGTTTCATGCTGCGATGGGGCTTTGTAATTTTCCGGGACTTCTAGGGCGAATTGCCAGGCGGAAAATCCTGTCGGAGTTATACGACTCTCAACTTAAAGATACCGCTGTAAGAAGGCAGCAACCCGATGAAAATTTACAATACGGATATTCTTACTACCCAATCGTTTTTGCCACAGAAGAAATTTTATTGAGTGTAAAAAAAGCGCTTGAACAAGAACAAATATTTCCTAGAAGATACTTTTACCCCTCATTAAATCAACTCCCTTACCTGAAACCGGAGTTGAAATCTTCTTGTCCCGTTGCTGAGGAAATAAGCAGGACTGTTCTTTGCCTGCCTTTGTACATAGACCTTGAGGAAACAGACGTAACACGTATTTCCGGAATCATCCGTAGTGTTATTGGGTAACTTGCCGGTAAACAAACAAATATTTTTCTATCCCTTTTTTCAGAGAGTAACACTTCTCTGCACCTGCTCTGATTTTTTCTTTGTTCCAAGCTGCTATTCCTGTTTGCTTAACAGCTTTCAGGTAATCTACCCCTGTAAATTCCTGAATCAGAATCCCACCGGCTGAATCAGAAACAATAGTATCCACATCGCCAACTCCCGCATTGCAAATTTGCGGAATTCCCATGCCCATAATCTCGCCTTGCTTGGTTGGCGATGAACCAGCTTTTGAAAAAAACGGCTGGATAAAAAAGATGGAATAGTTTGAAACAGAAAGCAAGGCGGGAACTTCTTCTCGTTTTGCGGCATAAATAATCAGCGAATCAGCTGGAATTTCTTTTGCAATTGCTTTTTCAATAATGTTTTCGGGCGAATCGTTTGTAATAAAAAAGAACCGGGCGGAAGGAATTTCCCTTTTCAAGTATTTGAAAAAATCCAACATTTCATCAAGCATGTACCAAGTCCCCACACTACCAAGGTAACTGAGCACAAATTCGTTGCCGGTAAGCTGAAATTTATTTCGAACGGCTTTAATCATATCCTCGCTTACGCTTTCAGGAGAGAATAATTCCAGGTCAGAGCAGCAGGGGATTACTTGTATGGAAACCGGCTGGCCTGAAATATCTTTCCAAGTATGAATTATTTCTTTTGCTTTTTCAGTAAGCGTAATCACATAATCTGCTTTCTCCAAAAACTCTTTCTCTTTCCGCTTAAAGAAATTGTAGATGATTTTATATGCCGGATTACTAAGATTCCATATTTTTCCGTCCACGCGCTCATCGGCATAAAAAGCCCGCATATCGAAAATGAATTTTACTCCGAATTTCCTCTTCATCTTCAAGCCAACAAGCGATGTCAGGTAGCTGCGGCAATGAACTATAGAAAACCTCCTCTCTTTATGAAACCGGTAAGCCTTTCTTTTCATTTGCCATATATCCCAAATTGTTGAAAGAACAGGGGGGCGTTTGGTATAGGGAAGCGGAATCCAATCTATTCCGCTATTTTTCACGCGTTCAGAAATATTTTTTGAAAATTTTTCGAACCTATCGGGCTTTTCAAAACTAATTAAGGTGAACCGGTATCCTTCTTTCGATAATCCTTCGAGATATGGAATAACCTGAGATTGACCAAGCTGGTCGGTCATGCCATCATAACTCAGATAAAGAACATTAGTTTCAATGGGCATGCTCTTCCATCCATTTATGAAGCAGTATTAACACCCACAACCTGTGGTAATGATACCCTTCCCCGTTTTCGAACCGGTGGATAAGAGATTTTACCACCGCATAATTTACTACGCCACATTTTTCAGTGATTCCTTCGTTCAGATATTTTTCCATGAGATAGTGTAATTCATTCATCAGCCATTTTTCAAGCGGAATAGAAAATCCCCATTTGGGTCTGTTGAAAATCTTTGCAGGAACGTAATCGTAAAGAACTTGTTTCAGAAGATATTTTGTGGTTCCGTTTTTCTTACGCAAATCTTCAGCGAGATTTAAAGCAAACTCTACAATACGGTAATCGAGAAACGGAGTCCGCGTTTCGAGCGAATACTGCATGCTGGCTATATCTACCTTCACCAGCAGGTCATCTTTCAAATAATACTTAATATCAAAGAGGGCCTGCTCTTCCGGTGCCGATAGTGGCCGGCTCACATGTAGTTCTTCTTCAAACAAAAGACCGTTCCTGTAATCATTCTTCAATAAAGCATTCAATTCATCTTCGCTGAAAAAATACTGCTCCTGTGAAAAAATATGACTCTTGATTCTCCTTTCATTTTTGTAATCAACCACACTTGCTCCGCGCTTATACTTGTTGCCAAGCTGTGAAAGCGCAAGCGCCACGGGTTTCCGAAATAACTTTACCAAAGGATTATTCAACCGCTTAGCCCACTCGTAAGCACCATACCCCAGAAACAGTTCATCGCCACCGTCACCACTCAAAGTCATAGTTACATGCTGGCGGGCAAGTTTAGAAACCAGCATAGTCGGAATAGATGAGGAATCGGCAAATGGTTCATCGTAGGCCGTCATCATCCGGTTAATGAGTTCAAGCGCGTCTTTTTCTGTAACAGTGAATTCATAGTGTTCGGTTTTCAAATGTTCTGATACTTTGCGTGCATATTCCCCTTCGTTAAATTTCGATTCTTTAAAACTGATGGAGAAAGTTTTCACCGGTTTGTCCGAAATGCTTTGTGCAATGGCGGTGACCATGCTTGAATCAATTCCTCCGCTGAGAAAAGTGCCGAAAGGCACATCACTTATCATACGGTAGCGGATGGAAGAAGTGAGCAATTCTTTCAGCTCTTCTTTAGCTGAATGAAAATCACTTTTTGCTTCCGGCCGAACCTTCTCTTCCGGTTTCCAGTAGCTTTTTATCTCAAGCTCACTGTTTTTTATTACAGCATAGCTGCCCGCTGGCAATTTTTGAATCTTATCATAAATGGTAAAAGGTTCTGGAATATAACCGGCATACAAATAGGTATATACAGAAGGCTTGTAAACTTTTACGTTCCGCTTTACAAAACTGCATTGCATCAGCGCTTTCATTTCGGAGCCAAAAGCAAAATTTCCTTCGTGGCTGAAAACATAAAAGGGCTTAACTCCCAGCCGGTCGCGGAGGAGCGTGAGCGTTTTTCCCTGCTTGTCGTAAATGGCAATAGCAAACATGCCGTTGAAAAGCTCAACACATTCCGCTCCTTTCTGTTCAAATGCTTCAATAATTATTTCCGTATCGCTGCTGGTGCGGGTAGAGATGTTGAGCCGCTTCTTTATATCGCGGAAGTTGTAAACCTCGCCATTGAAAATAACCACATACCTGCCGCTGTGCGAAAACATGGGCTGGTTGGCGGCTTCGCTCAAATCAATAATGCTGAGCCTGCGATGACCAAGCCCGCAGGTTTTTTCTTCGTTGGTAAAATATCCCGAAGCATCGGGGCCGCGGTGTTGCAACGCACCGGTCATGCCATGCAGGTCAGTTTCGCTGAATTGTTTGCTTAAAGAATAGTACCCGGCTATGCCGCACATGATGCGAAGTTAAAAGAGAAATGTCATGCAGAACTTGCCGCTGCGCTCTTCAACATGCTCAGAGTAACAGCGGCTATAAATTTAATCTTTTGAAAACGGATGAGGGCTTTGGGCAATTTTTGCATACGGATGAAAATCGCCTTTTAAACCCACCGGTTGTGTATTTCGGATAGCATCGGCAATGCGGATGCTGGCGAGCGCATCTTTAACTCCGAAACCTTTCCCTTTCAGAATTTCCTCGTAGCTGCGCGTATGCAAATCGGTAAAGCCATCGCTGAATTCAATCTCTTCGCCTTCTAAAGTCATGCTGCGGTACGTGCGCATGTTTTTCTTTTTGGCAGGTTCGGGAAGAGCATTCACATCTATGCTCAGGAACCAGCGTACTCTTGCCCGGGCAAATTCAAGATAACCGGCAGCACGGTCGTGGGTGTGAACGTGAACGGTGTTCGCCTTCACCCCGCCAAAAAGCCATGTGAGCATATCGAAGAAGTGGATACCGATGTTGGTGGCAATGCCTCCCGATTTCTGCATATCGCCTTTCCAGCTTGTGTAATACCAGCTGCCGCGCGAGGTAATGTAGGTTAAATCAAAATCGTAAATTTTGTTTTTGTCACCGGTGTCAATTTTTTCTTTCAGCTTAATAATGTTCGGGTGGAGGCGAAGCTGGAGGATGGTATTTATCTTTCTGCCGGTTTCTTTTTCCAGTTCAAGTAATGCTTCGGCATTCGAGGGCTTAAGCACCAGGGGTTTTTCGCAAATAACATCAGCCCCGGAACGAAGGGCAAACCGGATATGCGAGTCGTGGAGATAATTGGGCGAGCAAACCGATACGTAATTCAGTTTTGTACCTTTGCGTTTCAGCTTATCAATATGCCGGTCGAAGCGCTCGAACTCCACAAAAAATGCGGTGTCGGGAAAGTAGCTGTCAAGAACACCCACGCTGTCGAAGGGGTCGTATGCCGCCAGCAAATTATTACCGGTTTCTTTAATGGCTTTGAGGTGGCGCGGGGCAATATATCCGGCAGCGCCTATCAGCGCAAAGTTGTTCATGGTGCAAGTATATAGGATAATGCGGGAATTGAAGAATGAGAGAATGACAAAGCCGGCTATCTTCAACTCACCTGCTTTTGCCTGACGCAAAAGTATTGATGCTGTTTGCAGCCCTGTTCCTAATGTTCCTTTTTGAAAGTTATTTCAGCAATTTCCTTTTCTACCGGTGCAAGGCTGTTAAGGTACATCCAAATGGCGGTTATGTCTTCATCGCTCATGCGCGAAAGGGGCCCCCAGTCCATAGGCGAAAAAGAAACAAGCCTGCCTAAACGGAAACGGTTAATGAACTCCTGCGGTGTCCGGAACTTGGAAAGAGCGCTGGTGGGGTGAGGTGTAATATTAGGCGTGCGCAGCCATAAAGCAGTATCGGCATTCAGGAACCGGTGCAAATCGGGCCAGGGCTCAAACTCCATTCCACCGGCAAACTCCGGGGCTACGGCTTCGTAGGTCATCATATCGCGCTGGGTATGGCAGCCTACGCAATTGGTTACATACCTTGCCAGGTATTCGCCCCGCTCAATAGTGGGCGCCATAGCCGGTGCGCTTTCGGGGGCATCGGGTTTTTCAATGGGGGTAAAGGTAGAAGTAAACGTTCGCACCGCTTTTCCTACAAAGGTCCACTCGTTTTCGGGCACTTCATTTTTAACCGGTTCCAGCGAGCGCAGGTACGATACAATAGCCACCATGTCGTCATCCGCCATTTTCCAGAAAGGCATCAACAGCGGCATGCTGGCGGTGCCATCGGGGCGTATGCCATGGCGCATCATGCGGAACACCTGCTCATCGGTATATCTTCCCAGCCCGGTTTCTTTATCGGAAGTAAGGTTGCGCGAGTTAATTCTGCCCAGCGGGCCCATCGGAAGACTAAGCCCTCCCTTCAGTGCCACCGGGTCTCCGGTGTCGGCCTTTACCAATTCACCGAAATCAGAAATATGGCACGACACACAGTGTGCCGGGCCCTCTACCAAATACTTACCCTTGGCTATTACAGCCGAGTCGGTGCTTACTTTCAGTGCGGGACCGGGCCAGTCGTATTTTTTATTCCACGAAAGCTGAACATAAAGATAAAGCCCCGCAACAAGCACAACGATTACTGCTGCTACGGCAAGAAGGATTTTTTTAATCATGGTTGTTCTTTTTGTAGTGAAAAGATGGTATCGGAATTTATTCCGGGATAAATAGAAAACAAAAAAATATAATGTGCAAATAACTCTCTTACATCCTCACCAGCTTCCTCACCGCGCTGCCTTTTGAGGAACAGCTTCCCAACCCTCTAACTCCCTAAAGGGAGAACCGCTTCGCAAAAAAATACAAACTTGGCTGTTGAAAAGCGGTGCCTTACCCCTTTAGGGGCAGGGGTCTGCGCGGATGTATTTCTACATCCTCACCAGCTTCCTCACCGCGCTGCCTTTGGATGAACTTACCCGCAGCAGGTAAACCCCCTTGGGAACATCGGGAGAAATGACAGATGACCGGTGACCGATGACCGATGTAAACACCACCCTGCCATTTACATCAAACACCTCGGCAGTACCGCCAAGCAGGTTTACGCCAACTTGCAGTTGCCAGTTACCGGTGGAGGGGTTGGGAAAAACAGTCACCACATCACCTTCCGTAATATTTTCAATACCGGTAATAACCACGGGTGTTGACATTGCCGTGCAGCCATTAGTATCTGTAACCTGCACGGTGTAGCTGCCTACACCTGATGTAAACACAGTTTGATTAGTTGCAAAGAACATGGGAACTCCATCTAAAAACCACTGATAACTTTCTGCTTCTGATGATTCCAGCCAAGTTCCATGATTGGTTATTGTGACATTAGTTGGGGGATACTCAACAATAACAAGTTGATTAGATACAGCCGTGCAATTATTCAAATCAGTTGTAGTGACGTTATATGTACCGCTATCAATAACAGTTATGCACCTTGTTGTTTGCCCTGTATTCCACACATAATTAAGGAAGCTAAAAGGCAGGCATAACTGCATACTATCACCCGCGCACAATTCCGTTTTAGGAGCATGAATATTCGCTACTACTGGCGCTGAAGAATTAATGATTGTTGAAGTAGTACGCATGCAATTTCCATTTACTACAGTTAAAGTATAACTACCAGATGCGAGATTTGAAATAGACTGTGAAGTATCCCCGTTGCTCCATTGGTACTCAGCCCCAATTGTGTCTCCTACTAAAATCGCTGTTGCCGAGCCATTATCCTCCCCGCATCTTGTATTGGTTTTTATAATCGAAGCTCCCAATGGGTTTCCGTAGATAAACCTACTCGCTGTCCCTGAACAACCATGAGAATCGTTTACGGTAACTGTGTAATTACCTTCTCCCAAATTGTTTAAACCTGCTGTCGTGTCACCGGTATTCCATAGATAAGTAAATGGTCCAAACCCTGTTTGCATGTGTACCAGTGCTGTTCCATTATCATTTGCACAAGATGTTACATTGTTAGCGGAAATCCATAAAACTATAGTATCAACTGCATTGAGCGTTATTGAGTAAGAAGCTGTGGATCCGTAATAATCCGTTATTGTAACCTGGTAAATACCTGGACACACATTGGACAAGATTTGATTTGAAGAAGATGAAGATGTCCAATGATATTGAAATGGCGGAAGCCCACTGGTTGCATGAACTACAATTCCACCTGAACAAGGAAGACCGCATCGGGGGTATGTATAGGTATTCGCTTGAATCGGTGGTAAATCAAAGAAGCAGGCATTATGCTCTTGAATGACGTTACTATCTAAAATTGGAAGAGTGGGAACACAATCACCATAATATCCAAGTGTTCCAAACTGTGGATTTAATCCAAGAGTATCTGTTGAATCCATGTCATATCCGCAAGACGAAGAAACTCCATTGCGAAACCAGTTGCATCCGGAATTAAAGGTTTGCCCCGTATAATAACCTAAAAGCATACACGCATTACTAACGGAGTCGTCCCAGAAAATATTTCCTCTTAAGCAGCTTTTAGTGCTCTGCCATGAAATGATTCCTCCTCCCCCCGAATGGTTTTCAGAAAACCGGCAATCATACAAGTATAACTCTATACCTGCGCCAACAATAATATTTGAGCCAGTGCTATTGTTTACGAATGTACATCTAGATAAATATCCTATTGCACAAATTATAGCGACACCACCTTTTGCCAAGTTTGGGGTATATGCGGTAGATTGATTATTACTAAAAGTACAATTCTTAGCGTCAACAGAATTAGCCGACACAACCCCACCATTCCCATTTGTAATACCAAAGGGTCTGTGAACACTATTGTTATAGAAAAAACAATAATTCAGATTCAAGTTATTGGCATAAACTGCAATTCCCCCATCGTATGCCGGAGGTTCAAGATGGCAATTGAATATATTTAAGTAATTAAGAGTCAAATTTTCTCCCACAAAATAGAAGGCAGGTGTTCGGGGTGTAAGCGTATCTCCACTGATAGTAGGGTTTTGACACGGCAGACCGGTTATGACAATACTGTCATTGTCATTAATAAATATTGAACTTTTCAAATGGATGGTATCGTAAACGGTAAGAAGCAGAAATATAGAATCATGTGTGCCATTTTGGGTTGCGCTGTCAATTGCTGCTCTCAATGAGTTTACACCTGAATCATTGGCATTAGTTACATAATAATTATTGCTGAGGGCTGAAAGAGATAAAGAAATAAGAACAACTGCCGTAAAGCATTTCATGGCTCTTCTTTTTCTTCCCTAAAAATAACCAACCTTTTCTGTTTCCAATAAATATTTCTACTTCCGTTACCGCCAGGTGTTTCTCCGCAAACTCGCCAGCTTGCGCGGTCGCCAACCCCGAATGCAAGCACTAAACACCTAATCGAGCGGTATGCCTTCGAAAAATTGAGCGAGGGTAATGTTATTGCCCTTACAGATTTTGGCAATGGATTCTATTTCATAACCCTGCTTACCGGCTTCGAGCTTATACATATACTGGTAACTCACATTGCAAGCCTCGGCATGGTCTTTTATATCTCTGCCGTTTCGCAGCGCTGTAATCCGGGCGCCAATTTTTTTTCGCAGGCCGGGTTGTTTCATGGTATGGGTTTAACCCGCTAACGTAGTTCCGAAACTGCGAAAGATATTATCTTATAAGATAATGTTATTCCGTCAATTGTATTTACCGTTGCTACCGCGTTTTTTGAAATGATGGGAAAAGCATGGAGCATTCAGACAATCGTCTGTGCCCTTTGGGTTTTCCGGAGAACATTCAGACAATCGTCTGTGCCCTTTGAGGTTTCCGGAGAGGATTCAGACAATCGTCTGTGCCCTCTCAGGTTTCCGTAGAGCGTTCAGACAATCGTCTGTGCCCTCTAAGGTTTCCGGAGAGGATTCAGACAATCGTCTGTGCCCTTTGAGGTTTCCGGAGAGCGTTCAGACAATCGTCTGTGCCCTTTGGGTTTTCCGGAGAGCGTTCAGACAATCGTCTGTGCCCTTTGGGGTTTCCGGAGAGGATTCAGACAATTATTTAAGCCGTATTTTTTCATTTAATAAAAAATAAACATCATGGCAGAACAAACATTTCGCCTGTTACAGAATTCGTTCGAAAGCCAAACACGCCAAAGCCACAAAAAGGCAGTGAGCCTATCTACCGACACTACCGACAAGCTGCGGGTAACAGTGCCCGCACCGCTGCAAGCCATTTATAATGCCTACCTGCCGTTTCACGATGCTTACATTGCCCTCAATCTTTCGGTTGAGCTTGCCGAAGGCACTTACAAGGGTAAAACCCTCAGCTTCGAAAACATATTAGATACCATAAGCGAAAAGCTGCGGTTGTGGGAGCCGCCCATCCGCGTTATTTTTCCGGAAGATTCGCCTACCGAAGTAGAAATATTTCCGAATAAACGCGAGCCGTTTTACGATGGCACATACGAGCAGCGGCTGCTGGCGGTTAAAGCCCTGCGCGATAAGCTGCTGGAATATACCGGTGCCAATCCATCGCTGGTGCCGGTGCAGGCCGATGTAGCGGCATTTTACACGCTGGCAAACACCGCGCGCCAAACCCAGCAGGGCAACGAAGGCAGCCTGAGCGCCTTGCGCACCCAGCGCGAGGCACAGCGCAAAACCACTATGGGCGCTTTCTGGGGCACAGTATATGGCGGGCTGCTCGGTCTTTATTACCTTACCCCCGAGCTGATTGCTGATTATATTGACCTGCCCCTGCTTTACGACTATAAAACCGAAGAACTGATTGATACACTCAACGTACCCGGACAAGTGGTGGCCAACCTGCCGCTTACCGATATTACTGTTACAGCAAGCACCCGCTTCCGGATTAAAAACATGACCGAGGGCGCAGCCGGTCATCTGGTGGTAGCCTATTTTGCGTCAACCAATGTTGCCGGCCCCGGTGACCCGCCCACAGGCATAGTGTTTAACCCCGGTGATAACCGGCTGGAAACAGCCGAAGACCTGGGCTGGACTCCCGCCAAACCTTTCCTTAATTTTTATGCCCCCGGCCCCGACCCGCTGATAGTGGAGGTTTGGGAGGTGCGGTAGCGCTTTGCCCCGTTTCCTACCTGTGGAGCGTGCCGGCATAATTCAGGGCTATTGCTGTAACAAGCCGCGGCTGAATTACGTAGTACAAAAATTACAAACAGCAGGGTGTAATCAACAAACTACAAACCGCGCAAATGAAAAACAAAGTAATACTCTTTAGTTTCCTGTCGCTTATATATGCCTGCCGCTTGCAGGCGCAGGCGGGCATTTTGGATAACAGCTTTGGCACTGGCGGAAAAACAGCCTCTATAGTGGGTTCCGGCAACAGCGCAATATGGTCCACAGCCATACAAGCCGACTGGAGCATTGTCATGGGCGGCTTTGCTTACAACGGAACCGACAGCGACTTTGCACTCGTTCGCTATCTGCCCGATGGAACCCTCGATGATAACTTCGGAACCGAAGGAATTGTACTGACCGATTTCGGCAGCGGCAGCGATGTTATTTTCTCGGTTGCCATTCAGCAGGACGGTAAAATACTTGCCGGAGGAATGGCATGGAACGGAAGTGACTTCGACTTTGCCGCAGCACGATATAACACCGATGGCTCGCTTGATAACTCTTTCGGAACTAACGGAAAACTGACCACAGCCATAGGCTCAGGAAACGACAAAGGCAAATCGCTTAAAATACAGGCTGACTGGAGCATTGTGCTGGGCGGTACGGCAAACACCGGCAGCGGCAACGACTTTGCACTGGTGCGCTACCTTTCCGATGGAACTTTAGATAATACTTTCGGCACCAACGGAAAAGTAACCACACCCGTCATGTCAGACAACGACATGGGTTTTTCGCTCGCCATCCAAAGCGACTGGAGCATCGTACTGGGCGGCACCGCGTTTAACGGCACCGACTTTGATTTTGCACTGGCGCGTTTTACTGCAACCGGTACGTTAGATAACTCCTTCGGCAATAACGGAAAAGTAATTACTCAGCTAAGCGGCTATAAAGATTTTATCTGGTCGGTTGATGTTCAGCCCGATGGAAAAATACTGGCAGCAGGCTACGGCAGCCCCGACTCGCTTCATAAAGATATTGGACTGGTGCGCTATAACTCCGATGGCTCGCTCGATAACACCTTTGGCAATAACGGAAAAGTGCTTACCGCCCTCAGCAATGGCGATGATGATGCTTACTCCGTTATCCTTCAGCCCGATGGAAAAATTATTGCCGGTGGATTTTCGGCTGATAATAACGATGTGGAGCATTACGCCCTGGTAAGATATAATACTGACGGAACCGTAGATAACACCTTCGGCATCTCCGGCAAGGTAATAACCACCATGAGCACCGGCAGAAATGAAATTTACTCCATGGCGCTTCAGCCCGATGGAAAAATTGTAGCAGCCGGCTTCTCAACCGACAGCACCGGTGTTTATTTCTCGGCAGCCCGTTACCTCACCGATTTAAACCTGGGGGTAATTGATTTGTCGGCTTCAGGCAATGCCATACTTATATACCCCAACCCCGTTGCTCAGAATGCCGTGCTGGAATATATCCTTACAAAAGAGGAAACCGTTACCATCAGGCTGGTGAACATGGAAGGTAAGGTGGTAAAAACCTTTGCCGAAAATCAGAAACAGGCTTCGGGCGCCCATAAGCAGCCTCTCTCTCTGGGCAGCGAGCTGGCTTCAGGAACCTATTACATAGTTATTTCCACCCCGGGCGGAAAGCTCAGTATCAAGTTAGTGAAATAGCATTACTGCCGTTCTGCTGGAACGCAGGAAAAAATATTAAAGAGCCGGTGCATACCGGCTTTTTTATTTATCAAGCCTTGCGTCTCTGTTTCAAAACTCTTTGCTGCCGGAGAAATAATTATAACTTGCCTTCGCAAAGGCAGAAATGAAAACCTTCATGACCTGCCGCATGACAAACTTTATTCTAAAACTAAATATTATGAAAAAGAATCTTTACACTCTTCTGGCGCTTGCAATAACCGTAAGCTGCCAACTGTCAACGGTCAGCCTGTTCTCGCAGGCTCCCCAGCAAATGAACTACCAGGCGGTGGTTCGCGATAATACCGGCACACCGGTTGCCAACAACACACCGGTTGCGCTGCGGTTTACCATCCGCGATGTAGCGCCCAACGGAACAGTGGTTTATACCGAAACCATTAGCACTACAGCAAATCAGTTTGGTTTGGTTACTGCCCGAATAGGAAGCACCGCCAACCTTTCGGTGGTCAACTGGGGCAGCGGAAGCAAGTATCTGGAGGTAGAAGCCAACATCAACGGTGGCGGCTTCAACAGCATGGGTACATCACAGCTTATCAGCGTTCCTTATGCCCTATATGCCGCCAACAGTCCGGCAGGAGCTACCGGTCCTAAAGGCGATACCGGTCCCACCGGTCCTGCGGGTTTAAACGGAAGCCCCGGCCCCAGCGGTGACCCCGGCCCTACAGGCGCTATGGGACCCACCGGTCCCACCGGTCCGGGCGGAGGAAATACAGGCCCTACCGGCCCTACCGGTCCCACAGGCTCGCAGGGTTTACAGGGTAATGCCGGTGCCACCGGCCCACAGGGCAATGCAGGCGTTACAGGCCCCACCGGTGCTACGGGTGCTACCGGTGCAACGGGTTCGGGCGGAGGAAATACCGGCCCCACCGGCCCTACCGGTGCCACAGGCGCTACCGGAGCAGGTGGTGGAAATACCGGACCAACAGGACCAACAGGACCAACAGGACCCACCGGTGCGCAGGGTAATGCAGGCGCTACCGGAGCCACAGGCGCTCAGGGTAATACCGGAGTGGCAGGACCCACCGGTGCACAAGGCAATACCGGACCCACCGGTGCAACAGGCGCGCAAGGCACCCCGGGCAATACCGGTGCTACCGGAACAGCAGGAGCCACGGGAGCCACAGGCGCTACGGGCGCTACCGGAGGCGGCAATGCCAGCGGCACACTTAATTACATAGCCAAGTTTACTCCCGATGGACTATCGCTCGGCAACTCGCAGCTTTATAACGATGGAAACCATGTGATTATGGGCAGCACCGCTTCGGCTTATGGCAAGTTTGCTGTAAACACTCTGGCTGTGGGCGACAGTGTTGCCAGCTTCGATGCCCAGGGAACAACCACTACCGACCGCGATACAGCCAACGCTCCGCGTTACCGCGTTCATGCCGGTAATTACGCCAATTTTTATTTCGATATGACCGGTGTACCCGGTTCTGTTTACGACTACTTCAAACTGGACTATTTTGCCTCTACAACCAGGGCCAACATTTTGACTTACGATGGTAATTTCGGTTCGGGAGCCACAAGAGGCAATGTAGGTATAGGATACGTTCAGCCTAAGGCGAAACTTGATGTGCGGGCTTTGCACGCCTCAAGTATTACTGCGCTTTCGGGCGGCTTTACCGTTGCACCGGGAGCTATTTTCAGCGCACTGCCCACAGCTACTGCCAACCAGTTAGCGGCAGTTTATGCCTATGCCAATAACAGCTCAACCCGCAACATTGGTGTACTGGGCGATGCCGGAGGCTCGGCCATTCTCGCAGGCCCTAACAGAAATATGGGCGTGTATGGAAACGCCTGGCGCTCATCAGCGGCTAATAATATTGGTGTTTTCGGATATGCCGACAGCAGCACAGCAACCAATTACGGTATAGCCGGAAGCAGTATTTACGGCACTAACTCCATTGGCGTTTATGGCGAAACAGGAGATGGCGCAGCGGGCTGGTTTGCTACTTACGGACCCGGTTACGGTTTGATTGTTTCCAGCGGCAATGTAGGTATAGGAACCACAACGCCTTTTTATACTGTTGAAATAAAAAGAACAGCAGCCAATGCCAACCTGCTGATTCAATCGGCCACATCGGGTAATCCTGAAATATATCTTGACCGTGCCGCAGCAGGCGGACAGGGAGGTATTTGGTGGAGTACTAATTATGTAACCGGTTACCCCTGGTTTTTGGGAACCCTCGGAGGTGTAAATGACAATATGCATTTGTATAACTCAGGTTTAGCAGCCGATGCTTATACCGTAGGAGTTGCCACTAACCGCATAGGTGTTCATGCAGCTCCTTCAACAACCGATAATGTGTATTTGTATAATGCAGCCAGCAGTGCGTATTCGGCAAGCAACCTTGATGCTTATGGCGCAGGAGTAACTAATCTTCGCGCTTACCGCGGAGGCGTTGCCACCGCTGCAAACGGAGGAACCGGATGGGATCGTTCTTCATCTAACTGTGCCATTTTGGGCGAAAGCTTTTATGGTAATAATTACACAATCGGTGTGGCAGGTTACAATTATCTCGATTACATCAACTCCGCAGGAGTGTTCGGTGCTACCTGGCTTGCCGGTACTTACGGGGCTTTGGCTTATAAAGACGGGCTGGGGCTCACTTACGGGGTATATACCAACGCAGATTTGTATGTAGGAGGCACAGCCTACAAACCGGGCGGAGGTAATTTTACGGCACCATCCGACAGAAGGCTGAAACAGGATATCAATCCGTTTAAAGATGGATTGAATGTTATCAATCAAATCAACCCGGTTTATTACCGGTACAACGGTTTAGGCAACTTGCCTACTGACCGGTTCTATGTGGGAATTATTGCCCAGGATTTGCAACAGGCAGCGCCTTATACCGTAGAGTCGAGAAAGATGAAACTGAACGGAGATAATTCGTCTGAAACCGAAATGCTTTCTTTCGACCCCAGCGCTATTACTTATGTAACTATCAATGCCATTAAAGAACTAGACCAGAAAATTGAAAAGCTGGCTAAGGCGTTGAATATTGACCTGAGCGGCATAGCTCCGGACAGTGAAGACCTGTCGAGCCGCCAGCAAATGGTGGACAGGATAGTGGCAAGCATGAAACTTGCAGCAGAACACAAAGCCGAAGCGGAAAGAAATGAATTGTCAAATAAACCGGTTTCGGGAACTGCTCAAACAGAAACAAAAGAGGCGGAAGTAAAACCGGTGGTTCCGGGAAAGAAAGTTCAGGGTCAGCAAAAGGCGAGCAACGTTCCGCTTGGCATAATGGAACATAAAAGCGATTTGCCCCCGGGAACGCTTTTAGATAAGCAACCTGCCGAAGCGCCAGCAGGTAAAAACTGATTGTTCACTTTACCCTGTGTGTGTATAAATAAATTCTCACACAGGGATTTTTTTCTTGGAATTAAACTAAAACATTTACATTAGCACTAAATATCAGACTATGAAAAAGTATTACTTCTTATTTGGTTTCGCGGTTTTGTCCATCGGACTTAGCGCACAAATGCTTACTCCCACTGTAATTTCAAGCACCGGAGGATTTTCAAGCAATGCCAACGGCAGCCTATCTTATACCGTGGGGGAAATGACCATGGTGCAGACATTCACCGCCAGCGGAAATATTCTTACGCAGGGTTTCCAGCAGCCTACCGATAACATAACCGGCCTGATTGATATGACCCGTGACGAGTTCGGCTCGTTTGTGGTTTACCCGAACCCCGCAGTGGATAATCTTTGGTATGGCATGGAGTTTCCCGAAGCAGGGCGCGTTTCTATTACGCTTTACAACGACATCGGTCAGAGAATCACAGACGTTTACAACAGCAACTACGACAGCGGAAAGATTGTGGAAGAAACAAATGTTTCTGCTTACGCTGCCGGGTTGTATTTCCTGGCTGTAACGTTTACATCGGCTAAAGATGGCAAGGTTTATACCATAACCAAGAAATTCCAGGTAATCAATTAACCTCCACAAAATCCGGATTACAAAGGGCAGTATTAGCTGCCCTTTTTTATTTCTCCCCGAACTTCTCTTTTAAAAGCTTTTGAAGCGAAAGCATTTCATCGCGCAGCTTGGCAGCGCTGAGATAATCGGTTTCGCGCGAAGCCTCAAGCATCTTCTGCCGCGTTGATTCAATGGCTTTATGCAATTGAGATGCATTCATGTATTGCACTACCGGTTCAGCCACCATGCTTACTTCTTCCATTTCAATATAAGCATCAGGGGAAGTGCTGCGGACATCAAGCACCGAGGTCTGTTTCATAATTTCTTCTTTCGACTTGAAAATGGTAGCCGGAGTGATGTTGTGCTCGGTATTGTATTTAATCTGTTTCTCCCTTCTGCGGTTGGTTTCGTCAATGGTTTGCTGCATGCTGTTGGTTATTTTGTCGGCATACATTAGCACCTTGCCGTTGATGTTTCGCGCTGCTCGACCCGAAACCTGAATGAGGCTTCTACGATTGCGCAGGAAGCCTTCTTTATCCGCATCAAGAATAGCTACGAGCGAAACTTCCGGCAGGTCAAGCCCCTCGCGCAAAAGGTTTACTCCGATAAGCACATCGAATTTACCAAGCCGCAAATCGCGTATGATTTCGATTCGGTCAAGGGTATCCACTTCGCTGTGTATATAGCGGCATTTGATACTTACTCTCGCTAAATACTTGTTCAGTTCTTCAGCCATCCGTTTAGTAAGTGTGGTTACCAAAACGCGCTCATGTTTTTTCACCCGTTCATCAATTTCTTCCATTAAATCGTCAATCTGGTTTATGCTAGGTCGAACCTCCACAGGTGGGTCAAGCAGACCGGTGGGGCGGACAACCTGTTCTACAAATGCGCCTCCTGTTTTTTCCAGTTCATAATCACCGGGCGTAGCGCTTACATAAATAGCCTGGTTGACCATAGCCTCAAACTCATGAAAATTCAGAGGCCGGTTATCAAGAGCCGATGGAAGGCGGAAGCCATACTCCACCAGATTTATTTTCCGGCTCCGGTCGCCACCGTACATGCCACCAATCTGCGGAACGGTAACATGGCTTTCGTCTACCACTAACAGGAAATCATCGGGGAAATAATCGAGCAGACAATAGGGGCGCGTCCCTTTGCCTCGCCTGTCGAGAAAGCGCGAATAGTTTTCAATGCCGGAGCAATAACCCAGTTCGCGCATCATCTCCATATCAAATTCGGTGCGCTCTTTCAGGCGGGCAGCTTCAATATGTTTTCCCACCGATTTGAAATACTCAATCTGAGTACTGAGTTCTCCTTGAATCTCATCCATCACACGCATCATCGAATCTTTGGAGGTAACATAGAGGTTGGCGGGGAAAATTGCCGCTATATCTAATTTGCCAAGCGTACGACCGCTAACCGGGTCGAAACTTTCAATTTCTTCTATCACATCACCGAAAAATGTTATGCGGTACGCATAATCAACATAAGGCAGAGCGATTTCAACCACTTCGCCCTTAACACGAAAAGTTCCGCGAATAATTTCTTCGGCCCGGGAATAAAGACTGTCAACGAGCTTATGAAGGAAGGCATTGCGCGCTATCACCTGGCCTGATTGAATGCGGATAATTCCGTTCTCGATTTCAACGGGATTGCCCAAGCCGTAAATGCAGGATACGGAAGCTACCACAATAATATCTCTGCGACCGGAAAGCAAAGAAGCAGTTGCGCTCAGCCGCAGTTTGTCAATTTCCTCGTTGATGGATAAATCTTTCTCAATATAGGTGCCTGATGAAACGATATAGGCTTCCGGCTGATAGTAATCGTAATAGGAAACAAAATATTCCACGGCATTATCGGGGAAAAACTGCCTGAACTCACCATACAGCTGAGACACAAGAGTTTTGTTATGGGTTAGGATAAGTGTTGGTCGCTTCACTTGCTGTATCACATTGGCAACCGTAAAGGTTTTCCCCGAACCGGTAACACCAAGCAGTACCTGGTGTCTTTCATTGCGGTTCATACCCTCCACTAATTGCAAAATGGCTTCCGGCTGGTCGCCAGCAGGCTGATATTTTGTAGTTAGCTTGAATTCCATTTTTTTCGATCTGCAAGTTTACGCTTTAGACTTAAGAGTTTACAGTTTGGTTTGCGGAAGGGGTTCTAATTTCTATTTTAGCAGTTCCAAAAAATTTAAATATGGATTTATCAGAAATTGCAAGCATCAGCGGAATGCCCGGACTTTTTAAAGTGGTTACGCGCAGGGCGGATGGAGTGATTGTTACATCGTTGGTGGATGGGAAAACACAGTTTGTTTCTGCAAGAACGAATATGTTTTCTACGCTCGACTCCATTACTATTTATACAACCGGTGAGCCGGTGTTGCTGAAAGAGGTTTTTACATCCATTAAAAAAAATGAAACAGCAAAGCCTGTTCCCGATGCTAAGGATGATACCGCATTAAAATCGTGGCTTGAGACGGTGCTGCCTGAATATGATAAGGAGAAAGTGCATGTAAGCGATATGAAAAAGCTGGCTAAATGGTACTCTTTGCTGAATGAAAAAAATCTGATTGAAGAGCTTACCGCGGAAAAAGCTGCTGATGAAAATACTGAAGTGAAAGAGGATGTTCTGAAAAAGGACACTAAACCTAAGATTCACAAAACGGATACTTCAGCTAAAGCCCACAGCAAACCTGCACCGGTTAAAAAGATTACAACTCCAAGAAAGGCAACTTAGAAACAGAACGGGAATTATTCCTTGTCCACCAACACTTTCTCAACAGGATTTGAAATCATATCCGTATAAGCAGCGCGATTCTTTACAATATCAATTCCGGTGAAAATGGCATTGCGCAATGAATCGGGATTAGCCAAATCTTTCCCGGCAATATCGAACCCGGTTCCGTGGTCGGGCGAAGTGCGGATAATATTTAACCCTGCTGTATAGTTTACACCTGAGCCGAATGAAATGGTTTTGAAAGCGACCAGGCCTTGGTCGTGATACATGGCTAACACGGCATCGAATTTCCTGAACTGCTGCGAGCCGAAAAATCCGTCAGCCGAAAAAGGACCGAGAACATACATTCCCTTTTCTTTAGCCCGGTTGACAGCCGGAGCAATAATGTCTTTCTCTTCTTTACCGAGCAATGAGTTGTCTCCGGCATGAGGATTTAACCCAAGTACGGCAATCCTCGGTTTGTTAATGAGAAAATCCTGTTTTAAAGTCTGGTTCAGGATTTCGAGTTTGTTTGCAATGAGTGGAATGTCAATTTTACCGGTTACATCTTTCAAAGAGACATGATTGGTAACCAGCCCTACACGCAAAGTATCATCGGTTAGCAGCATCATGGAGTTTTCGTTACCTGCTGCTTGGGAAATATACTCTGTCTGCCCCTTAAAATCCGGTTGGTGCTGACTGATAGCGCTTTTGTTTACCGGACCGGTAACAAGTGCATCAATTTTTTTCTCTTTTAAATCTTTAATTCCTGCATTAAGACAGGCCAGTGCTTTGGCCCCTCCATCAGCAGTAAGCTGCCCCGGGTTAATCGGGGGTTGTTCGTTCCAGCAATTGATAATATTCGGAATTTTTGGATTAAGATTTTCTGTATCCTTTACCTCCTGAATATTGAAGTTCTGAATCTTTAAATGCTTGGTGTAAAATGAAATCACACTTTTTTGTCCGTAAACTACAACCGAGCAGAACCTGTAAATTCTTTCATCGTGAAGCGTTTTAATAATTACTTCCGGACCGATTCCGTTGTAATCGCCAAGGGTAATTCCTATTTTATATTTCTTATGTTCCATTTTTTATATCAATAATTTTTAAGAAAATCCGTAATCAATCTAACCCCCACAGCTGTACCGTATTTGCCGCGGTAACTTTCTTCTTTCGTTAAGTAAGCAGTTCCTGCAATATCAAAATGCAACCAGGGATAATCGGTAAAGTGCTCCAGAAATTTTCCGGCTGTAATGGCTCCGGCTTCAGGACCTCCTATATTTTTTATATCAGCCACTTCGCTCTTTATCATTTCTCCGTATTCTTCCCATAAAGGAAATTCAACCAGTCGTTCATAAGTTGCGTTAGCGCTTGCAATCAATTTCTTCTTTACCGGTTCACCGGCAGTTCCCATAAAAGGAGTCGCTACGCTGCTTGTGGTTGCTTTGGCAGCACCGGTAAGTGTTGCAAAATCAAAAACCAATTCAGGCGAATATTGCTTGGCATAATGAAGTGCATCAGCCAGAATCATTCTTCCCTCGGCATCGGCATTCAGCATTTCCACATTCAACCCGCTCATCATCTCAACCACATCACCGGGAGCATAGGCATTCATTCCCGGGCGGTTATCTGTTGCGGGAATTAAGCCCACAAGATGCACCGGTAATTTCAGCTGCGAGGCGGCAATAAAAATTCCTGCAACGGCTGCAGCTCCGCTCATATCGCACTTCATCATATCCATAGAATTCGGAGTAGGCTTTAAACTCAGGCCACCGGTGTCATAAACAACACCTTTGCCCACGAGAACAATGGGTTTCTTATTTTTTGTTCGGTTAGGTTTGTATTCAAGAATTGTAAATGTGGGCGGGTCAATGCTGCCTTTATTTACAGCAAGCAACCCGCCCATTTTCAGAGATTCAATTTTCTTTTTATCAAAAACCTGAACACTGAAGCCGTTATCTTCTCCGGCACTTTTTATCTCCTCGCTCAGCTTAGCAGCGGTAAGGTACGAAACTGGTTCGTTGATTAGGTTACGCGCAAAGAAGTTCGCTGCAGTAATTGTTGAAATTTCATCCAGCGTTTTCTTGTCACTTGATTTTCTGTCAATCTGGAGGGTGGCGAAAGCTTTCCCTTTCTTGTCTTTTGTTCTGTATTTCAGGAACTCATAGTTGCTTAGAACAACTCCTTCAACGAATGCTGACGTAAGTTTTGTTTTTCGCGAAGCATTAAAAACAGAAGCCTCTTTAATTTTCTGCGCATTCAGGAATTTGTTGATTGTGTTCCCCGCCTTGCGAGCTGTTTCAAGCGTTCTAAACTCTTCTTTTGCCAAATCAATTTTTACAATGTTCAGACTGTTTCCTTCCGAAAGTTTTTGATAAACAGAATTCACCTTTTCATCAAAAAATCTTTGAGCCGCATCAGTATCCGGCTTTTCCAACCCGAGGGATGAAATTTTTGTACTTCCATCAATTAAAATAATGCGGTGTTGAAACTGGGCATAATCGCGGCAAAGGGCGAGTTGAACATTCATGCAGATGAATTTTAAGGCGGCTAAGATAACAACCGCACTTATATTTGCGGTGTGGCAAACATGCAGCTAAAAAAATCACTGGGGCAGCATTTTCTGAAAGATGAAGATGTGCTGCAAAAAATCGGGGAAGCAATTGGCGATTTAAGCCGGTTTAAAACCGTTGTTGAAGTTGGTCCCGGAATGGGTGCGCTTACCAAATATTTATTACAAAAAAATCATCCTGATTTTTTTGTGGTAGAATTGGACAACAGGTGGTCGCAGTATTTATATAATAGCTATCCGTCACTGCGCGGAAAAATTATACAGTATGATTTCTTGAAAACCGATTTGAGTTTTATGCAGCAGCCGGCTTTAGTTGCAGGTAATTTTCCATACAACATTTCATCACAAATAGTTTTTCGCATTCTTGATTACAAAGATATAGTAAGCGAAATGACTGGTATGTTTCAAAAGGAAGTAGCTCTTCGCATAGCTGCAAAGCCGGGTTCGAAAGATTTTGGAGTTATCAGCGTGCTTACTCAGGCTTATTACGATTGTAAATATTTGTTTGATGTCTTACCTGAGTGTTTCGAGCCGCCACCCCAGGTAGTAAGCGGAGTGATAAATTTGAAACGAAAAGAAAAAGCAAATCTTGATTGCGATGAGCATTTGTTCAGGCAAGTGGTGAAAACAGCATTCAGCCAGCGGAGAAAAACTATGCGCAACAGCCTGAAAAGAATGGTGAAGGATAAAAACACTTTGAGCAGGGATGTTTTCAGTCTTCGCCCGGAGCAGATTTCAGTAGAGCAGTTTCAGGAGTTGACAAACCACATTCAACAGTCGCAATAAATCTATGAAACCGAGAATTTTAATTACCGATGAGGTTCACCGGTTGCTGGTGGAAGGGCTGGAACAGGACGGGTTTGAAGTTGATTGCCGCCCGGAAATTTCTGCTTCAGAGGTTTTGGAAATCATAGGAACTTATGAAGGGCTAATAATAAACAGCAAAGTTTATGCGGGTAAGGAAATGCTTGACAAGACTGAAAAATTGAAATTTATTTGCCGCATAGGTTCTGGTTTGGAAGTAATTGACACGTATTACGCGAAGAGTAAAAACATTGCCACATTTAATTCCCCGGAGGGAAACAGAAAAGCTGTGGCAGAACATGCTCTTGCTATGTTGCTTAACCTGATGAATAACATCTCCAAAGCAGATGCTGAAGTGAGAAATTATCAATGGAAGCGCGAAGAAAACCGGGGCTATGAACTCGAAGGTAAAACAGTTGCCCTGATTGCCTATGGAAACAATGCCCGGGCCTTTGCAAAAATTCTCAGTGGTTTTGATGTGGAAGTTTTGGCATACGACAAATACCTTCACGGATTTGGGGACGAATTTGTAAAGGAATCAACACCACTGGAGATTTTTGAAAAAGCAGATGTGGTAAGCCTGCATCTTCCGCTTACAACTGAAACGGAAAATATGATTGACTATAAGTTTCTGTCATCGTTCCGGAAAAAGTTTTGGCTTGTAAATATTTCAAGAGGCAAGGTTTTGCGTACGGAAGATTTGCTCAAATGCCTCAATGAAGGAAAAATTCTGGGTGCGGCTTTAGATGTTTTGGAAAATGAAAAGCTGAGCCGGTTGAGTGAAAAAGAAAAAGAAGTTTTTGAAAAGCTGATTGCCGATAAACGGGTTCTTCTTTCTCCGCATATTGCCGGATGGACCTACGAAAGTCAAAAAAAAATTGCCGAAGTTCTTCTTTATAAAATAAGAAAGATTTATTCCTAATGAATTTTAGCCTTTCTCATTTGTCACAGTTTTGTCATGAAAAAATGACAAAACAATGACAATCTTTTTTTGGTTGTAACCCTTGTCAGCCCTTATTTTTACCGCGCGATTTGAAAAAAACCATTGATGAGGAGGTTTGGAGAAAAAAGATATTTTTGACGGCTTTTGTTAACGCTATACATTATTCGTGTATGAAAAAAATTTTTACGCTCATTGCTTTTTTTGGCGGTCTTGTTTCAGTTTTTGCGCAAAACGGTGAAATTGCCGGAAAAGTAGTGGATGAAAACGGTGAAGGTATTCCTTTAGCCAATGTGGTAATCGTTGATAATAAAGGAGTGTCAACCGGCCGCGGAACTTCTACTGATTTTGATGGCAATTATTCTATCAAGCCATTAACTCCCGGAAAATACAATGTTCAGTTCTCTTACGTAAGCTATGCCACCCAGATTCAACAGGGGGTTGTGGTAAATGCCGATAAGATGACCCCTATCGATGTAAAGCTAAAACCTGCAGCCACAGAACTTGGAGTGGTTGAAATCATTGATTTCAAAGTTCCTCTAATAGACCCGGGCAATACTTCTTCCAAGAATACTATTACTGCAGAGGAAATTGCCAACATGCCCACCCGGAATGTCAGTGATATTGCCGCCACTACGGCAGGGGCATTTCAAAGCGACCAGGGAGGAGGGATTAATATTAAAGGAGGGCGCGAGGACGGAACAGAGTATTACATTGACGGAGTAAAAGTTACCGGTGTGCCTACCCTTCCTGCTACCGCTATTGAGCAATTGCAGGTAATTACAGGTGGTGTTCCAGCCCGCTATGGCGACTTGACGGGCGGTATTGTAAACATTACTACCAAAGGTCCGGCCGGTCAGTTTAACGGAGGAATTGAGGCTCAAACTTCACAAGGGTTAGATGCCTACGGATACAACCTTGTAAACGGCAATCTTACCGGACCAATCTGGAAAAAGAAAAACTCACGGAAAACCATTCTTGGCTTTTTTGCAGCATTTGAATATTTGCGCCAGCAAGACCCCGACCCATCGGCTGTAGGTGTTTGGCAGGTGAAAAAAAGTGTTTTGGATTCGTTGCGCCAGTTCCCTTTACAGAAAAAAGCTACCGAGCAGGGTTTTAACCTCAGCGCGGAGAACATTACTTATAAAGATATGTTCAACCAGAAGGCGAAGCCCAATGTGGTTGAAAACAACTTTCGTGGAACGGGAAGAATTGACATTCGTCCGGCTGATAATTTCACGCTTTCGTTCGGGGGCTCGGTGAGTTACAGGAAATACCACGACTGGGTAGAGCAATATACGCTCTTCAACTCTGAGAATAACCCTCTTTTTACCGAGTTAAACTGGCGGGTGTACGGAAGATTTACTCACAGTATTCAGGCCAAGCAATCAGACGATGAAGGCGAAGGCAAAAAGAAAAAGTCCTCGGCTTTTCAGAACGCATTTTATTCTGTTCAGGTGGACTATGAAAAGTATTCACGGAAATACGAAGACGATACTCACGGGTTCAACACTTTCGATTATGGTTATATAGGCAAGTTTCAAACCATGAAAACGCCCAACTTTACCTATGGCGACTTTACCGATACCCTTTCAGGTGGAGACGTTCGCACTTACACCGGCTGGATACAAGACCGGTACTCTGACACTGCCGTAATTTTTACACCGGGAACCATCAACCCTTACGGTACTCGGTTTACGCAGCAGTACTATGAATTGCTTGATGCACAGGTGAGCGAAGGTGGCAGATACCAGGTTTTTGGCGCTAACAACGCACAGTTCACCTCCACCCTTGACCAGATTCAGGGCAACCAGGCGCTGATTAACGGGCAGCGCTCAAACTTTGTAAACAGCGTATGGTACAACACAGGTCGTCAGTATAACGGATATGGCTATGACAATGCCGGCTTAGGTGGCGGTGACAACGACCAGTACCGTGTTCGTTTGGAAGGCTCGTTTGATATTCTGAAACCCGGTGCACCAACCCGCAATAAACATTCATTTGAATTCGGGGTGGAGTTTGAACAGCGCATTCAGCGCATGTATTCGGTTTCTCCGCTTGTTTTATGGCAGCGTGCCCGCCAGTTGGCTAATGCCCATTTAACTACCGATGACAAAGCCAACCCTATTTTTCGTATTAACGGGGTAAACTACTCGGCTGAAGACCCGAACCGCCCTCCGTTTTATCTTACTGATACTATTTTATTCAACCGGTATTATGATGCTTCTTCTCAGCGCTATTTCGATAAGTCGCTCCGCACATCGCTCGGTTTGGCAGAAGATAATACCGACTTTATTGATGTTTTTTCTTTAGACCCCGGGCAGCTTAACATAAACATGTTTTCGCCCGAAGAGCTTTTGAATGACGGGGCGGCTACCCGCGTTAATTACCGGGGTTACGACCCTTACGGAAACCGCCTGACTACTCAGCCTTCGTTCGATGCTTATTTTACCGATACCCTCGCTAACGGGGAAGGCGTTCGTGCGGTGCCCGCTTTCAGACCTATTTATGCTGCTGCTTATGTTTCTGACAGGTTCTATTTTAAAGACCTTACTTTCAACGTGGGTCTGCGTATTGACCGCTATGATGCCAACCAGAAAGTGCTCAAAGACGAGTATTCTCTTTACCCGATAATGACTAAGGGCGAGCTGGCAGGCATGGTTCACCCCTCGAATATTGGCAATGACTTTTACGTGTATGCCGATGACGCCAAATCACCTTCGCGGGTTGCCGGATACCGCGATGGAAATGTTTGGTATGACCGCTACGGGCGCGAACTGAAGAGCGGAAAAACCGTGGCTCTGGCTTCTAAAACCGGAAGTGTTCAGCCCTGGCTCAAGTTACCCAATCAGGAAATTAAAGACCCTTCGCGCTTCGACCCCAGCCAAAGCTTTGAAGACTACAAACCCACCATTCTGGTTATGCCGCGCCTGCAGTTTTCGTTCAACATTACCGATCAGGCGCTGTTCTTTGCCCACTACGACATTCTGGCACAGCGCCCCAACTCACGCGGCATCATGGATCCTGCCGACTATCTCTTTTTTCAGGACAACATTGGCGGTGCTTTAAATAACCCCAACCTGAAGCCCGAAAGAACTATTGACTTTGCCTTTGGATTTAAACAAAGGGTGGGTCCTACTGCCGCCTTTACCGTTTCTGCTTTTTACCGCGAGTTCCGCGATATGATTCAGATTAAAAAGGTGATTGACGCTTACCCCAAAGACTACCTCACTTTCGGCAATGTTGACTTTGGAACCACCAAAGGCTTTTCGCTTGATTTTGAACTGCGCAGAACCGCCAACTTCAGCATGAAAGCCAACTACACCATGCAGTTTGCCGAAGGAACCGGCTCGGACGATATTTCGCAGGCTAACCTTGTAAACTCAAACCAGCCAAACTTCCGCAGCATTAACCCCCTGAGTTACGACTCGCGCCACATGATGAACGTAAACGTTTCGTACAGCTTTGCTTCGGGCAAAGACTACAACGGACCCACCATTAAAAACTATCAGGTGCTTTCCGATGCGGGTATAAACCTGCAAATGATGGCGCGCTCGGGCACCCCTTACACCGCACAGGCTAACACCACCCCCAACGGGTTTTTGACCGGAGAGGGCCGCGCTCTTACACAGGGCTCTATCAACGGCTCGCGACTGCCCTGGTACTTCCGCCTCAACCTCCGCGTTTGGAAAGACTTTGCATTTAAAGTAGGTAAAAAGGAACAGGGTGACGACAGGCGCGAAATTGCGTTCCAGATTTACCTGCAAATTCAGAATTTGGTTGGAACTAAAAACGTAGTGAATGTTTACCGGTACAGCGGAACGCCCGATGATAACGGCTTCCTCAGCGACCCGTCAAACGCTGCGGCTATTCAGTCGTACCTGAACCCGCAGGCATTCCGCGACCAGTATTCAGCTTATATCAACAGAGGCAACAACTATAGCCTGCCCCGCAGGATTTTCCTGGGCGCTATTTTCAGCTTCTGATGATAATATATTAAGGAAGAAGAAGTAAGTAACGTTCTTTACAAAATAGGGGCGAAACATCCCCAAGTCTCTAAAGAGTACAACAGAGGTTCCGGAGAACCCAACG
>CAZWAD010000003.1:73596-271379 GCA_964631835.1 uncultured Chitinophaga sp.
GAACCCAACGGAAGTTCCGGAGAACCCAACGCAAGTTCGGGGGAGTGCAATAGAAATAGAAGCGAGTTCAACAGAATTTCTGTTGCTTGCAACAGAAACTGAACAGGATTATAAGTTTGATAAAAGCAGTAAAATCACTAAAAGAACCTAGTAAACATTAATTAACCAAAACAAGAAGTTATGAAAACAGCTTGGATGAATACAGCGCTCTGCACGGCTTTGCTCCTGGCAGGTATTGGAAGCAGCGCTAAGGAAAGCGTAAATGCACCCGGCAAAACAAACTCGCGGGTGTCTTTCAAAACCGAGGTTGGCGACTGTGTAAGCCCCGCAGCTCAGTTCGACATGGACATTAACAACGTGCGTGCGCGCCTGCTTACCGGAGGCGATATGTGGTGGAATTTCAGCGAAGCCAAATACGAAGTTCCAAAAGGCGATGGAACAACCCCGCCCCTTACAGCCATTTTTGCCGGTGCTATATGGATTTCAGGAAAAGATGCCGGGGGCAACCTGAAAATAGCCGCCCAAACCTACCGCCAGGGCGGTGACGACTACTGGCCCGGCCCGCTGAACAACAACGGAACCACCGACCGCGCCACCTGTACCAAGTACGACCGCTTTTTCAATGTTTTGGGAGTGGATATTTCCAGGGCGCAGGCTGCTTATATTCAGAAAGGAGCTCAAACTACGGTGGCTGATATTCCTTCGGGCGTGTTAGCATGGCCCGCTAAAGGCAACCAGTACCTGCGCGATGACGCTTCGCTGATAGGTGAAACTTTTGACATTAATGAAAACCTCGCTCCCTTTTACGATGCCGATGGCGATGGCGAGTATAACCCTGTGCTTGGCGACTACCCCATTATTCCCGTACGCGGGCAGGTATCCGAAGCCTATGGCGACCAAATGGTGTTTTGGGTAGTGAACGATAACGGCAACTCCCACTCCGAAACCAATGGCGAAGCCATAGGGGTTCAAATCAACTGTCTGGCGTTTGCCTTTCAAACCACCGATGACATCAACAACATGACTTTTTATAAATATGAAATCACCAACAAGTCGCCCAATGCTTTAAACCAAACATTCATTTCGCAATGGTCTGACCCTGACTTGGGCTGTTATGATAATGACCGCGTAGGCTGCGATACTTCCCGCGCCCTTGGAATTATTTACAACGGCACCTCTCCCGATCCCGACTGCCAGGGTGGATTCGGCTATGGCGCTCAGTTGCCGCTGATTGGTATTGATTTCTTTGAAGGCCCGCTGAGCGATGACAGCATTCCCAAAGAATTGGGATTGAGTTCGTTTGTGTACTTTACCAACGGAGCAACCCCTTCGCAGTCTGACCCGCAAACCGCACAGCAATTCCGTAATTACCAAACCTGCTACTGGAGTGACGGAACGCCATTTACCACAGGCGGAACCGGCTATAACAGCGGAGGAGCTAATACCTGTTTCATTTTTCCCGGCAACCCCAGCGACCCTTCTGCATGGAGCGAATGTCAGGCTGGTGTAAGCCTCCAACCTGGCGACAGAAGAATGGTTCAAACCAGCGGACCTTTTACCCTTCGCCCCGGTCAGCCTCAGTACGTTACCGTAGGGGTTATATTTATCCGCCCTCCGGGAACCGGTGTGGGTTTGTGCCCTAACTTTGCCACCTCTATTGCCGCGGCTGACGATAAAGCACAGGCACTTTTCGATAAAGGATTTCAGGTTACCGATGGCCCTGCTGCGCCTGCCTTGCAAATTCGCGAAATGAGTAATGAAATTATCATCAACCTCATAAACACCCGCGACTTTAATAACTATGGCGAAAGCTATGACGAGCTCAGCGATGATGCAGTGGCTTATGTAGCAAGCCACCCCGGAAGCACTGTTGACCAAACATATACTTTTGAAGGCTACAAGGTTTACCAGGTTACCGGCCCCACCGTTTCAGCAACCGACCTGAACGACCCTACCAAGGCAATTTTGGTGGCGCAGGCAGATGTAAAAAACGGAGTTACCCGAATTGTCAATTTTGAGCGCGACCAGGCGCTGGGCTTCACCGTGCCTGTACTTAAAGCTGACGGAAGCGATGGAGGCATCCAGTCTTCGTTCCGTTTTACTACCGATGTTTTTGCCACCGGTGATAACAACAAGCTGATTAACCACCGCACCTATTATTACACGGCAGTGGCTTACGCCCATAATAATTTTGTGCCTTACAACCAGGATAATCCCGATGCCGATAACCAGCAGCTTATTCCGTACCTGCAGGGCGGTAAAAACTTTAAGATTTATTCTGCCACCCCTCACATTGCCGACCCGCGCAATGAGGGAACTATTATTAACTCCGAGTTCGGAGAGGGAGTTGAAGTGTTACGTATTGAAGGAAAGGGAAATGGCGGCAACAACCTGATGCTGACCGATGCTACTATTGATAAGATTATGGCTTCGGGTTCGTACGCCTTTGCCGATACTTTGGCTTACCAGAAAAAGTTTGACCCCATTGGCTTTAAGGTTACCGACCCCATAGCACTGAAAGAAGCCGACTTTGAGCTCGAGTTTTTGGATGCGGATACAAACCCTGTAGGGGTGACCACCGGGTGGGTTCTTCATGATTTAACCAACAACGTGAATATTCCATCGGAGCGCAATCTCGACCGCCCTTACGAACAGCAAATTGCAACCACTTCGGGCAGCGACAGAATCAACTACGGCTTTTCAATTAAGCTCGGAACTCCCGCACCCATTTATACCATTCCGGGCGATTACCTGGCTTCTACCGGCTCACCCGACCGTTATGTTTACAGTCCGCTCGAATCCTCTATCGAATACCAGAACCCTATTGAACAATGGCTCGGCTTTGTAAGAGACCAGGGTTTGAATTCACCTACTAATTGGATTCGTTCGGGAATAAATGAAATTGACCCCAACTCTACTGCCAACCCTCAGACTGCCGCATTAGCAGGTGTATATGATGATAACTGGTACTATACCGGCAACACTCCCGACACCTACCCCTTTGACAGGTGGACCGACCGGGATGAAAAGTTTGAGAAAATACTGAACGGTACCTGGGCGCCTTATTGCCTTACGCCTAATTACGCTAAGAGCAACCCTACAGCCCCGGCTCCGCCCTACGTTTACGGCCCGGGCTTTAAATGGAGAAGTTACTCTACTTCAACCCCTCCGCAAAACAACCTCGACCAGCTTTCAAGCGTGGATGTAATTATTACTCCCGATAAAAGCAAGTGGAGCAAGTGCATTGTGTTTGAAACAGGCGAAGATGAGGGGATAAATGAAGGAGCTGCCCTAGCACCTAACGGAAAAGCCGCCCGCAAAGGACAAATACGTATGCACTATTCATGGGATGCTATGAACAACCGTTATGTGGACGGTTCGCAGGGCGAAACTCCCGATACCGGACGCTCGTGGTTCCCCGGCTATGCCATTAATGTAGAAACCGGTGAGCGCCTGAACATAGCTTTTGGCGAAAGCTCCGACCAGGGTGACCAGAACGGAAGAGACATGCTTTGGAACCCCACATCGAACCTTTACAGTCCGGTGGGTAATTATCCGTACTTCGGAGGCAAGCATTTTATTTATGTAATGAGCAGTAAGTATGACAGGTGTGATTCGGTTCAGCGAACTATGCTCGATGCTTACACCAAAATAATAGGAGCGCCTCAAACCATTGATGCGTCTATGCGCCCGGTTTATTACAACCTGATGTGGACTTGCATCCCTTATCTCGCTTCGGGCTATAAATTTGCCGATGACGGAAACGGCAACAAATACATTCCGCCAGCCGAAGTAAAGGTAAGGCTGCGTGTGGAGAAACCTTACGACCGCATGGAAACGGTTTCTACAGGTTTTGCTGACTCGCTGCCCCGCTACCGGTTCAGCACAAAAGGTTTGGGAGCTACTGAAAATGTAAAGGCTGTAGCAAAGACTGCCTGCGACCTAATGAATGTTGTTCCGAACCCTTACCTGGGCTATTCAGCTTACGAAACCGACCAGAACAGCAATAAGGTTAAAATCACAAACCTGCCGAATATCTGCAACATCACTATTTATTCGCTGGACGGAACCATTATCCGAACACTAAGCAGGGCCATAGGTATTGACCCCGAAAACAACCGCAGAATTGAAATAAGCGATGGAGCACCTGTTGACCAGGTGAGCGTTGACAATTCGGTGGAGTGGGATTTGAAGAACGATAAGGGAACACCCATTGCAAGCGGCATCTACCTGATTTATGTTGACGCCCCGGGCATTTGCCAGAAAACACTGAAGTGGTTTGGGACTATAAGACCGGCAGATACTTCCAATTTCTAAAACAACTTAAAGAAAAGAGAGCATGAAGAGAATTTTAACAATACTTGTAACAGCAGCACTTACCGGTACTAATCTTTTTGCCGGCAACCCCGACCGAAGGGGCGAAGCAGGAGCTTATGAACTGCTTATGAACGGCTGGGCGCGCTCGTCCGGTTTCTGGAGCATGAACTCGGCAAGTGTCAAAGGAATAGAAAGCGAGCGGATAAATATTGCCGGGCTTGCATTTACGAAAAAAACCGAGATAGCCGCCTCCTATACCCTTTGGATGCAGGGTTCGGGGGTTGGGCTGGCGCATGTGGGTTTTGCTCAGAATTTTAAGGAAACAAATGTAGTGGGGCTGAGTATTCAAGCGCTCAATCTGGGCGAAATTCAGCGTACCACCACTCAAAACCCCGAAGGAGGGGTAGGAACTTTCCGCCCTACTTTTCTCAACATTGGTGTTTCCTATTCCAAGCTTTTTTCGAACAGTATTGCAGGTGGAATAACCTTACGACTGGTTAACGAAAGCCTCGGAAACCTGAATGCCTTCGGTTTTGCCGTAGATGCTGGTTTGCAGTACGTAACCGGTCCTAAAAACAACATTCACTTTGGTGTTGCGTTGCGCAATGTAGGTACACCCATGAAATTCAAAGGCGATGCGTTGGCCACTTCGGTTCAGATTGCCGGTTCATCAACTTACCAGTTATCGGTAGATAACAAGCCCAATAAATTTGAACTGCCAACGCAATTGAATATAGGTGCGGCTTATGATTTCTGGATGGGCAAGAAAAAGGAAACGGAGCCAAAAGTTTACAAACAGGATTACCGCCTAACCGCGCTCGCTAATTTTACTTCCAACGCATTCGGCTACGACCATTACGGGCTTGGTCTGGAGTTCGGCTGGAAAGAAATGCTGATGCTTCGGGTAGCTTACCGGTTTGAAACGGGGCAGTTTAAAAAAGATACCCGTCTGAATGTTTACACCGGTCTGGCGGCAGGCTTTACTTTCGATGCTCCATTGAAAAAGAATGGTCCCCGTTTGGGTATCGATTATTCTTTCCGTGCCACCCAGCCTTTTGCAGGAACGCACAGCATAGGCTTGCACTTTAATTTGTAATTTGTAATTTTGCTTTAAGAAATCGTTAAAGACGCCCTTTACACGGGCGTCTTTCTCTTTCTCACCCAGGTAAAATCAGGAAAATGTCAGACATTTTTTACATGACCAAAGAAGGTTTGGAAAAACTTCAGGATGAAATAAAGCACATCCGCTCGGTTAAGCGTCTTGAAGTGGCGAAAGCTATTGCCGAAGCCCGTGAAAAGGGCGACTTGTCGGAAAATGCCGAATACCATGCAGCTAAAGAAGAGCAGGGTCATTTGGAGGCAAAACTTGCCGAACTGGAAAACAAACTGGCGAATGCGCGTATTATGGACGAGAGCATGCTCGATGCATCCAAAGCCGGAATTCTTTCTACCGTTGAGGTGCTCAATAAAAAAATGAATAAGAAAATGAAGTTCATGCTGGTATCGGAAGCAGAGGCAAACCTGAAAGAAAACAAGCTGTCGGTTTCTTCGCCTATCGGCAAGGCGCTTCTGGGTAAGGAAGTGGGCGATGTAGTTAAAGCGCATACGCCCGGTGGCGAAATGGAGTTTGAGATTTTAAAAATAAGTATTTAGAAAAAAACGGTCATTCCGAATTTTGGCTTTGCAAAATGCGGAATATTGTATTTAGCTGCAGAGGTAATGCAAGTTGCTTCATTTCGCAGAGCCATCGTTCAGCATGACAACGTTTAGATAATTACTCAAGGTTATGCCGTCTATTTTCTCAAAAATTATTAACGGAGAAATTCCCTGCTACAAGATTGCCGAGGATGAAAATTATTTTGCCTTCCTTGATATTTTTCCGCTGGCTAAAGGGCATACGCTGGTTGTTCCGAAAAAAGAAGTGGATTACATTTTTGATTTGGATGACACCACCCTTTCGGGCATGATGGTATTTGCCAAAAAAATTGCACTGGCTATGGATAAGGCTGTTCCCTCATCGCGGGTTGGGGTGGCGGTGGTAGGGCTGGAGGTTCCTCACGCTCATGTTCACCTGGTTCCCCTGCACTCGGTTCATGATATTGATTTCAGTCGGCCGAAATTGAAACTGGAGAAAGAAGAGTTTGAGTCTATTGCCGCTAGTATCAGGAAACATCTTTCTCATTCTTTATGAATATTTTCAGAATTTAACCCAGGCAATGATGTTATTCCTTCATATAATCACTTCCTTCATTGGTGCAAGGACGTCATTCTTCCGTGTAATCACTTGCTTCCTCGGTGTAAGGACGTCAATATTCCGTAGAATGACCACTAGATATGCCGGGAACCCGTTTTTTAACACTAAAATTAGCCAAAATCATGAAAAAGCGGTTTTACCTACCTGATTTATATTACCGTCTGGTTTTGTTTTATCACCGGAACTATAAAAGCAAAAACAGCACTTTGAGCGAAGTATTGCGGAAACAGGGCAAAACCCGCTGGCTTGATTTGGGTTCATCATCGAGTTTTAATGAAGGTTTTTATTTTGCCGATCTGCATCCGGCAAGCGAAGCGCCTGAAGAGATGAGGAAGAAATATTTTCAGCTCAATATCATTGAAGCCGGAGAGGAGCAGCTGAAACCACTCGGCAAGTTCGATTTAATACGCCTGCAGCATGTGTTTGAGCATTTTGCACCTGAAGACGGATTGAAAGTACTTGAAAAATGCGCATTGCTGCTGAACGAAGACGGCTATTTGCTGATGACCGTTCCCGACCTGAAAATATTTGTGCACAGATATCAATCCGCAGCTCTTCAAGGGCTTCGTTCATTTAAAGGCTGGGCTGAAACGCGCATACCGGCTAATGCTCCGCAGAGTTTTTACTTTTCGATATTTACACACAGCGTAGCGCACCAGCAGCATTTGTGGTGTTATGACGAAGAAGGGATTCGATACCAGTTAAGCCAAACCGGTAAGTTTAAAAATGCGGAAAAGTTGTCGCTGTTGAATCCTCTTTCGGCTATTCCGTTTACGCATAACCGCCCCGATGAAGATTTGTGCCTGCTGGCGCAAAAGGCATAAACGCATTGACCGACTATTTCAAGAAATGAATACCCAGCCGCTCATTACTGTTCTGATGCCGGTTTACAATGCCGCGTCTTTTTTACGCGAAGCTATAGACAGTGTGCTGCAGCAAACCTACCGCAATTTCGAGTTTCTGATAATTAACGATGGCTCCTCCGATGAAAGCGAGGGTATTATTCTTTCCTATAAGGATGAACGAATCCGGTATGTAAAAAACGAAAGCAATTTAAAATTGATTGCCACGCTCAACAAAGGACTTGAACTGGCAAAAGGGAAATATATAGCCCGCATGGATGCCGATGATATTTGTCTACAAAGCAGGTTGGAGAAGCAAGTTGCCCTCATGGAGGAATACCCCGCTATAGGCGTATGCGGCACCTGTGCCGAAACTTTCGGTAGCAAGAAAGTGGCGATGAGGTACGATGTTGGTGATGAACACATACGCGTAAAAATGCTGTACCGGTGTAACCTGCTGCACCCCTCTGTTATTATGCGTAAAGCAGTAATTGACCACTTCGGGTTACGATATAATCCGGAATTTATTCATGCCGAAGATTACGATTTGTTCTATCGCATTGGCAAAGTGGCTAAGTATGCTAACATACCCGAAGTGTTAATGCTGTACCGCGATCATGCCGAAAGCGTTTCGCGCTTAAACAAGCCACTTCAGCGGGCTAACTCGGCACTGATTATTAAAAAACAATTTGCCGACTTGGGCATAGAAATTACCGATGCGGAAATTGAACTATACCGCAACCTGATGAACTCGCAGTTTGAAATCAATGAAAGCGAACTCCGGCTTAAGGAAAAACTACTGCTGAAAATTATTGAAGCAAACCGGACGACACACTTTATTCGCCCGCCAGCTTTTGAAAAAATTCTTTTCGAAAAATGGAAAAGCATTGTCATGAACACCACACACCTGGGCATGAACGTTTACCGGATAGTAGTGCAATCGTCTTTGCTCCGGTATGGCAGCTTTACACCGGTTGAAAAAATAAAGTTTTTTGTAAAGGCATTATTGAAGATAAAAACTTCACCGGGAGCAAACTAAAAATCCCCCTCCGGAAGCCGGAAAGGGATTTTATTTTTTTATGGTTGCAAGTTTTAGTCTAAGGTTATGGTTTCAGTAACCCCGTTTTGAGTCAGTGTGGCTATGTTATCGCAAGTGCCGTTTCCGTAATCAATGTAGGTGTTAGCCTCACCGGTTATGGTCGTTACACTTTTGCCCTGAACAAAATAGATATCGCAGCCAGCCGCTCCTTTCTTGATTAAAGCGCTGGTGATGTTGAATGTGATGTCATTGCCGTAAAAATCTTTGCCTGTAGCAGATCCTTTCATGGAAAACTTATCGTCTTCTTCAGTGAGTGTGCTTGAGCCGGTAAGCCATTCGCCAAAGAAACTGCCGTTTACTTCGGACAAGCCTTCGTTTTGGGCAGAAGTCATGATGCAGGAAACAACATAAGTGTATTTGGGCTGACGCGATACGGTCCATCCGTTATTTCTGTAAGTACACTGTCCGGTATATTCCTTACCGTTAATCGCAAAGCCTTCAAAAGATAAAGTCATATAAGTACCTGCAACTTTAATATCGCTGTTGTTGTAAGTTACTACAATTTTACCGCTCCTTGTTTTACCATCGTTTCCAACACAGCCTGTGCCATAGTTGAATGTTACGGTCATAGGCATGTTGTTTTCATCGCGGGTTATAGTAGCACAATCACCAATCATATCCGAAGTACCGATTAAGCCACCGTCTTCGTTTTTAAATGAAAGTTTACTGATGTCCAGACTTAGAGCTATAGCCTGAGTTTCGTTGGAAATCTCGTCAATAGCCTGAGCATTTTTTGAAGAATGAACCGGGTTCAATTTTTCTTTCTGGCACGAACCCAAAGCCATGGCGGTAATTACTGTTATAACTACCAGTGTTTTGTTGAAAGTTGTTTTCATTTTAATTGTGTTTTTTTGTTTTTAAATAATTGACCTGATAACCTAACGTGTATTTTTGTTTGGCTACAGATGGTGGGTTCTTTAACGGAAAGGGTTTAAAAAGGTTTCAGGAGGTTATAAGACAATTAATAGCAAATTGTTGAAAATTGTTAGAGGGCAGATTAAAGTTGGCAGGTAATTCTATTTTCATTTGGAGAAACAAAACAGCTATGGAGCCCATACTAAAAGCAAAGTGGAGAAAATTAGACGGCACACGGATTGAATCGCCTGTAAGCGGGGCAGTGGAAAAAGCGCTTATCCGGGAGCGTGAATTGGGTTATCAGATTAAAGTTTGTATAGGAACAGACTCACAGGTACGTGGCAGTGAAATAGAATTTGCAACTGTTATTGTTCTTTTACGCAAAGGGCATGGCGGTTTCATGTTTATTAATAACGAAAAAACAAAGCTGAAAATGAGTCTTAAAGAGCGGCTTCTTACTGAAGTTTCGCGCTCTATTGAAATTGCGTATTCTCTATGCCCGCTATTCGACAAATACGGAACAGACCTTGAGGTTCATGCAGATATAAACACAAATCCGCGCTTTGGTTCACACACGGCCTTAAGTGAGGCAATGGGATATATTCTTTCCATGGGCTTTACGTTCAAGGCCAAGCCCGATGCTCATGCGGCAAGTTGCTGTGCCAATAAAGTGGTGTAGCCGTAAGCCAAACAGGACAAATATTTTTGCTCTGTTAAATTCTTTGCCCCACACTGTTTATCAATAAATGTGCAGAGTGTAATATTTACGCACTGTACTAAAACATTTGGTCATAAAATCCCGTTGTTGAATAAGGATGATTCATTGGTGTAAACTGCTTCTCTATTTTGTGTTTTCCATTTTGCTCTGCCAAACAGGAAACTCACACCCTGTTGTTTCCGATTCCTCTGCAGGCGGCTTTCAGGTTTATCAAAAGGCGCTTTTACAGGGTATAGAGTTCGAGAAAAACCGCATAGCCCATTATTACCGCATAGCTGACAGTAATTTTTTTGAACTGGTTGACAGCGTTACACAGTTTGCCCTTGACCAAAATGTTTCGGGTGAGCAAAAGAATATTTATCTGACCAGGCTAAAAATATTTCTCCAGAATATATACGGGTATAATGCCAGCGAAAATTTTAAGTCTGGCAACTATGCTGCCATACTCAGCTATTATCCGGTAATGATGGATTGGGAACAAAAAGACGAACTGCTGCGAAACCTGAAACGCTATTCCTCTTTTTCTATTAAAGCAGCCCGCCTGATTCCAGATGAAAATACGGCTGAAGAATTTCTGACAGACTATGCTAATGATTATCCCGATGATATTTTCCGCTATGTGGAAGAATACAGCGACCGTAAGTTTGCCCTTTCTCTGTTGGAGCGGGCCGTAAGGCTTGCTCCAGAATCTGCCAAAAGATATTTTTCAACGAATACTACGGTCAACAATTTTTTCGGGAAAAGTTCAAACCTTTATATCAGAAAATCACGTGAGATATTTGTTCGCTTTGGTGCCAAATCAAATGCTTACTTGCTGCTTGATGATATTATAAATAAGGAAATGAGCATTGAAGCTGCCGACTCGATTTGCCATAATCCCGACAAGTTATTTCACTTGCTGGTGCAGCGTTCGCTGAAGCACGAATCGAGCCTTAACTACTCTGTATTTCGCTACCTTGATCATTACTGTATTGAGGCAATGCGCAGAATCAACGAAAACGCGCTTAACTCCGGTAACTCGAATGAAAAATTCAGGAAATATAGTACTGATGAAATGTTTATTCTGCTTACTTACGGGTATAGAGAACCTACACGGGAAACTTTCAGTCAGCTACTCGAGATTCTGCAAAAGAAAACTGCCGAAACCCCCGTAAGCAATGTGTTAGTAGCTACACTGGATAAACAAAAACTAAAGGAGTTGATTATTTACTGCGATAAAAATAAAATGCTCAAAGAACTATTGAGTATTGTTGACGATGAGCGGAAAGAGTATCTTCTTTCACTAACCAATCTTCCTAAGAAAGAAGAACTTTTCCCGATGTTTAAAACTTTCGCTAGAGGAAATGCAGTAGTGCAACATGAAAAAAAGGTAATTGAAAAACATGCACCAGCAAGTACAGCGCCTGTTTCAGCAGTGGACGAGAAACGTGAAGAAACAGCGTCTGCTGTCTCGGAACCATTGGTTGAACCTATCAAAATTGTTCTGGACGAAAAGGAAAAGATTACGGTAACCCTCAAAAAAAATATTGTTCAGTCTATTCAAAACATTCCTTCATTCATCAACCACGATTATGCCGAAACGGTTTTAAGTTATGCAGCACTGAAAGAACCGGATGAATTATTCAAAAAGACAGAGTTATTCAAAAGCAAAAGATTCAGTAAAAATATTCTCGAGCAATGCGCAATTAATGCTCCTGTTTCAGTGAAGCGCTATTTATACAATCCGCAACATCCGGTAAATTATATTCTTCAGTACAGCACTAACCCGGCCGTAAAGAAAATTTTTGAAATCAACACTTTGATAGGGTACAGAAGCAAACCGCTGCTTTTGTTAGATGGCATTATGAAAGGCGCGATTACTATCAATGATGCCATAGCTCTTGATAGAGAGCCCGGCAAGTTATACAGCGAATTGGTAAAAATAATTTCACATCCCGATTACGCAGGTAAATACAGCATTGATAACGAAATGCGCGATTACAGTCTTCGGTTTATCCGTGAAATTAACGACAAGATAGCTGCCGGTGGTTCGCAGCCGTTTTACGGTGCTGAAAATCTTAACGCCAAAGAGTTATACTTCCTCATGCTTTACGGCAAAGAAGAAGTTTTCACTTCTACATTCACAGGCCTTTTTCACCTGTTTATGGAAAAAATTCCAAACCATGATGGCGATGCTTTTCTTCGTTCGGTAAGCCATAATCATTTCCGTGATTTCCTATCGTTGTGTTCCAATTTCGGAACTCTGGAAGAATTTTTAACCGGATTTTCCAGGGAAAACAAGAAAGGACTTCTTATTGCATACACGTCTAACCTGGAAAAGGAGAAAGATGAACTTACAACCATTGTTTTAATTGCCGAAGCCATCTCCAATTTAACCGATAATCAATTGCTTTCGTTGTTGCAGGCCAATGTGAGAACAGAATTTGATCGCGTGAAGTCAGCCAATGATCAGATCGGACTTTCTATTTACGGAATTTTATCAAGCATGATTTCGGGAAATGCGAAAGTTGAAGCAAACTGGTACAGAAGAGTTTCGGAACAGTTTAAAATTTCTTCGGTCAACTCACTTCCCTCATCCTCTTTGTTTGCTGAAGGCAAACCGTGTGTGGAGCAGATGTATTTTTATAATGATGACGATGGGCGGAGTTCGTTTATCAATTTTATGAATACATTCAGGAATCAGCCCGCATGGAGTATCGAAGACCGGAAGAGTTATGTGCGGGTGTATTCAAACACCGGAGCGCAGGTCGAAATTTTTGCCAACAAGCCCGAAACCGAACAAAACGGCATCAGTTCAATTGAAGCATACATGAAAGAGGAAAACCTATCGCCTTCGATCATCATTCACAGAGGGCATAGTTTTCATACCGAATCGACTCTTGAAAAAATACCATCTTCAGCTAAATTGATTTTTGTGGGTTCGTGCGGAGGGTTTTACAAGATTTCTATGGCGCTGGAGAATGCACCGGAGGCTCATATTATTTCTACCAAACAGGTGGGGACAAAAACAATTAACGATGCCATGCTGTTGGCATTGAATGATAACATCCGAACGGGAAAAGACATTGTATGGAATGATTTTTGGGATAAAATGCGAGAAAAGTTGAAAAGTAATCCATACTTCAACGATTATATTCCACCCAACAAAAACCTTGAAGCGCTTTTCTTCAACGCTTATTACAAAATTCTGGGCGTGTAAATGTTTTATGAAACTTGGAAACGCCATTTCTGTTTTCAGAGTAACTCCTTTCATTTCCCTTTTTATCTGTTCCATAAACCTTTCGGCCCAGAAAGACTCAGCCTTTCGCAAGCCTGACTATTATATTGATGTAGAGCAGAACAGGATTGATAAATTTGATGGAAAGCTGGACGGGCGAATAAAACTCAGCGACTCCGCCTCTACGGATGAAGCCGGCAAAGTTTATTTGAAATTAGTTGACTCCATTCAGAAACTTATTGAAAGTCCTAAGTTTGATGAGGCGCGGAAAAGAATTTTCCGTGAGAGCGTATACATCCATTTACGGAAAGTAAATCAGAAAACAGTTTATTTTATTAAGACCTATGAAACGCTTTTTCGGTTTATCATCGGAGAGCTAAATAACATCCAGAAAGACAAACTTTACGAGCACTTGAAATCAAACATTCCGCAAGCGCTTAGAACCATAGAGTTTTTTGCTGATGAAAATGCAGCCGATTCCTTTTTAATTTTCGCTTCTGGATCTTACCCGGAACGTGTGTTCGGTGCATATAATATTTACAGAAGCAAAAGTTATTCAGGCAGGGTAATAGAAGAGGCTACGAAGGCCGCTCCGGTAACAGCAAAGCGGTATTTCAATCCCGGAGAGCCGGTTTACGAAACTCTTAAAAAAAGCAATGACAGTGCTGTAAGGCTTATTCTTTCGATTAAAGAAAAACTTTCAAGGAAAACAAATGCTTTTGTCCTGTTAGATGATATAGTTAATGGAAATTTATCGTTGGAAGAGGCAGATGAGGTTTCATCATCACACATATCTTTTCTGCGGGCTATGCTGAAAATAAGGGCAAAGAAAAATCCTTTGGCTGTTCATTCCCTCGAACAGGAACTTGAAATCTATTCTTTGAAATTTGTTAGGGTTCTTAATGATCTGCACAACGAGAAAGATGAAGTGCGTTTTGCTTCTGTAGAAGATTTCTCCCCCGAAGAAATTTATACGCTTATCGTTTATAGTGAAGAAGAAATTTTTACATCTACGTTTAACGGTCTTTTCAACCGCATGATGAAAAAGCTTGGACCTGTTTCGGGCTTTGAGTTTTTGGGCAAAGTAGGAGATAACCGGTTCAGAACTTTTATTAAAATGGCGGCAGGCTTTGGTAAGTTGAGTCAGTTTCTGCAAAGTATGACCACACTTCACAGGCAGATGCTGATAATAAAATTTGCAAGCGGGCTTGAGCTATACAGGGACCTATCGCAGGCGGTGGAGGTAGCTGATGCCTTTGCCAGCATCAGCGATTCACTCATTCTGAGAATTCTCCGGGGGGCAATCAAATACGAGTATATCAGGCTGAGTACGGAAAATAATTTCAGGGGTACAACCATTTACAGTTTGCTTTCAAGTCTGTTTGTTGAACGTAATATTACCAACCCGAACTGGTTCTCGTCAGTTTCCAAACAGTATTCCATTCCTAATGTCGGTAATGTAAGCAATGCGAAAATGTTCGACCGCAAAAATATTGACCGGTGGCTGATTTATTTCTATGATGATGAAGATGGTGATGCTTCGTTTGCGTCTTTTCTGAAAATTTTTACCGACAAAAACTGGAGGGTTGCTGATTCCGGTAGTTATGTAATTATCAAATCCCTGAACGGAAAAATGGTTCATATTTATGCTAACAAACCGAAACATGAATATGACGGACAGGAAAAACTCGAAAAACTGTTCTCCCAAAACGATTTTACCGCCAATGTGATGGTCCATCGCGGACACAGCTATTACGCTGGTAAAACAATCGAAAAATTAAAAGAAAACACACAGGTGTTCGTTCTTGGCTCCTGTGGTGGTTACCACAGCATTTCCTCTATTATTGAGCGAGCACCCGAAGCAGGAATTATTTCTTCAAAACAAATAGGGACGCAATTTGTAAATAACCCCATGCTGAAACTGCTTGCTGAATACGTACGTTCAGGAAATGATGTGGATTGGAAAAAAATATGGGATGAATTAGAAGTTGCGGTAAAATCCAATCCGTTGGCGTACGAAAGGTTTTTGGACTACATCCCTCCTCACAAAAACCTTGGGGCCATTTTTATAAAGGCGTACAACAAAATGATGGAGCAGGAATGACTATTCCTCTGCTTTTTTCTTCCTGGAAGTTTTTTTGGCAGGTGCCTTTTTTGTCGGCTTTTCCTTTTTCGGTGTTGCAACCTTTGGCGCAGCAATAGCCGCCTTCTTTATTTTATGCGGGCGCGAATTTCCAAATGAGCCCTTGAATCTTTTTCCTTTTGCGGTTCTTTTATCTCCTCTTCCCATAATTGGTTTTTATTTAGTGGGGCGAATGTAAAAAATGAAATTGCATTTGAAAGCAAACAAAAAACCCTGGCGGTAATTCGTCAGGGTTTTTTGTTTAACTTGATTAATTATTTGTTTACTTTTTTGGCAAGTTCGGCACCGGCTTTAAACTTGGCTACCTTTTTTGCCTTAATGGTAATTTCTTTTCCGGTACGGGGGTTGCGCCCTTTACGGGTTGCGCGCTTCGAAACCGAAAATGTTCCGAAACCAACTAAAGTTACTTTGCCGCCCTTCGCAAGAGTAGCGCCTACTGTATTGATGAAAGAATCAATAGCATCGCCAGCTTGGCTTTTTGTAATCTTGGCATCTTTCGCCACTTTGTCGGTAAGTTCTCCTTTGTTCATGAGTTTAGTTTTTAAGAGTTAGTGAAATTTAAGCCGGTCAAATATAGCGGCAGTTTGTTTCCCTCCAAATCTTCCAAATGTTTAAAATTGTTGATAAGACCCGAATGGTTTCCTTGCCACCTGAACTGTTCCATATTTGCATTCTGTGTAAACTTTGACGAATCGCAGCAGTCTGATGAGAATGAAATTTTTTATTGCCGTCATTTATATTTTTTTGTACGGTACTGCGGCTGCCCAAAGCAAAGTTACAGGCACAATTACAGACACCGAAGATAACAATCTGCTTGCTGGCGCTGTTGTAAGACTGACTTCGGTGGATGACAGCGCCAAATGGCAAGGAACTGTTTCGGATAGGGTTGGGAAATTTGAATTCTCTTCAATCGCAAACGGTTTATATCACCTGCGGATAAACTATATCGGATATAAAACTTCTGCGCTGGAAGTTGCTGTGAATAACTCTGACCAACATCTTGGCACAGTTTCTTTAACGAGAAATGCTACGCCATTGAAAGAAATAAATATTACCGAGCAGGCCGTTCGTGTAGTGCAGAAAAATGATACTTCGGAATACAATGCAGGAAGTTTTAAAAAAAACAAAGATGCCACTACAGAAGACTTGGTAACTAAAATGCCAGGCATCACTTCGGAAGGCGGAACAGTTAAGGCGCAGGGCGAGACAGTAAAGAAAGTGCTCATTGACGGCAAGGAATATTTTGGTGATGATGCGGTATTAGCTCTCCGCAATCTTCCTTCTGAAATTGTTGACCGCGTCCAGGTATTCGACCGGATGAGCGACCAGTCATCGTTTACCGGTTTCGATGACGGCAATTCGCAGAGGGCAATGAACATTCTTACTAAAAGCGGAATGAACAATGGAGTTTTCGGAAAGCTTTATGCCGGGTATGGTTACCTGACCGACTCGCGATATTCGGCCGGAGGAACCATTAACTGGTTTGACGGTAACAGGCGATTGTCTTTTATAGGCATGTCAAACAATGTGAACCAGCAGAATTTTTCGTTTCAGGATTTGCTGGGGATTACAGGTTCATCGCAGCGCGGACCGGGAATGCCCGGAGGAGGTTTCAGCGGGCGCGGTGGTGGAAGGGGCAACTGGATGGGAAACTCTGCCGAAAGCAATTTTATAGTGGGGCAACAGAGTGGAATTGCCACTACGCATTCTGCCGGGGTAAATTTTTCGGATGTGTGGGGAAAAAAGAAGAAACTAAAAATTACCGCCAACTATTTTTTCAATCTCACTGACAATGCCAATAAATCAGAACTGACGAGAACTTATTTTAATACTTCCGACACTTCAACTGTTTACCGGGAACTAAATAACACTTCGAGCAGAAACATGAACCACCGCGCAGGTTTGCGGTTGGAGTATGTGATTGATTCCATGAACTCCATCTTTTTCACTCCGCGATTTAATTATCAGTCCAATGAACAGGATAATCTGATTGCCGGTCAGAATACTTTTTCGGAGGGCACACTGCTGAGTAAAACGCAGAGCAGTTATTCTTCCCGCAATACCGGTTATAACGCAACCGGAGAATTTCTTTACCAGCACAAGTTCAAGAAACTTTACCGCACCATTTCTTTTAATGTGGGAACTACCATTAACAACAAATGGGGAAAAACTTCACAGGAAGCATTGAATTCCTATCTGAACTTAAACGACTCTGCAACCATTGACCAGCAGGCGAACACTGCCAGCACAAGCCACAAAGTGAATGGAAATATTTCATACACCGAACTGGCAGGAAAAAATGCCATGTTTCAGTTTTCTTACGAGCCATCGTACACCTGGAACAAAGCCGATAAAAAAACTTTTAACTATGACACAGCCACATTGGAACATTCTTCGTTGGATACCACGTTGAGTAGCAAATACGACAACGATTACATGACTCACCGCGGCTCTGCTTCGTATCGGCTGAAAGGAAAGCAGTTTAATCTTACGCTTGGAATAAGCGGACAATATGCCCTGCTTACCGGTGAGGCACTCTTTCCTGCTGCGTTTAGCATTGAACGAAACTTTTATAACGTTTTACCCAATGCCCGGCTCGATTACCGGTTTAAAAACAGCAGCAACCTGCGTGTAATGTACCGCACATCTACCAACCCTCCGTCCATCTCACAGTTGCAAAGTGTAATTGATAATTCAAATCCGCTTTTGCTCAGTACAGGAAATCCAAACCTGAAACAATCTTACAGCCACTTTATGATGGTGCGCTATGGCTTCACTAACACAAAAAAGGGACAATCGTTTTTTGCGTTTGCTTCGGCTAACTACACGCAAAACTATATTGGCAATTCTGCCATCATTGCCACTCAGGATACTGCCCTTACGGCTGAAGTTATTCTCCGTTCCGGTTCGCAATTAACCATGCCAGTAAATACAAGCGGCAGTGTAAACGCAAACAGTTTTTTTACGTACGGTTTCCCTATCAATAAAATCAAATGCAATTTCAATCTGAACGCGGGCTTTACTTTTATCCGAAACCCCAGCTTAATCAACAGCGCGCAAAACTGGTCGAACACCTACGGGGTAAATGGAGGATTTGTTTTTAACAGCAACATCAGCGAGAAGATTGACTTTACTCTTAGCTACAATGGTAATTACAATGTGGTGAAGAATACGCTGCAGTCTTCTTCCGATAACAACTATTTCACTCACAATGCCAATATAAAATTCAACTGGCAGTTTTGGAAAGGCTTTGTGTTTAACACCGGCTTACTGAATACTTTATTTACCGGTGTAGCAGACGGCTACGAACAGAACATTTTTTTGTGGAGTGCTGCATTGGGCTATAAATTTTTGAAAGACCAGTCGTTGGATGTGCGCGTAAGCGTAAATGATATTCTTAACCAAAACAGCGGTGTCAGCCGCATAGTTGCCGAAACATACGTGGAAGACTCGCGCACACAAGTACTGAAAAGATATTTGCTGCTTACAGTTACGTATAACCTGCGCTTGGCGATAAAAAAATAAAAACCCCCTGTTTCTCAGAGGGCTTTTTAAAAACCAAACCAACCTGATAAGTTTTACCTGCCATCAGGGTCAGCTTTTTCAGCCGGAGTTCCGGTGGCGGAAGCTGAAATAATTTGTTTGTTCAGCGAAGGGGTCTGGCTGAAAAAATCCTGGTATGTGTTTCCAAGAACGATGTAGGTTCCTGCGTTCAGGTCGTAACAGTTGTTGTTCGCCAGCCCGATATTTTTACCGGAGCTGTTGTTTTTGAAAAATGCCTGGTAAGCAGCTTCGGTCTTATCTACCGACAATTTAATATGGTTGAAGCGGAGCACCTGGTTGTTGGTTGAGCCGGTTATGTATATTCCGAAAGCGTTGGTATTGCCGCCAATGGTGATGTTGTTGTTTTCGAGCTGGCCGGGTGTTTCAACCGATGCACTACAGTTGTTCATCACCAACCCGTAACCGGTGGCAGCGCTGATAATGTTATTGCTTATTACACCACCGCCCGATATGTCTTCAAAGTTCATGGCTTTAAACATGGGATAACCGGAGTTACTGTTTATCACGTTACCCGTAACAACCGGTGCTGTTTCGCTGCTCATGCTGATTGCCGATTCGTATTGATTGTAAAACAACGTTGAGCTTACCGAAGTCTTGAACCCTTCGGCATCGGCCATGGCTCCCTTACTGATGCCTATGCTTCCGTAATTCAGTTCGCATTCACGGAAAGAAATTTCTCTTTTCCGACCGTTGGAAGTACAGTTTACCACCGCACTTTCGGCACCGACTCTGGTGTCATTCACCCCGTTCATCACCACTCCGGTAAAACTTACCTTGAAAGTGTTTCCTTCAATATAAACACAGTTGCCGAAGGTGGCGTTTTGACGGTCAATGGTTATGTTTTCGAAGCTTACATAAGCCGCACCGCTTAACGTTATTACTGCATCGGAACTATTAAAGCGGATAACCGCATCGGTGTTATTACCCGATTGCGACCGGAAAGTAACCGTATTAAAAGCTGAAACACCGGTAATGGCTGAAATGTTCACCTTTTCGTTGTAGGTGCCGGGCTCTACAACAAACACCACCGGTCCCGATACTCCGCCACAGGTAAGCGCATTTACCGCACCGTGGAAACTGGCAAAGTCTGATTCTTCGCTGGCGCCTATTACGTATTGTCCTTCCATTTCGGGGCAATCTTCCTGAGCAAAAAGGTTTAGCGAGGCGAACATTAAAAGTGCTCCTGTGATTTTGTTCAGCTTATTCATATTGACTGGTTTTAGTTTTTCGGTAATTGATGTAAACACTTTTAAAGTAAAGCCGGCTGCAATGGCGGTCAAGAAAAGGTTACATCTGTTTTACATAACCGGTTTTGTAAAGGGCGGTTTTACAAAGCCGGGGTGATAATTAAGCGAGTCTGAAATGTTTGGAGGAACGTGAATTAGCGCTTAGGTGATAATACAGCCGGCCTTCTTTAATGCACAAAGCCTCTGCGGGAAGGCAATGCCGGAAAGCGGTTTAACGGACATTTTCGCGGTGCTGTAACGCCCGGCATAAGGTTAACTGGCTTTTACAACCGCTTTACTGCCCGGCTCATGCGCTTTTACGAAAATGCATTTGGCTTTACGGCTATCCGCAAGGCGGTTGAAACTCGATACTTTGGTTTTAATGATTTAGCTATTGGTTCTAATACCCCGGCAAGTGGTTTTAATGGTTTGCACATGAGCCTTAATACTACAGCAAGGGGTGCTAACACTTTGGCAAGAGGTTTTGATGAAAAACACACTGCTGCAGATGAAATGAAGTGTGCGTTTGCAATAAACCAGTTGGCGGTTAATAAATTGCGGTTATGCAATTCATCAGCGCCAAAGTTCAATTCATCAGCGCCAAAGTTCAGTTTATCAGCTCCAAAGTTCAATTCATTAGCGCCAAAGTTCAACTCATCAGCTCCAAAGTTCAACTCATCAGCGCCAGAATTCAATCCATCGGCACTACTCTGAGTGGTTTTATACCCAATTGCCACGCAATCAGCGCTTATGGCGTTAACAAAAGCATTTACAGGAAGCGGTTAAAAGGCAAAACTTTCTGAATCATACAAACATCCGTTAGCGGTTTTACCCTTGGGCGGGCTGTTGTGGAAACAAAAACATCCTCTTTACTGTCAGCTTTTTTCCGCAAAACATATCTTCGCCCGCAAATAATTGCTATGCAGCGCGACACACAAATCTTCGATATCATTAATAAAGAACTCCACCGCCAGCGCGAAGGTATTGAGCTTATTGCTTCAGAAAACTTTACATCCAAACAAGTCATGGAGGCCATGGGCACCTGCCTCACCAACAAATATGCCGAAGGGCTGCCCGGCAAACGATACTATGGCGGCTGCCAGTTTGTAGATGAATCCGAAAACCTGGCTATTGAAAGACTGAAAAAACTCTTTGGTGCCGTTTGGGCAAATGTTCAGCCGCATAGCGGTGCGCAGGCAAATGCTGCGGTAATGCTCGCGTGTATCAAGCCCGGGGATAAAATTCTTGGCTTTAACCTTTCGCATGGCGGACACCTTACCCACGGCTCACCGGTAAACTTTTCGGGCAAATTATATGTGCCGCTGTTTTACGGAGTTGAAAAAGAAACCGGTCGCATTGACATGAACAAGGTGCGCGAAACCGCGCTGAAAGAAAAACCGAAGCTGATAATTTGCGGAGCATCTGCTTACAGCCGCGAGTGGGAGTATGAAAAATTCCGCACCATTGCTGATGAAGTGGGTGCGCTGCTGCTTGCCGATATGGCTCATCCTGCCGGCTTAATAGCTGCAGGTTTGCTCGATAACCCGCTAAAGCATTGTCACATTGTTTCAAGCACCACCCACAAAACGCTTCGCGGGCCAAGGGGAGGGGTTATTTTATTAGGTAAAGATTTTGAAAATCCTTTTGGAGAAAAAACACCTAAAGGCGAAACCAAAATGCTCAGCGCAGTGCTCGATGCTGCTGTGTTTCCCGGTACGCAAGGCGGGCCATTGGAACATGTTATTGCCGCAAAAGCCATTGCCTTTGGCGAAGCGCTTACTCCAGAATTCAAAACCTACCAGCAGCAGGTGCAGAAAAACGCACAGGCGCTCGCCAGTGCTATGGTTCAAAAAGGATACGGAATAATTTCAGGCGGAACCGACAACCATTTAATGCTGATTGACCTGCGCAGTAAAAACGTTACCGGCAAACAGGCGGAAGGCGCATTGGTAAAAGCCGATATCACCTGCAACAAAAACATGGTACCGTTTGATGATAAGTCACCATTTGTTACATCCGGTATTCGACTGGGCACACCGGCTGTTACCACCCGCGGCATGAAAGAAAAAGACATGCAGCAAATAGCCAACTGGATTGACCGCATTATTGTAGATGTAGAAAACGAAACAGTTGTCGCTAAGGTGAAAACTGAAGTGAATGAGTACATGAAGCAATTTCCGCTCTACGAAAATTAGCGCACGAACAATGTGAGAAATAAATGTCTCATAGCTCTTCTTTCCTTTTGCTGCGTTACTGCATACGCGCAAACTGACAGCATTGCCGAAACCATCGTTGAACCGGATGCCAACAAAGCAATACATTACAACCGGGGTCTTGAATTTTACAGCCGTGACAAATATCCCGAAGCCATTCTTTCTTTCGACTCCTGTCTCCTGCTCGATTCATCATTCATTGATGCCCGCTTTATGAAAGCAATTACGTTGGAGAAGGCAGGGAACTTAACGGAAGCCCTAAACGAGTTTAAGAGAATAAAAAACAAAAACCCGCGTTATGATGATATTGACAAACGAATCGGCAACTATTATCTTACTATCTACCTAAGTAAAAACTGGTACTATATGATAACGATGCTCTTTATAGTTGTCCTGATAATGGCGATAGTGGTGAAAACGGTCGCCTATAAAAAAGTGCAGTAACTCCTAAACTGCAAAGCTCTCCCCACAGGCGCAAGTGCGCGAAGCATTCGGATTTTTAAACTCAAAGCCTTTTCCGTTCAATCCGTCAGAAAAATCAAGGGTAGTGTTACATACGTAAAGAAACGAACGCAGGTCGGTAACTAATTTTACTCCTTTGTCTTCAAACTGCTGGTCATCGGGTTTCAACTCCTTATCAAAATCCATTTTGTATGAAAGCCCGGAGCATCCTCCACCCTGAACAGTAATACGAATGAAATGCTGCGGAGTCATGTGTTGCTCCTGCATAATGGTTTCAATCTTCTTTTTCGCTGATTCTGATACAAATAACATAAACTCAATTTTGTTCCTGCAAATTTACCACAATAATCATTCCTTTGCTGTCGTTAAGGAAATTTTGACAGATGCTGAAAATAGAACACATCGGAATTGCCGTTAAAGACCTCGAAAAATCGAATGATTTGTTCGCTAAACTCTTAGGTAAACCTCATTACAAGGTGGAAACCGTTGAAAGCGAAAAGGTAAGCACTTCATTTTTTAAGGTTGGGGAAAATAAAGTAGAACTGTTACAGGCGAGCAATCCCGAAAGCGCCATTGCCAAGTTTGTAGAAAAAAGGGGCGAAGGCATTCATCATATTGCTTTTGAAGTAGAGAATATTGAAAAAGAAATTGAACGCTTAAAAGCAGAAGGTTTTGAAACCACAGGCACCGGAAAGCCCTTTCGCGGAGCTGATAATAAGCTGGTTATCTTTTTCCATCCCAAATCTGCGAACGGAGTTTTGATTGAGTTGTGTCAGGATATAAAATGAAGAAGACCTACAAACACATCTTCTTCGACCTCGACCACACACTTTGGGATTTTGAAACCAATTCAAAATTTGCGTTACAGAAAATTTTCGAGACAGAAAAACTTGGTGAAAAAGGGATTCCATCATTTGAGAAATTTCACGCTAAGTATTTACCCATTAACGACAGGTACTGGGCACTCTATCACAATAAGTTTATTTCAAAGGAAGAGGTCAGAAGCGGAAGGTTTCGCGAAACACTCAAAGAGTTCGGTATTAGCGATGCTGCTCTTACAGAAAATATAGCCCAAACATACATTTCCATAAGCCCGAAAATGACCGCATTGTTTCCCGATGCTTTGGAAGTGTTGAAGTATTTGCAGGAAAAATATTCTCTTCATTTAATCACCAATGGTTTTGCCGAAGTGCAATGGATAAAAATCGAGCATTCGGGTTTGAAGCCATTTTTCGAGCATATTATTATTTCAGAAGAGGTGGGCACTCAAAAGCCGCACAGGGAAATTTTTGAAATTGCCATGAAGCGCTCAAATACTCAACCGGCTGAATGTGTGATGGTGGGCGATAATTTCAGCACTGATATCACTGGTGCAAAAAATGCAGGTATTGACCAGGTCTATTTCAATCCGAAAAAGAACGGAAGGAAATCAGAAGTAACTTATGAAATAACTTCCCTGATAGAACTGAAGCAGATTCTGTAAAACAAAAACGTCCCGCTGAGCAGGACGTTCATAAAATCGGGTTGCAATTTATTTACTGGCCTAAGTAAGCCTTCAGCGATTTGCTGCGCGATTGTGCGCGAAGCTTGGTAATTGCTTTGTCCTTTATCTGCCGAATCCTTTCACGGGTAATACCGAGCTGCTCACCAATATCTTCAAGAGTCATCGGGTGCTCAACTCCAATTCCGAAGAAAAGTTTAATCACTTCTTTTTCTCTGTCAGTGAGAGAGGCAAGTGTTCTTTCGGTTTCAATCCGCAATGAATCTTTATAGTCCAGATGCTTATCAGTAATTTCAGCGTTGGCATTTTCCAGAACATCAATCAGAGCGTTTGATTCACCATCGGTAAAAGGGGCATCCATTGAAACGTGGCGGGCCGCTATTCCCAAAGTAGCCTGAACTTCTTCAACGGTTACATCAAGCACCATCGCTACTTCCTCGGGTGTTGGCTCCCGCTGGTACTTCTGTTCCAACTCAGAAAATACTTTGTTGATTTTAGTCAATGAACCAACCTTATTCAGCGGCAAACGAACCATTCTCGAATGCTCTGCAAGTGCCTGAATAATTGACTGGCGAATCCACCATACGGCATATGAAATAAATTTGAATCCCCGGGTTTCATCAAACTTCTGTGCCGCTTTAACCAAGCCTAAGTTGCCTTCGTTAATCAAATCATTTAATGACAACGAATTGTTCTGGTATTGCTTAGCCACCGAAACCACGAAGCGGAGATTTGCCCTGGTGAGTTTCTCCAAAGCTGTCTGGTCTCCGGCACGGATTCTGCGCGCCAGATGAACTTCCTCCTCCGGAGTCAACAAGTCTTCTTTGCCAATTTCCTGCAGATATTTCTCAATAGACTGGCTCTCACGATTCGTAATGGATTTGGAAATCTTTAGTTGTCTCATCTATTTTTTTCTCTCTTAAAAATTAATGGTAAGGTAATGTATTGCCGCGTTTAAAAAATAAGCTCCGCGAAAATAGTATTTAATATGTCTTTGTTTAAACCTTTTACAAGATAGACTGTTCACAACTCAAAATCAAGTTTATAAAGTTTTTCTAATCAAAATAATTGTAAAAAATCTTCTCTTTTTCATCTATCACGATAACAAGCCAACAAAAATTGCATTGGCAAAGTCCGGGGTTTATGCCTCCAAAACATGCTGATGGCTGGTATGGTATATCTCCCTTAGCCAGGAAGTCACTTCAGGGATAACGGCATCTATATCCTCATGAAGCACCGCATGTGTTTTGTCAGGAAAGAGTGAAAACTTCTTCTTACAGGTCAGCTTATCGAAAATTTTTTGGGTGTATGAAACCGGGAAAATGGAATCGGCAGTTCCCTGCAAAACCATTACCGGAACCGTGATTTGCTCCACTGGTTTTGCCATTTCGGTATGAGCAAGGGATTGCAATGCCCGGAGCGAAACGGACTTCAGCGTAAGCGGGTCCGACTCCATAAAGTTCCTGGCATTACCGAAATATTGTACCGGTATTTTCTCCAGGTCAATGTATGATGTAACCGGTATCTGCGCATTCGGGATAATACCTCCGGCACGGGCAATGAGCATCTTCATGTATTTAAACAGGCGGGGGTGACGGGCAAGCTGTACGGTCTCCGGTGCGGTTAAGTCGGCAAAGTTCTGGCAAATAACAGAGTTCAATCTTTCATCCTTTGCTGCCATATAAAAAGCCACAATACCCCCCTGGCTGCTTCCCATCAAACTTACCTTGTTATTAAACCGGTTGATGGCATAGGTAATTACATTCTCCGCATCGCGCATGATTTCGGTGATGGTATAGTCGCCTCTTACCCCTTCACTTTGTCCGTGTCCGCGGGGGTCGAAGCCAACAATGTTATAGCCTTCCATTCCCAGTTTGTAAAGTAATTCGCCATAGCACAAAGCATAAATAGCTGTGCCCGGAATAAACACAATAGTGGGGGCATACGGGTCGTATTCATATACATCCACATGAATTTTCAAGCCGTCTGAAATAACCCAGTCGGTTTTAAAATACTCATGTACGCGGGGATAACCGAGCGTATCGGCTATGTAATCGAAGTAATCGTGAAGCGAGTTGAACGTCTTATCTTTGCTTACATACATAATTCTGCCTTTTTACAATTTATAAAGAGATGTGGTTTTAATCTTTTGTTTTTGAAAACTGAGTAAGGGCTCCTTTAGCAATCAGTAATTGTCCGCTGATATAAAGCAACATAATAAAAATACTTGCCGTGCCAAACGGATGCAGAAACTTATTTACCGCAATAATTGAATCGGAAACCATAAACAGAAGCGCCCCGGCAAACACCAGCGCGAAGCTCTTATCATTTACCCGGCCATATCGGTTTATGGAAAAAACAACCATTGTTGCAATTGCCGCGGAATAAACCAGAACCGGAACAAGGAATGGTTTTGTCTTCTCATCACCAGTTATGCCCGGGACTAAGAGTGACAGCAAAACCGCCATATAAACCACCAGCGGAAGGGTTACCCAAAACTTCTTTGGCAGAAGAGCCGGTGTATTTTTATTGGTTACATCGGCAAACGCAATGGTGTAAAGAATATGAGTAATCAGGAAGCCCACTAACCCCAGGAGAAAGAAATTTTCATTCCTGTAAACAAACATCAGCGCCACATCGCCCACCCACGAAAAGCAGAATGCCGCAACCATCAGTTTATGAAACTTGTTCCAGCTGCCGCTTACCGACTTAGCGTAATAAGCAACCAGAGTTACCATCAGCAACGGTTTGGCAATAAAGCGAACCAAACCATCATTAGCTACTTCGGCATAAATTTCAAATGCGGCTACGAGCAGGAAGAGATATTGGAGCATTTTAGTCTTTCGGGTTTCGAATGTCGGATTTCAAATTGAAAATACAAAACGCACTTTCACAGCAAACTTCTTTTTCAGCCAAAAAGTTGGTAAGCGGTCATTTCGTTCTGACATAATTGCTCGGTGATTTTTCTAACAAAATTCAGGACAAAAAATATTCCGCAGCATGACACACATCATGTAAACCTGCGCCAGCATTGGGTTTTATTTGTATTTACTTAACAAAGTTTCCAGCTGAAATCAATAAAACTGAATATTTTTGCAGCAGAATTTCTCAGTTGGCATTGATTATGACAACAGCGAACCATTATTAACAACAAAAAACAATTTTAACATGGCAACCAACAATCTCCAGGAAAACCTGAAAAAGTATTTCTATTCAGGCGTAGGACTTGCAGCCCACACGGCTGATGTAGTTCAGAAATCAGTAAACGAATTAGTAAAAAAAGGCAAGGTAAGCGAAGCTGACGGCAAGAAAATCGTAGGCGAGGCGATTAAGAAAGTAGAAGCCCGCAGACCGGAAATAGAAGCCAAGTACAACGAGGCAGTTCACAAGTTTGTGAAGCTGACTTCTACGGAAGTTTCAAAACTCCAGAAGAGGATTGAAAAACTCGAAGGGCAGTTAAAGTGGAAAGGCGCTGCGGCTCCCAAGGCTCCTGTTAAGCCTGTTGCTAAAAAAAAAGCTAAGAAAAAAGTAAGAACAGCGGCTAAACCGGTGGCTACAGCTCCGGTTGTAACTCCTCCGACCGTTTAATTTTTTTCAGTAAAGTTTCAGGATAAATGCCCCCTCTTACTCGGGGGCATTTTTATTTTTGCACCGCTTTGGCCACATGATTTTCAATAACACTTTCCGCAACCTTAACCGCACCCGCGAAATCCTCGGAATCCTCATCAAATACGGGTTTGAGGACTTTATTGCCAACAGCACCCTGCGCAACTTAGTTACCGAAAGCATGCGTCTGCACTGGTTGCGCGATAACAAACCTGTGCTGGGCTATACCCGCTACGAGCGCGTGCGCATGGCGGCTGAAGAACTGGGCCCCACGTTTATCAAAATGGCGCAGATGCTCAGCAACCGCCCCGATATTATTCCCGAGGGGCTGGTAAAGGAGTTTGAGAAACTGCAGGACAGCGTTCCGCCAGTGGAGTTTGTAAAAGCAAAAGCCATTATTGAAAAAGAAACAGGCAATAGGCTCGAAGAAATGTTTTCGGAGTTCAGCGAAACGCCTATGGCTTCGGCTTCCATAGGGCAGGTGTACAAAGCAAAACTTCAAACCGGTGAAGAGGTGGTGGTTAAAGTTCAGCGGCCGGGAGTGGCGGAAATTATTGAGCATGATTTGAGCATTATTAAGGAGGGCGTAAAGCGCATGGACCGCTACCTGAAAAAGCAGGGCATTTTAAATTCGGAGGAGGTGGTAAGGGTTTTTGAGCGGGCCATTACCAAAGAACTCGACTACCAGAACGAAGCGCGCAACATAGAGCGCTTCCGCAGCACCTATTCTTTCCGCACCGATTTTTACGTGCCGCGCGCCTACCGCGAATTCAGCAACAAGCAGGTGCTGATAATGGAGTATGCCAGCGGTTGCAAAATCAGCGATATTGAACAGATGAAAGCCTGGGGGCTTAACCCCGCGCGTATTGTTGAAAAGGGCATGGACATTTACCTGTCACAGATTTTTGAGTTCGGGTACTTCCATGGCGACCCGCACCCCGGCAATGTATTGGTAAACCAGGAGGGAACCATCATTCTGCTCGACTTCGGCATGGTGGGGCAGCTGATGAAGAAAGACAAGTACGCCTTTGCCGGAATTTTTATAGCCATGAGCAAGTACGACGCCCGTGAAATGGCTGTGCAGATGCGCAAGCTATCGGTAGAAGATAACATTACCGACATGCGCCAGTTTGTTTACGACCTCAACGACCTGATTGAAGATTATGCCTACCTCGATGTAAAGGAAAGCAACATTCAGGATGTGATTTCGAGGCTGCAAAAAATAATGTACGATTACCGCATTACTGTTCCGGGCAGTGTGTTCCTCATCTTCCGGGCGTTTGCCATTCTCGAAGGCATAGGCAAAAAGCTTCACCCCAATTTTAAAACCTACGAGTTCATACGTCCGTACGGGCAAAAGATTCTGACCGAGCAACTGAAGCCCGAAAACCTGGCTGCCGAAGCGGCACAGCGCCTTTCAAACCTTTCGGGGTTTTTGAATGCCCTGCCCACCGAGGTGCGGGGTATCATGAGCCAGATTTCCAAGGGCAAACTGCACAGCGAAATTGAGCTGCAGGGCTACGGCTACGCTCTCAAAAAATGGGACAGCATAAGCACCCGCCAGTCGCTGGTGTATATTATCTGTACCCTCATGCTTAGCTCCACCATTGCCCTGCTGCCGCAATACCCGCCAGAAATGCAGTTCCTCTACGGCATGAATAAGTGGAGCTTCATAGGCTACTCTATTGCCGGCTTCCTTTTCCTTATTTGGCTGTATGCCGTGGCGAGGAGGAGGGTGTATAAGTGATGAGTTGATGAGGTGATTAGGGGATGAAATGATTCATCTCCGGACTTTTCAATCAACAACCCCAACCCAATTCGCATTTTGCAAGGGTTTACAACGGACAAATTACATGTAAGTTGTCCGTTGTAAGCCCTGTCAGACCGCATTCCGAACTCCTGACGGCTGCTGACAAGTATTACAACGGATGGCTAACTTGTATAATGTCCGTTGGAAGGATTTGCAATGGACGATTAACTTGTAGGTTATCAATTGACATAGTTTACAACGGATGTCCAGCTTGTAGGTTGTCCGTTGTAAGGAATTACAACAGACGGCTAACTTGTAGATTGTCCGTTGTTATATGCGGCAAATACCGTTCTGAATTGCGGAAGCCGCTGACAACTATTGCAGAAGCCAAAATGAACTGAAAACCCTATCTGCGTAGTGACTCAGATTGACATTGCGCCAAATCAGCCAGTTACTTCAACAGCGTTTGCAGCTTCATAGCCACACCCATATCACCGGTTACTTTTATTTTACCCGACATGAACGCATTCATGGGGTTCAACGAGCCGTTAGTTAGTGCCGTAAAATCCGCGAGGCTGATTCCGATAGTGCAATCGGCTTCGTTATCATCGGTTGAGATAACATTTGCCGCACCGGTTCCATCCACAAAAATTTTGTGCTCACCGAAATCAAATTTGAGGGTTTTGCCCAATGCCGGTGCTGTAGCAGCACGCGCTTTTAGTCCGGCTACAATTTCGGTTATGCCATTGTCCACAGCTTTAGTGGCGGTGGCAGGAACCGGTTGGGCAGGCTGCCCTTCGGATTGTGCGTATTGAATGGTGAGCCCTTTGTTGTCGTATTTCTTATCGTCAATAATCATTTTGGAAATTATCTCGCGCATAATTTCAGACGAGCCTCCGCCAATAGTGAGTATGCGGCTGTCGCGGTACATGCGCGCCATTTTGTATTCTTCCATGTAACCGTACCCGCCAAAGTTTTGCAGACACTGGTAAGCTACTTTGTCGCTCAGTTCAGTGGCAAGCAGTTTTGCCATACTGCTTTCTTTAACGGCATACTCGCCATCGTTATGCAACCGGCAGCAGTAGTAAACAAAATGTTTGGTGCACTCCACCTCCGAAGCTAATTGAGCCATGCGGTGGCGCAGCACCTGAAATTTATCAATGGTTCTGCCAAAAGCCTGTCGCTCGCTCATGTATTGCAGGGTATAATCAATGGCATTTTCGCAACCGGCAATGGCTGAAATAGCACCGCTTAATCTTTCCAGTTGCAAACCGCCCATCAGGTAAATGAAACCCTGCCCTTCTTCACCAATCAGGTTTTCGGCAGGAACCTTTACGTTGTCGAAAAATAACTCAGCAGTATCGCTGGCATGCCAGCCGAGCTTTTTCAGTTTCTTGGCAGAAACACCGGCAGCGTTGCGGTCAATCACCAGAAGGCTTACTCCTTCAAAGCCTTTTGAACTGTCGGTTTTTACCACCGCTACAATATAGTCGCCATAAACTCCGTTGGTGATAAAAGTCTTGGAGCCGTTTACGATATAATGGCTGCCATCCCGCACAGCACGGGTTTTTATATTCTGTACATCGCTGCCCGCACCCGGTTCGGTAATACCGATACACGAAACCAGCTCGCCTTTAACTGTCGGAACCAGATACTTTTTCTTAAGCTCCTCTGAAGCGTGCTTGTATAAATACGGAGTGCTCATATACTGAATTACCAGCGGAGTAACAGCAAAGCCACCGCTCCAGACTTTCGCCACCTCTTCGCAAAAGACTACCGAATACCAGAAGTCAACTGCTTCGCCACCGTATTCGGCACTGTAGTTCAGGCCGAGGTAACCCATGTCGCCAAACTTCTTCCAAAGCTCTTTGGGAATGCGCTGTTCTTCTTCCCATTTGTCAATGTTAGGCGCCACTTCGCGCTGCAAAAATTCTTTCAGCCCCTGGCGGAATAGTTCGTGTTCTTCGGTAAAATAGTAGTTCTTCATAACGTGCTGTTTTATTAAGCAGGGCAAATATACAAGTATGCGCTTCTGTTGCCGGTTGGGGCTGTTTATGCGGCTTTTCCGTTATCCCTTTTGTCGTGAATCAGTTCATCGAGTTCGCCCAGGGCATCTTCCTCGCGCTTTTTCAGCAGCAGGCTTTTGGTTGCAATGTCGGCTTTCATGCGTTCAATAATCTGCGCGCATATGTCTTTAATGATATTGCTGATTTCCTCGTTTTTTTCGGGTAATAGTATGCTGTCGAAAGCATTATTAACTGCCTCTTCAATCAGAGCCGTATTTTTTTCGGACGAAACATGGCGTGCACCGCTTTCAACCAGTTCGAAGGTGACATCGCTGATGGTTTCTTCCAGCGAAGTAAAAATCTGCTTGCCCACCAGGGGAATATTTTCCACCCGCTTCATCTCCTTGCTGGATGCGAACCCTTCGCGCACCGTATCTTCAATTTGCTTTTTCAGTTCGTTACGGAAAGCATTGTAGTTTGCCTGGGTTACGGTTTGCACGCGCTCAGTAATCCATTTCGACAGCGAAGCGCGGTGGGGCTTTAGTACATCGGCAATAATGTTGTTTTTAGATGTGCTCTCTTTGATTACTTCGCGCTTAATGGCTTCGAGCAGGTTGACGAGTACACGGTCGGTAATTTCTTCCAGAAAAATCTGGTAAAGCTGGTCGAGTTTGCGCAAAGGATAGGTCTGGCGCAGGTTGACAATACCCAGCCTGTGCAGGCGCATACTGACAGAAAAAATACGCAGGAGCCTAAGCCAGCGGAAAACACCCTGAGGAAGGCAGCCCAGTACATCGTACCAATGCACCACAGGATACAGAAACCAGGCTCCGTAGGTTTTGTTTTTAATGGCAAAGGCCCACCTAATAAGTATTTCGGCAACGAAAGCAGCTACAAAGTAGAGGTCGTAAATAAGAAAGTAGGGGTGAATATCATGGGCGTAGAACCGGTAGAAGTCAGGAAACACGCGGCTGAGAAAGTCGCGGAAAAACCGGTGGGTGAAGTTCCAGTCGAAGACAATAAATACCAGGTTGACGATAATCAGAGCCAGCATCAGCAGGTCAACGGCAAACATCAGGGTGTCCCTGGTGGTTTTGTTTTTCCGGCTGTTTGTCTGCTTGTTTGTCTTCATCGCTAAGCTGCAATAAAATTAAGCAAAGCCCCTAAACCTGCCAACGATACTGGTTATAAAAGTATTAACCGGAGGATAAAAAGCAACTTATTCGGGCTGTTCTAAATCCACCGCCTCTTCCTTCTTCAATAGTACAGATGCAGTGGCGTTTATCATCAGGGTTTGAGTATTCCTTACTTCCCGGTTTACGTTCAGTAAGGTGGTAATCTCGTTTTCATCAAGCTGCTGAATAACGGGTTTGCTGTAGTAATGTGCCAGTTCAGTTTTGTAACGGAGCGATGCTTCCTGCTTCATGCTTTGCAATTGGCTGTACAACACACCGGTTTCTTCCTGCAGCCATACTCTGTATAATGCGGTAATAAACTTGTGCAAATGGGCTGCGTGGTTTTCGAAGGCTCTGAACTTGATGTTGTTGCTGCTGCGCTGGAGTTCATCAATGTTGTGTGCTATGTCTTTAATGGCTTTGGCGGCATACATGGCATCGCGAACCGCTTTGACCAATGCATCGAACTCAAGCATTAGCCCGGCTTCTGTAATGTGCTGTTTCACCTCGGTGCAGTATTCATGAATTTCGCCATAGTAGGTTCTTACATAAGTATACAGCGCTTCAGGTTTAAGCTCTTTGAGTTTGTTTGGCGGTAGTTGCTCTAAAATGTTTTTACCCGGTTCTTTATTTCCATTGGCACTTAACATCAGCCATTGATAGTACAGCACAACGGCATGAAAGGTTTTCACCTCCTGCCTTAACACAGTAGTGCAGGTTTCGGGCTCGTGTGTGTGCGTGTTATGAATAAAATAGGTGGACCGGTTATTCTCACTGGTAAAAAGACTTTCGAGCCACCTGCCGAAATAATTCAGGAAAGGAAAAAATAAAATGATACCTGAAAGGTTTATGAGGGTTTGAAAAAACACCAGCCCAATCATGTTGTCGGTAATACCCACTATGCCGGTAATAAATGCGGCTATAGGCTTTATCAGTAAAAAAGCCAGTACCGATACCGCCAAGTTGTAAACAAAATTACCGATAGCTACCCGCTTCTTGGCGGGTATGCCGTTAATTGCGCCTGCAATTATTTTAATAGTGGTGCCCACTTCGGAGCCGATAACTACAGCCAGCGATGCCGGAAAATCAATAGCATGGGAATGGAGCGCAGTAAGCGTAATGGCAATGGTTGCAGAGCTGGATTGTATAACAAAAGTGACCACAAAACCGATAAGGACAAACACAATCAGCGGAGTAGTTTCTGAAGAAGGCAATACATAGCTTTTGGCTATACCTGCCATGCTGGCTTTCATAATTCCCAGGCCTATAAACAGCAAAGCCACCCCGCTGAGAAAAAGTGCCGTGTATTTGATGCGCTCGTTATTGCTGAACAGCGCATATACCAACACCGCTATACCCAGCAACGGGTAAGAATAAGTATCAATATCAAACTTAAAACCTACTGTAGCCACCACCCAGCTATCGAGCGTAGTGCCGAGGTTGGAACCGAGGATGACCGCCAGCGCATTGCGCATGCTCAGCACACCTGCGCCTACAAATGCCAGCACCATGAGCGATACCACCGAACTGCTCTGCAGCACAGCAGTAACTACGGTTCCTCCCGCTATGGCTTTAAGGGGGTTTTGGGTAGCCCTTTTTAAAAAAAGTTTGAATGTACGGCCTGCCATTTTCCGCAGGGCATCTTCCAGTTGGAACATGCCGTACAAGAACAAACCCACTCCACCGGCCATCAATCCTATGTCGCTCCAGTTTACATTCACGCGACTAAAATAAGTGCTGTAAGTTGTAATCAGATATAATTTATCTTGCTTTAGGCAGAGTTATAGGTTTGAGAAAAACCGGAATGCTTTTTTCCGGTTGGTCGCGTTTGGGACCCACTTTTTTAATTACAAGGGTGTAGGTTTTACCTTTTGAAAGTTGGGATTGGATGTAGGAGGGGGTGATGGGGGCATGGGAAAGTGCTTTACTCTTTATTAATTATCGCCACAGGTCGAATTCCTACTTCTGCACTTGGCAGAGGGTAGTTTTTGGTTGCAAACATGGAACAATCGCTGAATGAATCATACCATCCGCCTCCTTTGCAAATATTTTCATCGGAGGTCATCTCGGCAACGTTGCCATGCAGGTTAAAAATACCATAACGGTTGGGCCAATAGGCATCAACCCGCACTGTATAATAGCCTCCATCCTGTGCCTCATTAATAATAGTATCAACCACATAATAATTGAAACAATAGCAGTTTACGGAAGTGTCAAAACCATCAGGGCATGGTAAATCGAAACCGTTTTTGTCGGGATTAGCCACCATTGATTTCCATTCAGTTTCAGTTGGCAGCCGGACATAACAACTTGGGCTCCATAAATCAGTTTCGGATTTTTCTGTTAGCCACTTGCAATATTCATTAGCTGCTTTCCAACTAATGCCCACTACTGGATAAAGTTTAAATGCAGGATGCTGAAAATAATTTCTGCGCATGATGGTATCTGCACGCGAGTACTTTCTCCAAACGGTGGTATCAATTTTACACGCATGGTATTTTTCGGGAGAAGAAACAGCCAACTCGCGGAGAAATTCCTGGTATCTTTCCTGCGTTATTTCCAACTCGGCAGCATAAAGCGTATCATTAATCTGAAAAAAATTAATTCTGTTTATTGTAAAGAATTTTCTCTTGCTTCTTTCTCCTTGTTTATCATCCACGTCTGCAGTTTTAATCATCCAATTTGTTTTGCAATTTGAGGAACAAAGAACCAAAAGGATAACTACAGAGTAAATGAACTTTTGTTTCATACGCTTACTTAAACAGTGATTGCATTTTCATGGCAACGCCCATGTCTCCTACCACTTTTACTTTGCCGCTCATAAAAGCCATCATGCCATTGAGAGTGCCGTTCATCAAGCCCATCATGTCTTCCTGAGATACACTTACCGTGCAATCGGTTTCTTTGTCTTCGGTGGTTACCATGTTACCGGCACCAGTGCCGTCCACCACAATCTTCTGATCGCCAAAATCAAATTTCAGGGTTTTGCCAAGCGGTGCCGCCTTGGCGGCACTGGCAGTAAGGTTAGCGAGGATAGTTTCAAATGCCATGTTGTTTTAGTGTTGGGTTTGGTTAATAATTGTTTGTATTACATACTTCTGCGGTATTGCCCACCCACTTCAAACAGCGCATGAGTAATTTGCCCGAGCGAGCAATGCTTAACGGTTTCCATCAGCTCGGCAAAGAGGTTTTCGTTATTCACTGCTGTTTGCTGTAAACGCTTAAGGGCTTCATCGCTTTCTTTCGAGTGGCGCTTCTTAAATGCATTGAGCGCAGAGATTTGAAATTCCTTTTCATCGCGTGTGGCGCGTATTACTTCACGGGGCAATATGGTTGGTGAGCCCTCTTTACTGAGGAAAGTATTTACCCCAATCACCGGGTACTCGCCCGAGTTTTTCTGCTGCTCGTAATAAAGACTCTCCTCCTGTATTTTATTGCGCTGATACATGCGCTCCATAGCGCCCAGCACGCCCCCGCGCTCGGTAATGCGCTTAAACTCGCTTAGTACCGCTTCTTCCACCAGGTCGGTCAGCTCTTCAATTAAGAACGAACCCTGGTTGGGGTTTTCATTCTTGGCAGTGCCCAACTCGCGGTTAATAATCAGTTGAATCGCCATCGCCCTGCGCACACTTTCTTCGGTGGGTGTAGTGATGGCTTCGTCATAGGCGTTGGTGTGCAGCGAATTGCAGTTGTCGTAAATAGCGTAAAGCGCCTGCAACGTGGTGCGAATGTCATTAAAGTCAATTTCCTGTGCATGCAAACTGCGACCGCTGGTTTGGATATGATACTTCAGCTTTTGCGAGCGCTCGTTGGCTTTATATTTATTCTTCATCGCCTTCGCCCAAATCCTGCGCGCCACTCTTCCAATCACCGAATACTCGGGGTCCATACCGTTGCTGAAAAAGAAGGAAAGGTTGGGAGCGAAGTCGTCAATCTTCATTCCGCGCGATAAATAATATTCTACATAAGTAAAACCATTGCTGAGCGTAAACGCCAGTTGCGAAATCGGATTGGCGCCTGCCTCGGCAATATGATAACCGCTAATGCTCACCGAATAAAAATTGCGCACCTTGTTTTGGATGAAATACTCCTGCACATCGCCCATCAGCTTCAATGAAAACTCGGTGCTGAAGATACAGGTGTTCTGCGCCTGGTCTTCTTTCAAAATATCCGCCTGCACAGTTCCGCGAACAGCAGCCAGCGCTTTTGCTTTCAGTTGCTCGTAAACATCTTTAGGAAGAACATCACTGCCGCTCAAGCCAAGGAGTTGTAATCCAAGACCGGTGTTCCCTTTCGGAAGTTCACCATTGTATTTTGGTAAGTCTTGTGTCTTATGTCTTGTGTCTTTAATCTTGTTTTCAGCAATATATTTCTCGCACTCCTGGTCAATAGCCGCATTCATAAAAAAGGCGAGAATAATCGGAGCAGGCCCGTTAATGGTCATGCTCACCGAAGTTTTCGGATTGCACAAATCGAAACCGCTGTAAAGTTTTTTAGCATCATCTACTGTGGCGATGCTCACTCCTGAATTTCCAACTTTTCCATAAATGTCAGGACGGTGGTCGGGGTCCTCACCATAAAGTGTAACGGAATCAAAAGCAGTTGACAAACGAACAGCGGGCTGGTCGAGCGAAACATAGTGAAAGCGCTTGTTTGTGCGCTCGGGGCCACCTTCACCGGCAAACATACGCGTGGGGTCTTCGCCATCGCGCTTCAACAGAAATACACCGGCCGTGTAAGGAAACTCACCGGGGACATTCTCCTGCAACTGCCAGCGAAGGATATCACCCCAGTCTCTGTACTTCGGCAGATAAACTTTGCTGACAGTAGTGCCTGACAAACTTTTATAAGTGAAAGGAAGATTATGCTCTTTATCACGCACTTGATAAGTGAAGGTTTCACCGCTGTATTTTTCTTTCAGGACATTCCAGTTATCTAAAAGTTTTTTGCAATCGGGGTGAAGATTCTTTTCGTATTGGGCAATCAGCTTTTTTACTTCATCGTTTCTTTTCAACTCTTCGGAAGCTCCGTTCAGTTTATAAAGTTTGCTGGCGATAGTGCATTGCTCATCTACCCACTTGTCGTATGCTTCGTTGCTTTCTGCAATTTCAGCAAGGTAACGAACGCGGGCTGGAGGAATGATTTGCGATTTGTTGGAAGTATTCTTTGCCGAAGTGTGCCTGGTTTTGAATTCCACTTTGGTTTTCTCAGTTACTTTCTTCATCAGCAATTCGAAGAGGTGATTCACACCCGCATCATTAAACTGCGAAGCGATAGTACCCACCACCGGTAGCTCATCATCCTTAGCCGTAAACAAACCATGATTGCGCTTGTATTGCTTGCGTACTTCCGAAAGTGAATCGAGCGCACCTGCTTTGTCGAATTTGTTGATGGCAATTAAGTCGGCATAATCAAGCATGTTTATTTTTTCCAACTGAGACGCTGCACCGTATTCGGGAGTCATTACATACATGCTCACGTTGCAGTAATCGAGAATGGAAGCATCGCTTTGACCCACGCCCGCACTTTCAAGAATGATGAAATCGAAATGTGCGGCTTTGCAAATGTCAATGGCTTCCTGCACATGTTCACTTAGTGCGCGGTCGCTTTCGCGGGTAGCCAGCGAGCGCATATACGCACGAGGGCTGGAGATTGAGTTCATCCGGATTCTGTCGCCCAGCAGAGCGCCACCCGTTTTCTTTTTGCTCGGGTCAACGGAAATAACCGCAATGGTTTTGTCTTTAAAGTTGAGCAAAAACCTGCGGACAATTTCATCGGTCACTGAGCTCTTTCCTGCGCCACCGGTTCCTGTTATTCCCAAAACAGGAATCTTCGATTTCTGATTTTTGATTTTCGATTTGCCATCTTCAGCAAGCGTAATGAGTTGCGCAATGTTCTTCCACTTTTTATGATTCAGCTTGTCAACCTGCCCGTTGAGTTTCGAAATGGTTTTGTAGTCGCACTGCTTTACTACGTCCTCTATCATTCCTTCCAAGCCCATGTGTCTGCCGTCATCGGGTGAATAAATGCGGGTGATGCCGTATTTGTGAAGCTCTTCGATTTCAGTGGGAAGAATCGTTCCGCCTCCGCCTCCGAAAATCTTGATATGTCCGCAGCCGCGTTCCTTCAGCATGTCGTACATGTATTTGAAGAATTCGATGTGCCCGCCCTGATACGAAGTCACAGCAATTCCCTGTGCATCTTCCTGAATGGCGCACTCCACAATTTCCTGTGCGCTACGGTTATGCCCAAGGTGAATAACCTCCGCACCCTTCGCCTGCATAATCCTGCGCATAATATTGATGGCGGCATCGTGACCATCGAACAGCGAAGCTGCAGTAACAATGCGCACCTTATTCTTCAACTTCAAACTCATGAGGTAAAATTAGAAGAATGGGACAAATAGGTTAATGTGCGAATTCTTTGGGACAATAACAGCGCAGATAAAGTTGAAGGTTTGCTAATGTCCCCGGGAATCTTATTTGATGATGGAGTTTGTATCTTGAAGTAAAGACAGATACAAAAGGAGCTACTGTTTAACTATCCTTGTTTTCCAATTTCCGGTCTTAATAAAATAAACGCCTTTTTCCCAATCAGAAGTTTGCAGGTTAGTTTTTTCGGACTGAAGGGTTACCTCAAAAATTTTTCGCCCGGTTATGTCAAATATTTCAAGCAAATGACAGTTTGAAAACGGAGAACAGTATACGATCAACTCATTACTAAATGGATTCGGTACAATCCTGAAATCTGAAATCGCAAACCCAAAATCTGAAAAACCCGAAAAGGTAACATTTACCGGGTTCGAAAAGGCATGGCAGCCGTTGGTATCGGTTACTCCCACCATATAACTGCCCGATTGCACAGCAATGTGAACCGAATCAGTTGCCCCGTTTACAGGGTTGTTGTTCAAATACCATTGATATGTTACCGAATTATAAGCAGTAAGTGTGTCGCCATTTACAGAAATAGATACAGGTGGCACAGGATATACTGATATAGCAACAGGAGATGAAGATGCGGAGCAACTTCCTCCATCGGTTACTGTAACATAATAATTGCCTGCCTGTCGGGCATAAAAACAACGGCTTGTAATTCCGTTATTCCACTGATACGTTGCCCAGCCGGCAGGGGCGCAAATGTATGCCGAATCACTGGCGCAAATCAGCGAGTCATCAGCAATTGCTGATACTAGCCCGCCTCCACCGGTTGATACCAAAGTAAAAGGGGTATCAATCATGCAGCCGTTCTGGTCGGTTACTTCAAAGGTGTAAGTGCCCGCGCCAATATTTGTCAGTGAGTTGCCGTTGCCTATTTGAGCGCCTCCGGTTCTCCAAATCAATGTATATGGTGAAGTTCCACCCGCCACGCCCATATTATTTATTGAGCCGTTGTTTTGCCCGCACGAAGGATTAATTATGCTCAAAACCGCAGTTACAAAATGCGGGCCTGTGGGTTGGGTGAGCGTTACTGTTTCCACCACCGAATCACCGGGCAGGAGAATTGAATCGCGCAGCAGAATGTTGTTGATGGCCACCGAAGGGTCTGCACCTACTCCGTCATCATTATTTGTCCAGTTAAACCGGAGCTGAAAATCGTTGAGGTTATTACATGAAGAAGGAAAATTATAACTGCGTTGTGCCCACCGGGCTTCATTTCCTCCACACGAAGAAGGTGATTTAAGCGAGGCATCGAGCTGCAGGAAATTTGCTCCGCCATTGATACTGTAATGCGAAGAGGCATTGTCAATTATTCCGCTTCCCATGCTCATAAAATCGTACGTAAGCACAAGATTGGTTACGCCCATAGTGCTGATGTTTGCCGATTGTGCCGCCATATTGGTTTCAGGACAATACAGTATTCCGCACAAGCCACCTGCGTCATAAGCCGCACCGGTAACAAATTGCGCAACACTGGTAATGTATAATGTGGCATCAGTTCCATTCTTCGAACCGCAGTTTCCGGGAACTGTTCCATGTTCGGTAGCTGAAATGGTCCAATAGTTGGCATCGGTTCCGTTAGTACCGGTCAACACATTCAACACCCAATTGAGAGTTCCGTCAAAAGTTTCGAGGTAAACCGTATCCCAGTTTGTGCCTCCGCTGGAGTAAACCGTAACTGTGTAAGTTCCCGCACTAAGTCCGGTTATAGTTTGGGTAGTCGCTCCGGTATTCCATTTGTAGGTATATCCTGTACCACCAATGGCATTCACGGTTGCTGAACCATTATTGTTAGCACACGATGGATTAGTTGGGGTTATGGTTGCAGAAAGCTGTGCAGATGTTTTTCCAAAAATGAAAAGAAAGAATGTTAGAAAGGGGAGAAGTTTTTTCATTAATTGTGATTTTACATCCGAAGGTAATTATTGAGCCATAAACTTCTTCACATTTGTTCCAGCCTTCAGCAAGTAAAGTCCACCAGAAAGTTCAAAAACAGGGACAGAAAAATTTATAGCAGGAATAAGTTGTTCAAAAATTTTTCTGCCACTTATATCGAATACAGAAATACTTTCACCAAGGAATTCCGCTGAAACTGAAATATTTAGGTAATGGCTTGCAGGATTAGGATACATTTCCAAATCCGCATCCCGAAATCCGAAATCGAAGATTGAAGCTAACACTGTATCACAAAGGGAGTCAAAAAACTTCAACGTTTTTTTATTGTAATCGCTGTAAAACTGATGTGCCGAGTACATGGCATCTACCTGCGTTGAAACGAAAATCTTTTCAGTTGCTGTAAGTGACAGAAAAACAGGAAAGGTTAATGGCGCGGCTAAAATTCTGGCTGCGATTGTATCAGAAGCATAAAGGAGGTAATTGTCGGCATCAAGAAAACCATGCAGCTGAAGCTCGGCAAACAAATTATTGGCCTTTGTTTGAGTGATGGTTCCGCTGCGCATAAAGCGTTCCGGATAAACCGGTGAATGGTCGTTAGAAAAATATTTTGAGCAAATACCCCGCGAAACCATGGTCTGATGATTCTGCAGGGCATCAGCGTTTCCTTGTGTGCCCACGTTAGGATGGTTATCATACTTTGCCATGCACCATTGAATTGGAACGGTTGTGGAGCTTGCCAGCAGTTGCGATGCCTGAGCACAATACGAAACGGCAGCTTTCCAGTTATAAAAAGTGGCAATGGTAGATGAAAATGCACCTCCGTTACTCATACCTACAGCATAAAATTTCGTAGTTGAATTCAAAGTGCCACGTTGTGTAAAGGTGTCTATAAGAATTTTGATGTTCGCAAAGTCAATATTTGTAGAATCGTAAGGGAGGTAATTCCATTGTAGTTTGCCGTTGGAGTTATAATCTGTTTGCGTGGTAACTTCTTCCGCCTCGGTAATAATGAAACCGAAAGTGTCAGCAACTGCATCGTTTAAAAATTGTCTGTAATCGAACAGTGTTGTCCAGTTTGTTGCATTGCCACCTGTACCGTGAAAGCAAAAAATTACTCCCTTGAAATTAGGGGGGAAGTATGAATACACATTTTTCAGGGTATCACGTCCCATGATAGATTCTTGATTGATGTTGTAAGGTCCGGTTGTTTTGAAATTGGCTGTAACAGAAATATTTTGCGAAGGCATTATAAGTGTAGTGTGCCATTCGTCATTGCTTTCAAGGGTAGAAATATTTCCTGTCCATATGTCAAAAACATTATCAGGCGGAATAGTTGCACTCCAAACGTGAACTGTATCTCCCGCACGGAATGTTCCGCTTCCGTACCCATTGCTTACGGTCAGCACAAATTGCGCAAACAACTTTCCGCTAAGCAGAAGAACAAAAAGTAGAATTTGTTTCATGGCTGCTTTAAATGAAAAGGATAAATTTTGTAACCTTCAATTATTTTAAAATTTTCTTCCCGGTGGTCCTTGTCCTTTTCTTTCCTGCCTTTCTTCACGCAGCTCTTTCAGTTTTTGCCGGAACTCTTCTTCGAGATTGTAGAGAATATTCACTTTCTCTTTGCCGATTACCGCTTCGAATTGAGCTTTGTATTTTTTCTTAAGGTCTAATTTCTTCTGCTCGAAGTCCAGAGATTGTTCAGCGGTTAATGACGGTTTGCCAGGGCCCATACCAAAATTATCGCGCAGCGTTTTCAGGTCGTTGTGATACTGGTTGTAAACCGGCCAGAATTTTTGCGCTTCTTCGGGAGTAAGATTCAGGCGTTGCGAAATAAAAGCTATTCGCAAGGCTTCAATCTTATCGCCCTTACTGTCACCTTGTGGCGGTTGTGCAAAACCGACCTGAATATGCAAGAAACAAGCTCCCGCGAAAATTATTTGCTTCAACACATTTTTCATTTCACTTAATTTTTTGTTATTAAATATTGTTGAGTGATGCATCATCAAGCTCTTTCAGTAAGGTATTTAGTTCATTGTTGATATCATCAGACCGGTTCCTGATTTTTTTATCGTCAGTTGAAATATCCAAAACACTTTTCTGAAACTCATCGGGGCGGTTGAAAATGTAATTGTTTAATTCTTCATCGCTCATTTTTTCAAGTTGGCAAAATAAATCGTCCGGTGCACACGCCTGTTCGGTTTTTAAGAGAAACATAACCCCGATAACGAGCATAGCAACCGTTCCGGCAACTGCAAAAGCATACCTAGGCTTGAAAATGACACTTGTCAATCCTCCAAAGGTATTATTCAAAGAGTTAAGCCAGGCTGGTGAAGTCTTTTGCTTTTGTTCAGATGAGATTTTTTTAATCATCAGTTCGGGAAATGATTTGAAATAATTTACCGGTACATCAGCGGTGTTTTCTTTTTCCTGTTTTGCAAGTGTCGGGGCAATTTCCGCCAACTCCTGGTCACGAATCTTTTTCTTCATCAACTCCGGGAAAGACTTAAAATAGTCTACAGGAACATCAACAAGATGTTGTTTTTCCATCTTTGATAGTTCAGGAGCTATTTCTCTCAATTCCTTTAATATTTCTTCACGATTTTTCATTGCATCTTATATGACTACCTTTCTTTCAAAAGGTTTAATCTTCCCCGGTTAAAAATTTTTCAATTTTTAGAGCTGCATGGTGGTAGCTCGCCTTCAAAGCCCCCGCACTGGTTCCCAGCACTTCACTCATTTGCTCATAAGGCATTTCATCATAATAGCGCAGATTGAAAACAATTTTCTGCTTTTCGGGTAACCTGTCAATGGCTTTTTGCAAACGCACCTGAACATCATCTCCGTCAATCTGGTGCGAATCGCCTTTTATGTAATTGGACGGAGAATAGTTTTCTTCATCATCTCCGTTATCGCTTCCATCAAAAGAAATAATGGCTTTCTTGGTTTTGTAGTTAATGAAAGTTATACTTTCATTGGTGGCAATGCGATAAAGCCAGGTAAATAACTGTGAATCAGCGCGAAAATTTTCCAGCCCGTTCCATACTTTCATAAAGGTATTCTGCATTACGTCATTCGCATCGTCATGGTCGCGCACCATTCTGCGTATGTGCCAGTAAACTTTTTGCTGATAGGTTTCAATGAGAAGAGTAAACGCTCTTTCGCGCTGGCCGGAATGAAACAAATCAAGTAGTTCGCGGTCGGTCATAGGCATTGGTTACTCATATGATGAGTAAAGTAAGAAAAGGTTTAAACGAAATTATTTTTTACGGACAAGAACTTTCTTTATGGCACTCACTACATCCGGGGTATCCAAGCCATATTTAGCCAAAAGCTGGTCAGGCGTTCCGCTTTCACCAAAAGAATCATTTACAGCAACATACTCTAAAGGAGTTGGAAGTTCCTGGGCGAGAAGAGAAGCGATAGAAGAGCCAAGCCCGCCAATGCGGTTGTGCTCTTCGCAAACAACAGCGCATTTTGTTTTTGAAACCGATTTCACGATAGCTTCGACATCCAAAGGTTTTATTGTGTGGATGTTGATGAGTTCAACTGAAAGTCCTTCAGCTTCCAATTGTTTTGCAGCTTCTACGCTTTTCCAAACCAAATGACCAGTGGCAAAAATGGTAACGTCATTTCCCTCATTCATCACAATTGCCTTTCCGATTTTGAAATTTCCAGTTGGCATAAAAATGGGCCATGCCGGTCTGCCGAAACGCAAATAAACCGGACCTATATGTTCTGCAGCTGCAATGGTTGCCTCTTTGGTTTGGTTGTAATCGCAGGGATTAATCACCACCATTCCGGGAAGCATTTGCATTAAGCCGATGTCTTCCAAAATCTGATGTGTGGCACCGTCTTCACCTAAAGTTACTCCGGCATGCGATGCGCCAATTTTTACATTCTTTCCGCTGTAAGCAATTGACTGGCGAATCTGGTCGTAAACCCTGCCCGTGGCAAAGTTGGCGAATGTGGTTGCAAAGGGAATTTTTCCTCCGATGGTCATGCCCGCGGCAATTCCCATCATGTTTGCTTCAGCCACGCCACACTGAATAAACCGCTCGGGAAATTCTTTGATAAATGCATCTAATTTAAGTGAACCGGCAAGATCGGCACACAAAGCAACAACATTCGGATTGCTTCTGCCTAATTCGAGCATTCCGTCACCGAAACCGCTCCGGGTATCTTTCTTCCCTGTAACTACAAAATCGTTTAACCTCATGGTGTGATTGTTTTCTGCAATTAAGATTTCTTTGTGAGCTTTTGCGGAAGTGTACGCATTCATAAATGCTGTTTATAGCTTCAAACTTAAACTTCCGCCCGAAGTAACCTCAAATTCTTTATCAACGGTGGTGTGGATAGTACGGGCCGATCTGGAGCGATAGACTATGCGGTATTTTCCCGGCTGAAGTGCAATGGTTTCTTGCTTGCCCTTTAAGCTCAGCTCATAAATTTTCCTCATTTTCCCATTCTCCACAACAAAAATCCCTCCGTATGATTCGAAAGATTTATTGATAGTTAGAATTCCGGGATATGGAATTTGAACTTCAGTTGTTTTGCTTTGGTCAATCTTCACATTCTTCACCAGTGTCCGTGGAAGGGTGAGGATTTCTAAATCATACACCCCACACAGATATTTTTCTGTTGAGTTCATGGACTGAACGTTCAGTGTCTGAACTTCCCCGGGTTTATGAACCAAACACTTTATCCTTTCTATGGCAGCCGATTTAGAAATAATTGTTCCCTGCAGGGCAAAATGCAAATAACCCTGAGGTGCGTGAATATTGACAATGTTGTGGTGATCTCGTCTTACTTCAACACTATCAATTATAATTGGCGGAATGGTATGCACCTGCAGTTTATATCTGAACATGGGGGAAATAGCTATCGTATCCGGAAGCCCTCTTGAGTTAAGCGAGTGATAAAAATTGTATTTCTGAAATCCCGTTTCCACATCATAAAACGTCATGCTGGCATCTGTTTCTGTCGGTTTGCCGGTGATATCATTCAGGTTTACCTGCAAAGAAGTGCGCGCAATGGATTCGGAAACAACTTTTTTGAGCGTGCTTGAAAATTCTTCAGCGGTATTGGTGTTAAATAGCTTACCCATACACTCTATTTCATCGAAACTTTTTACCTGCAAACCCATTCCGATAATAAACGGACGGAGAACAATATTATTCTTTTGCAGCATCAGCGCTACGGCACATGGGTCGCGTTCACAGGCATCTTCTCCATCGGTGATGATGACCAGTATGTTTTTACCAGGGTTTTCCCCGAAATCGGATACGCATTTTTCAATAGAATAAACCAAAGGAGTAATTCCTTTCGGGCGTATTTCCTGAAGTTTTCGTTTTATGGCTTTTAAATTACCGGAGTCAATTTTTACTTCCAGGCGCGAATCGCGGCAGTTTTTATCGGGCTCCGGATAAAGGTGTCCGAATATGCGCATGCCCATTTCCACATTCGGAATCTTTGAAATGCTGTCGGCAATTTCTTCAACGGCAGTTTTTGCTATAGTCCATTTGGTGCCTCCTTTCCATTCGTTCTTCATGCTAAGTGAAGCATCGAGCAGAAATAAAATACGGGTTTTGTCCTGTGAATAACTGACAACATATAACATACAACTGAGTATAGAAATACAAAACCTAATTTTTGCATTCGCAGCCAACTCACAACCGATAACTGTCAACCAACTTTTTTTCATTGCAAATTTATTACCACGGTTCTCCCTTCTTCAACCGAAAACTTTTTGCTTCTTGTGGATTCGCTCTCGTAATTTGATTTCGATTTGTACACCAACCAATACTCTCCCGGCTGCAGCCTCCTGTTATTGGTTTTTTCGTCCATCTCAAACCGCTCAACCAGTTCAAGTAAATTACCCCTTTCACGGTGAATGCTGATTAGTAATTTTTCACCGGTCATAAGTGAAAGTGTTCCGTAATTAGGAACAGTAATTTGGTTTTGCGTAAACGAAGCAATATTGGTATCCAGATTCATCCGGGGTGTGGTGAGGATTTCAAGATGGTAGTCAGAAACTAGATATTTTCCTTCCTCGTTCAAGTCCTGAACATTCAGAATGGGTTTTAAATCGCCAGAGGAGCGAATAACAACCTGAGCATCATTATTTGCAATAGAAGCAGCAAGACATTCTGCCTTCAAATCACCGGCAGGAACATCGAGAGCAATGATATTGTGTTTGCCCGGAGTAAGTTCTATATTTTCTTTCCTGATAGGAGGGTACGTATGCAGCTCCAAATCATAAACGCCTACCGGGTCAAGAAAAAGGGTATCGGGATTTCCCTTTTCGTTCATGGTATGGATAAAGTTGTATTGAATTTTTCCTGAGTAATGGTCGTAGAGTGTAAACGCAATATTGGTTACGGTTGGGCTATGATTGGCGTCAAGCAAATTTATCTGTACAGTAGTTGTATTGAGAGTTTGCTTGATAATTACACCTACGGTGTTATACAGCGATGATTCATCCTTCGCCTCATAAAAGGTTCCCACACATTTGAATTTATCATAGCGCGCGCTATCAACATTCAGCCCAACGATAAAAGGTTTCAGTGTAATCCGCTTAGAGACTAACTCTTTGGAGGACTCGCAAGGGTTTCCATCACAGTTTTCATTTCCGTCTGTTATCAGAATGATTGAGTTCAGGCTTTTTACATCATCGGGAAAATCTTTTGCACCAATAGCTATCGAATAAGCTATAGGAGACATGCCTTGGGGATTTATTCGGTAAAGAGCCGCATTTATTTTTTCAGCGTTGTTTTTTGCGAAGGGAAGCAGCAGCTTTGAGTCCTTGCAGTTTTTCTGGTCGCGGAAATATTGATGACCGAACACCCTCACGGCAAATTCTACATTCGGATTTTTCCTTTCTACTGAATCAATGATTTTTGAAAGTAATTCTATGGCTGTTTCAAATTTTGTTTTCTCTCCCCATTTCTGTTTCATACTTCCCGAGCCGTCAAGCACAAAAAGTATCCGGTTGATATTAGGTCTGTAAACCTGTGTGGGTTGTGAATTCAGATAAAGAACAAAAGGCAAAAGACAGCAGACAAATACAGTAATTCGCCTTAAAGAGTTGAGATGAAATTTAAAAACAGAAATCACCATTCAGAACGAAAGTTAAAAGAGATTCGCTCATTCAATAAATCATTTTATGACCTGTATATTTGCAACTGGTTGTGAGATGATAAAAACAAAAAAATATTTTCTGTTCATTTTAATGTTTGCCACCGGCATTTTCTGCTCGGCTTTCCTGCTCAGGTCAAATACAAGCGATAAATTCAAAATTTATTTCAACGAGCAGCTTATTGAGGGGAAAAATAATTATCTGGCAGAAGAAATACATGACCTTGCCGGGTACAATCGCCCGAATGTCATTGTGATTCTTGCTGATGATTTGGGCCAAACCGATATTTCACTTTACGGAAACAAATTGATTTCCACTCCCCACATTGATGGTATCGGCAAACAAGGCGTTACGTTTACCGAGGGTTATATTTCTTCCCCGGTTTGTTCGCCTTCCCGTGCCGGTTTGCTTACCGGTCGTTACCAGCAGCGCTTTGGTCATGAATTGCAGCCCAATCATCGCTATCTGAAAAATATGCTTGAGTACTTCGGCTTTAAGATGATGCCGAGGTTTCGTCCACTTAGCCCGCTGAAATCAAAAGAAGTTCCCGAGCCGGAGGAAAGATTCCGCCAAGGGCTTCCTCCTTCCGAAATTACTCTTGCAGAGATTTTGAAGAAATATGATTATCAAACTTCTATAGTAGGGAAATGGCATTTGGGTGCAGCCGATTTTGCCCTTCCTTGTGCAAGGGGGTTTGATGAGCAATATGGTTTTTACGAGGCGTTTACACTTTACGCAGAGAAGAAAGATACTTCCATTGTCAACAAGCGCATCCCCGGGGATTTTATGGACCACCATGAATGGAAAACTGCCGAGGGAAGAACCGGCAACTGTGCCATTCTCCGCAATTGCTGCGAACGGCAGGAAGAGGATAAATATCTTACAGACAAGTTAACCGATGAAGCCATTTCGTTTGTTGATAGAAATAAAAATGAGCCGTTCTTCCTCTATCTTCCTTACAACGCTCCTCATGCCCCCCTGCAAGTCCCCAAAAGTTATTACAATCAATTTGGACATATCAAGGATCCGGTGAAGCGTGTGTATGCCGCCATGATTAAAAACCTCGATGACCAGGTCGGAAGATTGCTTCATCATGTGGACAGCCTGGGGTTGAGCGAAAATACTTTGATTGTTTTCCTGAGCGATAATGGCGGAGCAGCTTACAACGGAACAACCGATAACGCACCTTACCGCGGTGGCAAACTCACCAACTTTGAAGGCGGGCTGAGGGTTCCTTTCATGATGAAATGGACAGGGAAGATTAAAGAAGGAACCGTTTATGCTCCCCCCGTAATTTCGCTCGATATTTTTGCTACAGTTGCTTCGATAATTGCTATTGAATTGCCAAACGACAGGACTTATGACGGAGTAAACCTCATTCCGTTTGTGAACGGAGAAACTACGGCTAAACCACACGACCGGCTTTTCTGGAGAAGCGATTTCAATAAAGCGATTCGCAAAGACGATTGGAAACTGATTGTGAATGAATTTACAAATACCAACCTGCTTTATAATATGAAGCAAGACAGCATTGAGCACAAAAACCTGTATCTGAAGGAACCTGAAAAAGCAAAAGAACTCCTCAGTGAGCTTGACAAATGGGAAGAAGAATTAATCAAACCTCTCTGGCCCCGCGTGGTAAACTATGTTTACAAGGATGATGGGGGAACCTATGTATTCGCTTTCTGAGCTCTAATAGTCTCCCAGTGTTTCCTCCATTTGACCGAGAGCCTGCGCCAGCTGTGTATCGTTAGGCGCTACTCCGTGCCACTTATGTCCTGCGCTTTGCATAAAGTCAACCCCGTAGCCCATTACGGTGTGCATGAGGATGAAGACCGGTTTCCCTTTTCCTGTTCTTGATTTTGCTTCTTTCAGGGTTGAGATAACTGCTTCAAGATTGTTCCCGTCTTTCAATTCAATTACGTCCCATCCGAATGCTTCAACTTTTACTTTCAAATTGCGGTGGCTCAAAATGTCTTCCATCGCCCCATCAATCTGTGCGTTGTTATAATCAATGGTTGAAATCAGATTATCTATTTTGTTATGAGGCGCAAACATCAGTGCCTCCCAAATCTGTCCTTCCTGAAACTCTCCGTCACCGTGAAGTGAATAAACGATCGAAGAATCTTTGTTTAATTTTTTTGTGAGGGCAGCGCCAATCGCCATACTCATTCCCTGTCCGAGCGAACCTGAAGCAGCGCGCACACCGGGAATATGCTCATGAGTTGCAGGATGTCCTTGTAAACGTGAGTTGATTTTGCGGAAGGTGCTTAATTCTTTTTTGTCAAAATATCCGGCATGAGCCAGCACACTATACCACACCGGGCTGATGTGCCCGTTGCTCAAAAAGAAAACATCTTCACCGATTGCGTCCATAGAAAAATTTTTGTTGTGCTTCATCACCTCAAAGTACAAGGCAACAAAAAATTCGGTGCAACCGAGTGAGCCACCGGGGTGACCGGAGTTTACTGCGTGAACCATTCTTACAATATCTCTCCGAACCTGTGAACAGATTTTCTTTAATTCTTCAATGGTAGCCATGCGCAATATTTTCGGCTAAAATATACGCATGGCTTTACTCACCCTAAAAAGTTTTTAACGGGCGTGGGAAAGGTTACTATTTATACTTACTCTGCTTGAGCAGGTTAACTCTGAAGCCCAGGTCAGCGCCTAAGAAGTGCTTGTATTGCCGCCAGTCTTTGCTGATTTTATCCTGCATGCTGAACAGATAATAGTTCGGGCTCAGGAAAATCACACAACGCCCGAATTTTACTTCCGCATTCAGTTCGGCTCCGATTGAGAAGCGGTTCTTCGTTACATTTCTAAGCTTTACAGCCTTATCTGTTTCGCTGTCGCGGTTGAATCCTGTAAATGTTCCTGCGGCAATTCCCGGGGTAAGTGAAAAATGAGGACGATTTATTACAGCCAATTCTACCAGCGCATAATGTCCGAAGAATTGCGTTTGCGAACTGCTCAGGTAAGTAGCAAACTGCTCGCGATTCATTAATGGCTGCTGAGCAGGCGACTGATTAATGGGTGCCGAAAAATTATAAAGGAATTGATAGCCCACTCTTAACCGCTTATAGCCAAACAACAATTCACCTTTAGCTTGTGCCGACCACGCACTCCGGTCTTTGAATACCGCATCGCGCCCTTCGGCTGTCTTTAATCCTTTCAGTTGATTGTCCGACATCATTACACCGCCACCACCACGCGCACCCAGATATAATTTAACCTGGCTGAATGTCATTGCACTCACCAACAGAAATATGATAATTGAGATTGAACGTTTCATAAGAATAAATTTTAGGTAGTTTCTTTTTCATACGCCAACATTTATATAAATACTTCTCATCCATATTCATACAACGCTGCCTGTTTTGCTTTTATTGCCTGTAAAACCCCCAATTTTGAAATTCCGGGGTTTCCAGTCCTGAACTAGGGGAGGCGGAAAAAGTCTGTTTTCGATGGATTTAACACAAAAGCACTTGTACATGTGACACTAAGAAACTTACAGTGGATACTTACAAGAAAACATGGGGTGCTAAATCAATACAGAGTTTGGTATGTTCAAAAGGATTTACTCCTTACTTTGTTGGTTCTCTGAAATGATAAGTTTAAATCCTTTAGTCCGCGAAACCTGGGCTTTGCGTTTTTTCTCACGGGTTGGGGTTTTCACTTCCTGAATTTTTTCCCTCACCTTCTTATTCAGTATAATACCCTGGTAACTTTAAACTCAGAACTTAACCCCGAGGCTGATGTACCAATTTCTGCCATCAGCCGGCAGAAGACCGGGGCCGGGATAACCGCCTGCCCTGCGCGTAGCATAATGTTCATCGGCAAGGTTAGTTACACCGCCACGCACATTTACATACTTGGTAATCTGGAGTGCGGCCGATAAATCCATTACAAAATAGGAAGGCAGCTTGCCGGTTTGAGCATTAGCCGTAGGAAGTTCGGTGTTTGATGCATCCGTATAAATTTCGTCCACCCAGTTCACCTGGTACGTAACCGAAAATATCCGGTAAGTGTAAGTGGCTCCGAACCGGTTTACAAACCGGGGCGCATATTCCACCCGCTTGTTTTTCAAATTGCTTTCTTCCAGTTGCGAAGTGGAAGTGTTGTAGGATACAATCCTGAAGTTGGTGTACCTGGCATCTACAAAAGCACAGGAAGCAAACACACTCAAATGACCGGCTATTTTATGAATGTTGAAAGCGGTGAAAGGGTCTATTTCCACATATCCCTCAAAGCCGCGGTGATGTGCCGTTCCTAAGTTAGTGCGGTACTGGTAAGCCGTGTTGTTTTCTCTAAGTTGGGTAATCGTTCCTATTTTATTGGAGTAGAAAATGTAAAAACCGTTCACATCGAAGTTAAACCAGTCGCCAATGCTGCCGCGGTAACCGAGGTCGGCATTAAACCCTGAAGCATCTTTCAGTTTGGTATCTATGCTATCAGTGGTAGCGGGAGGAGTCAGGTCCGAAAACTGAACAGGACGGTATGCCTGTGCAAAGTTTCCGTACAGGAATGTTTTGCCAACCGGGTTGTATTCAATACCGGCACCGGCAAGAAAAACCACCCGTGTCCTGTTTTGGCCGGCAATCCGGTTTTCAGTTCCGTCTGACTTATAGTTTAATCTGCCTTCGGCACCGGTGTTCAGAATTTCAAAACGAATGCCCTGGGTAATTTTCAGTGCCGGTGTTACCTGAAACAAATTTTCAGCAAACAAGGCAGCGTTGTGTGTGGTAAATTGCAAATGACGGACAAAAGTAGAATCCTGAAGATTGAGGTTGAAGTCTGTTCCTTTATCGCCTTTACCGGAGCCCCTGCGGTTAGTGTTTCCGTAAAAATATTTTACTCCCATGGCAATAGCATGGGGCTGCTTGAAGGCTTTGTATTTCATCAGATGGCGAACTTCAATACCCGCATTGCGGTATGCATCGCGGTCAAGCTGCCTGCTTTGATATTCACCGGTAGTTAAATTCAAATTATCAGGAAGGTACGCTGCTTTTGTAAACCCAACGCTGTTTCTTTCCCCAATAATTCCATTGGCTTTTACCGACATGATATGGTTTTCATTAAACTGAATTTGCATGCTGAGTGCCGGAATCATCCACGGAACATTAAACCAGTTTCGCGAACGAAAACTTTGCTGCGGGTCAACTTTGAAAAGCGAATCGGTAAGTCCTCCCGGTTGCTGACACACATAATTCATGTACGAAAATTCAGCGCCAAGCGTAATCTTTTTAGTTGCTGCATACTGAAAATTCACGTAGCCGGAGTGAATTTGATAATCATTGTTTTTTCGCCATCCGTCTGCTTTGCGATATTGATAAAACCCGAAGTATTTGAATTTACCCACGGTACCGCCCAGCGAATTGTAACTGCTGAACAGCCCGTAGCTGCCCATCGCATTCCGGGTTTCAACTTCTACTTTCTTATTGTCGGGTGCTTTGCGGAGAATGTAATTCATCATACCTCCAAAGTGCGGACCGAATTGAAGTGATGAAGTGCCGCGCACTACATTTATTTTTTCAACTGCCTCCAATGGCGGGTTGTAATATGATTCCGGATAACCAAACGGGTCGGCAGCAACATCAAATCCGTTCTGGCGCACATTAAACTCCCAGCTGCGGTTAGGACTAAGCCCCCTGCATGAAACATTGATTTGAATGCCCGAAGCATCGTTTTCCCATACCGATATTCCTGCCAGTTTGCCAAAAACCTGGCGTGCATTATTGGTTATAACGTTTGCGTTGGTTCTGTCTAAATGAAGGATATCGCTTTTTTTAGCGGCAAAAACAGTTTGCTCTTCAACCGCTTCGGACCGCGAAACGGTATTCAGGTTTCGGGTTTCACTTATCAGAACATCTTTCAACACATGGCTTTTTGTTTTGCCCGTTGAGTCATTTTTGTTTTGTGCCGAAACGAAAACAATTGGAAAAGAAACCAGGGAGAGCAGTACAACAAAGAATTTCATAATACAATAGTTTTTTATTTAGATTAATTCTAAACAGCGCAAATGTAGTTGTGGTTTACAATTATCCAAACTTATGAGCATAAAAACCTGATGATTTTAATCAGGAAAAAAAATCCCCCCGATTTCTCGGAGGGACCGTCACCTATGGTGGTAACCATGGCAACATCCAACAGTATCTTTAGAAGCAATCTTCTCTTGCGGGTGCAAACCTATTTTGTAAATGGCATATATCAAAACTTTCGGGTGTGCTAAATAATGGATTTAACTATTTTATTTCCCGGTCATAAAAAAAGGCAGGACTTATCCTGCCTTAACAAACCACCCTTATTCAGAATTACTTCTTGTCATCTTTAACCTCTTCGTAGGGAACATCCTGAACGTTATCGTTTCCAGCGGTGGAGCTGGTATTGGCGCCTGCCTCAGGATTTGCCTGGGTTTGCTGCTGTTGAGTAGCGTTGTAAATATCCTGCGAAGCTGCCTGCCATGCGGTGTTCAGCGTTTCTGCCGCTTTGTCCATAGCATCGAAATCGTTCGATTCCTTGGCTTTCTTCAAATCAGTCAAAGCTGTTTCAAGGGCTGTTTTCTTATCGGCAGGTATCTTATCGCCCGCTTCAGCCATCTGTTTTTCAGTCTGGAAGATGAGCGAGTCAACCATATTGGCTTTCTCTGCCTGTTCGCGTGCTTTTTTGTCTGCATCTTCGTTGGCTTTTGCCTCATTCTTCATCTTTTCAATTTCCTCTTTTGAAAGACCGCTGTTAGCTTCTATACGGATACTTTGCTCCTTGCCTGTTCCTTTATCCTTGGCATGAACATGAACTATACCGTTGCTGTCAATATCAAAGGTAACTTCAATTTGAGGAGTTCCTCTCATGGCAGGCGGAATACCATCGAGGTGGAAGCGCCCGAGCGTACGGTTGTCTTTCGCCATGGCTCTTTCGCCCTGCAACACATGTATTTCAACCGAAGGCTGGTTATCCTGTGCCGTGGTGAACACCTGCGATTTTTTTGTAGGAATGGTTGAATTGGAGTCAATCAGCTTGGTCATTACGCCTCCGAGGGTTTCAAGACCGAGAGAAAGAGGTGTTACATCCACCAGCACGATATTATCTTTCACATCACCGCTCAGGATACCGCCCTGAATGGCTGCACCTACTGCCACCACCTCATCGGGGTTAACGCCTTTGGAAGGTTTCTTGCCAAAGAACTTCTCCACTACTTCCTGAATTTTAGGAATACGGGTAGAGCCGCCCACCAGAATTACATCGTGAATATCGGATGCTGAGTAACCAGCATCTTTCAATGCCTGGCGGCAAGGTTCCAAAGTTCTTTGAACCAGGTTATCGGTAAGTTGCTCAAATTTCGCTCTTGTTAATTTCCGAACCAGGTGTTTAGGCACTCCGTCAACCGCAGTAATATACGGCAGGTTGATTTCCGTTTCCTGCGAAGACGACAATTCAATTTTTGCCTTTTCGGCAGCTTCTTTCAAACGCTGGTGAGCCATGGGGTCTTTACGCAAATCCACCCTTTCATCTTTCTGGAATTCGGTTGCCAGCCATTCAATAATTTCATGGTCGAAGTCATCGCCACCGAGGTGAGTATCACCGTTGGTTGACTTTACTTCAAATACTCCATCGCCCATTTCAAGAATGGAAATATCGAAAGTACCGCCACCGAGGTCATACACCGCCACTTTCATATCGCGGTGCTGCTTATCCAAACCATAAGCAAGCGCTGCGGCTGTGGGTTCGTTGATAATTCTTTTTACGTTTAAACCGGCTATTTCCCCAGCTTCTTTGGTAGCCTGGCGCTGTGCATCGTTAAAGTAAGCGGGTACGGTAATTACCGCATCGGTAACTGTTTGCCCCAGGTAATCTTCGGCAGTCTTTTTCATTTTTTGAAGAACCACAGCCGAAAGTTCTTGAGCTGTGTAAAGCCGCCCGTCAATATCCACCCGCACGGTGTCGTTATCGCCTTTTACTACTTTGTAAGGTACACGGCTGATTTCTTTTCCCGCCTCGCTAAAGCGCAGGCCCATGAACCGCTTAATAGAGAAAATGGTTTTAAGCGGGTTGGTAATTGCCTGTCGCTTTGCCGGGTCGCCTACCTTGCGCTCGCCATTTGGCAAAAAGCCTATGATACTCGGTGTGGTTCTCCTGCCCTCGTCATTCTGAATCACAATCGGGTCGCTGCCCTCCATTACCGCCACACACGAGTTGGTCGTTCCTAAGTCTATTCCTATTATTTTTCCCATTTGTTTAGTTTTTTATGTTTCTCCCATTTACTCAATCATTGTGCCGCGGGCGGTTAACATGACATTTTGGGGCATTTGGGCGGCTAAGTGCCTGAAAGAAAGGGCAATTTGTCAGTATTTGAGCGGAAGCAGGCGACATACTTCCCAAAGCCGCGACTTCAGGAACGAAAGCCGCGAATGTACTTGCTGAAGTCGCGTACTTCGCATCGAAAGCCGCGAATGTACTTGCCGAAGCCGCGTACTCTGCACCGAAAGCTGCGAATGTACATGCTAAAGTCGCGTACTCCGCATCGAAAGCCGTGTATATACATGCTGAAGCCGCGTACTCCGCATCGAAAGCTGCGAATGCACTTGCTGAAGCCGCGTACTTCGCATCGAAAGTCGTGCATATACATGCTGATGCCGTGTACTCTGTATCGAAAGCCGTGGATATACATGCCGAAGCCGCAGCTTCGGGAACTAAAGCAGGGGGAGGGGAGTTTTGCTAAACGTGTAAATTCCGGGCTTTGGCCCGCTCCATCCCTCCCGAAGGTTGGGGCGTTGCGCATAACTGTTTGATTGTTTGAACAGCCGCCAGAGGCAGGGCGGGAGGATAAGTTGTTGCAACAATATTGTTTTGTTACTAGAAACACAGAAACTAAGCAGGAGAAGTTATGTGGTTTGGAGTTTTGTTTTATCATTTGTAAAGGATACGCGCATTTTATTTCACTTAACACCTGAACAATGCAAGTGAAGTTTTATTTTTTGTTGGTTTTTGTTGGGTTGGGGGTACCGGTGGGTGCAGGGGCAGAGTTTGGTACTAATAAATATAGGCTACTTTAACAGATAAATTTTTGTTTATGAAAAGAGTTTTCTCCCTATTTGTTATTTTTTTCGTATTTGTTTTTTCGGTTGTTGCGCAAACCCGCAATCCTAGTTTAGGTATTAATCAAGCTAATGTTTGGCAGTTTGGTGCCTCGTCTGGACTTGGTCCAAAAGATGCGCCAAGTATTCATTGGAATACCGGGGTGCCAATAGTGATGAATGACGGTAACGGAGGTGAAGTAACTTCAGTTTGTGATTCATTGGGAAATCAGCAAATAGCTGGCGGGGCGTTCAAAATATATAACCGCTTGCACAACGTTATTCAAAATGGCGGAGGGGTAATTGGCGATTCCGGATGGATAAATATTCTGCAAAACTCTATGGCTGTTCCAAAACCCAAAGACCCTAATACAATCTACTTTTTTACTTCTTCCGTTACGGTCAAATACTGTACTATTGATATGCAATTGGATGGCGGTAATGGCGGAATTACGGTAAGAAATAAAGAGTTGCATCCTTACCCTACCGGTATCAAATTAGCAGGGGTTCATCATTGTAATGGAACAGATGTTTGGGTAGTTGGGCACGAATGGCAGAACGATAAATTTTTTGCTTATCTGGTTACCCAAGACGGCATTGATACAACACCAGTTATAAGTGCTGTTGGGCCGTTGGATAATGATAATCCTACATGGCAGGGAGGGAGCATTAAATTTTCGCCAAACGGGAAAAGACTAGCTTTTGCAACACCGGGTAAAGTTACTCCTTCTTATGTATTTGATTTTGATAATTCAACAGGTGTAATTACTTCTCCAATCGTTTTGAAAAAAGATACTGGTGATTGGGGGACATCGTTTTCACCGGACAACTCAAAATTGTATATAGGTACCAATAATGGAAGGTTACTTCAATATAATTTGGATGCAGGCAATGCGATTGCTGTAGCCGCCTCAAGGGCGGTAATTTATGATAATGAAATATACCAAACAGCGTACGCCTTTGGTCACATGCAAATAGGGCCTAACGGTAAAATTTACGTAACTAAAAAGGGTTGGCCGGGCTCAGATTATATGGGGGTGATAGAAAATCCTAATGCATTAGATACATTCTGCAATTTTAATCCTGTCTCTATAAATTTAACCGGAGGATTCGGAGCAACCTTTGGCCCTATAAACACGCTGGAGAGTTATTACTATACCGGTACTTCGGCTTACCCTTGTTATGAAGACACAATCGTAAACAATTTGAGTGATATCGTTACCGAGGTCGACATGCACGCTTCTCCAAACCCATTTTCAGATTATACACTGATAGAACTTAGCGGAGATGCTATAACTAACGAAAAAATCAATTTCAAACTTTTTGATGGATTAGGGCAGGAATATGAAAATCATATCACAGAAACTTATTTTACAGAAAAAAAAGCAAATGTTGTATTCAGGCGAGGAAATTTATCTGTTGGGGTTTATTTTCTTAAAGTGTATTCTTCATCTAATAATATCGGAACGATAAAATTATCCTTAGTATAAATTAAAATTTAGCACCATGAAAAAGAAACTATTTCTCTTAGTTTTAACGCAACTTGTTTTAAGTGGACAAATACTAAAAGCGCAATCTCCTATCCCGTGGGTATACATAGGAAACAATGTAACTGATCCCTCTAGTCAATTCATTGGTACTACCAGCACCGAGCCATTTAGGATACGCACAGACGATACAGAGCGAATGGTAGTGGATGAGAACGGTAATGTCGGAATAGGCACAATGAGCCCGGGTAACTTATTGCAATTATACAATTCCGGTACTTCAGCTTCATTATTTGCCCAAATTTCTAATGGTAACAGTACATATACGAATGGGTTGCTAATGGGTATAAATACATCTAACGAGGGTGAAATAAATATGAAAGATTCGCGTGCTCTTCATTTTCTAACAACTAATGCTACACGGATGACTGTTACAAGCGGAGGAAATGTTGGTATAGGAACAACTTCTCCTAACTTTTTGCTTCATCAAGATGGGGGAAATGGGAATGCTACTTATCATCAATTTACCAACGGCACTACTTCGGGAACAACGAGCACAGATGGGTTTCTCATAGGCATTGCTTCATCAACAGGTAATGCGGAGTTAAAACAACAGGAAAACCTACCTATGTTGTTTTTTACAAACGGGAATAATGAAAGAATGAGAATTGCAGCCGAAGGCAATGTAGGCATCGGCTCCACCACCCCCTTTTGCAAGCTTCATGTGTTGAATGGCAATTCGGTTGATGTGGCTTCGGTGCTTTCGGCATCGCTTTTTAAAAATATACTTGAAAATGAAATCAACACTACACTGACCATACTGGCATCATCGGTAGGCGCGGCCGTTACTTCCAATTCAAGCGGCAACGAGCACAGCATAGGCACTGTGTCGGTAGCTGAAGAGGATGACGCTGATTTCAACATCGGTGTTTATGCAGCTGCCACCGCAGAAGATTCGTGGAACGTAGGCTTGTTTGGCGAGGCGTATGGCAGCGGTTCAACGAATGTGGGTGTGCTTGGCGGTGCGGCAGGCAACGGAGTGGCGGTGTGCGGGTTTTATAAACAGGAAGGCAGCGTAACAGTAAGTGGAGGGGTGCAGGCAGTTAAAGCAAATATTACAGCCGTAAATGGCGCTACGGTTGAACATGCCGAGGTGTTCAGGGCCGAGTATAACATTCTGGATATATGGGATGACCCCGGTTCCATAACCAATGCTTATGGTCTTTGGGTAGAAGGTGTGCCGGGAGCCACTGGTACAACCGGTGGCACTGGCGCGGTAGGCAATGCTTACGGAATTTATTTAGGCAGCAATGCGGGCGCTACAGGTGCAAAATATGGTATTTGGCAGGACGGAGCAAGCGATTTGAATTTTTTCAGAGGGAAGGTAGGGATTGGCACACCAACCCCCGCTCACGCGCTTGAAGTAACCGGCACCATTGCCGCTAAACAAATACTGATAACCACCGATACCGAAACCAAAGATTTGCTGGTGTTGATTAAGGAGTTGAGGAATGAAGTGGATTTGTTGAAAGCCGAATTATTAACCATTGCTAAAAATTGAGTTATGAAGAAAATTTTTACCTCGGTTTTTATTGCCGGTTGGTTTCAGTTTTTAATGGCACAAGCTAATATGGTGCCGAATCCCTCATTTGAACTATACGATACTTGCCCTGATTTCATTTCTCAATTGCAACGCGCAACCTACTGGACTAACCCTTTAACCTCTACTCCGGATTATTTCAATCTTTGTGATACAAGTGATATAGCCAGTGTACCCCAAAATAGATGGGGCTATCAGTACGCACATACAGGAGTGGCTTATGCAGGGATTTTCACCGCAAAAAATTTAATAACTGCACCAGCAGGGAATAATTATCGTGAATACATGCAGAGCGAGTTGATAGATTCAATGGTTGCCGGTATTACTTATTGTGTAAGTTTTTTCGTTAGTGCAGGAGATTCTTTAGATTATGTTGCTGATAATATCGGAGCATACTTTTCGCCAACCGAGATACATTACACCTGTAGCCCATGTGCGTTGCCTTTTGAGCCACAAATAGAAAATGCAGCAGGCGATAGCCCGTTCTTCCAAGTCTTAGGCTCTGCGAGACTTGGAAGTTTAATAAACAGAAGTCTCTGACTTCGTGTTATTGAATTTATTCGCCTTTGTTCGGTGTTATAGGAGCGGCTCTGCGCTCCCTCACCAACAACTATATTGCGCAGCCATTGTATTTGTTGCTCTTCTACCCATTCGTTTCCCATCAAATGCGTCAGAAACCCAAACTCATCAACACCACTCAGGTAAAAGCTATGCAGTTGTTGTTGGTGATAACACCGAACAACGGCAACGCAGGAAATGCAAAGAGCCCGGTAAGCAGAACGTCCCCAATCCGTTTGCCGAGCAAACCTCCATTCAGTATTTTATATCCGATGATGTCCGCAGTGCCGTTTTTTTTATTTGCCTGCATTTTAACTGCCTGAAAATGAGTCCCTTTATTACCTGCTCTTTGCTGCGCATATACATTGCGCAGGCAAGCCGCTTATTTGCCTTTGTAATTATTTTAATAACCAAACCCGCCAGCGCTAAAGCTAAGGCAGGTAAAAAACAAGGAGGTATTTATGAAGCAAAGAGGTGAAGGCCCTCTAAAGGAAAAAAAACTGAAGACATCTTTTGCCCGCGAGGCAGAAGAACTATTGTTAACCCCTAAAAAAGAGAGACTATGTCAAAAGTAAAAATCGGTTTCAGCAAACTAACTGTACCCCAGCAAGTAGCCCGCGGACGTCTGATTACATCAAGCATGACCGGCAACGCCAGCTTTCCAACACCCTCGCCAGCATTGGCTGTGGTGGACGGGAAGATTGACGAACTGGAAACGGCTTATAATGAAAGCCGCGGGAGAGACAAGGACAAGACAGCTATCATGCGCCTGCGCAGAAAAGAAATGTTGTTTTTGATTGTGCAGCTTGGCGCGTATGTACAGCAGGCATCGGATGGCGATGAGGAAGTTATCCTCAGCAGCGGCTTCGATGTGGTGGCTGCGGGCACACCGCGCCCCGACACGGGAGGTGAGGTAACTGGTATTGACCTGACTGACGGCTCACAGGAAAATACAATAAAAGTGGAGTGGGATAAAGCAACCGATGCGGTTCTTTACCTGCTCGAAACTTCGGCTACGCCTGACTTTTCCAACGGTGAGTTTGCAGGCGGTACCACCCGAACTCAAAAAGAGATTGGACCCTTTGCCCCGGGCAGTACGGTTTGGATTCGCATCTTCGCTTTCGGAAGAGAAAACCCCGGACCGCACTCGATACCGCAGTCATTTAAGCTGAGATGAAAGGAACATCTGTAAAAATCCTAAGCTAAATAAGGAGTGATTGAATATCATTAACCGAAAGTTCAAATGATGAACAGAAAAAAGAAAGCCCGCTGCAATCTGCAAGCGGGCTTTTGTATTTCCGGCAACGGAAAATGATTTCACTCAATTGCAGACTTGCCCGCTGTGGTTCTTAAACTTCAACCCGCGGGAAACAGAACTACAGGCAATTGAATCCAATGCAATGTCGGTTAGAAGAACGCTGTCCACCTGTTTATAATAACGGCTCGATAAAAGCCCGTAGCCGCCAGCTATGTTGGTATAAGGCGAGAGGGCTTCGTTGGAAGCTATACCCCCCTGCACCTGGTTGAACTTAATATAGTTTGCCAGTTCGGTTCCCCCGGCTGCAAACTTAAACTCCATACCCTTTTTGATGTTAAACTCGCGGATTACTTCTATATCTGACTTTACATTTTCAGCCATGTAATTAAGAACAGCACCCGAACTGAGGGGTATTTCGCCATTGTTAGCCCCGAAGTCAATCAGGGCTGATTTGGCAAAAGGAATGTCAACAAAAGTATCGCGGTAAAACGAATTGTCAGAAAGCCGGTATTCGGTATAATAAAACCGGACAACAAGGTCGTAAATGCCTGCGTTTTCGGCTGTGTTCCACCTGATGTTTACCGGGTTGGCGTTTTGCAGGTTGTATTTGTTCCCTTTTCTGGGGGTGGAAATAATAAAGTCTTTCACCAGTTTAACTTCAGCCGTAATTTTCTTTCCGTTTGAGTTATTGGTTATTTCCAGTTTGTAGGTTTTGTTCTGGTCCAGGTTGCCGGTAAAGGTGTAAAGAATATTTGGCGTGTTGGCGAAAGTTCCGGTGTCCTTGGGCAGCCCGATTAAGTTGCCGTCAATTTTATGAAGCGTAAATGGCGAGCCGCTTGGCGAGTTATTAAAAAAAGGTTTCAGCAATACGGTAAGCGAGTCGGCATAGTAAACCGAATCGGAAATGCCTGCAGCCACTAAAGCGTTGCCGTCAATCAGGTAACCTTTTTGAATGCGGATATAGTGAGTGTTTTCCTGCTGGTTCAGCAAGCCATATACCACCGGAATTTCTTTGTAATCAGCGGTTATGTCAAAATCCTGTTTGCATGACGAAACAGTGATAAGCAAAATGGCGATGAGCGAAAAGAAAAGCCCCGGAACACCGGCTTTGAACCCTAAACTTTGAATTTTAAACTTACTTTTCACGGGCGGGCAAAAGTATTCTAATTCTTCTTTCCCTTTAAAATATTTTGCCGTTACAAAGCGAATATTGACTTTTGTTCCTATAGATTTGAATTATGTATTAATTGTACATTGCCAACCGTAAACCGTAAACTGATTATTATGTCTGTTCAAAAAGAAATTAAACGCATTACCACTAACACCTTGCAGGAGTTTAAGCATGAGGGTATAAAAATTTCCATGCTTACCGCTTACGATTTCTCGATGGCAAAAATTATAGACAGCGCTGGAATTGACATTATTCTTGTGGGCGATTCAGCATCGAATGTTATGGCGGGGCATGAAACCACCCTGCCTATTACGCTTGACCAAATGATTTACCATGCTGCTTCTGTGGTTCGCGGGGTAAAGCGTGCTTTGGTAGTGGTTGATTTGCCTTTTGGTTACTACCAGGGTAATTCGCGGGTTGCACTGGAAAGCGCTATCCGGATTATGAAGGAGGCGGGAGCGCACTCCGTAAAAATGGAAGGCGGTGCCGAAATCCGCGAGAGTGTTGAGCGGATTCTTACAGCGGGTATTCCGGTCATGGGTCACCTCGGGCTTACACCCCAGTCTATTTATAAATTCGGAACTTATACAGTACGCGCCAAAGAAGAAACCGAAGCAAAAAAACTAATGAGCGATGCGCTCATTCTTGAAAAAGCCGGGTGCTTTGGTGTGGTGCTTGAAAAAATTCCCGCGAAGCTGGCAGAGAAAGTTTCTAAAAAACTCCATATACCTACTATTGGTATTGGTGCCGGTGGCGGAACTGACGGGCAGGTTCTTGTTTCGCATGATATGCTGGGCATTACCACCGAATTTAAACCCCGCTTTTTGCGCAGGTACCTGAATTTAGATGAGGAAATTCAGGGAGCCGTTAAGCAATATGTGGCGGATGTAAAAAGCAAAAACTTTCCGAATAAGGACGAGCAGTATTAGTTGCCCTTTTCCGCTTAATTTGTTTTCATGCTTCGTGTAGATAATGTTCCGTGGTATTTGAAGCCATTCTTTCTTCTTTACGGATATATCATCGGGTATTTATTTTACCTGAACTCACTTCTTATACATGTTACCTGCAAAATAAAATTCACCCGCCCTCTTCCGGTTGGCTCACCCGTTGTGTATTGTATCTGGCACCAGGACCTGCTGCCCTATTTCGGTGTTTTCTGCAACGTAGAAAAGCAGGTTTGGATGAACCACCCCGCCTGGTATATGAAACCGGTGCATGTGTTGCTTGAGCTTACCGGTATTGAGCACATTTGCTTAGGCAGCAGCGGTAACAGCGGCAAGGCGGCACTGGCTAATGTGATTGACTATCTTAAGCAGGGATATTCAACAACCGTAGCCTGCGATGGCCCTGCCGGTCCTCCGCTCGAATTAAAACCCGGTGTGTTGCTCATGAGCCGCGATGCAAAAATTCCGGTTGTTCCTCTTCGTTTTTCGTGCCGCAAAGCATGGCGGCTTGGCCGCTGGGACAGGAAATTTGTTCCGGCTTTCTTCACGGAAATTATTGTTCATGTGGGCGAACCCGTGCGGGTTACTGAAGCCAATTTGGAAGAGTCGTCTATCGCTGTTACAAAACATTTAAACGGTGAATATTAAATTCTTGTTTACCTTGTGTCGGCTAAATTCAAACTGCATGCAACAATTTAAACTCCCTTTGCTTTTTTTCGTGCTTTTCATTCCGTTTACCGCTTTCTGCCAAACAGCAGGTTTCATGTACGGAGGAGTTCAGCGTAATTACATTCTTCATCTGCCAACCGGTTTTTCTGCAAGCGATACTTTGCCGCTGGTACTCAATTTGCACGGGCTCACGCAAACCGGTCAGGCGCAAAGTACCCTGAGCAAATTTGATGTTATTGCCGACCGGGAACGGTTTATTGTGGTTCACCCTGATGGACTTAACCTTTCTTGGAATGCAATTTCCGGTACTTATTACGGAGGGGTTGACGATGTAGGTTTTCTTTCCGCTTTGATTGATACCATCAACCGCGGTTACCATATCAACCTGAACCGGGTTTACAGCACAGGTATGAGCAACGGGGGCTTTATGAGTTATCGCCTTGGCTGCGAACTCAGCGACCGCATTGCCGCTATTGCATCTGTAACCGGCAGCATGACCGACAGCATGATTTACTACTGTCATCCTTCACGACCGGTACCGGTGTTGCATTTTCACGGAACCACCGACCCGGTTGTAAATTATAATGGCGGAGGCGGCATCACTCCGGTAAGCACTGCGCTTCAGTATTGGGTTAATCACAACAATTGTCCGCAACAGGGTGATACTACACAACTGCCAAATACGAACACCACCGATAATTGCACGGTTAGCAAAATTTACTGGGACACAGGTAATGAGCAATCGGAAGTAATTCACTACCGCATACAGGGTGGCGGACATACCTGGCCCGGCTCGGGCGACAATTTTTTTGGAGTGGTGGGCAATCTGAACATGGATGTAAACGCCAGCGAAATTATCTGGGAGTTCTTCAACCGGCATTCGCTGCAAGGAGGGATAAATTCGGTGAATGAATCTTTGCCGCTGAATGGTTCCGTGAAAGTGTTTCCAAACCCTGTTGCAAATATTTTGACTGTGGAGTGGAATGAAATCTCCATAAATTCGGCAACGCTGGCAGATGTTTCGGGCCGGGTAATTATGCAAGCAGGTGTTGAGCCATTTCAATCTTCACTTACATTCAGCCTGCAGCAGTTGCAACCGGGTATTTACTTTGTGCATTGCTTTTCCAAAAATGGTTCGAGCTTACAGAAGTTTGTAAAAATGTAGTCGGTCCCGGGCGTTTATTATTCTAACTTGCACGAATTTCTAACCCGTTTCTAAACCCCTTATATTTTATGGCTAATAAATTAACCGTTTTGGCGGCTGTGTTGCTGCTTTTTGTTTCTTCCTGCGATTTGAATGATACCAAAGATGACAACGGCACTTACTTTCTTTTCTTAAAAGCCAAAATTAACGGAACCGACTGGTCCGCTACTTCTGCCGGTGTAGGCGCTTCGCCCGATAACAGCGGTGCAAGCCCGCTGGTGCGCATACATGGCGACCTGGCCGGCACTAACGAATACTTTATTTTGAAGTTTCCGTCTATGACCGGCAGTGATACTTCTATCGTAGGTACCGGTTTGGCGGGAGTGATTGAGTTTCATGAAACATACCCCGATACCTGGATTACCACTACCGGCAGCCTGACCATTCATAAAGCAGGAACTGTTACGCACCACGAATACACCGGTACTTTTTCAGGAACCTTCCAGCATGTGTTAAACAGCACTACCATTTCGGTTACTAATGGCGAGTACCGTGCACAGGGAATTTTTTAGGCATCCTGGGTTTGTATCCTATAAAGGGCAGGTTTTGTTTATCTAACATCAACCCAAAGGAAGAAATACAAGGAAGTTAATGAAAGATGGGAACGTATTATTCCACCGTCACACTCTTCGCCAAATTTCTGGGTTGGTCAACGTTGCAACCGCGCAATACGGCAATGTGGTAAGAAAGCAGTTGCAAGGGGATGGTAGTGAGAAGAGGTTCGAGGTATTCCTTTGTTTCAGGTATTTCAATAACATAATCTGCCATCTTTCTGACCTTGTTATCCCCTTCAGAAACAATTGCAATTATTTTCCCCTTACGCGCTTTTACCTCCTGTATGTTGCTGATTACTTTTTCGTAAATGCTGCTCTTGGTAGCAATTACAACAACCGGCATAGCCTCATCAATAAGTGCAATAGGCCCGTGTTTCATTTCAGCAGCGGGATAACCCTCGGCATGGATGTAAGAAATTTCCTTTAGTTTCAGTGCGCCTTCAAGTGCAACCGGAAAGCCATATCCGCGACCGAGGTAAAGAAAGTTTTTAGAGTCTTTAAGTACTTCTGCCAGTTCCATGATTTGCGGCTCACACTTCAAAGTTTTAGCAACCTTTTCGGGAATTGTTTCGAGTTCGGCAAAGGCTTCACGCAGTTGATTGTTAGCAGCGGTGCCGCGGAGTTCGGCAAAGCCCAAGGCCCAAAGTGTAAGCACAGCTACCTGCGCGGTAAATGCTTTTGTAGATGCCACCCCTATTTCAGGACCAGCATGGGTATAAGCACCTGCATGTGACGCGCGGGGAATAGATGAGCCCACCACGTTACATAAACCAAGAATAGTAGCGCCTTTTTCTTTTGCCAGTTCAATGGCGGCTAAGGTATCTGCAGTTTCTCCTGACTGGGAAATAGCAATCACCAAATCATCTTCAGTAATCACCGGATTACGGTAACGGAATTCTGAGGCATACTCCACTTCCACCGGTATGCGGGCTATGTCTTCAAACAAGTATTCTCCAACTAACCCGGCATGCCAGGAAGTTCCGCAGCCTACTATGATAATGCGCTTCAGGTTTTTGATTTTGCCTTCGTATTCCTTCAGGCTCCGCATGGCAAACATACCGGTAACCGGGTCGAAGCGTCCGCGCATGGAATCGTAAATAGAACGGGGCTGTTCGTGGATTTCCTTAAGCATGAAATGCGGATAGCCTCCCTTTTCAATGGCTTCCAGATTCATTTCAAGTGTTTCGATGTAGGGGGTGTGTTCTACATTCTCAATGGTTTTGATGGTCAGCCGGCCTTCTTTAATAAAAGCAATTTCATTGTCATCAAGGTAAGTGACATTTTTAGTGTACTCAATAATAGGTGTGGCGTCCGATGCCATAAAATATTCCCCGTCACCAATTCCTACAACGAGCGGAGAGCCTTTTCGCGCACCAATCAACTTGGCGGGGTCATTTTTTGAAATGATTACAAGCGCATAAGCTCCTACTACTTCGTGAAGAGCAAGCCGAACAGCTTCCTCGAGGGTGGAGCTGGTATTCTTCTGCACATCTTCAATCAGATGAGCCAGTACTTCAGTATCGGTGTCGCTTACAAAATGATGTCCGCGGTTAGTCAACTCTTCTTTAAGCGATGAATAATTTTCAATAATTCCGTTGTGAATAATGGCAATATCACCGCTTTCGGAAAGATGCGGATGCGAATTCACATCATTCGGTTCGCCATGCGTTGCCCAGCGTGTGTGCCCCATGCCTAAGTGACCCGAAGTGTTTTTTCCAAGTATTAACTCTTCAAGGTCTGAAACCTTGCCCTTGCATTTATAAATATTCATGCTGCCATTAAGCAGTGCAACTCCTGCGCTGTCATAGCCGCGGTATTCGAGCCTTTTTAAGCCTTTAATGAGAATCGGATACGCTTCGCGGGGGCCGATGTATGCTACTATTCCGCACATGGGTTACAGTTTAGTGTAAGTGATAAGTAAAGTTACTTTATAATTCTGGTCTGAAGAAGAATTAGAAATAACAACCCGTTCGGAATTCAAACTGGCGGCATAAGACTGAAGATAAAAACCGTTGTTCTTGTAAACTCCCTGAAGCAGTTTCTGAAAATATTTTTTGAAGTTGAAGCGATAACGGGTTATAGCAGCACCTCCAACTGTTTCCGAAACACGCACACCCCCAAAACCGCTAAGCCCGTCATCGTCAATTCTTTGAGGTTGTCCGGAATCATCAATCCGGAACAAATCCAAAAGAAGCGGGGCGATATATGATGTGTCAGAAGCCGACTGAGAAAAAATGATTTCCGCTTTATTAATTGCAATATTCTTCGGAAGGCTGTCCAAATCGGTAATAAGAATTTTTCCCTTAACACCAGCGCCTGCCTGGATAAACATCTTTTCTTCACCGTTTGGGTTTGGGGTATTGGCAGAAGTAAATACAGGGGTGCCGGTATAAATATTATCGAAGTGGTTAACCCGTCCTCCAGAAACCGGCAGGGTATAACGCAGGGAGTCAATGCTATCGTTGTGGAAGTACAGGGTAATGCCTGTTAGTAAAGAAGTCAGGTCAATATAAGCTAATCCGTTACCGGTTGATGAAGAACTTGTAGTAACATAAAACCCCTTAAACAAGTTGAGGAACTGAGTGTTATCCTGGAGCACCGAATCACCGGCAGTAAGAATTTTATTGGCAAACGAGGCGGTAAGCGGAATACGCAAATGCGGGGCGAGACTCCCCTGCAAAGCTGTGGGCACACTATCCGTAATGTTGGGAGTAAAGCCAATAACCTGACCAATCGGAGGAACGCTTACGGAAAAAGCATCATTGGTTTTGTATTTTGACGACTCATCCATGCTTTGTGTCAACTCGTAAGCAGATACGGTAACTGGTTGGTCGAATTTTCCATAAACACCGGCATACTTCAAGGTAAGCACCGCTGAATCTAAAACCGGATTTGCACCGAAAGTAACATTGTTGCTCGTCAACCGGCATTGGGCATAAAAAGAGGAATAAGTATTTCCGAAGTTGGGGTCGGTGAGGGTTCCGAGAACACCGGCAGAAACGCCATAAGCCGCAAACGCTTCTTCAAATTCGGAAAATACTTTTACATGAAGCGTGTCCTTGGCGAGGTTTAGTTCGTCATCGGGGGTCAGGAGGTTGTCATCTTCAATCAATGGCTCTTTACACCCCTGAAAAAAAATAAAACACCAGCAGAGGATAACAGCCGGTGCTGTAACTAAACGGAATTTATTCTTCAATGTCTGCGTTTGATAAAGGCTGCAAATAAAAACAATAAGCCCTTAAACGCTTAATTGGCCAGAATATTATTGTAGAAGTCAGTAAGCAGTGAAACAGGGTTCTCTTCCTTTGAAGCCAGTTTCAAAACCTTTTTGCCCTTAGCTTTTTTCAGATGGCTCGAAACCTTTTCGTCAATAGCTTCGCCCACAATAAGTGCATCAGCAAACTCAGAACCGCCAATGTTCAGGCTGGTATTATCCCGGTTCTTGAAGTAGTCAGAATGTTTTTTCGAGATGTCTTCGCTGATGGTAAGTTTAGTTACAAAATCGCTCTTAAGTGTATCTTTAAACTCGTTCTTTGCCACTGAGTAAATCACTTTTGTATTGGCAAAAATAGGATCATCTTTATAAGTAGTCTTCAGATACATGGGAATCAAACTGGTCATCCAGCCGAAGCAATGGATGATATCAGGCCCCCAGCCGAATTTTCTTACCGTTTCGAGTACTCCCTTACAGAAGAAAATCATGCGGTCGGAGTTATCTTCGAAAAATTTGTTGTTTTCGTCATGGAAAATGGTTTTCCGCTTAAAGAAATCTTCATTGTCGAGAAAATAAACCTGCAAACGAGCACCGGGCAACGAAGCCACTTTTATTACCAAAGGATAGTCTTCATCATTGATAATAACGTTGATGCCCGAAAGGCGTACTACTTCGTGTAGCCTGTGGCGTCTTTCGTTGATGGTGCCGAACTTGGGCATCAATACCCGAATCTCCATGCCGTTCACCTGAATATGCTTAGGCAATTCATTGGCAATTTTTGAAGCTTCAGTAAGCGCCAAATAGGGGTCCATCTCCTGCGTTACAATAAGGATTCTCTTTTTTTCCATAATATTGTTTGATTTGTTGGTGAGTGAATTAATGTCCCGTAAGAATTTACTAACAAACGGATTGCAAATATAATAACAAAAACCCGAAACTCACCAAAAAAACCTCCAACAAATATGTTAAGGGGTGCCATTTATGCTGATATTTAAGCGAATCCATGATATTCAGAACTACCTGAATGCCAGTAAAAAAGAGGGGCAACATATTGGTTTTGTGCCTACTATGGGCGCTTTGCATAAAGGGCATATTTCCCTGTTGAAAGAATGTAAAAAAGGTTGCGATATAGTGGTTTGCAGCATTTTTGTAAACCCGACTCAGTTTAATGATAAAACCGACTTTGAGAAGTACCCTAATACTCTTCCCGCTGATATAATAAAACTGAGCGGCTCGGGATGTGATGTGCTGTTTTTACCATCGGTTACAGAGATGTACCCGGAAGGATATGCAAACGATAATCCTATGCGCTTTGGTTTTATAGCACAAACCCTGGAGGGCGAACATCGCCCCGGTCATTTTGACGGTATGGCGCAGGTGGTAGAGAAGCTTCTCGACATAGTAAAACCCGGTAAGCTTTACATGGGGCAAAAAGACTACCAGCAGCAACTGATTGTTCAGCAATTGATTAAAAAAATAAAACTAAACACCGAACTTATTGTTTGTCCTACGCTTCGCGAGAAAGACGGGTTGGCCATGAGTTCGAGGAATGTAAGACTCAGCAAAGAATCGAGAAAGAAAGCTGCGGAGATTTCTAGGACCCTACGGATAGTTAAGGCAAGATTAAAAATGCATAAAGACGGTATTGAAAGTCTTGAAAAATTCGGCTTTCAGCGCCTTGCCGACATTACAGGGTTAGAGCCTGAGTATTTTGCCATCAGAAATGCCTTTACGCTGGAAACTGCCAAATCAGAATCGGAAAAACTGATTGCCCTTACGGCTGTAAGAACAGGAGGAATAAGACTGATTGACAACATGAGGCTGAACTAATGGTTTTCAGCCCGCTATGAGCCTGAGCCTTTCCTCAATTACACCGAGCATTTCAGCAACAGCGCTGCGCCCCTGCTGTTCTGTAATTTGGTATTTGCGGGCAAGCCAGGCATAGTCGAAGGTTTCAAACTTTTGCTGCATACGCTGGCGCCAGATACCCATACCCCAGGAAAAAATTTTCGCTCCTTCGCCTTCGGCACTGGCTTCGCCACTCAGCATGGGCAGGGAAAGCAGCACCAGCAGGCAGAGGCAGGCATGGCGGTAGTCTTCTTCCATTTCTTCTTTGCTGTAACCGGTTACTCCCTTTGCAACTAGGTATAGGTAATAGGTTTCCATAGCTTGCTGCTCCAGATGGTTTCTTGTTTCTGCCGAAAGGCTTAGAATAAGAAAATAAGCGAGGTCGTATACGGCTTTTCCTTTGCGCACGGCCTGCCAGTCAATAAGTGCAAATCTGCCGGAAGTATTTGTACCTGGGAAAAGCATATTGCCAATTCGGGCATCGCCATGTAGGTAAGTCTGCGGCTCGTTCAAAAGGTTCCAGCTTTTTACCAGAATTTTCCGGGCGGGAGCGCTCCAGCTTGTTTTAACCAGCGATTCAAAAAAATAAACCGTGGCTTCGGTAATGGGAAAAACATGGGCGGTCTGACTACCGTTATCTTTCCAAAACTCAGCATGAAGTGAGGCGAGGTTTTCCAAAGCCAAGTTCAGGTTCTTGCTTGAGATATCACCGGTTAACCCGTCCAGATGAAGTTCGCAATTATCCATATATTCAGTAATAAGGCACAGGTTTCCGGTAAGGGATGACACTTCAGAATAATACACTGCGGGTGCGGCAATGGCGGGGTGGTTGGGAAGGACGTATCGGTTGAAATGAGTTTCCTTAATATGGTTAAGTTGCAGGTTAAAGACGGTGCGGTTCCAAACAGAACCCGAAACGGGGGCAAACTTGGCGAAGCATTTCAGGGTTTTTAAGGTACCCGCTTCTTCGTATTCTATTTCAATAATTCCGGCATTGGAGCGGAAAATCAGTTCCTGTTGAAGCGGAATTACTTTGTAATGGAGAACATCTGCTTCTTTTGGTAATATTCCATTCTTCTTTAAAACATCAACACACCAATCTTGTTTTTTTACCAATTCATCGACATTCCGAGGAAAAGGAAGCGGGAATTTTAAAAGCCTGTCAAGCCAAACTGTAATATAAGTTGAAGGAACAAAAATGGCGCTGCTGAGCCAGATGCCTGCAACTTTCAGGCTATTGATAAATCCTCTACCCATGAGTTGCGAAAGTAAATTTTCATACCAGTGTTTACCGGAGGTTTTGAGGAGTGTTTCTTATGAACATTTCAACAATTAAATTTGGCTCTGCGAAAAATAAATCTCCGGCATCTGTGAAAACCCTTGCTGTACAAGGCTTATCTATACCGTTTCCAAATTTGCGCACGCGCTTATAATTTTATTACACATTGTTTGGTTATTTAAACCTCACGATACATATTTGCCGCGAAATTTTACAATTCCATGACAATTCTCCCCTCCCTAAGGTCGAAAAATGAGCGAAAATCCCCAGAATTTATACTTACAGCCCTTTTTACCCTAATATTCAACTTGATTTTTTTGTCGGCTTTTGCTGAAGTTGACAAAGCGCAGTGGAGCGAAGGGAAATCTTTATTCAAAAGTAACTGCGCTGCCTGCCATAACCCTAAAGTAGATGGAACCGGTCCGGCATTAATGGGTGTTACCGCCAAGTGGGAAACAGCGGGAGATTTTAAGGGAAAAACAGGTAAGCAGTGGCTATATACATGGATACATAATTATGATGATGCAGTAAAGTCGGGGTATAAGTATGCGATGGATATGGCTAATAGCCGTCCAACAGCCATGAACGTTTTTACCTCGTTAAAAGATGAGCAGATAGATAAAATACTATTATATGTAGAAAACCCCGATGCCGTTGGGCCACCACCAACAGCAAAGGTTGAAGTTGACGGAGGCAAACCGAAAGAAGGAGGAGCAAGCGCCACGCTTTATTTGTTTATTCTGTTCCTGGTTCTGTTGGTAATTATTTTGGTAACTGTTACCAATAAACTCGATAAAGTTATTGCCGAGAAGAGGGGAGAAGTAGTTGTGGCTAAAACCCCATTCTATAAAAAACCGAATTTTATCGTTGCTCTTATTCTTATTGCCATAGTTTATTGCGGCTACGTGACAGTTGATGCTACCACAAAACTCGGTCGCCAGAAAGGATACCAGCCCACACAGCCTATTAAGTACTCGCACGCGCTTCATGCCGGAAAGCATAAAATTGACTGCCAGTATTGTCACAGCACCGCCTATAAGGGTAAGCATGCTAATATTCCTTCACTTAACACCTGTATGAACTGCCACAAACAAGTGAGCACAGGTCCGTTGTACGGGACCGAGGAAATAGCCAAGATTTACGATGCGGTTGGTTGGGATGCTTATACTAAAACATATTCAAAACCACCGAAGCCAGTGGAATGGGTGCGCATTCATAACCTGCCCGACCATGTTTATTTCAATCATGCCCAGCACGTCAATGCCGGTAAAGTTCAGTGCCAGACCTGCCACGGTCCCATTGAAACTATGGAGGAGGTTTATCAATATTCTCCGCTTTCCATGGGCTGGTGTATCAACTGCCACCGTAATACTGAGGTGCAGTTTGCTTCAAACAACTATTACAGCGTGTACGAAAAACTTCACGAAGATTTGAAGAAAAACAAAATAGGTAAAATAACGGTGGAGAATGTAGGCGGAACAGAATGTCAGCGTTGCCATTATTGATAAAAGAAAAAGCGTATTACGATTAACCATTAACGAATAACTATTAACGAATAAGATGGCTGACAAAATATATTGGAAAGGAATTGAGGAAAAAGAGCAACTGGCAGGTTTCCGTGAAATTGCTGAGAAGGAATTTGCGGAAGATCTGCCGGTGTTGAATTCTATTTCGGAAACTATTACCACAGCCAAATCTAGCCGGAAAGATTTTTTAAAAATGCTCGGCTTTAGCACCACAGCCGCAGTCATAGCTGCAAGTTGTGATATGCCGCTTCGTAAATCTATACCTTATGTATGGCGCCCCGAAGAAATTGTCCCGGGCATGGCGAATTATTATGCTTCTACTTTCTGGCAAGGTGGCGATTACGGAGCGGTATTGGTAAAGACAAGAGAGGGTCGCCCGATTAAAATTGAAGGAAGAGATAAAAAGAACGCGAGAATCACCAAAGGTGGGACCAGTGCCCGTGCACAGGCTTCGGTTCTTAGCTTATATGACGGGGCGCGTTTCAAAAATCCTAAAAGGGGAAAAGAAAATATTACCTGGGAAGTTGCAGATAAGGAAATAGGAGAGAAGCTGAAAACTGCGGCTGCTAACGGAAAAGTGGCTTTGGTTTCTTCTACCATAATTTCACCTTCCACTAAAGCTGTCATAGCTGAATTCGGAAAATCCTTAGGAGGCAAATTCGAACATTTTGTTTACGATGGAATTTCTTATTCAGGAATTCTGGATGCTAACGAAACAAACTTCGGTAAGCGGTTTATTCCTTCTTATCATTTCGATAAAGCAAAAGTTATTGTAAGCGTAGGCTGCGATTTCCTAGGCACTTGGGTTTCACCGGTTGAGTTTGCTGCCGATTATGCGGTAACCCGTAAAGTGAATAAGGACAAAACTGAAATGAGCCGTCACATTCAGTTCGAGTCGGTTCCTACCATTACCGGGTTTAAAGCTGATACAAGAGTTGCTCTTAAACCTTCCGATAGTTTAAACGCACTGATTGATATATATAATGTAGTAGTTGGCGGTGGAAGTGCGAAAAATGAAAAAGCGGGTAAAGCTGCGAAAGAATTACTCGATGCTAAAGGCGCATCTATAGTAGTTTGCGGCTCTAACAGCAAAGGAGTTCAAATGATAGTGAACGCTATCAACAATGCTCTCGGCAATTACGGCACTACCATAACCTGGGACAGACCTTATTATACTAAGCAGGGTTCCGACAAAGCGCTCACTTCATTGATTGAAGGGCTTAACGGTGGCACTATCAAGGCGGTGTTGTTCTACGATTGCAACCCGGTTTATAATTCACCGGTAGATGGTTTAGCTGAAGCTTTGAAAAAAGCCGATGTTACTGTTTCGTTTGCTAACCGCTTTGACGAGACTTCAGCGAGTTCAGCATACATTCTTCCCGATAACCACTGGCTTGAAAGTTGGAATGATTCCGAAGCCAAGATGGGAATTCTGAATACCACTCAGCCGGCTATCTCTAAATTATTTGACACTCGTCCCTTCCAGGAAACGCTTTTAAAGTGGTCCGGTAAGGAAGGTTCGTATTACCAGTACATCCAAAAATATTGGGAAAGTAATTTCTATGGAAAGCAATCCACCTACAATGGGTTTTGGGCTTTCTGGGATAATGCAGTGGCCGATGGTGAAGTAGAACTTCCTGCTACCGGTGGCGCATCATATTCAGCAGGTGATGTTGCCGGGGCAGTGGCAGAACTTTCATCGGGAATTTCTTCAATGGGCGATGTACAGGTAAAAGTATATGAGTCTGTAGCGGTAGGCGATGGTTACTGGTCTGATAACCCTTGGTTACAAGAATTACCTGACCCGGTTTCGAAAGTTACATGGGACAATTATATAGTAGCTAATCCGCGGTGGATGAATAAGAATGGCTACAATCTCGACCCCGATTTTAAAGAGAAAAAATACGCAGTTGCCAAACTCACAGCTAACGGTCATAATGTGGAACTTCCAGTAGTAGGCGTTCCCGGAACACCAGAGGGTGTTTTTGGAATTGCGCTCGGTTATGGTCGTGAGGCAGTTGGCCATGACGAGTTGAGAGTGGGTAAAAATGTTTTCCGATTGTTAGACAATAAGAACGGAGTGACCCATACTGCAAAAGCCACGATTGAGAAAGCACCCGGTACTGTTCAACTTGCTATTACCCAAACCCATTTCAACATTACCATGAAGGATTTGGGCGGAGTAAAAACACGCAAGACTGTAAAGGAAACAACACTCAAGGAATATATTAAAGACAAGAGTGCCGGTAACGAAGACCGCAAGGAGATTCTTGACCACATGGTAACTCTTTATGGAGAAAGCAATTATGGTCAGCATGAGTATCCCGGTCACCACTGGAGTATGGTTGTTGATTTGAATTCATGCACTGGTTGCGGAGCTTGTGTAGTGGCATGCAATGCCGAAAACAATGTACCGGTAGTTGGTAAAGACCAGGTAACACGAGCCCGTGAAATGCATTGGTTGCGGATTGACCGGTACTATACCGGTGAAGCAGATAACCCGGATGTGGTTTTTCAGCCGATGTTGTGTCAGCACTGCGACAATGCGCCTTGCGAAAACGTTTGTCCGGTAGCAGCAACCAACCATAGCAGCGAAGGGATGAACCAGATGGCTTATAACCGTTGTATTGGTACCCGCTATTGCGCAAACAACTGTCCTTATAAAGTACGTAGGTTCAATTGGTACGATTACCAACAAGCAGATGCTTTCGATAAGAGATGGGGAACTTCAAACGACAGCAATCCTGCTCTCGAAAAAATGGGGCTCAAAGCACCTTTAGCTTCTGAATATCTTGGACTACATGAGCCATTAACCAGAATGGTATTGAATCCCGATGTTACAGTTCGATCTAGGGGTGTAATGGAGAAATGTTCGTTTTGCGCTCAGCGTTTACAGGCTGGTAAACTTGAAGCTAAGAAAGCTAGCCGCACGTTAACTGATGCGGATATTGTTACTGCTTGCCAGAATGCCTGTCCGACAAACGCAATTACTTTTGGCGACAGAAATAATAAGGAAAGCGCTGTTACACCTTTGTTTAATGATGAAAGGGCGTTCGGGGTAATTGAAGAGATTCATACCATGCCGAATGTTCTTTACTTAACACAAGTGAGGAACAGGGAGGAGGAAAAGAAATACGAGGTAATTGATTATTACCATGAAGGATAATAGTGTAAACCGATAACTAAAAGAAGATGCACGCATACGAATCAGAATTCAGGGAACCGCTAATTAATGGTTTAGATAAAAACTACACAAAAATTACCGATGACCTTGTTGCCCCCGTTGAAAGAAATTCAGCGTTATGGTGGCTGGCAATTACAATTACCGGTGCAGGTGTGGCGTTTTTTGTTTTTTGCTTAACATGGACAGTTTGGTTTGGAATCGGAACTTGGGGGTTGAATAAAACAATTGGTTGGGCATGGGATATCACCAACTTTGTTTGGTGGATTGGTATTGGTCATGCCGGAACGTTAATTTCAGCGATCTTGTTGTTGTTTCGTCAACGTTACCGCACCGGTATTAACCGCGCTGCAGAAGCAATGACCATCTTTGCGGTAATTTGCGCAGGGATATTTCCAATCTTCCATATGGGCCGGGTTTGGGATGCAGGATTTATTTTCCCTCTCCCGAATACAAGAGGTCCGCTGTGGGTGAATTTTAACTCTCCTCTTTTGTGGGACGTGTTTGCTATCTCAACTTACTTTTCCGTTTCATTACTGTTCTGGTACTCCGGTCTAATGCCTGACTTTGGTACGGTTCGAGACCGTGCTAAAGGAAAATGGCGCAAATGGATTTATAACATCCTTTCTTTCGGATGGATGGGAAGTGCAAAACAATGGCAGCGTTTCGAATCACTTTCATTGGTTCTTGCCGGTCTTTCTACACCGCTGGTTCTTTCGGTTCATACCATAGTATCATTTGACTTTGCCACCTCGGTTATACCCGGATGGCACACAACTATCTTTCCGCCTTACTTCGTTGCAGGTGCAATTTTTTCCGGTTTTGCCATGGTGGAAACATTGATGCTCATAAGCAGGAAGATGTTTAACCTCGAAGACTACATTACAATAGCACACATTGAGTCCATGAACAAGATTATTGTGCTTACCGGTTCTATTGTAGGCATAGCGTATCTTACTGAGCTTTTTATTGCCTGGTATTCGGGATTCCTTTATGAGCAATTTGCCTTCTATAACCGAATCCTCGGAAAATATTTCTGGGCGTATGCGCTGATGATGACGTGCAACGTTGTTTCTCCCCAGTTTTACTGGATTAAAAGTGTAAGAAGAAATATTATTATCACTTTCATACTTTCCATTTTCGTAAATGTGGGGATGTGGTTCGAGCGTTTTGTAATTATCGTTACCTCTCTGGCTGATGATTACCTTCCCTCAAGCTGGGCTTACTTTTCGCCAACCTGGGTTGATATTGGAATTTATACAGGCTCCATTTCCGTGTTCCTGTTCTTGTTCCTGTTGTTCTCGCGCTTCTTCCCGACTATAGCTATTGCTGAAGTGAAAGCTATTTTCAGAACTTCATCGGAAGTAGCTAAAGCGGAGCGAGCGAAGAAAGAGGGGGCAGCACATGGGGGCTTTGTGGGACTGCAGACGGTAGGACCATTAGATAAAGATGCAAAGTGATAATGACATTGATAAATAGTTAATAAAAAAATATGTCGAGTAACAAATTTATAGTAGCGCTTTGGGGACATGAGGAAGTTTACCTTCATGCCATTCACAACATTCGTGCGAAAGGAATTGAAATTTATGATAGCCTCGTTCCTTTTCCCGTTCACGGACTGGAAGATGCGCTGGGCTATAAGGAAAGCCGCCTGCACACAGCGGGTTTCTGGTTCGGAGCAACCGGAACCACTTTGGCTCTTACTTTTATGACTTGGGTAATGACTACAAGTTACCCGATCAACTTTGGTGGTAAACCCAACTGGCCGGTTCCTTCGTTTATTCCGATTACGTTTGAATTGACTGTATTGTTTTCTGCTTGGGGAATGACACTTACTTATTTAGTGAGAAACAAACTTTGGCCTGGTCGTATTCCGAGAATTTACGACAAGAGAACAACCGATGACCGAATGGCGCTTGTGTTCGATGCTGAGAATCTTTCTGAAAAAGAAATAAACTCTATTAAGGAGGCTTGTAAGAAAGAAGGTGCTTTAGAAATAAATGACAAAGTATTCAAAGAAGACGAAGGTTTATAATTGGAGAAATCAAAAAGTAAAATGAAACGACAAATCATAAATCTTATTCCGGTAATTGTAATTGCGGCATTTCTTGGAGCATGCAGTAAGCCGGGAAAAGACAAACCGGGAAGTATTTATATGCCCGACATGACTTATTCAAATGCTTACGAAACTTACTCTGCAAGCTATGACCAGAATGCACCTGAAAAAACTTCAGCCCGTAAGCCGGTTGAAAGAACAATTCCGTATGGCTATATTCCTGACGACCCGAAGGTGAAAACAAATCAGGGTTTTTTGATGAGTTATATGATTAAGAACCATTACACTCATGACCCTGCCAAACTGGACGAAGAAAGAATACGTGCTGCGAATGAAATTCAAAATCCTTTTGAAAATACCTCAGAAAACTTAGAAGAAGGAAAGAGACTTTACAACATCAATTGCTCCCCATGTCATGGCGAGAAAGGAGATGGCAACGGACAGTTAGTGGAATTACCAGGTGGCGGTGACGGACCTTTTACTTCACGGCCGCAATCGTATAAAGCACTTCTTCCGACTTTAAAAGACGGAGCAATTTTCTATTCGGTAAGTTATGGGAAAAATATGATGGGCGGTTACGGATTCCAGCTTTCAGTAAAAGAAAGATGGCAGGTGATTCATTACATAAAAAAATTAGGAGGAATACCGGAAGGAAAAGGGGCAGCGGCCACTGAACCGAAAAAGTAGGATTAAAAGTAATAGCAACTGAAAACTAAATAAAGAATGACTGACAATTTTGTTTTTACCGATAAACTAAAAAGAAACTTGCTTATCATGATGGGTGTAGGTGCGCTCGGATTGTTGTTCATGTTTCTTCTTTCTCCTGAAAATCATCATGCACGTGTTTGGTCTAATCTGCTCATCAACACTTATTATTTCACCGGTATAGGATTGTTCGGTTTGTTTGTTGTAGCTGCTACACAGTTGGCTTATGGCGGCTGGCAAACACTGATGAAGAGAATATTTCTTTCCATGTCAGCATGGGTTAGAGTTAGCGGGGTGTTATTGATATTAATTGTTGCGTTAGGTTATTTAGGAGTTCACACCTTATACGACCATGCGAAAGAAATCAGCCACTTGAAAGTTGTTCCGGATATTTTTACTACCAAAGTAATTTGGTTCGCGCCTGTTTTTTGGTTCAGCCGTTTGATTGCTTATGCAGGGCTTTGGTTTTTCTTTTCGTGGTACATGAACAAATTTTTTGCCCGCACCGACCAAACAAACCCCAAAGTTTACAAGCGTTCAAAATTATTAGCTGCGGCATTCATTGTAACTTTTGCTGTTACAGAATCAGCTGCAAGTTGGGATTACATTATGAGCTTGGACCCACACTGGTATTCTACACTTTTCGGTTGGTACAATTTTGCCAGTTATGGTTGCGCTGCTTGGGGTATGAGTATTTTACTGGTGATTTATTTGAAATCGCAAGGGTATCTTCCGAAAGTGAATGAGAACCACGTTCACGACTTAGGAAAAATGCTTTTCGGGTTCTCCATCTTCTGGACTTACTTATGGTTTTCTCAATTCATGCTCCAGTGGTATGCTAACATGCCCGAAGAAACATCGTTTTGGGTTCACCGATTTGATGTAGGATATTTTAAAGGAACGATTTTCCTTTCGCTCATCATCAATTTCGTTTTCCCTCTGTTGTTTTTAATAAAAAGAGGAAACAAAAGAAATTTCAAAATCATCGGCTTTGGAGCGGCTTTGCTGGTGTTCGGTCATTACATTGATTTTTTCAATTACACATTTTTCGAACCGAACCGGAACCATGAATTAGTGCACCACGCTTCAGTTAAATCAGATAGAGTTGTTCTGTATGCAGAAAACCACGAGCACAAAACTGAAGCGCATACCGATGCGGCACCTGCTCATGGTAAAACAGAAACAGGTCATGGTCATGAGGGCGGGCATGGACACGAGGCACCGGTAGCCAATTTTGCTTCAATAGGCTTGGGAGAAATTTTAGTATTCATCGGATTTTTCGGAGCGTTTTTGTATATGTTTTTCTGGAATCTTTCAAAACGTCCGATTACACCGGAGGATGACCCGTATTTGCATGAATCGGAAAAACTGACTGTGGTATATTCTTAATGAAATTGTTTAAAGGAAAAGACATTAAATCATGACAGCATTTTTAAGTTTTGCGATAATCGTTCTGTTGTTTGTGGTTCTTGTTTTAATAGCAAGAGCGCAAGAACTAACAGCCGATTTAAAGGACGGGAAAGTAAGTTTTACCAATCAAAGCCGTGTTAACGGTTACCTGCTTCTTGGTTTTTTGGTTTTCATGTTTGCCGGTTCTGCTATGTGCTTTAAAATCCTTGCACCGGTAATGGTTCCCAAAGCAGCTTCTATTCACGGGGAGCACACGGATTTTCTTTTTAATGTAACTAACGTGGTTATAGGTATTGTATTTGTGTTGACCCAAGTTGCTCTCTTTTATTTTGCTTATCGCTACAACGAAAGCAAGGGGCATGAAGCTTACTTCTATCCTCATAATAACAAGTTGGAAATCATCTGGACGGTAATTCCTTCTATTGTTCTTGCCTTTTTGATTACCATGGGTATTTATGAGTGGATGAACATTTTTGATGCAACCAAAAGAGACAAGGATATGCTGGTGATTGAAACTACCGGCAAGCAATTCAACTGGATGATTCGTTATCCCGGGAAGGACGGAAAATTCGGTGAGCGAATCATTGATAAAAAACATGTTTCACCAACCAATGAACTGGGTATTAACTGGGAAGATAAGAAGAGTCATGATGATTTTATGTCTGATAAACTTTACCTGGTTAAAAACAGGCCGGTGCTTATGAAACTCGGAGCGCAAGATGTATTGCACAGTTTCTTTCTTCCTCACTTTCGTGTTAAGATGGATTGTGTGCCGGGCATTCCGACCGAGTTTTATTTTACTCCTACGATGACAACTACCGAAATGCAGGAATATCTGAAAGCACAGCCATGGTGGCAAACGATTAATCCTGAAACCGGGCAGCCACGCTGGCAAACTTTTAAATATGAATTGGCTTGTGCCGAGTTGTGTGGTAAGTCGCATTACGGTATGCAGCGGGAAGTAGTAGTGGTTTCGCAGCAGGAATATGATACCTGGCTGAATGCTCAGGCCCCGATGTACCAACCACCTGTAGCTGAAACTCCGGCAGTTGATACAGCAAAAGCACAAGAAAAAAAACCAACGGCAATGTTGGTAAAACATTAATGAGGTGAAATTCAAAATTTGAAATTAAAGAGATATGGAAACAGCATCTACAACCCATGACACCGGACATCACGAGCATGTTCATGGTCATGAGGAGCACCACCACGAGGAAACATTCCTGACGAAATATGTTTTCAGTCAGGACCATAAAATGATTGGCAAGCAATTCCTGATTACAGGAATTTTCTGGGGGATTGTGGGAGGACTTCTTTCCATTCTTTTCCGCCTGCAATTAGGATGGCCTAACGAAACATTTCCATTTCTTGAAACTTTTCTGGGTAAATGGGCTGAAGGAGGAAAAATAAGCCAGGAGTTTTATTACTCTCTTGTAACCATGCATGGAACTATTCTCGTGTTTTTTGTATTGACAGGCGGCTTGAGCGGAACGTTTGCAAACCTGCTCATTCCTTATCAGTGCGGTTCGCGCGATATGGCTTCGCCTTTCATCAATATGCTTTCTTACTGGTTTTTTCTGGGTGCGAGCGTGGTGATGTTCTTTTCATTCTTCATTCAAACCGGTGCTGCTTCAGGCGGCTGGACTGCTTATCCTCCGCTTAACGGTTTGAGAGATACAGCGGTTAACCTTGGTTCCGGTCTTGGTTTTGATTTGTGGATTTTGGGAATGAGTTTGTTCATTGTTTCAGCTTTGCTCGGAGGTCTGAATTATATAGCTACAGTACTCAACATGCGTACAAAAGGCATGAGTATGTTCCGCCTGCCGCTTACTGTTTGGGCGCTGATGTTTACAGCCGTTATCGGAGTTCTTTCTTTCCCTGCACTTCTTGCCGGTTGTGTGCTTTTGGAGTTTGACCGTTTGCTCGACACGAGCTTTTACCTCAACAACATTGTCATCAACGGAAACCTGCTTGATTACAAAGGTGGCTCTCCGATTTTGTTTCAGCACCTGTTTTGGTTCCTAGGTCACCCGGAGGTTTACATCATTATTTTGCCTGCTATGGGATTGGTTTCAGAAACTCTTGCGGTGCATTCGCGCAAGCCGATTTTCGGTTACAAAGCGATGGTGTTTTCCATCATTACAATTTTAGTTCTGTCGTTTATCGTTTGGGCGCACCACATGTTTGTTACCGGGTTGAATCCGAATCTTGGAGCGATATTCACTTTGTTTACATTGTTGATTGCTATTCCTTCAGCCATTAAAGTATTTAACTGGATTGGAACCGTTTGGCGCGGAAAAGTTCGCCTGAGTTCTGCTGGTCTTTTTGCCATTGGTTTTGTTTCCATGTTCATTACCGGTGGTCTTACCGGAATCATTCTCGGTAATTCAGCTATTGATATCCAGTTGCATGATACCATGTATGTGGTGGCGCACTTCCACATTGTGATGGGGGTTTCTGCATTCTTTGGAATGTTTGCCGGTGTTTACAACTGGTTCCCGCGCTTTTATGGAAAATATATGAACGAAACCCTCGGGCAAATTCACTTTTATATTACACTGGTTGGCGCATACGCTATCTTCTTCCCTATGCACTTTATGACCGGTCTTCCGCGCAGATATTATTCGTATGCCAATTTTGAAACCTTCAACAATTTTAATTTCCTGGCTGAGTTCATAAGCATTGCTGCCATTATTGTATTCCTCGGGCAATTACTGTTCGTGATTAATTTCTTCTACAGCATTTTCAAGGGGAGGCCGGTGGAAGTTGAAAGAACCGAAGACGGTTATCATTACGGCAATCCATGGGGAACAACAACTTTGGAGTGGTCGGCACCTATCGAAAGATTACATGGCAACTGGCCCGGAGATATCCCTGAAGTTCACCGGTGGCCGTACGATTACAGTGTTGATGGACGAAGTTACATTCCTCAAACCGAGCCGCTGAAGCCCGGTGAAAAAGCGCATGACTAGTAACCGTTGAATAGTTAGAAGTGGAACAGACCAAAGCAATATCGTTTAGCAGGTTTCAAATCGTAAAGCAGAAGCTGTCAGATTATGCCATGCTTACCAAATTCCGGTTGAGTTTACTGGTAGTATTTTCTGCCGTAATCGGTTATTTGTTTGCTCTGGGCGGCAACTATAACCTAACCCATATTCTTGTTCTTGCATTAGGCGGAATGCTGGTTACAGGTGCTTCGAATACCATTAACCAGATTATTGAGCGCGATATTGACAAACTGATGACGCGTACGCAATACCGTCCGCTGGCTGCCGAAAGAATGAACATGAGCGAAGCCATATTTGCAGCTGGCGCCATGGGTATTTCAGGCATTCTGATTCTGGCTTATTTCTTTAACCCCACTGCCGGGGTGCTTTCTGCTGTTTCCCTTTTAAGCTATGCCTTTATTTACACTCCGCTTAAGAGAGTTTCGCCTGTTGCTGTATTTGTGGGCGCTATTCCCGGAGCATTGCCTCCGATGATTGGTTATGTATGCGCCACCGGTACTATTGATTTTGGAGCGGTAATTTTATTCAGCACCCAATTCATCTGGCAGTTTCCGCATTTCTGGAGTATTGCATGGGTGCAGTTTGATGATTACAAGAAAGCAGGAATCATGTTGCTGCCATCGGCAAGCGGAAAAACAAGTATGAGCGCCATTCACAATGTGATTTACTGTGCAGTTCTTTTGGTTATTTCCATGCTGCCTTACTTTTTTAATATGGTGGGCACCGTTGGAAACATTTTTATCGTAACAGCAGGGGTGTTGTTTTTGTGGTTTGCTTTAAATCATTACCGCAACTGCGATGACAAAACCGCGCGTGTGCTGATGTTCGGTTCGTTTTTGTATTTACCGGTTATGCAACTGGCTTTAGTTTTAGGATAACAGCATGAATATAACATTGAGCAACAAAGACATTCAGAGAGAGAAGACCGAATACACCGGTGTTCACCCGCAAAAGCTGGGGTTGTGGATTGCCATGGCTTCCATGAGCATGTTTTTCGCTGCTTTAACCAGCGCCCTCATTGTAAAGAAAGGCGACTACCAGGTTTGGGAAAACTTCCGTTTGCCCAATGTATTTCTTTTCAGCACGGCAACAGTTATTTTGCTAAGCGGCTTTATTCATTCAGCATTGCTTTATTACCGTAAAGCACAATTTTCAACTTTCCGGTGGTTCATGTTTGCTTCTTTTTTGCTGGGCTGTTTGTTCCTGGCTTTGCAGTTAACCGGCTGGAATGTATTGCAGAAAGGCGGCATGACTTTAACTGAAAATGTTTCGGGGTCATTTATTTATGTAATTACGGGTGCGCATGGCGCACATATCATTGCAGGGTTAATCGTTATGCTCGTGTTCCTTATCAATGCAGTACGTTCGCGTAACGATGAAATTTACGAACTTCGGAATATTATCAACCCAAAACGTCAACTTAATCTGGAACTGCTGGTCAGCTACTGGCATTATGTAGATGCAGTTTGGGTTTATTTGTATGTGTTTTTCTATATTAACTATCAATAATCATAAAACAGGATATGTCATCAGCAGCAACAGCGCATCAGGGAGAGCTAACCAGCAAGCAGCTTTGGAGTGGCGGAGGTTCGCCATTTAAAGCCGGCTATGGAAAAGTAATGATGTGGTACTTCCTTATCTCCGATACTTTCACTTTTGCATCGTTTCTGATTGCTTACGCCTCGCTGCGTTTTACCCAATCGGAATCGTGGCCTAACCCGGCTGAAGTTTTCGCTTCGGTGCCTATTCCTTCGGTGGCGCATATACTGGAGATGGTGGGCATTAACCCCGAAAATCTTCCGCTGGTGTTTGTCAGCTTCATGACTTTCCTGCTCATTCTAAGTTCTTATACCATGGTTCGTGCCGTGCAGGAAGGTTACCGGATGAATAAGGACGGTGTGGTGAAGTTTCTCATCCCTACTATTGCCTGTGGAGTTCTGTTTGTGGTTTGCCAATACTATGAGTGGAGCCACCTCATTCATAGCGGCATGACAACCACCACCGCTTCGGAGGTTACTAAGATTACCAACTTCGGTCAGTTGTTTTTTGTCATTACCGGTTTCCACGGCCTGCACGTAACCGGTGGGGTGTTTTTAAACATCTGGCTGGCTATATCAGCCGCCAACGGACGCTTCGACAAAGTTGGGCATTACGAAATGGTAGAAAAGCTGGGCCTTTACTGGCACTTTGTAGATTTGGTTTGGGTGTATGTGTTTTTGTGCTTTTATCTTCTGTAATTAAAAATATTAACTACTAAATAAACGAATATGAATTTCGATGAACCGGTTCAGGGGCATTTACACTGGACAGAAAACGAATACAAGGAAGGAATAAACGATGTCTGGAAAACCATTTGGATTCTTTCAGCCGTTACTGTTTTGGAAGTGGGCATTGCCATCAGCTACGATGTATGGGTGACGGATGGCGGCAAATACAAATGGGTGATTAACCTGCTTATGGCTATTTTTTCGGTGGTAAAAGTGATTTACATCATGGGCACCTTTATGCACCTGAAACACGAAAAGAAATGGTTTATGGCTACTGCCCTGCTTCCTTTCAGCTTTTTGGTTTGGGCTATTATTGTTTTTGCCTGGGAAGGCGCAAGCTGGCAGTTTATGCGCACATGGCTTAATATGTTTTAAGCGAAAGATTTTATCTATAACCAAGACGCCTCCGGTAACGGGGGCGTTTTTTTTGGCTGAAGCCGTTGTTTGAAAAGTGGGGGGCTGTCAGGCTGAGCGTATGCTAAGCCTCTTGCCTGTGAATACCCTTCGACTACGCTAAGGGCAACAGTGGACGCGCACCTAAGGTTACAATGCTTATTCAGGCGTTGCTGCCGGCTCTGTTTGTATGGCAGGCGCCTGTGCCGGAACTTGCTGCACAGGTAAAGTGGTTTGCGTGCCGGGAGTCATACCGGTTCCTGCAGGTGAATTTAAGGGCGCACCTACAGCAATATCGCAACGGTGGCCCGGTTCACCGTGAGCCGGATTAGGTGCACTGCTTTCGGTATTAGCTGCCTGTTGAGGGTTTATGGTTACCGACTGCGTGGCCGGAACCTGCTGCACGGGTAAAGTGGTTTGAGGGTTAGGGGTCATACCGGTTCCCGCGGGTGAACTCAAAGGCGCACCTACAGCAATATCGCAGCGGTGGCCCGGTTCACCGTGAGCCGGATTAAGCGCTCCTGCCGGAGCAGATACAGAAGGAACCCCGCCAACAGCACCGGAAGATTGTGTTTGACTGCCTGTTGAAGAAACCGAAGTGCTGTCGGAAAGAAACAGGGAGCTTTCGGTTGGCGGTGTAGTTTCCTGCACAACTCCCCCGGTGGTTGTTTCTTCTTTTTGTGAACACGCGGTAAAGAACAGAGCCGCAGCTACTGTTAAAATGTGCCATGTAAATTTCATTCGAATGCGGGTTTTATTTACTGGTAATAAATTGTAAAGGTAAAGCTAACGAAAATCGCTAAAGTTTAATGCCAATCCGGCTGCGGGCTCCGGAAAATACAGTTTACTTGTGCTAAGAAGGTCTCCCCCCCCGACCTTTCATTCAGTCGCTTCTTACCCCTGCCCTTACTACCACATCAACCAAACCGGGGTTGGTAAACTGAAGGTTTGTTTTATTGAGGTCAATATTAAGATTGCTGAGCGGGCCTTTGAAGGTAACCCCCTGAATAAGCTCGTAACCGGTGGCGCAGGGGTTGGCGGGCAGGTCGGTAGTGCAAACCCGTATGCCGCCACTGATGGCGCGCATGTAAATTTCGAGCGAGCCGGGCAGGGGACCCGAAGTATTGAGGTTGATGATAATAGAGCCGTTGGCAGGGATGATATAGTTCTGAACATCGTAGCCGTTGCTGTCGCTGCCGCCACCGCTGTCGTCAATCATTCGGGCGGTTTGGTACTGGCTGTACAGGTTGGGGTCGTTGTATTGCACTACTTTCAAATAATTATCGAGTGTGCCATCGAGCAAGGTGACGGTTTGCTCAATAAAGCGACTCACATCCTGCCGCGATGCTTTGTTTATCGCTTCTTCCATACGGCCGCTGGGTTCAAGGGCAGGCCATGCATCGTTAAGTGTATCGAGCGAGTCAACTTCCGCTTCGGTAACGCCAAAGGGAACCAGGTCGGCTTTAATGGGCAGGGCAATGTCGAGCACCTGGTCGGTTTTGATGTAAATTTCAGCATCGCGAAAATCATTAATAGCCGAGTCGGTGTGGTTAATTATTTCGCGGTAGCGCGGGTCCAGGTTGCCGGTGTAGTAGCCCATAAGCCCCGCCCTTACTTTCTTAAACAGCGTAAGCTGGGTTTCGCGGTGCGCGTTTTTGGCTTCGGTATAACCGGTAATGTCGCGTGTGGCGGTGCTGTCGGCCTGGGCTATGGCGTTAATCAGCGAGTTGAGGGCGGTGCGGGTAGTAGCTATGGCGGGGTTGTAAGCTAAAGCTGTGGCATTGGTTACTAAGTACAAATCTGTTTTCAGAAACATGCCGTAGTGGTCTTCCTGTGAGCTGTTCATAGTTGGTGGTTTTAATAATTCATTTTTTTAATGCCACAAAACTATAACCGGTAACCGGTGAACAGAAATTTATGCGCGCCCTTTTTTCCACCGGTTCCGGAGCCGGTTTTTCGGGTGTTATTCCCTGTTTAGCTACCTGTTGTCCCTGTTCAGCTACCTGTTGTTTCCGATAAGCTACTTTTTGTCCGCTTCCGACCACCTTTCGTATGCATCCGACTACCAGTGGTATGCGTCCGACCACTTTTATTCCCCTGCCAGCTACCTTTTATCTGCGTTCAGCAATGTTTATACTTCTTCCGAAATATTTAATAAAGTATGCAACCGTCCGGATACCTTTAGCCGTCAAAATAATAAGGCGGGCGCTTTACCCGATAGCTGCCGGTGCCGGCTGCATGAACCTGAAACCAAATCAACTCACCATATGATACGTTTACGTTTACCGGAACTGGCAAAAGCCAAAGGCATAAACCACGCTTTTACGGCTTTGGTCAAAGCGGGTATAGCCCGCAACATTGTGACCAAGTATTTGAAGGGCACCAAAACGCGCATTGAGCAGGAACACATTCCTATTATGTGCGCGGTTTTCAGGTGTACGCCTAACGACCTGTGGGAAATAACGCCCGATGACCCTAATAACTACGACCGTACCCAGCCCATGTACCGGCTTGGCCCGCGGCAGGGGATAGATATTCTGAAAACGCTCGATGGCCTCAGCCCCGATACCATAGTAAGGCTGGTGCAATGGGTAGAAGAAGAGAAGAAGCGACAGGATGGTGAGGGCACGAAGCCGGAATAAAAGCTGAGGGGTAAAAATCTCTCCATCTCATCTTTTCTTTTTACTTTTACTGCAACACACAAGCTATGAGAAACTTCATACTTATTTTTTTGATGGCGGGGTGGGGTGCCGGTGGGTTTGCGCAGGCTCCGTTGGTGAAGCAGTGGGATAGAAGGTACGGGGGAACATTGAATGATGTGATTTGTGTCATTAGACAAACAATAGATAATGGCTTTATATTAGGAGGTTACTCAGGTTCTGGGATAGGAGGAGATAAAACACAAGCCAATTGGGATGGTACTTTAAACACCGAAGATTATTGGATTGTAAAAATTGACTCCGTAGGTAATAAAGAATGGGATAAAAGATTTGGCGGAATTGATCATGACCAGCTATGGGATTTAAACCAAACTACAGATGGAGGTTATATTTTGGGAGGGTTTTCAGAGTCGGAAGTCGGGGGAGATAAGACACAGTCATCTTGGGGACTTGAGGATTATTGGATTGTAAAAATTGATTCTGCAGGTAATAAACAATGGGACAAAAGATTTGGAGGAAGTTTAATTGATCAATGTTTTTCGTTGCAGCAAACTAATGATGGAGGCTATATTTTGGGAGGCACCACACTGTCTGACTCAGGCTATGATAGAACTCAACCATTATGGGGAGGTATACCTGATGCAGATTACTGGGTTGTGAAAATTGACTCGGTGGGAAATAAACAATGGGATAAACGTTACGGTGGAAACTTAGTAGATAGGTTGTTCTCTTTAGTAAAAACAACTGATAATGGATATATTTTAGGAGGACAATCAATTTCTTATCCCAGCGGAGATAAAACTCAACCCTCGCAGGGAGGAACGGATTATTGGGTCATAAAAATAGATTCTTCAGGAAACAAAGAGTGGGATAAAAGATTTGGAGGATCGAATCAAGAAAACTTTACTTCGTTACTGCAAACCAAAGACAAAGGCTATATACTATGTGGTTTTACCAATTCAGGTGCAACTGGTGACAAAACGCAAGCAAATCAGGACACTTCGTTCTATGCGTTAGACATTTGGATAGTAAAAATCGATTCAATTGGGAATAAACAATGGGATAAAAAATTTGGAGGATTGGCAGAAGATGGCGGATGGCATGAAAAGATAATTCAAACACTGGATGGAGGTTATCTTGTTTCAACAACTTCAGAATCGGGTGCTAATGGTGATAAATCGGAAAATAATCTTGGAGTTAGGCAGGTGTGGGTTGTTAAGATAGACTCTGTAGGAAACAAAATATGGGATAAAACAATTTTCACAGCCGCTTTTGAACTATTTTGCTATGCAATTCAATCTCAAGATTCATGCTATATGATTGCAGCATCCACTTATGGCCCAGTAGGAGGAGATAAAACTCAGCCAAGCTGGAATGGGTCGTCTGATTATTGGGTTATTAAGTTTTGCGATACTATGACCGTTCGACATTGCAATTTGATAGCCAGCATTAGTGCTGGCCAAGCCATTTTCTGTTCGGGCGATAGTACCCAAATTTGTGCACCTTTGGGTAATTCATATCATTGGAATACTGGTGAATTAACCGCGTGCATCAAAGTAATGTCAGCCGGCAACTATTATGTAACCGTTACTGATGGTACCGGCTGCACCGCAGAAAGCAACCGGATTGCAATAAGTGTTTATCCCCAGCCACCGGTTTCAATCAGCGCAAATGGCGATACTCTCAGAGTTTACAATGCAGCTTCCCAACAATGGTTTTTAAACGGCAGCGCCATAACCGGTGCAACCGATAGTATTTATATAGCCACCCAAGGCGGCAGCTATACCGTGCAGGTTACAGATACTAATGGCTGCACCGCCACCAGCACACCGGTGATTATTACCGGTATAGAGGGCATTACAGAGGCAGATATTTTAAGTGTATTCCCCAACCCTAATGCTGCAGGCGAGTGGATGATGGTTGTTGGTGAAAACTTGTTAGGCGGCACTGCCGGGGTATTTGATGCCAGCGGTAAACTTGTATTTCAGCAACTAATCACCAATCACCAATCACTAATCATTCCGCAAGTAGCGCGTGGTGTTTACCTGCTGCGGGTAAGTTCTTCAAAAGGTACAGTTATAAGAAAGCTCATCTGCTTGTAAACTGTTCTGCTTTCTATTAAACTTGCCCTCAAACTTTTAAAGGCATGAAGAAATATTTTGTTTTTGTTTCGGTTGTTGGTATGCTGTCTTTAACCGTTACCGCGCAAAAGAAAACCGGCAAGGCAGAGCGCGCACCTGTTGATACCTCCAAATTTGTATTGGTTCAGGGCGGCTCGTTTATGATGGGAACTGACAAACCGGTGGAGAAGCATGAAGGTCCGCCTCATTTGGTAAACGTAAACAGCTTTTATTTAGCCAAAACCGAAACCACATTTGAAGACTACGATAAGTTTTATGCCGACAAGAAATTGGATACCATCGCCTGGGGAAATTTCGGGCGCGGCAAACAGCCTGCTATTTATGTAAGCTGGCTTGATGCGGTGGCTTACTGCAACTGGCTGAGCGAAAAAGAGAAACTTTCAAAATGCTACATCATCAATGGCGAAGAAGTAAAGTATGTGGACACCGCCAAAGGCTACCGGCTGCCCACCGAAGCCGAATGGGAGTTTGCCGCCCGGGGCGGATTGCTGGAAAAAGATACCACCTGGTATGCCGGTTCAAATGACCTGAACGAAGCCGGCTGGTGGAAAGACAACAGCGAAGCCAAGGCTCACCCCGTGGGGCAAAAGAAACCCAACGAACTCGGCTTATACGATATGAGCGGAAACGTATGGGAATGGGTTTGGGATGTTTACGATAAGTACGATGTTTCGCAAATAAGCAATCCGCGCGGAGCGGCAAAAGGACCTTACCGGGTTATGCGTGGCGGGGCATGGTACAATTATTCCAACTACTGCACCGTTTATACCCGGCAGTATAATCATCCGGGTTTCAGGCAAAACAGTATTGGCTTCCGTGTAGCCCGCAGTTTTTTTTAAAAGTCAGCCCTTGTAAATAAGAAAACTAAAATTTCTCAATTCGATATTTAATATATATTTGAGCCGTTATTATTATTCAATTATTTTTTAACAATGAACATTTACGTAGCAAACATCAGTTTCCGTGCATCGGAGGACGAGTTGAAAGGGCTTTTTCAACAGTTCGGAGAAGTAGCATCAGCCAAGATTGTAACAGACCGCAACACCGGCAGAAGCCGCGGTTTCGGATTTGTGGAAATGCCTAACGATGCAGAAGGACAGGCAGCCATCAACCAGTTGAATGGCACAACCTTTCAGGACAGAAACCTGGTAGTAAATCAGGCGCGTCCGCCCAAGCAATAAATAAATCACAGATTCATTTATTATAACTGAAAAGCGTTCCGGCTTACCGGAGCGCCTTTTTTAGTTTGCCCCTGATGAAGAGGCATCAAATCTTTGCAGCAGGCTGTTGAACCAGCGTTTGTTCCCAGGTTGGTAATGCAGGATTTAACTCGCGGGCTTTGTTGTAGTATTCTTTTGCCAGGGCCATGTTCCCTTTATTGCGGTAGCTTACGCTTAAATTCATATACCCCGCAGGGTACTTCGGATTAAGCTGAATCAGTTTTTCGGAAACAGCAATGGCTTCATCAAATCTTCCGCCTAAGCCGTAAGCTACACCCAGGTCCTCGTAATACAGTTCCACTTTGGGGTTTACTTCAATGGCTTTCCTGATATACACAATAGCCAGGTCAAGATTGTGAGCCACTTTGCCAAAACCCGTTCCGATGGTATAATAATCAGCGGCAGAAGCGGGGCGGATTTTTTCGCCCTCATTTACCCAATAAGTAACCGAGTCGGGCTGATTAAGCTTGGCGGAAATCTGCGCCAGCAAAAAACGGCTGTCGGCAACTTCGGGTTTCAGTTCAATTGCTTTCCGTAAATTTTCCTTTGCCAGAGGGAAATTTGTATTGGCTTCGTTGCAAACCACACCCAGGTTGAACGAAGCATCGTAGTAACCGCCCACCCGGTATGCTGATGCTTTCTGGTAAACATCTATGACCTGTTTAGGGTTATTGTAACGTTTGTAAAGCGCATTGCCCAGCAGCAGCCATGCATTGGAGTGAGTTTTGTAAATGCGGATGGCTTCATTCAAATGTGCAATGGAAGAATCGAGCAGCAGGTTGCGGATGCTTGTATCGGGCAAACTGTTTATGGCATCTAATTCGGAATCAGAAAGTTTATGGTTCAGGTCCTTGAAAATAGTTTTGATATAACCGCTGTCGCGAAGGGCGGGAATGTTTCCATCGGCAGCTTTGGTTAAATCGCCACCAAGGGAGGTTTGAATTTTTGCAGAGTTCACGCTGTACTTGGCATCTCTGCGGAAAAGGTAAAAGCTGTCCATCCAGTCGAAATTGCGAGTAAATGTTTTGACTGAATACAGGGAAAGAATGCCAACGAAAACAATGAGGACAACCCTTTTGTCTTTGATGTAATTGATGACAAGAAATGAAAGCAGAATGCAAAACCCGAGTGAGCTCATGTAAATAAAGCGCTCGTTCATTAACACACCTACGGTAAATAGAATGTTGGAAGCGATTGAAAAAGTAATGAAGTAAAACAGGATGGCGTATGAGGCGATTGATTTCTTCTGCAAGTTGAGCAGTGCATAAACCAGCAAACCCAGGTTCAGGATAAACGAAAGGAAGAACAAGCCGTTGCCGAAAGTGATATAAGGTATTTGGTTGAAGTAGTAATCATGCGTTAAGGGGTGAGGGAAAATCAATAGCTTGAAATAATAAAGGAAAGTGAGGAAAGTGGTGGCATATCGCTCGGCTGAAGTGGCAAGGAGAAATGGGTTATTAAGAATTTCAGGCGAATCCTGCGTTAGGCCCGCTTGTGTGAACTGGCTTCGCAGAAAGAGAAAAATAGCAGCCGGAACAAGATAAAAGCCGACAGCGAGTGCATAGTCTTTTATTTTAGCCTGAGTAAAAAAGAAATAAGTTAAAGGAATGACAGCGAAGAATGTAATCGCATTTTCCTTAGACATAAGCGCAACAAAAAATATCAAAGCACCCCAAACTAAGTGAATGATGTTTTGTGTTTTAGTATATCTAACTGCTGCCACCAGCGCAAGAAGTGAAAACAACATGCACATTACCTCATCTCGTCCTTTTACGTTGGCAACAGCTTCGGTGTGCATAGGATGTGCCGCATAAAGTAGTGTAGCGAAAAAGGCAATGCCCAACTCGCCAACCGGTGTTTTAATCGAATATTTTTTAGGAATTAGTTGCTGAAGCAAATAGAAAAGAATAATGCAGGTAAATCCGAATAACAGAATATTTACTGCATGATTGAGCGGGGGGAAAAGGTAAGGGTCCCCGTCACCCATAATCACATTCTGTTCGTTCAGTTCTCCGCGCTTGTCGCCTTTTATTCTCCTTGAAATCTCGTACTCAATGGTAATAGTTACCATACTCAGCGGACGATAACGCCCACCGCTCACTAATTTTGCTCCGCGCTCACCGAAAAACCCTTCAAACATATCGTGAGTGAAGTGTTCTTTGATTCCGGCAAAACCTCTTTTGGTGAATTTGTTGTCTGTGAGAACAATAGTATCATCTATGGCATATTTATTAAAAAGAGTATTGGAGTAAAGCAAACAGCTGAAAACAAAAATGAAAAGGTAAAAAGCAGAAGGCGGCAGTTGAAATACAGGTTTTGAATTTTTCGGTTGCTGAACAGGAACAGTTTGCTGTTTGCTGCCGGGTGATTGTTGCTTGCTTTGTTTCGCCACGTTCAGAAGGAATTTTTTGCAAAGTAAAAAACTCCTATCGCTGAAACAACTTCTTTACCAACTGTGAAATGGCAATCACCGTAATTGACGGAATCCAGACCCACACAAATTCGCTTTTTAATACCCGCCAGCCCCACTCGCTGAAAAAGCTGGCAATACCGATAGGCGAAACTTTAATGGGTCGGAACGGGAAGAAATAGCGTGTATCATCAAAAGGCGAAAAGAAAGCAACACCAAGCCCACCTGTGGTCATGGCATCGAGAATGGGATGAGATGCTGTGGCGAGAAAGAAAAACGCAAGCAAAGCCAACCCGCGACTGCTAAAAAATTTGTCTTGTTCATAAAAGAAGTAAACAATAACCATTGCAAGTAAAGCCGCAAAAACAAACGAATGAGTAAAGCCTCTGTGTCCCCAAAAACTTTCGTAATCAATTCCTAGTTTAAAGCCGATAGCATCCGCATCGGGAATTACAGCGCAGAAGATTCCCAGCAGCCAGAATTTCTTATTCACGTTTTTGATGAAAGAAATTTTACCAATTGCAACAGATGCAACAGCATGTGAAAATGCGGAAGCCATTAAATCAGTTTATATCTTTTTCCTGGCAAGGAAACAATAACATTATTCATCTCCATTTCCAAAAGTGTTGCTGCCAACACACTGGAGTTGAGTCCGGTGCAATCCACCAGGAAATCAACAGCCGCTTCTTCTCTTTCATTTAAGAGGTTATAAATTATCTGCTCGTTTTCTGAAAGGTTTAACGCAAGTTGCCGCTGTGGTTTCTTTGACTTCTTCTCACTGACCTGTGTAATCCAGTTCATTTCGGCCAGCAAATCTTCTCCGCTCTCAATCAGCTTTGCTTTAAAAGTTTTAATCAGAAAATTACAACCGGCACTCATCTTGTCTGTTGTTCTTCCCGGATAGGTGAATACTTCCCGGTTATATGAATTGGCAATGTTGGCGGTAATCACAGCTCCGCCTTTAATTCCTGATTCGACTACTACAACTGCATCGGATACGCCCGCAACAATACGGTTTCTGTTCGGGAAGTTTGAGGGGTGCATGTCATCGCAACTTTTATACTCTGTCAAAAGCCCGCCACTTTCCATCATCTTTTTTGCTATGCTTTTGTGTTGCTGAGGATAAATAGTATTTAAGCCATGCCCGAGAACTCCTAAAGTTTTCAAATTACTATCAATGGCTGCCTGATGTGAAGCCACATCAATTCCATAAGCCAGACCACTGACTATTAAAATATCATGTGAGGAAAGTTCTGCAACCAGTTTTTTCGTTACTTCTTTTCCATAATTGGTAGCTCTCCGTGTGCCGACAATGCCTAAAACCTTTTTCGCATTCAAATCTGCATTGCCTTTGTAATACAAAATCACCGGAGAATCATTGCAATTCTTCAAGCGATGTGGATAATCTTTATCCGTGAAAAAAAGTATTGTGATTCTGTAATCCTGCACAAACTTTAATTCCTTTTCAGCTTCTTTCAGCACGTCCGCACTTGCAATTCCTTCAGCGCGGTCACTCCCGATTCCCGGAATTTTTTCAAGTTTTGATTTTGAAGTTTTAAAGACCGCCTCTGCGCTTCCGCAATAAGCGATTATATTTTTGGCCAGCACACTTCCTACATTCGGAAGCAGCGTCAATGCAATCTGGTAAAGTTTGTCCTGGGAGTTACTATTCAGCAAAACCTGTTTATTTTGAGTTTTCAAATTTATGAAAGCAGGTTAATGAAAAAAGGGCTACTCCTTCTTATAAGTATTCTGTATCAAGTTACGGCAAACTGTCAGCATTATTCCGATCACGGGCCGGAAAATAACTTCCGCTCCTCTCACAATCCTCTTTACTGGAAAAACCGGAAACCTTTTGAGGGCTATTGGCAACAGGATGTTCATTACAAGATAGGTGCGGAGCTGAATGATTCTTCGCAAATTATTACCGGTGACGAGCAACTGACTTACTGGAACAATTCACCGGATACACTCCGCTTCGTTTACTTCCATCTTTATCAGAATGCCTTTCAGCCGGGTTCTTATCTGGACAATTTGCAAGAGAACAATGATGTGCATCCACGGTACGGGAAATATGAAAAAAAGAAACTCGGAATTGTGATTGACACCATCACGAATGGCAACTCTGCACTGAGGACAGAACTTGACAATACCATACTAAAAGTTTGGCTAACTGAACCTTTGCCTCCTGATTCATCTGTAAATTTCTCTATCCGGTTCAAAACTTATTTCGACAGCGGCTCTACACGTAGGAGAATGAAGACTTTTAAATCCGGTGCTTTCAAACATTTCAATGGCTGCCAATGGTATCCGAAAATTTGTGTGTACGACCGCAAGAGCGGATGGAACACCGACCAGCACATGAACCGCGAATTTTATGGCGACTACGGCACCTTCGATGTAGAGCTGACTTTCGCCAACGACTACATTGTGGAAGCCACCGGTGTGCTGCAAAATGAAAGAGAAGTTCTGCCCGATACGCTGAAGAAGAAACTCGACATCAAAAACTTTAAGGATAAGAAGTGGGATTCAAAGCCTGACACGTTGATACCACGCGTGAAAGGTGAAACCAAAACATGGAAGTATCATGCCGAGAATGTTCACGACTTTGCTTTTACTGCCGACCCGACATATCGAATACATGACACTGTAATATACCCTAAGTGCGAGTTGGTTCATTGCAGGAAGGCTCCATTGGAGTGGGCTGTTCGCTGCGTTGCTATCGTTCAGGAGTCGCACGCCAGCGGTTGGCAGAATGCCGCGGAGTATCTTGCCCGGATTATTTCTGTTTTTAGCCGTGACTTTGGTGTGTATGAATATCCCAAAATAGTAATAGCCGATGCCGCTGATGGTATGGAATATCCGATGCTCACTTTGGATGGAGGACGAGAGCCGGAGTTCTACGGCTTGTTGGTTCATGAAGTAGGGCACAACTGGTTTTATGGAATGGTTGGTAACAACGAAACCTACCGGGCCATGCTTGATGAGGGTTTCACCCAGTTCCTCACAGCTTGGGGAATGGAAGCGCTGAACGGAGACACTATTCCCTACCGGTTCGAGAAGAAAACGAATTGGTATTACAAGCGGTTCTTTGAACCGGCTAACGTGCGCGACACGCGCGCCTACCTCGGCTACCTGAATGATGCCATCCGGTACGAAGATGAGCCCATCAACACGCACAGCGATGGTTTCAACGGTGCGCTGGGGCAGGGAGGCGGCTACCGGCATGTGTATATGAAGACCGCCACCATGTTGTATAACCTGCAGTATGTGCTGGGTGATTCATTGTTCAGTGCGGCTATGAAAAATTATGTGGCGCAATGGAAATTTGCACACCCGTATCCCGAAGACTTCCGCAATTCGATTATTCAGTTTACTCATGTTGACCTGAACTGGTTTTTCGACCAATGGATGGAAACGACTAAGAACATTGATTACAAAGTCGGGAGAATCCGAAAAGGACATCTCAAAGATGAATACATCATTCGGTTGAAGCGCAAGGGCAGAATGCAAATGCCCATTGACCTGCGCGTAGTTGGTAATAATGACTCTATCTATGATTATCATATTCCTAATACATGGTTTGAAAAGAAATCAGAAATCAGAAATCAGAAATCTGAAACCCTCCTTAAATGGTATGGCTGGGACAAGCTTCAGCCCACGTATGATGCGTGCGTTACAATTCCCGGTGGTATCAGCAATGTGATTATTGACCCCAGCAACCGGTTGGCGGACATCAATATGCTTGATAACGCAAGGCACAGAAAGGTGGAAGTGCGTTTCGATTCGCATATCTATCCTTCCGGTTCAAGGAAGGCGTACCGCTTTTGGATGCGCCCCGATATATGGTGGAACGCATACGATGGATTTAAACTTGGTGTGCATATCAACGGTAACTACATGAATGTGAAGCATAATTTCTCACTCACGCTGTGGGTGAATACGCATATGGCGCAGAGTGGTTCGCGTTACTATCTGAACGAAACCATGCGTAGAAAAGCCGGTTACTTTTCGTACCGGTTCGATTATCAAACGGCCATTGACAAAGTCATCCGCAAAGGGACATTCTACTTCCATTCGCAGTGGCTCGATGGCTGCGAAATGTACAAGGTAGGTTTGGGAAAATTATTTCCGCAGAATTTTTCTGCAGATATCCATGTAAAAGCATTTACCCGCAACAAAGAAGAATGGAGAAATTATTTGCTCTATCCAAACGAGTGGGATGCCATTTGGACGAGCAACAAAAAGTTCAATATCTCGCTGAATCTTTCACTGACTTATTCTTATACGCACGAAAAATACAACGGCTTTCTAACCGCTCACCTTCGCTCCGGTGCGCTTACCTCTTCTTTCGATTATCATTATCTCGAATTAACTTCTGTACTGAAAGCAAGGGCATGGCGTTTTGATTTTCGTACAAGAGTTTACGGGCGGTATGGAACCGGCAACGATTTACCAAGCGAAAGCGCATTGTTTTTTGCCGGTGGCAACCCCGAAGAAATGATGGACAGCAAGTACTACCGTGCAGCTGGGTTTGTGCCGCAAAGTTTTGCGTGGCGCTACCAGGAGGACATCAATCACCTTCATTTTGGAGGTGGGCTCAACATGCGCGGCTATGCCGGCTACCTGCTTGCCGAAAAAGATAAATACGGAGTTGTACTTCCGGTTTACAAAGGCAACTCGGGCTTTGCAGTGAATGCTGAAATGGATTTCAACCGCATTGTGAAAGTGAAAAAGCAGAAGCTGAAAGATATTTTTGACCTGAACACCTACCTGTTTGGCGATGCGGGTGCTATTACTTACCAAAATAGCAGAGAAGAAAACCAGTTATCGCAAATTCGTTTCGATGCCGGAGCCGGTGTCGCACTCACCATCAAAAAGTGGGGGCCTCTGCAAAATGTTAAGCCCCTAACTTTCCGTTTCGATGTTCCGTTTTTTATCAGCAATGCCCCTTATGTGAACCAGAAACATTTTACTTTTCGGTGGGTGGTGGGAATCAGTCGAGCGTTTTAAAAATAAAATTTGCAGGACTAATTATTGCCTACCATTTCTTCCAACTGTTTGCGGTACGATATGTCAAATATGCTGGTGCGGCTGTAAAGAAATTTCCCGTTTTCATCTGTCTGAATTATGCTATTCATCACTATGGGTAACTTAGAGCCGTCTTTTTTCACATAAGCGCCTTCCACATCAAATATTGAACGCAGTTCTCCGGTACGAAGACGGGGATAATAGTAGGCATATTGCTCCATACTTTCATGACTTACAAAATTTCGAATATGCATCTTGCCTATCACTTCTTCGCGGGTGTACCCCAGCCAACGGAGCAGAGTGTCATTCATTTCAATAATGATTCCATCAACATTGGCAGCCTGGTAACCGCAAGGAGCATTGTTAAACAAATCCAGAATGCGAGCCATTTGTTCTCTATGCTGCTTCTCGGTTTTCAGTTTATCGGTATCATCGGTTGAGATGCTACATATGGCGTAGGGTATTTTATTGGCATCGAACAATGGAAACTTGAGCGAAGTAAAGTGTCTTGTTTCACCAAGACGTGGCATTGATTCTTCTATCATTAACTGTTTTTGATGCTTAATAACCTCCAGGTCCGAATGTCTTATGTCATCGGCTACCTTTTTGGGGAACAGGTCATGAACGGTCTTTTCAGTAATATGGTTTTTGTTGACAAAGAACAAACTCTCATAAGCTTTGTTTATCAGGATAAACCGCCCCGAAAGATCCTTAATTGAAATAGGCGATGAAGTATGGTCAAGAACATTTTGAAACAATTCTTTGCTCTCTGATAATTCCTTTTCAGCTTTCCTCCGGTTTCGGAAATAAAATGCCAATAAGAAAACAACACTACCTACAGTTATTGCTATTTTGAGCAATAACAGGTAAAAGGCAAAAGCAAACCCGCTTATACTTTCCTTACTTTCGGCTTTGAGCTTTTGAAGGCGTGTGTCTTCCTCGCGTATCATGTCATCAGTAATTGACCGTATTTCGTTCATCAATGCTAATCCTTCACCTTTTGTTATCAATGCAGAAGCATCCGCCATCCCCTTTTGTCTCCGCAGCTCAATAGTACGGTTGGTGATGGTTATTTTTTGTTGAGCCAGTTTCCTCAAACGGTCCGTTTGTTTTTTTTGATTTTCGGTAATACCGGCAGAGGAATTGAGCTGCTCCAGGTGAACAAAAACACCCGCCATAGCCTGAATAGTCGGCTCTAGGTATTCTTCATTGCCAGTAATGACATATCCCCTTACTCCGGTTTCCAAATCGGCCGATGAAGAAAGCACCTCGGTAATGTGGTACTTTATCTCCTCCGATTGCTCAATCATTTCGGAGGCGGCAATCAGCCGTTGGCTGTTGCGATGAGCTAAATAAGCCATGGTACATAGTACCATCAGAATCGAAAGCACCGCAACTAAAATTTTCTTTTCAGGTTTGGTTAAGCCAAGCATAACTGTAAAAAACTTTCAGGAGTGAGCTAAGGTAACATATTTTCCCGCTTTATATTTTGCTAAACGCTTTTTAATTTTCCTAAAATTCTTTTTTCTCAGATTTGCATTTAACTTTCACCTCTATTTACATACTAACCCAAGTGTAATGAAAAAAGTTTACAATTTCCTTTCTCTATTTGCATTTATTGCAACTTGTCAATTATATGTTTTTGAATGTTCTGCACAGGTTCCCCAAAAGATGAACTACCAAGCCGTGATCCGAAATGCAGCAGGCAGTATTGTTCAGAACCAAGGTGTTGGGCTTCGCTTTACTATTTATGACGGAAGCCCCACCGGTGCGGTGGTTTACCGTGAAACCAATTCGGGCATCACTAACCAGTTCGGGCTTATTACGGTGGTTGTAGGAGGGGGTACAGTAGTGGGCGGAAGCTTTAACGGTATTAACTGGGGTAGCGGCAGCAAGTTTTTGCAAGTAGAAATTGATGTAACCGGTGGAGCCAGCTACACCGACATGGGTACTACACAACTCATTAGCGTTCCGTATGCATTGTATGCCGAAAATTCCGGCAGCAGTGTCGGCCCGACAGGGCCACAAGGTTTACAAGGCATTCAGGGTGATGCAGGGGCTACAGGGCCTACCGGTGCCCAAGGTATTCAGGGCAATGCCGGAGCTACTGGGCCTACAGGTGCGCAAGGTATTCAGGGTAACGCGGGCATTGTGGGCGGTACAGGTCCAACGGGCCCTACCGGTGCCGGGGGCGGGATGACAGGCCCCACCGGTGCAACAGGTGCAACCGGTAACAATGGTAATAACGGAAATACGGGGACTACCGGACCTACGGGGCCAACGGGTGCGAGCCTTGCCGGGCCAACGGGGCCTACCGGACCAACCGGTGCGGGCGGTGGAACACTTACGGTTTACCAGAATTCGAGCACACCTACTTCGGCACAGTCAACCAGTACAGCTTTGGTAACCAAAACATCGATAGCGCTTACTGCCGGTACTTATGTTATTTCTTTTTCGGCTGACCTTGCCGGTAATTGCAGTGCTGCATGCGCTCAGTACCAGTTCGATGACGGCACCACTGTATTTGCACAAGGCTGGCCTGCTCTGGCAAACAGTCTTACCGAGTTTGTTCCCGTGGCGCATACGATTTATGTTACTTATGCCGGAAACGCTACCGTGAATATCAAGTTCAGCGGGTACAGCGGTACGTATCCTGCTGTAATGCGCAACGCGCGAATTGTAGCGATTCGCGTTAATTGATATTCTTGTTTTACAAGTCTTTTGCAGGCAAGTATTTTTTTAGTTAAGGACAAATTCAGTAGGATGAATCTGGCTAAAGAACCTCAAATAGGTTTCATGACACTAAACACGGAGCAGGTGTACCCGAACTGGTGATTCAAAGCTATGACAAGCTGATGAAACCCGATATACGGTTTGAGTTTAATCAGTAAACTATGTGGGCATGAATCCCGTGCTTGCCAAAGCTATACGAGAACAGCAAAAACTGATTGAACAACTTCAAAAATAAATTGCGAGCTGAAAAAAAATAAACTTACGGCTTTAACACTGAGGGATTGGGCCTTTGCGCACATATCCCGAACTTAAGTTCCTGCTATTACTTATCCGGACTCCCTTACCACTCTAACTAATTTAAAACAAGCGCTTTGTGGAATTTAAAGTTGGGCCATTGAGTGAAATTGTCCTGCGGCTCAACTCTTTAAAAATTTTGCTCCCGCCACTACCTGCCCGTTGCGTTTAATGTAAACCGTATAAAAACCGGAAGAAAAGGAAACAGCATTGAGTTTCTGAAAACCAGAATACCTTGGTAGCTCACGTTCAAAAACTACCTTACCCAACCCATCGGTAATCTCTACACTTATATCTCCTTTGCTCTAATCTGTGAAGCCATAATCTACAACAACAAAATCAGTTGTAGGATTGGGAAACACTTTGAGTATTTTTTCCTTTTCAGCTTTTGCCTCGTCATTTAAATCAGTAAGTGTATCACAAGAACTTCCGGTTAAAGGACCGAGGCGGTAGTTGGGGAAGTTGGGTAAACTAAAAGCGTTTAAGGTTGGTAGCGGAATACCGTTTTTTACAAAATAGCAATTCGTTCCCGGTTCGTTAGGTAAGTTAATTACATGTAAGGTTCTTACAGTATTGGGATGATTCAAGTATATTTTTCCATCGGGACCTAATTGTTCCATAAAAAACTGAGTTGGGTACGGGTCAGCGTACACATCTACAAATTCCACAGTATCAACCACAGATTCAATGGGATTCGCTTGCAAATCATATTGTAATACGAAGCCGGTACATGAAACGTATAAATACCTGTCATTGGGTGATACAGCAACTCCGGCCACAAGAACTACCGAATCAGTTGGGAAAGGATAAAGAATATGAATAGGGCTGCTCATTTGACCAGTACATCTGTCGAAATCAAACATCCAAACCCCATCAGTCGCGTTTACTCTAAAATATTTTTCTCCATCATTTGAAAAGCAACTGTAACCAAGATTGCCCCAGCCAGTATGATAACCGCCTATGCTTTGTATATCGTGAAGATGTATTCCGGTTTCATCTAAAAGGAATTTGTAGTATTTCTTACCGATGTAGTAAGGTTTTATTATCCACCAATATTTTCCATTGCCGTGTTTTACTGCCGACATTACCGAACCATAAAGAGAGTCTGTAGTAATAGGAACATCTTTGGCAACCACATTTCCATAACCGAAGTTTCCTTTCATATCAATTTCTGTGGAATACATTGTGTCTGTGATGTAAGTATTAATACCACTTGGTAAATTGCAGAATCTCAACGGAAAATGAAACAGAAAATATTGGGTAGAATCTTTACTTCCTGGCAACGCTAAGATACCTTGAACCATTGGCATGCCATGATATCGATTACTGGAATGCCAAGCGTTCCAAAATTCTCCGTGATTAATAGTATCTCCATTTTCCATCACCGAATCTCTGGAATCAAACACGTCCGCACAATTAGAATAAAACATGATGTTGCCATTCTTATCACAATAGCTGACATTACACCCGTCAAAATCTGCAAGCCTAATGGCTAATGAAGTATCAGCAGGAGAGTAATTGAAGTCTAATTTACAACCTCCTGCTGTGTCACTAACTACATGAGCAGAGTTGATGTACCCTAAAAGCCATTGGTAATCTTCCTTTTGTGCGTAAACGCAATTCCCGCAAAGCACCAACACTCCCAAAATGCAAAAAAACCTTTTCATTGCCGCTTATTAATTTAATCTGCGTTCAGCTAAATCACAAAAAAAATTTCCCTGAATTTTCCTAACTTTAAGGACATTAAAAATGAAAAACAGTTTTCCACACAAAAGATTCGCGCCAATTCTACGTTTCAAAACATACGCACCGCATTTGCACATTTTCTGTGGAAAAAAGAGAATCTGAAATTTTGAGGCGAAAGATAAATTCGTTTTCGTTTAAAAAAATTCTCCAGCGATTTTAAATATCTACAAACATAAAGTTATGGCAAAAAAGAACGAGAAGAAAACAGGTTTGAAGTTTGAGCGTCTTTATACCAAAGATGCAGTGTCACCGTTCGATTTATTTGAGTACGAGTTGCGTTCATCCGTAATCCGCAACCCTGCTGGCGATGCAGTTTTTGAAATGTATAATGTGGAAGTGCCCAAGGGCTGGAGCCAGGTAGCTACCGATATTCTTGCGCAAAAATATTTCCGCAAGGCTGGAGTTCCCCAGCCAGACGGAACACTCGGGGGCGAGCGTTCTATTAAACAAGTGGCGCATCGCCTGGCAGATTGCTGGAGGAGCTGGGGCGACCGCTATGGCTATTTCGCTTCCAAGAAAGATGCTGATGTATTTTATGATGAGTTGGTTTACTCGCTGGTGGCTCAAATGGCTGCCCCCAATTCTCCACAGTGGTTTAATACCGGTCTTTACTCTTCTTATGGAATTAAAGGAAAACCGCAAGGTCATTACTTTGTAAACCCCGAAACCGGAAAGCTCGAAGAATCCACTTCGGCTTACGAGCGTCCGCAGCCCCATGCCTGCTTTATACTAAGTGTAGATGACGACTTGGTAAATGGTGGCGGAATCATGGACTTGTGGATTCGCGAAGCGCGGATTTTTAAATACGGCTCGGGAGTGGGAACTAACTTTTCTAACATAAGAGGAGAGGGTGAGAGACTTTCAGGCGGAGGAACTTCGAGTGGTTTGATGAGTTTTTTGAAGATTGGCGATGCTGCCGCGGGTGCTATTAAATCTGGAGGCACTACAAGACGCGCTGCCAAAATGGTTTGCCTTGACCTCGACCATCCTGAAGTAGTGGATTTTATAGAATGGAAAATGAAAGAGGAAGATAAAGCGGCAGCATTGATTGACGCAGGATATGATTCGCATTATGAGGGGGAAGCCTACAGAACTATTGCCGGACAAAATTCAAATAACTCGGTTCGCGTTCCCAACTCTTTTTTCCATGCTTTGGAAAAAGGAGAAAACTGGAATCTTCTTGCGCGTACCGATAAGCGCATCATGAAATCAATTCCTTCGCGCGAGATGTGGGACTTGATAGCCAAAGCAGCCTGGCGTTGCGCAGACCCCGGTGTGCAGTATGACTCTACCATAAATGAGTGGCACACTTGCCCTGAGGATGGGCCAATTCGCGCTTCGAACCCTTGCAGCGAGTATATGTTTTTAGATAACACTGCCTGCAACCTTGCTTCATTCAACCTGAGAAAGTTCTTTAACGATAAAACGCTTGTGTTCGATGTAAAAGGTTTCGAACACATGAGCCGTCTTTGGACAACTGTGTTGGAAATTTCAGTCCTCATGGCTCAGTTCCCTTCCAAAGAAGTAGCTCAGCTTTCTTATGAATTTAGAACGCTTGGTTTAGGTTATGCAAACCTTGGAAGTGTGTTGATGGTTTCGGGAATTCCATACGACAGCGACAAAGCACGCGCTATTGGCGGAGCAATTACCGCAATCATGACGGGAGTTTCTTACAAAACTTCAGCTGAGATGGCAGCTGCACTCGGCCCTTTTCCGGGCTATGAAAGAAATAAGAAACACATGCTTCGTGTAATGCGCAATCATCGCCTTGCCGCTTACAATGCCGATGCCACTTCGTATGAAGGCATAGAAATAAAACCGCAGGGAATTGACCCCAAACATTGCCCGGGCTATTTGCTTGAAGCCGCTACCACTTCATGGGATGAAGCTCTGCAACTTGGTGAAACTTACGGATACCGTAACGCCCAGGCTACGGTAATTGCTCCAACCGGAACTATCGGCTTGCTGATGGATTGTGATACAACAGGTGTTGAACCTGATTTCGCCCTGGTGAAATTCAAAAAACTTTCAGGTGGCGGTTATTTCAAAATTGTAAACGAGTGTGTTCCCGCAGCTCTCGAAAACCTCGGTTATGCAACATCAGAAATTGATGCCATTGTAAAATATGCGAAGGGTCATGCATCGCTGGAAGGTTGTCCCCATATCAATGCCGATTCTCTTCGCGCCTGTGGGTTCACTGCGAATGATGTAAAGAAAGTTGAAGCACAACTTCCCTCTGCTTTCGATATTACTTTTGCTTTCAACGTCTGGACTTTGAGTGAAGAAACGCTCCAGCGCCTTGGCTTTACTTCGCAGCAATACAACGCTACCAATTTCAACCTGCTTCGCGAACTGGGCTTTAGTAAAGAAGAAATTGAAGCGGCTAACGAATATGTGTGTGGGACGATGACTGTGGAAGGCGCTCCATATTTAAAAGAAGAACATCTTCCTGTTTTCGACTGCGCCAACAAATGCGGGACTAAGGGAGTTCGGTTTATTCATCCGCATGGTCACATCCGCATGATGGCTTCAGTTCAGCCATTTATCAGCGGAGCCATTTCAAAAACCATAAACCTTCCGAACGAAGCAACTGTTCAAGACATTGAGGGATGTTACGAACTATCCTGGCAACTTGGGTTAAAAGCCAATGCACTTTACCGCGATGGCTGCAAACTTTCACAGCCGCTTGCCAATAAAAAGGATGAAGAAAAAGAAGACAAAAAGGAAACTGCTACAGCGGCACCTGCACAAACTCGGGAACCCGCAGATACTTTTAGCAAGCTGACCCCCGAACAAGTTCTGGAAGCCGCCCGGATAATGATGCAGGAGTCAACAGACACACATTTTATGCGCGAGCTTTCACGGATTGTTGAGCGGAAAAAGCTTCCGCATAAACGCAGAGGTTTTACACAGAAAGCGAAAATAGGCGGGCAGACAGTTTTTGTCCGCACAGGTGAATACAATGACGGAACACTCGGAGAAATTTTTGTGGATATGCACAAGGAGGGAGCTTCGTTCCGTTCGCTGATGAACTGCTTTGCTATTTCGGTTTCCATTGGCTTGCAGTATGGAGTTCCGCTGGATGAGTTTGTAAACAAGTTCACATTCACGCGCTTTGAGCCGAGCGGAATGGTTGACCATCCGAATATCAAGAATGCTTCCTCGGTAGTAGATTATATTTTCCGCTTATTAGCGTTCGAATATTTACAACGCACCGATTTAGTGCACGTAACACCCAGTGAACTGAGCATGCGCGAGCGCGATACCATGGATTTGACCACGGAAATTTCCGAAGAGCCTATTCAAACCAAGGCCATAAATGTTCATCCTGAAGTAAAAGAAACTCCCAAACCGGTTAAGAAAGAAACACCGGAAATGAAAGCAGAGAAGAAAATGACTTTAGCTACAAATTCAATGGAGGGATTCAACAAACTGGCGGGCGACATGATGGGCGATGCGCCACCATGCAACGTTTGCGGAAACATTACGATTCGCAGCGGCACTTGCTACAAATGCATCAACTGCGGCAACTCTATGGGTTGTTCGTAGAATCGAAAATACAGCGGGAGTTGCACTGAGGCAGCTTCCCGCAACTAATTGAAAGCCCCGAAAATTTTCGGGGCTTTTTCTATTTTGCAATAACTCATGCACCCGAAAGAACTCCGAATCAATGATTACACTTACGATTTGCCGGAAGAGCGAATTGCCAAATACCCCTTGCCTGAAAGAGATGCAGCCAAATTGCTTATTTACCGGGACGTGGAAATTTCTGAAGATGTTTACAGAAACGTAGCCCAACATATTCCCAAAAATTCTCTGCTGGTTTTTAATAATACCAAAGTAATTCCGGCACGGGTGTTTTTCCGAAATTCAACCGGTGAACATATTGAAGTTTTTTGTTTGGAACCTGCCGGAAAGACAGAGGAAATAACTAATGCGATGGCGAAAACAGAAAGTGCCAAGTGGCTTTGTATGGTAGGCAGGGCAGGAAAATGGAAAGAAAGCAAACTTCATCAGATTGGCGAAAATCACACTCTTACTGCTGAAATATACAACCGGATGACCGGAACTTTTAAGATAGAATTCACATGGACTCCACAGCAACTTACTTTTGCCGAAATTCTTGTAAAGGCAGGTAAACTTCCTATTCCACCATACTTAAACAGAGATACAGAAGAAATTGACTCCAACCGGTATCAAACAATTTATGCATTAAAGGAGGGCTCCGTGGCTGCTCCTACCGCGGGATTACATTTCACAGATGCAGTTTTTGCAAAGCTGAAAGCAAAGGGTGTTAAAACAGAATTCGTAACACTGCATGTTGGTGCTGCAACCTTTAAACCGGTAAAAAGTGACAGGATGGAGGAGCACGAAATGCATGGCGAAGTAATTGATGTAAAGATAGAAATGATTGAAACCCTCCTCCGTTCGTTAGAGCAAAATATTATTGCTGTAGGTACCACTTCACTGCGCACTATAGAAACACTGTATTTGCTGGGAGCAAAGGCAAAAGTTAATCCAGCCTCTTCCCTCCAAGAGTTGGAAATACGGCAATGGGATGCTTATGAACTGAAAGAGAACATACCGGTAAAAGATGCGCTTAAATCTTTGCTTGCTTGGCTGAAGAAAAACAATTCCGAAAGGCTTCTCTGCAAAACTCACATCCTGATTGCCCCGCCTTACAAACTAAAAATTGCGAATGCCCTGATTACTAATTTCCATCAACCAAATTCAACTTTACTTTTATTAGTTGCTGCTGTTGCGGATGATGACTGGAAGAAAATTTACAATTATGCACTAGAAAAGGATTTCCGGTTTTTAAGTTACGGTGATGGCTCGCTTTTATGGGCGAAGGAAAGAAAACCTACTTCTTTTCAGAAACTCCGCTCTTCTCTTTTTCGCTAAAAATTTTTTCTCTGAACTTGCGCTGCCCGCGGATGTTGAGCCAAATCAAAATGCAAAACATTCCACATAGGAGCGGGAAGTAAACATGGTTGTCGAAAACCCGGAGAGTGATGATGTTGTAAATCATCACCGCTAATGAAGCGGCAGCCGCTACTATCCAGGCTTTTTCAAGATACCGGAGAAACTTCATGTTTTATATTTAATCCAGATCGCTGGTTTTTACCTTTATTTTTCCGCTAATGCTTTTGATGACATAATCGGTAAAATTTTCATTGGCAGTCATCCCCTTGCCGTAAATAATTTCATCAGCGGTGGTAATTTTCACAAATGAGTTGGAGTAAATAATTTTTTTGTCTTCATCCCAAATTAACTCATCTGTGTTCAGCACTTCTCCTTTGTTGTTCACCACCACCACACTATCACGCGCGGTCATTGACCTGCTGTTTTCAATGGCTGTAGCGTATTTGCCCGTAAGTGTACTTTCCACGTTATGATTTGCATCATAAAACACGATTTTAATTCCATTTGAAAACTCAATGTACGGTTTTTCGGTGTTATAGCGGGTGGCGGTTGGCCCGCTCGCCTGTATTCGGACCACCCCGTTATCGGAATAGTTGATTTCAACATTTTCACCTTTTTCAATTTTCACATTAGCTCTTGACGTGATGAGTTTGGTTTCGTCCAAAATATTTTTACAGGAGCAGAAAAGAAGCAGAAAGGAGGTTGCTAAAAATGATTTAAAAAATTTTGAATTCTGAATTTTGAATTCTGAATTCATATTAATCGAATTTGCGTTTTACAAACCAGATATCATTCAATACAAATCCGAAAGTAATGCGATAGAAAGTTTCACGGATGGTTGACTTTTCGCTTCCTCCTCGAGTACCGAACTCACCGGTGAGATTAAGGCGCGCCACTGATTTGAACGGAAAGCCCAACCCAATCGTTCCCGCTAATTCATTTACAGGGCTGCTCTTGCCGAAATTAATTTCGCTTTTCCCAAAATATGCGCCAAGTCTGTACTGAACACGGCTGAAGTATTTTCTGAGTTCATCGTACTTCGGAGTTATCTGTCCACCTATGGAAATGCGCCAACTGTTTTTAAGCCCGGCATTATCCAGGGGGGAGGAGTAATTTTTCCAGTTCATAAACTTAAAATCAGTTCCAATCATCCAGAATCTTTCGTTACCGAACATGACACCAGCACCGATGTTGAAAGGCAAATTGATTTTTTCTTTGCGGTTGAAATTTGCCTGAACCGTATCCGAATTATAAGAAATACCGGAAATGATATATCGTTCCCAGTAGTTGGAAAGAACAGCGTCTAACTTCATTCCTCCTGAACCGTAAATACCGGTTGTTACAAAAATATCGTTACGCGCATCGGGCTCATTGTTGTTGTGATAAATTCTCCGTTGGTACTGTATCCCAACATTATAAATAAAACTTTTTACGTTCATGTTGGTAATATTGCGGGTAGTATATGCACTTATACTATCAGGAAATGAAATCGCTTTCAGATAATCTAACTTTCCGAACAAAAATCCTGTATTCGCCCCGAACGAAAACCCTTTCACTTTAAACGCCCCGCCTAAATATACCTGGTAAAGTGAGCCTTTGCCGGTAAATGTTTCCTTGAATGGCCCAATTGAAGCATCATTAAAGTTCTGAACAAAATTGTAATTGATGTTAGTGTACGGAAGGAGACCCATGCTGATTGCCCAGTTTGCACGTTTGGCATTCGGAACAAAAGCTAAAGCAAAATGATTGATTGAGCCCTGGTTTGCCCGGTATATTGAATCTCCGGCAAAAATATTTACACCGTCAAAGTTTGCACCGAACTCGATGGTGGTTCTCGTCAAGGAAGCGTAAGAAGCCGGATTAGTATAGTTAATGTTTACACCGCTGTTATAAGGTGCAGCCAGCTCACCCATGCCTTTGTTTGCTGAGAAAACTGTTGACCGGAGGTAACCGAGTCCGAAACGAGAGTAAGGAGAAGATGCTTGTGAAAAGCCTTGATTAAATGGGAAAAGAATAATTACTCCAACAAAAAATCTGAAATAAAAACGGGGGGAAAATTTATATTTTCTTCGAAACATTATAAGTCAGTATCCTGTTTAATCCTTCAAGTACCAAATAGGGGCGGGCAAATATCTTATATTTGAGCAGAGGCACAAACAAAGACATATTACCACCTGTTGCAATTACTTTCAGGTTCGGATAACGCTTCTTATACTCTTTTATTATTCCACTGACCTCATAAACTACTCCGTTTACACCTCCGCTTACAATAGAGCTGTAACTATCTTTTCCAATGAGTTCGTGCGAACGTATGTCTCGGTAAAAAACCAAGTCAAGGTCTTTGGTAAACTCATGCATGGCAAGAAAACGCATACCTATACCCGGAGAAATAGCGCCTCCCAGGTATTCTCGGTTAATATTAACAAAATCGTAAGTTATACAGGTGCCGAAATCAATTTTCAAAATATTATTTTTTGGAAACAATGTTTGCGCGGCAACACTTCCCGCAATTCTGTCCACCCCCAGTGTTTCAGGTGTTTTATAAAGAATTTTTATAGGAAGCTTTGTTTGGTGTGATAGAATAAGTGTCTCTATCTTCTTTGTCCTTAGCTTTTTCTGAATAGCGAGGACCTTTCTATCAGAACCGCTTCTCGAAATAATCGCTTTTTCTATTTTATGCTTCGCTATAATCTTATTTAGGGGAGTATCCTTATCGAAAACCTGCTCAATCTTGTCTTTTTCAAACAAACCGAATTTCACCTCAGTATTCCCTATGTCAATGGTCAGGTTCACCTTGCTAAGTTAATCGGGAAGAAGAAAGAGACAAATCATTAGAACTTTAGGGTCAATTGCAAATCCTGTTATCTTTAGAACATGAATCCGTTTCTGCTCTCCGCGTTTTGCATTTTTTCATTTATGTGCGTTATGTTCTGCATTGCCCAGATAAAAAAAGATAACAGTATTGTTGATGTGGGCTGGGGTATAGGTTTCATTGTAGTTGCTATTGTTACATTATCTATTTATGGCGATAAGAACTTTCACCAGCGTCTGGTGAGTTACTTAGTTATACTTTGGGGGACACGCTTGTCATTTTATATAGCAGTGCGCAACTGGGGGCGGTCTGAAGATTTCAGGTATGCCAATTGGAGGAAAGAGTGGGGCAATAAAGTGGTTATGCGTTCTTTCTTTCGGGTATTTATGCTTCAAGGACTAGTAATGTTTATCAATTTGTTGCCCGTGATTGTGGTAAATACCGATACCGATATCAATCGCTCGTATAAGTTTCTTTATCCGGTTGGCTGCGCTGTTTGGGTAATTGGCTTTTTCTTTGAGGTTTTGGGCGATTGGCAAATGTATGTTTTTAAAAGCGACCCGCATCCGCATAAAGCCAAAGTGATGAAAACCGGCTTGTGGAAATACAGCCGTCATCCGAATTATTTTGGAGAAGCGGTTATGTGGTGGGGAATTTTTCTTCTGGCAGTGCCATCCGGCAAATGGTATCTTTCTGTTTTAGCACCTGCTACTATTACCTATCTTCTTCTTAAAGTTTCCGGTGTTACCATGCTTGAGAAGAAATATGAGGGCAACGATGAATACATCCAGTACAAAAAAAATACGAACGCTTTTTTCCCGTGGTTTCCGAAGAGGGTATAAATTTTGGATGTTTACATTTAATGAAAAATTTTTGGATGAGATATTTCCTTGCCGCAATTGTTCTTATTGTTTCACAAACTCTTTTTGCCGATAATTTTGAGGATTATAGAAATCACATAGCGAAAGACCGGTTAATTTTGTTTTTTCAGCACACCGTTTCTGATGCAGAGAAAGAGGCAATCATTTACTCATCAGGTCTGGTTAATCACTTTGTTCATATAGAGTCACCTGACCTTACCATTTGTTTTGTAACCGGTTTCGATGCCGCGCAGAAATTCTTTTTCTCCGTTCCTGAAGTAAGATTTGTTTCATTTTTTATAACGGATGGCAAAAATTATGCTGGGGTGCTTGATGAGTTTTTTGTGAAACTACAAGGCAAGACCTCCGAACTATTACTTTTGGAAAAACTCAGGGAGGTAAATTTGGGCGTGGTAAATGCCGATAAGTATATCCCGGACCTCTATAAAATCAGTAATTCAAAGTTTGCGAGTAACAACACCGTAGATGTTTGTAAAAAATTTTTGGACGAAAACTGGGTAGAATATGCCGTGCCAAATTATTTACTGAACCCCCTCGTTACTTCAAACGACCAGTATTATTTCCGCCAATGGAACATCGCCAATACAGGTTCTTCAGCTCAGGGAAACGGAACACCCGATGCCGATATGGATGTTGACAGCGCCTGGACAATTACAACCGGTGACTCTGCTATTAAAGTTGTAATTATTGATTCTGGTGTGGATACGCTACATGTTGACCTAAGACAAAATATTCTGCCTGGTCACGATGCCATTGGCGATTCAACCGATGGTTTTCCTACACCTGTTTTCCCTAATGACGGACATGGAACCTGTTGTGCGGGTATTGTGGGTGCAACCAAAGACAACAATTTTGGAGTTGCCGGTGTTGCACCTTCGTGTAAACTGATTCCAGTAAGAGCCTTTTATTATGTGCGGCTTTCTCCGGGTGCTGAACCGATTCCTCTGTCAACGGCTGCTGCTTTTTCCGATGCCATCAGCTGGTCATGGAGCGTAGCTGAAGCTGATATTTTAAGCAATTCATGGGGTTTGCCTGCATCTATTATCGGAATCCTACCTGGAGGGACACAACCGGTTGATGATGCTATTCAGCAGGCATATACAAATGCGCGAAATGGAAAGGGAATAGCCATGTTTTTCAGTAGCGGCAACGATAATGACAGTATAGAAGGTCCAATTTGGCCTTCGAAACTGCCCCATACTATAGCTGTAAATGCAACCACCATGTGCGATGAACGCAAGAGCCCGAACGATTGCAGCGGTGAGACCTGGTGGGGTGGGAATTTCGGGGCTAATCTTGATTTCAGTGCACCTGGAGTAAAAATTACTACTACTGACATGCGGGGAAACAAAGGGTATAATGCGGCTGGTGATTATTATTTCGCATTTAACGGAACTTCGGCTGCGTGCCCGAATGCGGCTGCAGTTGGCGCCTTGTTGTTATCAGTCCGTCCCGACCTGTCGGGAGAAGATATTCGGACAATTATTGCCAGAACCTGTGATAAAACGGGAGGATATTCCTATGATTCCGTTTTTACAAACGGTACATGGAGTCGGGAGTTGGGATACGGCAGAGTAAACGCGAATCGCGCAGTTCAGTACGCTATAGGATATTCTTCTTTAAATGAAACCCTAATAACTCATTGGAGTATATACCCTAATCCCTCAAGCGGAATGATCCAAATTCAAAATGAAGTTGAAAGCACGGTACTTATGAAAATTTTTGACCTGGCAGGTAACCAGCTTTTTGAAAAAATATTACCTCCTGAGTTAAGCAGTGCTGACATTGCATTTTTACCTGCAGGTATGTATATCATTCGGTTAGAAACGGAAAAAGAAACCGCAACAAAGAAAGTTGCAATTGTTCGGTAGAGAGCTATCTTAGTTCAATCCGTTGCTCGGTTTGAGCCTGGTTTTGCGAAAGTGTTTTGCTCATCCTGCAATTGAGCACAACAAAACCTATCAGAATAAGACAGAAAGCCACTAACATCACATTCATGGAAGAAACTGCTTCTGTTTTCATGAATGAATCCGTTTGATAATAATCGGCTTTTAATTCTGCACCTGCCATATTGTTTCCTATTAGGCAGTTCAAGTTTAGCTATTATGGTGCCAATGTGGCTGCACATAGCGATTTGTTATAAACAGAAAGTTAATTGCTCTTTAAAACCCTTTATCCGTGGGGGTTTTGGGGGTTTTTAGAGTACCTATTAAAAATTAGTTAGCCGTAGAAACCTTATAATTTACATATCTATTGTACCAATAAGTTTACACCTCAATCATTTAAATTGTACGAATAATAGCCAGTAAAATCAGGGGGGGTCAAACAATCTGATTGAAACCCGTATAAGGCTGAAGTGCTGCAGGAATTTTTATTCCTTCCTTTGTTTGATGATTTTCCAGAAGAGAAGCTACAATTCGCGGCAGAGCCAAGGCACTTCCGTTCAGTGTATGAACCAGCCTTGTTTTTTTATACTCATCGCGGAAACGGGTTTTCAGCCGGTTGCTTTGAAAAGTTTCGAAGTTGGAAACAGAACTTACTTCGAGCCAGCGTTTTTGAGCCGTGCTGTAAACTTCAAAATCGTAAGTGAGAGCCGAAGCAAAACTCATATCGCCACCACACAGGCGCAAGATGCGATACGGCAGTTCAAGCTTTTGAAGCAGCGACTCAACATGATTGCACATTTCTACCAGAACTTCATAGCTTTTGTCGGGATGTGCAATCTGAACAATCTCCACTTTATCGAATTGATGAACACGGTTTAATCCGCGGACATCTTTGCCATAAGAGCCGGCTTCGCGCCTGAAGCAGGGAGAATATGCAGCAAACCTCAGGGGCAGTTTCTCCAGAATCTCATCGCGCACAATGTTTGTTACCGGTACTTCTGAAGTTGGAATCATGTAAAAATTATCTAGTCCGATAATATACATCTGACCTTCCTTGTCGGGCAACTGCCCTGTGGCAAAGGCGCTTGACTCGTTTACCAGGTGAGGGGGGATTACTTCTGTATAACCGGCTTCTATGGCCTTGTCAAGAAAGAAGCTAATTAGTGCTCGTTGAAGTTTTGCGCCCTGTTTTTTATAAACGGGGAACCCTGCACCGGTAATTTTCACACCGAGCTCTAAATCAAACAGGTCATATTTCTTAGCTAAGTCCCAATGAGATAAAGCATCATCTGACAACTTTGGAATTTCACCAACAGTTTTTACCACTTCGTTTTCTTCAGGTGATTTCCCCACAGAAACAGACTGGTGAGGCGTGTTGGGAATGAGGACAAGAATGTTTTTAACCGCTTCTTCTGCTTTTGTGAGTTCGGCCTCCAATTGTTTCGACTGCTCTTTCAATGTGGCAGTTTCTACTTTCTTCTTCTCAGCTTCATCTTTCTTTCCTTGTCTGAAAAGTTCACCGATTTCTTTTGCAATTGCATTTTGTTTAGCCAGATTTTCGTCAAGCTTTGTTTGTGTATGTCTGCGGGTTTCATCAGCAGCCAATACGTCATCCACCAAACCCAATTCTCTGAAATTCTTTTTGGTGAGCCTTTGTTTTACTCCGTCAGTATGGTTTCGTATTACGGCTATTTCTAGCATCTTATCAATTTTTCGAGCGGTGAATATATCAAATGGTAATGAGAGGTTTTCGCTAATTGTTTCCGGATATCGAAAAAAATTTGGTGAATAGAAAACTTTGCCTAACATTGCGCTGTTATCCAAGTTCGTTCTCCCGGAGATTAGCCCGATTCCAACTATAATTTACTTTCAAAATCCTGAGGGACAAAATGGTTTTCTGATATTACACGCAATGTGTTTTTGAATTCGCAAATGACTTTTCATTCCAATAAATAAACTTCATACAATCAAACAATCAGCATGTACGACATTCTCCAGTTAAACGACATGATTCTCCCCGAGCTTCGGGAAATCGGTGAAAAACTAAAAATCAAAGGCGCAGACAAGCAGGAAAAACAGGAACTTATCCTTAAGATTTTGGATGCGCAGGCGCTCAGCCCGGGCGAGCAGCAGCCAGACGATGGTGACCGCAACAGAGACCGGAAAAGGCACAGGATCCGCAAACCCATTGACCCGGATCTCAAAACAAAAAGGGAAGGGGACGAGGAAGATGTTTCGGGTGCTACCGAAGAAAGAACTGTTGGGGCTGAAAATAACGAAACTGCGGAGGTGACGGCAACAAGCGAATCAGCCCGCACATCTTCGTACGAAACAACTCCCACCTATGAGCGGACAAATGACGACCAGCAGAAAAAGAATCCGAATATTTTCAGTGTAGAAACCGATGCTATTATTGAAGGTGAGGGTGTCTTGGAAATGATGCCCGATGGTTATGGCTTCCTTCGTTCTTCTGATTACAGCTACCTTTCTTCGCCCGATGATATTTATGTTTCTCCATCGCAGATAAAATTGTTTGGCCTAAAGACCGGTGATACGGTGCGCGGATATATCCGACCGCCTAAAACGGGTGAAAAATATTTTGCTCTGCTTAAAGTAGAAACTCTGAACGGGCGTTCACCGGAGGAAGTCCGCGACCGGGTAGCTTTCGATTACCTTACACCACTTTTCCCTTTTGAAAAACTGAATCTTTTTACCAAAGCAAATGATTATACCACCCGCATTATTGACCTTTTTACTCCAATCGGAAAAGGACAAAGAGGAATGATTGTTTCGCAGCCCAAAACCGGCAAAACCACCATTTTGAAGGAGGTGGCTAATGCTATCGCAGCAAACCACCCGGAAGTTTATCTGATAGTTCTTTTGGTTGATGAAAGGCCGGAGGAGGTTACCGATGTGGAAAGAAGCGTTAAAGCCGAAGTTATTGCCTCCACATTCGATGAGCCGGCTGAAAAGCATGTAAAGGTTTCGAACATCGCCCTACAAAAAGCCAAGCGATTGGTGGAGTGCGGGCATGATGTGGTTATTCTTCTTGACTCTATCACCCGTCTTGCACGTGCTCACAATACCACCGCTCCTTCATCAGGAAAGGTTCTGTCGGGCGGTGTAGAAGCCAATGCGCTTCACAAGCCAAAACAGTTTTTTGGCGCAGCCCGGAAAATTGAAAACGGTGGCTCGTTGACCATTATCGCTACCGCATTGATTGATACCGGTTCTAAGATGGACGAGGTTATTTTTGAAGAATTCAAAGGAACCGGAAACATGGAACTACAACTCGACCGCAAGCTTTCGAACAGAAGAATCTATCCGGCTATTGATATTGTTTCGTCTTCAACCAGACGCGATGATTTGCTGTTAGACAAAGATGTATTGCAGCGCATGTGGATTCTGCGGAATCATATTGCCGACATGACTTCGGAAGAAGCCATGAACTTCCTACTGCAGCAAATGAAAGGGACTAAAACAAACGAGGAGTTTTTGGTAACCATGAATAGTTAGGGTTTGCCCTCTGCAAAGAGTTTTTATTTTTGACGTCCTTTTTAAAAAACATAATATCTTAGAAAATGAAACGGACATTTCAGCCAAGCCGCAGAAAAAGAACAAACAAGCACGGCTTCAGAGAAAGAATGAGCACTAAAAATGGAAGAAAAGTACTTGCACGAAGAAGAGCCAGGGGCAGAAAAAAACTTACCGTTTCGGACGAGAAGAAACTCAAATAAATCTTCTGCAGTTAAGTTTTTTGCCCCATTCGATGTTTCGCTGCTGAAAGGGAAGAACACTTTTGGCAGGGGCGAAAAGCTAAAGAGTCCAAAAATAATAGAACAGCTTTTTGAAAAGGGTAAGCCGGTTTCCACCAACGGGTTTACCCTTGTTTATTTGGTGCGCGAGCTGAACACCCCCTACCCCGCCCAGGCGGGTTTTTCGGTTCCGAAGAAGTTTTTCAAAAGGGCAGTTGACCGCAACCGCATTAAAAGGCTGATGCGCGAGGCTTACCGCCTACATAAAATTTCTTTGTATGAAAAACTGGCGGAGCGCAAACAGCAATTGGCACTCATGCTTATTTTTAAAGGTAAAGAAATGCCCGATTATAAAAATGCCGAAAGCGCAATTATTGATTGTATAACCAAAGTGGCGAAAGCATGATCTCGAAAGTGGTGTCGTTTTTCTTTCTTCTTCTTATCAAGGCTTACAAGGTTTTCCTTTCGCCCGTTTTGCCGCCAAGCTGCCGCTATCTGCCCACCTGTTCGGATTATGCTACAGAAGCCATTAAAAAACACGGGCCTTTTAAAGGCGGATGGCTGGCTTTAAAGCGCGTACTTAGTTGCCACCCCTGGGGCGGCCATGGCTATGACCCGGTGCCGTAAGAGGTAAAGTTAAAACACTATAAACAGATGAAAGGAGTGGTCATAAAGTCTACGGGCAGCTGGTACGATGTAAAAACCGAAGATGGCAGTACCTTGAATTGCCGCCTAAAAGGTGTTTTCCGTCTCGATGAAACTAAGGATACAAACCCTGTCGCAGTGGGCGATAGGGTTTCCGTAATTAAAGAGGATTCAGAGGACGGTTGGGTGATTACTCAAATTGAAGAGCGTGAAAACTACATTATCCGCTCCTCTCCTAAACACAAAGGTGCGCGGCAAATTCTGGCGGCCAATGTTGACCAGTGCCTACTCGTGGTTACTATGGCTAATCCTCGTACTTCCACAGGATTTATTGACAGGTTTCTGATGACAGCCGAGGCATATTACATTCCTACAGTTATTATTTTCAATAAACAGGATATTCTTGATGCCAAAGCTAAGAGGAAGCAGGAATTTGTTTCTGAGATATACCAAAAAATCCGCTATAAGCTTCTCTTTGTTTCAGCATTAAAGCAACAGCATTTGAACGAAGCAAGGGAACTGATGAAGGGCAAAACTTCGCTCATTGCCGGACACTCCGGAGTGGGTAAATCAACCTTGCTCAATGCCCTTCAGCCGGAGCTAGACCTGAAAACACAAGAGATTTCAAAAGTAACCAGCAAGGGGATGCATACCACCACCTTTGCCGAAATGCATTTCCTGAACTTTGGCGGCAGTGTGATTGACACTCCCGGCATCCGCGAATTCGGAATTATGGATTTTAAGCCTGAAGAGATTTCGCATTACTTTATAGAAATGATAGAGCCGCTCAAGAACTGCAAGTTCAATAATTGTGTTCATGAGAACGAGCCGGGTTGTGCAGTACGCAAAGAGTATGAGGAAGGGAAAATTTCGGAGGAGCGATATGTTAATTATCTTTCCATAATGAATGATTATAGGACGAATTACAAGCATTGGGAATGAGAGCAACTATCCAACGTGTTTCGGAAGCTTCGGTAACCACCGAAGGTAAGGTGAAATCAAAGATAGGTTTAGGCTTGCTGGTGCTTGCGGGGTTTGAAGATGCTGATACCAACGAAGATTTAGAATGGCTCAGCGGAAAGATTGTAAATCTGAGAATATTTAATGACGAAAACGGGCTAATGAATCTGTCCATAAAAGATGTGAACGGAGATATAATTGTAGTTTCCCAGTTTACACTTCATGCCATGACCAAAAAAGGAAACCGACCTTCGTTCATCAAAGCGGCAAAGCCCGAAATTGCTATTCCGCTTTATGAAAAGTTTCTGAAATTGGTGGTCGTTGACTTAGGGAAACCTGTTGGCAGCGGGGAATTCGGAGCCGATATGAAAGTAGCGCTAATAAATGATGGCCCTGTAACGATTAATATTGACAGCAAAAACAGGGAATAGCTATTCCTTTACAATTCTTCTCGCTCTGTTTCCGACTTTCAAAAAGTAAACTCCCGTATTCCAGTCTGCAGTTTTAATTACAACGCGCTCTGCACTAATCGGACTTTCATATGCTTTTCTGCCTGCAACGTCAAATACCTGTATTAACTGTTCAATTGGCAACAGCCAACTGTCAACTGTCAGCTTTTCTCTAAATGGATTCGGATAAACCGAAAAATCATCCCGGTTAGTTTCTTCTATAGCTGTAGAAACTAACCGCAAAGATTTAGCTGCATTCAAAACTTCCTTAGTATCTTCTCGCTGAACCAAGGCAAGCGTGTAAATATTGCTTGCGTTCCACCCGCTTTTAATTTCATAAGTAAAATCAAAACTTATGCTGTCGTTTAGCGCAGGAAGTATAAACGGATTGCCCGTAACAGCACTTAAAGCCTTTCTAAAAACATCGTGATGAACAGTTTCCCCGTTCGCTGCATTATAGTAAACCGGTTCTTCCGCAACACCGGTAAACAAGCGCACATTTGAAACAGAAGTAACCCCAGTGGTTTTTACAACCACTTTTACCTTCACCGAATCTGTTGCGAACAACTCTTCCGTTGCTTTCACTTCTGTGGGGCTCAGCTTATTCAGGGCTGTATCAATGGTCGTATTATTTATTGCCGGATTTGCTCCGGGCAACAATTTTCCATTCAGAAAAAAATCAGGGGTTGAGCCGTAAATACTGTAGTAATGTGTTCGCCCGTCATTTTCTGCAGGGTTTTGAAGCGAGAAATAACATTGCGAGTAGGGTGCGCTTGGGTGATAAGAAATATGCAGCACTTGCGGATAATTTGCCAGCACCGAATAAAACCCGGGATTTCTTGAAGCGCAAATACTGCAGCGGGTGTTTGTAAAGTGTTCTATTAAAACTGTTCGAGGAGATTGAGCACCTGCAAATAGTGAAATAGTAACAAACGCAAAAAGAAAGAATTGTTTCTTCATGAAATCTTTAGAACCTTTGTCGGCATAATATACAACACCTTACATGTACATTCCGAGCCTTTTTAAAGAAGAAGACAAAGTTGAAATTGAAAAACTGATTCGCGAGTTCGCCTTTGCAACACTGGCTTCAATTAAAGATGGCTTACCTTGGGCAACTCATATTCCGCTGGAGTTAGTAACGGATGAAAGCGAGCAATGGCTCTTACGCGGGCATATTGCACGTGCCAACCCGCAGTGGAAGGGTTTTGAAAATAACAGTAACGTGCTCGCCATTTTCATGGGGCCTCATACTTATGTTTCGCCTTCGTGGTATAATCATCGCAATGTTCCTACCTGGAATTATAAAGCGGTTCATGTTTATGGCAAAGCAAATTTGGTGGAAGGAGAAAAACTGGAAGCCATGCTTCGCCAGCTCATGAATCGTTATGAAACCGCCCATGCGGAGAACCCGCAGCGTTACGAAGAAATTGAGCCAAACATTTTGGAAAAAGATTTGCGCGGCTTGGTTGGTTTAGAAATTAAAGTTGAGCGAATTGAAGCAGCCAGCAAGCTTTCACAAAACCGCGATTCGGAAAGCCGCCAAAGTGTAGTTGAGCATTTGAAGAAATTGGATGCTTATGATGCCAAACGCATTGCAGAGGAAATGGAGAAGACCGCTAAATCCCCTAAAGGGAACTTAAAAACAAAATCAAACACATGACCATACAGCAAGCACAAGACACCATTGACCAATGGATAAAATCGAAGGGCGTGAAATATTTCAACGAACTGACCAACATGGCAATCCTTACGGAAGAGGTTGGGGAAGTTGCCCGGATTATTTCGCGCAAATACGGGGAACAATCTTTCAAGGAAAGCGACAAACAAATTGACTTAGCCGATGAAATGGCTGATGTGCTATGGGTTTTAATTTGCCTTGCCAACCAAACCGGAGTGAACCTGACGGAAGCGCTTCAAAAAAACTTAGAGAAGAAAAATATCCGCGATGCTGACAGGCATAAGGGAAAGGAGAAGTTGAAATAGTTTTGCCCTATGAATAATGATTCCTTGGTTCAAATTATAGAAGATAGTCTTATAGTTAAACACTACTACTTCTCTGGAATAAGCAAACAAATTCCACTTAATAAAATTGCATCTATTCAAGCACTTCAACCAAGCTTGTTTACAGGACAGCTAAGAATCTGGGGAATGGGGCTGCAACCGATATGGTTTGCTATGGATTGGAAACGCCCTTCAAGAGAATTAATATTTGTTGCAAATATTAAAGACAATTCCCTTCGCTGTGGTTTTACCGCAGAATCTTCAGCAGATGTTATTCGTGAATTATCTGAAAGAGGAATACAAATTGATTATGACTAACGGTGCTTTTCAAAGTTCCCCTTTTGGGGATCAGGGGTCTAACTCACCGGGTTCAGCGTAATGCTGAAAATCTTATACGTACCCATATCGCGCCCATAGTAGAACTTATCCAAGGCTTCGTACATGTTCTTGGCGCGGAAATAAGAAGTGTGCAGTTTGTTCTCCCCGATTTTAATCCACTGAATAGTTAAACTGCTTTCGTTATGGTAATGCTCGGTCACGTATTCGAGCATCTTCTTTAGTGCATCAATTTTGTCCGTACCAGTTACCGACTGAAAAAGAAAACTCTGCTCATGCTTCGGATTAACCGTAACTAAATCCAGTCTCACCGTTTCGTTCTTCTGCTTATAATTAAAAATCAGGTTCTGCGAATCAATACCGAGGTAAGCCGCAATTTCCTTTTGCAGGCGCGCAGTTTCTACATTCTGGTCGGTACGGGTCATTAGCTGCATTTAAATCTTGTCGGCAATTCCATCTACAATTCCGTAATCAATAGCTTCTTTGGCATTCATCCAGTAGTCGCGGTCAAAATCCTTCAGCACCTGGTCAACTTTCTTACCGCAATTCTTTGCCAGTATTTCTGCGCTTATTTCCTTCGTTTTCTGAATTTCAGCCGCTGTAATTTCAATATCTGTAGCCTGTCCGTACATTCCACCGAGCGAGGGCTGATGTATCATAACTCGTCCGTTAGGCCAAATTAATCGCTTGCCTTTCTTGCCGCCACTCAACAAAATTGAACCCATCGAGGCAGCAAGCCCCATGCAAATGGTATGTACCGGTGACGAAATCATCTGCATTGTGTCATAAATCACCATGCCCGATGTAACCACTCCGCCCGGGCTATTGATATAAAAGAAAATATCCTTACCCGGTGCCGTGGCTTCCAGGAACAACAGGCGGTTTACAATTTTTTCGGCTGACTCATCATACACAGCCCCCCATAAAAACACCTTGCGCTGTTCGAGAAACTTGTTGTCGAATTTCATGCCTCCGGCAAATTTCTCCATCACCTTTTCAGGTTCAATGTTCGGTGTCTCAGGTTCTTGTTGTCTGGTATTCATTTCAATAATTTCATTTATGACGAAAGCGAAAATAGAATATTTTGTAAGTAGCTACAGCGGCAAACCTACACGCTAAATTCTAAATTCCAACAGCCCTGACGCTTGTTGAAAAATCGTATTCCTTCAAATCAATCTTCTTTTGATTTTCGCCCGGTCATGCTGTTATCCTTATTTGAGTCACCGGTTGTTGCCAAACCTCAGGAAGAAATTCTTCCTGAAAAAGAATTTCGGATTTTGTTGCATGGCGAGGATGTTCCTGTACGTGTTCTTTTCGAGCAACGATTCAACAACCGGGTAACCGTAAATAAAAACGGAATACTTCTGCGCATCTCACGCCACCAATCCAAAGAAGAGCAAAGGAAAAATATTGCCACCCTCCTTAAATGGGCAAAAGAAAAACTGGGCGACAAGCCTCACCTGCTCGATGACCTTCCCCAGCGCAAATACATGAATGGCGAAATACTGAAAGTGGGCGAACACGAATTCGGCATTTCAATTCTATGTCACGATTTGGCCAAATCATCGGCTAAAATCTTTCGCAACAATATTGTTCTTTCTATTGCCCGTGGTTTAAGTAAAGAAGCGGAAGCCAATGCCTGTTCCTATCTTGTGGCGAAATGTTTATGCAAGCATTTTCATCCTCTTGTTTCTGAACGCATTCATGAGCTTAACAGCCGCCACTTTAAAAAAGAGGTCAGGAACATAGTTATGAAATATGCTACCAGCTTCTGGGGGCACTGCTCCTATGATGGCAACATTGTAGTTTCTGTGCGGCTGCTCTTTGCCCCGCCTAAGGTGGTTGATTATGTATTGATTCACGAACTTGCCCACATGGTTCACCATGACCACTCGCCCCGCTTTTGGAAAGTTGTTGAACAGGTTATGCCCGATTACTTGACTGCTGAAAAACATCTGAAAGATTTTGGCACGAAGTATTATTTGTAACGATTTACTTTTGTAAACAATTCTAACTTTTGCCTGTGATGAAAGTTTTAGTTACAGCCGGACCTACTTACGAGCCCATTGACCCGGTGCGGTTTATCGGCAATCATTCATCCGGCAAGATGGGGATAGCTATTGCCGAAGTATTTGCCCAAGCCGGCAACGAGGTAATCTTAGTTAAAGGGCCTTCGCAGTTCAATGTTTCCAACTCTTCCGTTAAGCAGGTAAAGGTTCAAACGGCCGAAGAGATGTTTAACGCCTGTGTGCAATATTTTCCTGCAAGCGATGTTATAGTGTTTGCCGCTGCGGTGGCAGATTATACCCCAAAACATCCGGGGAAACAGAAAATAAAAAAAAGTGAGGATGAGTTTTCGTTCGAACTGGTAAAAACAAAAGACATTGCTCTTGAATTGGGAAAGCGGAAGCGGGAAAATCAAATTACGGTTGGCTTTGCGCTGGAAACAAACAACGAAGAAGCCAACGCCCGCGAAAAACTGAAGAAGAAGAATTTTGATTTTATTGTGCTCAACTCGTTGCGCGATGAAGGCGCAGGTTTTAAAACCGATACCAACAAGATTACCATTATTGATAAAGAAGGAAATGTAACTACCTTTGATTTGAAGAAGAAAGAAGAAGTGGCAAAAGATATTGTAAGTTATGTTCATAAAATGATAAGCCAGAGATGAAAGGAAATCCTATATCTAAAATCCTAAATCCTAAGTTTAAAGCGGTTCTGCTTTTGCTTTTAATAACCGGTTCTGCTTCCGCTCAGGAACTGCGCTGCCAGGTTGCAGTGAACACCCAGCGCTTTACCGGTGTTGACCCCAGTGTTTTTCAGAATATGCAAAGCACCCTGAACGATTTCATGAATTCAAAATCGTTTACCACCGACCAGTTTACACCTGAAGAGCGGATTGAGTGCAGTATGTTTATCAGCATTGAAGGCTCCAATGCTCAGGATGTTTACAATGCATCAATGACCATTCAGGCATCGCGCCCGGTGTTCAATAGCTCGTATAATTCACCCATCTTTAACTTTATTGACAAAGACTGCATTATTACATATGCTCAAAACCAGCAGCTTGATTTCAATGTGGCGCAGTATAATTCCAACCTCGTGTCTATTCTTAGTTTTTATGCCTATGTCATTATCGGTTTGGATTACGAAAGTTTTTCGAAAGGCGGTGGGGCAAAATATTTTACACTGGCGGAGCAGATTATGAATAATGTTCCTACCAATGCCTCTGACTCAAAAGGCTGGAAACCTTTTGACGGGCAGCGCAATCGTTACTGGCTGATTAATAATCTGCAAGCAAGTAAGTATGAATTGTTTAAGCAGGCACTTTATGAATATCATTATGCGGGCATGGATAACTTTTATGATAAGCCCGCGGTAGCGCGGCAGAATATCCTCAATGCGCTCGATAAGCTTGGCAAAATTGCAACCGACAATCCCAATACCATTGTGCTCGCTGTGTTTTTCCAGGCTAAGAGCGATGAACTGGTCAATGTGTTTTCCGGTGCCGACATGGGCGAAAAAGCTAAAGCCCTTGCCGTTTTAAGGAAAGCAGACCCAAGCAATTCCACGAAGTACGACAGGTTAGTGAGAAATTGAGGGTCGAATCCGTATACCTGCCTGTTTTACCTTTCGCATGAAAAAAACAATCACTATTCTCGTTTTTTTGATGGCTTACTTTATTGTTTGCGCTCAGGGTAATGATTCCATTACCGTTTATATTTTTCTTTCCGAAACCTGTCCGATATGTCAGAGCCAGACACTTCAATTACGCGAGTTGCATAATGCATATAGCAAGCAGGGTATTGAATTTGTGGGGTTGTTTCCGAATATTACCATGAGCAATGAAGCAAGTATCAGAAAATTTGGGAAAAAATACGACCTTGATTTTAAATTGATGCTGGATAAGAACCAAAAGATGAAAAAGCAGTTATCTGCTACCCACACCCCGCATATTTTTGTGGTGAGGAAAGCGGATAATAAAGTTTTGTATTCGGGGAAATTGGATAACAGCTTTGAAAACATAGGCAGGCGAAGGCAAGTGATTACCGAACACTTTCTGCGTGATGCCTTAGAAAACATTTTGCACAATAAACATGTATCACCCGCAAAAACAGATGCGGTAGGCTGTTTTATTATTGAATAGAAAAAAATTACGGATATTTACATTATGAAAAACAAACTTTTATTCTTCATTTTTTGTGGACTTATCAATATTGCTACTGCGCAAACAGTTACTTACAGCGAACATATTGCCCCCATTATTTACTCGCATTGCACACAGTGTCACCGACCAGGTGAAATTGCACCATTCCCTTTAACCAATTACAACGAAGTAAAAAGTTATGACGGCATGATTAAGTATGTAACCGGTATTCAGTACATGCCGCCATGGAAAGCTGAAGTAGGTTACCAGCATTATCAAAAAGAGAATTACATGACTGCTTCCGAAATTCAATTAATTGCAGACTGGGTTAACGCGGGTTCCCCACAGGGTAATCCGGCTTTGGAGCCGCCACTTCCGGTTTTCCCCTCCGGTTCAAGAGTAGGCACTCCCGATTTGACAATTTCGTTTGCACAGCCCCATCCCATTCCCGGAAACAATACCGATGAATACCGATATTTTGTTGTCCCCACCGGCTTAACTCAGGACAAAGACTTGGTGGCTTTGGAAATGCGACCGGGTAATCCGGCTATGGTTCACCACGCACTGTTTTGGGAAGATACAACTGGTCAGTCAGCAGCTGATGATGCGCAAACACCGGAGTATGGATATCCGAGCGGAACCCTTCAAATTCTTCAGGGCGGAGCGCTTGATAAGCAGTTGCCCACGTATGTTCCGGGTCAGAAACCCACGGTGTTAAGCAATGGTATGGCATACCGGATGCATGCCGGCAGCGACTTGCTGGTTCAGGTTCATTATGCACCTTCACCGGTTGCTACCTCCGATTCATCCTCGTTTAATTTGTTTTTTGCGCCAACACCGGCACAACGGTATGTAAAAAGCCATGTGATGGTTCCTTTCTTTGGAACTATCGTAAACAATGGGGGAATTTTCTGGATACCAGCAAACCAAACCCGCGAGTTTCACGGTGTTTATACTATGCCGGAAGATGCAAGCCTGCTTTCTGTAATGCCTCACATGCACAAGTTGGGGACTCACTGGAAAGTTTATGCTGTAAAACCAAATGGCGATACGGTAAATATTGTGAAAATAAATTCATGGGATTTTAACTGGCAAAGCAATTTCGATTTAAAGCATCCTCTGTATTTACCGCAGGGAACCAAAATACATGGCTTTGCGGGTTATGACAACACAACAAATAACATTCACAACCCGAACAATCCTCCGCAGGGAATCGGCTGGGGCGAAAATACCAGCGATGAAATGTACTGGCTTCCTTTGCAATGGGTAAGCTACCGGCCGGGCGATGAAAATATTGATTTAGAAGTAACCGGGGTAAATGATGATATGTTTTATACCGTGAAAGATGTATTGTATCCCGTTGCTCCAAATCCTGCAAGCGGAACTGTAAAGGTCGGGTTTACGCTGGGCAAATCAAATTATATAACCCTGAAGTTGTTTGATATTAACGGCAGGGAACTGCAGGTACCAGTTAACAATAGATTGTATATGGAAGGATTGCACACGCTTGATTTAAATCTGAGTGGTTTGGCTTCAGGAGTTTATGCCTTGACTTTGGATACAAAAGAGAAACACCAGTTTCAGAAGATTGTAGTAAGCCATTAATTTTTTTGAACTTAAATCCGAACAAAAAGCCGTTCCGCACAAATTGCAGAACGGCTTTTTAAGATGAACAAAAGGCAAATAAATTTGTTGAAAAAGAAATATGATTCAGTTAAAAGAAGGGGATAAGGCACCGGCATTTTGCGCCAAAGACCAAAAGGGTAAAACGGTTTCGCTGAAAGATTTTAAAGGGAAAAAAGTGGTTCTGTATTTCTATCCTGAAGATGATACTCCTACCTGCACTCAGGAAGCCTGCAACTTCCGCGATAATTTTTCGCTCTTGAAAAAGAAAGGCTATGAAATAGTGGGTGTGAGTCCGGACTCAACAGAGTCGCACCGGAAATTTGCAGGCAAGTTCAAATTGCCTTTTACCCTGCTGGCTGATGAGGACAAAAAGATAATCAATGATTATGGAGTTTGGGGATTAAAAAAATTATACGGCAGAGAATATATGGGAATTTACCGCAGTACTTTTGTGATTGATGAAAGCGGAAGAATCGAGAAGATTGTAAAACGGGTTTTGTCGAAAAAAGCCACCCAACAAGTGCTTAAACCCTAAGCGGCTTGTAAATTTTCTCCTGAATATTGCAAACGGGTACAGCAAGTCCTTTTTTTATTTTCTTTGCCCACTTCGAAAATTGTTGATTATGAAAAAGAAATACTTTCTGCTGAGTTTGTTTGTTGCAGCATTGCTCGTAACGTTTAACACCGCACCGGTAAATTCAAAAATAGCATCGCCACCGGCAGGCAGTTCGGGCGACCCGTTTACCGGGGCAAGCTGTGCGCAGGGCGGATGCCATCCTTCGCCTACACAAACGCCCGGACCAACAGATGTTACACTTATGATTGGAACTGATGCCGGCAATATAACTACACCATTCAACAGCAATTTTAAATACAAAACGGATACTACTTATTACATTCAATTCTTGATTAATTCCTTTACCGGGCGATACGGTTTTCAGATAGTGCCTTTGGATGCAGCAAACACCCAAGCTGGCGTTTTTCCAGTACCCTTGTTTAATGCCGGAACTACTAAAATAAATACACTCAGTTCGCGACAGTATATGGGACATCTGTTAGCCAGTTCGACTAGAAACTGGATATTTAAGTGGACCGCTCCATCTATAACCACTGGTGACATCACTTTCTACTATGCATACAATACTGCAGATAATGATAACACACCGGTTGGGGATGTTATTTACAAAAACTCGGTAACCATTTCGCCCGACTTTACCGGGATTGCGGATAATATGGCTGATAAAATTTCCCAGCTTATCGTGATGCCCAACCCAGTTACCGACAATTTTACCATGCAGTTTACGTTAAAGCAATCCGATATGGTTTCAGCTTCGCTTTATTCTTTAGAAGGTACGCGTTGCCAAGAGTTAATAAATGAAAAAACAGGTGAAGGCGCATTCAATCGTTCGTTTGATGTGGTTTCTTTACCATCGGGAATTTATCTTCTTAAACTAAGTGTGGGAAATGCTTCGGTGATGAGGAAAATGATTAAACAATAAATGATTAAGAAGGTTTTTTTGCTGAGTTCAGTTGCAGCAATTATTATTTTTTCTGATGCATGCACCAAAGATAAAACCCCGGTGCCGGACTGTGTGCAAGCCGATTCGGTGAATACATACACAAATTCTGTTAAAGGCATTATGGATGTTTATTGTGCGTTTGCCGGATGCCACGATGCCATTACACATTTTAATGACGTTTATTTAGATACCTACGAGCACACTTTAGACGCGGCACGCAACAATGCGAAGTTCTTTTGCTCTATTGACCATACCTGCACTCCTTTTATGCCGTATGTCCCCTATCCAAAACTGGCAGACAGTTTGATAGTTAAGATAAAGGCGTGGAGGGAAAACTGCTACGCCCCGTAATTTAAACCGGGTTATATGAAACAAATAGTTTTTTTTCAGGCGTTTATATTTTCAGCGGCAGTTTGTTTTGCTCAGGATAAATATGCCGGCACTTATGCCTGCACCAACGGGAAAATTCATTTTTTTTCGGATACCAAGCTGGAAGATATTGAGGCTACAGCCATGAATGCCATTTGCGTATTGAATACGGAAACCAAAAAAGTAAGCGCAAAGGTGAAACACGAGTCCTTCAGATTTCGCGACCGGCTGATGCAGGAGCACTTTAACGAAAACTATATGGAAAGCGACAAGTATCCTTATGCTTCGCTGGAAATGGTGATTGTTGAAGATTTGGATTATTCGAAGGACGGAACTTATGATGTTACCCTGAAAGGCACTCTGGATATGCACGGGGTAAAACAGGAGCGCGAAATAAAGGGCAAGCTGACTATTAAAAACGGGGCACCGGTGAATGCCACTGCGGTATTTATTATAAAACTGGCTGACCATGGTATCAAGATACCCAGCGTAGTGGGCGCTAACATTGCTGAGGATATTGAGGTAGATGTTGATTTTGACTTTGAAAAGTACAAGAAGAAGTAAACCGCCTTTTTTTCCGCTTTTGCCTAAGCGGTAATTTTTTTTATTTCCTTTCTTGGCAAGGGCTTGTATTTTTGGGGCAGAATAAAAATTTGCGCCATGAAATATATTTCCATTCTGCCGGTGTTGCTGGTTTCGGTTTTTTGTTTTTCGCAGGATACTTCTTCAACCGATATTTTAAATGATTTGCTGGGCGAGCAAAAGCCTGAGCGGGAGTACACGGCTTATACGTTTAAGACCACGCGTGTAATTACCGGTCATTCGATTGAAACGGTGAAGAAAAACCAGATTGACTTTCGGGTAAGCCACCGGTTTGGCGATATTGCCGGTTCGCCAAACGACCATATTCATTCTTTTTTCGGGTTTGACCAGGCGGCTGATATTGCTATTTTGGTGGAATACGGAATTACCGAAGACCTGACGGTGGGCGTGGGGCGAATGAAAGGCGCGGGTCCGCTGCGCGAATTGTGGAACGCTAATTTGAAGTACCGGGTGCTGAAGCAAACGAAAGATTTTAAAATTCCTTTGACGATTACGCTGTACGGAAACACCGCGCTGAGCAGCATGCGCCCTTCGCCCGATGATAACTCGCTGAGTTTTTTTCCGAAAGGGTATAAGGGTTTTGCGCACCGGCTGAGTTATGTGCTGCAGGCGCTGGTGGCGTGTAAAGCTACCGACTGGCTGTCGGTTCAGGTTTCGCCTACTTTTGTTTGGCGCAATAAGGTTGCGTATGACGACCGGAACGGTTTGTTTTTTCTGGGGCTGAGCGCACGGGCTAAGTTCAGCAAGCGGTACGGGGTGGTGTTTGAATATTTTTTACCGGTAATGAAAGAGGGCGTGGGGGGGCGAAAATATTTTCCGATGCTTCGTAATATTAAAAACGCGGCTTATTATCCTTCGCTGCATGTGGGTTTTGAATTCGAAACCGGTGGGCATGTTTTTCATGTAAATTTTACCAACACGCGCGGCATGCTCGAAAACGATTTTTTGCCTTATAACACCGCCAACTGGGCGCAGGGGCAGTTCAGGCTTGGGTTTACCATTTCGCGAACCTTTCCGCTTAGTTTTAAAAACAAGCCGAAGGAGGAGCGCAGGTACTGGAAGAAAGGGAGCGTTGAAGACGGGAAATAATTTTTTTTCGGTTTTAAAAAATAGTTATAATTTTCACCGGCAAATACATTTTTAACCATTAAAATTTTTTATCATGCCTTACCAGAATCTTGAAGGGACTATTCCGCCCGCGGTAGTAACCGAAGTGGGCACCAAGCTGAACGAAATTATTACGGCACTGGCGCCTTATGTAATAAACCTGAGCATGGAGGAGCGCAGCCAGCTTTACAAAATGGGCGCCACGCGCAACAGCCTGGTGCAAAAAACCATTACCGTATGCGATAACTATCCGCAGGTAGTGCCTGCGTTTGTATCGGTTGATGATTTAAAAGATGATTATACGGCTTACGGGCAAATGGACCCGCTGCGGCTGCTGGCGCTTCAAATTGCCGAAAGCCTTGACGATACTCAAATGGCGCGCGGCAGCGAAGCGCTTACCAAAGGAACCCTGCCGGTATATGCCAGCGTAAAAAGCGCCCGCCAGCAGAACGTTCCGGGGGCTGATGCGGCTTACGAATTGCTGAACCCGTATTTCGATTTGCCCGACCAGCCCGATGGCGGAAACCCTTAAAGCCAGAAGGGCGTTGAGCCGCGGGGCTAAAAAAGCAGTGAAATTTTCTTGCTTTCTAATTATTTTATAATTACTTTAGCCTCGTGTTTTAGTTTTAACTTCAAGAAAGGGAGCAGGGGTTACCTTTTACGAAGAATAGTTTGATTCTTAATTCATCCCCGGCCGTCAGTTTTCTTTTAATTGTCATGGTCTTAAAGTTAAACTGGCGGCTAGTTCAAAAAAAGTTTTTCATAACGGGGCGTCCTGCCCTGGTTAGTGTGTCAGCTGCCCGCTTTCAGCGGGCAGTTTTTTTGCCGGTTTGTATATATTTAATGAAATAAATAATAAAAATTATCAAATAATAAATAAAATTATCAAATAAATAATATGCAATGCTAAAATATAATAAAATATATTCAAAATTTAATAAAAAAAATTAAAAGATAAATAATTGATATTTAAAATTATATAAAAAATATCAAAACTTAAACAAAAAAATAAATAAACAATTATTAAAACAGAATTTATATAATAAATAACAAATAGATAAAAAAATAATCAAAAGCAATATATAAAGTATAAAAAATTTAATTTAAAATATTAAATATTAAATAATAGTATAAAAATGAAATAAAACTTTATTAATATTGACTTCTAAACCAATAAAACTATGCCCTACCAAAACATTGATGCCACCCTCAGCGAAACCGACCGCGACCTCATTCGCCAAAAAGCCGATGAAATAGCCGCCCTGTTGCCCTTTGCCGTAAACCTTGCTAAGGGCGAAAAGCGGAAATCGCTTCGCCTGGGCGCCCAAAGCGAAAAATTTTTTATTGACATACTCAAAATCATCAAACTAAGCCCCGTGTATAAACCGGCTTTTGTCAACGATGATATGTTCGGCCGCGATGTTGACCTGTACGTAAACCTGCTGCTGGTTGAAAACAAAATAAACGAACTGTGCGAAATGATTACCGACACCCGCAGCGCCCTGGCTCAGGAAATGATGAAACCCGGGCTGGCCGTTTACGCCAACATCAAGCAAGCCGCCCGCGCCAACGTACCCGGTGCCGATACCGTGCTCAGCCAGCTGCAGCCCTACTTTAAAAAAGAACGCAAAAAAAAATAGAACCGGTGCTTTTATATATGGCTTGCGCACCATATATAAAAGCGGCAACCCCGCACCGGTAAAAAAACAGCACCCCCGCACAAATTTTATTTTGTTGCAGCTTCATTAAAAACTAATTCCCATAATTATTGCATACCTGAAAAATTGATTTACATTTAGGACAAGAAAAACAGGCTGTGGAAATGTAGAGGATAAGTTTTGGGTAAATCACTGCCTGTTTTTTCGCAAAAAATATATTCTTGCAACGCTATATGAAATAATTTTTTTGATGCGGCAGAAACCTTTACCCCCGAACACCATGAACCCCCTTAACAACGGCTTGCCGCCAACCGGTCAGCCGCGTTTACAACATATTAATTTATTACATATTACTCCCGCACCGGGCGCACCGGCTGCCGGTTCTTTTATTTTACCTGTTATAAATCATAGTTTATGAAAAAATTCATCTCTTCCTATATGAATACCCGTTTGATTACTCCGCTGCGCAGCGTACCGGTATGGATGCTGGCAGGCCTGCTGTTCATTTCCGGCACTCATCGCAGTTTGGCGCAGGCGCTTCCCAACCCCGTATGCCCCGGCTCACCGGTGTTTTATTTCGACTTTGTTGCTAACCCTGTTACCGATACTACTTTTGGTAATGTTGTTCGCGGTGGTTCCTGCTGCGCAGGTTTTCCGGGCTCCGACAATAACTGTATTAACGTGGTGGTGCGCGTACCGCCCAGCATTGCAGGCGCCCAGATAGATATTATTTCAGGTGCCGGTGCCGGTGGGTCGTTTTTTGCCAGTGCCGACTGCGGACCCCTTCAGCCTGCCGCAGGTCAGCCCATTTGCTTAAATAACAGTTCTACACAAATTGATACCGTAAACGTTACCTTCTGTAAACCCGGAGCCAACCTGAACGTATATCGTATTACTACCTTTGCCCGCCCCACTTTCCCCGATGATACCGTTGCCGTAGGCTGCAGCGACACCATGCGCGTACTGGGGCTCGTATCGCCTATTACCTGGCAGTCCGTTTTCCCGGGCGCAGCCGGTCAATATAACAGCCTCTTAAGCTGTACCACCTGCCAGCAGCCAACCTTTACCCCAAATGCTACCACACCCGCCCTGGTACGTTACCGCGTTTGCGGAAATATTCAGCTCAGCGGCTGTTTGGGGCAAACTTCCATTTGCGACACCGTAGATATTACTGTAATACCTACCTGGAACAATTCACCCGATGTGAATATATGTCAGCCAACTACCACCGCCAACCTGGGTACCCCACCGGCTAATGCTTCCTGGTTTTTTGTCAGCGGTCCCGCCACCCCCACCGTAAATGGTTCTACCGGTGCGGTCAGCAACCTTACTGCTAACGGTACTTATAATTTTGTTTTAAGAAGAACAAACAACAACGGAATTTGTACCGATACCGTAGCCATAATAAGAAGCGCCAAGCCCAATGCCGGTACCGACCAGTTTGTATGCGCACCACAAACCACTGCCTCATTAGGCTCATCAGGCGGAAACACCTGGAGTTTCCTCTCCGGTCCTGCAGCAGCTTCAGTACACCCCACCAGCGGGGCAGTAACCGGTATGAGCGCTAACGGCTTTTACCTGTTTATTCTCGGCTCCGGCTCCTGCACCGATACCGTTCAGGTTGAAAGGAGAGCCCAGCCCGCTTCGCCTACAGCCACCAACAACGGTCCCCTTTGCGTGGGCGATAATTTAAACTTGTTTGCCACAACAGTACCCAGCGCCACTTATAGCTGGGTGGGCCCGGCAACTTTTGCATCCGCTGCCCAAAACCCTACTATAAATAATGTAACCACCGCCAATGCCGGAACCTATAAAGTTGTTTCCATTGTAAACAGTTGTTCCAGCGATACAGCCTCAACCACCGTTTCAATATTTGCCATTCCTGCCGACCCATCAGTCAGCAGCAATTCGCCTGTTTGCGAAAACGATACTATTAAACTTTTTGCCACCGGTTCAGGAGGTGCTACATATAATTGGACAGGTCCCGGAGGGTACAACAGCACCCAACAAAATCCTATCCGTTTAAATGCCACTTCTGCCATGGCGGGAACTTACTGCGCCACTCAAACCGTTAACGGCTGCACCAGCAGCCCCCAGGCTTGCACCAATGTAGTAGTTAACCCCAAACCGGTAATATCTGCAGCCGTTGGCGCCAACCCAACTACCTGTAGCGGCTCTGACGGAACCATTACCCTGGGCGGATTAACTGCCGGTGTAAATTATAATATTAACTATCAAAAAAATGCCGTATCGCAAATACCTGTTAACCAAACTGCAAGTGGCAGCGGAACGGTAGTTATTTCGGGATTAACCGCTGGAACTTATTCTAATTTTGTTGTTACTGTTTCTTCCAACGGATGTACATCGAACGCTTTTGCAGGTCCTGTTATTCTTACCGACCCGGCTACTCCGGCAGCGCCAACTGTCAGCAGCAACAGCCCCGTCTGCTTCGGAAACACCATTCAATTATTCGCCTCCGGTCCCGGTACTTCATTTAGCTGGACTGGTCCCGGCTTTAACAGCACCCAACAAAATCCAACCCGCTCCAATGCTACCCATGCTATGGAAGGAAATTACTGCGCCACCCAAACTGTTAATAACTGTGTCAGCTCACAGGCTTGTACCTTTGTAGATATTGACTCTCTGCCCGTTGTAAACGCAGGTACAGGTTTCGAAGTTTGTGACGGCTCCTGTGTTCAAATTGGCGGAAGCCCTACAGCTACCAGCGGAACACCCGGATATAACTACTCTTGGTCAGGAGGAGCGTTACCGGTTGCAAATCCTTCGGTTTGTCCTAACACATCTACTCTGTACACCGTGACTGTTACAGACTCACATGGCTGTTCCGCTACATCTAACACCGTAGTTACTGTAAATCAACGCCCCACTGCCGATGCAGGTAACGACCAAACTCTGGTTGCTTGCAGTTCAACCGGAGTTAACATAGGCGGTACACCTACAGCCTCTGGCGGAGCAGGAGGATATACTTATTTGTGGGCACCCGGTGCAGGTCTTTCTTCCACCACAACCGCTAACCCACTTGTTCAGGGAATAGGCTCTGACCAATGCTATACCGTTTTGGTAACCGACAGTAAAGGCTGTACAGCCCAGGATGGTGTTTGTGTAACCGTTACCGGTGGTTCTTTTTCTGTGGTTATCATTCCAAATACCTCTATTACCTGGTGTGCTGAAACTGCGGGCAGTGTAACCCTTACCGCTTTAGCTACTTCTGGAACACCTTCCTACACTTATGCCTGGACTGGTCCTAACCTTTCTCCTTTAAATCAGGCCAACGCAACAGCAAATCCGAGTACGCCCGGTACATATATTTATGGCGTGGTGGTAACCGATGCTACCGGTTGCCAGGCAGGCGATACGATTTCTGTTACTGTTCACCCTTCCCCTTCTGCTGATGCGGGAGCGGATAAAACCTACGCTCCGTGCAGTCCTAACTCTGTTACCATAGGCGGTGCCGTTACAGGTTCGGGTGGAACTCCTCCTTATATATACAGTTGGAGCCCCGCTCCCGGATTGTCTTCAACTACGGTTCCCAACCCAACAGTTTCAGGAATTACAGTTACTACAACATATACGGTTACAGTAACTGACAGTCTTGGATGTACAGCCACTGATGCTGTTCTTGTTACTGTAGTAAATAATCCGCCTTCAGTAAGCATCTCTGCCAATAGCTCCACCGAATGGTGTAATGGAAGTAATGGTAGCACCAACCTTACTGCTAACATAACCGGTGGAACAAGTCCGTTTACCTTTGCATGGAGCGGTTCCCCAATCAGCCAAACTAATACTCAAACTGTAAATGTAAATCCTAACCTGACGGGGACATACATTTATACGGTTACAGTTACTGACGACTTTAATTGCACTGCAACTGCGTCAAGAGCAATTACGGTAAACCCGAACCCAATTGCCGAAGCAGGACCGAATGATACTATTTGCAACGGAAACAGTTCAGTTCTGGGTGACAGCCCAACGGCAACCGGTGGTACTTCACCATACACCTATTCATGGTCGGGTGGAGCTTCGCCTTTTGCCAACCCTACTGTTAACCCTATTATTACTACAACTTACTCTCTTACTGTAACCGATAGCAAAGGCTGTACAGCTACGGACGGAACCACGGTTGTTGTAAATCCGGTGCCTTCTGCAAATGCAGGTCCCGACCAAACCATAGTAAATTGTATAGGAGATAGTGTAACCCTTGGCGCAAACCCTACTGCTTCAGGAGGTACAGTTCCCTATACCTATTCCTGGTCGCCTCTTACAGGGCTTAACAGCGGCTCGGTTGCGAACCCGGTGGCAACAGGCATAGTCAGCAACCAGACTTATTGCGTAACTGTAACCGATGTAAATGGATGTTCCAGCGTTGACTGTGCATTTGTAACAGTTCAGCAAAGTACCCTGCAGGCGCAAACTGCCCCAGCGGCAAGTTTCTGTGCCGGTTCTGTAACTCCCTATAATGTAGGCGGAAGCCCAACAGCTTTAGGCGGAACTCCTGCATATTCCTATTCGTGGAGTCCTGCAACCGGCTTGAGTGCAACCAATATTGCCAACCCGCTGGCAACACCTACCGTAACGACAACCTATTGTGTAACAGTGACCGATGCAAACGGCTGTACTTCTTCAGCTTGCGTTACTATTACTGTTAATCCGCTGCCAACCGCAAATGCCGGAAATGATACGTCCTTATGTTCAGGCTCATGTGTTGTGTTGGGCGCCAGTCCCACCGGTTCGGGAGGAACAGGAGCATTAACTTATACATGGACTCCTGGTACCGGATTGAACAGTTCATCCATAGCCAACCCCACTTCCTGTCCCGGCTCAACTACCGCTTATAGCGTAACAGTAACCGATTCGCGCGGATGCTCGGCTTCGGATAATATTACAATAACCATTAACCCAAAACCGGTTGCCAATGCAGACGGACCTTACTTAGTAACTACTTGTACGGGCGATAGTGTGCAATTAGGTGACTTCCCTGCTGCCACCGGAGGAACCGGTACGCTTACTTGTCTATGGTCTCCGCCAACAGGCTTAGACAACCCTAATTTGTGCAACCCCTATTTCAAAGGCTCAACACCGGGAATCTATTTCTATACTCTTACTGTTACAGATGTAAACGGCTGCTCAGATAATGATGTGGCAAGAGTAACAGTTACCGATGGCAACCTTTCTGTTTACCCCGGCAGCGGTGGTGCTTATTGCTCAGGCAGCGGTGGCTGTGTTACCCTTGGCGGTCCTCTGTATGGTGGCGAAGCTCCTTTTTCATTTGCATGGTCTTCGAACCCTCCGGGATTTTCAAGCAGTGTACCTCACCCTATTGTTTGTCCTACAGTAACTACTACGTATTGCTTGACTGTAACTGACGCGAATGGTTGTACTGCTGTTGCCTGCGATACTGTAACCGTTAATCCTACACCTGTTGCTGATGCAGGCCCGGATACAACAATTTGTAATGGAACCTCGGTGCGGTTAGGCGGAAGTCCGACTGCCTCTGGCGGTACACCCGGATTTGTCATTAATTATACATATAGCTGGTCAATCGGAATTGGATTGGACAGCACCAATGCAGCAAATCCCACTGCTACACCCCCATTTACTATTTCTTACAATGTTGTGGTAACAGATGCCAGGGGTTGTACTGCCACTGACGGTGCAACGGTAACAGTCCGCGCCAAACCTACAGCCGATGCCGGACCTGACAAATCATTAATAGCATGTTCATCGGACAGTGTTCAAATAGGTGGTTCTCCTGCCGGTTCAGGTGGTGGAGGAGGATTAACCTGTTTATGGACTCCGGCTGGAGGGCTAAGTGATTCTTCCAATTGCAATCCGTGGGTAAAAAACCTGGGTTCTTCTGTAACCTATACTTTACGTGTAACCGACCAATTCGGATGCTTCGCTGAAGACCAGGTTTCGGTAATTGTTACAAATCCGAATCTGACGGCTGAGGCCGGAAACGATGTGTCATTCTGCCAGGGAGCTTCGGTTTCAATTACTTTGGGAGGGGTACCAACAGCGGTTGGAGGTACACCAAATTATACTTACGCCTGGTCGTCAAACCCACCGGGCTTTAGCAGTAATGTGGCAAATCCAATCATTTCGCCCACAGTTACTACAACTGTTACGGTTGTGGTAACAGATGCAAACGGATGTGTCGCTTCCGATACCGTGAAAATAACTGTTAATCCGCGCCCGACAGTAGAGGCAGGTCCGAATGATACAGTTTGCTCCGGTGCCTGTGTGGTGCTGGGAGGCTCCCCCACGGCTTTTGGCGGAACCGGTTCGCTTTCCTATAGCTGGACTCCTGTAAACCCGACCGGTAATTTCTCAACAGCAACTGATATTCCTAACCCCGTAGCCTGCCCGATTAATAATACCACTTATACGGTAGTAGTAACCGACTCTATTGGTTGCAGCAACAGCGACAATGTAATTATTCGAACCTGGCAGAACCCGGTGGCTCACGCGGGCAACGACCAAACAGCTGTGGCTTGCGAAAACTCCTGTGTAGTTCTTGGCGCTTTACCAAGCGCTACCGGTGGAACTCCGGGATATTTCTATGCCTGGGCTCCTACAACCGGAATGAATAACTCCGGCTTGCCTAATCCTACAGTTTGCAATCTTTCTGCTGATGTTTGCTATACATTAACAGTAACCGATATTAATGGCTGTACTGCCACTGATGTTGTTTGTGTAACGGTAACCCAGCCTACTCTAACGGCTAATGCCGGCATTGACAGAAACCTGTGTGCCAGCAACACAGCTTGCGTACAACTTGGCGGCAGTCCGTCTGCCACAGGAGGCACTCCGGCTTATACTTATACCTGGTCGCCTGTTACCGGTATTTGCACAGGAAGCGCACCCTCCAATGCCAACCCGTTTGTGTTGCCGAATACCACTACCATTTATATACTGAATGTATCGGATGTGAATGGTTGTACCGCTGCCGACACTGCTACTGTAACGGTTTATCCTCCTATTGTTGTTGTGCCGGCTAACGATACCACCATTTGCTCCGGTGGAAGCGCTTCGCTTTGTGTTCAGGTGAGCGGAGGTGTGAGCCCATATACTTATTCCTGGTCACCGGGAACGGGGCTGAACAGCACCACATCTGCTTGCCCGGTTGCAACGCCTTCAGGCACTACCACTTACTGTGTTACAATTACCGATGCGGTAAACTGTACGGCTTCTGTTTGCATTACCATTACAGTAAATCCAAGACCGGTTGCTGATGCGGGACCCGACCAGACAATTCTGGACTGCTCCGGTTCTTTTGCCATACTTGGCGGTTCTCCGACCGGTTCCGGAGGTTCGGGTAATTTCTCGTATTCATGGTCGCCAACCAACAATTTGATTACCGCTACAAGCGCTAACCCGATTGTTATCGGACTTACTACCACCACCACCTATTGCGTAACAGTAACTGACAACGCCACCGGTTGTACAGCCTCGGATTGCGCTACTATTACTGTAAATCCTTCAACCCTGCAGGCGAATGCAGGCCCTGCCAGCTTGAATTTCTGTCCCGGTCCGGGCTGTATTCTTATTGGAGGAACTCCCACAGCAACCGGGGGCACTCCGCCTTATAGTTATCAATGGGGTCCGGGAGTTGTCCAATCGGTATCCAATCCCTGTGTTTCGCCAACAGTTACTACTACCTATTATGTAACAGTAACCGATGCGCTGGGTTGTTTTGCCATAGATTCTATTACTATAGTTGTAAGCCCGCAGATTACAGCATGTGCGGGTCCGGATACTGCCATTTGTTTCGGGCAATGCGTTACACTTGGATGTGCAATACCTGCCACCGGTGGAACACCTCCCTTAACCTATTTCTGGGCTGGCGGTGCCTTCCCTGCCAACTCTCCCAATCCTACGGCTTGTCCTACTTCAAGCACTACTTATACTTTGGTTGTAACCGATGCTTTCGGATGTTCCGCAACCGACCAGGTGAATGTTGTTGTCCGTCCTTTGCCCATTGCCAATGCCGGACCGGACGGGAGTATTTATGCCTGTTCCGAAGATAGTATAATACTTGGTGGAAGCCCCTCAGCGACCGGTACTTGCAGTCCTTATACTTACTCGTGGACACCAACATTTAATCTTTCACTGAGATGTGATACTTGTCCTAATCCTATTTTAGATAGCTTAGGTAATCATACTCTATTTACTTTGTGTGTTACTGATTGCAACGGATGTTCTGCCTGCGATGATGTGTATGTACAGGTTATTCCACCTACTATATTTATTGAAATAGATCCGGTGCCGCCTTTGTGTTCTAATAATTTGAGCTGCGTGACTTTAAACAGCACTGTTACCGGTGGAGTACCGCCTTACGTTTACAATTGGTCGGCAGGAGCAACTCCTGCAAATGCTGCTGACCCGGTGGTTTGCCCCACAGTTACTTCTACTTACGAGGTTACCGTGACCGATTCAAAAAGTTGTCAGGCTTATGCAACAGCACAGGTTACAGTTAACCCGCCACCGGTAGCCAGCATCAGCGGCTTGAATTCGCAGTATTGTATCAGCAATCCTCCGGTTACCTTAACAGGAATTCCTTCTGGTGGAACATTCAGCAGTAACGGTCCGGGAATGAGCGGCACTACTTTCTCACCGGGTGTTGCAGGAATAGGAACCTGGCAGATTACTTACCGGTACACCGACCCGCTTACCGGCTGCACCGATGATACGACCATGACTGTGATTGTTGATTCCTTACCTCAGCTTTCGGTATCCGGCTACAATTCGGAATACTGCAAGAATGATAGCTGCATAACCCTTGTTCCGAATCCAACAGGCGGAACTTTCACCGGTCCGGGAATTTCGGGATATACGTTCTGCCCCGGAAACGGTAATTCGGGTGTGGGCAGTGCCGGAAACGATACCATCAGGTATTCGTACACCGACCCTATTGCCGGTTGCAGCAACACACTCACGTTTATTATCCATGTAAACAACAATCCTACGATAACCATTGCGGGACCTTCGGCAGTTTGCCAGGGGCAAACCGCCACGCTTACCGCTACCAGTCCCGGAAACAGTATTTCGTGGCAGGTGCAGGGAGGCGCTAACCTCGGTTCTAACAACCCGCTTACAGTTACTCCGGTAGGCCCTACATATTGCGTAATCGGTACAGCTGCCAATGCCGCCAGCCAGTGTATTGCCCGCGATACCATTTGCATTCAGGTGAATCCGCTGCCGGTGGTTAATATCCTCGGCTTGAATTCGCAGTATTGTGTGGATGATGCCTGTGTTACTTTAACCGGTTCTCCTTCGGGCGGCTTTTTCAGCGGACCGGGTGTTTCGGGTACTCAGTTCTGCCCTGCGAATGCCGGCAGCCCGGGCGTTAAATGTATTACCTACACTTACACCGATGGCAACGGCTGCACCGATGACACCACTATTTGCGTAATGGTTAATCCTCAGCCAACGGTTACCGTTTCGGGCTTTAACCCCGAATATTGCCCCACCGATCCACCGGTTCAGGTTACAGGCACTCCGGGTCCGGGAACCTTCGGTCCTCAGCCGGCTATTTCAACTACCGGTTTGTTCGACCCAGCACTGGCGGCACCGGGTGTCAATACACTTACTTACTATTATCAAAACCCGGTTACCGGCTGCGATACTACTATTCAGTTTACCATCAGAATTAAACCGAAACCAACTATTACTGTTACTCCAACGGCTGACACAGTTTGCCGCGGTCAAAGCGCGGTGTTGTGCCCGAACTTCAGCCTGGATGTTGTCAATATCCAATGGGTGGCCTGTGTAAGCGGCAATGTTATTGGCGCGGGGCTGGGATGTATTACTATTCCTCCGCCACCGGTGATGGATTACTGTGTAAAAGCCAGGGCTTTGAGCAATAACGGCTGCTATGACAGCGTAATTATAAATATTCATACCAACCAGCCTCCGGTGGCTGTCAACGACAGCGCATCTACCTGCGAGGAAGAGCAGATTACCATTGACGTACTCGGCAACGACACCGACCCCGAAGGCGATGCCTTGTTTATTTCGTGCGATACTGCTTCCAACGGAACCACTACGGTTGTTGGAGGTATGATTGTTTATACACCGGTTCAGAACTTCAACGGTACTGATACACTTACCTACTGCGTTTGCAATGTTCAATGCCCCAATGATTGCGATACGGGTATTGTAATTATTGATGTTTGCCCGGTTAACGACACACCGGTAGCGCCTGATGTTTCTACCAGCACCTGCCGCGACAGTGTTCTGCTGGTTTGTCCTCCGGTAAGCGATGTAGATGGCGATGCTTTGACTTTTGATATTATCAATTGCGGAGCTGTAAACGGCACGGCTGTTGTTTCGGGAAATAACTGCATTACATATACGCCAACCACCGGCTTTGTAGGTGTGGCAACTATCTGTTATGTGGTTTGCGACCCGTCAGAGGCTTGCGACACCGGAACCATTACCATTGATGTAGCTCCGTGTAACCATCCGCCAGTGGCTGTGGATGATAACGCGGGAAGGCTTTGCGATTCGCAGTGCAAAGACATTTCGGTTCTGGTAAACGACAGCGACCCCGATGCCGGAGATGTATTGACAGTGGTGTCGGTTGTTCTTCCCGGTCCGAATTACGGAAGCGTAACTATTACCGGTGGGGTGGTTACTTACTGCCCGGGAACAGTTATCGGTCCGGTAACGCTTTCGTATGTAATCAGCGATAACGGCAACCCCGCCATGCGCGATACCGCCAATATCCTGATTGATGTTATTGACTGCGTTGAGCAGCCGCCTACACCCGATACGGTTTGTGCCGGTTCTTCGGTAAATGTTTGCATCGAAGGATTTGTGGGCACGGCTCCTTATGTTATTTCTTTCGACCCGGATTGCAATCCGCAAAACGGAACAGCAGCGGTTACCACCGATTCGTGCTTTACTTATACGCCTAACCAGGGCTTTATCGGCAACGATGTGTTCTGCGTATATATTCTTGACCAAGACGGAAACCGCGATACGGCTGAAGTGACGGTTACCGTAATTGATTGCAACATTGATGCTAACGATGAGCCTTGCGACTCAACCGAAACACCAATGAACACACCCATTACGATTGATGTGCTGGCTAACGATGTAATACCGGTTACCGGTGTTATTACCGTTACCATTGTTGACTCGTGCGGAATAAGCAACGGAACGGCAGTGGTTAACAGCAACAATACCATTACCGTAACTCCGGCAGCGGGCTACGAAGGACCCATCAACTTCTGTTACGAAGTATGCGCCACCAACGGCTCGTTTGTTTACTGCGATATAGCGGCTGTGTGTGTCGATGTGATTGACACCACCTGCTTTATCCCCAATGCCTTCTCGCCCAATGGCGATGGAGTGAACGATGAGTTTATTATCAAGTGTAACGAGAATTACCCGAACGCCACCCTGCGCATTTACGACCGCTGGGGTATGGAAGTTTGGCACAGCAACGGTCACTACCTCGATGATTTTGCCGGTAAGAATATGCAGGGAACCGAGCTGCCCGATGGCACTTACTACCTGATTTATGATTACAAAGACGGCAGCGGAAAGGTAGAAGCGAAGTTTGTGGTCATTCACAGGTAAGCGGAAAAGAAAAGACTTCCGGAGCTTTATAAGCTTCGGAAGTCCTTAAAAATTGTTCTTTAGATAGAAAAGTAATACACGGAATGGTTCCGAGAACTGCCGGAGTGGCACCGTGAACTCACGGAATGGTTCCGGGAACTCATGGAATGGTTCCGTGAACTCATGGAATGGTTCCGGGAACTCACGGAGTGGCTCTGAGAACTCATGGAATGGTTCCGGGAACTCACGGAATGGTTCCGAGAACTCACGGAATGGTTCCGAGAACTCACGGAGTGGCTCTGAGAACTCACGGAATGGTTCCGAGAACTCACAGAATGACTCCGTGAACTCACGGAATGGCTCCGTGGGAACGCTGGAGGAGGAGAAAATGGTATAAATGAATAGAAAGAAGAGATTTTAACAATAAAACGATACGATAACTATAAAACAGTTTTTATGAGAAAGCTAATACTGTCAACCATAATTTTTGCGGCTGCGTTTACGCAGCTGAAAGCCCAGCAGGACCCGGCATATAGTATGTATATGTTCAACGGGCTGTTCCTGAACCCGGCTTATGCGGGCAGCAGCGAGGCAATCAGTGTAATGGGTATTTACCGCCATCAGTGGGCGGGGCTCGATGGCGCTCCCAAAACGGTAAACGCCAGTGTTCACATGCCCTTTAAGCGCGACCAGTACGCCATAGGGCTTACTTTGGTAAACGACCGCCTCGGCTTGTCGAATATGTTTTCGGCTACCCCGGCATTTTCATACCGCCTTCGTCTGGGCACTGGCGGTCACCGCCTCTGCTTCGGAGCCCAGGTTTCGCTGGCGTATTTTTACCAGAACAACGGCAGGGCTGTTCTTCCGCAGGATAATGTTCCCGACAATGCTTTCTCGCTGAACGAAAACCTCTTTGTTCCCAACATAGGCTTCGGAGTTTATTATTACAGCAAACGGGCTTTTGCGGGTTTTTCGGTTCCTCACCTGCTGCCTTCGCAGCTTCGCGATAAAACCGGGGTAAGCGGCTATAACACCAGTATCGCCCGCGTGTATAATCATTACTTGCTTACAGGCGGCTATGTGTTCGGCAAAGAAGCCTCCATTGTAAAATTCCGCCCTTCTATTTTAATGAAATGGCAGAAAGGCTTGCCGAAGAACATTCCGCAGTTCGATATCAACTTTGCCATGCTTTTTGTCGAAAGGCTTTGGGTGGGCGTAGGCTACCGCACCGGTGGCGATGGTCAGGGCAAAGGAAACTATGCCGGGCAGTCGGCTAATTTCTTCCTTAACTTTAAAGCCACCCAGCAGCTGCAGATTGGTTATGCGTACGATGCCGAAATTACCACCCTGCGCAAGTTCAACGGGGGTTCGCACGAAATTATGGTGGGCTACGATTTTTATTACAACAAGAAGCGTTACGTTACTCCGCGCTTTATTAAATATTTCTGATTCCGGATTTAACCCTTTAAATATAAGTTTATGAATTTGAAAAAATCCTTGTTCCTGCTGATAGCCCCGGTGCTTATCTCAGGAATGGTTATGGCAGAAAAACCCATCGTGAAAGTTGGCGATTGGTATTATAAACAATTCGATTACCGCAAAGCCATTTTGTTCTATGAGCAGGCGCTGAAAAAAGATGCGGGCAATGTATATGTGCTTAGCAAAATTGCCGACAGTTACCGCCTCATTAACGACTGGGCAAAGGCTGAAGAATATTATGCGCAGGTGGTGAAGCAGGATGGCGCCAACGTAATTAACCGGCTCTATTATGCCGAAGCCCTCCGCGCCAACCAGAAATATGCCGAAGCCAAAGTAATGTATAAAGAATACTCCGATGCCGTTCCTGCCGATGCCAGCGTAAAAGAACGGATGGCTGGTATTGACAAAATTGAAATGCTGAGCCAGGACAGGGGTTTCTATGATGTTAAAAACATGAAGGAAATTAACTCCGAGTTCTCCGATTTCGGTGTTACGTTTTATAAAGACACCGGCATTTATTTCTGCTCCAACCGCCTGCCCGATAATTATGTGGTTCATAAAGACAACTGGACCTACGGCAACTTCCTGCAGATTTACGAGGCATATAAAGATGACACAGCGGGGAATATTACCAAGTGTTCCATCATGCGCGGCAAACAGCCGAATAAGAAATACCACGAAGGCACCTCGAACTATAATGACAAAATGCAGGAGCTGTACATTGACCGCAGCAACTATAACGGCAGGCGAGCTTTCTTTTCTGCCGATAAAACCGTTAAGCTCAAAATATTCCGCATTGTGTGGCTTCCCGATGCCAACAAATGGGGCGAAGAACTGATTGAAGCTGTTCCGTTTAACGATAAGGAGTATTCAGTGGGGCATCCGTCTCTTACTAAAGATGCTAAAACCCTGTACTTCGCCAGCGATAAACCCGGAGGTTATGGTGGAGTTGATATTTATGTTTCTACCCGCGAAGTGGGCGGGCAGTGGGGCACCCCAATCAACCTGGGTCCTAAAATCAACACCTCGGGCGATGAAATGTTTCCGTTTATTGCCGAAGACGGCACGCTTTATTTTGCTTCTAACGGTCACATGGGTCTTGGCGGGCTTGATATTTTCTCTTCAAACCTGATTAAAACCGGCAACAAAATCACCAACTGGACCGAACCCGAAAACCTCGGCTACCCGGTTAATACCAATGCCGATGATTTCGGATATATTATTCACCGCAACCAGAAGAACGGTTATTTCTGCTCCAACCGCCAGGGCGGGGAGGGTGATGATGATATTTACAGTTTCCTGAAGAAGGGAGTAATGCTCAATGGTATTGTTTACGAAGCCGAAACCGGTCTTCCGATTGCCGATGCTGAAGTGGTGATGAAGGAAGATGAAGTGCAGCGCGCGAAAATGAAATCAGGCAAAGAAGGAGAATTTACCACAGCAGCTATTCCCGGCAAAACATATAAGTTTTATGCCACCAAGCCCGGCTATCTGCCCGCTGACGTAACTGTTGAGGTGAAGGAAAAACCCGACCTGGTAAAAATACCTATGATAGCCGAAGGCGGATTGAACCTCGAAGTTACCGTTATTGACCGCAGAACCCGCGACCCGCTGGAAGCTGCGCAGGTGAAACTGACAAACCTTACTTCGAATAAAGACGAAATGTGCTCGACCAACAAAGACGGTAAGTGTATGTACACCTTAGATGCTAACACGAATTATCGTCTTGAAGCATCAAAAGAAACCGGTGATGACAGTACCAAATACCTTACGGTGACTACTACTATTTCAACGGTAGGCAAGAGAGCGCCAGCTACACTTTATGCAACCCTTGAGCTGGAGAAAGTGAAGAAAGGCGTAGGCTACAAGGTTGAAAATATTTACTACGACCTTGATAAATGGTTTATCCGCCCCGATGCTGCAAAAGAACTGGACAAGCTGGTGAAAATGCTTAAGGATAACCCTACTCTTGAAATTGAGTTGAGTTCGCATACCGACTGCCGCGCAACAGCTAAGTATAATATGCAGCTTTCGAGCAAGCGTGCCGAAGCTGCTGTAAACTATATTGTATCGCAGGGTGTTGAAGCCCGCAGGCTCATTGCTGCCGGTTACGGTGAAAGCCGCCCGGTAAACAAATGCGAGTGCGAAGGCAAGGTGGTGGTGCCCTGCACGGAAATTGAGCACCAGGCAAACCGGAGAACAGAGTTCAAGATTCTTAAGTTCTGATTTAACCGAATCAGTAAAAATGGAAAAGGCATTCCCGAATACGGAATGCCTTTTTTAATTGTGAAAAATTTGAGGAAGTTTGCGGCAATGAGCAAGGTAAAGACCATCATCAACTCCTCTATTAATGTAAAAAGCAAAATTCTTTCCGATGAAAATTTTATAAAACGGATAGAAGAAGTTTCTCAGGTTATTGCCGAAGCATTTAAAAACGGAAACAGGTTGTATTTATGCGGCAATGGAGGCAGCGCAGCCGATGCCCAGCACCTTGCCGCGGAATTCACCGGAAGATTTTACAGCGACCGTGAGCCACTTCCTGCAGAAGCGCTGCATGTAAATACCTCTTTCCTTACCGCTGTGGCAAACGATTACAGTTACGAGCAGATTTATGAAAGGGCTGTAAAGGCACATGGCAGAAAAGGCGATGTGCTTATCGGGCTTTCCACTTCCGGTAACTCAAAAAATGTTTTGTTGGCTCAGCAAGAAGGAAAGAAACGCGGCATGGTTGTGATTGCTTTTACCGGTGAAACAGGTGGTAAAATGAAAGATAGCGCTGACTATCTTTTTAATGTGCCCAGCAACGATACTCCGCGTATTCAGGAGATCCATATTTTGATCGGACATATCATTTGCCAATTGGTGGAAGAGCAACTCTTCAAATAAATGGCAAGTTACCCTGCAATTATTCTTGCCGGAGGTTTGGGAACCCGTCTTCGCGGGGCGGTCAGCGACCTACCCAAATCAATGGCACCGGTAAACGGAAAACCGTTTCTGTATTATATTTTTCTGTATTTACAACGGCAAAACATTGACAAAGCAGTGCTTGCTGTGGGATACAAATACGAAGCCATCAAAAACTTTTTCGGGGATAAATATCTCGGAATTGCCCTGGAGTATTCTATTGAAAAAGAACCGTTAGGCACTGGTGGCGCAATTAAAAAGGCTTTTGAGCAGGTAAGCGGCCACACGTTTGTCTTGAATGGTGATACTTTGTTTGAAATTGACTTGGGTGAGCTGAAAAACTTTCATTTTGAAACTGCCTCTGAGATTTCGCTTGCACTAAAGCCCATGAAAAATTTTGACCGGTACGGAACTGTCAAATTACAAGGCAGGCGGATAACAAATTTTGAAGAAAAGAAATATTTAAATGAAGGACTGATTAACGGAGGCATCTATTTTTTTGATAAAAAAGTAGTGGCAGAAATTGCCGAGGAAAAGTTTTCGTTTGAAAAAGATGTGTTGGAGAAATTTGTGCGGGTGAAGCAAATAAACGGGAAAGAGTTCGATAACTATTTTATAGATATAGGTATTCCCGAAGATTATCAGAAAGTGCAAGAGGATTTTAAAAGTAAATTAACATGAATCTGAAGGGTTTGAAAGTTGATAAAACATGGACACTCTTTCTCGACAGAGATGGAGTAATCAATCTTCATTACCCGAACGACTATGTAAAGAAATGGGATGAATTTTATTTTCTGGAGGGGGTTTTGGATGCACTGAAAAATCTTGCCGATATTTTTCGCAGAATAATTATTGTAACCAACCAACAGGGGGTAGGGAAGGAGGTGATGACCAGGCAGGATTTAGAGTTTATTCATTCCGAAATGCTGAAGGAAGTGAGGAAATACGGTGGAAGGATTCACGCCATTTATTCTGCTATTGACCTGAAGGAAAAAGACACGAAAAAAATGCGCAAGCCGGATACAGGCATGGCTAAGCAGGCTAAGAAAGATTTCCCTGAGATTGATTTTTCGAAGTCAATTATTTTGGGTGACTCGCTTACTGATATGCAGTTCGGCAGAGCAACAGGAATGCTTACGGTTTTTGCAGGCGACAAAACAAAACTTTCACAGGAAGAAAAGAAACTCGTTGATGTTTACTGCGAGTCGTTAAGCGAGTTTGCTAACTCGCTGTTGAGTTAGCCTTTTCATTCGCGTACATTTTTAATCCCTCCTCCAGGCATTTAACAGCCGGAATTAAATCTTCAGTTTTCAAGACATATGCAATCCTAACCTGGTTTTTCCCCGAACCGGAAGTAGAATAAAAACCCGAAGCGGGCGACAACATAACTGTTGAATTTTTATATGAAAAACTTTCAAGAAGCCATTGGCAAAACTCACCGGCATCTGCAACGGGTAAACTTGCCACTACATAAAATGCGCCACCCGGATTCGGGCAAAACACTCCCGGAATTTTGTTCAGCAAAGCAACAGTAACATCTCTGCGTTTCTGGTATTCTTTAATAATCGAATCGTAGTATTCTTTCCCAAGGTCAAACAAGCCTTCACCGGCAAGCTGCCCGAGTGTGGGCGGGCTTAACCGCACTTGCCCGAATTTCAAAGCCACATTCATTACATCCCGGTTTCTTGTAACCAAGGCTCCGATTCGTGCCCCGCAGGCGCTGAATCTTTTTGAAATGGAATCAAACACAACAACGTGTTTATCCATGTCGTCTAAATTCAGAGCGCTGAAAAATATTTTTCCTCCGTAAAGAAATTCGCGGTAAACTTCATCAACAAACAAATACAAATCGTGTTTCAGGCAGATTTGGCGAAGCACAAGCAGTTCTTCCTTACTGTAGAAATAACCGGTGGGGTTGTTCGGATTACAAATCAGTATGGCTTTCGTGTTTGAAGAGATTGCTTTTTCAAAATCTTCAATGGGCGGTAGTGCAAAACCATTTTCAATAGAGGTTGAAATAGCTTTAACGTTGATGTGGCCTGAAGCCGCGAACCCGATGTAGTTGGCATACATCGGCTCGGGAATAATTATTTCCTCTTCTTCATTCAGGCAACTCATCATGGCAATGGAAAGCGCTTCACTGGCACCGCTGGTTATCATGAAGTTGTTTGCTTCAACAGTAATTCCAATCCGGTTGTAGTATTCAGCAAACTTTTTCCGGAACGATTCAATTCCTGCACTCGGACAATATTCTAACACTTTCACACCTGTGTTTTTCAGTTTATCCCAAAATACCTGAGGGGTATCCAAATCAGGCTGACCGATGTTGAGGTGGTAAATTTTTATTCCTTTCTTCTTTGCAGCATCAGCATAAGGAACCAATCTGCGGATAGGAGAGAAGGGCATTGAAATTCCTTTTCGGGAAACTTTAGGCATGGGTAAAACTTACTAATGTTAAGAGGTGCGAAGAAAATAAAAATGCCCCGATTGAAAGCGGGGCATTTTGCAATGTTTTGATGTGATTTAATTTTTCGGAGACAACATACTTGGACCTTCAACCGGTACTGATTTTTCAGGCTCGGCTTTTATTACATCACCTTTAATGTCAATGACCTTGTTGGGCGTATCGGCATTAGAAGTTATAGTTACAGTTTTTGAAAAAGTTCCTACTCTCCCCTGAGTGCTGTAGGTAACCAAAATACTCCCCTCTTTGCCCGGAAGAACAGGCTCTTTAGTCCAGCTCGGGGTTGTGCAGCCGCAGCTTGCGCGAACATTAGTAAGTATAAGGGGCTCTTTACCTGTATTGGTGAATTTGAATTCGTGTGTTACCGGAGGGCCTTCGGGAATATCACCAAAGTAATAGCTGTCTTCTTTAAAAACAATCTTCGGGGCATTCGGATTGGGTTTGGCGGTGTCAGCCGCTGGCGCTGCTCCCGCGTGGTCGTGGCTGTGGTCATGTCCGTGGTCATGGTCATGGTCATGGTCATGGTCATGGTCGTGGTCATGAGGTGCGGGTGGTGGTACAGTAGCAGGGGCTGCCTGTGTTTTAGCGGGCTCGGCAGTAACAGCTTGTTGCTGTGCATGTAAATAACAAACCGTTAAAACAAGCACCATAGAAGGTAAAAGTTTTTTCATTGTTGCAATTTTATTTCAAATATAATTGACTTACGTTTTCAGTTCAACCCCTATGGGGCTTACTTCGGCAAGATTAACAAGATTTTGCTTCTTTTTCTTACCTTAAATATCACCCAGCATGGGTCGTAAAACAACTTCTTCCACTACTGTATTTTCGGAAAGGTTATAAATATCCCAAACTAATTTTGCCACATCTTCTGTTTTCATAAAGCGCGACTTTGGTAAGCCGGATCCTTTCCATGAGTCGGTATAAACAGCTCCGGGTATTAGCGAGGTAACCCGGATGTTGTATTCTTTCAATTCTTCGCGCAGGGCTTTCGATAAACCGAGCATGGCGAACTTAGATATGGAATACGAACCGCCATCAGGATACGCCTGAATACCCGCAACCGAACTCATGTTGAAGATATGCCCCCTGTTTTTCCCGAGCATGGGAGGAAGAAGGAACCGGGAAAGATAGTACGCGCTGTACAGATTGGTTTCAATCAGTTTTTCCAGGTTTCCGTCTTTTTCGCTGATTACTTCACCGGGGAAAAAAATTCCTGCATTGTTTACTATTACATCAACCGCACCGAACTGTTTCAGAATTTTATCAGCAAAACGTTTTACTTCTTTCTTATTGCTTACATCGCATTTCTGAATTAAGATTTCGGATTCTGGGTTTTTTATTTCTGATTTTAATGCCTTTAAGTCTTTTTCATTTCTTGAACACAAGGCCAAATCGAAACCTTCGGCTGCAAACTTTCCGGCAATAGCTTTCCCGATTCCTTTGGTGGCACCGGTAACAACAATTTTTTTGTTCATTCAACAAACTTACAACTTTCGCACTTCCGCACAATTCATATCTTAGCGCGCCATGCTAAAAGTCTTCGAAGAGTTCGGCAATTACCTTACTTTAATGTGGCGTTCAGTTGCCAAACCCGAAAAGGCGCAGATGTACTGGAAGGAAACCTTCCGGCAGGCGCATGACATAGGCATTGGCTCGCTGGCGATTATTGCCATTGTTTCAACTTTTGTGGGCGCGGTCAGCGCGGTTCAGTTTGCTTACCAGTTTCGGACCATAAGCATGGTTCCTATGTGGTGGATTGGTTCTATTGAGCGCAAGGGAATGATTCTGGAACTTGCACCGACCATTTCCGCTCTACTTCTTGCCGGTAAGGTGGGTTCTAACATTGCTTCTGAGTTAGGGACAATGCGCATTTCGGAACAGATTGATGCTTACGAAATAATGGGAGTAAACACACCGGCATATTTAATCGGCCCTAAAATTCTTGCTTCGGTTTTTGTTGTGCCTATGCTGGTTATTGTTGCGGTGTTTCTCGGCATACTGGGCGGCTGGGCTGCGGGTATTGTAGGTGGGTTTTATTCTACTGCCGAATACTTCAAAGGGGTAACCGATAACTTCGACAGCTACGATGTAAACATTATGCTTACCAAATCTGTCCTCTTCGGATTCATCATGGCATCGGTGGCTTGTTACAAAGGCTATACCGTAAGGGGCGGAGCAGTTGAAATCGGCAAGTCCTCAACGCAGGCAGTGGTGCTTAGCTCCATATTTATTATTGTAGTAAACTTTTTTGTTGCTTTCATACTCCTGTGATAGAAATAAAGAACATTAAAAAGCGCTTCGGCAGCCACGAAGTTTTAAAAGGTGTTTCAGCCACATTTGAAAACGGCAAGTGCAACCTCATTATAGGTAAGTCGGGTTCGGGGAAAACAGTTGCCATGAAGTGTATGGTAGGTTTGCTTGAACCGGAGGAAGGCTATATTCTTTTTGACGAGCGTAACATTACCGAAATGGACTTTGACGAGCGCAAGCAGGTGCGCAGGGAAGTAGGAATGCTTTTTCAGGGTACGGCTTTGTTCGATTCGCTTACAGTGGAAGAGAATGTGCGCTTTCCGCTCGATATGTTTACCAATATGAGCGCCACTGAAAAACGCGACCGCGTAAATTTCTGTCTCAGCCGCGTAAACCTTCCTGACACCAACAAGAAATACCCGGGCGAACTTTCAGGCGGTATGAAAAAGCGCGTAGGCATTGCCCGCGCTATTGTTATGAACCCCAAGTATCTTTTTTGCGATGAGCCCAACTCCGGTCTCGACCCTAAAACCGCTATTGTGATTGACCACCTCATTCGTGAAATTACACAGGAGTACAACATGACAACGATTGTAAACACCCACGACATGAACAGCGTAATGGGTATTGGAGACCATGTGGTTTTTCTTCACGAAGGGTTGAAATACTGGGAAGGAACCAACTCCGAAATTATGAAGGTAACCGAGGGCGAGCTCTTCGATTTTATTTTCGCCTCCGATTTTTTGAAAGACCTACGAAGACATGCGCAGTATTAATCTTTTTGTTTCTTTACTCTTCCTGATTGTTGTTAGCTGTAATAATTCAGGCAACAAAAAATATTTGAAGTGGGGCAAGTATAAGTGGGAGATAACCATGAGTTACGACTCAGTCTCTGTTCAGAAATATTATTACGACAGCCTAGAGCAGGTTGAGAAGGTTTATTCTGAAAAAATTTCGCGCACTGTAATTTCATTCAGGGATACTTCAATTCACCATTTTGATTTGGGCAGGGAATATGTGGACACCATTTTGCAAATAAATCCTGTTACGCTGGAAGAGGAAATGATAATCGAGAAATTCCATACCACCAGTTACCATATTGATGCAGGCAAGATTTCTGTAAAAGATTTCCGTAAATTGTTAAAAAGCTCTGTTTCGTTTCCTTTAGGGGAGCACCTACAACCAGAGTTTCCAAGCGTAGAGGTGGCATCGAAGGAGCGATACATTTATTCCTATTTTGATTTTAAAACTGACAAAATCCTGGTGCCGGAGTTAAAGCCCGGTGAACATGCTGTTGTCCAGTTTCGTGCTTATAATTCAAAAACCTACGAACCGATAACCATCGGCAAAGTTTTATTCGAAATAATTTAACCTTGCGCCCTTAATCAATCATCAATATTCATAGCATGAGCGTTTTAGTCAATAAGAATTCCAAAATCATCGTCCAAGGCTTTACCGGTAAAGAAGGAACTTTCCACGCTACCCAAATGATTGAGTACGGAACCAATGTAGTGGGCGGTGTTACTCCCGGCAAAGGAGGCGAGAAGCATTTGGACAAACCGGTGTTCAACACGGTAAGCGATGCGCGCAAGGCTACCGGCTGCAACGTGAGTATCATTTTTGTTCCGCCTGCTTTTGCTGCCGATGCCATTATGGAAGCTGCCGATGCAGGCGTTGAACTTATTGTTTGCATTACCGAAGGCATACCGGTGCAGGACATGGTAAAAGCCAAAAGTTACCTCGATGGAAAAAACACCCGCTTAGTTGGACCCAACTGCCCCGGAGTAATTACACCTGACGAAGCCAAGGTGGGCATCATGCCCGGCTTTGTTTTCAAAAAGGGCAAAGTAGGCATTGTTTCAAAAAGCGGAACCCTCACCTACGAAGCTGCCGACCAGGTGGTAAAAGCAGGTCTCGGAGTTTCAACTGCCATTGGCATTGGTGGCGACCCGGTAATAGGCACCACCACCAAAGAAGCCGTTGAGCTTTTTATGAACGACCCCGAAACCGATGGCATTATTATGATTGGCGAAATAGGCGGCACCCTCGAAGCCGATGCCGCACGCTGGGTAAAAGATAACAACCGCAAGCCCGTGGTAGGTTTTATTGCCGGCCAAACCGCCCCTGCCGGGCGAAGAATGGGCCATGCAGGAGCCATTATTGGCGGAAAAGACGACACCGCAGCCGCCAAAATGAAAATCATGCGCGAATGCGGAATCACTGTGGTTGAATCTCCCGCTGCCATTGGCGAAACCATGGCTTCCGTTCTTAAAAAATAACTTCCGAAAATCCCCGCCTTAACTTTATACCCTTAAACCGGTTCAACAAAGTGTTGATTATTTTATACAATATTTGAAATAAATTCAAATATATTTTAAATATAAATGAATTTATAAAATATGAATTTAAATATTATACAATTAAAAATGAAAATAATTAAAATAAATTTATGTTTATTATATAAAAATTATAGTATAGACAAATAAAAAATAAATATTTTCTATGAATATTAAAATATATTTCTACATTCGTTGTTATAAATTGTAAGTATCATGTCAAAAGTTACCATCCGGGTAGAAATGCACCGCAATCACCCCGACAAGTTTATGCGTTTGATTGAAAAACTTATTACCCGCCACGAAGAGCTTGGGGCTTCGAGCCCCCTTAGCGGCAACCCGGTGGTGGACATGGCTGCCTTTAAGCAAAAGTTTACCGAAGCTAACAGCTTTCGCGAACAATCTATTGAGGCTCGGGCTTTGGCTGAGGCCACTATGGGGCAGGCTAAAGCAATTATGGGTACGGCAAGCGGGCAGTCGGTTAATACAGAGCATACCCTGCTTTATGAGCTTAACCTTTTAAAGAAATACCTGCTTATTAAATACAGCGGTGAGGAGGAATCTATGAGCCCGTTTGGTTTCAATGTGGTTATTGGAACAGCAAAGGGGGTAGGGCGCCCCAAAAAGAAAAAAAGCTGAAGCTACGCCTTCAGGTGAAACACGGTTGCTTCGGACCTACTCCCCAGCCTGAAAGGAACAACACTGGCGCCTATTCCTTTTGAAACAAACATGGGCGGCTCGGTGGTATTATACCACCCGCTGATATAGTTACCGCTGCCCACAGGCAAAAACGGAACAAACCCGAAAAAATTAAACTGCCCCCCGTGCGTATGCCCCGAAAGAATAAAATCAACCGGAACATCTTCGGTCAGTTGCTGCGAAATAATATCGCGGTGTTCGGGGCAGTGGGTTAAAACAATGTGGTAATCGCTCGGGCGGTAGGCTTTAACTGCCGCACTATAATCGGCATTGCCCTTATGAAAATCGTCAATGCCGGTAATGGAAACGGTTTTGTTTTTAAAAACAAACTGCCGGGTTTCGTTTACCAGCAAAAGGCAATTGTTATCGGCATATATTTTCCGGAGCAAATCCCTGTCAATCGTTTTATCGTACTCCCAGTTACCTAAAATGGCTGCTTTGCATATAGAAGGTTCGGGAAGTTTTAAAAAAGCGTCCAGCTCATGAAGCCGCGAGCCGTCCCAGGTCATATCACCGGTAAAAAGCATTAAGTCGGGCTTCATCTCGTTTATTCTTTTCATCAGTTTTCTTAAACCATAACCAATGGTTCGAAGATGAAGGTCTGAAATCTGAACTACCCGGATATTATTCGTGTTCTTCGAGGCGCTGCCGGTGTAATATTCATTCAGTTCAATAAAATAATTTTTAAACAGGAACGAATCTTCGGGAAAGGCAGAAGTAAGCGAAACTAAACTCCTTTCAAGTAATCCCGGTTCATCTAAATAAATAGGCATATCAAAACGAAGGTCCGTATATTTTTTACCCCCCCTTCGTCTGGCGAAGGTAGCTAATTCATCCGCTATGGCAATTCTTATAGATTTGTTTCCGAAACCATGATTATGAATTACACCCTGATTACCGGAGCCAGCAAAGGAATAGGAAAAGCCTTTGCTCATGAATGCGCTTCGCGCGGCATGAATTTGATTCTTGTTGCCCGCTCGCAGCATTTGCTCGAAGCGCTGGCTAAGGAGCTATCTGAAAAAAACATATCGGTTCAAATACACCCTGCCGACCTCCTCGACCCTGCCGCTCCTGAAAAAATATTCAGCTCGGTAAATAAAAACGGCTGGAACGTCAACATGCTCATCAACAATGCCGGTGCGGGGCTTTACGGCAACTTTATCGAAAAGCCCGTTGATAAGCACCTCGAAATAATGCACCTGAATATGGACTCCATGGTGCGCATGGCTTATGAGTTTATCCGCCAAACCAGTACTGCTGAAAAAAGGTATTTGCTCAATACAGTAAGCATGGGCGCCTTTCAGCCCGTGCCTTACATGGCGGTTTACGGAGCCACCAAGGCGTTTATGCTTTCGTTTTCGCGCGCTATAAGGTTCGAACTGCGCAAGGCAAAGGTAAATGTAACCGCCCTTTGCCCCGGAGGAACCGAGTCAGAGTTTTTTGCTCCTGCAGGAATGGAAAAAGTGGTTGAAAAAAACGCACCGTTTATGATGAGTGCCCAAAAGGTTGCCAAAGCCGGGCTTAACGGTGTGCTTAAAAATAAAAGCGTGGTTGTTCCGGGGGTGGTAAACAAAGCAGGTGTGCTTGCCGCCAAACTGGCGCCCCACGATATTGTGGTTCCGGTTGCCAGCACCTTCTTCAAATTATAAATCAGGATGAAGAAGGTTTCGTTCATCATCCATGGCAAACATATCCACCGCAAAGCCCGGCTTGCCGAAATCAGAAAAACATTTTCTGCCGATTATGAAATTGACATCCGGTTTACCGAAGCCCGTGCCCATGCCATTAATTTAGCCCGCGAAGCCGCGCTTGCCCGTTCGGAATTTATTATCACCGTTGCCGGTGACGGAACCCTCAACGAGGTTGCCAACGGAATTATGCAGTCGCGAAACAAAGAAGTTTACCTCGGGCTTTTACCGGCAGGCACCGGCAACGACTTTGCCCGCACCTTAAAAATAACTACGAGCATCTCCGACCTGAAAAAACTCGTTGACCTGCAAAGCGCCAAAACCATTGACCTCGGTTTAATGAGTTTCGTCAACGAATTCGGCACTCCTTCCGAAAGATATTTCATCAACATTGCCGATGTAGGCATAGGAGGAATAATTGCTCAAAAGCTATCGCACTCCTCGCGCATTCTCGGGGCTACACTTACTTTTCAAAAGGCGATTATCGGCACCTTTCTTTCGTTTAAGCACCAAACCGTAAAATCAAAAGCCGGGGGTTTTGAATACGAGGGGAAGATTCTGAGCTATATCATGGCTAACGGAAAATATTTCGGTGCCGGTATGGGAATTGCACCCGATGCCGACCCTGCTGACGGAACCTTTGCTGTAGTTATTGGCGCAAATATTTCTTTGTGGGATTACCTCTTGAACTTAGGGCGAGTAAAGAAGTGCGTACGTATCGCCCATCCGCAAATGAAATATCTTTCAGCCAAAGACATTACTGTAGAAAGTGAAGAAAAGCTGCCGGTTGATATGGATGGTGAATTTATCGGATATACCCCTGTAAGGGTGAAGATGGTTCCCGGTGCGCTCAGGTTTCTTTGCCCGCTGTAAAATAAAATCTCCCGATGAACCGGGAGACTTTACTTAACCCAAAAACCTAAAAACTCAACTGCTATCAAAATAAGCTTCTGGTTTTAAAAAGTCAAGAGCCCGGGGCATTTTATCTTCTTTGAGCATCGTGTAATTGCCGGTTGATGTTGTAGCCGGCTCTGCGCTGCTGTTTTCTAATATGTTTTCTTTCGCGCCCGGTAACCACCCCGTCAGCTTTTGCTATTTGCTTATGGTAGTTGATTCTTGACTGCTGCATTTGCAGGCGTTTGTATTCTTTCCGCGTTAGCGCACCGGAGCGCACCCCGTGGTTTATTTTCTTGCGCGCTTTTATTTGTTCTTTGGTAATACCGGGTGTATGGGTTTGGTGTGCAGTTACTTGATTTCCGGTGGCTCCTAATAGAAGGAGGATGGTTCCGATGATTAGTTTCTTCATATTCTTTTTGTTTTAGTTGCAGGGTATGACGGGGAACCGGGCTGCGGGTTTAATCTCTTCTTCCGTTTTTTTTCTTTGTTTTGATTTGAAATAAATCAACCGATGTTGCTCAAAGGAAAAACTGCACTTATTACGGGGGGAACCAGAGGAATAGGAGAGGCTATTGCCAGAAAATTTGCCGCTGAAGGAAGCAACATAGCGTTCACATTCATTAGCAGCGAAGAAAAAGCAAAGCAACTTGAAGAAGAGTTAAACACGAAAGGAGTAAAAGCAAAAGCTTTCAGAAGCGATGCGGCTTCTTATAAAGAGACAGAGAAGTTGGTGGATGATGTGGTTAAGGAATTCGGAAAGATAGATGTTCTGGTAAACAACGCAGGCATCACGCGCGACAACCTGATTCTTCGCATGACCGAAGAGCAGTGGGACGAGGTAATGAGAGCCAACCTTAAATCGGTATTTAACCTTACTAAGAATGTTTCCAAAATCATGCTCAGGCAAAAGAGCGGCTCAATCGTCAACCTTACTTCCATAGTAGGTATGAAAGGTCAGGCGGGGCAGGCGAATTATGCGGCTTCCAAAGCGGGAATAATCGGCTTTACCAAATCCATTGCTGATGAGTTTGGTTCAAGAAGTATCCGATGCAATGCTATTGCTCCGGGTTTTATTGAAACCGATATGACCAGCGTATTGAGCGATGATGTGAAAAGAAATATTCTTGCACAAATTCCGATGAAGCGTATGGGAACTGCCGCTGAAGTAGCTGATGCCGCTTTATTTTTAGCCAGTGATTTGTCAGCCTACGTTAGCGGGCAGGTTATCAGCGTATGCGGGGCAATGAACAGGTAAATGCAAATTTCAAATTCTTAAGTTGAACTCAGGTCTCTCGTTTCAATACCCGGTATGGTTTATCATTCTCTGCATGGCATTGGGGGCGGGTTATGCTGCGTTGCTGTATTTCCGCGATACAACGTTTGACGAAAAAGCTTCCGGTTCAACGGGCTGGAAGCGCGGCATGGCGGCTTTTCGTTTTCTGGCGGTTACTTTTCTTGCTATTCTTCTGCTTTCGCCTTTTATCAGAGCAAGAACTACGCAGAAGTTTAAGCCCATAGTTGCTGTAATCAGCGATAACAGCGAATCGGTAAAGAGCGGGTTAAAGGCAGATACCATCCGATATCAGGAGAAACTGCGCGAACTGATTGACAAACTGAGCGATAAATACGAAGTAGCGGAGTTTAATGCCGGTGACGGGCTGAAACGGGGAATTGATTTTTCGTTCAGCGATAAGGCAACCGATTTGAGTTCCGCTATTGAAGAAGTGAATGGTTTGTATTACAACCAGAATCTGGGTGCGGTGGTGATTGCTTCCGATGGAATTTACAATAAAGGAATCAACCCGGTTTATTCAGCAGCTAAGTCTGCTTATCCTGTTTACACCATTGCTCTTGGCGATACAACTACGCAGAAAGACCAGAAGGTTTCAAATGTTCTTTACAACAAAATTGCTTATCTCCATGACCAGTTTGCTGTGCGGGCAGATGTAGAGGCAACAAATTTTTCAGGTAAAAATGTAAAGCTGAGTGTTTACGAAATAGAATCGGGCGCTGAGGCAAAACTTTTACAATCAAAGGATATCAGCTATTCAACGGATAATTATTTCCAGAGTTTTGATTTTGTTTTACCTGCCAGCAAAACCGGTATTGCCCGCTACCGCATTTCGCTTTCGGGCCTGGAGGGGGAGGCAACATACAAAAACAATGGGCGCGAAATTTTTGTGGAAGTGCTGGACGGGCGGCAGAAAATTCTTCTGGTAGCCAATTCGCCTCATCCGGATATTGCGGCTTTTAAATCGGCTATTGAAAGCAATAAGAATTATCAGCTCGATGTGGAGTTTGCCGAAACTTTTGCCAGGCGCCTCAACGATTACAACCTCGTCATTCTTCATCAGTTTCCTTCAAACACGGTAAGTGTTCCAATCATTTTGAAAGAAGCTTCCGATTTGAAAAAACCGATTTTGTTTGTTGTAGGTTCTCAAACTTCTCTGCGCGATTTTCAGAAGCTGCAGACGGCAATTGCCATCAGAAGCAGTATGGCTCAGTTCAACGAGGTAACTGCAAGCGCGGCAAAAGACTTTTCGCTTTTCACACTCTCGGACAAAACGTTGCAAACCATTCCGAAACTTCCGCCTTTCCATTGTTTCTTCGGAGATTTTGATGCGAATCCTTCTTCCAAAATTTTGATGTATCAAAAAATAAATTCGGTGGAGACCGATTTTCCGCTTTGGCTGTTTAATGAAACCGGTGAGCAAAAGCTGGGTGTAATTTGCGGTGAAGGAATCTGGCGCTGGCGGCTGCATGATTACCTGCTGAACAAAAGCCATGATGCCACGAACGAGTTAATCAACAAAACGGTTCAATATCTTTCGGTGAAAACCGACAAAAGACCTTTCCGTGTCAATCTTCAGAAGAATGTTTTTCAGGATAATGAGGCGATTACTTTCGATGCGCAGCTTTATAATGCCAACTTCGAGCTGATTAATTCGCCCGATGCAGAAATGAAAATAACAGGCGAGGACGGAAGCGAATATGAATACAAATTCAGCAAAACCGAAAATGCGTACGTGCTGAATGCGGGGTTTTTACCGGTTGGCAGTTATTCGTACAATGCTTCCGTAAAATTGGGCAACGGAACGTTTACTGCGGTAGGAAAGTTTTCGGTAAGTCCGCTGCAATTGGAGGAACTGCGCACCCGTGCCGACCACCAGGTACTATATCAGCTTGCCTCGCAGCACAACGGAGCCATGCACTACCTGAGCGACCTGGAAAAGATTGCAGAGGAAATTGATTCTAAAAACCAGTTAAAGCCCATTCTGTACGATACTTTCAAAACCGAAAGCGCCATAAACCTCAAGTGGATTTTCTTTCTGCTGCTGGCGCTTATTTCGGGTGAGTGGTTTATCAGAAAATATTTGGGAGGGTATTGAAGCATTTTTTGCTTGCTTTTGATTCAATGCCATAAGGCTAAAGCCCGAAAGTTTTTGGTTGTCAGGCTGAAAAGTTTGGGAAGGCCCGGAAGCGTTTTGAATTTGGCGGGGGCAGTAATGTTTTGAGCGGAGATGCCAATGCTTTGAGCGGAGATGTCATTGTTTAGTGCAGAGATGGCTTTGTTTAGCGCTTTTTGCGATGTTTTGAGCGAAAACGGTCATATTGGCTTTACAAAACAGGAAAAGCCAGGACTTTGAAAAGCAGGGGCGTTTCAGCAACTCTTTGTCTGTATCGTTTGAGATACTGCGATATTATAAACCGCAAAAGGAACATTTACTTCGGAGCCTTTCGCACCAGATAAATTGCCAGCGCAGCATACAGCAAATTAGGAATCCATACACCGAGAATGGGCGGAAGCGATGAGTTGGTAGAAAAGGTTATGGAGAACTTCATGATAACTTCATATAGCGCGCTGAGGCCAATACCCAAAACAATATGCCAGCCCAACCCGCCCCGCACTTTACGCGATGCCATGCTAACCCCTATTAAAGTCATAATGTAAATGCTGAAAGCCGAAGAGGTTCTGCGGTAGCGCTCTACTTCGTAAAACTCTACATCGGGCTGCCCGGCAGCTTTCATTTCTTTGATATATGCGATGAGCTGGGGCGAGGTCATTACTTCTTTCAGATTTTCGGTAAAAGAAAAATCACCGGGTTTAAACGAAAATGCACTGTCCATCACTTCGCCTTTGGTAATTCTGTCTTTGGTGTCGTTCACCTCGCGGATATAGTAATTGGTCACTCTCCATTTTTTCGTTTCCTTGTTCCATTCGATTTTTTCAGAGCGCAGTTTATAAATCAACTTGCCGTCTTTGAATTTATCAATCGAGAATTTATACCCGCTGCCATCGCTGGGTTTGTAGTTTTCAAAATAAACAATGGTGTTCGAATCAATATTTCGGTGAAAGTTGTATCGCAGCCCTTCGGGCGGCTTGCTGACATACCTATGCTCAAACTCAATGCGTTTGTTATTGGCATAAGGAACAAAGTAATGATTGCCGATATAGAAAACCGCTGCCAGCACCGTTGCCCCGATAAAATAGGGCAGCAGCATGCGGTAAAAATTGGTGCCGCTGTTTAGGATGGCAATTATCTCGGAACGGGCGGCAAGCTGCGAGGTAAAAAAAATAACCGACACCAAAACAAAGAAGGGGCCGATGAGTGAAGTAATGTAAGGAATGAAATAAACATAGAACTGAGTGATTACAATCTTTGGAGTGGCGTGATACTCTACGAACGAGTCAATTTTTTCGCTGAGGTCTATCACAATGGTAATACCCAGCAGCAGCAGCATGATAAAAACAAATGTGCCGAGGAATTTGCGGAGAATGTACCAGTCTAATTTTTTCATACCCCCAACCCCCTAAAGGGGGCTTATAAACGCTGCATTACTTTTTTAATTATTTCTTTCTTCCAGAGTTCAAAAGTTCCTTCCGAAATTTTCTTTCCTGCTTCGGTTACTAACCACAGGTACAAACTTAAATTATTGATGCTCGAAATTTGCGCGCCTAATATTTCACCGCTGTGAACCAAATGCCGGAGGAATGCTTTGGAGTGGGTTCGCATCAGTTCACAATCGCTTTGTCCATCAATAGGAGAGAAGTCATCTTTCCATTTTTCGTTTTTGATGTTGATGATTCCCTGGCGGGTAAACAGCATTCCGTTACGGGCATTTCTTGTGGGCATTACACAGTCGAACATGTCCACTCCCAATGAAATTCCCTCAAGAATATTTGCAGGAGTTCCCACGCCCATCAGGTAGCGCGGCTTATTTTTCGGGAGGATATCGCAAACCAGTTCAGTCATTTCATACATTTCGTCATCCGGTTCGCCAACACTCAGCCCGCCTATGGCATTTCCCTTTGCATTTTTTTCTGCAATAAATTCAGCCGATTCTTTGCGCAACGCACGGTAAACACTTCCCTGCACAATCGGGAAAAGCGTTTGTTCGTACCCATAGGGGCATTCAGTTTCGTTAAACCGGGCGATACATTTTTCGAGCCACCGGTGAGTCAGTTTCATTGATTTTTTTGCGTAACTCATTTCGCAGGGGTACGAAGTGCACTCGTCAAATGCCATCATGATGTCTGCGCCAATCTTTCTCTGAATATCTGTAACAACCTCGGGAGAAAAAAAATGTTTCGAGCCGTCAATGTGGCTGCGGAATTCAACACCGTCTTCCTTTACTTTCCTGATTTCGGAAAGCGAATGAACCTGGTAGCCGCCACTGTCGGTTAACATGGGTTTATCCCAGCCGTTGAAGTGGTGCAGCCCGCCTGCTTTTTCCAGCACAACAGTCCCGGGACGCAGGTATAGATGGTAAGTGTTCCCGAGAATAATTTGCGATTTAAGGCTTTTCAGTTCCTGCATGTGAACTGCTTTTACAGCGCCTAAAGTTCCAACGGGCATAAACACCGGTGTTTGAATTTTGCCATGCGCAGTAATTATTTCACCGGTGCGGGCTTTCGTGTTTTTGTCTTCAGCAAAAAGCGTAAACTGCATGGAACGAAAATAGAAGAATCGGTCAGGCGGGCGATTACTTCTCTACAAAAATTTTACCGGTAAAATATTTTCCCGAATCGGAAATGCGCACGATGTAAAACCCTTTGCTGAAGCCGTTTGTGCCGATGAAAATTTTATTGCCCGTAATTTTTATTTCCGGTTCAACTTTCTCTCCCAGAAGATTAAAGATTTCTGTTTTCGGGTTATGTGATAATGGTGTTTCAATTTCGCAAACAAAAAAATCTTTTGCCGGGTTTGGGTAAATATTAATTCCCTGTCTTTCTTCAACAGGTTGTTCAACATCAAGAACTGTTCCCGGGTCCCAAAGCGAATCGGAATACAGTAATAAACCGCCACGGGAGTTACCGATTACATATTCCTGATTACCGTCATTATTAAGGTCGGCAATATTTATGGTTGCTTTCGAGCCCACATCATGTTTCAGGTAGTCAGAGTCAATTAAATTGAAAGAGCCACCGCGCAGTTTTGCAGGGTCAATGGCGTACTGAAAAATATTTCCCCGCAGTGAGCCAACAAACAGTTTCATATTTCCTGCGGAATCTTTCTGAATAAATGGCTGGCTGTAGCCTTCCGTGAAACCCGGTCTAGTAACATTTACGGTGCCGAAGTTTGTGTTTGCCGAATCCGGATGAAACAGGGGGGTGGTTGGGGTTCCGAAATTCCAGAAGTAAGAAAGTTTTCCATCCTTTCTTCCGATAACCAAATCGTTCAGCGAATCGCCATTCACATCATAAATAAAAGGAGCGCTGAACTGCCCGATATCAATATTGAAGTAGTTAGGTGTAGTTATGCCGGGGAACGAAGCAACAGTGGCTCCGGTATTTTTGAAAAAATGCAGGAACCCGGTTTGTTCACCCACTAATAAGTCTTGTTTGCCGTCACCGTCCAAATCTCCAAATGCCGGGTGCATGGCAATCAAATTAAATGTGCTGAAACTGCCGTAGTCGTCTGTGCGCAGTTTGAACTGAGGAGTTGACGGGGTTCCTGTGTTTTCCAAATAGGCGAGTGCGGATTTGTAGGTTTGAAACGGGCGGTAGTATCCGAAATTGCCCGTGATTATATCTTTTAACCCGTCCCCGTTAAAATCGAAAAACACAGGCTTTGAGTCGGTGCCGAAATCAAGCATGTGTTCCACCAGAAATGAATCGGACCTGAATTGAAAAGTGCAACTGGTGTCTGAATATTGATAAAACATTACATTTTTTACATCGCGGGTGCCGGAACGCGTACAGCCCGATACCAGCAAATCGTTTTGCATGTCATTATCAGCGTCTAAATGATAAGCCGCAGGACCGGTGTAAAAATCAACCGGTATGCTGCAAGCCGGAAAAGCGGAGTCAACCTGGCAAATACCGGCATAAGAACTGTCACCACAGTTATTGAGCAGAAATAATTTGCTGTAGGTGGTATTGCCTAAAATTAAATCCTTATCCCCGTCATTTGAATAATCTAAATCGCAAAGGCAATGAGAACCATCTGCATTTCTGCTTCCATCCAATGTACTTTCGTCAGTTGCGGGCGAGTCACCTCCTTTACAGGAGATGTTCAGAAAAATCCGGTTCAGGTTTTCTGAAAAGTTTCCCCAGCAGGGAGTGATATAGCTGTATTTGAGAGAGTCGAATGCATAATGAATATCTCCCGGGTGTTCCACGGTTTGGTTTTCATAATATCCCACAGTTGTTCCGAGTATTCCAAAAGTCAGAACGTCTAAATCACCGTCATGGTTTACATCAGTAAATACAGGCAGGTCATCAACGCTTGTCCAGATGTTTATATCGAAAGTTCCATCGTTATACATCAGCAGGGGGCTTACTAAATCGAAATGCAGTTGTCCGCCCTGTAGGCTTCCTTTGTAAACCCGGGAACCGGTGTTTGTATGGGTAAAAATATCGGGAATGCTGTCGAAATTGTAATCGCGGATTTGAGCCCGGGAAAAGAGGTCGGAAGGAAATAACTCTTCATATTGAGGCGCATAAGTAAAAGCTGTGTCTCCGGTTGTTCCGTTGTTAATGTAAGTAAGAACCTTATCTCCGATTTTATCAAAAACAAAGAGGTCGGGGAAGCTATCGTTATTCAGATTGATGGAAGAGAACTGCGGAGAATTCATGCCTCCTGTCCAGGGTTCTCGGAGGCTGATGGTGCTTCGTTCTACAGGAATACTTAAAATCCGATACCTGGGATTTTGCCCGAATAAAGTCGAACAGCCAAAGACAAGAAGAAAAATAAATGCGCGGAACATAAATTGCTTTCTATTAAGACTGAATAATTCTGTGTAAAGTTGGTTCAATTCAATGCGTTTTAATAATGCGTAATGTTTTCGACAGGTGATTTTGTTCTGCTCTTAGAAAATAAATTCCTGTACTTAAATCTTCACCTAAAACAATTTCTGCATTCGGAGTTTCAATGAGAAATTCTTTTAGTTTTTTCCCTGAAACGTCAAAAAGAGAGATTAAGGAAGATGTTTCCTGCCCGGACTGAAAAATGATTCTGGTGACTGAACTGAAAACATTGGGCAGGGCCGTGAAACCGAATTCATTATTGGCACCGCCAATTCCGCTTGCGACCGAGCAAAACAAAGTACCGTTAAGAACAGTAACATTTCCGGGTGTAAGCAAAACCCCGCTCACAATCTTTGTAGCACACCGATGCGAAAAATCGGTAAAGCGCACATCGTAAAGTCCTGAATCAGCCACACCGGTTCTGAAATTTCCCAGTATATCGGTTTGCTTAACACGCGGTTGTCCTATGAGGTCAACACTGACTGATGGCAAAGGGTTGCCGTTTGTAAATTCAGTTATTGTTCCTTCGAGATAGCAGGCGCGCTTTAATTCAGGAGTGAGCACAAACAGACCTTCCTGCCTGTCGCTGCAAATAATATTTCCCGAAGGGAAAAAACAATAAACGCCCCAGCAGCCCTCATATCCTTCGCCCGGTGGATAGGGAGAAGTATCAAACCAGCCTATTTCAACAAGGTTATCTGGTTTGTGGGCATCAACTATAGTCACTCCGTCACGGTAGTAAGAGGTGTAAAGAAATCCATCGCGGTAATATGTATTATGCGGAATAGAAGAATCAAAATCAGAATGCCGGTACTGGTCGAGTTCAGTGATGTTGTTCAGGTCGGAAATGTCATAAGAGGTAACAGGTGCAAATTTCCTTTCGTCAGTGTTAAATAAATACCGGCTGTCATCACTCAGCCAAACATTATGTGAAAACGCAAATGGCGTTGTTTGTCGAACGATAGCTTGCGGATTTGATTTGTTCGTGATATCTACGACTGAAAACTGCCCGTTCATAATTTCAGAAGCGTAAAGGGTGTCGTTTCGGGCAAAACAATCATGTACATAAAAATCATCGTATTTACCGACATAAACAGGGTTCATGGGGTCGGGTTTTAAGTCGCACATCAGAACGCCCCGGTTGGGAACATTGCTGCCGGTTAAATAAATAAACCCGCTGTCGTCAATAAAACAGGAATGGGCTTTCTGATAGTCTTCACCGGGAATGTTGCTCCAGTGTATATAGTTTATAGTTGCAGGAAGGTTGCCGAGGTCAACAATCAAAAGCCCTCCTCGATGTTCATTTGTCACGTACGCATAATGGCTCCATACTTTCGGCTCTTGCCAGGCGGAAGTATCATTCGGCACATAAAACAAGACATTCGGATTGCCAGGGTCGGTGACATCGACAATTGAAAGACCTGTTTCAACTCCAACTAACGCATACTCTTTATGATTTAGTGTATCAGTATATCCCCAAATGTTGCTCAGAATGCGTGGATACTGAACATTGCTACGGTATTGAATGTTTTTTTGTGACGAAACGGAAGAGGATAAGGGAAAGAGGAGAGCTGTAAAAATTACTTTGCTCATACTGCTAACCAAAAGTCTTCTCATAGGTTTATTCCGGTTGCAATTTAGTTCTTTATCGGGTCGGTTTTTAATGTAACTGTTCTTTCTGCCCCGTTGAAAGGTGAGTTAACCGGTTTATTGTTTTTGTCTAACAGTTCCAGTTTTACCGTTACTTCACCCAAAGGCAAACCTTCAATCAAATAAGGGACCCATTCGGTTAAAAGGAAATCAGTTCCGTTTATAGTGGAGCGCACCTTGTACCCGCTGGATGAAAGTTTACAGTTCACTAAATAAAAATCAAGCATCAGTTTTTTTGTTTCGTTATCGCCAATATATTCTCCTTTCGGGCGGCTGAAAAAAATGTGCGGAGCTCTTTCATCGAAGTCATCCTTTGCATTATTACCCACATTAAACTCCTTCAGCACATAAGCCTTTCTGTGTTTGAGGCTTTCATGGTATGAGCGCGATAGAAATGCAAGAAGCACATGATGCCCGGGTTTCATTTCGGAAACTATTTGCGGTGAGTATGATGCTATATAAGGCGCATTATCCATAATAAAATGAATATGCTGCCCTTTAGCGGAGTTGGCACACATCTTCTGACCGGCATCGGGTGTTTGTGCGCCTAATAGGTAATGCTCCACTTCAAAATTGAAAGTGTCTTTTCCTTCGGGAAGCGATGCCCCCTTGGGGCTTTCTAATTTCAATTCCGCATCGGGGAAATCAGGCGAGTCTTTTAATGCATAAATTTTAATTCCGTTTTTTTCAAATAGTGGTTTTTCTGTTAACAGAGAAAAGGAAAGTAATACAACAGATACAAGCGCCACAAACAACATTGTGAAATATTTCTTTTTCATATCGTTTGGTTTACAATCCGAAGCTACAATAATTTCTACCTTTGATTCGATACTTAACTAAAATTAATGCCCGGTCAGGTTTTTTCTATCCTCAAGCGCTTTTCACTTTCCGCCCTTTCTTCACTCCAGATATTCCAGATTGTTCGGTACGCCACCTTTGTTGTTGTGGGAATTGGTTTTGCAAAACTGCATTTGCCGTTAAGTGATATCGGCAGTTTTGAAACTTTCATTATGCTCAGCGGCATGGTTAGTTTTTTTTGGGTGAGCGGTACCATAAACACGATGCTTTCTGTATTTCCGAAAGGGGAAGAAAAAGAAAAAAAAGAATTGTTGTTCGGTACGTTTCTTTCCCTTTCCCTTTTCAGCATTATTGCCGGTTTCTTCCTTTTTGTTTTTTCCGGCAGTGTGCTTCCGTTTTTAGATAAGAGAAGCGATGTAAACCTTGTTCATCTGGTTGTCTTTTATCTGCTGCTTAATGGTCCTTCGTTTATCAACGAATACATTTTGTTTTTAAATGACAGGCGGAAAGAATTAGTGTGGTATGCGCTAATTTCCTCTGTTTTTACATTCATCGCTGCACTTCTTCCGGTAGTATTAGGTTATACTATAGGATATTCCATGTGGAGCTTAATTGGTGTAGCCGGGCTTAAATTTCTCTTTTCTTTTTTCCTGCTCAACCGGTTTGCTTCATTTACAATTAACCGAAAACTGATAATGGGAAACTGGAAACTTTCCCTCCCTTTAATTCTTTCTGTTTTCGTGAGCGGTTCGGCTGAATACATTGATGCGCTGATTGTAAAAGCCCGGTTCGATGACGTTTATTTTGCTGTATTCCGTTATGGTGCACGCGAGTTACCGGTGCTACTGATTATTGCCAACACCTTAAGCACGGCAATGATTCCCGCCATTGCCGGTAACCTGAACAACGGCATGGAGGAACTGAAGCGCAGAAGCACTCAACTGATGCACTTCTTTTTTCCGCTCACTTTGGTTCTTTTAGTTACGAGTCCTTTTCTATTCAGGTATGTTTTCAGCGAGAGTTTTGTTTACAGTGCGCTTATCTTCAACATTTACCTGCTGTTGATTATTCCGCGAGTTCTTTTTCCGCAAACGGTGCTTACCGGCATGCAGAAAAACAAATACCTGCTGGTTTCATCGGCAGTTGAAATTATACTTAATGTTTCGCTAAGTGTTTGGCTGGCAGGAAAAATAGGTTTGCCGGGCATAGCTGCTGGAACACTTGTTGCCTATTTAACTGATAAAGTTTTTCTGATAGCGGTTAGTTATTTCAAATTTGGAATTAGGCCATCGCAATATATTTCAGCAAAATTGTTTTGTGTGTATTCGGTTGCATGTTGCATAGCCTTTGCTTTCGGCTATTATTTGTGGCATGGTTAGAGGGCATTTTGAATGAATTTTAAGGCTTGCATTCGATAGAGAAGGTTACTCCTGATGCCTCACGCCAAATTGGTTTTATTGCAAGGTATTTAAAAACAAAAACTCATTCCGCAATGGAATGAGTTTAAAATATGGGGTGAGGTTATTGACTAACCTTCTAAATCTCTTTTCAGATTTTCGATATAGCCGGCACGAAGAATCTGGTTCCTGCGGGCTACCGATTTTTTAGTGAAAGTCTGGCGTTCGCGCAACTGGCGAAGAATTCCGGCTTTTTCGAACTTCTTTTTGTATTTTTTCAGCGCTTTGTCCAGCGATTCAGATTCTCTGGTATCAACTATCAGCATTCGTTTTTAATTTTAAGGACGGCAAAAATAAAAACTCCGCCTTAAATACCAAATATTCTGTAACGATGATGGCTAAATATTCCCTTTCATTATCTCTCTCGAAATAACGAGTTTCTGCACCTCAGAAGTTCCTTCGCCTATGGTACAAAGCTTCGAGTCGCGGTAGAATTTCTCAACTGGATAATCCTTCGTATAACCGTAGCCGCCAAAGATTTGAACCGCATCAGTTGAAACCTGAACAGCCACTTCGGAAGTATAATATTTTGCAAAGGCAGATTCTTTGGTCATCTTTTTTCCTTCATTTTTTAAGTAAGCTGCCTGCATGGTGAGCAGTTCCCCCGCTTCAATTTTAGTTGCCATATCTGCCAGCTTAAAAGCTATAGCCTGAAAATTAGCAATCGGCTGACCGAATTGCTCGCGCTCCTTGGCGTATTTTACAGAAGCTTCGAAAGCCCCTTTCGCTATTCCCAAGCCAAGAGCGGCAATAGAAATTCTTCCACCATCCAGCACTTGCATAGCCTGCTGAAACCCGTTTCCTGCTTTTTTATCGCCTCCGCAAACATTTTCATCGGGCACAAAGCAATCTTCAAATATTACCTGGGCTGTTTCTGAAGCACGCATACCGAGTTTGTTCTCTTTCTTACCAGCCTTCAGTCCTTTGGTTCCTCTTTCAACAATAAACGTGCTCATTCCACGGGTATCGCCCACTTCGCCAGTGCGAACAATAACCACTACCACATCACTTGAAATACCGTGAGTAATCCAGGTCTTGGTGCCGTTCAGCACCCAGCCCCCGTCAACTTTTTTGGCGGTTACTTTCATGCGCATGGCATCGCTGCCGGTGTTGGGTTCGGTAAGCGCCCAGGCACCAATCCATTCACCGGTAGCCAGTTTGGGCAGGTATTTCTTTTTCTGCTCTTCCGTTCCATGATAATAGATATGACCGGTGCAAAGTGAATTATGCGCGGCAACACTTAGTCCTATTGAACCGCAAACTTTTGCCACTTCGGAGACCACGGTAACATATTCAAAATAACTTAATCCCGCACCGCTGTATTTTTCGGGAATAAAAACCCCGAGAAATCCCAGTTCGCCCATTTTATGGAACAAATCTTTGGGGAAAAACTGCCGCTCGTCCCAGTCCATTAAATAAGGACGGATTTCCTTTTCAGCAAAATCGCGCACCGATTGCGCCACCATGATTTGGTTTTCGGTGGGCTCAAAATTCATGGATGAAATTACTTTCTCATCTGTTGCTGTTACACTCATGTCTTATAAAATTTGAATTACAAAAATGGGAAAAGCAAATATAGAAATTTAACCTCCCGTCCTTTCGGTCAGGAAAAGTTGATGACCGAAACAATATTATCTGAATAAGGCGAAATCTTTTCCTTGCCGTTCAGGAAATCGAGTTCAACTATAAATGAAAACCCCGCTACGTTTCCGCCTTCGGATTTTATGAGTTCTGCAGCAGCCATAGCGGTTCCACCTGTGGCGAGCAGGTCGTCATGAATCATTACGTTCCATGCGGGTTTTATCACATCGGTATGGACTTCGAGGGTTGCTTTGCCATACTCTAATTCATAAGTAAAGGATTTGGTTTTAGAAGGAAGCTTGCCGGCTTTGCGCACAGGGAAAAGAGGAATACCCAGCTTGTTGGCTATCAGAATCCCGAGAAAAAAACCCCGGCTTTCAATAGCGCAAATGGCATCCACTTTTCCATGATTGTGAAGGAAATTACTGATGATGTTCTCGGTAATCTCATCGCATAATTTTGAATCCAAAAAAATAGGTGTTATGTCCTTAAACTGAATTCCCGGTTTCGGGAAATCAGGAACATTGCGGATAACCGACTCAAGTTTTTTCTGCAGAAGAGGAGACATAAGTGGGGTCAGCTAAAAAAGGATTTATCTCTTTTGGTCATCGTTTTCAGAGTATGAATCCGGTTCGGGTTTGGGAGGAGTTTTCAGAACGCGGATAAAAAAATACCCGGTTACTGAAGTAACCAGCAACATAGTTGCCGCCATAATAATTACAGCCGTTGAGTTCATAAATAACTTCGTTTTAATTTGCGCTTATGCGCTATGTAAACCAATATACAAATACCTGTAAATACACTTAGTAATAATATTCTCGCTCCGGTAATGTAAAACAACTTATTTTTTAAGGACAATATTGTTTCGGGGTCGGTTGCAGAAGCTATCTGCTCCTTCAGCCCTGCGTTGGTTATTTGCTTTATAATGGAATTGTTATCTAAAACCCAGCCGTTACCTGAAAACAGGCTGTTGAAACCTTCAGCCCAGTTATTACCAACGGGTGTAAGTAAAGACCCCATGAACACAAAGAATAACAATGCCGGTGTGACATACTTGATTATAAACTTATAAAAAGAAGGAACCCGGATATCGGCACCTTCGTTTATCTCGTTCCAGCCATTAGCAATTCCAAAAACCCAGGAGAAAAGAATGGTTTCTACCAGGGCGAACACAACCAGTGAAACGGTTCCGGCCCAGTAATCATATTCATCAAAAACTCCCTGGCTGAAAAACAATACGGTAGGAAGCCCGAGAATTAAAACGATAGTGCCAAACGACCAGGCTCCTTTGCCTCTGCTCCAGCCGAATTCGTCCTGCATAAATCCCATCCAGGGGGTTCCCATAGCTAAAGAAGAAGTTATGCCGGCAAAGAAGAGCAAACCGAACCAAAGAAGACCAGCCATTGCAGATAAAAACGGTCCCCAGTTTTCGAAAAGATAGGGCATGGTTTGAAAAGCCATTCCAAAACCCGCATTTTCCTTTACCCAATCCAAACCGAGATAACCTGCGGCAATGGGTATCACAATTGAACTTCCCAAAACCACTTCTACAAATTCATTCATAAATCCTGCCGAAACCGCGTTCAAAGCAACATCATCTTTAGCTTTTAAATAGGAAGCATAACATTGAATGGAACCCATGCCTACGGAAAGAGTAAAAAATATTTGTCCGGCTGCCGCCAGCCAAACCTTCGGATTTGTCAAAGAATCAAATTGGGGAGTCCAGAGAAAATTTAAACCATCAATAGCACTGGCGGTAGGATGTTCGGGTGATGCACCGGAAGTTCCGAGGGTTAATCCGCGAATAGCCAAAATAACCCCGAAAAGGATAAGCAGCGGCATTCCGATTTTTGCCGCTTTTTCAACCCCTCTTAAACCCCTCGAAAGAATGAAGGTATTCAGGAAAAGGCATGCAACGAAAAATATGACAGCTTCAAAAGGAATTCCGGTGGTAGAGTGGAAAATATCTACATAGCTTTTGAAAAAATCCGCTACCTCTGTTTGGCTAAGTCCGTTAAAAGTTCCTGCTGCAGAGTGGTAAACATAAGCCATGGTCCAACTCTCGATATAACAGTAATAAGCCGCTACCGCCAGATTCGTAAAAATGCCAAATACTCCGAGGTATTTCCAGAAAGACCGTTTATCCATACTGTCGAGAATAAACGGGGTGGAGTGGTTCCCTTTTTTACCGCCAAAACGCCCCATACTCCATTCAATCCACAGCAGAGGAATGCCCATGAGCAGAAAACAAACCAGGTAAGGAATAATAAATGCCCCGCCACCATTCTGGATGGCCTGCACCGGAAAGCGAAGGAAATTTCCGAGACCAACTGCATTACCTGCCATGGCAAGGATTAAGCCTACCCGCGAACCCCAGTTCTCATTTTGTGATGCCATGCTTTACTCTTTGTAAATGAATAATCGTCAATGTTAACTTTAAAACTGAAATGTTCAAACCTCAATTTTCAAACCGTCATACGCTACGTAAACATGAGGCGGAAGTTTTTTCTGCTCTTCTTCATGCAAACCAAACTGGTGGCTCATGTGAACGAAATACGTTTTTCCCGGTTTTATGTCGTCAACAATTTCCAGCGCCTGTGATATAGAAAGATGTGAGTAATGTTCGGTTTCGCGAAGTGCGTTCAGCACTAACACTTTTGTTCCGCGTATTTTATTTCTCTCCTGAGCGGAAATGGTTTTTGCATCGGTGACGTATGTAAAATCTCCTATCCGGTAGCCTTTCACGGGCATATTGGCGTGCATTACTTCAATGGGTTGAATTTCTAAATCCGAAATCCGGAATCCGGAATCTGAAATCCTGATGAAGTTCATCTTCGGTAAATAAGGGTAATCGGTTTCAGTAAAAGCATAACTGTATTGCTCTTTTATTCCGAGTTCGGTGGGATAGTCGCAATAGATATCCATCGCCTTTCTGTTGATGAAATTGAACGAGCGTATATCATCAATGCCACCGGTGTGGTCTTTGTGCTGGTGAGTCATGATAATAGCATCGAGATGGCGCACATCTTCGCGCAGCATCTGCTGGCGGAAATCAGGGCCGCAGTCTATGGCAACAGTTAAATTATCTTTTTTGATGAGTATGGAAGTGCGAAGTCTCTTATCTTTTAGGTCACTGCTTTTACAAACCTTACACTGGCACCCAATAAGCGGAACACCTCCTGAAGTACCGGTGCCTAGAAATGTTACTTGCATGAGGTTAGCAATTGGTAGATTGGTTAGTCAGTTTAAAGCAAGCGTGAATTTACTAATCACTAATTAACCAATCACTAATCACTTAAACAATGTCTCTACTTTTTCCGTTCTGATTTGCTGAAACAGGTTCATGCTTTCGCTGGAAAGGTTTTCAATTTCGAGGTCGTTGATGTTGAGCAGTATTTCAATCAGCGAATTTATTTTGGCCTCCATTTCGTGAAACTTATTGATGACCACCACCTTTCTTTTTTCGAGTACGCAATAGCCATTCTGGAAATTTCCGCGTTCAAAACGCACCGTGTAGCCGCCCTCATTAAAAATATCTTCCAGTTTTTTCAGCGTTGCTGCATTATATTTGAAACTCATTTGCCGGTGTTTGTGTTTGATAAAACTGAAACGAAAATATTCCCCTCAAATTTTCTGACATGAAGAAGAAACTAACATTGTTGATATTCTTATTGCCTTTTGTACTATTGGCTCAAACCCAATTAAATAAAGACGGAAGCATAACTATTGACTTCGGAAAGAAGAATAAACAAAAACAAGATACCGTAAAAAAGGAGGAATATGTTTATCCCGATGAGGAAGAGGAAGAAGATGCGCCTAAACCCAAAAAAGAAAAAAAGAAAATTGCTACAAGCCTGAAAGAAGAGGAGCCTGACTTTAAACGCGATGGATTGTTTAAGGGATTATTTCATGCGGGTATGAATGCCTGCCAGGTAGATGGCGATAATGAATACGGCTATAAATACCTTGGAGCTAATGTGGGTGTGGGCGCTATGGTGCGTTACCACAAAAATCTTTCAACAAGTTTTGAAATAAATTATTCTATGCGCGGGGCGCGGGCGCGTTTCCGTCAGGCGGGCATAAATGCCAACTTCTTCCGCACTAATTTTGATTATGTGGAAGTTCCCATTTCACTTTTAAATGTTCACGACAAAAAATTAGTCATGTTCAGCATTGGATTAACCCCGGCTGTGCTGGTTCGTTATCGCGAATGGGATAGAGTCAGCGGTCTCGAAGTAGACTATAACAATCCTCCTTTCGGCCAGCCGCGTAGATTTGACTTGAGCGGCTTTGCGGGATTTTACTTTGTTATCAAGCAGCATTTTCTCTTAGGCGGCAAATTTTCTTACTCCTTTATCTCCATGCGGGGGGCTGAAGGGGGTTCAAGGGTTAATGGCCAGTATCATAATGTGCTTACTTTCCGGTTTATGTATATTCTGGATAAAGGCAGTTTTAGGAAAAAGAAATAGCCGCTTAAAACCACCTACCCAGAGCGCTTAACAAATTTTAAGCCAACAATTTGGAACTTTAAGTTGTAAAACTATCTTTGCACTCCATTTTGCAAAACCGGTTCCGAAATATCTTTACAGAATGTTGATTTAACGTGTGTTTAGGCTTCTTTTTTAGAGCAAAAACACCGGCATTTTTATTGTATTTCAGGAGATTAGTTAACTACTCACAATCTACTATAAACGACTATGGCAGAAACACTCAGAAAATCAGCAGAAAGAATCAACTTTGGAAAAATAAAACTCCCTGATGAGCAGCCCGACTTACTCGACATTCAGTTAGAGACTTTTCGCGAGTTTGTTCAACTGGAAACTACACCGGAAAACCGCTGTAAAGAAGGTTTGCACCAGGTATTTACCGAAAACTTTCCCATCAGCGACACACGCAGCATCTTCATTTTGGAGTTTATTGATTATTTCGTTGACCCTCCCCGGTATTCTATGGATGAATGTGTAGAGAGAGGTTTGACTTACTGCGTTCCATTGAAAGCAAAGCTCAAACTTTCATGCAACGACCCTGAGCACATAGACTTTAAAACCATTGTGCAAGATGTATTCCTTGGCAACATACCTTACATGACTCCGAAAGGGACATTTATTGTAAATGGCGCTGAACGTGTGATTGTTTCGCAATTGCACCGCAGCCCGGGTGTGTTCTTCGGTCAAAGCTACCACCCTAACGGAACTAAAATTTACTCAGCCCGGGTAATTCCTTTCAAAGGGGCATGGATGGAATTTGCTACCGACATCAACAATGTAATGTATGCTTACATTGACCGTAAGAAAAAGTTCCCTGTAACCATGCTTCTTCGTGCAGTAGGTTACGATTCAGATAAAGATATTCTTACTCTCTTCGGTCTGGCCGATGAAATTGAAATGAATAAAAAGAGCGCTCCCAAAGCCATCGGTCGTAAACTTGCTGCCCGTGTTCTTAAAACATGGATGGAAGATTTTGTGGATGAAGATACCGGTGAAGTGGTTTCCATTGAGCGTAACGAAGTTTTACTTGAGCGCGACACAGTGATTGATGATAACAACATCAATCTTATTCTCGAATCTGGCGCGAAATTCATTTTTGTTCATAAGGAAGACCAGACTGCAGACTATTCAATTATTTTCAATACTCTGAACAAGGATACCTCAAACTCAGAGATTGAAGCACTGAACCATATCTACAAACAACTCCGCGGTTCGGAACCACCTGATGAAGAAACAGCCCGCGGAATTATTGAAAAATTGTTTTTCAGCGATAAGCGTTATGATTTGGGCGAAGTAGGCCGCTATAAAATCAACAAGAAGCTTGAGCTGGATATTGACATGGATACACGCGTTCTGACCAAGACCGACATTATCCATATCGTTAAGTACCTTGTAAATCTTTCGAACCAGAAAGCCGAAATTGATGACATTGACCACTTGAGCAACCGCAGGGTTCGTACAGTAGGCGAGCAGCTGTATTCTCAGTTTGGAGTTGGCTTGGCGCGTATGGCTCGCACCATCCGCGAGCGTATGAATGTACGCGATAATGAAGTGTTTACCCCGATTGATTTGATTAACGCAAGAACTCTTTCTTCAGTTATCAATTCATTCTTCGGAACATCTCAGCTTTCGCAGTTCCTTGACCAAACTAATCCGCTGGCAGAAATCACTAATAAGCGCAGGGTTTCTGCTCTTGGTCCCGGTGGTCTTTCGCGTGAGCGTGCAGGTTTTGAAGTTCGTGACGTGCATTACTCCCACTATGGTCGCCTTTGTACTATCGAAACACCTGAAGGTCCGAATATCGGTTTGATTTCTACCCTTTGCGTACATGCCAAGGTGAATAAAATGGGCTTTATTGAAACTCCTTACCGTAAAGTGGAAGGAGGCAAAGTAAACCTTAAAGGCAAGGTTGATTTCCTGACTGCTGAAGAAGAAGATTTAGTGAAAATTGCCCAGAGCAATGTTGAAATTGATGGCAAAGGGCACTTCCAGACTGATAAAATTAAATCACGCTTCCAGGGCGACTTCCCTATTCTTGAACCCAAAGATGTTCAATATATGGATGTTGCTCCTAACCAGATTGTGGGAGTTTCCGCATCACTTATTCCTTTCCTTGAGCATGATGATGCTAACCGTGCCCTCATGGGTTCAAACATGCAGCGCCAGGCAGTACCGCTCTTAAAGCCGCAAGCTCCTATTGTAGGAACCGGCCTCGAGGGTAAAGTAGCTGTTGACTCGCGCAACCTAATAAATGCCGACAAAGATGGTGTGGTGGAATATGTTGATGCCAACCAGATTACTATCAGATATGACCAGACCGAAGAAGAGAAACTTGTATCATTCAGAGATGATAAAGTAACTTACAACCTTCCGAAGTTTTTAAAGACTAACCAAAGCACTTGCATTAACCTGAAACCGATTGTGAAGAAAGGTCAGCGGGTGAAAAAAGGCGAAATCCTTTGCGAAGGTTTTGCCACTCAGCATGGTGAATTGGCTCTCGGTGCGAACCTCAAAGTAGCATTCATGCCGTGGAAGGGTTACAACTTCGAGGATGCCATTGTGATTTCTGAGCGCGTGGTTCGCGATGATATTTTCACTTCCATTCATGTAGAAGAATTTGAAATGGAGGTTCGTGATACCAAACTAGGCGAAGAGGAATTAACACCTGATATCCCGAACGTTTCTGAAGAAGCAACTAAAGATTTGGATGAAAACGGGATTATCCGCATTGGCGCTCGTGTTCGCGAAGGCGATATCCTGATTGGAAAAATTACGCCCAAAGGAGAAACAGACCCTACTCCAGAAGAAAAACTTCTGCGCGCCATTTTTGGTGATAAGGCAGGTGATGTGAAAGATGCATCGCTCAAAGTTCCGCCAAGCATTGAGGGAACCGTTATCAATAAAAAACTCTTCCAGCGCGCTAAAAAGGATAAAACTTCTAAAGCCAAGGAAAAGACCGCTATCGAAAAACTCGATAAAGATTACGACAAAAAAGCAAATGAACTGAAAAACACGCTCATTGATAAACTCATGAGCATACTCAGCGGAAAAGTAACAACCGGTATTAGCACTATCTATAAAGAAGAACTTATCAGCAAGGGAACCAAATTTACATCCCGGGTTCTTCACGACCTCGACTTTAATGTTGTTGACGGCAACAACTGGACTAAAGATGAAGACACCAATAAACTGGTGAAAATCATGTTGCACAACTACAACATGCGCGCCAACGAGGAAGCCGGACGTTATAAGCGCGAAAAATTCAACATTGCGATTGGCGATGAACTGCCTTCTGGCGTTTTAAAACTCGCGAAAGTTTATATTGCCAAGAAGCGCAAACTGAAAGTGGGCGATAAAATGGCAGGGCGCCATGGTAACAAAGGTATTGTTGCCCGTATCGTACGCCAGGAAGATATGCCTTTTCTTGAAGACGGAACCCCGGTTGATATAGTATTGAACCCGCTGGGCGTACCTTCCCGTATGAACCTCGGACAGATTTATGAAACCGTTCTGGGCTGGGCAGGTAAAAGACTGGGCGTTAAGTTTGCAACACCCATTTTTGACGGAGCTTCATTGGCTGAAATTGCCGGTTACGTTCAAAAAGCCGGCTTACCGGAGTTCGGTTCTACATACCTATACGATGGCGAAACCGGTGAGCGTTTCCACCAGCCGACTACCGTGGGTATTATTTACATGATTAAGCTCATCCACATGGTTGATGATAAAATGCACGCGCGTTCTATCGGTCCTTACTCGCTTATTACCCAGCAGCCGCTTGGTGGTAAGGCGCAGTTCGGAGGGCAGCGATTTGGAGAAATGGAAGTTTGGGCGCTTGAAGCTTATGGCGCTTCGAATATCCTGCAGGAATTGCTCACCGTTAAATCCGATGACATTGTTGGTCGCGCCAAGGCGTATGAGTCAATCGTTAAGGGCGAAAATATTCCTGAAGCAGGAACTCCTGAATCATTCAATGTGTTAATGCACGAGTTAAGAGGTTTGGCTTTAGACCTTAAATTCGACTAAGTTACCAAACTCATTTTTAAGAGCAATTATATAAAGGCGTTCTGTTTAACTGCAGAACGCCTTTTTTTATTGCCATAAAAACAGGGGCGAAAAGACCAAAATATGGTCTTTTAACAAAAATATACCTCCATTTGCTTTTGTTCCTGAAGTACGCAGCTTTAGCAAGTTCATTCTCAGCTTCAGATGCGAAGTGCGTGGTTTCAGCATGTGCATTCACGGCTTCAGGAAGTACATTCGTGACTTTCGATGTGGAGTACACGGCTTCAGGAAATACATTCGTAACTTTCAATGCGGAGTACACTGCTTCTGGAAGTACATTCGTGACTTTCGATGCGGAGTACACGGCTTCAGCAAGTACATTAGCGGCTTTCGATGCAAAGTACACGGCTACAGGAAGTGCATTCGTGGTTTCCGATGCGGAGTACACGTATGCAGGAAGTATATCCACGACCTCAGATGCAGAGTACGCGACTACTGATAAATTTACAGGCAATCCATCTTATGGTGCCGCCCCCCGGCATGGCTCGGAACGTTAACACCGCGAAGCCCTGAATTTAAATACAAAAAAGGCACCCCGCACCGCTCTTGTATTTAAGCCTTACCCTTGCCCACCTGTCATGCCGAAGCATCTTGTATTCAAACCCTAACACTTCAACACCTTCGCACCTTAACACACCTATTTCCCCTTACTCATCTTCCTTGTCTCTGCCACTTTGCCGTCAATCAGCAGGGAGTAAGTGTATTGCCCGCTGGAAAGATTGCTGGCGAATACGGTCATGATGCCGTAACCGGTGTGGTTACATCAACGGTTTTAATTACCCTGCCAAGTATATCGCTGAAAATGATTTGCGCGCTGCGAACATCATCGGGTATGAAATACGAAATGGAGGATTGCTCGGCAAACAGATTGGGAACGTTCTGCTTACCGGGCTCTTTGCATTTCCTGAGTTGCCGTTGTTCGGTGTTATCACCAACAACTGCATAGTTTTTACCTGAGTGGTGTTGATGAGTTTGGGTTTCTGACTCATGTTATGGGAAACGAGTGAGGAGAGCAACAAATACAATGGCTGGGCAAAATAGTTGTTGGTGACGGAGCGCAGAGCCGCTCCTATAACACCAAACAACGGCTCTTCACCTAACACCAACCAAGGCGAAACAGAACGCCTTTTTTGTTGTTTTCGATGAAACTTTGGAGGACAGGAAGTGCGTTTTTCCCATAATTAACGGGAGCCGAAATAACAACAGTTTATGGGTGAGAACCGGCCTTTCTATCTGAACTTAAAAAGTACAAAGGCGAACATTACAAACCATTTTAGGGCACCTGCTGTATCCTTTTGGCATGTCATATGGAACTTTCGACAGCCTGGAAGTATTTGAGTATGCCCAAGGGAGGTTAGGGGCAACTACAGAATGTTTTTAGGTAGGTCTAAGCTCTGCAGAAAAGACCCCGCTGCGACTCAACATACAAGGTTGTCTAATTTGTGGAACGCATCTTTTATTTCCAAAAATCAGATTCCCTTTCCACCCTGCAAACTCTCAGCCTGTAACTTTCATACCATTTCTCTTTGCCGAGTTTTCTTGCTATTTCGTGCCCGGCAATTCTCACTTATTACCTTCCGTAGGTTAACGACATTGCACATTGCATTTACCCACATACCGTTCTTTTCATTATTCCCCAAACCTGAGTATTTTGGTTTCTCAAATCTGCATGATGAAACAACAACTGCTTGCTGTTTATATAATTATCGTTTCCCTGTTTGTTCCAATAATAAAAGCTGCCGCGCAATGCAGCACCGGTGAGGTGGAGGTACGGCTCACCATAAATACCGACCAGTACGGCAACGAACTTTACTGGCAGTTAGTGCCTCAGGGCAATGCCTGCGGGACCGGTACTATTGCTAGTGGTGGAAATAGTTTAGTGGGCTGCAATGGTGGCGACCTGCAAAACAACCCAACCGGTGGTTATGCGGATAATACCACCATCAATGCAGGGCCCTGGTGCCTCACCGAAGGCAACAGCTACGACCTGTTTATGGTTGATGACTGGGATGATGGCGCAAACCGTTTTACGGTTTCCATCAATGGGTTCCCGATGTACGAATACACAACTACCGGTGGCACCGGAGGTTATGAACGGTTTACGTTTGATGCTTCTCCTCCTTTGGCATACAACTTGGGGGTTACAGCCATTACAGTTCCTAAGTACGTTTCGTTCGGTTTCCAAGGGGTGACAGGAAAGCTAAAAAACTTTTCATCCAACACTATTACTTCGCTAACGCTCAATTACAATGTGAATAATGGCGCACCTGTCTCGGCTAATCTTGGCAGTTTAAATATTCTGCCATATACCGAATACAGTTTTACTCATCCTTCCCAATGGGCTACGTCCGACACCGGTGAGTGCGTTTTAAAAGTTTGGGCAACCAACCTCAACGGCAATGCCGACATGGATTTATCGAATGATGAAAAGAGCACGAATGTTATCGTTCTTCCGCAAGTACCATTCCTGATTGACCAGTACCTTTTAGTCACACCGGTTCTTACCGATATTGCTACTTCTGCAAACGGCATTGCAGTTCCCCGAGATTTGGATTTTCATCCCGACTTAAGAAGATACGAGCTATGGACGATACTGAAAGAAACGGAGAACACCGGTGGAAAAACGGTAACTATTCATAACGCGGGCAAGCCCAATCAAACCTCGCAGGTAAAGCAGGATGGTAATGCCTGGCATTTTATGAGCCTGCCAACAGGCATTGCTTTCAGCGACAACGAAAACTTTGCCACCTCACCGGGCGTGTACGATGCCAACCATGATGGAGGTATGCCGTTTACCGGTCCTGCTCTTTGGTCGAGCGACCCGCTTATTTATGCACAACCCTCGGGACTCAACGGCAGCCATTATGATATGCTTCACGAAAGTCCTTACAGTATGGGTATTTGCCATGAGAAGGATAATGTGTTTTGGGTGATGGATGGAAATTCCGGAAATGTAGTGCGCTACGATTTTGGCGAGCCTCATGTGCCAGGCGGCAGCTACCATGGCGATGGAATTATCTGGCGATACCCCGATGTAACTTTTGTGCCGCACGCAACACATCACATACCGAGCCATTGTGTACTCGACAAAAACACTAACCAGCTTTATATCGTTGACTTAGGCAGCCAGCTTGTTTTGAAGATGGATATTACCACCGGAACTCCGGGTAGCTCACTAACTCCTCATGAGGCTACAGCTGAATACCGGAATTACAATAACCCCGTTTTCAGTACTGCCATTAATAGCGGGCTAAATCAGCCCTGCGGTATTGAAGTTTTCAAAAACCGTTTATTAGTAAGTGACTATGCCAATGGCGACATACTTATATATGATATTACCGGCAGCAGCACAACTTACCTTGGAAAGGTTTCCACTGGAGCGGCTGGTATCATGGGAATTAAAGTAGGACCTGATGGAAAAATCTGGTATGTGAATGCATCGCAAAACAAAGTTGTTCGGATTGACGGACCGATTCAGAATCCCGCACCTCTTACCTGCGATTCGTTTTGTGTGGTAAGTGTTACTTACGATACCGGGTATCTTGATATTACTATTCAGAATAAGGATACTAACTTCATTAATTACCCGATTGTGCAGGTAATTAACTCAACCGGAGACACAGTTGCTAATACTCAACGCAGTTTTGAATACTACGGGCAATTACCAGGCACATCACAGACATATCATATCAGCACTACCCTTAACTCATTCCCATCAAACTTTTCTGGTCAGTTCAGGCTGGAAGACGGGCTTTACCATAATTCTTGTGTAATTCCCTGGTGTACAGCACCAGTTGTTTCATCGCTTGAAACTGCAAGGGTGACAGAAATGCATATTTATCCAAACCCGGCAAGCGACAGAATTTTTATTTCTTCTGACAATTCCGTTTCCGAAATACTTTTATACGATTTACAAGGAAAGAAAATAGCCGGGTGGAAAAATTCCGGACAAACTATCCGGCAACTTCTGTTGCCTCAGGGAATTTCAAAGGGCTTGTATTTACTGCGTGTGCTAGACAGCGGGGCTGGGAAGACCTTTAAAATTTTGGTGGAGTAAAGACTTCCAAAATTTTTAAAACTTTGGAAATCTGTCAGTGATTCCGGAGAGGATCGAACTCTCGACCCGTTGATTAAGAGTCAACTGCTCTACCAGCTGAGCTACGGAATCAAAAAAGGGTACAAACTTAAAATCTCTTTCTAAAATTCCAGTACTGTTTAATAGAGAAAACTTTTCCCGGGAATCTTCGTATAAAAAGCAGTTTGTACGAAAAGCATGAAAGCTATTTCAGCTATAAAAGACAGTTCGGTTCTTAAAAATATCCGCGAATACGAAAACCTGCATATTGCCTTGTGGCTGGTAAAAGATGCCTGCTGGGTAATGGATATAAAGGTTGCGGGTATGTTGATGATAATCCCTACCATGTTTGTGGCTCTGCACTTAACATGGAAGTCTAAAAACAATACTTCGGACCTGTTTCACAATATTGCAGTTTGCTTATGGATAAGCGCTAACGCCACATGGATGACCGGTGAATTCTTTTACAACGATACATTACGTCCCTTTGCTGTGGTATTCTTTGCGGGAGGGATTGTTTCCGTAACCCTTTACTACATCGTCCACTTTCCGAAAAAGAAGAGAGAAGATTCTGTTCAGCATAATTTAATGGAAAAGAAAAAACAAGCCGCTTAATCGCGGGCAAGCCTGAAACCTACATCATCATCTTTCGCATTTATAGGATACCGGTCGCGGTTACTAACGCGACAATCGGCTGCCGGATAATACCACGAGCCTCCTCTGCAGGATTTATAGTTATCTGATGTACCATCGGGGCCTTTCGGATTGGAAGCAGGGCTGAAGTTGTAGTATTCCACTCCGAACCAATCGGAACACCACTGCCAAACGTTACCGGTCATATCATACAATCCAAGTTCATTCGGTTTTAGCTTTCCAACCGGGTGAGTTCTTTTACCACTGTTTTTATAATACCAGGCTACCTGCTCAATATCGTTATCTCCAGCGTATTTGTAACCGCGGCTTTTATTTCCACCGCGCGCAGCATATTCCCATTCGGCTTCGGTAGGCAAGCGATAACGTTTACCGCTCATCAGGTTCAGTTTATCTATAAATTTTTTGGCATCTTCCCACGTTACATTTTCAACCGGGCAATCCGGGCAGTGGTTGTAGCAGGGGTTGCTGCTCATTATAGTTTCCCATTCTTTTTGAGTAACGGGAAATTTCGACATATAGAAGGTGTTAATGCTTACTTTATGTGCCGGTTTTTCCCAATAGTAGCAGGTGGTATCCTTTTCATCGGCACAGCCCATGGTAAAACTTCCGCTATCCACCCGGATCATTCTCGAATCAATGAGCTTCATTATCTCCATTTGCGAAGGCTTGATAACTGGAACTTCTTTCTTGGCTTCGTTAATTGATGCCAGTGTTTTTTTCAGTGAATCAATTTCGCGCTTAAGCCTGTCGTTTTGCTCTACTACAATGTTTATTACTTTATTCAGGCGGGTTACTTCTTGTTCGGGCGTGTAGTCGTCCTGGGCAAACAAAGTTGCAGAAAGAAACAGAACAAGGGTTGATAAAAAAATGTTTTTCATACAAACAAATGTAAATTCAGAAATGGCAGCCGGCCACTTGATTTAAACTAAGTTATCAAGAAGTGACGCGTGAACTGTACAAAATAGGATTTGTGAAAATTACGCCCTGAAGAATACAATACAATGCGGGCAACATTTTTTAAAAACCAACGTAGAACAAGTGTTGGAATCACCTTGTAAGATTTACAATGAAGGAAAAGCAAAATGAACCCTAATACAATAACAGAACCGGAAATTTGTATCTGGATAGATAAATACGATGATGTATTTTCCGAATTTGATTCCCGTCCTTTTACAGAACGGGCATTTTCAGATGATTTCATAAACCAGGTACGGAAAATCACAAGTGAAAAAACAGGTGATGTTCGTCTGAAGTTTCACCTGTTTGAAGGTCAGAGAAACAACGAATCGGAATTTGTTATTTCGGAAAAACTGAAATCTCATTTCAAACACTGCGCAGAAGTTCTCAAAAATAATCAGAAGGAAATTACCCAGAAAGGAATCATGCTTATGGGCGTAGGGTTTGTACTTATATCGTTCATCTTTTTCCTGACTACTATTTCTGAAGAATATGCATACCTGCATGGAATCATCCTGATGCTTGAGCCCATCGGCTGGTTTACCACATGGACAGGCTTGGACCAGGTTTTCCAGGTAGCACGAAAAGAAAAATCAGCTATTGATTTTAATTACAAGATGGCTAATGCACAAATCAGCTTTTCAAGTTTTGGAGTTACAGAAAACACCACCACAAGTAATGAACCTAAACAAAAAAGTGTAATACCACTGGATGGCTATAATCTTCGTGTAGCGTAGTCGAAAAATATCAGATGCTGTTTACATAGCACTTAAGTATAAACAAGTAAAAACAAAACCCGTAATCATACATTAAAAAATGCCAAACTGAAACGAGGGCATTTTTTTTAAACAGAAATTTCTCTTATTGAGACCAAAAAAAACCCTCCGGAATTCCGGAGGGTTTTTAAATTTTAGTAACAGGGTGAATTACTTCACTTCCACTTCAGCTCCTGCTTCTTCCAGTTTTTTCTTCAGGTCTTCAGCAGTTGCTTTGTCAACTTTTTCTTTAACCGGTTTGGGTGCACCGTCCACAAGGTCTTTTGCTTCTTTCAAGCCAAGACCGGTAAGGTCTTTTACTACTTTAACTACGTTCAGTTTCTGACCGCCAGCGGCTTTCAGAATAACGGTGAACTCAGTTTGTTCGGCAGCAGCAGCGGCTCCTCCGCCTGCTCCTCCGCCTGCTGCTACTGCTACAGCCGCGGCTGCGGGCTCAATACCGTAGTCTGCTTTAAGAATGTTTGCCAGTTCCTGAACGTCTTTTACCGAAAGATTTACCAATGTTTCGGCTAATGCTTTTAAATCTGCCATGTTGTATAATTTTTTTGTGTTGTTTAAAAATTTGCTGTCCTTTCCGCATTTGCCCCCGATGTTCTCACACACACGGGATAACAGAAACGTTCAGAACAAACCTCTTCAAAAAATAGTGGAAGCATTTTCCGAAAAGGGACGGCAAATATAGAATTTGAACGGATTTTGACAAACATTTCGAGGGGAAAAATTAAAACTGAATCAGCTTATTCTACAGATACATAAGGCTTCATTTTTTGAAAGAGACTGTCGGTGATTACAGGAACTTTTTTTATGTCTTCAATGGTCTTAAAACTACCGTGTTCCTTACGGTATGCCATAATTACCTTGGCATAGGAGTAGTTAATGTAAGGGTGCTTTCTCATGGTCTCAAAATCAGCTGTGTTCAGGTTTATTTTGTTGACAGGTATTTCGTTTACTGTAAACCTGTAGTTCAGATACTGGTAAGTGCTGTCGGGCATTCCCCAAACTTCTTTAATCTGTTCCACAGATACGAAACCTCCCAAACGTTCCCGATAGCGGATAATCCGGCTGGCAAGGGATGGCCCTATACCCCTTTGCCGTTCAAACAACGATGAGTCGGCTGTGTTAATGTCCACTGTAAACTTTTCTTTGGGTTTTTCAGGATATGTTGTTTTGTGGTATTCCTTTTTGGGGAAACTGTTCGGCTCAATTTTTATGTATGGCAGCAGGCGGTTATAATTTTCTTCGTTTACCACATAAACTTTCTTTAAGTCTTCGGGAGTATAAAACTTAAAGCCTTTTGATTTTAGTTTTTCAATAGACTCAGCCTGCTTTTCGCTAAAGCCAAGTTTTACCCATTCCACCACACCTATTTTGTTGGGGTCAAAATCAAAATACTCAATCTTCCTTACCTCCTTTCCCCTGAACCTTTTGCTCAGTTCCACATTGGCATAGGGGTTATAAATTTCTGATAATGATTCCTCAGAAGTATCAGCCGAAGCAAGAAGGGTTCTCCTGTTGTACTCCTCTATAAATGCATCCACTTCTTTTTCGTACTTTGAATTATCGCTTTTCTCAACGGGTTTGAAGAAAAAGTAAACCTTTGGTGCAAGCAATACTGCAACGGTGGCAAAGACCAAAAGCAAAACCCCGTTGCGCTCTGCACGGGTATATGTGAAATACTGTTCGAGCCACTTCCACATGTATTAAAAATAAAAAAGTCTGTTCAATCGAACAGACTTTGAAATATATCTTCTTTTAAGACTTCCGTATTAGTTCTTTCTCTCCTCAAGAGCTTTCACCAGGCCGGCAATCTTCTGAGCTGAAGAACCCTGCAAAGCGCTGATAACATTACGCGCTGGCGATTGAAGCAGACCAATAACATCGCCAATCAATTCCTTTTTGCTCTTCAGTTTTGCAAGTACGGCAATCTGGTTATCGCCAACAAACACATCGGTATCAATGTAAGCGCCTTTCAGCACTGGCTTGTCGCTGTCTTTTCTGAATTCTTTCAGAACTTTTGCGGGAGAAGCTCCATCGGCTGAAAACATAACCCCGGTAGGTCCGTGAAGCAGAGGGAAAATAGCTTCGTATTGAGAGCCCGCTTGTTCCAGCGCTTTTTTAATAAATGTATTTTTCGAAACTCGGTATTCAATACCCGAATTGAAACAAAGCCTTCTGAACTTGTTTATTTTTTCAACCGAAAGAGTTGAAGAATCGGTAATGTAGAAGTATTGTGTATTGCTGAATTTTTCTTTCAGCGTTGCTATTTCCTGGTTTTTCTGATTCTTATCCATGATTTCCTGTTTTTAATCTTTGATAAATTAATGTTCTCCTGATTTATAATCTACGTTTATTCCCGGGCTCATGGTGGAAGCCATGCTTATTCCTTTCAGGTAAATTCCTTTGGCAGTTGCGGGTTTCAGCTTAACAAGGGTTTGCAGAAGCGCTTCAGCATTTTGATTGATTTGCTCCGCACTGAACGATACACGGCCTACCGAAGTATGAACGATTCCGAACTTGTCAATTTTGAAAGCAATCTTTCCTCTTTTTACTTCTTCAACAGCTTTACCTACTTCAGGTGTAACAGTTCCCGATTTAGGATTTGGCATCAGGTTGCGGGGGCCAAGCACCTTACCAATTTTGGCAATTTTTGCCATTACGTTGGGTGAAGCAATCACCACCTCAAAATCCATCCAGCCTTGTTCGATTTTCTGAACGAATTCTTCCAGTCCAACAAAATCGGCTCCGGCTTTTTTTGCTTCATCTTCCTTATCGGGCGATGTAAGTACCAGCACACGCTTGGTTTTGCCGGTTCCGTGTGGAAGTGCGGTAGTACCACGTATAGCATGGTCGGCTTTTTTAGGGTCTATTCCCAGCTGAATGTGCAAGTCAACAGATGCATCGAACTTGCAGGTGTTTATTTCCTTTACCAGTTTGGAAGCTTCGGATAATGTGTAGAGCTTGTTTGCATCTACCTTGACTTCTACGGCTTTTCTCTTTTTTGTAAGTTTCATTGTTTTTGTTTTTTGAGGTGATAGCGAGGCAATGACTCCTCTTCCTCGTGAATAAAAATCTTAATATCCTTCTACGTTAAATCCTGCGCTCTTTGCTGAACCGGCTACCATGCTCATGGCAGACTCCTCGGTAAAGCAATTCAGGTCAGGCATTTTTTCTTTCGCTATTCTCTTAATAATGTCTTTGCTTACCGTTCCCACTTTTTTACGGTTAGGCTCGGCAGAGCCGCTCTGTTTCTTGGTGTATTCCATAAGCAGGGCGTGAACCGGTGGGGTTTTGATGATAAAATCAAAACTTTTATCGGTATAAACGGTGATGATAACCGGAAGAACCTTGCCTATTCTGTCCTGCGACTGCGCGTTGAAACGTTTGCAGAACTCCATAATGTTCACCCCTTTTGAACCGAGTGCCGGACCAATGGGTGGTGCAGGGTTTGCCTGTCCGCCTTTAACCTGAAGCTTGATAAATGTTTGAATTTCTTTTGCCATTGTTATTGTGTATTTAAGTCCCCTTTAGGGGATTTAGGGGTTTAGCTAATTTTATCTACCTGCATGAAGCTTACTTCCACAGGTGTTTTACGTCCGAAAATTTTTACTACTACTTTGAGTTTCTTCTTGTCGTTGTTTATTTCCTCAATCGTTCCGATAAAGTCGTTGAAAGGTCCGTCAACAATTTTTACGTCTTCGTTGATAATAAACGGCTCAGCCATAGTTTCGCCTGCATCGAGCATTTCATCGGCTTTACCCAGCACTTTTAACTCTTCTGCGCGCGAAAGCGTTCCTAAAAAGCCCAGCACCCCGTGAACATGGCGAACCGTTGACCACATTTCCTGGGTCATCTTTTTATCTTCTACTTCCATGTAGATATACCCGGGAAACAGCGTTTTTTCCTTAATGGTTTTTTTACCCGCCTTAATGGTGTAAACCTTTTCGGTAGGCACCAGTATGTTGGTTACAATCTTGTCCCATTTAGAGCGGTTTATCTCAAGCATTACATGCTCGCGGATTTTGCGCTCCTGCCCGCTGATTACGCGCACCACATACCATTTTTTTGCTTCTGCCGCCATCATTAGCTGATAATCATGTTATAAAGTTCTTTCAGGCTGTATTTAAACGCCACATCCATACCCAGCACCAGCAGCGATATGATAATGGCTGTTACCAGCACTACCACCGAACTGTCCTGCAGTTCGCCCCAGGTGGGCCAGGTTACCTTGTGCATCAGCTCATCGTAAGCTTCCTGAAAGTATAATGTTATTTTATTCATTGTTTTACTTCTATTCCTAATTCTTGCAGGGGCAGCCAGATTCGAACTGACGTCAACGGTTTTGGAGACCGCTATTCTACCACTGAACTATGCCCCTATTCACCGGTCGTTCCAAAACTTTAGCTCCCCTTTCGGTAAAAAGGGACGCAAATATAAAGAGATACTTGAATTGGCAAAGCCTTGTTTGGGATAAAAAAGGGCGGGTTTTGAGCGCTTTTGTCACATCCTCACCAGCTTCCTCACCGCGCTGCCTTTGGAGGAGCTTACCCGCAGCACGTAAACCCCTTTAGGAACATCGGGAAAAATGACCGATGACCGGTGACCGATGACGGAGGTAAATACAAGTTTGCCGCTGGCATCAAACACCTCGGCAGTTCCACCCAGCAGGTTGTTGCCTACTTGCAGTTGCCAGTTACCGGTGGAGGGGTTAGGGGAAACACTCAGCAAATCATCAGCGGTAAAGTTTTCTATGCCGGTAATAATCACCGGTGTGCTGGTTGCAATACAACCGTTACTATCGGTTACCTGCACGGTGTAGCTGCCGCCTTGTGTGGCTACATAAATACTATTGGTAGCACCTGTTATGGGGCTGCCGTTTAAAAACCATTGTTGGGTTACTGCGTTGTAAACTCTTAATGTATCCTTATTTACACTAATTGAAACCGGGGGTTGAGGGTAAACATTTATTGCAATGCGATTACTTTCAGCTGTACAGCCTGCTGCATCGGTAACGGTCAGGTAATAATTACCAGCGACTTTAGCTGTAATACACCTAGCGGTTTGACCATTATTCCATTGATAAGTAATGAAACCCGAAGGGGCACAGATTTGAGCGGAATCTGCAGCACAGAAAATAGTATGATTGGCTGAAATATTTGGCGAAGCTAAATTACATTGCTGTATTTGAGTGGTATCACAGAATTTGATAAGCCAAAAATCACCTTTATCATGCCCCGGACCCCTCATGGGTTGCGATTTATATCCGCCAATTCCGGAGATGGTACTGCTGGCTATAGCGTAGCAACCATCCATAGTTTGAAAAGCAAGACCACGGTCTTCGGAGCCGGTTGTAAAAATTGTTTTGTCCCATTGTTTATTCCCTGTAGAATCTGTTTGAACTATCCATGTTTGCAAAAGACCCAGTCTATTTTCTGATTTGTCGCCCGAACTATCCGAATTAGAAATGCCCGCAATCAAATAGCCTCCATTCAATGTTTGAGATATGTTCCCAAAATAGGGGTCTTCCCTTGCCGACCCTCCGAAAGCTTTATCCCATTGCAGATTTCCGGCAGAATCAATCTTTACAATCCAATAATCACTTTGCCCTCTTGAGGGTTGGGTTTTATCGCCACTGATTCCTGAAAGTGAGTACCCGCCCAGCAGGTAACCCCTGTCAGCTGTTTGTATGATGGAGTGCGGCACATCTGTGTCTGTCCCGCCAAAAGTCTTTTCCCATTGCAGGTTTCCGGCAGAATCAATTTTTACCACCCAATAATCATAGGTTATTAACGTTGAGTCGCGGTTAGGCTGTGTTTTATCTCCGCTTACTTTCGAGCGTGAGGAGCCTGCTAAGATATATCCCCGGTCAAATGTTTGTAACAGCGAGTTAAGCCTGTCATGATCCATACCCCCAAACCGTCTATCCCATTGTTTAATACCCAGCGAGTCGGTTTTTACTATCCAATAATCCTGGCCACCCCATGAGGGCTGTGTTTTATCCCCACTACTATCTGAAGAAGAAATTCCTCCTAAAATATATCCTCCGTCTATAGTTTGTTGCAATGACGAAATATCATCACTACTTCCACCTCCATATCGCTTGTCCCATTGTTTGGTTCCTGCAGCATCAATTTTTACAATCCAGTAATCGGTGTTTCCCCGCGTATCCTCTGTTTTATCCCCGCTGATTCCCGAACTTGAACGGCTTCCTAAAATATATCCCCCGTCAGCGGTTTGTTGTAATGCATAAAGTCGATCCCAGGCTATTCCCCCAAACCGCTTATCCCACTGTTTAATTCCGAGAGAATCTACTTTAATCACCCAGCTATCACCGGCACCGAAAATACCGGAGCAATTTCCTCCCCAGCAATCTTGTGTTTTGTCACCGCTGATTGGCGATTGCGACCATCCGCCTAAAATATATCCTCCGTCAGTGGTTTGTTGAAATGTATAAAAGTGCTCTTCATCTTCTCCTCCGTACCGGTAGTCCCATATTTTTAGCAAGGGTGCCTGAGCACCGGCAATTAACCCGATAAATAAAACGGAAATAGTGACGAGAGTTTTCATGGCTCGTAGTTTTTTGGTCATTGAAAGTAAGCAAACAACAAAAACTCTGCCGTTGCTCCAAATTGTAAACCTGCAATAGACATACCTCTGAAAGCTTTCCGGTGGGTTAGCGATGGCTTATATAAACTTGTCCTAAGGTTGCAACACCGAAAGTCTGATTTTAAGACATTTTTCAGCGGGAGCCCCCTACATCCTCACCAGCTTCCTCACCGCGCTGCCTTTTGAAGAACTGTTTCCCAACCCTCTAACTCCCTAAAGGGAGAACCGCTTCGCAAAAAAATACAAACTTGGCTGTTGAAAAGCGGTGCCTTACCCCTTTCGGGGCAGGGGTCTGCGCGGATGTATTTCTACATCCTCACCAGCTTCCTCACTGCGCTGCCTTTTGAAGAACTGTTTCCCAACCCTCTAACTCCCTAAAGGGAGAACC
>CAZWAD010000004.1:0-127395 GCA_964631835.1 uncultured Chitinophaga sp.
TTGCATTAGATTCATTGAACATTAAGTTAGATTCAGAGAATATTGCATTAGATTCTTTGAATATTAAGTTAGAATCGCTGATTTTTTGTCATATTACCTACCAATATGGCAGATTTTACCCTATTTGAAAATATTTTTTTGAGTTCTTGTAACCTATTATGCCCATCGGGCGTATATGCCTCTGTTTTTACAAAGCGCTGTTGGTTTAAAAAACCCCGGAAGGGAACAACCGGCAGCGGGGAGTAAAGGCAAATCTTTCGCGAAAAGATTAAGTATTTAAACCATATTTTAAAACAAAAAACAATCGAAACAACATGAAAAAGTTTAATTTAAAAAAGCTTGTAGCACAAGTTAAAAACCGCAAACAGCGGAGATTCCTTATTTTCTTTCTGGTAAAGCTGGGCTTAAGCAATAAACCGGTAGCGCAAAAAATTATTAAAGCGCGCACCATTATTGCCAACATGACCGGTAATGCGTATTTCCCAACCACCAACCCGCCCATTGCCAACCTGACCACAGTTACCGATGCGCTGGAAACAGCCGAGGCAGCTTTAGACGGCAGCAAAATTAAAACCGAGCAGCGCGATATGGCTCTGGCGGCTTTCGAGGCAGTAATAAAACAACTGCAAAGCGATGTAGAAAACATTGCCGATGGCAACGTTGAAAAAATACTGAGCTCGGGTTTTGATGTGCGCAACCCGCGCACGGCTCCGGTTATTTTGCCGGCACCGGTAGCTCTTACTGCCGTAAGCACCGGAATCAGCGGTCAGGTAAAAATCAGGTGGCAGGCGGTAAAGGGCGCAAAAAGCTATCCGGTTCAGGTAAGTGCCGATGGTGGCGCTAACTGGACTATGGCAGCAGCCAGCACCAAAGCAACAGTAATTGTTGAAGAGCTTACACCCGGCCAGTTGTTTTTTTTCCGCGTAGCCTGTTTTAATGCAGCAGGCTTAAGCGGCTGGAGCGACCCTATACAATGCCGTCCGAACTAAGCTTTTTTGCAGTATAATCTGTAAAAAGCCGGGCGCAGGTTTTCACCTGCGCCTTTTTTTATTTAAACCCCTGAAGAAATTATTCTGAATTTCCTTTCATTATTTTTGCAGGATAGCAGTAAAACAATGAGCCTGATTATTTACGCCATACCGGTTTTCTTTCTGCTCATAGGCATTGAGTTGCTGATTACTAAAATGAAAAGCCTGAGCTATTACCGCATGAACGATGCCATTGCCAATCTCAGCTGCGGCATTGGCTCGCAGATTTCGGGGGTATTTACAAAAACGGTGACTTTCATCGGTTACCTGTATTTGTACGAACACTCCTTTTGGAAAATTCCAAACAACGCGCTCACATTCATCCTGCTTTTTATCGGTGTTGATTTTTTTTATTACTGGTTCCACCGGCTGGCGCACGAAATTTCTTTTCTGTGGGGCAGCCATGTGGTGCATCACCAAAGCGAAGAATACAATTTAACCGTTGCGCTTCGGCAGGCGGCATTACAGGGTATGTTTAGCTGGGTGTTTTATCTGCCTCTTGCTTTAGTGGGGTTTTCACCCGCTGCTTTTCTAACCATTGCATCGCTTCAAACGCTTTACCAGTTTTGGATTCATACCAAGCTGATTGGGAAAATGAACCCGGTGTTTGAATATGTGTTCAATACCCCCTCGCACCACCGCGTACATCATGGAGTAAACCCGAAATACATTGACCGCAACCACGGTGGAACGCTGATTATTTTCGACCGGTGGTTCGGAACTTTTCAGGCAGAGGAAGAAGAAGTGGTTTACGGTATTACCAAACAAACCAATAGCTGGAATCCGCTGTGGGTGAATTTTGAATACTGGCTCGATTTGTTCAAAGAAGCATTTCAGGTAAAAAAGGTAAAAAACTTCTTTTTAATGATGCTGAAAATGCCGGGCTGGAAACCCGAAGAACTGGGAGGAGTACAGCCGCTGAAAGAAGTAACCCCGCAATCCTTTCATAAATACGATACCGAAATTTCACCCGGGCTGAGCAATTATGCTTTCTTTCAGTTTGTGGTGGTGCTGTTGAGCACTACCGGTTTTCTGGTTTTCAATTCCAAAGGGCCGTTTACGGATAATAATATGTTGAGGGTAGCGGTTTCATCGTTAATCGTTTTTTCACTGGTTTCTATTGGCGGCATTTTCGAGAGGAAAAGCTGGGTGGTGTTTCCCGAATATGCGCGTATAATTCTTGTGAGCGCCACCATGATATTCCTGCTTAAAGGTACACCGGTGTTTCTTCCCGCTGTTGTTATCATGTCGGTAATCGGCATGGTATCGCTGCTGTGGTTTACCAAATACCGCAGCGAGTTTTCAGAAAAAGTAGCTACCCATGTTGCTGCAAATATTTAAAATGATGGAACCGGCTGACGACCCGGTGGTATATGCAATTCCGTTCTTCCTTGTAGCCATTGCTGCCGAGCTTTACATTAACTGGAAAGAAAACCTTCACCTTTACGAAGCCAAAGAAGCTCTGGCTTCCATAGGCATGGGATTAGGCTCATTGGTCATAGATGTTTTAATGAAAGGCCTTGCGCTGGGCACTTACATCATCATCTTTCAGCATTTCCATGGCTCCGCGGCTGATGCAAATAACGGATTAGGATGGCATTGGTACACCTGGCTTTTAATCTTGTTTGCCGATGATTTTACGTTCTACTGGCACCACCGGTTGAGCCATGAAATAAGAATCCTGTGGGCGGCTCATGTCAATCATCACTCATCACAAACTTTGAATTTAGCTACTGCTCTTCGTCAAAGCTGGGGAGAACAGTTTTACAAATTCTTTTGGTGGCTTTGGCTTCCTGTAGTGGGTTTTCCCCCTTTAATGATGATGATGATGATGAGCATTTCGCTCATTTACCAATACTGGGTTCATACCGAACTGATTAAAAAACTTCCGCGCTGGTTCGAGTTTTTTTTCAATACCCCATCGCACCACCGCGTTCACCATGCTTCCAATGCCCGCTACTTAGACCAAAACCATGCAGGCATACTGATTATCTGGGACAGGCTCTTCGGCTCTTTTGCCGAAGAAAAGCCCGAAGAGGAAAAACCCGTTTACGGAATTACCAAAAACATTCACACCTATAATCTTTTCAAAATTGCTTCGCATGAATTTTTCGATATATGGAAAGATGTAAAGCGTGCCAAAAAGTTTTCCGACAAACTCAAATACATTTTCTACCCGCCCGGCTGGAGCCATGACGGGCCCGATTTGCGAGCGCGAACGCTTCGCAAACAAATTGCAGCGCAGAATAAATAGTTGCTGTTACTTTCGCCCGAAATTTGAATGATGAAAAGAAACTCTGTATGGGTAATTTTTTGCCTGTTGCCTGTTGCCTGTTGCTTTTATTCCTGCAAGTACAACACCGAATACCAAACCATAAATGCCAGCAATCAGTTTTCGGTTTCCATACCACCGTGGATGAAGGAAGACAAAACGCTGAAAGAGGGCGCACCTTTTCAATATGCTAACCGGTACCGTAATTTTTATTCCGTAGCCGAAGTTTACACCGGAAGCCTGACCAAGCCAGACTTGAATACTATTATGGCCAACAAACTGGGTGTTCTGCGCAAATCACTGGCTGATGCAGTAGTTACCGATTCAGTGGATATTGGCGAAGGCGGAAATATGCGCGGTGTGCGGGTTGAGATTTACGGCAAGATGAGCGGTGAGAACATTTACTTTACCGAGGTTCTTCTGGAAGGGAAGTCCCATATTTATCATTTAAGCATTTGGACACGAGGCGAAGACCGTAAACTCCGCTTTAAAGACGACATCAATCGCATGATTGCCTCTTTCAAAGAGATTTAAAGGAGAGAATTGTCACAGAATTGTCATATTTTTCAAAAAAAAGGTAATTGAAGTTGTTTTAGTGTTTCCGGTTCGCACGAAATAATACTTTTGACGGCTCAAAATTTAATCATTAAAAATATATAACATGAAAACAAAATTTACACTTTTAGTATTTATGGCTGTTGCGTTTTTTGGGGCAAGCGCCCAGCAAATAACAAACGGTGGGTTCGAGAACTGGACAAGCACCTCACCTGCCTATCCGGTTAACTGGGATACTTACGACCACCTGGTTCAAACCGTAGGCATGGGTGCCATACCGGTAAAAGAATGGTGTGTAAAAGACTCAACTCCGGCAAATGTATATGCGGGTAATTCCTCCGCCCGGCTAATGACCGACAGCACATCGCCACCAGTAAATAAAGTGCCCGGTTTTGTTACGAATGGGACTATAGGATTAGGGGGAAACGGAGTGCCTTATCAATATGGTTGGCCTTTTACAGGAAGACCTTCCAAATTTACCGGTGCCATTAAATTTATGCCTGCCGGTGCCGACACCGCTTTTTACCAGTTGCTTCTAACCCGCTGGAACGTTACCGGTGATTCGGCCGATATAATAGGTTATGTACAGTGGGGTGTTATCAGTACCGGTGGGGGCTTTATCGCTTTTGATGACTCTATTAACTATTTTGATATTCAGAATCCCGATTCTGTTTACATTACTTTCAGCACTAGCCTTTCTTCACCTATGTACCAAACCGTAGGTACTAAATTATGGGTTGACGACCTGGCTTTTGTTTACCCCACTACCGGTGTAGTTCATCTGGATATGGATGATGCGGTAAAGGTTTATCCTAACCCGGCTTCTTCGCAGCTTACTGTTACTATAGATGATTATATGAAGGGTTACGATTTTGAAATTTATGACCTGAGAGGTCGCCTGGTTAAACGCACTATCCTGGAAAGTACAGTTTCATCACTCGATATTTCAGCATTGGAAACAGGAAACTATTTGTACCGTGTAAACAACACGGAAAACAAGATGATAAAGCAGGGCAAACTTACCGTAGCTAAATAAGTTTTTTAATTACGCCTTAACAAAACCCTTCGGAAACCCCGGAGGGTTTTGTGTTTTATAGATGTTACATCATCTTTCAGCTATCTTCGCGCCCGATGGTAAAAATCGGCAACATAGAATTACCAGCTCGGCCGCTGCTGCTGGCTCCGATGGAAGATGTTAGCGACCCGCCCTTCCGCCATTTATGCAAAAAGCACGGTGCCGATATGCTTTATACCGAGTTTATCAGTGCCGATGGCTTAATCCGCGATGCAGAGAAAAGCGTAAAGAAACTTGATATTTATGATGACGAGCGACCGGTGGGAATACAAATATTCGGTGGCGAAGAAGAACCCATGAGGCGAAGCGCGGAAATTGTGGAAGCCGCCAAACCTGAAGTGCTGGACATTAATTATGGTTGCCCGGTTAAGAATGTAGTGTGCCGCAATGCCGGAGCGGGTATTTTGCGCGATATTGACAAAATGGTTTCCCTTACTGCAGCCATTGTAAAATCAACTAAGCTGCCCGTAACAGTAAAAACCCGCTTAGGCTGGGACGATAAGTCCATACGTATTGTAGAAGTGGCGGAGCGCCTACAGGACGTAGGCATAAAAGCCATATCTATTCACTGCCGAACTAAACACCAGCTATATACAGGTAAGGCCACCTGGGAATGGCTCGCAAAGGTGAAAGCAAACCCGCGCCTGAAAATTCCGGTGTTTGGCAATGGCGATGTAATCACCCCTGAAAAAACAATGGAAATGTTTACCCGTTACGGAGTTGACGGGGTAATGATTGGGCGCGGTGCTATCGGGCATCCGTTTATTTTCCGTGAAATAAAACATTATATAAAAACAGGCGAAAGGCTTGCCCCGCCAACCTTTACTGAGCGGCTCGATGCCTGCCGGCTTCATTTGAAAAAAAGCGTGGAATGGAAAGGCGAAAAACTGGGCATTTTGGAAATGCGCAGACACTATGCGCCATATTTTTCGGGCTTGCCCCAGGTAAGGACTTTTCGGGCAAAGTTGGTAACTGCCGATACCATGAGCGAAGTGGATGCATTACTCAGCGAAATGGAAACGTATTACAGCTATCCCGAAAATTTGGCTTGCACCTCGGCTCAGGAGCAGGTTTCGGAAGAATGATTTACCGTATGCCCTGCTAAGGGGCAACACCCCACGTTATTCTTTTTCAATCTTTCATTACAAAACTAGCTTTCGAGGGCTTTTCATTTAAGCAATTACTACGGCTTGCACATGGCGCAACGAGCCTGCCAGCTCGGGGTGCTTGGTATTAAACCAGTAATCCCTACTCCCCAACCCACACACCAATACCGAATCATACCCATACCACCCTACTGCACCCATCTCCGAGCAATTTACTCCAACCCGGCAGCCATAAAACCTGCCTCCACAGCTATTTCTTTCAAAAACCCGCTGCCAACACTCATTTTCTCGTCAAAATGCTCTCTTTTCACCCCAAATACACGCATCTCCTCTTAAAATGCACCCTTCCCGGCACTAAATTCATCACACTCGGTTGAAATTTCTCCATGCTCGGCTCCAAAAGCATTGTCCCCGGCATCAATTTCACTCTTCTCCGCTCAAAATTGATTATCCCCCGCATCAAATTCATAGCAACAGGGGCCAATTACAAGCGCCCCCGACAATAATACAACTGTTAAAAGTTAAAACTATTTGGCTCGGTCCTTTATAATGCCCCTTGGCATCCGGCATCTTCATATTGCTCAAATCCTTTTTTCACATCCATTCCTAATAGTTTTCCTAAGTTTGAAACAATTACATGAAACCGGCTCTTCAAAAACTATTCACCCGCGTAGCTGCCATTGGCACCGACCCTTCCGATAGCGAAGATGTAAAACTGCAAAAATCGCTCTTGGTGCTTTCTACTATCCCGTTTATCATATCGGGTGCTGGCTGGGGTGTTATCTACATTTGTTTTAATGAAGTGGTGGCAGGGCTTATTCCCATTTCTTATTCGGTTTTTTCACTCGGCAGCGTTTTCCTGTTTTCCGTCAACCGCAGGTTCGAGGTGTTCCGCTTCAGCCAGTTGCTGCTTATACTGCTGCTACCCTGTGCGCTCATGTTTTCGCTGGGTGGTTTTGTAAGCGGTAGTGCAGTTATTCTTTGGGGACTTATTAGTCCGCTGGGTGCCTTGCTTTTCGATAAACAGCAAAATGCGTCCAAATGGTTTGCAGCTTACCTGGCTACGGTAATCATCAGCGGCATACTGCAGCCGTGGACGGGTTTTGAAAATAATATCAGTCCCGCCATGATCAATATTTTTTTCGTGATGAACCTGTGCGGTGTAGGCATCCTTATTTTTTCGATGGTGTATTACTTTGTGGGGAAGAAAAATTTTTTCCAGGAACGCTCCGAAGCACTGCTGCTGAACATTCTGCCGCAAGAAATTGTTGAGATACTGCGCCAGCAGCACCGCACCATTGCCGACCAGTTTGAAGGCGCCAGCATCCTCTTTGCCGATGTGGTTGATTTTACCCCGCTGTCGTCAACCATGAGTCCCGCGCAACTGGTAGATTTGCTCAACGAGGTGTTTTCAAAGTTCGATGAGCTGGCCGAAAAATACGGGCTCGAAAAAATTAAAACCATTGGCGACTGCTACATGGTGGCTTCGGGTGTGCCGCGCTCGCGTAGCGACCACGCGCAAACCCTCACGGAAATGGCGCTTGAAATGCGCAATTATGTGGGGCAGAATACTTTCCTCGGGAAAAAACTTCAATTCCGTTTTGGTATCAATAGCGGACCGGTGGTGGCAGGTGTTATTGGCCGCAAAAAATTCAGCTACGATTTATGGGGCGACTCGGTAAACATTGCCAGCCGCATGGAGTCGCACGGAAGCGTGGGTGCCATTCAAATTACCACTGCCACATACGAACTTATTAAAAGCAATTTCGACTGCATCCGCCACGGCACGGTGAACGTGAAAGGCAAAGGTGAAATGGAGGTGTGGCTTGTGGTGGGTAAAAAGCAGTAAGCGATAACTACAACACTCCATTTGTGCGGGGCAATTGTAAAAAAATTATTGCACCCTCAATTCTTGCATGATAGCGTCTTTCAGTTTATCAATTCCAAACCCGGTGGCGGCAGAAATAAACAACGGGACGATTTTTTCTTTCTTCAGTTTTTTCTTTACTTCTTTTTCAGTGAGTTTCAGCAGTTCTTCATCAGCCAAATCACATTTGCTGATGGCCAGCAGTTTTTGCTTGGTCAGCAGTTCGGGGTTGTATTTTTTAAGTTCGGAAAGAAGGATATGGTATTCGCGGACAATATCGGTGCTATCCACCGGCACCATAAAAAGCAGCACAGAATTACGTTCAATATGACGAAGAAAGCGCAGCCCTAATCCTTTTCCCTCAGCGGCACCTTCAATAATTCCAGGAATATCAGCCATTACAAAGCTTTTCTTGCCTTTATAATTCACAATGCCCAGGCTAGGCACAAGAGTTGTAAACGGATACGAGGCAATTTCAGGGCGAGCATTTGAAACGATAGAAATAAGAGTTGACTTACCCGCGTTTGGAAAGCCCACAAGGCCCACATCTGCCAGCAGCTTCAGCTCAAGAATTTTCCAGCCCTCCTGCGAAGGGATACCAGGCTGTGCGTAGGTAGGCGATTGCCGTGTAGCACTTTTAAAATGATTATTCCCCCGGCCCCCTTTGCCGCCTTCAAGCAAAACAAACTCCTGACCGTTTTCGCTTATCTCGGCTTCAATTTTCCCCGTTTCGAAATCGCGGGCTACAGTGCCCAGTGGCACTTCTATTATTCTATCGGCACCGTCTTTACCCGAGCGCAGCCCGCCTTCGCCCTTTTTTCCGTCATCGGCAATAATGTGTTTTTGATACTTTAGGTGAAGAAGAGTCCACAACTGTGAGTTGCCTCGTAAAATGATATGCCCCCCCCGACCGCCATCTCCCCCGTCAGGTCCGCCTTTGGGTACAAACTTTTCGCGGTGAAAGCTCGAAGCCCCCGGCCCGCCCTTTCCGCTTTTGCAGAATATTTTAACGTAATCTATAAAGTTTTCAGAAGCCAAGGGAAAGGTTTAAAGGTTTACTCGTTAGGACAGGGATATTTGCATGCTGCCCTCTAACCGTTCAACCGTTTTTATTTTATCTTATCAATTTCCTTATTCAATAGCTCCGAGATTTCCTCAACGGTTCCTTCACCAATTATCTGCCTGAGTTTTCCCTGCGCTTCGTAATATTTTGCCAGAGGCTCTGTCTTGGTACGGTATTCAGCCACTCGGTTTTTTACAATAGTTTCATTTTGGTCATCGGTTCTGCCCGAGGTGGCGCCCCGCTTTAAAATCCTTCTGGTCAGCTCTTCTTCACTTACATATAATGAAAGAACGACCTTAATGGGAATATTTCTTTTGGCAAGCAGTTCATCTAATGCTTCGGCCTGTTTAACAGTCCGCGGAAATCCGTCAAATACAAAACCTGCGGCAGAAGAATTGGCGTTGAGCTTATTTTCAATCATGCCGATAACTACGCCATCAGGAACCAGGTCACCTTTGTCCATCAATGTTTTTGCTTCCAGGCCTAACTTTGTCTGAGCGGCAATTTCAGCGCGCAGCATATCACCGGTGGAAAGATGAACCAGGTTGTATTTTGAGATAATATTTTCTGCCTGTGTTCCCTTTCCGCTTCCCGGTGGACCGAATAAAACAATGTTCAGCATTCTGATTTTTTGAGCCGCCAAATATAAACAGAAAAGCCTCCGGAATTCCGGAGGCTTTTCAAAACGGGTAATAAAAAGATTACTGAACAATAAACCGTTTGGTAACTTTTTGCGTTTTGTTGTTCAGGTCGGTTACAGTTGCAAAATAGATGCCTTTGCCAAATGATTCTACATTAAATATGATGTTATCATCGAATCTTCCGTTAGCAATTACCCTTCCGGCAACATCAGTAATTATAACTTCGTGGTCACCCGGCTGGTTGGCAAATACCTGAATTTTTTCCATAGCCGGATTCGGGAACACACTGATATCAAGTTTCGATTCAACACTGGAAACTTGCGGAACATCACTATAAATAAAGTCGGTGTTATAAACCGGGAAGTTGATACTTGTCGGATGCTCGGGCGAAAAATGAACACGCTGAACCGCAACACGAGGATACATGGTCTGACCATTAAAGATATAAGACTGTCCGTCCCCGGGTTTTCTGCGGAAAAACTCTCCATCGTTCAAAGGCAAATTCGGATTTGCCTGGTAGCGGGTATAGTTCGTAGAGTTAATCAGCACACGAATCCTATGTCCTTTGGCAAAGTTGTAACCTATCGGCATCATCTTAAATACATACTCATAAATTTCTCCGATATTGATATTCGTATAGGGAATAAACCTGTCAGCATCACTTTCCACACCGTTAGCATAAGTAGGTGCTCCGGCTACACCCATTTCATCAACTAAAGCGCGGGCATAATCTCTGGCTCTTGCGTTTACAATTCCCTCCTGAACATAAAACACGCGACCATCAGGCCATACATCACAAATACGGATATTCCAGTCAGTATCGGTAGGCCCGTTGTTTACGCCACCGGGATTTGTTTTTGCATAAAGGGTGCAAACCGGTAAGCCGATGATGGTAAATGAATCGGTAATTACATCGCTGTTGAATTGAATTACTCCTTCACGATCCATAGTAAATGGCGCGTTAGTCGGGTCGGTCATTTCCATCTGGCTTTGGGAATTTCTGCTGCCGTCAGGCGAGCGGACAATCATATTGCTTCCGCCTACAGTAAGGATAGGGTCATCGGGGTCGCTTACATATATTTTATAACCTTCATCCTGCGTGGGTGCGCTGAAATTGAAAGAGCCGTCCTGATGCAAAAACATTTTCTTCCATTCAATATGCTGGCTTGGTGGCCAAACATCGGTGCCCATCCAATAGTTTCCGCTTTTGTAAGAGTCAGGGTAACCGGCTGCAGCATCAGCTGATGAGTCAGGACCGGCTATGTATGAGCGGTAATTCGGAATGGCTTCAAAATCAACATAAGGGATATAGTCTAAACTCTGTCCTCCAAATGAAGGAAGAACTGCAGATGCAGGAATAGGAACTGCCTGGGTGGTTTCAATTGGCGGAATCAAATCGGTTTTAACTTCCAGTTTCAGACCGCCTAAGCCACCGTGTCCGCCCAGGAAGTTAACCATATCAACAAAGGGAACGATAAAATCTTTGGACGGAACTCGCACATAAATGGTTCCAAGAATTCCTCCGTCACCAAGTTCTTGCCATTCGTCACTTTCAGGGATGATAAACTTCGGTTCCCCAACATTATAATCGGGATTGTAATTCAAGTTATAACGGAACCAGGTAATAAGGTCGGATTTTACCACATCGCTAATCGGAACGCTGTTTATGTCAAAATCCGAAAGGTCGAATTTGGTCAGCTCGGTTACGTTTTTTGGATAAATTCTGTCGCCCGATTTGCGCGAAGCAATAGTCTGGTGCGCCCAGGGACCTAAAACTTCTTTCTGTAGTCTCTTATTTCTGCTAGTACCGGGCAGGGCGTCATAGGTAAAGTTGCGTGTGTTGATTTGCCCTTCGGTAAAAATATCATACCATCCGGTGATATGCATAACTGGAACATCGAGGTTTTCGTAGCGGCTATGTGTCAAATCAGGCAACGGCAATTGAGTAACCGGGTCAACAGCTTCGCCTACCGCATTTACATAAGCCACACTCGCATCCATATCCGGACGGCCTACTGAACTCGGATAGAAACCGGCCTCAGATAATGTTCCATCTAATCGGTAATAACGCATAGCCGTAAAATGGTCAATAGCAAGATTAGAGGCCTCAAATTTGTTTTGCAGGTATGTTCTCGTAATTCCGTTCAGTGTAATTGTTTTGGGCAAATCGTAATCTTTCGATGAGTGAATCGAATTCTGTCGGTCGAAGTCAACCGGAATCAAATCATCTTCTGTATCAAAAATTTGTCCTTTCAGCCAACCGGTTACAATACGGTCTCTGAAAGTTCCGTTGTTGTAACCGGTAGAAGTAAAGTGCTCGGCAGTAGCAACAACGGGCATTAAGCATTTCAAATTCGGAAGGGAATCAGAAACGCGGTGAGCAACGCCCAACTGTAACTGTGTGTTTCCTAAAGCAGATGCCCCAAACATTCCGATGGTTCCGTTATTCACCTTTCCGCTTACATGCGGAAGGCTGTCATAGAAATTCGGAATAACCAAATCCTGAATGATTTTTACAGAATGATATCCGTCCTCGTGTCTGCAGGAATGTTTTGGGTCGGTAGACGGAAGATAATCCAACACGTGACCGATACCGGGGTGATAAGCGTTTTTGTTATAGCTATCCGACATCATCGGGAAGTAAACACCTTCCGATGAATATCTTCCGCGCATGTCCTGCAACATATAGTTGTAGCCCATAATCGGGAAGATAGCACCCAACTCATCAAAATCGCCTTTGTCATAAGGGGTTCTGGTGAACACCGTTGGCAATTGGTACGGGTTCGGGTTCGGCTGACCGTTGATGGAATCGTAAATAAGATACTGTGTCCCTCTTTCAATAAGAGTGATAGGTTTTGTTTGAACCTGAATGCCGAGCAAGTCAAGCGTACCCATGTTTACCACTAATGAATCGCGGACTCGCGGAACATATACATCGGTAAATAGTTTTATCCCATCGGGCATTACAAACGGAACCGTGTACTTGGTGGCAAACTCTTTAATGTCATCAAGAGTTCCATTGTTGTTTTGGGCTTTCGATGCAGACGAAAGCATAGAACATGCAATCAGGAGAGCATAAAATTTTCTCATAAAAAAAATGAATGGTTTGTATTAAACTGAAAAATGTTTTTTAATCATTCTGAAACAAGGGATAATGTTAGTGATTACTTTCAGGAAAAAAAATATTTTTAACCTTTTCGTTAGCGCAACCAAACTACAGTTTCTTCAATCTTTTATGCAGACTTTCGTTTTTTTTTACTTTTACCGTCCTAAATTTTACATGATGAACAAATTTTTCCGAAGAATACTGCTTGTTCTTGCGGTATTCGTTATGGTAAGTGACCTAAGCGCACAAACTCTTACTGACGGGCCAATCCAGTTGCAGGTTCGCGTAAGAGATGTAAGCGTTGGCTATAATGAAACCGATGTTTCCCTTCTGGGGGTTGGGTTTGCTCCCGATGAGCAAATCATACATATATGGGCGCAGGATAACGCCAATCTTGACGGGTTAGGTTGGCAAGGTACCGGGCAGTGCTATCAGTTTAACATGGGAACAGGAGCACCTGTAGGGCTGCCGGGTATTGCCGGTCCTATAAATGAAATACTCTTTAATTACACATATCCTACCTCATCAGTTCCCCAGTGTTATGATTTGAGAATGGAGGCGTTTGAAGACGATAACTCATCGGACCAGCTTCTTGGCTTTTGCGCTAACGGAACAGTTTGCGCCTATAATGCCGCGCAGTGTTGCGGCATCCCAATTTTTGGTATCTGTGTAGGATTAAACGAGGGTGATGATAAGCATTGCACAGGTGCTTCTTTTGCAACCTGTCTGCCTTACCGCAATGGTCCGCCCTGCCAATGGTTCGACCAGGGTTATATTACCGGAAACTGCGGAACCGATTTCCGCCCGGGAATGGAAACCTACTGGCGATACACCAACGGGGCTTCCTGCGCAGCTCCAATAGATTTGGGAACTTTAAACTCGGGCGGAACAATCGCCCATTTTAACAGCAACGAATGTTATTCCAACTCGCATCCCGCCTCACCTGGAAATGATGTGTGGTATAAATTCCACGTTAACCAGCCTATGGGAATTACTGCTTCACTGTGTGGCATCCAGGGAGCGCAATTCGACAGCTACCTTTATTTATACAGTGCCTGCGGAGCTACAACGGCAGATACATCTAATGATGACGGCTGCGGAACTCAGTCAACTCTTGCTTACTCCATTTGCCAGGCTGGCGATTATTATTTAGTGGTTGACGGCAAAACAGTGAGCGATATGGGTACCTTTACGCTTACCGTTCAGGATAATCCCAACTTTGTTTTTGCTGTGAACCTGAATGCTCAGGATGTTTCATGCGCTGGTGGCAGCGATGGTCAAATTACTGCAACCACACAGGGAGGTCTTCCCCCGTTTACTTATTCATGGAATAACGGTAGTACGGGTCCTTCCATCACCGGTTTGCCGGGCGGCACTTATTGCTTATCGGTAACCGATTTTAAAGGATGTATTGCCACTGCATGTGCACAAATCAATGTTCCCCTCCCAATGACAGCCACTGCAACCGGCAACCCGGTAAGCTGTGGCGGTGCCTGTGATGGTTCAGCTACCGTAACTGCACAGGGCGGAACAACTCCTTATTCCTACGCATGGAACTCACTTCCTCCTCAGCAGCTGCAGAATGCCACTTACCTGTGTGCCGGAAATTACATAGTTACTGTAACCGACAATAAGGGCTGCACAGTTACTGCCAATACCACCGTTCCGAATACAACCACAGTAATTATTACACTCGATGCTTTGAACAACGTTCAATGTTTTGGCGCGGCAAACGGAAGCATTCTTCTTACCTCTACCGGTGGGCAGCCACCCCTCAGTTTTGCCTGGAGCAATTCCGTAAACACCGAGGATAATACCAATCTTGGTCCCGGAGTTTATACTATAACAGTTACCGACAACATTGGTTGTACCTCAGGCAATACTTACACTATTACCGAGCCGCCACTGCTTACTTCAAGTGTGTCGTTTACTTTTGACCCGCGTTGTAATGCCGGAAGCGATGGAATTGTAAATATTTCAGTGGGCGGTGGGGTTCAGCCGTATGCATACCAATGGAGCGCCCCTACAAATGCCACTACTCAAAACTTAAATAATGTGGTAGCCGGGACACATACCGTAACTGTTTCCGATGCCAATAATTGCACAGTTACATCAACAGCCACACTGAACCAGCCTTCGCCTTTCAGTGTTTCTCTTTCAACCACAAACCTTCTTTGCTATGGTTCTACTAATGGAAGCGCAACTGTTTCCGTTAGCGGTGCAACAGCCCCTTACACTTATTTCTGGAGTAATTTCTCCACTACGTCAAGCGTAAACGGATTGGATGGCGGGCCTTTCTCTGTAGTGATTGACGATGCCAACGGCTGCGATACTATTTTAACCGGAACCATTTCTTCACCGGCAGAGATAAATATACAGCTTACTCCGGTTGAGCCTCTTTGTGCCGACCAGGGCAACGGCTCCATTACCACCACAGTTACCGGTGGAACTCCCAACTATTCTTTTAGCTGGAGCGGTACCGGTGGCTTTACATCTACCCAGCAAAACCCGCAGGTAGGCACAGGTAGCTACACCGTTACTGTTGCCGATGCCAACAACTGCAGTTCTACCGCTTCAACCGGTGTTAACGCACCGCAGCCATTTACGGTTACCGTTATAGGCGTAAACCCCAATTGCATTGGCGATTCATCGGGGGTGGTTACGGCAAGCACTAATGGCGGAACAGCGCCTCTGACTTACGTGTGGAGTTCTTCTCCGCTTCATACCTCGGCTTATGTAGAAAACGCCAGCCGCGGATTCTATTCCGTAACTGTTACCGATGACAATGGCTGCACCTCTACCGGTCAGGCATTTTTAGATGACCCGATTGTTGACCCTCAAAGCTGCAAGCCCGATAAGTTTGTGGTGCTGGTGCCTACTGCGTTTACTCCAAACGGTGACAATGTTAATGACCGGTTAGTGGCTATTATGCGCAACGTTCAGAAACTCGATTTTAAAGTGTTCAACCGCTGGGGCGAAACGGTTTACGAAAACCCGAACATGCTGCCCGGTGACGGCTGGGACGGTGTTTTCCGCGGAAGAGAGCAGCCGGTAGGCACTTATATTTTCGTTTACAATGTTACGTATATCAACGGTGTTAAGGCTACCGATAAAGGCAGCGCAACACTGATAAGATAAAAGTTAATGGTTAACAGTTATTAGTTAATCGTAAATACAAAACATAATTCCCCTTCTGGATTTCGGAAGGGGAATTTTATTTTCATAGCCCCTGACTTTAGTCAGGGAGAATAAATAAAATTGCACCGGGCTTTAGCCAAAATAATGAAACAGAAAGTAAAATTCGGAACTGACAACACCATCATTCGGGTGGAAACCGCTGTGCTTGTGGGCTTGATTTCAAAAGACCAGACGGAGGAACAGACCAACGAATATTTAGATGAGCTGGAGTTCCTTGCCCTGACCGATGGGGTGCAAACCCTCAAGCGTTTTACTCAAAAGCTGCCTCACCCCGATGTAAAAACATACATAGGCAAAGGCAAACTTGAAGAGATAAAGAAGTACGCGGAAGAAAAGAATGTTGACCTCATTATGATTGATGATGAAATTTCGCCTTCGCAGCACCGCAATATGGAGGAAGTTTTAAAAAAGCGCGTGCTCGACCGAAGCATGCTCATTCTCGACATTTTTGCCCAGCGTGCGCGCACGGTGCAGGCAAAAACGCAGGTGGAACTGGCACAGCTCCAATACATGCTTCCGCGGCTGAAAGGAATGTGGACCCACCTCGAACGCCAGAGAGGGGGAACCGGTACCCGGGGCGGGGCGGGCGAAAAGGAAATTGAAACCGACAGGCGGATGGCGGAAAAGAAAATTTCGATTCTTAAAAACAAGCTGAGCGAAATTGACAAGCAAAACATGGTGCGCAGAAAACACCGGGGCGAAATGATTCGTGTGGCGCTGGTTGGTTATACCAACGTAGGCAAATCCACGCTTATGAATTTGCTGGCTAAGGAAAATGTATTTGCCGAAAACAAACTTTTCGCCACCCTCGATACCACCGTTCGCAAAGTGACCTTCAATGCCGTTCCCTTTTTACTCAGCGATACTGTGGGCTTTATCCGCAAACTGCCGCACCACCTCATCGAAAGTTTTAAATCCACTTTGGACGAAGCCATGGAAGCCGATATACTTCTTCATGTGGTGGATATTTCGCACCCCGCTTTTGAAGAACAGATGCGCGTAGTGAACGACATACTGAAAGACCTGCACTGCGAAACCAAACCGGTTATTGTCGTTTTCAATAAAATGGATTTGTATGAGCAAAAGCAATTTGACGAATACCTGCCCGCTGAAATAAAAAAAAGCCTGCTGAACGAACTGAAATCTTCCTGGCTGGCGCGCACACACGACAACTGTATTTTTGTTTCCGCCACCCAAAACCGCAACACCGGTGAGCTGCGCGAACTGCTGTTTCAAAAAGTAAAAAAACTTTACCTGCAACGGTACCCCTACAAGGCCGGTTACTGGAGCGACTGGCACGACTATACCTCAGCTGACCCGGGGTAAAAAAATTTACTCTCCGGTATTTACCCGCGCCAGAAGCTCAGGAGCTTTGAGCAGCTCTCCATCGCGCGAAAACTCCAGCGCGTAGCATTGCTTCAGATCTTCCTTACCGGTTTGCCATTTTAGCACCGTAACCCGGTAAACGGTTTCGCAGCCCTGCGTTTCCAGGCGCAGGCTGGTGAGGGGTTTAAATACTTCGTACTGCCTCACCACGCTTTCAATCACCGTCATGGGCAGTTGTGAAAATTCTATTTCAATATTTTTTTGCAGCCAGTTGCCGGTGCTGTCGTACACGGCTGTGTGCGGGTGTTTGTTGCGCAATATAAAAAAGGCTACCCGGTACCGGTTTCCTTCCAGTTTTACCCATTCCGATTTTTGAACCGAGCCAAACTGCGAATGAAAAGTTTTAAATACCACATCCGGCACCTGTGTAAAAGGTATTTTCTGCTCCTGGCAAAATACACCGGATGCCAGCAGCAACACCAACAAAGCAAGCATTGTGCTTTTCATGCCTGCTTATACGGAAACACTTGCTGTTGTGTTTCTTGAGTCCACACATTCCCTTCCGGAGGGTGGGGGCGTTGTGATTAAAAAAAATGAACCCAAACAACCGCAACCGGTCATTCATTTTTCATCCGGTTATTATCCGGAAATTGGTTATTGGTCATTGAAAATTCTCCCTTTGCCGTAAGATATCATTTCCCGCCCGAAAAACGAATTTTTTTCTGCACTCCGGTGCTTAATTTTTCCGGAAAAAATTTCTCCGCATTTCGCTTTCAGCCGACTTTTACACCGTAATTCATCATAAATTATTCGTTCACTTAAAACCCTTTTAAAATGCCACTCAATCAAAACTTAAACGTTCAGTTTTCCGTTGCTGACGAAACGGCTATCAATGGGGCACTGAATACCGTTAACACTACCATTACCACCCTCATCGGGCAGCCGTTTAACCTCAGCGACCAGGAGCGCAGAAGCACCCGCACTATCAGCAACGAGCGCTATCCGTTTGCCTCGCGCGCCATTCTCGATTTCGGGCCCAATTACCCGGCTTTGGCAAGTATTGAAGTGCCTTTGGCCAAAGCTGAAAACAACTTTGCCTTTTACACCCAGCTTAGCGAGCTGGAAAACCGCCTGCACGGGCTGCTTGACCTCGTGGGCGATTTAAAAATCAATGCCGGCTACTTAGCCATGAAATTTACCGATGACCAGTATGGTAATGCTAAAAACTATCGCAACGGAAATGTTCCCGGAGCCGATACCGTTTATGACGAACAGTTTCCGCTTTATGACCGCGAACAGAGTAACGAATTGGTGGGCGGTGGCGGCACACCCTGACAAAGGATAGAGATGTAAAGGCTTCTGCGGCAGCCTTGCATCAGCCCCTGTTCCTCCCCAGGGGCTTTTTCATTTATCTTCAGCAGGTTACGCCACTTTTAACCCTTATAAACGCGCGATAAAGCACGCATAAAGCGCTTATAAACGTTCTTTAACAGGCGCTATATCGCACTAAATTACTGCGAAATAGCGCTTCTGAACTCCGAAATGGCACTGTTCAACGGCTAAATAGCAGCTTATTAGTGCGAAATCGCGCTGCGAAGCTGTGAAATAGAAGTTCAGAACTACCAAATAGCACTGCCGCACTGCGAAATAGCAGTTAAACACTTCGAAATAGCGCTTTGAAAGCGCCATATCGCAGTTAAACACTTTGAAATAGCACTCTGTTGCTGCGAAATGGGAGTCAAAAACCGCGATTGGAAACGCTGTTTTTAATGGAATAAACAATAACCGTAAAATCAAACATCATGATTAAACAAACAAAAGAAGAAGCTGCCGCTTACATTCCGCTGCACGGCAGGCACACCACCAAGCTTTACGGCATTTTAGCTCAACTGGAAATTGGCGAAGCCATTATTATTGAAAAAGGTAAAGACTGGGTAACTAAAACCAGCCCCTTTACCGTAATCAACCGCTTTGCCCGCAAGCACAACCGCAAATTCGAGAAAGCCTACGCCAACAACGGCAGCGGGTGGTGGGTCAGGCGCATTGCCTGAAACGTGGAGGTGGTTATTTTTTGGCCGGGGCTTTTCCTTAAAAAAATTTAATGCCCCCTGCCCGCCTTGCAGCAACGCCAGGCGTACCTTTATATTCGCCCGGCAAATGAATAAAGAAAACCCCTTCAAAAACCTGTGGCTGCTGGTGCTGGCATTACCGGTGGTAGTGGTTTTTCTGCTGCTGCGCGAAGAGGCTTTCCGCTTTCAGCACCAAATTTATTTATGGGGGCTTGCTGCCCTGGCGCCCATGCTCGCTCTTTTTTTATTGTTTCAAAACTGGCGCAGCAAAAAGCTGAACCTGTTTGCCAAACCGCTGTGGCTTCGGCAGCTGGCTCCCGAAATTTCGTTCGATAAACACCTCGTTAAATTTATTTTGCTTGCCTTCGCTTTCGAAATGGTGGTTATTGGTTTTGCCAACCCGCAAATAGGCACCCGCCAGGAAAAAATAAAGCGCGAGGGCATTGACGTTATCATGGCGCTCGATATTTCTAACTCCATGCTCAGCGAAGACATAAAGCCCAACCGGCTGCTGCGCGCCAAAAACTTTATCAGCAATTTTATGGACGAGCTGCATAACGACCGCCTCGGCATGATTGTTTTTGCCGGGCGCAGTTATATGCAAATGCCGCTCACCGTTGACTACAGCGCGGGACGCATGTATCTGAAATCTGTAAACACTCACCTGGTGCCTACCCAGGGTACCAACATTGCCGAAGCCGTAAACATGGCGCGCGAAAACTTTGTGCAGGGCGAAAACAAGTCGAAGGCGCTCATTATTATTACCGATGGCGAAGACAACGAAGGCGGGGTGGATGAAGCCATTGCCGATGCGGTAAAAGAAGGCGTAAAGGTTTTTACCGTAGGCGTAGGCACCGATAATGGCGGACCCATACCCGTAGGCAGCGATTATAAGCGCGATGAAGAAGGCAATATTGTTCTTTCAAAAATGAACCAGCCCATGCTGCGCGAACTGGCGCAAAAAGGCAACGGAAAATATTTTCAGCTCGGCAGCGGTAAAGATGAAATCAAAGCTATTTTTAAAGAACTGGGACGTGTGCAAACCCGGCAGTTTGAAGAAATAGTGTTTACCGATTTCAACGACCAGTTTCAGTGGTGCCTTGCCATTGCTGCCATACTTCTTTTGCTCGAATGGTTTATCAGCGAAAGGAAACTCAGCTTTTCCTTTTCCTGAAACTTTACCGCGCTTTGCAATCGCAAATACTCAGTAAACAAAACTTGTCATTCTGAACGTAGGCTTTGCGAAGTGAAGAATCTTGTATTTCACCGGCAGGAAAAAATACAAGATGCCTCGTCCCTCGGCATGACAACCCTTAAAAACGGATTAACGAATCAGCGCAATGCTGCCGTACTTCTCAAAGGTTTTATCATCCAGAAAAGTAACCTTAGCCGTATAGGTAAAAACAGCCGGCTGCGAAAGCTGCCCGCGGTAGGTGCCGTCCCAGCCCGAAAGCATGTTATTGGTTTTAAAAACCAACTCGCCCCACCGGTCGAAAATTTTCAGGTCAACGGTTTTAATGTCTTCGCCAAAAATCAGGAACCGGTCGTTGTTGCCATCGCCATTCGGGGTAAACGAATTGGGGATAAACACCGGCTTGTGCGGCTCCACTTCTACATGCAGCGTTGCAGTTCCGAAACACGAGCCGTTGCTTGCCAGCGAACTGACGGTTACCACATAATCGCCCCGGTGATAAACCGAAACGGTAGGGTCGGGACAGTCCATGCAGCTTAGCCCGGTTGGCGGCTCCCACAAATACGACACACCCGAAGCATTCAGGTAAACCACCTGCACCGGTGCGCTTTCGCCCAGCGGTAGTATAACCGTATCGGGAACAACATCTACCACAATAGGCAGCGGCTCCAGAACAAAAACCGGAACGGTGCTGGTGCAGCCGTTAAAGTTTACGGCTGTTATGGTGTGCGAACCGGCAGAAAGATTATAGAAATCACCGGAGTAGCTCAAAGGTCCACCGTCAATGCCGTATTGATACGGGCTGTTCTGAACAGATGTGGCAATGATATGCGCGCCTCCGTCATTGTAATCATCGCCATAGCACGAAGTGGAATCGGTAGAGGTGGTGAAGTTATCGGGCGAAGCATCAGGAACGGTAACAAGAATGGTTTTTGTGCATCCGTTGTCATCGGCTACAATAACGGTGTAAACCCCAACCGCCAGCCCCTGAATAACACCGTTGGTGGCAAAAACAAAGTTGGTAAAGTCTTGAGTGGCAGAAAAATTGTAGGGCGGGGTACCACCGGTAGCCGAAACGGAAATAGTTCCGTTGGCATCGCCAATACATTTTACGGCAGTGGCGCTGGCGCTAATTATCATGTCCTGGGGTTCGTTAACAAGCGCGCTGGCTGTGGCGGTGCAAAAGTTGGCATCGGTAACGGTGCAAGTGTAACTGCCCGCAACAAGACTGGTAGCGCTTGCTGTGGGCTGTCCATCGCTCCACAAATAGGTGTAAGGCGAGGTTCCGCCCGAAACAGTAACATCAGCACTGCCGTTAGGAGCAAGGAAACAGGTGGCATCGGTTGAAGTTGTGCTCACCACAAGGGCTGAAGGCTCGCTGATGGTATAAGTTTGAGAAACGGTGCATGAATTGGCATCGGTAACCACTGCGGTAATGCTTCCGGCAGAAAGACCGGTAGCGGAAAAACCTGTTTGCAAATTCGACCAGGCGCAAACCAACGGGGGAGTTCCACCGCCCGCTGAAATGGTAATGCTGCCGTTATTGCCTCCGTTGCAGGTTACATTAGTTTGAGATAATAAGGTAACAGAAATTGCCGGTGGCTCGGTAATATTAAAGGTGGCGGTGGCTGTGCAATTGGGGTCGGAAACAGTAACGTTCACTATTCCGGCACTTACACCGGTGAGGGTGGAGTTACCGGACGGACCGGTTCCGTTCCAGTTATAACTGTAAGGCGGAGTGCCGCTGCTTACGGTTATGGTGGCGCTTCCGTTATTACCTCCGTTGCAGGTAACATTAGCTGACGACTGGGTAAAAGAAAGAACCGGCACCTGGGTTATCTGGTAGCTTGCCGTTACCGAGCAGTTCCTGAAATCAGTTACTGTTAAATTGTAAGTATCTGGTGAAAGGTTTCCGATAGTTTGTGTCGCATAACTTTGGCTGTTCGATTGCTGGACCCAGCTGTATCCGTAGTTGGGAGTTCCGCCCGAAACAAAAACGGTTATGGAACCTGCTAAAGCGCCACCGCAGCCAATGTTCACCACATCGGCTGAATCAATGAGCAGTGGAGCGGGCTGAGTAACATTATAAGTGCCGCTTACGGTACATCCGGCTCCGTCATCAACCGAAACGGTGTACTGCCCGGCAGTTAATGAAGTTGCCGAAGCGCCTGTTTGTCCGCTGCTCCAGGTATAAGTATAGCTGCCGCTGCCCCCGCTGGCGCTCACCATTATGGAGCCGTTGTTGCCTCCGTTGCAGAAAACATTGGTGATAATAGCGTTGCCCAGAACCACATTATTTCCGCCAGTGGTAATGGTTAAAGTTCCGTTATCGGTTGCCGTACATCCTTTTGAATCGCTTACGGTAACGGTATAGGTGCCGGGGTTAACTCCGTCAAGCAGCGAATCAGCTTGCGGAGGAACGGAATTCCACAGGTAAAAATATGGAGGTGTTCCACCGCCCGGTGTTGCGGTTAAAGTTCCAGTGCCGGTTCCTGAGCAATTGATTTGACTTACATCAGGAACATTTGCAGTAACCGGTGCAGGCTGTGTAATAATGACTGTATCTGCGCGCACACATGCCGAAGCATCAGTAGCAGTAAAAATATAGGTTCCGGGAGCAAGGCCGGTAATGCTCAAAGTGCCGGCTCCATTTGACCAGCCATAAGTCAATCCTGAATTTGACGTACTGGCACTTGCAAATGCAGCTCCGTTATTAGCTCCATTACAACTTACATTCCTTGATGAGTCAATGCCCGCCTGCAATGCTCCGGCAAGAGTTACGTTTACGTCATCATTAACTACAACCGGTGTTCCTCCCGAACAGGGAAGATATGTTGCACGAGCGGTGTAAGTAGTGTTGCTGCCGGGGCAAACATTAACTGTGTTTCCCGTACCAATTTGATTTCCGCCCTGAAACCAATCAACGGTAACGATAGAAGGACCATTGGGAGTAAAACGCCAGGCATCGTTGTTCGCTGTCCATACGGTGTTGTTTCTTCCCGGAACGGTGTATGCAATGGTTTGTGAAGCATTTTGAATTCCTTCAATGGCTAAACCATCGTTCCATCCGGGAGTAAAAAAACCTCCGTCAGGGCATGCATCTTTATGCTGGATGTAAACCTCAATAGCATTTGTGGTTTCGTAAATGGCTATCTGATGTGTAGCATCCATTCCCGAACAGGTGGATAGGAAATTGTCGCTTTCATACATGGGTACCTGGTAATAGGAAATGATAAAAATGCGGCAGGGAGCTGTTCCTATAATCTGGTATTTGATAGTGCCGCCCAAAGAGGGGTCAATATCATGGTAAGGACCCATAATACAGTTGCCGAAAACGTTTGTAGTAGGCAGTGTACCTGACCCGGTCAGGTCCCAATCGCAATAACCGTTGGCTTCGTTAATGTCAAATGTTATAATTCCGTTCGAGCCTACTACAACTTGAGTATAGGCATTTCCGAAAAAGCAAAAAGTAAACGGCAGGTTAATAATGCCCGACCAGGTATCGTCAATGTTTATCAGAATAGGAGTTCCCGCAGTATAAGAAAACGGAGTGTATGGAATTTGCGAAACCGAATATGAGGTAGTGTTTCCGCTCGGAAACGCAGTTGCTGTAAGGTTCGTGCAATTAGTTCCGCATGGAAGGGCTACATCATTACCTGCATTCACCGAAGGACATCCGGGCTGAGCATGTAAGAAGGTGGCGAGAAGCAATACTCCTGCAACACCAACAAACTTTTTCATTCCTTTATTTACTTTCTATTCTAAGATGAAACCTGAAGCGTATCCGTTGTTCAGTTTCAAAATTTTTTCGCTTTAACTAAAGAAAGCATCTTGTCTGAAGATGCTTTCTCCTGATATCTGAGCTTTCAAACAGACTCAGAAATTCGGACAATATTTTTCGTATTGAATCGCCTGTGGTCTTTCCTTTTTGAAAACATAAACAGCCGAAACTTCCACACCGCCCTGTGCCCGCGAAGCGGTTCTCAGGTTTGAATGATTCACATCGTAGCTTAAACCAATCCGCAGGTTATAAAACTCAACACCGGCATTCAGAATCACTGCATCTTTTACCCGATACCAGCCGCCTCCGAAAATAGCTACGTTATCGCTTGCCCAGTAATTCAAGCCAATTCCGAAATTGTATTGCTGTGCATTCGACTGAACCATAAACAGAAACGTAGGCGAAATGCTAAACGAGTAATCGCGGTTGGTAAAAATTTCCATTCCTCCGTGAGCCACGTAACGAATATCCAGCCGGTTTCTGGAATCGCCCAAAAAAGATTCGCGCGGACGGGAAACATGGTTGGCTGCAAAGCCAAAGTAGTATCGGAAAATATCCTTGGGCGCATGGCTCCAAAGTGCCCCCACATTCACATCAGGATAAAGAATATTCTTGTTGTTGAAATTTGTTTCGCCATTGAACAGCGATGGATTCCATCCAAAGTTATCCAACTGGTTTTCAAAAATCAGGTTGTTGATTTTAATTTGTTTGGAAACCACACCCGCCTGGATACCGAGCGAAACACGCGCTCTTCCGTACCGGTCAACGGCTTTGTGGTACGCCACCGAAACCAAGCCACAATAAGTGGCAAGAGCGCCATCTCCGGCTTTATCACCATAAAACATTCCGCCAAAACCAAAACCATCATTGCCCAATTTCTCCCTCAGAATCGGCATGTCAAATGAATACTGATAAGTCTGGTAAGGGGCTATTGAGTTTAACGTGGGAATGGTGAACCACTGATTGCGGTAATTTGCTGCCATACGGAATACCCCGTTGATGTTGGCTGTTAATGCGGGGTTAAGGGTTAGTGGCGATGCGTAGTATTGCGAGAAATGAATATCCTGTGCAAATGCCGAAAAACATAGAATTGAAACTAACAGAGAGGAATAAACCTTTCTCATGCAATGTGTTTTTTGTATTTAGAGGGTGCTAAAAATAGATAAAAATTGATTTTCACCAAATCTGCTTTTTAATGATGATTTTTTTGGATAAACCGTTGTTTGAGATTTACCGCTAAGGAATAATGATAATTGTAAAAAACCTCTTCACTAGCCCCAAAACCCTCGTAAAACCGGGCAACCCCCGGAATGGACGAACCCTCAAAATCCAGAACATTCGCTGAGGCTGAATATTTGTGTATAAGATGAGCAAAAAGCAAGTGCGAAGCCCGGGATTTCTTCCCTTCGGTTGAAGAGGTATTTATGATATTGGTCAGCCGGTGATTGTGCTTAACAATGAGAGAAGCGGCAAGCAGATTTCCATTTCTATTTTCAACAGAAAAAATAAGCCCGCTTCCGTTATTTAACAGGGCTTCTGAAAGATGTCTGAAAATTTTTTCGTGTTTTGGCTTAAAGTTTTCCGTTTTCCGGTTAATGTTTTGCAGGTAAAAGTTTTGGAATTCTTTCAGCCCTGTTTTTCCCGAAAAAATTAATTCAGCTTTTTCTGCTTTCTGTATATTTCTTTTGTGGTTTTCTGAAAACTGCTTTTGTATTGAAGTGTAATTTTTATGCAGGGGAAGAAGCAGGTTCTTCTTTCTTTTCAACCTGAACTCACCTGCAACCGCTGCCGAGAAAGGATTCAGGTTGATATTTATATACTTGAACTTTTTGGAAGCGCTCTTCAAAAATTGAATCTGGGTCTCTTTATCCAAATCTTTTCCGAACAAGCCTAACTGCTGACAAAAGTACGGTTGGTATAAACACTTTATACCGAATTTCCGGAGCCACACCAAAGGCATTACAACTTCATAATCTCCCAGCATAAATGCATCCCAATTTTCAGCTACGGCATCCAAATACCACGACAAACCATAGGATAAACTATTGGGGGAATGAACAATACATTCATCCCATTTTTGTGTATCAATATCCTTGCGCTTTAAATACAGGATTGTGCTCACCTTTTATCTTGTTCGTTGGCTTGCTTCGTGGAGTACTGTTTCAAAAACATTTTTCCATCCTTTCCACTCTTTGGATTCGGTAAATGAACTGTTGTGCCAAAGGCTTATAAAAATACCTTTTACTTCCACCGCATAATTCATCATTCGGATAATTTTTTCAGTCGCTTCTTCTGGAGAAGTCTTGTTGTAAGTGTTGAAGGTTGTATCCATAAAAGCCAGGGGATAAATCTTCAGATTAGTGGCTTCGTTTCTTATCAGGTTGAAAAAGTTAAAGGGTGTGCAAATACCTGCCCGAAATCCGGCACGGGGAGCGTACCCCATGGAATAGTCTTCAGTAATTCCCTGTTTGCTTAGGTTCTCGTATGAGCCGGGTAACTGAAAGCGTAAATAATGAAACCGGTTGCGGAAAATTTTTTCCCCGGTTATTTCTTCAAGCCGCTTTATTTCTTCTGAAACAATCCCGGAAGATGAATGGCTTTTAAATGACAAGTGAACCCCTGCTTCGTTGGCCTCTGAAATTTTTTTTATCAATTCTCTGAGCCGCCTGCTGGAGTGCGGAATATTTTTGTCGTACTTAGATTCATCTCCCACCTGGAAAAAATATAAAGCCTCTGCGGAATTGCGTTTACAAATTTCAGCTATATAATCAAAGGTATCAAACGGGTCGCGCTTTTTTCCCGTCAGAACAAGAAAGCGTTCTTTCATTTCCTGAAAATCGGAAATCAGAAACGAGCGGCCAAAACCACCGATATTTCTTTTCCATCCTTTATCCAGATACGAATACGCCATATCAATATCGAAAGTGGCGAGGTGCTTGAATTTTTGTTCTTTAAAAACCAGAGCAGGATATTTTTCAGAAAGAATTTTACGGATAGCAATAGCATAATAATTCACCATCGGTTTTTCAAGAAACCCTCCCTGACTGTTCATGCTTTGCCCGCCCCGGTAGCGGTGATACTTATCTGACTTTGCCGGAAGATATTCCTCATATCGCGAAACCATAAAAAAAGCCGAGGCGAAAATGTCAATGGGGATTACAGAGTTTTCCGGAGTATGATAAAAGCCAATCAAGCCATTATAGTCGCCAAAATAAATGGGTTGAAGGTCAATATTTGTTTCAAACAACAAGGTTGCAGAGCCGAAAAATATTTCATCGCTCACCGGATGAGAGGCGTAGGAAAATTTTGCTCCGGTATGACTTGCCAACCTTGTTTTATCATGTGTAAGCTCATAATTCAGGCCCAGCAAATCTTTAATCAGCAAATCGAAAGTGTATGTCAGGCGATTTGTGCTTCGCTCCGTATATATGAGGATGTCATTCATCTTTTAAACCCAATCGTCCGGTGAAGTGGGCATCGCTTCTTTTTTCCTTCGGTAAAATGTTTCGTTTCGCAGGTACTTAATTTTTAGCAGTGGGCAAATCTTGTAGCGTTCGTCTTTGGTATCCTCATACAAAGCCGCGAGGGTTTCAAACACATTACTGATTCCGATTTTATCACACCATTCAAAAGGTCCGAATGGATAATTGGTGCCGAGTTTCATGGCTAAGTCAATGTCATCTATACAAGCGGTTCCTTCCTGCAAAGTGTAACAGGCTTCGTTAATGAGCATAAAAATTATCCGGGGCTTCACCATCCCCACCCGGTCTTCAACCGGAATGTATTCAATGCCGAATATCTTCATCAGTTTATCGAGTTCCGGTGTTTCGAACTTCCGGTACAGGCTCACTTCCCATTTGGAATCGCTGACAAAACCCGGCAAGGCATTGATGCCGAACAAGCGGCATTTTACTTTTTCAGCTGAAGTATAAACAGCTTCGGCAAGACTCAGCTTTACCGCACTTACAAACACCGGTTTTTCTTTAAGAGAAAAATATGTCGGAGCGTTTTCGGGAGCATCTTCAAAGTTCAAATCGAAAATGACATCGTAGTCTTTATAGTCTTCTTCTTCATCTCCATCTGAATAATCAATCTCCAAATCTTTATTGAGTGAAAGCCTTCCCCGCAGTTCATCGGCTCGTACTTTCTCCCCAATCAAAAGGACTTTCATCTGTTTATTTTACTTTCGAAGTGCAAAATAATTTTTTCTAAACAATCGGTTTTCGTCATGGATAAACAATTCATTCAAACAAAAAACGCGCCCGCAGCTATTGGTCCGTATTCGCAGGCGGTAAAGACGGGCAGCCTGCTTTTTGTTTCCGGTCAAGTTCCTATTAACCCTAACACAGGTTCTGTTATTACCGGTGGTATTGAAATTGAAACCCACCAGGTGATGAAAAATATTTCAGCTATCCTTCAAGAGGCCGGATGCTCATTGAGCAACGTAGTTAAAACAACCATCTTTCTTAAAAGCATGAATGACTTTGCAAAGGTGAATGAAGTTTACGCCTCTTATTTCAAAAGCAATTTTCCTGCCCGCGAAACGGTTGAAGTTTCCCGATTACCGAAAGATGTCAATGTAGAGATTTCTGTTGTGGCGTCCTGGTAGTGAAATAAACACCAACCAAAATTAAGACCATTCCGCCCAATTGAAGCAGTGAAAGAATCTCCCCGTCAAACATTCCCCAGCTTATAGCTACTATCGGAATCAGGTAAGTTACGCTGGCGGCAAACAATGCATCGGTTCGCTGCACCAGCCGGTAAAAAAGCATCCACGCAATAAAAGTTCCGAAAACGGCAAGAACAGCCGCACTTGACAGCGAAACCCAGGCTTCGCCAGCTGCAATTTTGGATGGCGCATCACTCAGTAACAAAATAATAGAGGCGGGAATTCCAATCATGCTCATGGCCAGGCTGGTAGTGTAAAGCGGGTTTAGCTCCTGAAGGCGTTGTTTGGTGATGTTGGTACTCATACCGTAACAGAAAGTTGCAATTACAGGCAGGAAGCTATACAGCACATCCACTTCGAGACTCTGACCACGTTTCCCCAACACTAATACGAGCGCCCCCATGAAACCGATGATTACTCCAAGAATTTTTTCACGTGAAATGTGCAGGCGAAAAAGGTAATATCCTATAATCAATGTCCAGATGGGAGAAAGCGAATTCAAAATTCCGTTCACAGCGCTTCCGGTTTTGGTCATGGAAAGGGAAAACAAAAACGCGGGAGCACCGCTTCCGAAAATTCCTATTTGCAGAATGGTAAAATATTTTGCGCGCGGAATTGTTTGAAGCGCCTTGATAGCAAAAGGAATAGAACACAAAAAGGAAATGCTGATTCGGAGGGTTGCCAATTCAATGGGGGTAAAGGCAATCAACCCTTTTTTAATCAGAATATACGATGTCCCCCAGATAATAGTGAGGAGGACAAGAAGTAGCCAGTTTTGAGCGTTGTGGTGAGATGAAGATGACAAGCCGATACAAATTAAGCGGACGAAGATGAGAAATTTAAAATGCTATTAGAAACCGGTGCCTTTAGCAATTTAGTTTTTTTCAATCAACATAAAACCGTATAAAACTCGTTAACGCTTAATAAAGGTTGTTGGCTTAACTTTTGTCTATTAGCGGCTATGCGTTTTCATCTTGCCTGTACTTTCATTTTTCATTTTTCATTTTTCATTTTTCACAGGTCATTTGCCCAGGCTCCCGACTTCCGGAAATGGCAAAATGACTCCGCCTGCAAGAAATGGGTTGATTCTGTTTACAATTCTCTCAATGTTGATGAGCGTATCGGTCAGTTCTTTATGCTGCCGGCTTATACTGAAGGTAAGAACTACAACATGGATACCGTGGCTACTCTGCTAAAGCAAGGCAAAGCCGGTGGAGTTATTTTTTTCAAAGGCTTACCGGAAGCACAGGCTGCCTGGACCAACCGCATTCAGGATTCGGTGAAAGTTCAAAGCTTTATTGCCATTGACGGTGAATGGGGGCTTGCCATGCGCCTGGATTCAACCATTGCTTTTCCGCACCAGATTGCACTGGGAGCTATTGCTGACAACAGTATGATTTTTGAAATGGGGAAAGAAATCGGGAAGCAGTGCAGGCGCATGGGTATCCACATCAACTTTGCCCCCGATGTAGATGTAAACAATAATCCTGATAATCCCGTCATCAACGACCGAAGTTTCGGAGAAAATAAATACAACGTTGCACTCAAGGGAATTGAATTCGCCCTCGGAATGCAGAATGAAGGCGTGCTCGCCTGCGCCAAACATTTTCCCGGTCATGGCGATGTAAATACCGACTCTCATTTCGATTTGCCAATTATCACTAAACCGGTTGCTGCCTTTGACTCACTTGAGTTTTTCCCTTTTCGTGAGCTTTTCAAAAATGGTGTGGGCAGCGCTATGGTAGCTCATCTCAATGTTCCTGCGCTTGATTCCGACTCCGGCTCCGTGGCTTCGCTCTCCAAAAAAATTGCCACCGGCTGGCTGCGCGATTCGCTGGGCTTTACCGGCCTTGTGTTCAGCGATGCGCTGAACATGAAAGGGGTAAGCAAATATTACAAACCGGGCACGGTTGACTCGCTGGCTTTTGTTGCTGGCTGCGACATCCTTGTTTTCAGCGAGGATGCTGCAAAAGGAATTGCAAAAATTAGAATGGCGGTGGACAGCGGGAAAATTTCTATAGCTGAACTGGAGACCCGCGTAAAGAAAGTCCTCGCTTACAAATACAACCTCGGGCTGAATAAAAAGCAGGTGGTGAAAATTGAAAGCCTTCGTGACGACTTAAACAATACGGGTGCTAAGCTTCTCCGCCAGAAACTTTTCGAGCAAGCCATAACCATAGCGGCTAACCGCGATAATCTTCTTCCGCTCAAAGACTGGACCTATAAAAAAGTCGCTTCGCTTTCTATGGGTACTAACAGTCTGTCGCAGTTTCAGAACTATATCAGCAACTTTGCCGAAATAGATTTATTCGACAAAAGCCCCGAGACCAACGGAAAAACTTTTATTACCGGTCTTGATACTCTTTCCAAATACGATTTGGTGATTGTTGACATGCACGGCATGGTCCGCTCGGCTGCGAAAAGTTACAACATTACTCCCGAGACTATCCGGTTTCTTGACTCGCTTTCGCGAAAAACGAAAGTGGTGCTTGTTGTTTTCGGAAACCCCTATGCACTTAAATCTTTTGAATTTATTTCATCCGTTATGGTGGCATACGAGGACAATGACGCCACTCAGCTTGCTGCTGCAAACGCACTGTTCGGAGCCGAAAAGATTTCGGGTAAACTGCCGGTTACTGCTTCATCAGTTTTTGCCGAAGGCAGAGGGTTTATTTCCGACAGTATTTACCGTCTGAAGATTTCCATGCCCGAAGAAGCCGGAATTAAACATGCCGATTTGAAACGGGTTGATGACATAATTAAAAAGGGAATCGAAGCCAAAGCGTTCCCCGGCTGCCAGCTGCTGGTAACAAAAGATAATAAAGTTATCTGGAATAAAACCTATGGAACAAAAATTTATGAGAGCTCTCAAAAGGTATCACCGGTTGATTTATATGACCTCGCTTCCATCACCAAAGTGGTTGCCACTACCCTAGCGGTAATGAAGCTTTACGAAGAGGAAAAACTCGACCTTGATAACTATGTAAGCGAATATCTCGACCTGCCTCACGATGCTACTATCAAGCAGCTGAAGCTCCGGAATCTGCTCACTCATCAGGCAGGGCTGAAGCCGTTTTTTGTATTTTATAAAAACACACTTGGAGCTGACTTCGAAAAATATTACCGCAAAAACCCGGACACCGTTTTTACCGTTTGTGTTGCCGACTCACTTTTTATCCGCAAGGATTATCCCGACACTATGTGGAACATTATTTTTGAGTCGGACCTTGAGCATCGTCCCAAATACATTTACAGCGATAATGACTTTTATATTCTTCAAAAGATTGCGGAACAGGTTTCGGGTAAAAAACTCGATGACTATGTGCGCGAAAACTTTTACGAGCCTATGGGACTGACACGCATAGGCTACATGCCGCTCACAAAATTTGCGCGCGAAAGAATTCTTCCTACTGAACTCGATACCGTGTTCCGAAAGCAGTTAGTCCGCGGATATGTCCATGACCCGGGCGCAGCCATGTATGGCGGGGTGGCGGGTCATGCCGGTGTTTTTAGCAATGCTTTTGATTTGGCTGCTGTATTCCAGATGCTTCTCAATGGCGGTACGTACAACGGAAAAAGATTTTTAGAAGAAAGCACCATTCATCTTTTCACTTCGCGGCAAAGCAAAATTTCGCGAAGGGGTTTTGGCTTTGACAAGCCCGAGCCAGACGTTACCAAGCCATCTCCCTGTTACGATGCCGTTCCGCTTTCTGCTTTCGGGCATACCGGCTTTACCGGTACCTGTGTTTGGAGCGACCCTGAAAATAATCTCACTTACATCTTCCTTTCCAACAGGGTTTACCCCAGTGCCGATAACACGCTGTTGATTAAAATGAATATCCGTACCGAGTTGCAGGAGGTGATTTATAAAGCCATGGGGAAGTAATCAAAACCGCAACTGCAATCCTGCGGGTGTAAGGTTGAGCGACAAGCCCTTCCGCCTTTGTTCATCAAGCTTTTTGTATTTACTGTACTTGCGCAACTGGACTCCGCCTATAATATGAAGCGGAACCGATGCCCCGCAAGCTGCAATACCCCAGGTGATGAAACTTGCATACACCCCCACATACTGCCCATTTGCAGAAGCAGTATTGGCCATAGAAAAGAATACAACTCCGCCCGTAAGCAAAACTCCGCCCGGTACTAAAAGCCCTATTCCTACCTTCCTTCGCTTGTCGTACCGCTCAAATGATTCGATGTTAGTATTCTTTGGCTTCACCTCCGGTACAAACTCAAATGTCTCGGTGGTGCCATTTTCATATTTAATCACCGCCACTTCATTCTTCGAGATAATGTACACCGGTCCGTTCATGTTGTCGTAGTTGAGGTATTTTATTTCTTTTATTCCCACCTCCTGCACTTTGGCTCTTATTTCATTTCCGTTGCGGAGCGTCAGCACATCCTGAGCGAAAAGAAAAGCAGGCAGGGAGAGCAGCAGGATATTGAAGATGTGGTTCATGATTTCTGGTTTATAAAAATAAAAATTCCGACTCAGGTTCAGGCAATGCCCCTTATCCACCAGCCGCTGCCATCGTTGTCGTAACCTTCTTCGAATTTGCGGCTGTGTCTGCCGCGCAGCGGAATGTAGGCGGCAGCTTCTTCTTTGGTTTGTTTAATCATGTTGTTGGTCATAAAAAACAGCTTTTCCAATCGCGGTTTTTTAGCGCGATATAGCAGTAAAAGAGTGCGATTTCGCAGTTCTGCAAGGGCATTTCGAAGTATTGAAGCGCCATTTCGAAGTGGCAAAGCGCTATTTCGCGGTGTTTCAGCGCTATTTCGGAGTGGCGGAGCACGATATCGGAGTGATAAAGTGCGATATAGCAGTAACAGAGTGCGATATAGCAGTAATTCAGTGCGATTTCGCAGTGGTTGAGTGCGATATAGCAGTAATTCAGTGCGATATAGGACTTGTCAAAGAGCGTTTATAAGCGCTTTATGCGTGCTTTATCGCGCTTTTATGAGGGTTAAAAGTGGCGTAACCTGCTGCAAATGAATAAAAAAAGCCCCTGCGGGAGAAACAGGGGCTCTCTTCTTTGTAAAAAAAGCAGGTTTTCAATAAACGGAGAAAAATGTTTTGCACCGCGGTGCATAAGTTGGGGGCTGCTTACAACTTCACCCACCTCACCCTGCGAACTATTTCTCCCGCTTTTACTTCAGCAATGTAAACTCCCTGTGCAAGTGTACTCACATTTACTTTATTGGTTTGCCGTTCTTCCAAAACCAATTTGCCATCGGTTTGGTAAATGCGCAAAAACTCTGCCGACACGCCCAGATTAAGTTCATCGGTTGCCGGGTTCGGATAAAGAATAATGTTGATCGGGTTGCCGGTAACTTCACGAACACCGGTTACCTGTTGAATGCGGCAGTTGTCAATATAACTGTCATAAAATGCCTGCAGGATATCGCCATCGCGCTTCAACGTATCCACAATGCCATTCATAGTTGAAGTTGAATCGAGCGAAACGTAAAAGGCAAAGTCGAAATGCTTATGCTCGCCCGCCATAAAATTCATAGGGCCAATACTGCCAAACATTCTGCGGTCGCCCGGTTGCAAATACACTCCTGATTGCAGCTCTGACCATGAAGCTGTGTCAGTGGGGTTACCTGGAAAAAGAAATGTAGTCACTGTGCCAGTGGTTGTATATCCGGTAGGCCCTACCCTAAATGGCGTACCATCCGCCCAAATTCCTTGTAAGTAATTTCGATGCTGCATACAAGTTCTCGGGTCGCTATATGGAGTAGGCGCGCCATTCGTAAAATATCCGAATGCACTCATATCCTGGTTCAGCATTTTCACACCGTGCGCTACAGAAGTGTTGAGATACCCCGTTGTGCCCTGACAACTGGGGTCTGGCATCGTTCCATTATAAACAAACATCAGGTTGCGGTTGGTATCGCAGCCCACCCGGTCGTTGTCGTAGCATCCCAAATCGGGGTCTTCCCATAAGCCGAGGTAAAAGTCGCGGTAGTTTTCGGTGGATTTGTTTTCAATTTCATAGCTCACGAAAACATTGTTGTTGAGTGCCCGTTTTTCGTAAGCAAAACCGGCAGAAGAAACATCATTGTATATTTCAGCCAGTCCGCGGATTTCAAAACCCAGCTTATCGCCACCGGTTTCATGATGATAACCGCGGTCGTCATTAAATACAAAGAACACAGCCTCATCAGCGCATATTGCCGGGTAGTCGCCATTAATGGGGTTGTAAGTTTGGTCGCCATCCACATCAATAAAAGGTGCAAGAGGTGAGTTGATAAAAACACCATAGTTGGCAAACACGAAAGGGTTTCCTTTACCGGGCCATTTCAGCAAAGCAGAATCTATTTGTGAAACAGAAACGGGAGGAATGAGGGTTTTGAAATAATCAATCTGTGCTTTGGTTATCTTAAAAACACGGTGGTAGAAATTATCGTAAAGCGAATCGTAGGCAGATACAATAGGGCCATCGTAAAATTGAGGGGTATTCAATCCGTATTGTTGAAACGCACAATGCGGCACACCGAACGACATATCAAAACCGCTCATCCAAAGTGAAGAAGTAAATATGGCCCGTTTGTTAGTGCCCTTAGGCACTTCAAATAAGTAATACTGCATAGTGGTATCCCAATAGTCATGCATATTAAAAGCGCTTCCGCCAATACCAATTCCGGCATTTACATTGTTCAGGTTCAGATATTCAACCGTTTGACCTTGAGAAAAAGCTACAGCGGCAAAAGCGGTAGCAGTAAAAAAGAGTTTGAGTGAAGGGCAGAATGTTTTCATAAAATAGATTTTGAACAAATTTAGGCTGCAGAAAATTGAGAAGTGTCACAGAAATGTAAAAAAGCAAGAGACCGCGTTGTTTGACGAATTACAAATAAGCATGGCGCGATTCTGATTTAGTGGCGTAAATGCAACCCCTTGCTTTACTGCCATGTCTATTTATAACTAAACAAATCTGTTCTATCACCAAAACCTAATCATCATGCGCTATTTTACACTTGCTCTCGTACTTATTTTTTCTACGCTTGCTTACAGCAGGCAAATTATTCCTGTTACCAATGCGGGTTATACCACCGGTCTTCCCATGGATTTTGCTTCCACTCCCGATGCGGTTTATATGCTTACCAAACTTAACGGTGGCAGCTCAGCCGATACCATGCGCTATGCCGTTCACAAGTTCAACGGGCAGGTATGGAGCCAGGAGCTTTACATAGCCTGCGAGCCGGGTGCCGAAATTTATTGCATCGGCTACTGGAACAACAAAATTATTCTGGGCGGCATGTTCCATAACCTGTTCGGCATTCAGGGTGCGCACGGGGTAATTGCATACTCCAACGGAGTTTACCATGCGCTGGGCAGTGGCATTTCAACCAGTCAGTATTGCATCGTAAGGTCGCTCGGTGTTTTTAAAAATAAACTGCTGGCAGGCGGTCAGCTTTTTATGACTACCGGCTCTCCGTGCCATCCACTGGCACAGTTTGACGGAACAACCTGGAGCAATTTTGGCGGGGCTTTCAGCAATCCTATATGCCAGATAGCCATGCTGGTAAATTTTATAAAAGAAGATGGAAACCGGCTTTACATACAAGGCGAATTTGAATACATTGATAATGTTTTGGTGAATCATGTGGCATATTTCGAAAACGGAACCTACCACACACTGGGCACAGGATTACCTAATACTATTTGTCCCAACTCGGGAGGCATAGGAATTTCGGGCGATAAGGTTTTTGTGAAAGTCAGGGATGCCTCTGAAGATAAGATTATGATGTGGGATGGCAGCGTCTGGTCGGCAATCATGTCAGCAACCAATTACGGATATATAAATAACATTCATTCCGAAAATGATATTGCTGTTATCACTGGTGGCTCATGGAATACCGGACCTTTTGATGCGGTGAATGGTTACGAGAACAACGCGCTTAGCCCTTTTACCAATTTGCAGGATTACGCGTATATCCGCGATGCTTTTACCCTGAACTGCGCCATTTATTTCATGGGCAACTTTAAGGTTACGGGCGATAACACTGCTTATACTTTCGGCAAAACCAGCCTCTGCCTGGCTTCGGCCATTGAAGCACCTGCGGCAGAAAACAATGTGGCGGTTTATCCTAACCCGTTCAGTAATACTATTACTGTTCAAAGCAACGAAGGTGTTGAAGCAATCAGGCTTTATGATGTATCGGGAAGAGTTGTATTTGAAACATTCAGCGCACAGAATTTACATGCTATACAAACCGGTAATTTAACCGCAGGCGTTTACCTGCTGGATATTACTACTGCCCAAGGCGTTACTCAGCGCAAACTAGTAAAGCCCGAGTAAATTTTTTTGTTAGTCTGTCCGGATTCCACTGCCTTGTGCAGTGGAATCTGTTTTTAGGGAGAGCAATACAAACTCTGCGCCAGCGTTTAAAGTAAGTATGAAGAAATACTTACTCCTTACGCTGCTGTTGTTCTCAATTACATCACAAGCCTCCCGTACCATCCACGTCTTCGTTGCGCTGTGCGATAATGTAAACCAGGGCATAGTGAAAGTGCCGGAGAAAATCGGCAACGGGCAGGACCCCGCCAACAACCTGTACTGGGGTTGTGCTTTCGGGGTAAAAACTTTTTTCAAAAACAGCAGTGACTGGAAACTGGTTAAAACATTTGCCAAGCCATCCCCAAGAATTCTGGAGCGTGTTTTATTCAAACACAAAACCAACGACACTTACCTGCTTGCCGATGCTTACGATGGCGCTGCAATAAAACAGTGCACCATAGATATGCTTAATGCCGCTGCCGGAAATTTTACCTGCGAAATAAAAATCGATTCACTCACCTTACAGTTTGGCGGTAGCTCCAGCCTCATTGCCTATACCGGTCATGACGGGCTGATGGATTTTCAATTGTATGAGCTACCGGTGAAGAAAAACAATGAGCCGCGGCAGGTGATTATTCTTGCCTGTTACAGCAAGAGTTACTTTACGCCAGCGGTGCGCAGCTCGGGAGCTACTCCGCTGGTGTGGTCCACCCACCTCATGAGCCCCGAAGCATACACCCTCAAAGCCGCTATTGACGGCTGGTTGCTCAGCGAAAGCGGAGAACAGATTCGGACACGAGCGGCTAAAGCTTATCATCAATATCAAAAGTGCGGTGAAAAAGCCGCGCGAAACTTGCTGGTGAGCGGGTGGTGACAGAATCTTTGGCTTCTTACAATCTGATTACATTAGCAACGTCTTACAGTAAAAATTTATTTGATGAAAATCGGTATTGTATGTTACCCCACTTACGGGGGAAGCGGAGTAATTGCAACGGAATTGGGAAAGGCATTGGCCAATGAAGGTCACCAGGTTCACTTTATCACTTACCGGGAACCGGTGCGGCTCGATTCGTTTAGTGAAAATATTTTGTACCACGAGGTAACCGCGCTCGACTATCCGCTGTTCCAGTACCAGCCGTACGAAAGCGCTCTCGCCAGCAAAATTGTTGATGTGGCAAAATTTGAAGGACTTGATATTCTTCATGTTCACTATGCTATTCCTCACGCTTCGTCAGCGCTGATGGCCCAAAGTATTCTGCGCGACCGGGGCTACCGGCTGCCGTTTGTGACTACGCTTCACGGCACCGACATTACGCTTGTGGGTAAAGACCCAAGCTATAAGCCGGTGGTGGAATATTCCATTAACCGCAGCAATGGGGTTACTTCGGTTTCTCAGAATTTGAAAGAAGAAACTTTGAAAAATTTCAACATTACACGGGAGGTGGAGGTGATTCCCAACTTCATTGACTTTTCGCGCTTTAAAAAAACCGACAAAGAGCATTTCAAGAAAGCCATAGCTCCCAATGGTGAAAAAATACTGACTCATGTCTCCAACTTCCGCAAGGTAAAGCGAGTGGACGATGTGGTGCGGATGTTTGACCTGGTGCTGAAAAAAGTTCCCTCCAAGCTTTTCCTCGTGGGTGATGGGCCGGAGCGGATGAATATTGAAATCCTGTGCCGGGAGCTGGGCAACTGCGAACAGGTTCGCTTTCTTGGCAAGCAGGATGCTGTGGAAGAACTGCTGGCGGTTTCCGACTTGTTTATCCTTCCTTCAGAAACCGAAAGTTTCGGGCTTGCCGCACTGGAAGCTATGGCAGTAGAGGTTGCGGTTATTTCATCGAATGCAGGAGGTCTTCCCGAAATAAATATTCAGGGCAAAACCGGCTTCATGAGCAACGTAGGCGATTTTGAGGATATGGCGAAGAATGCTGTTTATATTCTCGAAGATGAGAACCGCTTGAAAGAGTTTAAGAAAAATGCGCTGGCGCAGGCAAAAACTTTCGACATTGCCAATATACTTCCCCGGTACGAAAAGTTCTATAACGAAATATTGTCGAAAAAGCCTGCCGCAGTATAATTACTACGGAAGGCTTGCCTTGAAAACATTGTAACCTGCAACGTCTTCATTCGCCTGAATATTATTGTTTGGCGCGCAGTTCTGTGTGGTGGCATTGCTCTGAATATTGGCAATACGGTTATCGGGGCAAGGGTGTGTACTGAAAAATGCCTCAAGACTGCTGCAGGTTACACCATCATTTTCCAGTTTCTGGAAAAAAAACGAGGCGCCATCGGCATGATATTTTGTAGGGCATAAATATTTTACGGAATATTCATCGGCTTGTTTTTCGTGGTCGCGGCTGAAAGCAAGCGAAGTAAGTCCACCGGCAATTTGCGCCAGTTGACCGGCATTGGTGGTACCGGCAACCACCGCAATCAAAAGCGACAAACCATATTGCTGTGTAAGCTGCTGAGTAGAATGCCGCTTATCAGCATGGGCCATTTCGTGCCCAAGCACCCCCGCTAAAGCCGAAGCACTTTCGAGATATTTAATTAAGCCGGTGTAAACATAAATATAACCGCCCGGTGTGCAGAAAGCATTGAGTGTGCTGTCGTCTTTTACAATGTAAAGTTTCCACTCAAAGTCGGCAGCGTGTTCCACCTGCCCGGAGTTGAGAATGGTTTGCTTCATGCTGTCAAGATAATTGTAAGCCGAGGGATATGAAGCACGGCCCAAAATGGTAAACGAGGTGTCGCTGGCAATCTGCGCCTCCATCTGCAAGCCGAAAGCTTTATCGTCTTCGATAGTGAAAATGTTGAAGCCTCCTCCCTTTTTACAGGAGGGTATGACAGCCATGACACTTGTAATGATAAGGATGGAAATTATTTTTTTCATAAACTGTTTTTTAGCTCCGCAAATTTCGGAATCAGATTATTATTTTAAAAATCAGGCGCTGCTTTCCGGCAAAAGCTTTTGCTTGATGGCAGCTACTATCATATCAATAGCCACATGGTTATCTCCGCCTTGCGGAATGATGATATCAGCATAACGCTTGGTAGGCTCAATAAATTGCAGGTGCATGTTTTTTACCACCTCGTACCTATCAAGCACATCCTGTACACTTCTTCCACGCTCCTGAATATCGCGCTGAATAATGCGGATAACGCGTTCATCGGGTTCGGCATCCACGAAAACTTTTATATCGCATAAATCACGGATTCTCTTGTCGGTAAAAAGTAAAATTCCTTCCACTATCACCACATGTTTCGGTTCCACGCCTACAGTTTGCTGTTTTCGCGAGCTTGTAATGAAATCGTACTGCGGCTCTTCAACAGGCTGACCGGTTTTCAACATTTGCATGTGCTTGTAAAGCAGGTCAAATTCAAAAGCATCCGGGTGATCGAAATTTATTTTCTGCCTCTCCTCAGCAGGAAGGTGGCTGCTGTCTTTATAATAGCAATCCATGTGAAGAACGGCTACTTCGTTCAATGTAAAATACTTGAGAATTTTGGAAACTACTGTTGTTTTTCCCGAGCCTGAACCGCCCGTAATACCCATTATCAGCATTAAAAAATTTTTGCGCAAGATAATAAATGAGGAGTACGAAGCGTTATTGTTTTACGCCATACCGAACAGATGGAAAGAAATGTTTTTTTACTGCTGCTTCTCATTGCGGTTTATGTATCCAAAGCAGAAACCTCATACAAACTTTCGGAAGCTATTCAAAAGAAACTTGTTACGGTAAATTTTACCGGCTCAAAAAAAGATACATCTTTTCAAGGGGAATACTCCTCGCACTACGGTCCCTGTATGGCAATGGAAATAGCGAGCGCTACTGCAGAGCCGATGAATTTAAATTTGGAATACGGTTATAAGCTTGAACCGCTTGACTCTACTCTTCAAACCATGATGGTTACACAAACGCTGATGGTGAGGATTCAGCCTAAACAGAAGAGGAACTACAAAGTTTACGCCATGTGTACTGAAGCAACAGACGGAAGCCCTTCACCAACTAAGAAATTTAATTTACGAAACAGGGCATCAGGTAACCTTTTGCAACTTGCCGAACTGCTGTACCGGAAAAAGTACCAAGGCAATGCAGCACAGGATGCTGTGTGGTGTCTGACCGACAATCACGACCTCCATTCCATTTTCAGCGAGGATACCGTGATGATGTACGAACTGCGCAGGTTTGTGGCAAAGGCAAAAGGAATTCCTCTTGAAAAAATCTATACCGCAGCGGGCAGCGAACCCTCAACTCCGATTCGGACATTTACCACCCGCACTGTTTATTCGGGAAGTTTGAGTTACAGTGTTTCGCGACCTGTAAAAGTTATGATTGCCCTGTTTGACGAAGCCAACCGGATGAAACGTGTCTACGTGAACAACGAAACCCAGCGCGAAGGTCAGTACACTTACCGTTACGAAATAGGCAGCGATGAAATGGGAAACAAAAAACATTACCTGCGGATGTTCAGGGATGGAAGGCTGGAAGAAGAGATTTCGATCATACCGGGGGAGTAATCAGAACTTAATGGTATAACCGTAGGTAGTCTTTTTCTCCTCTTTAGCAGAAGTTGAATGGTACTTAATCTGAAGAGTTTGTTGCCGTGGAATGTTAAACGGAATCCGTACGGTTTGAGTGTGCTTTATTTTTAAACCGCGCTCAGTAGTATCTCCGAATTTCATCAACCGGCATAAACGTTCCGCTTCTTCATCTAAACCATAGCCAAGTTTGTGAAGATTTTCCGCTTTCAACACCTCTCCCCGGTCGCTGACTTCGCACTTTACATGGGCAACTCCTTCAATTTTATTTTCCATGGCTTCCTTTGGGTAAATCATATTCTCTTCAAGAAACTTCTGAAATGCTTTCTTATCTCCGAGAAAATGAGCTTTGCGAATGGAGTGATAAGGTTTTTGTTTTTTCACACGGCAAAGATAAAAACACAGGCAAGCTGTAACATTGAAAGAGTTTTGTAGTTTCGAAAAAATTTAAGGCCATGATACCTTTACTTATAGTTCTCGGTTTGGTTGTTTTAGTTGTTCTTTGGGCAATAGCCATTTATAATGGATTGGTCCGACTTCGCGCTAACCGCGATAATGCCTTTGCAGATATTGATGTGCAACTGAAGCAGCGCAATGATTTAATTCCCCAGTTGGTAGATACCGTAAAAGGATATTCATTTCACGAAAAAAGTGTGCTTGAAAATGTAATAAAAGCGCGAAGCGGGTTAATGAGTGCTGCTACCATTGATGAAAAGGTAAAAGCCGATAGCCAGCTTACTTCTGCCTTGCAGGGCCTTCGGGTTACATTGGAAGCGTATCCTGATTTAAAAGCAAACACCAACTTTTTGCAGCTGCAGGAAGAAATTTCTGATATTGAAAATAAACTTGCAGCCGCCCGCAGATATTTCAACGCAGCCACCAAAGAACTAAATGTTGGCGTAGCTACTTTTCCGGCAGTTTTAATTGCTCGTCAATTTGGATTTACCGAGGCCGCCATGTACGATCTTGGCATTGAAAAGAGGGCGCAGTTAGATGAAGCTCCGAAAATTTCTTTCAACCAGTAATCCGGGTACAATTATTTATTTGCTGTGGAGTATGTAGGCATACAAGCGCAAATCGGCAGGAATAATCTCTATTCTGCTATACAACTGGTTTTATTCCCGTTGTTGTTGACCGGAACTATACTAACTGTAACTATTCTTGTATCGCAATACTATGGTGCAGATATTATTCGGGATTTGCCGATGATTGCCGGAGGTGTGGCTATTGGAACAGCGCTGTGGTTTTTTGTCGCCTATTTCTTCCACCACCAGATGATTATGGTGGCTACCGGAGCGAAGCCATTGGAAAGAAAAACGAACAAACGCATCTATAACCTGGTTGAAAATCTTTGCATTGCGAGTGGAATGAAAATGCCGAAGGTTTATGTGATTGATGATAGCTCGTTGAATGCATTTGCAAGCGGGATCAACGAGCGCACTTTTTCAGTTACTCTTTCGCGTGGAATAATTGACAAATTGAATGATTCCGAACTGGAAGGGGTCATTGCGCACGAGCTAACTCATATCATCAACCGAGATGTTCGTCTTCTGATAATTACCATCGTGTTTGTTGGCATTTTTTCGTTTATAAGTAATGTAGCGTTCCGTTCGCTCAGACACATGGGAAGAGGCAACAGTAAAGACAGCAAAGGAAGAGGAGTTATAATCCTCGCCATAATTTTAATTACAGCTATCGCCTATTTTCTGGCAATTCTTCTGCGCTTCGGAATTTCGCGTAATCGCGAATACATGGCTGATGCCGGTTCTGCACAAATGACCAGAAACCCACAGGCATTGGCAAGCGCATTGAGAAAGATTTCTTCCGACCCTTATATCGAGGCGGTGGAAAATAAAGATGTGGCGCAGCTTTTTATCGAACACCCCCAATTAGAAAAAGACCGCTCCTGGTTTGATGGTATTTTTCAAACCCACCCACCCATAAAGAAAAGGATTGAATTGCTGGAACAGTTTACTTAGAAAGTGACACCCACGTTCATTACTAATCGCTGGTAAGTTCTTTTGATGGTGTAATAAGTTCCCTCATTCCACTGGGTGTACCACCATTTGGTTTCACTGTTGTTTCGTTTGTATGCCAGCGATAAAATCACAGAAGCCTGGCTTCGTGTATAAATCCGTAATCCTCCACCGGCAGAAATATAAAGTCCTCCCTTGTTTTTGTACGAATAATAGTCATCACTTTTTTTCTTCCACATGTGCGAGTAACCCACATCGCAAAAAACATAAGGTGTCACTTTTGTTTTTAAAAACTCAGAAGCTACTCGTAAATAAAAAGGCGAAAATGTTTGCTGGTAGCTAATCATCCGGTCAATACCCACACCGGCCCCTGCAAACAAATAGGGCCATGCCTGATAACCATTTACGGTGTGCAGCGACAAACCAAAATCGTCTTCAGGCTGGCTGTTGTAGTAATACTGATTCGAGTTTTCTTTTTTGAGGTTTACCCCATAAATAATTCCAAACTCCGTCATATTCCGGAACCCACGCTCACGCCTGAAATAATTGCGGTTTATTTCTTTCAGTTTCCTCTTCATGACATTCTCTTTCTTAACACTATCGGTTTCGCTTTGCTGAAACACAAATAAACTTCCTCCAGCAAGTTCAATTTTAATTACACCGTATTTGTTTTCGGTAATTTTTCCGCGGATAACACTTCCGTTCTTCAGATAAATGACATCCTCCAGATTGGATTGCGCCCAAACAGAAGTTGAAGCAATCAGTAGTACGGTGAAGAGTAGGTTTTTTTTCATGGTAGAAATTTTTTTGATACCGAGGCAACGCTTTCGATAATTAAAACGTTTCTGAATAGTAAAGCGTTGCCTTCATTCAAAAACAAAAATTATTTACCATGAAACCCATTTCTCTCTCCGCTCTTTCCGTTCTTGTTCTTTTCATGTTTTCTTCTTGCAAAAAGGACAAGTGCGACCAAACTGTTACCTACAAAAAGTATGAACCTGTTTACATGTCTTATGCCGAGTTGCGCTCTTCGGTAAAATCAGAAGCGGCACAATCGTTGAAAAAGCCCGGCAAGATTTACCTCAAAGGCAATTACATTTTTGTGAATGAAGTGGACAAAGGCATCCACATCATTGATAACACCAATCCATCTTCGCCTCAGAATATTTCATTCATCAAAATTCCCGGCAACATGGATATAGCTGCGGTTGGCAACACGCTATATGCCGATAGCTATATTGACTTGCTGGCGCTCGATATTTCAAATCCGCTGAATGTTACGGTAACAACCCGCATCGAAAATGCTTTACCTGATAGAATTTATACCAGCGGTTTTTATGCCGATGCCAGCCAAGGTGTGGTTATTGAATGGCTCGAAAAAGAAGTAACAGAAAAAATCAGCACCGACTGTAACATAGGTATTACTTATTGGGGCGGTGGCGGAGTGTGGATGGAAGGTGATGTGTTGACGATGAATTCTTCAGGAGCTTTTGTGAAAACAAGCGGAGCGCCCGGTATTGGCGGCTCTATGGCACGGTTCACTATTGCAAATAATACTTTGTATGTGGTTGACCAGTCATCGCTGCGACTGTTTAATATCAGCACGCCAACGTCTCCGTCTTCTTTAGGCACAAGCTACATCGGAAGAAACATTGAAACCATTTTCCCGCATAACAATCACTTGTTTATTGGCTCTACCAACGGAATGTTTATTTACAACATCAGCTCGCCAACCTCTCCGACTTACGTTTCCACATACATACACGGCACGGCTTGCGACCCGGTAGTGGTTGATGACGACTATGCATACATCACTTTGCGCAGCGGAACTCCGTGCAATACAACTTTCAATCAATTGGAAGTGGTAAATATTCAAAATCTTACTTCACCTACTTTGAGTCACACAGTTCCAATGACCAATCCACATGGCCTGGGTAAAGATGGCGCTGTTCTTTTTGTTTGCGATGGACTGGATGGGCTGAAAGTTTTTGACGCCACCGAGCCGACAACTATTTCAACCACATCGGTAGTTCAGTTTACCAATATACAGGCAACTGATGTAATTCCGTTCAACAACCGGTTGCTGATGATTGGCACTGACGGCTTGTATCAATACGATTATTCGAACGTTCAGAATATTTCATTGATGAGCAGGATACCGGTGGAGAATTAAGAAAGGGTAACGGTTAAGCAGTAACAAACGGGGAAAATGAAATCTGCGTGTAACTTAGATGCGAATTACTTTCAGCGTGACGGAAGAAGAACTCATCAAAGGCTGTGTGAAAAACGACCGGCTTGCCCAAAAGCGTTTATACGAACGCCATTACAGCAAGATGCTGGGAGTGTGCATGCGCTATTCTTCGCATAAGGAACAGGCAATTGAAATACTAAACATGGCATTTCTAAAGGTTTTTCAAAACATAAAGTCCGTTGCTCAAAAAGGCGGGAACATCGAAGGCTGGATTTACCGCATCATGGTAAACACAGCCATTGATTACCTGCGAAGCGAAATCCGCCACCAGCACATCGAGATTGAAAAAACAGTGTATGTGCAGGACACCGGTGATGTGATTGCAGATTTAAGTGCGGAACAAATTCTCGAAATGGTGAACCGGCTTTCTCCCGCATATCGCACAGTGTTCAACCTGTATGTGGTAGAAGGCTACAACCACAATGAAATCGGAAATATGCTCGGCATTTCGGAAGGAACATCAAAATCAAATCTCGCTAAAGCGAGAGCAAAATTGCAGGAGTGGATTATTCAATCGGATAAAGTAAAGGTGAGCAGTTATGGAAAATAATTCCGACAAACATTTGCGCGACAAACTCCGCGGCATGGAGTTTCCGTTCGACCCGCAGGCCTGGGCGAAAATGGAAGCCATGCTTGACGGGAAGAAAAAGCGCAGAGGCTTTTTCTGGTGGTGGCTCACCGGTGGCATTGCTGCTGCGCTTTTACTTACCGTAGGCACTATTGGCTGGGGATTATATTTAATGAGCGAAGAAGACAAACCTGGCGGTGAGCAACAAATAGTAAACCTCGAAGAAGCGCCAGAAGCCAACGGTAGTAAGCAGAAAAATACGGTAACTGTAAATAGTAGCGGAGAGAAATCACAGAGGACAAGTGAAAATATTACAGGTAAAGAAACTGTGGTAGTTAGCAGCACCAGCAAACAGAAGAATGCAAATGAAACTACAGGAAATGTAGAACAGCCGTTTGTAAAAGAAAAAGCAAAAACCATGGGCTCAGAACTTGGCGATAAACAACCCCAAAAGAAAAGCAAACCGCTTGCAAAAAACCAATCTGCTCAATCTGTAAAATCTGCTGTGAATTCTACTTCTAATATAAATGAGGAGCAAACAACCTTCGAAGCAAAAAATCCCGCAAAGCAAAAACGAAAAGAACAACTTCTGAAAAAAGCAGAACAGGAAAGCCCCCGAACACTTGTCGAGGCTTTCGAAAAAAACATAGCCGAAAAACGACAAGAAGTTACCGCCTTAGCTACAGCCGGAAACCAACCGGCTGAACGCATTGAAATGAGCAGGTTGGAGGGTTTACTTGAGCAGCCTGCCGAAGAAGAAAAATATTCCATGGAGAAGAAAAGCGAAGACGTTCTGCCAAAAAAGAAAAAGCGAATCTTCCATTATTCATTGGGTGTACTGGCTAATGTTACCGGTACTACTTTGGGAAGTCAGGAGTATTCTGTTATCCGGAACAGGCGTCCTCTTCCGTTTTACAAAACCCCTTCTTACATGGCGGGCTTCACTCACGATTTTCTTTTTGTAAACCGCGTTGCCATCACTAACTCAATTTTATTCTCGCAAACTTCATTCAAAGTTTATAGCCCTAAAACAATCACATTTACCAAAGCTCCGAAAGACTACACTTCATCCATCACCGAAATAGCCATTCCCATCGGTATAAAAGTTTATCCGGTGGTAAAAAATAATTTCCGCTTTTATATCAACACCGGTATCATCAACCATATCAAGCTGAAAGAGACTTTTGCCTACACGGCACAAAGTGATACCATTTTTCAGTCCATCGTAACTTTATCCGATAGTTTCTTCTTCCCTTCCCAAACAAATTTTTCAGGCGATTACGAATCGAACATGTTTACCAAACAGAATACAGTTAATGGCACCAGCGACTTCTCCATCAACAGCGCCAAGCGCTATTATGCTTCGTTCTACGCCTCTGCCGGTTTCGAATACATCGCCAAAAAACATTGGCTCTTTTTTGCCGAACCCATGTTTTACATGAGCCTCCAGGAAATTGGTGTGCAGGAGAAACGCAAGTTCAATATTGGCGTAAGTGCGGGCTTCCGGTATAAGTTTTAAAACTCAGGCGATTTAAACACAAGAGCGCGTTCAGCACTTTTCGACCAAACGCGCTCTTGTATTTTGTATTTAAGCCCCCTTCGGGGGTTTGGGGGCGGCTCTTACTTTATATGCGGATTCGACTCCCTCGCCACAAAAAAGAAAACCATGCCTATCGTAAGCAGAAGCACTCCGGTTAATAGCGGAACAAAGTGACCGGTCTGAAACATACTTTGGTGAAGTTTGGGGTCATTGTATTCAAGAAATGCCGAACTGTTTGCCATTACAAATGAATAATAGATAGTCAACAGTCCGCCAACAATGGTTGTAATACCTGCAATTACTTTGCTCATGTTTTAAAAATTATTTCGGTGCGAATGTAAAGCAAAAACAGAATTTGCAAAACCGTTTTTCTAAACCCCGCGGCTGATTATCTTCGCGCCCTCTTATGATAGCCGTTTCCAATATTGAACTCCATTTCAGCGGTCGAGTGATGTTCGATGGCATTTCGTTCCTCATTAACGACAACGACAAAATTGGTTTAACAGGAAGAAATGGAGCTGGTAAATCAACCCTTTTAAAGGTGCTTAAAGGCATTCAGCAAATTGACGGGGGCGATATTATGTATCCCAAAGGAACCGTAATCGGATACCTACCGCAGGAACTTCACTCCCAAAGCGATCTTTCGGTAATTGATGAAACTAAAAAAGCATTTGAGCTGGTAATGCAATACACGCGCGAAAAAGAAGACATCATGCACCAGATGGAAACCCGAACCGACTATGAAAGCGAAAGCTACATGCAGTTGATTGAGCGTCTAGGCGAAGTGGAACACCAGATTGAAATTCACGATGGGTACAGCGTTGAAGAACAAACCGAGAGAGTTCTGAAGGGCTTGGGGTTTGAGCAAACCGATTTTGAAAAGCCCATGAAAACCCTCAGTGGCGGCTGGCAAATGCGTGTGGAGCTGGCAAAAATTCTTCTTGCCAAACCTGATTTGGTGTTGCTCGATGAGCCTACCAACCACCTTGATATTGAATCCGTCCTCTGGCTCGAAAAGTTTTTGAAAGAATATCCGGGCGCCATCATCATGGTGTCGCACGACCGCAGCTTTCTCGACAACATCACCAACCGCACCATCGAAGTAATCAATGGTGATATTGATGATTACAACGCACCTTATACCAAGTATGTTGAACTAAGGATAGAAAGGCGCGAGCAGCAAATCAATGCGAAGAAGAATCAGGATAGAGAAATTGCACAAATAGAGAGAAATATTGAACGCTTCCGCGCAAAAGCAAGTAAGGCAACCTTCGCCCAGTCGCTGATTAAGAAATTAGATAAGATGGAACGGGTTGAAGTGGAAGAAGAAAATCTTGCTGCGATGAACCTCCGCTTTCCGCAAGCACAGCCATCCGGAAAAACGGTGGTGGAAGCCAAGCACATTTCAAAAAGCTTTGGAGAAAAGAAAGTAATTACTGACCAGAGTTTTCAGATAAACAGAGGCGATAAGATTGCTTTCGTAGGAAAAAACGGAATGGGTAAAACTACGCTCACAAGAATTTTGGTTGACGGGCTGCAACATGAAGGTAAGATTACACTTGGTCATAATGTTACAGTTGGTTATTACGCTCAACATGCTGCCGACAGCATGGACGGCAAGGACCAGGTGCTTGATGTGGTAGACCGTGTGGCAACCGGTGACATACGCACCAAGCTGCGCGATATGCTCGGCTGTTTTTTATTTAAAGGCGATGATGTTTTTAAGAAAGTAAAAGTGTTGAGCGGTGGCGAAAAAGGAAGATTGGCTCTCTGCAAAATGATTCTTGAACCAAGAAATTTTCTGGTACTCGATGAGCCTACAAATCACCTCGACATGCTTTCGAAGGAAATTCTGAAGAACGCCCTGAAGCAATTTGAAGGAACCATCATCATTGTTTCACACGACCGCGACTTCCTTCATAACCTCACAAACAAAACGTTTGAGTTTACTAAGAACGGCATCAAAGAACACATTGGCGATATCAATGAGTTCCTCGAAAAGAAACAAGTAGAAGATATGCGACTGCTGGCAAAGAAAGACGAGGAGAAAAAAATCGAAGTAAAAACTCAAAAGCACGAAGCTAAACCGGTTGACAGCAACAAGGAAAAAGAAAAAGAGCTGAAGAAGCTAAAAACAGAAATTGAAAAGAGCGAAAAAAAAATAGCTGAACTCGAAACTCAAATTACCGATACAGAAAAAAAACTGGCAGACGCAGCCCAGTTCCACGAACTCACCAAAGACCCCTCCTTTTTTTCCAACTACGACCTGCTGAAAAAGCAATTGGAAAACGAAATGGAAAAATGGGAAGAACTTTCCGAACAACTGGAAAGGGTTTGATTATTTCTCTTCCTGCTTTCTGAACCGGATATTCAGAAACTCCACAAACAATGAAAACAAAACCGATATGTAAACAAACGCTTTGTTTACATGCGCCTCGAATCCTTCAAGCACCAGTGTCAATCCAATCATAATCAAAAACGACAGCGCAAGAATTTGCAGCGTTGGGTATTTACTGATGAAGTTGGAAATAGCTCCCGCAAAAAACATCATCACAATAATGGAAACAACCACAGCCACCATCATTACAATTACATGTTGTGTTAAACCCACAGCAGTAAGAATAGAGTCAAATGAAAAAACAATGTCTATTAAAACAATTTGCAGAATAATAGACCAGAAAGCTGTGGCGGCAATATTCTTTCTGGTTTCATGCTTACCGGTAACCTTACCGTGAATTTCGGTGGTTGATTTTGCCAGCAGAAAAAATCCACCGAGTATCAGAATCAAATCTCTCCCAGAAATAGCTGCGGCTTCTGCGGCATGCTCCATTTTCAGTGATTCAAAAATGCCTTGAAGCGGAAGCGTGAACAGCGGAGCGGTAAGCCCAATTACTATACCGATTAAAGAAAGTAAAATCAGGCGCATGATTAATGCTAAGAACAAACCAACTGTACGGGCGCTCTTCTGTCTTTCTGCGGGAAGTTTACTGGCCACCAGCGAAATGAAAATAATATTATCAACCCCTAGAACTATTTCCAGAAAGGTAAGTGTAACTAGGCTAATCCAGGCATCTGGTGTGCAGAAAACCGAAAAGCTGAAATCCATGCGGGCGAAAATAGCAAGTCGCTATAAATAAAAACTCCCGTACATTTCTGCACGGGAGTTTCAATCTTGGTTTCGTTTCTTTTATACAAATAAACTCTTAATCATTTCTATTACTGAAGTAGTTGTTTCGTGATTAGTAACCGCAATTAGCGGAGCAATGGTTAAACCCACCAGCGATGAAAGCTTAATCAAAATATTCATCGAAGGACCCGAAGTATCTTTGAAAGGGTCACCCACAGTATCGCCAACTACAGCAGCTTTGTGCGGCTCGCTCTTTTTGTAGAACACTTCTTTCTTTCCGTTCACCTCAATCTCTATTCCTTTCTCGAAAGATTTTTTGGCATTGTCCCACGCACCACCGGCATTGTTCTGGAAAATAGCCCACAGCACACCGCTTACAGTTACACCCGCCATGTAAGCACCCAGTGCTTCTGCTCCCATTACCAAACCAACAATGATTGGAGTGATGATAGTGATTAAGCCGGGGGCAATCATTTCGCGAAGAGCGGCTTGAGTAGAAATAGCCACGCACTTTCCGTATTCAGGTTTGCCTGTGCCTTCAAGTATTCCCGGTATTTCGCGGAACTGTCTGCGCACTTCGTTCACCATATCCATAGCCGCTTTACCCACGCTATTCATAGCAAGTGCGGAGAACACAACGGGAATCATAGCACCAATAAATAATGCAGCCAATACATCGGCCTTGAAAATATCAATGCCGGGGATGCCGGTGATTTTTACATAGGCTGCAAAAAGCGCAAGAGCAGTAAGAGCAGCAGAAGCAATGGCAAATCCTTTTCCGATAGCAGCGGTAGTGTTACCAACCGAATCCAAAACATCTGTCTTCTCACGAACTTCTTTTGGTAATTCACTCATTTCAGCAATACCACCCGCGTTATCAGCAATAGGCCCGAAAGCGTCAATGGCTAATTGCATAGCTGTTGTTGCCATCATTGCAGCGGCTGCAATTCCTACACCGTAAAAACCCGCCAGAGAATATGAACACCAGATTGCCATAGCAAACAACACTACCGGAGCAGCCGTTGAAAGCATTCCTGTTCCTAAGCCAGCGATAATATTAGTAGCAGCACCGGTTGCTGATTTTTGAACGATAGCTACAACAGGAGGTTTTCCAAGACCGGTGTAGTATTCGGTAATAAAAGAAATTGCACCGCCCACCGCCATACCGATACACACGGCATAGAACACGTTCATCGAAGAAATTTCAGCTCCGTTCATTGTCAGTGTTGCGGGTAGCATCCATTTAATCAGGAAGAAAGAAGCAACCAACGCGATAAAAATTGAACTCCAGTTACCACGATTCAAGGCTGATTGAACTGTGTCGGTATTTGCTTCGGCATTATCAGCCACATTCACAAAGAAGGTTCCAATGATGGAGGCAATGATTCCAATAGCAGCAATAGCAACCGGTAAAAGAATAGGGCCTATTCCGCCAAAGACATCGGTAAAGCTTCCGCTCTGTGCAATAATGTCTTTAATAATATAGTTGCCCAGAACCATCGAAGCGAGAACGGTTGCCACATAAGAGCCGAACAAGTCAGCGCCCATACCGGCAACATCACCTACGTTATCACCTACATTATCCGCAATAGTTGCAGGATTGCGTGGGTCATCTTCAGGAATTCCTGCTTCCACTTTACCTACAAGGTCAGCGCCTACATCGGCAGCTTTTGTATAAATACCACCACCCACACGAGCGAAGAGAGCGATAGATTCAGCACCAAAAGAGAAGCCGGTAAGCACTTCGAGCACACGGGTCATTTCATCAAAATTGCCGGTTGTGTTTCCGCCCATGAAAATATTATAGAAAATAACGAACAACATGCTTAAGCCAAGTACCGCCAAACCAGCTACACCTAATCCCATTACAGTTCCGCCACCAAAAGAAACTTTTAAGGCCTTGGCTAATGAAGTTCTTGCCGCCTGTGTAGTGCGCACATTTGCTTTGGTAGCAATACGCATTCCAAAAAAACCAGCAAGCACTGAGAAGATACTTCCGGTGACGAATGCAGCTACTATGAGCCAATGCGAGTGAGCAGCAACTTTAGGCACTTGCGAAAGAATACCGAGACCAACTCCCGCAACTACTACATAAATGGCGAGAATTCTGTACTCTGCTTTCAAAAATGCCATAGCGCCTTCGGCAATGTTATTAGCAATGCCACTCATTTTGGCATCGCCTGCATCCTGTTTGATAACCCAGCTGCTCAGGTAAGCCATATAAGCTAAGGCTACAAGCCCAAAAACGGGAAGGATATAGACTAAATTTTCCATTGAAAAGAGTTAATAGTTATTGGATAATAGTTAATGGTAAATACAAACACCTTTAAAAAAGGTCGGCAAATATAGAAAGAGAGGTGAATTGTGAAAGTTGTCAGGAACGCTTCTTCCTCCAGCAGTCGTTCACATGGTCATCAACCATACCTACAGCCTGCATGAAAGCATAACAAATAGTTGAGCCACGGAATTTAAAACCGCGTTTGCCCATATCGTTGCTCATGGCATCGGAGATTTTGGTACGAGGTTGAATTTCTTTAAGTGACTTTAATTTATTCCTTAACGTCATGCCGCCTACAAAACTCCAAACGTACTTATCAAACGAGCCGAACTCTTTTTGAATTTCGATAAAGCGTTGAGCGTTATTAATAGCCGCACGAATTTTTAACTGATTACGGATAATACCTTCATCCTGCATTAGTGCATTGTATTTCTGCTCATCGAACTTAGCCACCTTCTTTACATCAAAATTGGCAAACGCCTTACGGAAGTTTTCGCGTTTCTTCAGTATGGTGAGCCAACTCAGCCCCGCCTGGAAACTTTCGAGCACCAAAAACTCAAACAACAGTTTATCATCATGCACGGGTCTGCCCCATTCTTCATCATGATACTTTACATAGATGGGGTCGCTCAGGCACCAGCCGCATCGTGTTTTGCCATCGGTGGGTCCACCGTATTTTGCTCTAGAAGCATTCTTATTTAAAGTCTTTTTAGTTTTTCCCATAGTTCAGGTAATTTTTTAATAATCGCCACCTGCTTTGCAAACGCTCTTGCTTCTACAGCAGGATAGCCGATGTAAGTTTTTCCACCTTCCAGATTATTTGGTACAGCACTGGTAGCCATTACAACTGTATCATCACCTATTTCAATATTTTTATTTACAGCCACCTTTCCGTAAAGCGTAACCCGGTTACCGACTTTGGTATTACCTGCTATACCAACCTGTGCAGCAAGTATGCAATGCTCACCGATTTTTACATCGTGCCCAATGTGCACCTGTGAGTCAAGTTTTGTTCCTTTGCCGATAACTGTGTCGGATGATACGCCAGCACTGATGGTACAACCTGAACCAATCTCCGCGTCATCAGCTATCACTACTTTACCGGCACTGTGCATTTTATCGTAGTGTGCTTTCTGTCGCTTGTAGTAAAACGCATCGCTGCCAATAGTTGTGTTGGCATGAATAATCACGTTGTTGCCTACTTCTGAATAAGCATAAATGGAAACATGTGGATGAATAACACAGTTGTTTCCGATTTTTACATGTTCACCCACAAAGGCGGTAGGGAAAATGAATGTTCCTTCGCCAATTACTGAAGTTACTCCGATATTTTTTTCATTGCGTAATTGCGGCTTAAACTTCTCCGCAAGAAAATTGTAAGCGGCAAAAGGATTTTCGTTATACAGCAAAACTTTTCCTTCCACAACATCAAATTTTTTATTGATGATAATAAATGATGCGTTACTCTTGAAAGTGAAATCATAATACTTTTCGTTATCAACAAAAGTGATATCTCCTGCATCAACGTTGTGAATCTCGTTTAACCCTACTGCCCAAGCAGTCTCATCCCCGATAATCTCGGATTCAGTCCATTGAGCAATTTGTTTTACACTTACCGGCTGTTTGAATTTCATGAGTGATAATTAGCTTCGCCCACTCAAAGAAAAGAAAATGAAAGAGACTGCCCTTACCCAACTTCACATTTCTCTTGGAGCCAAAATGGCTGAGTTTGCTGGTTATAACATGCCAATCGTTTACAGCAGCATTACCGAAGAACACAAGGCGGTGCGCAATAGCGTAGGTGTTTTCGATGTGAGCCATATGGGTGAGTTTATGATTAAAGGTGAAAAAGCTCTGGAGCTTATTCAACTTGTTACTTCAAACGATGCTGCAGCGCTAACCGATTTCAAGGTTCAGTATTCCTGCTTGCCGAATGATACAGGTGGAATTGTGGATGACCTGCTTGTTTACCGCTGGAATGCGAATGAATATTATTTGGTGGTGAACGCATCGAACATTGAAAAAGACTGGAACTGGATTAAGAAGCACAATACCATTGGTGCGGAAATGAGCAACATGAGTGATGATTTTAGCCTGCTTGCAGTACAAGGGCCGAATGCAGTTAATACTTTACAAAAACTCACCACCATTAATCTTTCCGAAATTGCGTACTACTCTTTCACTGCCGGCAAAATAGCAGAAGTAGACGATGTCATCATTTCCAATACCGGTTATACTGGTGCGGGAGGTTTTGAAATCTACGTTTGGAATAAGGATGCCCGTAAAATGTGGGAAGCGATTTTCAATGCAGGCAGTGAATTCGGAATTATTCCGTGCGGCTTAGGTTGCAGAGATACCTTGCGCCTGGAAAAGGCATTCTGCCTTTACGGTCATGATATTGACGATACTACTTCACCCATTGAAGCCGGATTGGGTTGGATAACTAAGTTTACTAAGAAGTTTATCAATTCCGATTATCATAAAGCGTTGAAAGAAAGCGGAGCTAAGAAGAAACTGATTGGCTTTGAAATAACCGAAAAGGGGAAAATTCCTCGTCAGCATTTTAAGATTAAAGATGTACGCGGAAATGAAATTGGAAATGTAACTTCAGGCACTCAATCTCCTACTCTGAACAAAGCCATCGGACTGGGATATGTAAGAGCAGAATTCTCTAAACCGGGAACGGAGATATTCATTGAAATCAGAAACACACTGGTCAAAGCAGCGGTTGTAAAAACTCCTTTTGTTTAAGAGTGTGGTGTTCCAGGTTTGTAGTTTTTCTTTACCTGTTCAACAAAAATTTTAGCAGGTTTAAACGCAGGAATGTAATGTTCGGGAATAACCACTGCTTCTCCTTTGGAAATATTTCTGCCCAGTTTTTGCGCGCGTTTTTTTGGTATGAAGCTTCCGAAGCCGCGCACATAAACACTTTCCCCGCTCTTAACCTGACTTTTTACTTCTTTAAAAAAAGCCTCAAGGGTCAGTAACACATCAGGTCTTGGGATTCCTGTTGCTTCGGAAATTCTGGATACCATGTCAATCTTTCTCATGGGGAATGATTTTTAGTGAATAAAAATGATGATAAGAAACGTGCATAAATTTGGAAAATATTTTTTCAAACAAAAATTTTCTCTTTGCCCATCACGTGAATAAACAATTTACTCTTCTTTTACGGAAATGGAACTCAAAGAAAAATAAACGGCAAATGCCGTGGAAAGGAGAGAAAAATCCGTATTATATCTGGTTGAGCGAAATTATTTTACAGCAAACAAGGGTAGAACAGGGGTTACCATATTTTCAGCGGTTCAAAAAACGATTTCCGACAGTAAAACAACTGGCAAAAGCTAAAGAGGATGAGGTGATGCGCCTTTGGCAGGGCTTAGGTTATTACTCCAGGGCAAGGAATCTGCACGAAACAGCAAAAAACATTCACAACAATTACAAAGGGAAATTTCCAAACACATTTTCGGAATTAATAAAACTCAAAGGAATTGGAGATTATACCGCTGCGGCCATTGCCTCGTTTGCGTTCGGGGAAAAGAAAGCGGTGATCGATGGAAACGTAATCCGCGTTTTATCACGCGTCTTTGGAGTTGAACCCGCTTTTGATACTTCGGCAGGTAAAAGGCAATTTGTGCAATTGGCACAAAAGTTAATTGACGAAAAACAACCAGGAATTTATAACCAGGCAATTATGGATTTCGGCTCTCTGGTTTGCTTGCCGAAAAAGCCGAAATGCACCGAATGCCCTTTTAGCAAATTTTGCTTTGCCAGGCAGAAAAACAAAACCACGGAACTGCCTTCCCGAAAGGCAAAAACAAAAATCAAAAGACGCTATTTCAACTACTTCGTCATCAAGAGCGGAAAAGAAATTCTTATCAGTAAAAGGACGAGCAACGACATCTGGAAAAATTTATACGAACTGCCGCTAATCGAGACCGCAAATTTCAGGGTTAAGAATTTCCCGGAAATTATTTTTCAGTTTCTCGGTGTCAAAAGTCTTCCGTACTTTTTTGTTTCCAACGAAACGGTTCAGCTTCTTTCCCATCGCAGAATTCATTTCCGTTTTGTTGAAGTAGATTTGAAAGATTTTACATCCCCGGTTTTAGGGAAATATAAAAGAGTTAAACGGAAAGAGCTTTCGCAATTTGCCTTTCCCAAAACTATTCACTTGTATTTGAAGAAAAAGTTCTTACTTTAGGCTTTCCCTAATTATTTCTCACTTTAAAATTTTACATCATGGTAAACAAAGTATTTTTAGTCGGACGACTGGGTAAAGACCCGGTGATTAAACATTTTCAAAACGACAGTGCTATTGCTGAGTTTTCTTTAGCAACAACAGAGAATTATAAAGACCGGGAGGGTAACTGGAAAGAAATTACTGACTGGCACAATATCAAACTCCCCAATAAGTTCATGGCCGAGCGGGCAGAGAAATATCTGAAAAAAGGCAGCCTCATCCATGTCGAGGGCAAAATCAGGACCCGTTCCTATGATGATAAGGACGGAAATAAGAGGTATATTACAGAGATTATTGTAGAACAGTTTCGTATGCTAGACAAAAAATCGGATAGCGGAAGTTCTGAAGAGGTTGCTGCCTCATCATCCTCATCTTCGGCAACTGCTGAAGATACATCTTCAAGCAACTCTCCAGTGGAGGATGATTTACCGTTTTAAATTTTAATAATAACCTTTTAAATCCCTCCGTATTTCGGGGGGATTCTGCTTTTTAAACTCAACAACAAATTGGACGGGGATTCTGGGGTTCATTTTATTTTACTACAAGTTCTGGTTCACGCGCCCGGCAAGTCTGTTCTTATTGCCAACGTAATTATCTTTTTCTTGGTTTCTGTTTCGGCAATTATGGCGGCTTCGGAAATTGCTTTTTTTTCACTTTCCAATGTAGAAGTTGCCGGTTTGCGCGCCAGCACCGATAAAGCAAATAACCGGGTTGCCGCCTTACTCAGTCAGCCCCGTTACCTGCTCTCAACTATTTTGGTAACCAACAACTTGGTGAATATCGGCATGGTGATTACCTCTTATTATGTCACCCGGCAGGTGCTTACTTTCAGCGATTTCAAACTGGGAATTTCCATACCCCCATTCGTTACGCCAGTTATTCCCGGATATGTCCTAGAGTTTATCTGGAACGTTGCCATTGTAACTTTTATCCTGGTTTTGTTTGGAGAAGCTACTCCCAAAGTTTACGCCACTCACAATAAATTAAAAATTGTTCGAGCAGTTAGCCCCTTGTTTACTTTGTTGCTAAAAGTTTTATACCCCTTAAATTATGTGCTCATCGAATCAACCCGCCTGCTCGAAAAGCGTTTGAAAAAGTATAATGTAGAAATGGACATTGAGGAAATAAATAAAGCAATTGAGATAACGGTAGAAAAAAAGGAATCGAAACAAGATGCCAAACTGCTGAAGGGGATTGTCCACTTTGGAAACATAGCCGTAAAGCAAGCCATGCGTCAGCGCACCGAAACCATTGCTGCCGATTATGATTTTAATTTCCACGAATTACTGCGGTTTGTAAAAGAAAATAATTTTTCGCGGTACCCGGTTTATAAAACATCATCTGATAATATTGTCGGGGTTCTCCATGCTAAAGATTTAATCGAGCACCAGAACCAGGGAGAAGATTTCGGCTGGCAGAAGTTATTGCGCGAACCCTTTTTTGTTCCGGAAACAAAACGCATTGATGACCTCATGCGCGAAATTCAGCAGAACCGGAACCACCTCGCGGTTGTGGTTGATGAGTTTGGTGGCGTTTCCGGCATTATTACCCTTGAAGATATTGTAGAAGAGGTGGTAGGCGATATATCAGATGAGTTTGACGACACAGCCGAAACCGATTTCAAACGTATTGATAGCCGCACATTTTTATTCGATGGCAAAACCACCATTACCGATGCCTGCCACCTGATGGAAAAGGACAGCGATATATTTAACGAAATAAAAGGCAGTGCCGAAACGTTAGGAGGTTTGATGCTGGAAATTGCAGGGCGTATTCCTAAAAACGGAGAGGAGTTTAAATTCCGAACTTATAAGTTCATGATTATTTCAGTGAATAATAACCGGGTGGAAAAAATCAGGATTAAGAATGAGATATAAGTTCAAGGTTTCAAAGAAGAGTTTTTATTCCGGGATTGTTTTGCTTTGTTCTTTGAGTTTAACTTCCTGCCATGGAGACTACACCCCCAGGCCCAAAGCATACCCGCGGGTAATTTTCCCGGAAAAGAAATACGAATTATATGCGCCTAAAGAATGTCCGTTTAAATTCGAGAAGCCGGTTTACGCTTCGGCTGTGCGCGATACCAATTACTTCGAAACCAAATTACAAAACAATCAATGTTGGCTTAATCTGTATTTTAATTCTTTGAACGGAGTGCTGAATTTGACCTATAAAAATATTGGCGACACTCAGAAGTTGGAGCGGCTGATTGAAGATGCGCACAAGCTGGCTTTTAAACACACCAAAAAAGCCGACTACATTGATGAGATAAGAATTAACAACCTGCATGGAGCGTGCGGTTTGCTTTACGACTTGGGCGGTGATGCTGCCAGCAATGTTCAGTTTTTTGTAACCGATTCTGCCCACCATTTTGTGCGGGGAGCTTTATATTTTTACAACACTCCTAATGCCGACAGCATGGCTCCGGTACTGAGTTTTGTAAAGGAAGATTTGAATCATTTGCTGAAAACCTTTGAATGGAAGTAGATGAAAGAGTCATGCGTTAATGAGCAGCAACTTCCGCTGATTGTAGAGCCAGACGCTTCGGGAAAATCGAAGCAGGAATTGCTGAATTGGATTTTGAAGAACAGGGAACCACTGGCAAAAAAATTTACCCGCCACGGAGCCATCCTTTTCCGCGGGTTTGAAATTGATACGCCCAAGGATTTTGAAGAGCTTGCCTTAGTCGTTGACCCGCGCTTAGAACACAGCTACTACGGCACTTCACCCCGCAACATGGTGCCCGGAACCAGATATGTTTTTACGGCCAGTGAGCTGCCTGGTTACTACCCTATTATGCAGCATTGCGAAATGAGTTATGTAAAGAATCCACCGGTTTCTATTTTCTTTTACTGCCATACCGAGCCTGGTTATGGTGGCGAGTCGCCCATTTGCAATTTCAGGAAAGTGTATGCTGACATGAACCCGCAAATACGTGATGAGTTTGACAAAAAAGGAATTATTACTGTGCGCAACTACTCGGGCTTGAAAAGCAAATCGCTTTTCAATTTGTTTGAGCTGAAGAAGTGGAACGAAATATTTAATACCACCAACAAAGCCGAAGTGGAAAAACAATGTCTCGAACAGCAAATTGAATTGGAGTGGAAAGATAACGGTAACCTTCGCCTGCTGCACCGCACACCGGCAGTTGTGGAACACCCGGTAACGAAAGAAAAAACATGGTTCAATCATTTGCAGGTATTTCACCCGCACGGTGCCGATACGGAATACCGCTACATACACCAGCGCCAGCACCGTGTCAAAACCTTTTTCTGGAAAAATTTTCTATCAGTCATGGTAAAAATAAAGTCACTGACTACCGAACCGGTTAACCAAAGCATGAATGTGTTGTTTGGCGATGGCCTACCGGTGCCCGACAGCCATGTGGAGCACATTCAGGAAGTAATATGGAAAAATATGGTTATACTGCCTTGGAAGAAAAACGATGTGATTGCCCTCGACAACTTCAGTACCGCACACGGACGCATGCCTTTCGAAGGCAAAAGAGAAATTCTGGTGAGCTGGAGTACGGGGTAATGAAGCAGTATGTAAACCGGATAAACTTATTCGAAAAAGTACTGTTTCAGAGATATGCTTGGCTAGGTACAACAGGGGCTCCCTTTTGATAACAATTGGAATGTTTAAGAGTAAAGATTTAAAGAAACAAAAACGTAACCTTATAGATGCAAACAGCCAACTGGTTAAATTATCTCCAGATACCTCTTGGTTTCCCAGTCGGTAACCGCTTTACCGAATTGTTTCCACTCCCATTCGCGGGTTTGGGTAAAGTGCTCAACAAAATCTTCACCGAATAATTCATTGGCAATTTTCGAGTCGCGCATAATGCGAGTGGCTTCGTGTAAATTTTTCGGGAAGGTGCCGTTGGTTTTATCCTGGTAGCCGTTTCCTTCGGTAGGCGCCTGCTTCAATTTCATCCCTTTCTTAATTCCATACAACCCGGCAGCCAGGCAAGCCGCCATGGCTAAATACGGATTGGTGTCGCTGCCCACCACTCTGGTTTCCAGGCGCGATGATTTGCTTCCACCGGGCAGCGCACGAAGCGCCACCGTGCGGTTATCCATACCCCAGGTAACCGTAGTAGGCGCCCAGTACCCCTCACACAGCCGCTTGAACGAATTAACGTTGGGAGCAACCATCGGCAAAATATGCGGCAAGCAATAAAGCTGCCCCGCAATGTAGCTTTTGAAAGCTTCGCTCATTTTGTTCTTGTCCTTCTCGTTATAAAAAAGATTTTTGGTGGACTTCTTATCCCACAGGCTTTGATGAACATGACCGGAACAACCGGGAAGATTCTCTGAAATCTTTGCCATGAACGTAGCGATGATTCCATGCTTGTAGGCAATTTCTTTAGTAGCCGTTTTGAAAAGCACTGCGCGGTCTGCCGCCTCCAAAATTCCGGAGTAAGCAATAGCAGCTTCGTACACACCGGGACCGGTTTCGGTATGCAGCCCTTCAACCGGCACGTTGAACTTTTTAAGGTTGTCGAAAAGCGCATGGAAGAAATCGTTGCGGTAAGTGCTTCGCAAAATGGAATACCCAAACATACCGGGCGTAAGCGGAGTAAGCTCCGAATAGTTTTTATCCTTGAGCGATTGCGGAGTTTCGGCAAAGTTGAACCACTCAAACTCCTGCGCGAAATAAGGAGTGAAGCCGGCTTTCTCGGCTTCGGAAATTACCTGCTTTAAAACCTGGCGCGGGTCAACGTAAAGCGGTTTGGCTTTATCGTCAATAAACTCGCACAGGAAAAACGGAACATCATTCTCCCATGGAATTTTTCGGAAGGTGCTTAAATCTACTTTGGCTTTAGCGTCAGGATAACCGGTGTGCCAACCGGTATAGTCGGCATTGTCGTAAGCCAAATCGTTGGCATCCCAGCCGAATATTACATCACAAAAACCGAGAACACCTTCCGCTACGGACAAAAATTTTTCAGTTGAAATGTATTTGCCGCGAAGGATGCCGTCCATATCGGTAACTGCAAGCTTTACTTTTCCGGAAGGATGTTTTTTTACGTAGTCGAGGATTTGTTTTTTTTCCATGGTTATTAATCGTTGGTGTCAGGAATATGAAATATGCGATACAAAATAAACGAACCTCCGAGCGCAGCAAAATAAATTAGTGCCAGGTTGAAATTGTAATAAGTCATAGCCAACAGCGCCACCGCAGCAATGACCAAAGCAATAATCGGAAACCAGGGATAGAAAGGAACATGAAAAGGGCGGGGCATATCCGGCTCGGTTTTACGTAACTGCAAAATGGAAAGACATGAAAAAATATAAAGGCAAATAGCTCCGAAAACTGAAAGGGTAATAATGTCACCGGTACGACCTGTGAAAAGCGCAATGATTCCGATAATCATATTAAACAGCAAAGCCCAGTGGGGAGTATGAAAGCGCGAATGAACTTTGCCCAGCATTTTCGGGAATTGTCCCACTTTTCCGAACTCGTATGTGGCTCTTCCGGCTGCGAGAAGTAGTCCGTTGAAAGAAGCGATGAAACCAAAAAGTCCCACGCTAACCAGCATGTGGTAAAAAAATCCGCTTTCACCGGTTATTTGCCCCAACGCCATAGGCAGAGGCGAATCGGAAACAGAGCCGGCTTTATCGTAAACTACTTTTTCCCACCCCCCTACACCTACTGCCGAGCAAAAAGTCATAGCTGCCAGGATACCAAGGGTTGCCATGCTGTAGCCAAATGCTTTGGTAATATTTTTTTGCGGGTTTATTGTTTCTTCGGCAACATTGGCTATCCCTTCCATTCCGAGGAAAAACCAAATAGCAAATGGGATAGCAGCAAAAATTCCCGCAATGCCATGCGGTAAAGGATTCATTTGCAAATTCTGAAACTGGAAACTTGGTAGTGTAAGCCCTGCAAACAAAGTCAGCTCACCTACTGCAATAATTGTGATGATTAATTCAAAAGTTGCCGAGATTTTTACACCCAAAATATTGATGCCGGTAAAAATCAGGTAACCGATGATAGCAAAAACCAAAGCCGGAATGTCAGGCATTAGCAAATGAAAATATGCTCCTATTCCCAAAGCAATTGCCGGAGGCGCAAACACAAATTCAATCCATTGGGCCATACCGGCAATAAAGCCAACATCTTTTCCGAATGCTCTTCCCACATAGTCGAAAACGCCTCCGGCTTTTGGAATAGCACACGCGAGTTCGGAGTAACTTAGAGAGAAAGTGATATATAGCAACAGAATAAAGACAGTAGCAATTCCCAAACCTAGCGTACCTCCTTTATCCAAACCGATATTCCAGCCGAAGTACATTCCGGAAATCACATAACCAACACCCAGCCCCCACAGCATTATGGGAGTGAGGGTTTTCTTTAGTGCGCTATTATTGTTTCCGGTGTCCATTCTTTAATTTTGGAGACAAATAAACATTTTCCGAGGCAGAATATATTTCTATTTTTAACGTCCTTAATTTAAAAAGTATGGAAACAGCTACAGCAGCTCAGGAAGTTCAGGTGCCCATGGCACCAAACACCAAACATGAAGAAATAGAACGCATTTACGAAGCGCAGAAAAAAAATCTTCAAATGCTGAAGAACACCTCTATTTCCCACAGGCTGAAAAAAATAAAGAAGCTCCGCAAAGAGGTTGTTGCAAAGCGCGAAAAAATTCAGAAAGCTTTATGGGACGATTTTCATAAACCTTCGGTTCAGGTTGATATCAGTGAAATTTACCCCGTTATTGCCGAAGCGAAAAATTACGAGGCCAACCTTTATGACTGGCTGGCAACAAAGGAGGTAGAAACACCCCTGGTGTTTTTCGGTTCCTATTCCAAAATTATTCATGAGCCTAAGGGAAATGTTCTGTTGTTGTGCCCATGGAACTATCCTTTCCAGATTCCTTTAAAGAATCTGATTGCCGCTTATGCGGGCGGTAATGCTGTAATTATCAAACCATCGGAGTTTACACCAAATACTGATGCGCTGATCAAAGAAATTGTAACAGCCGTTTTTGATGAAAACGAGGTAGCTGTTATTTCAGGCGATTTCCACGTGGGGCAAAAATTGCTGAATCTGCGTTTTGACCACATCCACTTTACCGGTAGCCCGATGCACGGTCGCTCCGTGATGAAAAAAGCCGCAGAAACTTTAACCAGCGTTACGCTTGAGTTGGGAGGTAAATCACCTACAATAATTGATGATACTGCCGACCTAAAAGCAACAGCAAGAAATTTTCTGTGGGGAAAGTTTCTGAATTCAGGACAAACCTGTATAGCAGTTGACTACGTTCTGATTGATGAAAAGAAAAAAGATGCTTTTGTTGACATTTTAAAAGAAACTATACAGAAAGCATTTGGGGAAAATCCTGAAAATTCTCCTGATGATTGTCGCATAGTAAACGCAAAGCACCTGGCAAGAGTAAAACGCCTTTTGGAAGATGCGGTTTCAAAAGGAGCTACCGTGGAAATAGGAGGCAAAACAGATGACTCACAGAACTATGTTGCCCCTACCGTACTTACGGATATAACACCCGATATGCTGCTGATGGAAGAGGAAATATTCGGACCTATTGTTCCGATTATTACTTACAAGTCTATTGACGAGGCGCTGAGCATTATCAATTCAAAAGAAAAACCTCTCGCGCTTTATATTTTCAGTAAGAACAGAAAAAATCAGGAGTATATCATCAACCATACAACAGCAGGAGCAACCTGTATAAACGAAAGCATGATTCATAACGGGCATAAGGAACTGCCTTTTGGCGGTGTGAATAATTCAGGAATAGGTAAAAGCCATGGGCTGTATGGGTTGAAGGAATTTTGCAATGAGCGGCCTATACTGAAAGCATGGAACCCTCCCTCCAATCTTACTTTGCCTCCTTATACCAAGTTGCATAAACGGATTACAGATTTCGTGCTTAAATATTTATAAGATTGCTCCATTAATTGATTTATGAAAAACAAAAAGGTTTCAGTTTTTACCGTTCTGGTTTTCTTTGGAATAATTTTTTTCATTTCCGGGTGCGCTAAAGATGAGGAGAGTGCACCGCTTGAACCCATTTCATTGGTTAAGCCTGAATTTGCTGTGGTTAGTTTATTCCCCGGTGAAAACCTCCCGCTCGAAATAAAATTTACCACAGACAGGCCTATCAACTGGATTAAGGGAATGTTCGATATTGATTCTTTCGGACTTCCCGGTCATGTTCCTGTTTATGCTGACACTTTGTTTTTTCAGCGGCTCGATTCACTTGATCCCCGCGTAAATCTATACACCTACACCGGTTCTTATCATGTATATGATTCGCTGATGCCTTTTGATGTTATCCGCTTTAAAATTTCTTTTGAAGCCGGTTCGCCCACATTTACCAGCGGAGGAACGCAGAACTACCCGGCTGGTGTGGTATCCTTCAGTAAGGAATTCAGAATTGATGTAAGATAATTTTCAGCAAACAATCCTTTTAAAACCTTCTGAGCAAAATCAATTCAGAAGGTTTTTTGTTTTAATAGCTTTGCGCTAACAAGTTTGAAAGTGTCGTCAGCAAAAGATTTACATAACAGCAGGCGTAATTACAACCGGCATGAATTGACGGAGCACTGTATTTCTCCTAGCCCATTTGAGCAGTTTGGGTGGTGGTTTGAGGAAGCGGGCAGCGATGGAATAATTGAGCCAACAGCCATGGTTCTTTCTACGGCAACAAAAGAAGGCAAACCCTCCTCGCGCGTGGTGTTGCTTAAATCATTTGATGAAAATGGATTTGTTTTCTACACAAACTACCATAGCCGAAAGGGAAAAGAAATTAAGGAAAACAATCTCGGCTCACTCCTATTCTTTTGGGATAAATCAGAAAGACAGGTAAGGATAGAAGGCACCATAGAAAAAGTTGAAGCCAATCTATCTGAAAAATATTTTTCATCGCGCCCTTACGAAAGCCGGTTGAGCGCTATTGTTTCTGAGCAAAGCGAAGAAATTCCATCACGTGAATTTTTAGAAGATAAACTGATTGAGCTCCAGAAATCAGGAGAAGTAAAACGTCCTGAGCATTGGGGCGGCTATGTTCTGCAAGCCGATTATTTTGAATTCTGGCAGGGACGCGCCAACCGGCTACATGACCGTATTGTTTATGTTTTAGAAAACGGGGCGTGGAAGACTAAGCGATTAGCGCCTTAAATCTTTACTTATTTGACCCTGCTTTTAGACCAGGATGCGGTGCCGGTGGATTGCTGTCACCTGTCTCGCCCTCATTTGCATAGCGGAACGAAGCCTTACTCTTCATTTTCTTTTCGTAAGGCGTACCGGTTGCCGCTTTTTTGCCTCCTTTGTATTTGACGATGAAACGGTCGCGTGAAATACCATATTTTTCAGTCAGGTAATCTACTGCTGCATTAGAGCGGTTCCATGCTAACTGTTCGTTGAATTTCTGGTCGTTGCGCGACTCATCGAAACCGGTAACCACTAATTTCATATCGGGGCACATTTGCAGCCGCTCAGCAATTTGATGCAGATTTCCGAAATACTGAGGGTCGAGATAGTACTTCTCAAAGTCAAATATTACATCAGGCAATTCAATTTTAGAACAATCATAGCCACCGGGCGTACGCGGTCTGCCTTTATCTTTTTCGGTAACTTTCGGTAACGAGCTAACTGCAACTTTATGCCCGTCAGGCGGAATGGCTATGCTATCCGTACCCGGAGGATAAACAACTCCGTCCGGTCCTACGATGCGGTCGTTTTCGTCTATATATCCGCTGCTGCGGTCAATATCGTAGTAACGTCCTGAAGTATCACAGCAAGGATTGGGCGGCAGAATAGCTACACCGGTAGAATCAACGGGATAGCCGGGGGGAGAATACGGCTCTTTATCATCGCAATCAATATATCCGTCCTTATCGCTGTCAAGCGCCACACCTTTTACATCGGTTGGGCAATCCTTTTTGGTATTCGGTTCCTTGTCCAAACGATTTGGGACTCCGTCCCCGTCATCATCTTTAAATAATTCATCGGCAATGGATTCAGGGTCCATCTCACCGATTTTCTTGTACGGATGATACATCGGGTTTAGCCAATACATCGGTTCCGTTCTTTTCTTTAACCCGATATGAAAGTTGAAATTGAGTGAGGTGTAAGCAATATTATCAACGTTGGTGGTAAAGCTGGCGTGCTCATCCTGTTGCCAACGGTAGCCGTCTAACAAATCACTGGCTGTAAGAATCACTCTTTCTTCCAACCCAAAGGTTACCCATTTGGAAATATGGAATTGCAACCCGAAACCGACTGTAGCAGCAGGAACAAACTGCCAGGTACCAAAACCCGGAACGTTGTTTTCGTGCTCAGCATCCGATTCATATTTGCCATCGTAAAGTTTGTTGAGCATGTCCAGCGCCTGCTTGCGGTAAGTGTTCCGCTGATTTACGTTGTAGTTTTCGGGGTGGAGAAATAAATCGTGCACGGCTGAAAAGTCGTACACATTTCCATTAGCATCAAGGGCATCCATTTTGGTGGTAAATAAAAATGTGCTGACCCCGCCAAGAAAATAAAAGTTAACCATGTTGCGCTCTTTGTGAAAGCGAATGTTTCCTAAGTTCATTACCCCCTCCAAATGAAATTCATGAATTTGAGTTCTGTAATTGTAAAAGAAGAGTTTATTCATGTTGTAATTGAAAGGATTATTAACCCCAAGCAGTGCTGGGTTATTCCAGTAATTCACGCGCGGGTCGTATAAGCCATGAAGCGCGGGGTTGAATTTTAAGTTACCGTCAGGTTCCCAGTTTCTGCCGGTCATCATCATATAGTTATACCCGCCCCGGAACGAAAACGTGTAACCGATTGCTTTACGAACAGTAAATCCAAAACCCATGTTTTGAAACAACCCTTTGATATGTACATAAGGTTTTACATCACCGCTAATAAATGCAAAGCCAAAGTTCACTCCTATTTCCCAGGCGTCTTTGGGTTTGGCGGGGAAATGATATTGCCTGTTTTTATATGACCGCTGTTGACGGATCTTCTGTTTATCTCTTTGATATACAGCCGAGTCAGCCGGGTAGTCGTAACCCATCATTTGAGGAGTGGAAATATCTCTGCGCTTATAAAAGTTGTACTCCTTCGATTTCATGTCAGGTTCAAGGAACTGTAGCTGGTTTTGAGGGTCTCTTAGCCTGCGGGTTGTATCCGGACTATTTTGCTTGTTCGTAGTATCCGGTGATGTTTGTCCAAAAACCGTAAAACCGATAAGCAAAAATGCTATGGAAAAGAGAGGTTTGTAAAATAGTTTCATTCCTTGCCTTTATGGGTTTAGTGTTTAACCTTTTATTATCTGAGTTTATATCGGGTTAACACTTTAAAGGGAATAAATTACAGTTGGGCAAATTAAAGGAAAAAAACGGAGAGTTATATACGACAACCGGATGGTGAATGAAAAATAGTTCACTTTAATATGCCCTTTCGCCCCTTCCTTCCATGTAATTCATAAATGCTTTATTGGCTACTTTGTTGCCTCCCGGTGTAGGATAGTTGCCGGTAAAATACCAGTCGCCTAAGTTTTTCGGGCAAGCAGTATGGAGGTTCTCTATGGTTTGGTAAATAACCTGCACATGGGCAAAAATGTTTTGCGGACGGACTATTTCCGAAATCTTCTCCGAAATTTCATCAGCGCTGAACAAACTGTATAAATCTTTCACATGGTTCTTTACTTCTTCAGCCGGCTTTTTGCTGTCGGCTTTGCAGCGCTCATAAACCTCATCCAGCTTATTTGAAATATTCCTCTCTTTTAATAATGAAACCAGCGCGCGGAAGGCAATAAAGTCGTACATGCGGCTCATATCAATACCGTAACAATCGGGATAGCGGATTTGAGGCGCGGAAGACACCACGATAATTTTTTTCGGGTTCAGCCTGCCTAAGTTCGCCAGAATGCTTTTTTGCAAGGTGGTTCCGCGCACAATGGAGTCGTCAATCACAACTATGGTATCAGTGCCGGATTTGATAGAGCCGTAAGTTACATCATACACATGGCTTACCATTTCATCGCGCGAGGTATCGTCCTGTATAAAGGTTCGAGCCTTTACATCTTTCACCGCAATTTTTTCTACGCGGGGGCTTAAGGCGAGTAACCGGTTCAACTCTTCCGGTGAAAGATTTTTCGCGTCTGCTATTTTCTTCTTCTTGTAGTCATTGAGGTATTCGTCCAGCCCTTTCATAAGCCCGTAGAATGCTACTTCTGCCGTATTGGGAATAAAGGAGAACACCGTGTTTTCAAAATCGTAATCAATGGCTTTTAAGATGGTTGGGGTGAGCAATTTGCCGAGCTGCTTGCGCTCGTTGTAAATCTCCACATCGGTTCCGCGGCTGAAATAGATGCGCTCGAAGCTGCACGCCTTAATTTCCTGCGGCTCGCGGATTAAATCGTGCTTTACTCTTCCATCCTTTTTCACCACCAGTGCATGACCGGGCTGCACTTCGTGAATTTTTTCAAACGGCACATTAAATGTGGTTTGTATAGCCGGCCTTTCCGAAGCCACAACCACCACCTCATCATCGTAATAGTAATAGGCAGGGCGGATTCCGTTAGGGTCGCGGAGCACAAAGGCATCGCCATGACCGAACATGCCTGCCATGGCGTAGCCTCCGTCAAAATCTTTCGCAGCCCGGCTGAGTATTCTGCGTACGCTTAACTCGTGGGCAATAAAATCAGTAATCTGGTAGTTGGTGTAGCCCTGGTCTTTGTACTTATCGAAAATTTTTTCCACTTCATCATCGAGAAAGTGACCGATTTTTTCCATGACGGTAATCGTGTCGCTTCGTTCGCGCGGGTGCTGGCCGAGGGTAATAAGCATGTCGAACTGGTCGTCTACATTGGTCATGTTAAAGTTGCCGGCTAAAACCAGGTTGCGCGTCATCCAGTTGTTTTCGCGGATAAAGGGGTGGCAGTAGCTGTCGGTATTTCTTCCGTAGGTGCCGTAGCGGAGGTGGCCGAGGAGGAGTTCGCCTGTAAAGGGGCTGTTGCGCTTGTGCCAGTCGGCTTCGGCTGCAGGGTTGTCGAGGGGTTTGCGGTCTTTGGGGAAGGTGGCGAATATTTGCCCGAACACGTCAATAATAGGCTGGTTGGTGATGCTTCGCACGCGGTTAATAAAGTGGCTGCCGGGGTGAGGGTCCAGCTTAATTACAGCCGCACCGGCTCCGTCCTGACCGCGGTTGTGCTGTTTTTCCATGAGCAGGTACAGCTTGTTGAGCCCGTAGTGAACCGTACGGTATTTTTCTACATAGTATTCGAGGGGCTTGAGCAGGCGGATGAGTGCAATGCCGCACTCATGTTTTATCTGGTCGCTCATGGAGGCTGCAAAAGTAAATTTATAGTTTGAAGTTTTTAGGCTTTAAACCTAAACCGTTGAAAGGATTTCCCTTTCCAAATTTCTATAGCCAACGCTGCCCGTAATATTATCCTCCGTTCCGCGTTATCAGATAATCCTGAATGTGCCGGTGTGGAAATTTCTGCTTTTTGCATCTTACAGGTAACATACCATGTGTTTGTTATTTATGAATAACCTCAAAAAATAATTCCCATGAAAACTCCCGCTCTTTTCGTTGCAGCTATCGTGCTCTTCGTTAACTCCAACTCTCAAAACACTGAATTCGATACCTATAAAAACGGGCTCATCTACAGCCCCCAAACCATGAGCAAGCTCACCCATATTGTGGACTCGCTCAACTTAAAGTTTAAAACCTGCGACCTCAACCGCGTTTTTTATTCCAAAAGCCAGGCGGTGGCTCACGCGGTACGTATGGAAAAAGGAAACATTAAACAAGCGAAAAAAGATATGGACAGCGGAATGGCGTTTGACGAATTCATCAAAAAATATCCTTCAGCCGAAGTAGATAAAGATGTACTGGTTGTAAAATTTAAATACAAAAACTACCGCGATAAGCAGGTGGTGGAGTTCAGCCAGATAGCTTTCGATACCCGGTACGGAATGGAGCTTACCGAAGAAGACAACCCGAAGATTTACGACCGCGATTTTACCCGCCAGTGGTTTTACCGGCACTACGAAAAATCGCAGTACTCCGAAGAATCGCTCAGCGCTTTCTTTTTTCCCGAAGGCTTTGTTTCAAAACCACTTCCTAAACAATACGCCCTCATGATAGGTTATGCCGACTGCCTTATTGATACCACCGTGCAGAAGTTTAAGGAAAAAACCGAGGAAGGCTGGGTGGAACTGCCCAAAAACTGGGAATCACTTTCGCTGAAGCGGAAACAAAACCTGCTGGACGAAATGCGCGGCACCCGCGTTATTGGTTTTTGCAGCATGGACAGCCGCCCCCGCACCCACGCCATGAACATTGCCGTGCTTTCGGCCGAAACCACCAACTGGGAAGTGTTCCTCCGCGCCCACCTCGATATTATGAACGACCGGTTCGAGCGCATGAGTGACGGCAGCTATGCCTGGGGCAGGCGCAACACGTATATCCGCGAGCTGGAAGAGCTTAACATTAATGTTTCCGATTTGGTTTTCGGCATTTCGCTGCGCACCGAAAACCCGGCCGCCAACCATTATTACGGAAGCATCAACCGGATTGGACGCGCATTATCCGAAACTAAAAACGCGGCACAAATCGAAACCGCCATTCTCGACATGATTAAAGACCCCGCGCTGGACGATTACAACCGCGCTTTAGCCTACTTCCTGTTCGACAATTACAATTACTACATTAAAGATGAAAAGGAAAAAAAAGAAAACACCGCGCAGCTAAAAGCGGCTGTTGAAGCCCTGCCGGTGTATATCAAAAGCCAGATAAAGTTTGAAGAAAAGTAGAACCGGTACTGCAATTACCGCGCCTGCACTCTGAACTGACCGATAATTTTTTCCGCTTCTTCCAGCTTGCCTTCCAGTTTCAGTATTTCTTCCTTCGCTTCGCGCAGTTCTTCTTTCACTTCCAGCAGCTCTTCTTTTTCTTTTTGCAGTTTGGCTACCACCGGTGCCAGCGGGTTTTCCGGGTCATCTACATCGGGGTGATATTGCAGCATCAGGTTTTTATTAAAAAACTCACTCAGTTTCAGTATTATCGGAACCGGAAGAAAAGCGCTGACCAGCCAGTTGCGCACGGTGCGTTTGTCTACATCCATAAACTTAGCAACATCCTCAATCTTTTTGTGTTGTTCCTCCATCACCGTTTTAATTACCGAACCAATCAAGAAGGGTTTATAAGCCCGGCTTACTACCGGTGATGTTTTTTTGGCTTGTGCTACCTGGCGGGGCGAAAATTTAGGTTTCATGTCCGTTGGGTTTAGGTAAGTAAAAAATGTTTTAAAACCGAAATGAGCCACGTAAGTTAGTATAAAAACCTTTTCCGAAGAATTAAAACCGAAAAAAATTCAGGCGTTCCGGTATTCCGCAATGCTAATCTGTAGTTCCGCAGTGCCATTCGTGAAATCCGCTTTCCCAACCCGGAAATCCGCTTTCCCAACCTGGAAATCCGCTTTCCTAATCGGGAAATACTTTTTCCCAATCGGGAAATCCGCTTTCCCAATCGGGAAATACTTTTTCCTAATCGGGAAAGAGTTTTTCCCAACTAAACCCGCTTTTAAAATAAATAACCTGCAGATGGGTGAAACTGAACAACAGATGCCTACGTTTGAAGTCTAAAACCAACTATTATGGCAACAGCACAAGCCCCCTTTCGCAGGTACAACTTTACCGATGCCCGCTTAATTGAACTTTGTATTGAAAAAATTGCCTTCGCCAGGCGCGATGAAACCGAGTTAGCCACCGTAGGCATTCTCGAAGCCTGGGTTGATGATTTTGAAACCCGCGCCCTCGCTTTCGGGGCTATGCCCACCGACACCATTGAGCTGGGCGAGCAAAAACAAGCCACCGAAGAAAAAGATGTAGATGCCGATATGGTGAAAGACAAACTGAAAGAACTGCGCTCGGCCGCCAAGCGCGCCTTAGGCGAAAAAAGTGTGGAGTACAAAAAATTCGGCTTCCTGAACCTGGACGACTTTGGCGACAGCGACCTGCTCAAGATGGCGCTGGTTGTTCCGGCTCTTACTGCTAAACACGCAGCAGTGCTGGCCACCAAAGGCTGGGAAGCAGCCGATAATACCGAGCTGGCAAGTTTACTCAGCACCTTTGTGGGCGGCATTCAAAACCAGGTGCTGGAAGTAGCCAGCCGCGATGATGCTACCGAAGACCGCATTAAAGAAGGCAACGAAATTTACGACCAGCTCGCCAACGAACTGTGCGAAGCCGGCAAAGGCTACTGGCGCACCCGCTCCGAATCGAAGTATAACGACTACGAAATATTTAATACCTCCACCGGCAGCGATACCTTTACCGCCACCCTTACCCTGGAGCTCACCCCCGGCCAGGTAGGCAACTTCGATATTTCGGCATTCGACCCCGAAAAAATTGTAAGCATATTGTTTGAATCTATAAATGCCAACGGGCAAAACTATGCCGGCACTTCACCTACGGTAGAACCGGACGGGCCCGTATTAAATGTAAATGCCGGTGAAAGCATTTTAAAAACCGCTGCCGAAGTAGAAACCGAACTGGGCTTTAACGAAACCCACGATTTTTTGAACGTAAAAAACAATGGCGTTACCGTGGGCACCTTTAAAGTTACCCTAACCGTACATAACTAATTACCGGTTGTGCGAAACAGAAAATGCCCCGCGTGCAAAGCCGGGGCATTTTCTGTTTTCAGGTTTGTAAAACGCAGGTTGGGAAAGCAGGAGTGAAATGACTTTTTAAAACTTCCTATCTTTGTCATGCCTTTGATATTATGAAACTTCTGCTCGATGTTCAAGACGATAAAGCCGGTGCGCTGATGAAAGTGCTGAAGAATTTACGTTATGTAAAAACCAAAACTCTTTCACCGGCCAAAGCGCAATTTTTTTCCGAATTAAAAGAAGCAGTAACCGAATTGAACCTGGTTAAAGCCGGTAAGAAGAAAGCCCGCAATGCAGAAGACTTTCTGAATGAGCTATAAAGTAAAATCACTCGCCTCGTTTGAAAAACAGGCTAAGCGGCTGGTTAAAAAATATCCCTCGCTGAAAGACGAATTTGCCCGCCTGGTGGAATCATTAAAAGAAAACCCTGAACAAGGCACGCCACTGGGCAATAACTGTTACAAAATACGCCTCGCCATTGCCTCTAAAGGAAAAGGTAAATCAGGCGGAGCAAGAATAATTACGAATGTGGCGGTTAAACATACCACGGTCTACCTCGTTTCGGTGTACGATAAATCTGAAATCCCGAATATCTCAAAAGCCGAGTTAAATATGCTGCTCAGGCAGATAGATTAGGTTTTCTTTTACGCCTCTGCCAGCTCCATGCCATACCGTGTTTCACGGTGAATGTAGAGTACAAACTTATAAGCCCCGTACGAAACAAAGGGGGCAAAAATTACATCTATGCTGTAATGCACATGCTGCCACATAATCAGCACGCCCACAATAACAGTACACGCTATGGCATAACGCTTCAAGTATTTGGATGAAGTAATGAGCGCCAGCAGGCTGATAGCCGATACATGCCCCGAAAAGAAAAGGTCTTTGCTTACAAACACATCGCTGCTGTGCAAAAAGAAACTCGCCACCGGGTCAACAAGCGGAATCATATCCCTCGGCTCCTGCAGCGCAACCAGGTAAACGCTCACCGTGCGCGCCAGCATTACAATGGCAAACATTTGTAAACCCTTCACCAGCCGGTCGGGCTGAGGCAGCACAAAAATAAACACCAGAAGCAGCGTGGAATACTCCAGAATAAAAATAGGAAGTGAAAAATCAACCGGTGGAAGAAAATTCAGAATCATATCGTTGATTTGAAACCCCGGCCTCGCCTGCCACTCGCGCAAATAATGAAACTGGTGAAGACAAACGCCAATCATCAGCAGCACCGACAAAAAAAACTGGTTGCGGAAACTGCGCGAACGCCACACGGTGCTCCACGCTTCGGGTATATATTTCAACTCGGCAAACATTTCAGTAGAAACTCAAAGGTAAAAAATCATTGTTTTTCTAAAATAATACTTTTACGAATCTCCTGCAACAGCGGTTTTCCGGTACGAATATTTTAACAGGCTGAACATAGCCACATCGTAAACAAAATGAGCCGTAATGGCGCTCGCCAAACCAAAAAACCGGAACAAATACCCGAACCCCGCGCAAATAATTATCAGCACCAGCCCGTAAATCGTCAGGTTCAAATTGGCCGGGTTGATATAACCATGCAGCAAAACAAAAGCAATAGCCGCAGGCCATATCCCTATCTTCGGCTGAATGCCCGCACGGAATAAAATTTCCTCACCCACACTCGCACAAAGCGAATAAAAAACAATATGCCCCAGCGATGGGTTAATTTCATGAACCATGTTTTCGAAAAACATTTTTACCCCTTTAAACCTTTTGCTGTTAATCAGCAAAATAGCCAGCAGCGAAACCAAACTTCCGAAAAACAAACCCGACAACGTTTGAATATACATCGGCTTATGGCCCACCTGCTTGTAAAAAGGCTCCCAGCCGAACAAAACGGAATTCACTTCGCGCTTCTGCCAGTACATTATCAGTAAAATGCCTATGGAACTCATGCCGAAAAGCGTAAGCCAGCTTAAATACAGCAGTTGTTTTTTTCCGGGAGCTACCATAGCGTTTGCGGTGTGTTCGGGGTTCATTCCGAATTGGCTTCTAAAATAGTAATCTTGCCCGATTAAATAAGTGTTATGACATCGCACGAAAAACACACTCCTGTAAGCGCGCTCGGAGAGTTCGGGCTTATTGACAAACTAACCGAGGGTTTCCAAAATGTAAACTCCTCAACCGTCAAAGGCGTTGGCGATGATGCAGCAGTGCTTGGTGAGGGAAAAATAAAAACCATTGTCACCACCGACTTGCTGGTTGAAGGCATCCATTTCGATTTGGTTTATACCCCGCTCAAACATCTCGGCTACAAAAGCATTATCGTAAATCTCAGCGATGTATATGCCATGAACGCACAGCCCAAACAGGTTACCGTATCCATCGCCCTCTCCTCCAAAATTACCGTTGAGGCTCTGGAAGAACTTTACGAAGGAATAAAACTTGCCTGCGAAAACTACAAAGTTGACTTAGTCGGTGGCGATACCACCTCCTCGCTAAGCGGGCTAATCATTTCTGTTACCGCCATTGGCGAAGCGGATACCGAAGACATCGTTTACCGCAGCGGAGCGAAAGAGGGAGACCTGATATGTGTAACCGGTGACCTTGGAGGTGCGTACCTCGGCTTGCAAATACTGGAGCGAGAAAAAAGAGTGTACATGGAGCATCCCGGGGTTCAGCCCGAACTTGAAAATGCCGGCTACCTCATCGGCAGGCAGCTAAAGCCCGAAGCAAGAAAAGATGTGATTCAGTATTTTAAAGAAATAAACCTGAAACCAACCGCCATGCTTGATTTAAGTGACGGGCTTTCGAGCGACATGCTGCACATTTGCAAACAAAGCAACACTGGCTGCGAAATCAACGAAGCCGCCATACCCGTCAGCGAAGAAGCCTATAATATGGCATTAAAGTTTAACCTCGACCCAACTACCTGTGCGCTCAACGGAGGCGAAGATTACGAGCTTTTATTTACCATCGAACCCGAAGACGAAACCAAAATGTCGGGCGAAGAAACTTTTTCCATCATCGGAAAAATTACGAAAAAGGAAGAAGGAGCCATGCTGGTAACCAAAAGCAACAACCGCCACAAGTTAAAAGCCCAGGGCTGGGAACATTTCTAAGAGAAAGTTCTAAGAAAGCGAATTGAGGTTTTTAAATAGTTCAGCAATCTCTTCCTCACTGCCCTTTCGCCACGTAGGAACAACCACCGTCTGCTTTTCAAGCTTCAGCCGCTCAACCGAATAAAAAATATCGCCTTCCTCATACCGGATAGACACCACAAATACCTCCGCATCTACCGGCAAATTCCGGAAACGTGAATAACCGAGGCAGGTCTCACCGCCCAAAATGGAATTCAGGTTTTTCAAAACAATGCGCACATCGCTTTTTGAATCGGCACGAACAATAACATCTGCCTTGGGCTGCGGAAAATTCAGGAACCGGTCGCAGTTAATCCACCCCATACAGTCAAAAGCCTTGCTGAATATCCGCTGAGTGAAAAAGTTGCCGTTGCCATAAATGAACTCACGTGAATCATTACCGGTAAGAACCAGCTTAGTGTTCGGGTTGTAATCCACAGTTATCTGCTGCCGCCTCCGGATGTTGAAGTCAATAGTTACTTTAAGCGCTGTGGCAAATTTTTCATCGCCATAAGTCGTGGGAATCCAGGCAGGCATTTGCCGAACAACACTATCAATCTCCTCACGGAAAGTTTTATACACCGAAGGCGCTGAAGCTAAAAACGCGTTACCCGAAGTATCAATAAACAAATCTACCTCCACAATTTCGGAAAGTTCGTTGCGCTTGGCTTGTTCCGGGTATTCTAACTGAGAAATAAGATAGTCTTTCAAACCAAGTCCGTGATACGAAAATTCAGCCTTTTGAAGCTGCTTGTTTGGGGATTTATTCGAAGAAGTTTCTGCTAAGGATTTTGCATCATCTTCAGCCAAATTCCAGTTTAACCTTCCGCCCTTTTCCTGTTCACCATAGAAGAAGGTATAATCCTCCAAATCGCTGAGCGCAAACGGAAATTCAACCTGCATGGTTTGTCCCGGTTTCAGCTTCAACGTCTCGCCCTGCGAAGTTGCGTTTACAAAAATCATCCCCTTGCTTTCCAGAATTTTTCCATCGCTGCTTGTAGTCAAACCTTCCTGCAGCATTTCATCAAGAGTGTAACATTCTTTCAGCTCCACATCTACCGGAGAAGAAACTTCACCTCCACTTTCTGTAACAAAGCACCCGGGCGGGAAAGAAATTTTTGTTCCCTGCTTCCCTTTTACTTCGCCTCTAGAAGTTGGAACTAAAGTAAACCGCTGCGCCTGTTTTTTGAAAGAAGAAAGGAGTTTAACGATTGAAGCATCCTGCTCGCGCAGAATATTCTGCTCCCGGGTTTCAACCTGAACATAAATTTTTTCAGCAGCAGGCTTTTCTGTAAAAATACCGGGAGTAGCTTCAGTTGCGGTGTCATTTACCAGGGTTTGAGAAAACAGTTCAGGTTTTTGATTTTGATTGCAGGAGGATAAAAAAAGGAAAACTGCAATGAAGGGTAATAATTTCTTCATGGGCTTAGTTTTAAGGGTTATGCCATTTAACGTAAATGGTGTTTTAAATATTGTATTTGGCTTAAACATTCGCATTGCCGGAAACTAAAACGGCTTTTTTTACTTTCGGACTTCATACAGTAATATCATGGCTCATACTTCCTGGACCGATAACAAGCTTTTTCTGATAGATGCCTATGCCATTATTTTCCGAGCGTATTTTGCGTTCGGAAGAAACCCACTACTGAATTCCAAAGGGCAAAACGTTTCCGCCATCAGCGGATTTACCACTACTTTATTCGAGCTTATCAGTAAAGAAAAACCGAGTCATCTTGCCGTGGTTTTTGACCTGGGCGGAAGTGTAGAACGCGAAGAAATTTACGAAGACTACAAAGCCGGAAGACAGGAAACCCCCGAAGATATTTTGTTTGCTGTTCCTTATATTAAGGAAATTATCCGCGCCTGGCACATTCCTATTTTAGAGTTGGAAGGTTACGAAGCGGACGATATTATTGGCACTATTGCCAAGAAGAAAGCAGCAGAGGGACATATCGTTTACATGGTTACTCCCGATAAAGATTATGCTCAATTAGTGGATAAAAACATCTTTATCTATAAACCTGCACGCAGTGGTGGAGATGTGGAAATTCTCGGGGTAGAAGAAGTAAAGCGCGATTGGGAAGTAGAGTATCCGAAACAGGTCATTGACATTCTTGGTATGTGGGGCGATGCCGTAGATAATATTCCGGGAATTCCGGGGGTGGGCGAAAAGACAGCTAAGAAATTTATCAAAGAATTCGGCTCCATGGAAAACACCATCGCTAATGCCGCCAACATAAAGGGTAAGGTAGGTGAGAATGTGAAGAATTTTGCAGAACAGGGATTGCTCTCAAAAAAACTCGCCACTATCAACCTGAATGTTCCTATTGAGGTAAGCGATAATGATTTAGCGGTCAATACTCCTGATAAAGAAAAGCTTGGAGCAATTTTTTCGGAACTCGAATTCAGAACTTTGGGGAAAAGGATTCTCGGGCTGGATTATTCGGCTAATCAACTAGCACTGCCTGGTTCAAATACTGCTGATTCAGTTTTTAAAACAGGCGCGGAACCTACGCAACAAAACCTGTTTGGCGGATACGATTCGGCCACTGACGTTGTGAAAGGAAGAAACATTCAAAATACTCCTCATAACTATTTTACAGTTCAAACCGAAAAAGAAATTTCCGATTTGGTAAAACTGATAAATAATGCTGAAGAGTTTTGTTTTGATACCGAAACCACAGGTCTTGATTATTTCTCTCTTGATTTGGTGGGTATGAGTTTCAGTGTAAAACAAGGAGAGGCATATTATGTTCCTGTTCCCGCTGATTATGAAGGCGCAAAAAAAATTGTAGCAAACTTCAAACCTCTGCTTGAAAGCAAATCCAAACTCAAAATCGGGCAGAATGTAAAATTCGATTTGCTCGTTTTCAGAAGATATGACATAAATATTTCTCTGCCGGTTTACGACACCATGCTGGCTCATTATCTTATTGAGCCGGACTTGACCTACAAACATGGTATGGATGTTTTAAGTGAAGCTTATTTAGGTTATACGCCAATATCGATTAAAGAGCTAATTGGCAAACCCGGAAAGAATCAGGGAAACATGCGTGATGTGCCGCTTGAAAAAATTTCCGACTATGCGGCTGAAGATGCTGACATTACATTTCAACTAAAGCACAAACTTTCGCCAATGGTTAAGAAACAGGAAGTGGAAAATGTACTTGAGGAGATTGAGCATCCGCTTATTGAAGTGCTTGCTGACATGGAATGGGAGGGTGTGAAAATTGATGAACCGTTTTTGAGAAGCTATTCCAAAGAACTTGAAACAGATTTGCTGAAAGTGCGCGATGAAATTCATCAACTGGCAGGAATGGATTTTAATGTAGACTCACCCAAGCAGTTAGGCGAAGTTCTATACGGGCATTTAAAATTACCTTTTGAAGGTAAAAAAACATCAACCGGTCAGCTTTCAACCAATGAAGATGCGCTTCATGCTCTTTCAAAACACCATCCTATTGCCGAGAAAATTCTTGATTACCGCGAACTGGCTAAGTTGAAATCAACTTATGTGGATGCACTGCCGGAGATGATAAATAAGAAAACCGGAAGAGTGCACACAACATTCCGGCAGCATATTGCCGCAACAGGAAGATTAGCAAGCGACAATCCTAATCTTCAGAATATTCCGATAAGAACAGAGCGGGGACAACAGGTGCGAAAAGCTTTTGTAGCGCGCGATAAAGATCACATTCTTGTTTCAGCCGACTACTCGCAAATTGAACTGAGGCTTGTTGCCGAACTTAGTGGAGACGAAAACATGATTGAGGCATTCAAAAATAAATTAGACATTCATACTGCTACCGCTTCAAAAGTTTATGATGTGGCGGTTTCATCGGTAACCAAAGACATGCGATACAAAGCCAAGAGCGTGAACTTTGGCATTATTTACGGCCAAGGCGCATTTGGACTGGCTGATAATATTGGTGTTTCAAGAAGTGAAGCGAAAGAAATTATTACCAACTATTTCAAACAGTTTCCTAAGATTAAGGAATACATGAACTCAAATATCGAGTTTGCCCGTCAGCATGGTTATGTACAAACCATTAAAGGAAGAAGACGTTATCTGAAAGACATCAACTCTAAAAATTTTACTGTTCGCGGTTTTGCCGAGCGAAACGCCATCAATTCACCTGTACAGGGTTCAGCTGCAGATTTAATCAAACTCGCCATGATTGACATTCACCGCGAATTCAAAAAACGAAACCTGAAATCAAAAATGACTTTGCAGGTACATGATGAACTGGTATTTGATGCGCTAAAAGAGGAAGTTGAAATTATCAAACCGATTATTTACAACAAAATGGTTAACGCCATTAAAACTAAAGTTCCGATTGAGGCTGAGATTGGAATAGGGGTTAATTGGCTGGGGGCGCACTGATTACCTGCAAAAAATGTTATACTTAAAAATGCACCAGAGAGCAGTAATTCCGTCTTGCCATCCTATCTTTTTTCCTTCTTCATAGGTTCTTCCATAATAGCTGATTCCTACTTCATAAACCCGTACATTCGGATATTGGCTCATTTTAGCAGTTACTTCGGGTTCAAAACCAAATCGCTGTTCTTTCAAATCAAGAGATTTTATTACATCAGCCCGGAACATTTTATAGCAGGTTTCCATGTCTGTCAGGTTCAGGTTTGTAAAAACGTTTGAAAGAAAAGTAAGGAACCGGTTTCCGACAGCATGCCAGAAATAAAGAATACGGTGCGGTTTGCCTCCCACAAAACGTGAGCCATACACCACATTAGCACAGCCGTCAATAATCGGTTTTAAAAGAATATTAAATTCTTTGGGATCATATTCTAAATCAGCATCCTGAATTACGATAACATCGCCTGTTGCCTCTTTTATACCGGTATGTAAAGCCGCACCCTTACCTTTATTCGTTTCGTGTTTAAGATACTGAATATTGAGCTGGTGATTCTCGTTTTTATATTTAATAATTTCTTCCCCGGTATTGTCAGTAGAGCAATCATTCACAATTACTATTTCCTTTTCAATCTCGTTTAATAAACTTACTGACTGTATTTTATCCAGTATTTTGCCGATAGTGGTTCCTTCGTTATAAGCAGGGATGATGACAGTAAGTTTCTTAATCATACCTGCGCAATATAACAAGAACAGTTATTTTAGCTTTCCATGAACTATTCCTCTAAACTGATTGCGGGTGCGGTAGCAGAATTCACAAAACTCCCCGGAATAGGCGAAAAAACCGCTCTGCGCCTAGTGCTCCATTTACTGAAACAGGATGAAGACAAAGTGAAATATTTTGGCGAAGCAGTATTGCGTATGCGAAGCGAAATAAAATTTTGCAAAAGCTGTCACAATGTTTCCGATCAGGAAGTCTGCGAAATATGCAGCAACCCTCACCGCGACTCATCCACCATTTGTCTGGTAGAAAGCATTCGCGAAGTAATCGCTATTGAAAACACCAACAGCTACCGCGGCAGATACCATGTGCTTGGCGGTGTAATTTCACCGATTGAAGGAATAGGTCCAGATAAACTCAATATTGATTCACTGCTCAGGCGGGTGAAAACGGAAAGTGTAACAGAAGTAATTATGGCGCTCAGCCCAACTATCGAAGGCGATACCACCATATTTTATGTGAGCAAAAAACTGAAACCTCTCGGAATGAATATTACGACTATTGCTCGCGGGGTTTCGTTTGGCGGAGAACTTGAATACACTGATGAAATGACCCTTGCGCGCTCTATTGTTACCCGTCTGCCCTACGAAAACTATTTGGTGAAAAATTCCAATTAATAGTTCAACTTGCCGTTTCATACTACCTCATGAAACTTTCGGTAATAATAGTCAGCTACAACGTCAAATATTTTCTGGAGCAATGCCTGCTTTCTGTTAAACGGGCGACTGAAAAGATTGAGGCAGAGGTTTTTGTGGTAGATAATGCCTCGGCTGATAGTTCAGTGGAAGAAGTAAAGCAGAAATTCCCGTTTGTAAAAATAATTGCAAACACAAAAAATGCGGGCTTTGCAAAAGCCAACAACCAGGCGATTTCTGTTGCCAGTGGCGAATATGTTTTGCTGCTGAATCCTGATACCGTAGTTGCTGAAGACACTTTTGAAAAATGTATAGCATTCATGGATAATCACCCGGAAGCAGGTGCTTTGGGGGTGAAAATGATTGATGGGAAAGGAAATTTTTTGCCCGAATCAAAGCGGGGATTACCGACACCATCGGTTGCTTTTTACAAAACTTTCGGACTTTCGAAATTATTTCCGAAATCAAAAACTTTCGGAAAATATCACCTCGGCTATTTAAACGAGCATGAAACTCACGAAGTCGAAGTTCTTTCAGGGGCTTTTTTGTTTATCCGGCAAAACGCTTTACAAAAAACAAGTCTCCTGGATGAAAATTTTTTCATGTATGGGGAAGACATAGACCTGAGCTACCGGATTACTCAATCGGGGTACAAGAATTATTACTTCCCCGAAACAACCATTATACATTACAAAGGCGAAAGTACAAAAAAGGGAAGCCTGAATTATGTGAGAATCTTTTACCAGGCGATGCTGATTTTTTCACGTAAACATTTTTCTGCTAGCAGGTCGCGGTTATTTTCTTTACTGATAAACTGTGCAATTGTTTTTCGCGCACTACTTACATTACTGGCAAACCTTTTCGCATCCTCCTATCTCTTCCTGGTTGATGCAGCACTGAGTTTTTGTGGCATCTATTTTCTTAAGACTTACTGGGAAAACAACATCAAATATTCTGAACGTTATTACCCGAATGAATTTCTTTTCATAGTAGTTCCTATTTATATTTTAATCTGGCTCGTTGCCTCTTTCTTTAGTGGTGGATATGACAAACCTTTTCGCAGCTCAGATATTTTACGCGGAATTTTGTTCGGCACGATTGTTATTGCTGTGGTATATGCCTTTATTCCGAACGAATGGCGCTTTTCGCGCGCCATTATTATACTGGGGGCTGCTTGGACCGGCTTTGAAATGTTGGCGAGCAGAACGATTTACCATCTGATTATACATCAATCATTTTCGGTTGATGATGCTACAGAGAGGAAAACTTTGATTGTAGGAAAAAGTGATGCGGAAAGAGCAGGAAAAATTTTGAGAGCACTTGGGAACACACGGGAAATTTTGTTTTCGGAAGAAGTTACTTCTACAAGAAAAACACTAGCGATGTATGATGTAAATGAGATTATTTTTTGTTCGAGAGATTATTCTTTTAGAGAAATAATTCAGCAAATAGCAGAGGGGCGGAAAGAAACAGATTATAAAATCCTGAACGAGAGCAGTCATGCGCTTATAGGAAGCAACTCGAAGGAAACATCAGGGGACTTATATGTGGCGGAAAAAAATTACACCTTGTTTAAAAAAGGGAATCAGCGCGGCAAGCGAGTTTTTGATTTGTCTGTTTGTTTTTTACTACTCACCTGTTTACCCTTTAACATTTTTGTGATTAAAAATCCGGGAAGGTTTATCTCGAATTGGTTAGAGGTTTTGTTAGGAAGAAAATCTTGGGTCGGATTTACTTCGGAGTTAAACCTGGGAAAATTTCGCCATGCCAAACCCGGCATTCTCCATCCCAGCGACAGGTTGGAAGAATTTGAATTGTCTGAGAGGGACATAATTGAGACTGAATTGAATTACGCGCGGCATTATTCCAAAGCATATGACTTACATTTGCTCTTGAAGAATTTCAAAAAACTCGGACAGTGAAAATATTTTTTACCGCATTACTTGTTATGTTTTTAGTCTTTGCGGAGGGGGAAACACCATACCGGCAGTACTTGCTCACTAAGGGTTTTAAATTACCGAGCGCAATTTATCACCCAACAGCAGAGACAAAACAATTGATTCCCAACTATGAAATTCCGAAAGGCAGTGTGTTTTGTAGGTTTGAAGACAGGTTTTGCAGAAAGACAAAAATCTGGTTCAAACTAGGGCTGAAATAATCAATCCAAAATTTCCTCTAGTATTTCGGGCGATTTCAGACTGAAGTTTTCAATATGTAGCTGATAATATTTTATTAAGTTTTTGAGCATTGTTTTTCGTTCTGTTCTCAAAGTTTTAGCAGGGTTAATGGCAAACAAATTTTTAGAGAGCAAGTCGTTTAATAATGTACTTTCCCTTTTATCCATAATATGAAGAAGACTTTGGTTGTTTGTAAAAAGGCCCTCACTCATTTCAAAAAAACAATTTTCATCTGAAAAGTTACCGTGGGGTGCAAAGCCGAGTAAGCGTGAAAAGTGAACCAAGAACAGGAGCGGAAAATCGGGGTCTGTTTCCGGGATTTTATCTAATGCACAAAACGATTCATAAATAAATTCAAACAACCCGGCATCAGATTCGTGCCCGCGAAGGGATTTTGAAATTACCTCAAGAATGAAAAGTGCAACAGCTGATTTAACTGTATTAAAGGGAATAGACTTATATACTTCAGATCTTCTAAACTCTTTAATAAACTGTAGTTGTTTGTTTTCGCGGTGAGAAACTTCCATTTCAAGAAGAGTCATTGGTTGTAAAAGCGCGGCTTTTGATTTCGATTTTACCGCCCGAATTCCTTTCACAATATACGATTGCAAACCAAGCTTCTCGGTGTAAATTTTTGCAATAACGCTTGTCTCCGAATATTTAATTGTATGCAGAACAATACCTCGTGTTTTGTGATACATGATTCTTCGGTCGTATTTCTATTTTTGAAGTGATGGGTAAATCTAAGTTAGTGTTTTGTTTTTTTAGCTTCTTCATCAGCACACTTCTTATATATCTTCCCACACGCCATTCAAAATTTGTCTTTGATTTTATAGACCTTGCATCAGGATTTGAGGAAAAGGGAATTCAAGCACTTGCAGAATCATCGGGGCTATCTCCTTATTTTATTTCACGAACATGCTTTTATATTTTTTGGAAATCTTTTCATTACAATGAAGTGCTTTGGTTCGTTTCGATGTGCCTGTTGCATGCTGTTAATGTGTTTCTGGTTTACAGAATTTGCAACAAAGGTGTTGAGATTTTCAATTATAAGGCTCCCCATTACTTCTGTATAGTAAGCGCGTTGGTATTTTTAATTTCCCCGTATCATACGGAGGTGATAGTGTGGGGAGGTGCACTAACATACCTTATTGTAAGTTTTTTTGTGCTATCGGGCTTCCTGACGTTTCTGAAATATATTACAGAAGACCGAAAAATTTACCTTCTTGTTTCACTTATTTTGTTTTCCTTCGGAGTCTTGTCTCATGAATCCGGCTTATTTATATTTCCCGGTTTGCTTTTTTTTCTTTTGTTGCCGGTAAAACAAAATAATTTAATAAGACGAAGGATAGCCTACTTTGGAGTAGGAATAGCTGTAATCATTATACTCTATTTTTTCAATCAGATTGCCCGTGGAGGACTGATTGGCCATTACGGTGCCAGTACCCACCTCCATTTTGAAGCGGGAAAAATGGTTTCCACTTATTTTATGTATTTGATTAAAATACTTCTTGCATCTCCGCTGTTTCCGGCAACGCAGGGGAAGATATTCTCGCAACTTTCTGCAACTCCGAAAGTATTTTTAATCAGTACGGTTTTTCTTTTAACCGCACTCGTTTTTTTGTCATTCAGAAAAAGGAATATAACATTTCCGGGTTTGATGTTTATCTGTTTTACGTTTCTAATTTTTCCCGTGCTTAATCTTTACTTCCCATATTGGATAAATATTCAGGCAGACCGGTATTGTTATCTTCCGTCAGCCTTTCTTTTGCCAGCAGTTGTCTTAGGACTTTGTTTACTTCCAGTATGGTTTCGGGAATTTTTTTTTGCTGTGTGGCTCTCTGCGTTTTCGGTTCTTCTTTTTCAAAACATACACAGTTGGAAAAATGCGGGCCGGCTTATCAGCAACCTTAAGAAAGACTTTAGGTGGGGCAGTTCCAATCGTGTATTTATTTTAAACCTGCCTGACAATTTCAGGGGCGCTTATATTTTTCGCTCGTTTACTCCTTCGTATTTCCTATCGTCCTTTCTTACTAATCCAGAAAACAGACCAACGGCTGAAATTCAGGAAGTGCTTAGTTATAATTTAAATTCTATTACGGATTCTGTTTTTGTTGAAAAAATTGATTCCAATAGTTTGAGAGTTGTTTTAAGTGCACCTGAAAACTGGTGGTGGAGAGAAAAACAGGGAGCTACAAGTTATGAAAATGAGCTGGTGAAAGTTACTATTGATGAGTGGAATCATTCCTATGTGGCACTATTTAAACAACGTCAGCCGGATGATGTTTTTATTTATCATGTGTTAGGTTCTTGGAAAGAGGTAAGAGAATTTTGAGCATGTTAACGAAAAAGTTTTTTAACGCGTTAGTGCTTTTCCTGTTTTGGGCATTGGCTTTGCTGCTTTACTTCCCCGCAAGAAACTCCATGTTTGTATATGATTTTATCGGGTGGATTCAGCGATATCAAACAGAGGGTTGGGGCGGTTTTATCCACCAGTTTGGCGATAAGGGGCTTCATCCATTTTATCAGTTTTTCTTTTTTTCCATCTGGAAAATTTTCGGACTGAATTCAATAGCATGGTTTTTCATTTTTGTTTCTTTCCATGTCTGTAACGCATTTTTGACCTTTCTTTTTCTTTCAAATCTTTCCGCAGAAATGAAAATTAAAGGCGGCTCATCCGTTGCACTTTTCGGGAGTTTTTTTTTCCTCATTTCACCATATTCAACTGAACCGGTAGTTTGGGGTGCCACTATACATTATCTTACTACAACAGCATGTGGCTTATTGATATTAATTTTGATGTTGCGTTATTTGCAAACAGGGACCGTTTGTTTATTGATATGTATTCACGTTCTGTATTTTATCGCACTTTTCTCCCTTGAAATAGCATTTAGCATTCCTTTTCTTGTTGTAATCATTATTTCCTTTTTGGACAGTGATATTTTTAAAAAAGTTTCAAGAGACAGTCTATTGGTCCGTGTTGTACTGCCATTTTTCTTGTGGATTCCGGTTTATTTTTTGGGCACAAAACTTTTTCTTGGTAAATGGATTGGACACTATGGAGCGCAGACCCATTTGGATTTTAGCTGGGGTTTGGTAGTAGGAAATTTGAATAAATATTTGGCTGACTTTCTTTGGTTCCTTCAGTACGCGGACTATGAAAGGCGCAATGTGGTTTTTACTTTCCTTGAACGTGACAAAATTGCATTTATCTTCTTCCTTTTTTTTGCCATCATAACCAGCACAGTATTTTTTTACAGAGGTAAAATATCTCCCTATATAAAGGTAAATGCCCTGCCATTCGCACTTTTTTTAGCTGCTATGCTTACCACTTTAAACCTGTATGTGGTCTATATTGTTCCTGTGGAGGGGGACCGGTACAGTTATTTTGGCTCTGTATTTTTGCTGGCTATGGTTAGCGGAATCATCCATCTTTTCCCGCGAATTATAAGGTATTTCCTTTTGGCAACCTTCATCTTTTTTTCCATAAAATTTCAACTATATAATGTTCAAAGCTGGGCGATTAATGCAAAAGTTATTTCCGGACTTGAAAAAAGTTTCAAATGGGATACCGCCTCTAAAATTTATGTGTTGAACATTCCGGACAATTTTCGAGGCACCTATATGTATCGCTCCGTACTAGACAGGAGCATGTTTGCGTTGGGAATGAAAGTAAAATACGGTCGCAATTTTTACGACAATACCCGGGACATTATGCAATACAATATGAATTCATCTGATGACTCAGTAACTGTAGAAAAAATTTCTGACAATCAATTGAAGGTAACATTGTCAGGTGTCGGAAACTGGTGGTGGATAGAGGGAAAAGGGGCGTATAGTTATTCAACCGATGACTATTCGGTTACAATTGATGAGTGGAATCATGCCTATGTCTTAACGATGAAAAAGAAGCTGCCGGGGGAAGTTTATATTTATCAATGCAGCAATCACTGGAATGAAGTAGAGAATTTTTGAAAAATGTTGATTATCTGTTTTCGGTAAAAGTAGTATCCTTGAAAAGCGTAAACTGCCAGTTTTTATAAACTTCCCGAAAATTTTTCCGGTTACCCTCAATCACCTCAGCAAAATTTTCATCTTTCACCATCCAACTGTATAAGTAATATTTTGCGCCTAGTGCGTGAAGATAGTTAAAATTCTCCTCGGGTGACTTGTCCCAGTTTTGCATTGTCGTTTTCTTATTCGTGTATAACGCCAAAGCCCGGGGCTTATTAAATACAATAAGTTCAGAGTCGGGCACTGCAGTTCTTAGATATTGAAATGTTTCCTGAACAATTTCCTCATATGGACCCGGAACAGTCTCTCTTCCGTGTTCCCATAAATACTGTAGATGGTCTTTAAAAACTAACAGCATCAAAATAAGAAAGACAACTTTTGATGCGGGAATGAGCACTTTTGATAGTCGGCTTAAAAAAACTCTGGCGCCAAAAAAAAAATACAAAACCAGAATAACATGAACAGGCACAATATATCTATAGTCGGATATAACGGGAAAGCATAGAATAAATGTTAGGTAACAGCCGCAGATAAAATCACCTAAATCCGCATTGTGATAAATTTTCATACAGGCACCAGCTATTGTAAGGAGTAAGACAAATCCTGAGAATATAGCGGAAAAAGTTTTCAATGAGGGATCGGTGCTTTGATACAACGAAAGAAAGCTTTTACCGTAATGGATTACGTTCGATTTCACTGTTCCGAAAACCATACCAAGTGAAAAAAGACGGGCAGTATCTGAAACATAATCAATCGGAGTTTTAAATAGGAACTGGTTAAAAATTACTGGCAAGGTTACTGCTGCTATTGTAAAAACAAGTGTATTGACAAGGCACGGGTTCGAGATTTTATTTTGAGAACTCACTTTCAGGTTAATAAGAGTTGAATACATATAATAAAACCAGACGGCAGGTATTAATATCCACCCTACGTTGCGGGTTATTATGGCAAGTCCGCCAAAGATTCCGGCAATCAGATAATTTCTATGCTTTGTTATTTCTCCACGAGTAAGAAAAAGAATTGTCAGCAAAAAGAAAATACAGAAAAGAATGTCGGATGTTATGAGCAATTTCAGCCAGAGCATGAAGTTTGGGTAGAAAGCAAAAAGTAGAATAACCAATGAAGTGGAGAAACCGAATTCTTTTCTAAAAAAATAACAAGCAACAAGTGCCCACAAGACAAAAAGAACGCTCATCAACAAAGCAAGAACGTATGGATTAACTCCAAATACAGAATACACCGGAGCCAGTAGTAATGAAAAGCCGACTGGAGCTACGGGAGGAAGCGAACTGAAACCCGGCACAAACTGGTAGGTAGTTTCATAAAAATTTTTCCCCTCTGAAATATTGATGGCCTGTTTTACATAAACGGCAAAGTCATCGCCCCAGTGAAAACTGCTACGCACATTCAAACAAAAAAAAGGCAGGAGCAGCAAAAGCGCTACACCATATTGAGTTAAATTTTTCTTTGTGAGAAACTGAAGTGCGGAGAAATGCGGCATTAAACTTCTTTAGTTTGACATAAGAATCTTTGCCACCCTTTTCTCTTTACCCAAATCAGTAGAAGAGAACACTAAATAAACTCCGCTCTTTGCTCGATTGCCATTATATCCTTTTCCGTCCCAAGTCATTTGGCAGCCATTAGCCCTGCCTTGATAAATCAGGGTTCCGGCTATATCTGTAATTTTGACGTAAGCATTGTCTGTTAAACCTTTTATGGCAATTGGCCCTGTATAGTCCGGTTTAACAGGATTCGGATAAACAAGTGCATCATCACATTCACGGCAATCAGCAATCGCATCTCCCTGATAGCTTACAAGCCCACCAATTGTCCCTATAAATACCTCCCCGGTCTCATCGTCTATGGCTATATCGGTAATCTGATTGGCTGGAAGCGGGGAATTGTCAATGGTAAATTTCAATAACTCTTTTTTACCGTCATCAGAAGTCAGCCACAATCCATTTGTAGTTCCAATCCATTTTCTATTAGCAGCATCTACAGCAATTGCCCGTACATTTTCAGTTCCGAAAAGATAACCGATGTAACCATCCCGCTCCACTTTGATTTGGTCAGCATCGCAGCCATTTGAAGTAAGAATGTTGCCTGGGCAGTAAAAAATACCAATGCCTTGAGCTGTTCCTGCCCAAATATTTCCATCCTTATCTTCAGCCAGACAATACACTAGGGGGTCAGGCAAACCGCCCGTGCCTTTACCTGAAGTAAGCAATCTGGAAACATCATCATTAGGGTTATCTATTGTTCCGTTATTACTCCAAACTAATAACCCATCACCGCTTCTTCTTACAGGAGCCCAAAGCTGTCCGTAGCTATCAATCAAAATGTTTTTCATAACCTGAAAAGAATGTGGAACTAAAAACCCCCTCCACGTTCCATCGTTTGAGATCATTTTAATCTGTTTATTAGCTCCGGAATTTCCTATCCATAAATTATTGTTTTTATCTACAGCCAAGCAACTAACCCTTATCCGCTGAAAATCGCCATTTACGGGCTCCAATATGCTATTCAACGTATCATAAAATTGCATATTGCCGGTGCTGTTGTTAAACTCCATCAGCCCTGATAAAAAAGAGCCGAAATAAGTCTTGTCGGAATTCGGAACAGCTGCAACACAGATGATGCCCCAAAAAGTTGATAATGCCGGATTTGAGTATTGGTTGTAAGTTGACCAAGCACCATTATTGTACACAAAAAAACCATCCCCAGAAAATACAGGATCCCATGATTCATTTGCACCACCGGTTGCTATATATACTACACCATTTGAAATTTCTATATCGCGTACACTCGATGTGCCGGGTCCATCAGGGGTAATCCTTTCAATGTTCCCTTGCATATTTTTAAACAGCCCATTCCACGCATCAGACTCCCAAGAAACATTGCCATCCTCAAACCAGGAATTAGGTCGTACATGACCTAGCGTACTCGGAGTTGTAACATTACCTGATGTATCAACTTTTCCGTTTTTACCAGCAGTAGTGCTGTCATCATTCCAAACGGTAAAATATAAGTTATTGTTTACCGCATTTAAACTTGTAATAGTATTGCGGACGGCAAAAAATTTCTTTGTCCATGTAACTCCGTTGTATTCGTAAAGCGTATCGCAATTATTAGCGCTGATTACAGCATAAACTTTGTTGTTGAAAGCGGTTGCATGTATGGCTTTTTTCTTCGGAAGGTTTTGTGTGCTATCGAACAAGACCCACGAATTAAAATCCTGCAGGTTTGATGAAGTAAGGGTAGCAAATTTTACGCCCTCTTCGGTTGCTGCGTAGATGTTCGTTTCATCAATACAAGAGGCATAGACCTTTACCTGAGCACCGGAAGTTCCTATAATGTATGTATTCATGATTTCCTTCTTCACCAGGTTAATTTCAGAAATACCTAAATCGGAAGAAACATATGCCCTCCCGTTATAAAATGAAATACCGTTAATACCTATTGAACCGGTTGACGAGCTGTTTTTAATATCGGGAATATTGTAAATATCAGTACCGGAAAAAACCAGATCGAGATTGCTATTGGTGTATGCTACGACCAGAACTTTTGTTGTGGGGTCGTAGTTCATGGTCTTGATGTCCGCATCAGTAAGACCGCTTGTTTTATCATAAATCTGAATAACCCCCGTACCCTTTTCGTAAGAAAAAACAGATTTGGGAGCAGCGCAGAAAACCTTGTCTCCCGCATCACAAACGGTAATTGCAGTACTGTAAGGCATAAACGATTTCCAGGTTCCCAAGTAACGCTCTTGGGAAAATGAAATCAGGAAGAAGCAGAATAAAAAAGAAAATGTAAAAAGGAGTTTAAAGATAGTAAAACGCATAAGGCTAAAGTATCAAAAGCAAAGATAAACGTTAATGTCGTTCAGATATTGCATGTAGCAGTCTGCATCGGTCAAATTTTTATCTTCGCCCCTCATTTTTTATGAGACAAAAAAATTCCGGAAAGCCGGAACAATATCCCGAATTCGACCAGTTAAATCTTCCGACCATTGAGAAAGAAATCTTGAAGCGGTGGGAGGAGAATAAAATTTTTGAAAAGAGTGTTGAGAGCCGTCCAGAGGATAAGCGATTTGTATTTTACGAAGGACCGCCCAGTGCTAATGGAAAACCCGGCATTCATCATGTAATGAGCCGGGCAATTAAAGATTTGTTCTGCCGTTGGAAAACCTTGAAGGGTTATCGCGTTGAACGAAAAGCCGGATGGGATACTCACGGACTTCCCGTTGAACTGAGCGTTGAGAAGCAACTCGGCATTACAAAAGCTGACATCGGAACAAAAATTACAGTGGCAGAATACAACCGTCTTTGCCGAGAAGATGTGATGAAGTTCACAGATATCTGGAACGAACTCACACGCAAAATGGGCTACTGGGTGGATATGGGTAATCCATATATCACTTACGAGAATAACTACATTGAAACGCTGTGGTCGCTGCTAAAAAAACTTTATGATAAAGGGCTGCTTTACGAAGGGTACACTATCCAACCCTATTCTCCCGCTGCAGGAACCGGTTTAAGTTCGCATGAGCTGAACCAACCCGGGTGTTATAGAAATGTGAAAGATGTGAGTGCGGTTGCAATGTTCAAAGTGATTCGGGATGAAAAATCAAAATTCCTTTTTGATAGTGACGATGAAGATGTAAGATTTCTTGCATGGACCACTACACCTTGGACGATGCCAAGTAATACTGCATTGGCTGTTGGTAAAGAAATAGAATATCTTTTAGTAAAAACATTTAATCAGTATACGGGATTACCAATTAATGTAATTATTGCCTCCGATTTGTTTCTTGAGTACTTTTTCGCGTTAAATAATGCTCTTAAAGAACAAATAGAGTTAAAACAATTTCCTATTGTTCATGAACTACAAGATGCAAATGTTCAATTTGAGTTTGAAGGATTGACGTTTGAGGAAGCGGTTCTAAAAAAACCGAGTTTAGTCACAGGTGGAACTAAATACTACAGATATTGGACAATACTAAATTCTTTCACCGGAAGTGAACTAAAGGATATTTATTACGAGCAACTCCTTGATTACAAACAACCAACCAATGGCGATGCCTTCCGTGTCGTTATTGGAGATTTTGTAACTACAACTGACGGAACAGGAATCGTTCATATTGCCCCATCATTTGGTTCGGATGACTTTAAAGTGGCAAAGCAGTATGGACTTGGCTCTCTAACTCTAGTTGACCGACAGGGAAAATTTACAAATGAAGTAAACGATCCGCTTTTCCCTCTTGATGGACGCTACGTGAAAGAAGCATTTTACACCGAAGAAGAAAAACAGAAAGAATTTCATCTCCAAAAAGAAATTCTGCGCGTTAATAACATCATACCCGATTTAAAGAGCTACATGAGCGTAGATGATTTGCTCGTGCTGAAACTGAAACTTGAAAACAAGCTTTTCAAAACTGAAAAATACGAACACAATTATCCGCATTGCTGGCGCACCGACAAACCAGTGATTTATTACCCGCTTGACAGTTGGTTTATACGAACAACCGCAATTAAAGACAAACTGATTGAACTCAACAAAACCATCAACTGGAAACCAGCACACACAGGTGAGGGGCGTTTTGGTCAATGGTTGGAAAACCTGGTGGATTGGAATTTATCCCGTTCGCGTTATTGGGGAACTCCTCTGCCTATTTGGATGACACAAGACGGAAGCGAGATAAAGTGTATTGGTTCTATTAAGGAGTTAGAAAATGAAATTGAAAAAGCAATTGTGGCAGGAGTTATGGATTCAAAATCTGAAATCGAACTGCACAAACCGCATGTAGATAATATCATTTTCGTCTCAGATTCGGGAAAACCCATGAGGCGCGTTCCTGATTTGATAGATGTTTGGTTCGATTCGGGGGCTATGCCCTATGCCCAATGGCACTATCCGTTTGAGAACAAAGCGGTTTTTGAAAAAAATTTCCCTGCTGATTTTATTGCTGAAGGTGTTGACCAAACCCGCGGCTGGTTTTTTACGCTTCATGTTCTTGCCGTTGCCTTGTTTGATTCTGTTGCCTACAAAACCGTTGTGAGCAATGGCTTACTGTTGGACAAAGCCGGCAACAAAATGAGCAAACGTCTCGGCAATGTAATTGACCCATTTGATACCATTGAGAAATATTCTGCTGATGCCACACGCTGGTATATGCTCCGCAACAGCGACCCATGGGAAAACATGAAGTTCGATATGAAAGGTCTGGAAGAAGTGATTCGTTCGCACTTCGGAACTTTGTATAACACCTATTCCTTCTTTGCGCTCTATGCCAACATTGACAACCCGAAATCACACAGTGGAGGACTGAAATACAACTTAAATTTTATAGAGTTGGATAAATGGATTTTATCGCGCTTGCAAACCTTGTTAAAAGAGACTACAGCGTATTATGAAGATTACGAACCAACAAAAGCTGCCCGCGCTATCGAAAAATTTGTTGATGAGGATTTAAGCAATTGGTATGTCCGCCTTAACCGGAGAAGATTCTGGAAGGGTGAAATGAGCGATGACAAACAGGTTGCTTATGAAACATTGTATGAGTGTTTGATTACAACGGCAAAACTGATGTCGCCTGTCTCTCCGTTTTTCAGTGACTGGCTTTACACTAATCTGAAAGGAGAAAGAGAATCCGTTCACCTTGAATTGATTCATAAAGAGAATTCCGATTGGATTGATACAGATTTGGAAGTGAGAATGGATTTAGCTCAGCGCACTTGTTCTTTGATTTTATCACTTCGCAAAAAGGAGAAAATAAAAGTACGTCAGCCGCTTTCAAAAATTTTAATTCCTGTGGCGAACAAAAAAATGCAGCAACAGTTTTCAAAAGTGGAAAGCTATATTTTGAATGAAGTAAACGTAAAGACGATTGAATACATTAGCGATGCATCGGGGATTGTCAAGAAAAAAATCAAACCCAACTTTAAGGAACTAGGCAAACGTGCAGGACAAAAGATAAAGACGATTCAGAATGCGATCTCTGCATTTACGGTTGATGATATTTCAAAAATTGAGCAAGAGCAGAAATATATGCTACAGACAGAAAATGGAGCTTTTGAACTTTTAATCAGCGATGTAGAAATTCAAACTGAAGATATTCCCGGATGGCTGGTGGCAAATCAAAGTGGACTGACTGTTGCGCTTGATGTCACCATTACCGAAGAACTTCGTAACGAGGGCAACGCCCGCGAGTTTGTCAATAAGGTTCAGAACCTCCGAAAAAACAAAGACTTTCAGGTTCTTGACCGAATCAAAGTTTCGGTGGTAAAAAATAGAATATTTGAATCAGTTCTTGTACAATTCAAAGATTATATCAGAAATGAAATCCTTGCTGGAGACATTCAATTAGTTGATTCGCTGAACGAATTTGATGAAGTGGAAATGAACGAGGAATTATTAAAAGTTAAAGTGGAACTCAACTGATGAGATTAAGCCGCGCTTTTCTGATTATAACTGCAATTTTAATTGCCGACCAGACCACCAAGTTTTGGGTAAAAACTCAAATGTATTACGGGCAGGAAATTGAAATTACAAACTGGCTAAGCATTCACTTTATAGAAAACCGTGGAATGGCATTCGGAATGGAAATACCCGGAGTTTGGGGGAAATTATTTCTGAGCGTTTTTCGGCTGGTTGCTGTTGGCGGAGGAATTTGGTTTATCATACACCTGATAAAACAAAAATCTCATTGGGGATTTGTCACAGCCGCAGCAATGATTCTTGCCGGAGCGATTGGCAACATGATAGATGGTACTTTTTATGGCATTATTTTCAGTGATATGTATTCAACAGGGCATGGAAATTCCGGATTCTTACTCGGCAGAGTGGTTGATATGATTCACATCAAACTGTTCTACTTTACAATACCCGGTTGGGTTCCGGGTGTTGGCGGTAACGAATACGAATTTTTTCCTTTCATTTTCAATATTGCCGATTCGGCAATTACTGTGGGCGTAGTTATTATCCTTATTTTTCAGAAAGTATTTTTTAAGGAAAATAAACAGGTACAAACCGCCAGTGAAGAAGTTCAGAATCCTGCAAACGTCTGAATAATCAGTTTTAAATCTGTATGGTTTTTGTTTTCATCCATCAACTTCGAAAAATCTTTTAGCTGGTAATCTTTTGGGAACTCAAAAATGCTTTTTGATACTGGTTCCTTTTTTATACTTACCAGAACAGTTGATTCCCGTTTGCTTATCTTATTGTTTGTCTCAGTACGGAAAATAACTCCTTCACCGGCCTGTACCCCATTCCAACACCCGATTAGGCGTAACAGAGGAATGAGTTGATTAAAATTAAAAGCAGAATTTGACAACCAGAAAGCCGCCTTATAGATTTCATTTTCTCCCGTATACTTAGTGAGTTTGTTTCCATTTTCATCTTTTGTCTTATCCGTAGATTTAAACTCTATATCAGAAGTTTGCTTGTATCCTTCTTTTAGCCCTTCGCGCTCGTAAAACTCGAGTAATTTCTCGAGATTATACTTGATAATTATTTTTTTGTCCTTGGTTGAAACCGTATAAAACTCACCCGATTCAAGATTCAGGAGGTAGTAATCGTATTTGGCAATTCCGCCCTGCGTATTCTTCAGATGTACCCAGTTGTCTTTAACCTTTATTGCCAACTTTGAAACTTCTTTTTTTTCGTTTCTATACTCTACATCGAAACTTCCTTCGAAAGAATTTTGGGCGAAGGTAAAACGAGCGCAAAGTAAAACCAGAAAAGAAAGAAACAACCTGCTCATAGCAAAAGATTAAAAATTTTATTGCCGAAAATATAAACGGCTACAATAACGGCAATGATGGCTGTGGCTAATACGCTGCCGGCAGCAATGTCTTTTATTTTTCCAGCTTTTTCATTCTGTTTCGGTGAAATCAAATCCACCAAAATTTCGATGGAGGTATTCATCATTTCAGCAGATATGACAAGCCCTATAGTTAATGCAATCACACTCCATTCAATAGCGGTTAAACTGAAAAAAAACCCTGCGGCTGTTACCACTATAATTGCCAAGAGATGAATACGCATATTGCGTTGCTCTTTCAAAACGGTAAACATTCCTGCAATTGCGTAACCAAAGCTTTGCAAAAGTTTTTTCATAATATAGAATCTATCGCCTCATTCAACAGGGACACATCATGTTCAAAGTTCGCAAAACCTGTGAAATCATCCGATGCTTCTATTGCTTTTTTTAAATCAAATTCATTTTGAGCTGTGGCAAATGCAATCCGGTTTTTTTTCAGAACAGCCGAAATATACACCTGTTCGGTTTGTCCGGGCGTTGGTATGAAAACTGCTTTCTTCCCCAGCCTGAACAAGTCCATAACAGTGCTATAACCGCTACGGGAAATTATCAGTTCGGATTCTTGAATCACTCTATTCATCTCATCAGAGAGGAGATAATTAAAAGTGGTTATTTTTTTATCTTTTATGAATAACTTCTTCTTCGCTTCAGGTTTTCCAAGAATTACTACAGTTTTCAAGTTTATTTTTCCCAATTGTTTAAGAAGAAGGTTTTGGAAAATTTCCCGCTGGGGTTCGGGACCCGAACAGATTATACACAAATCATAAATAGGTTCTGTGTTTGTTTTTTGAAAACGCGATAATGAACCAATAAATTTTAAACGCGAAATTTTGTTCGTGTTGATGAGCTTTGGGAACAGATTTTCATTTTCAGCAGGCACCCAGCACTCGCTGAATTTTTCAATTTGATTTCTATTAATTGCATTTAAAACCTTTTCTCCGTGCTTCCATTTATCAGGCATCAGGATATTTAGCTGATGTGTAATAAAAACAGACTTTACTTTTGAGGTATAGCCGCCATACCTGTTGTCTGAAATCACTACATCAATTTTTTCTTTATCTATGATTTCTCCAATATGTTTATTTTCCGAAAAAATCGCTTTTAAAAATTTTGGCGTCTGAAAAAGCATTTTACCCAGCAGGTTATCTGTGGCAGGATAGATAGGGCGATAGCCTGGTAGCTCAAAATATTTAAATAGTGGAAATTCATGTTTTAAAAGCATCCCTGCCCTGCCGCTTGAAGCTATTATTACATCGCAGTTTCTCTTCTTCAATTCATGAATAATGGGAATACAACGAGTAGCATGACCCAGCCCCCAATCAAGCGGAGCAACCAAAATCCGCTTTCTTCGTTCCACAGAGAAAAATTAATTTTGTTGACAAGCGTTGTAATGATATGCAAAAGCACATTAAATATCTTGTCCGTATAACTGCCCTAATTTTATGTAGCATCATACTTACCACCTCACTGCCATCCTGCAAAGGAAGCAAATGTGATTGCCCGGAGTTTGGCGGACATAGGCAAAGACATTAATCGCTGAAATTTCTTCAGGTATTTCAAACACCCCTTGATATTTATGTTTTCGTGGCTTAGATTGAACATTATCTAATCTATGGCCAGATATGAAGTCGCTGAATAAACTACCTGCAGGAGAGAGGGCTTACATCGTTGATATGAGAAATTCAAAACTGTGCGAAAAACTTTTTGAATTAGGGGTTTTCCCGGGAGATATGATTGAGGTAAAAGAAAATTATTCCAATGCGAGTGGACTTATTGTGCGCATTAATAATCATACATTGAACATTCGTAAAGATGTCGCAGAAACAATTATTACGAATGTGGTAAGCTTTACCGTTTCTCTGAATTAGTGGATGGAATTATTGTTTTTTACCCAGAGTATCTTTCGCAGGTTTTTCTGGGAACTTAGTTTCTTCTTGTTTTTTGTTTGTGGCCGCCAGAGAATCTTGAGCCAGTTTTTTTCTCTTGGCAAAAGCCTCCGCTGCTTTGATTAACTCTTCCTGAGTTTTTGTAAGGTAGGTGGATTTTAAAGGCGCAATGTCAACTAATGGCGCTGCTTGCACTTTCATGCGTAAAGCAGAATCTGCAACAACCTTCTGCTTAAGTGAAAGAGAATCCTGCTTTGCTTTTGCCCTGAGAGCAGAATCCTGTTTCAGTTTTTCCTGTACTGTCAACGCTTCCATTCCCCCCCCCTTTTTTTTATCTGCATTTCGTGCAGCTTCTTCTTTTTTCTTCTTTTCAGCGAACAGGTTTACGTGAGCCATTGAATCCTTTACAAATTTTTCATGCTCCGCTCTAACTGTAGCTTTTTTTAAGGAGTCCTCTTTCGCTTGACGGGCAACATCTTCTTGTGGAATCTTTTTATTTGCGACCGCTTCTTCTTTTCTCTTATTGTCTTCAAATTCTTTGACAAACGCAATTGAGTCTGCAACAAATTTTTTTCGGGCAACTATGGTTCGAATGTTTGCCAGTGAGTCTTCACGATGTTTTTTAAGGACAGTTTCTCTTTCCATTTTTTCAGTAGCCGCCTTTAATTTGGCTATAGAATCAGTGTATAGTTTTTCATGTTTTGCCCTTGTAATTGAATCGTTAATTGCTTTTTGTTTGGCTACTAAATCGGCTTTTTCTTTCTCCTCTCTTTTTTGAGTGGCAATCTTTTCCTCAGTCTCACGTGCGCTTTTTTCTGCGAGTTCTTTCATTTTTGCCACTTCCGCTTCATACGAAGCTTTTTTTTCCGTATTTTTTGAGCTGAACGGTGAATCAGTTGATTTCTTATTTACAGCGGCTTCTTTTTCCCGCATTATGTCTTCCAATAATTTCTGCGTCTTCTCCAACTCTGCACGTAGTTTTAAAATGGTATCATGCGAAGCACTATTTCTATTCTTTGAAGCAGCTGTATCAACAACCGGTTTCATATTTCTGTTTTCCGATTGTTTAGTTGAGGTATATCCTATATGAGCCGGAGTTACGGGTTTTATCATTTCATTAAGGGCAATATCAAGTTTATAATCCAGCGGTTGATTGAAGCCCGTAGTCGAAATATAAAATGTTGTGTCTTTAAATTTGTTGAGAACGCCAGGTGAACGTTTATCAATGCTTACCCGATAATTGGTTTCGTATTCCAGTTTGAAATTGTACTTGCCGTCAATGTCGGTTGTAATACGATCTTCCTTTCTCGTCATCACATTTTTTAAAACAATGGTCGCGTCTTTAATGGGGAAGTCTTCAGTGCGGCTTTTTATTGTACCCATCAACCGCATACCGTCTTTTTTCAGATGAACAGTTATGTTCTGAGCAGAGGGGTATCCATTTTTATCCGATGTAATTGTATAAGTAGTGTCGATATAGCCCGGGTAAGTAATTTTAATGGTTAAAGTTTTGTCCTTACCGGGAATAAACCTGAAAGAGCCGTCAAAGTATGTTTTGAGTGTAGAGAACATCTTCTCACTTTCAAGAATCTCAACCTTTGCTTGAAAAATGGGTGAAGCTGCGCTGTCGGTTTTTTTAACGAAGCCGGTAAATTCCTGTGCAGAAATTTTTGAGCAGAAAAAAACAATCAAAAACACACTAAAATCTCTTAACTTCACTAGTTTAAAAGAATTAAAAACAGAATTTTCAGTTGCGCTGCAATTTAGGCAGTAGGTACGAGGCGGTATACGAATTTTTTACACGAAGAATGCCTTCTGGTACACCTTCGTAGACAAGGTGTCCGCCTTCTTCTCCTCCTTCGGGACCCAAGTCAATCAGCCAATCAGCACATTTAATTACATCCATATTGTGCTCAATAACAATCACTGAATGTCCGGCTTCAATTAACTGATTGAAAGAGGAAATAAGTTTATTGATATCATGAAAATGTAAGCCGGTTGTCGGTTCATCGAAAATGAAAAGAATGGGGTTAGGTGCCGAGCTTTTTGTCAAAAACGAAGCAAGTTTTACCCGTTGTGCTTCACCTCCGCTTAATGTTGAGCTCGATTGCCCCAGTTTTACATAACCCAGACCAACTTTCTGCAAAGGAAGAAGTTTGGAAACAATTTCGTTGTTCCCCTGGAAAAATTCTACCGCCTCGTCAACACTCAACGCAAGAATTTCATAAACATTCTTTTCCCTAAACTGCACCTCGAGAACTTCTTCTTTAAATTTTTTTCCGTTACAGATGTCGCACTTCAAATGAACATCTGCCAAAAACTGCATCTCAACAATCACTTCCCCTTCGCCTTTACAGGTTTCGCATCTTCCTCCTTCCACATTAAACGAAAATTCCTTTGGCTGATATCCCCGTAATTTTGAGAGTTGCTGCCTGCTCATTAAATCACGGATGCCGTCATAGGCTTTTACATAAGTTACTGGATTGGAGCGCGAACTTCTGCCAAGAGGATTCTGGTCAATCATTTCAACAGCGGTAATTCGTTTCATATCCCCTTTCAATTCGTGGAAAGTTCCAGGTTTTTCACCGGTTCCGTCAAACATGCGCATCAACGCGGGGTAAAGAATTTTTTTAATCAATGTGGTTTTTCCCGAACCGCTCACCCCGCTGACTACGGTTAGCGTGCTAAGGGGAAATTTTACGTTGATATGTTTCAAATTATGTTGACTGGCTCCATTTATTTCAACCCAGTTCACTGGCTTTCTGCGTTTTTTGCTGAAAGGAATTTCCAGTCCACCATTAAGATACTTTGCTGTTAATGTACCTGTTTTAAGTATTTCTTTAGACGTTCCGTTAAACAGCACTTCTCCACCGAAAATTCCGGCTTCCGGACCTATGTCAATAATATGGTCGCTGGCTTTCATTATATCTTCGTCATGCTCTACAATCACAACTGTGTTCCCCAAATCGCGCAAATTTTTCAAGACCTTTATTAGTCTTTCCGTGTCTCGCTGGTGAAGCCCGATACTCGGTTCATCTAAAATATAAAGTGATGAAGTAAGGTTACTTCCTATTGAGCGGGTGAGATTAATCCTTTGAGTCTCTCCTCCTGAAAGTGTATTTGACAGGCGATTTAAAGTGAGATAGCCTAAACCCACATCCATCATGGTTTGCAAGCGATTTTTTATTTCCAGTAAGATACGCTTAGCAATTTTATTTTCCGCTTCGCTAAAGTTTAATTCATTGAAGAATTTATGAAGCTCTTTTACAGGTAGCAAGGTTAACTCTGAAAGATTTCTTCCCTGAATCCTGACATACTGGGCATCCTTCCGAATACGTGAGCCCTTACAATCAGGACAAGTTGTTTTTCCGCGATATCGGGAGAGCATTACGCGATACTGAATTTTGTAACTTTTTTCTTCGAGATATTTGAAAAAATCATTCAGTCCGGAAAAATATTTATTGCCATCCCAAAGCAACAGTTTTTCATTTTCACTTAAATCTTTGTACGCCCGATGAATAGGAAAATCGAACATTACACCTTTCTTAATCAGGGGTTCCAACCATTCGCTCATCTTCTCTCCTTTCCATGGGGCAATCGCTCCTTCATAAATAGATAATTCTTTATCCGGAAAAATCAAGTCTTCATCCAATCCCATAACACTTCCAAAACCCTCGCAAGTTTTGCAGGCTCCATACGGATTATTGAAATTGAAAAAGTTTGGATTCGGCTCTTCAAATGAAATTCCATCTGCTTCAAACTTGTTCGAAAAAGATTTTGACTTTCCTTCGCTGAATTCAATAACACAATCTCCGTGTCCTTCGTTAAAAGCAGTTTGTATCGAATCTGCCACCCGCGATTTCAAATCTTTATCATCTTTTTTTATAATTAGCCTGTCAACCAAAACTTTTATGGAAGCTTGTTTTTTTTTCAGCACTTCTTTATTCCCCAATAGTTCTTCAATCTTTACCACACTATCATCAAATTTGATTCTAGTAAACCCTTTTTGCAAGAGAAGTTTCAACTCTTCCGAAAAACTCTTCCGCTCCTTATCTTCAAAATAAATAAACACCTTTTCGCCTTCATCCATCTTGAAAATAAAATCCACCACATCCATCACTTCATGTTTTTTTACCACTTCTCCTGTCTTTGGCGAATAGGTTTTTCCAATTCGGGCGAACAAAAGGCGCAGATAATCGTATATCTCGGTTAAGGAGCCAACCGTTGAGCGGGTTGTTCGAGTAGATACTTTCTGTTCAATGGCTATGGCGGGACACAAACCTTTGATATAGTCTACATCGGGCTTATCCATGCGGGTAAGAAACTGGCGGGCATATGAAGAAAGCGATTCTACATAGCGCCTTTGCCCCTCGGCATAGAGCGTATCAATGGTAAGGGATGATTTGCCGGAACCTGAAACCCCGGTAATTACAATGAATTTGTTCTTGGGCAGTTCAACGTTAACGTCCTTTAAATTGTGCACCCGAGCGCCTTTAATGAAGATTTTTTTTTCGTTGATTGAAAATTTATTTTGACTTTTCAAATTAATTAGTTTATCTTCGATATCATAAATCAAACTGATAGCCTATTGTGACTTAACTTTACTTCAAATTTCTAAGAATTCGCAAAAGTAATTTTTAAGGCTTATTTTCAATTAAAATCTAAATATCGGTTCTCACCTCTACTTTGAGTTTTTAGTTTTTCTCCATTCCTGAAATTATAACGTTCAGGTAAAAGAAAACAATACAACTCACGTTCTGTTTTTAACATGTATCAGTAAACCAGGATTAAAGTTTTCAGTTAATCTGAATTCGGCAATCCAAAAAACAAAATTCGCCTATAAACGACCTTTACGTTTTTCTATTTATTCACCTAAAACGTAAATATATGCGTACTCAATTAATGACTGATCAGGAACTGGTAGACCAGTACCTCTCAGGAAACGAACTTGCTCTTGAAAGGCTTATTCTTCGCCATAAAGACAAGATTTATACCTCTATCTACTTAATGGTAAAAGATGAATACCTGGCAGAGGATATTTTTCAGGAAACATTCATCAAGGCGATTGACACCCTCAGGGCAGGCAAATACAACGAAGAAGGAAAGTTTGCTCCTTGGGTAACTCGAATCGCCTACAATCTTTGCATTGACCATTTCAGGAAGCTTAAACGTACCCCCGGGGTGGTTACCAGCGAAGGTGATGATATTTTCAAATACATGAAATTTGAAGAAACTCCTGTTGAAGAACACATTCAACTGGAACGCTTCGAAGGCAAACTCAAGGCACTTATTGAAGAGTTGCCAGAAGAACAGAAAGAGGTGGTTATTCTCCGCCATTTCTTCAATTTCAGTTTCAAAGAGGTTTCGGAGTATACTAAAACTCCGCTTAATACTTGTTTAGGTCGTATGCGTTATGCGCTGATTAACCTTCGAAAAATGATGGAAGAAAGAAAAGTTGTATTGGGTTAGAATTTGCAAGTTCTTGTTGTCGTTTAATCCGCTTCGGTTTTCGGGGCGGATTTTTTATTTCAGGTTATCCTTCGCCTTGAAAATTGCCGTTTATCTCCGTGAAAATTTTCAACTTAGCCGCTCGTGAAAAAGAACATTGTTATTGTAGGCGCGGGACTCGTTGGCTCTCTTTTGGCTTGTTATCTCAGCAAGCGCGGCCATAAGGTAAGTGTATACGAACGCAGGCCCGATATGCGCACGACCGGTTATGCAGGCGGTCGCTCCATCAACCTCGCCCTCAGTCATCGTGGCTGGAAAGCGCTTAAAAAAATCGGGCTGGAAAAAGAGGTGGAGAAAATTTCAATTCCCATGAAGGGTAGAATGATTCACGACATGCAAGGTAACACACAACTCATTCCATACGGAAAAGAAGGACAGGCCATTTACTCCGTTAGCCGTGGAGAACTCAACCGCATAATGGTGGAAGAAGCCGAAAAGTTTCCTGATATAAAATTTTTCTTCAACCACCGTTGTAGCGAAATTGATTTCGAGCGTAACAAAATTGTTTTTGAGAATTCGGGTGGCGGAAAAATTTCTGTTGATGATGCCGAAATCATTTTCGGTGCCGATGGCGCATTCAGCGAGGTGCGCTACCGCATGCAAATAACCCCCAACTTCAACATTGCCCAGCAACACGAACCTTACGGATATAAAGAACTTCACATACCGGCAGGCGAAAACGGCAAACACCTGATTGAAAAAAATGCCTTACACATTTGGCCACGTGGTGGATTTATGCTCATTGCCCTTCCTAACTTGGACGGAAGTTTTACCGTTACACTCTTCAATCCATTTAGTGGTGAAAACTCGTTCGAAAATCTGACAGATGAAAAACAGGTAACTAAATTCTTTCAGAAGTTTTTTCCCGATGCACTACCTCTTATGCCCGAACTTTCAAAAACATTTTTTGATAACCCCACTTCTTCGCTCGTTACCATCAAATGTTATCCGTGGAAATACAAAAACGTGTGCCTCATTGGTGATGCGGCTCACGCCATTGTTCCGTTTTACGGGCAGGGCATGAACTGCGGCTTTGAAGATGTGAACGAACTGGATGATATTTTTTCAACCAACAACGAAAACTGGGATGCTACACTCCATCAATTTCAGCAGCAACGCAAACCAAACGGTGACGCCATTCTTGATTTGGCGCTTCACAACTATATTGAAATGCGCGACCTCAGCGGAAGAAAAGATTTTCAGTTGCGCACTCAAATCGAAAAAAAAATAGCGGAAGCATTTCCCGATAAATTTATAACGCATTACGCCATGGTCACTTTCAGCGATTTGTCATATTCCGAAGCCAAACAAAGAGGTGATAAACAAAACGAGCTGCTCGATAAAATAATGGCTCTTCCTGACGTTGAGAATAAATGGAGCACACCCGAAGTAATAGCTATGGCCGAAGAATGGATACATGAAAACCATGCGTGAATTATTACCCATATCCATCGTCTTGAATAAAAGAGCGACCTTTGCTTTTGTAGAGGCCATGAAGCAAGTAATCAATAAATTTCCAGGTCCCCGCAGGGTCTCCCTTTCCCGCTTTGCGGGATTGGGGACCCTGCGGCTTACTGTCACTTGTTTCCTGTTGCTGATTTTATCACCTGTAAAATCTTTTTCTCAATTCGAAGAACCGGATAACCGCATTTTGAATGAATTTATTGTGATGCTTCAACCGGTTCATTCCATCGAAAATATTCTTTCGGAAATTCCTTCGCTCAAAGTCAAGAAATGTCTTTCCCCGCGAATGAATATTTATTTGCTGGAAAGAAATTCAACCACTTCTGCTGATGAGTTTCTTTTTTCACTCCGCAGTAACAAGCATATAAAACTCGCGCAGTTCAACCACCGTGGAGTTGAAAACCGCTCGCTCATTCCCAACGATTCTTTTTTTAATCGGCAGTGGAATATGCTCAACACCGGTCAAAGCGGGGGAATAGCCGGTGCGGATATTGAAGCCACCGAAGCCTGGGACATCAATAACGATAACATCACCGCAGATGACGACACGGTTGTGGTTGCCATTATTGATGGCCTGTTCGACATCAATCATCCTGACCTTAATTTTTTCGTGAACAACAATGAAGTGCCCGGCAACGGAATTGATGATGATGGCAACTTTTATATTGATGATGTTAAGGGGTGGAACATAGCTACCAACTCAGGAAATGTTTTCGGGCTTGACCCGCACAGCACTCATGTGGCCGGAATTGCCGCAGCAAAAGGAAATGATTCCACCGGTGTAGCGGGTGTTTGCTGGGGCGCAAAAATCCTACCGGTAAACCGTGCATCAAACATTGAGTCGGATGTGGTGGCGGCTTACGACTATGTGCGCTCCATGCGGCTTCTGTATAACAGCACTTTCGGAACCAAAGGCGCATTTGTGGTTTCAGCTAATTCATCATTTGGAGTGAACAACGGCAACCCGGTTGATTATCCGCTCTGGTGTGCCATGTACGATTCGATGGGAGCAGTCGGAATTTTGAGCATAGGCGCAACGGCTAATTCAAATGTCAATGTTGACATTACTCATGACATGCCTACAGAGTGTCCGAGTAAATGGCTAATAACTGTGACAAACACTATGAACACTGACAACCGGAATGCAGGTTCGGGCTACGGACCAATCTCTATTGACTTAGGCGCTCCCGGTACGAACGTTTATTCAACCACACCTTCAAATAATTATGGCTCTAACACCGGCACTTCTATGTCGGCACCGCATGTTACCGGTACAGTGGCGGCCATGTATGCAGCCGCGTGCAAAGCACTCATTGATGCTTATCACGAATACCCCGATTCTATTGCACTGTTGGTGAAAGAATATTTGCTAGATGCCGCAGAGTGGAACTCATCCCTGAACAACCTGACTGTAACTAACGGAAGGCTTAATCTCTTTCGCGCTATCAGCAACCTCAAAAGATTCAATTGTGATTCGTGCAACTTCAATATTGCAATTGATAAAGTTCCCATTACCTGCAAGGGAAGCAGCAATGGAGCTATGGCTGTAATTGTTGACTCCGGATTTATTTATGATTATGATATTTTGTGGTCTACCGGAAATACTTCCCCTGAATGCCTGAGTATGCAACCGGGCTTTTATACAGTTTCGGTGCGCGATACCGCAACTAACTGCCGCAGATATATGACCGCTGAAGTTCACAATCCTGACACCATAACTATCAATGCGATAAACATTATTGCAGCAACGGATTCAACTCCCGGAAATATTTCCATAAACGCTTCAGCGGGAAACGAGCATTTGCTTTATTCTCTGGATGGGAGCAACTATCAGCAGTCTGCAATTTTTAGCGTACCGGTAAATGGCACTTACACCGTGTACATCAAAAATTCTTCAGGCTGTATCGTGCAACAAAGCGTTTTGGTAAGCGGGTATGAAGAGTTGGCAGTAGGTCCCGACTGTTGTCGGGAGCAGTTAGCGGTTTATCCAAATCCGGCTGATGAAATGTTTACGGTTTACAGTTTGCAGTTTACGCTTAAACAAACGCCACTGGAAGTTTATGATGCTATCGGACAAGAAATTTACAGCACTGTCCCGGCAACTCAAAACTGGAAGCTGGAAACAGGTAACTGGCAAAGCGGTGTTTATTTTCTACGCTTCGGAAATACTACAAAGAAACTTACCATAGTTCATTAAACTTGTTCTCATGCAACTCCGATGGAAATTCCTGAAAACGGATGATGACAAAGTTCGTGCCCTTCAGCAATCCCTAAAAATACATCCTATTGTTTGCAAACTTCTTATTGAAAGGGGAATTGAAACTTACGAGCAAGCAAAGAAATTTTTCCGTCCTGAATTAAGTGAGCTCCACGACCCCTTCCTGATGAAGGATATGGACAAGGCCATTAACCGAATCAGCGAAGCAATTTCACGCAATGAAAAAATTCTGATTTACGGAGATTACGATGTGGACGGGATAACTGCTGTAGCTACGGTTTACTCTTTCTTTAAAGAAATTTATCCGAACATAGATTACTATGTACCCAACCGTTACACAGAAGGTTATGGAATTTCTTTTAAAGGAATTGATTTAGCTGCTGAAAATAATTTCCCGCTCATCATCGCCCTCGATTGCGGAATAAAAGCAAATGACAAAGTTGGTTATGCAAACGAAAAGGGAGTTGACTTTATTATTTGCGACCATCATAACCCAGGCGAGGAAATTCCTCAAGCAATTGCCGTTCTTGATCCGAAAAGAAAAGACTGTAATTATCCTTATAAAGAGTTAAGCGGTTGTGGGATTGGATTCAAGTTGATACAGGCATTTAGCTTACAAAACGGGATTCCGTTGGAAAAATGTTTTCAATTTTTCGATTTGGTTTGTGTGAGTATTGGAGCAGATATTGTTCCCATTACAGGTGAAAACAGAATCCTCGCCTGGCATGGTTTAAAGAAGGTGAATTCAAATCCTGTAACAGGCTTGCGAAAACTTATAGAAATTTCGGGAGTTAAAAAAGAATTGAGCATCACCGATGTGGTTTTCATTCTTGGTCCGCGTATCAACGCAGCTGGAAGAATGGATGATGCAAAACATGCGGTAAAACTTTTGATTGCAGAAGACATAGACTACGATGCTGAGGCAAACGCATTTCAACTCAATAAGCTCAACAACGAACGTAAAGATTTGGATAGGAGTATTACTGCGCATGCACTTGATATGATTGAGAGAGATGAAAAACTGGCTAACAGAAAATCAACTGTGGTGTATCACCCCGACTGGCACAAGGGGGTAATTGGAATTGTCGCTTCGCGTTTGACAGAAACGTACTATCGCCCAACAATAGTTCTCACAGAAAGCGAGGGTAAAGTAACCGGCTCTGCGCGCTCGGTGAAAAATTTCGATTTATACGAAGCCATTTATGAGTGTCGCGATTTACTGATTCAGTTTGGCGGGCACAAATTTGCTGCGGGGCTAACACTCCATCCGGAAAACGTTGGTGCGCTGATGGACAAATTTGAAACTGTTGTAAGCGAAAAAATAACCGATGATCTACTGATTCCCGAATTAGATGTTGATGCAGAAATGGAATTAGAAGAAATTGCTCCTAAATTTTATAGCATTATGCAGCAGATGGCCCCTTTCGGCCCGGGAAACATGAAGCCGGTTTTTGTAACCCGCGGTGTTCGTGACACTGGCTGGAGTAAAATTGCAAAGGAAGAACACATCAAATTTTCAATAAAGAAAAACGGAAACAATGTACTCGATGGAATTGGCTTCGGCTTAGCCGAAAAATTCAATATCGTAAAAAGCGGATCATTTGATATTGCTTATCATCTTGAAGAAAATGAATGGCAGGGAAATGTGAGATTACAGATGATGGTGAAGGATATCAGGCCAGGGAATTAAACATCAAATCCAAGTCTTGTTTTTAGTGCATTAGACAACTCAGGCAACTTATTTCGCTCAATCATAAACGAAGTCAGCTCAGCAAACTCGGCAAAAATGTAATGCTTATCCAGCGCTCCTTTCAGATAATCTTTTCCCGTGCTGCCACCGGTTCCCGTTCTTGAACCAATCATCCGGTGAACCATATTCATGTGCCGGTAGCGCCAAGTGGAGAGTGTCTCATCAATATCCAGAAGAACATTTATTAACTGGTAGGGGAGCTGGAGCAGGGGATAGTCACGATAAAGCAGAACAAACAGAGCCGCTCTTCGTGCATCGCAACTTAAGCTCCACTCTTCTTTTTTTGTTTCACCAAAAAATAATTCATCAAATCGGGAGAGATTAAATTTTTCACCCTCAACTAAACTTGAAGAATAAGTTTCGTGATATTTTTTCCAGAAAGGATGATTGCGTCCGTCTTTATCCCAGCCCTCCCAGTATTTCGTTTCAGCAAAAAACGGCATGCGTTCCAGCCAGTCGTTTACCAAAGCAATCAGCGGTTTTGTTTTTTCAACATCCTCAATAAATTTTTTATCTTCAGGCTTTAGCTGGCTGGTGTAGTATTGCTTACCGTGGCGTTGTTCCATTCGCAAGCCCAGATTAGCTTCCAAAACTTTAAACTGAATACTTTGAAAACCCGAAGCCGGACGAAGCATATTTCTGAAATCAAGGAAATCGAGAGCGGTCATGGTTTCGAGAACATTGACTTTATCAACCAACACATTAATTATAGTAACCACTCTTTTCAAACGGTGATTGACAATATATAGGTCCGGTGAATTATCACTGATGTTTGGTTTTGAAAGAATTTCCATCACGGATTTTACTTCAAACAAAATCTGTTTAAACCATAACTCATAGCTCTGGTGAATAATGATGAACAGCATTTCGTCATGAGCGTGTTGCTTGCCGGTTTTGTCGCTTTCCAAACTTTGCGCCCCGAGGATTTTTTCAAGCTGTAGATAGTCGCTGTAATAAACTCCGTCTTTCATCTTCCAGGTTTTGTTGTTCAAAGATGAAAAGTTCCCGTAGATTGAAAGAAAGATTTAGTTCATAGGATAATTCATTCTTTTACAACCCGAGCGGTTCCCCAGCCATTTTTTGTAAGTGCACGCAACAAATAAACTCCGGAAGGAAGATGAGCTAAAGAAATGCTGTTTGAAGAAGCGGAACTTGGTTTGCTAAAAATATTTCTGCCTGTAAAGTCAAGCAATTCTGTTTGAAGGATTACCTCGTTGTTCGACAACTTAATACGAACAAAATCAGTTGCTGGATTTGGATAAATTTTTAATGTCTCATTTGGAGCAAATAAGGGAATGCCAACATAGCTATCTGATATAATTCCTATACGATTTAAAACTTTTGCAGAGTTTCTGACAAAATTTCCTCCGAAATACAAATTTCCACTTTGAATAGCTATTGAATTTACAGAACTATCGAGATTCGCGAACGCAATAATTGCATCAACATAAGTCACACCCCAGCTATTAATTTTTCGATAATACTTTACTAGATTATTTGCAAAAGTAAAGCCGCCATCGTAAAAAAAACGACCACCCAAAACAATAGCAGAATCATAAAGCGCCATAGTTCTAAAGCTTTTTCCGGTCGGTGGATAATAATCTGGAACAAGTTTTATTTTAACCTGCCAAACCCCACTATCATAACATGCAAGAGCGCATGTATCGCTTCCATTTACAAAATCGCAAGCCGCATATAATGTGTTATTTAATTTCTCAAAGTCATTCACAGGAGTAATAGTGCCGAAATCCAATGTACCCATTTGAGAACCATCATAAGCTGCCACATGCCTTCGGAGAGCACCGGTAGCCAGTTCAAAATTACCACCTATCACCAGCAGGTTGTTCCAAATTTCGAGTGTACGAACTCCTTCGCCATATAAAAATCCGTTGGCAATATCAATCCACTGTGAGCCGTTCCATTTCGAAACAAAACCGGTAAAATTACCTCCTGCATATAATTCTCCATTGTAAAATGCGAGAGCGCGAACCGTGCTGTCTAAACTTCCGAGCGATTGCCACTGGCCGAGCGAAATATCATAAACCGCAACATGATTAACTGGTGTAGTTCCTGCCATTGTAAACTCTCCACCTGCATACAACATGTTGTTTTGTAAAAGCAGCGTATGAACGGTTCCATTCAAACCTGAACCGACAGGTATCCAGTCCCAGCCGGCAAAGCCGCTTATCCATAGTGCAACGTTCGAGCTTGTAACGCCACTGGTAGTTTGGCTAAAATTTCCTCCCACGTAAACAGCCTGTCCGCTTGGGTCAACGGCAATGGTATTTACCGTACCGTTCAACCCGCCATCTAAATCTTCGGTAGGTATTGTTGGTGGATAGCCGGGCTGTATCCACGCAAGTTCATCAATGGCAAATCCGTTTTCATCAGCCCACTCTTTTACTCCTTCAGTTTTTATTTCGTGCACAAAGGCAAATTTTTCATTCGTATTTATGGCTTGCGCCAACTCATCGTTTCCGCTTTGGAGCATTAAATAACCAACCGCGCAATGAGTTCCTATACGGTCAATAAAAACAGGATTCTTGTAAGGCAGGTAATCATTTACTGGGAAAACTCCTTGTTGCCAATACCCGTGTAATTCATTCAAAAGTTTCGCTCGATTGCTCCTTTGAGTTGAAGTTAGATTAGAAACATCGCGCGCGCTTAAAGTTTTTTCTACCAGCATCAGGTGAGTGGCAATCCATTCATTAAACGATTTGTTGTCCGAAAATTTTTCGATAGAAATTATTTTTCCGTATTCCGGTTGCTTGCTCCATTCGGCATTTACCGATAAAAGTTTTTGAAGAAGAGGTTCATTGGAGATTGCATTTCCAGCTTGCAGGAAGTTGAAGTGAGCAACTAACAGAAATGTTGCAAGTAAACAATAGCGCATAGGGTTTTTATTTTCCGAAAGTTAAAGAATGTATTTACAAAACGGGGAAAATTTCCTTTCGGTTGCTTCGTAATTTATTTTACCACGGTTGCAGTTCCATCAATTGTTTGATTGAAATTCTTCCGCTTTCAATCTGCCCATCTTTTGCATCTGCGATTCTCCAATCCATGTGCTGTTGGTGAATAGGCTGCGACTCTATAAAAATGCAACGCAGTTCTCCGGATTCAAAATTACATCGCTTCTGAACTGAGGCCAGAAGCTGCTCATTATGTAAATGCCCATCACCAAAATTCCAACCGAGAACAATTCCAGCCACCAACTCGCCATCACGCCAGGCGTATTTTTCTATGTCGTCAACCGCCTTAGGAACTAAAAGCTGCAATGCTCTGCCGTGCAAGTGCATAGAGCGAAACGCAATCACTTTTGAAAACAAGAGCTGTGAAGTGTTTTCATCATAGAAATGTGATAACTGATTCATTACTGTGGGCGATGCCTTTTTGATATGCTTGTTCAGTTTTTCTTCAGCATTTCCTCTAAAAAGCCAGATACTGTAAGCCCAGTTGCCGGCATAGTATCGCATTGAAAGAAGAAACGAAACCCATTGAGGAAACAGATTTCCGATAACCGGTACAACCAGCAACGAAAAAAATAAAACTGCAATTAAAAGTGGTGAATGCAAGGTCAGTATTGAAACATCGGCATAGTGTCCGAACAACATAAACGCTCCGTATACCATAACTACATTCCACTCCAGCGGAACTCCCATCGGCACAGAAGAAGTAATGTAAAGGTGGAAGATGAACATGTTGATGAGTGCAAAAGTGGTAAGCGGACCTCCATCACTCAGAAACAGTAATAATGGAAACGCTAACTCAATAAAAGTGCTGATATGGGCAAGCGTTTTTGCCAACGGACTCGGCCGTAAATCGGTGGGATAATTTTTGTAAAGTTTTTTCTTGAACCAATCCCAACGGAGCACGGCATGGTTACTAAGCATTACACCCACCACTGATGGAAAGTGATTTGTAAATTTTGAAGCAGCGGCTCCCCACCAAATCGCCATCCAAACCAATTTCGCTCCGACAATTTCTTCGCCCGAAAACAAAAAACAAAACAGCGCAACCAAATAATGTTCCGAACGTGCTGCTAGAAAAATAGTTTTATCGAGTATGCCCAAAACCACTATCAGCACAATGACCAGTACAATTATTTGAAATGTAACAGTGGAAGCAATAAGAGCTTTCAATAAAAAGGCAAGCAACGAAACGTAAAGAAGGACATCAAAAATATTTCTCGTATCGTTTCCGATAAATGGAAGCTTTGGAAACAACGGCATCTTAACTGTTCCCGGTCGGGCAAAATGTAGTGGTGCGCTGAAAGGAGGAAAATACCGCGCGGTAAGCGGACCGCTGCCGCAACCCAAGCCGAGCAACTCAAACAACATACTCCACAAAATGAATTTCAGTAATGCTTCGGGAGCGAACCACCAGTTTACTATTTCCCCTGCACTACCTAATCCACTTGAGAAGCCGCAGAAGAAAATCCAACCCGCTACATAAAACAAAATCTTAAAAAGATAGAAGAAATAAATGGCAACCGGTGCACCGTAACCTTGGGTTGTCCATGCTACGCACAACATTCGTATGCGTTCTGCAAACGGATGTTTAATCCAATCTTCAAAAGTAAAGGGAAGTGGCTTAGGAGAAAGGAATTTTAAATTCTTCACTCCTGAACTTTTTAAAGCGTCTTCAAATATTCAATTAGCGCTGTTCTTTGTTGAGTGGTTAGCACATCGCCAAAAACGTGACCGGTATTCTTGTACCCGTCAATAGTGCAGTCGTAAGTTTGCTTATCGGTTTTGGAAGTAGGACGTGTATAGTTCCATCCAACTTTGGTGTAGTCGTAATCGTTATCAGCGAAAGTTCTCTTCCAGTAAGTTGGTCTTTGTGAACTGTTCAGCAAATCTTCGAGCGTGGGAACCGAGCCGTTGTGTAAATACGGAGCCGAAGCCCAAATGCCATCAAGCGGTTGTGCCACATAGCCATTCCAGGGAACAAGTTCAGCGCCATTCGGGTTCTTGCCAAACCAGCCGTTATTAAACCAGTCTTTAAAAACATTATAGATGCTCAGATCATACGCGCTGGCAAGTTTCGCATCTGTGCCTACATAGGCAAGGTCAACTAAAAGGTTTGGATAACTTCCACCGCTGCCGTAAGTGCCGTGGCATTTGGCACAGTTATCATTAAAAATTGTTTTCCCTTCTGCCGCAAGATTTGCATCAATACCCTGCGGGTAAACTGGCGGCTGAATGCTTTTGATGTAAGCAAGGATATCAGGAAACTTTTCATTTACCTCATTCGCTTTTGATGAATCAATCATGGTAAGCAAACTCGAAGCCATGAGATAACGCGAAAAATCACCGCGCCCCATGCCGTTGTAAAACATGGCATTCTTCTTACTCATGTGCCACCAGGGTGGTACATCGGTTGGAATTACTTCATCGGGAATTGCAATAGCCGGAGTAGTGAGCCACTCCAAAGTTTGCGGGTCGCGGTGGGCGGCAAGCACCGCAGCTACTTTGTCAGCCACATTTGCTCCTCTTACTTCAGTAACCACTTTTGAGCCGATAGCCAAAGTAGCATCGCGGAATGGTTTGTAAGCAATCCATTCCGGTGAACTTGTTCCACCATACAAAAGTTGAATAACTCCATCAGCTAAAGGAATGACTGAACTTTGGTCGTTCGTAAAATCGCCTCCGGCATTTCCCAAGCCTACAATGTAACTTCCATTAATAGAAGAACCATGACACTGCATGCAGTTTGGCGCAACTACACGCACTCCGTTTGGAGCATTAACGGCTGTGAAACCCGGAGCAATTACAGCATTATCACCAGTGCGACTCAGCACGTTGGCATTGTCTTGCCCGTAAGCGGTGGTAAAAGCATTGTAAGGAATTCCGGAACTCATATAGTCTCCGGTTGTCAGATAGGTGTACCCGGTTGTAGCATTGCCGTTGTTACGCTGCGCTGACTCAGGAATGTAGGTTGTTCCTTCAGGAAGCTGGGGTGTGTCGTCTTTATCTTTATTCTTTTTGCAGTTATATAAAGAAAAAACCAATCCGCAGGAAAATAAAAAGAGGAGAAACTTTTTCATGAGTATGAATTTTGTTTGAACTAAAATAACAGAGTCTTTTGAAATAGCGAATTATTACTTAGGTTATATTACTGATATACTTCTTGGCTTATACCTTTGCTAAAAATATTTAACCCTGTTGTCGCTCCGCATAAGTTAATTTTATATTCGCCACCCGTGAAAAGTCTGAGTATATTTTTGCTTGCTGTTATTGGCTGCCTGTCGTGCTTTGCACAGGGTTACCCGCTCTTAAGAGCTTCGGAAAAAACTGAAACCCGTAAAGGCAATAAGGAATTCGATAAAGCGAATTATGCTGATGCGGAAGCAAGCTATAAAAAAGCTCTGGACCGAAAGAACAATATGCCCGAAGCCACTTTCAACTTAGGCGATGCCGTTTACGAGCAAAAGAGATATGATGAGGCTGCAAAGCAATTTCAGTTATCGGGGCAAACCAATACGGATACCCTGGTAAAAGCAAAAGCCTACCACAACCTGGGAAATACATTTTTGGAGCAGCAAAAGTGGCAAGAAGCAGTAAAGGCTTACAAGGAAGCTTTGAAGCATAACCCCCAGGACAAGGATACCAAGTACAACCTGGCCTTTGCCAATGCAAAACTTAAGGAACAGAAAAGCGAGAATCAAAAAAACAAAGACAACCAGGAAAAGAAAGACGATAAAAAAGAGCAGAAGAGCGAACAGAACAGGCAGGACGAGAATAAACAAGAGCAGAACAAAGAACAACAAGCTAAGCAAGAAAAGAAAGAGCCGCAGCAAAAACAGGCACCTCAACCGAAACTATCTAAAGAAGAAGCAGAGAAGCTTTTGCAGGCTTTGCAAAATGAAGAGCAAAAGACCAATCAAAAAGTACAGCAGAAGCAGGTAAAAGTTGTTCCTTTAAAGGTGCAGAAGGATTGGTAAACGGCTGATAAAAAGTGTAAAAAAATTTTAACGGACAAGTCTTTACTTGATTTTAGGGTATTGGTGAATGATTTTTGCAGCAATTATGAAAAGCACAAACAGAGTTGTATTCCTTCCAATGAAGACCATCTTCCTTTTACTTGCTTTCATCTTTTCATGCGACACCATCTATTCACAGGTTAAGTTTTATGCCTCAGCACCTAAATCAATTCCTGTAAATTCAAACTTTCAAATAGGGTTCACGCTTGAAAACGCAAACGGAAGCAACCTCAAACCCCCTGCATTTTCCGACTTTCAAGTTCTGGGCGGACCCAATACTTCAACCAGCATGCAATGGGTAAACGGCAATGTAACCCAAAGCGTAACTTACAATTACGTTCTTCGCCCTAAGAACCAAGGAACTTTTAAAATCGGCAAGGGAAGCATAGTAGTAAGCGGTGCCACTTTGGAAAGCAATGAGTTGACTATACAGGTTACATCTCCGGTAACTCAACAGCAAAGGCAACGCAACCCATTCGACCCGTTCGATGATCCTTTCTTCAATCAGGGAACGGATGAGGACGAGTCACAGACTGCTAATAACGACCTGGAAAAACAACTCAAAGAAGACGTATTTGTAAAACTGCTTGTAAGTAAAAATTCGGTGTATAAAGGCGAGATGCTTACCGCTACATACCGGTTGTATTTCCGCCAGAATCTTTCAAGTTACAACTTGACAAAGGCTCCTGCCTTCGATGGTTTTTGGAGCCAGGAAGTGCAACTTGACCCCCGCAGGCGGCCCACAACCGAAACTTTAAATGGCAGACAGTATAACGTAGTTGATATTCTCAAATTCAATCTCTACCCGCAGCGAGCAGGAACTTTGCAGGTTGCTGGCTGTGAAGCTTCCGCTGTAGCGCAGGTGCAGTTACGCTCTCAAAGTGTTTTTGATTTCTTCGGGAGGGTGCAACAGGTTCCTCTTAAACTTCCGGTTTCCCCGGCAGGTGTGGTTGTAAAAGAACTTCCTGAAAACGGAAAGCCCGTTGATTTTACAGGTGCGGTTGGCTCTTTTAAATTTGAAACAACACTTTCAAATAAGAAGACTAAAACTGATGAACCTGTTACTTATACCATTAAAATTTCAGGTACAGGCAATTTGAAATTTGCAGATGCCCCAACCGTAACTTTCCCTGCGGAGTTTGAGGTTTACGACCCCAAAACAAAAGAAAACATCATCAATTCAACAAGCGGGCTAACGGGCAGCAAGCAATACGATTATCTCCTCATTCCCCGGATGCCAGGAGAGTATAAAATTGGCACTAAGACCTTTTCCTGGTTTGACCCTTCTTCAGCTAAGTACTTAACCGTCAGTTCGCCCGAATTTACCGTAACGGTCACGGGTGAGCCTTCAAAAAACACTAATTCTTCAAGTATAGTTTCAGAAAGTAAACAGGATATTGCTTTAGCTGGTCAGGATATTCGTTACATCAAGACGGCCATTCCTAAATTTGAAACGGATAATTCATTTTTCGGCTCTGCAACTTTTATAGCCATATATGCATCTCCGTTTTTACTTTTTATTGCGTTAGCTGTAGTTAAGAGGCGGAATGAAAGCCTCGCGGCTGATATAATCGGCACCAAACGGAGAAGAGCACTGAAACTGGCAAAGAAAAAACTCAGCACTTCTGAAAAACACCTTTCGGCAGGAGACAAGAAACGCTTTTATACCGAAATATCACAAGCAATTTGGGGATACTTGGGCGATAAACTAAGTATAGACATGGCAGAGCTTTCGAAAGATAATGTAGAAGAGAAACTACTGGCAAAAAATTGCAAAGCTGACACAATTGCTGGGCTTAAAACTTTATTGAACATCTGTGAACTGGCGCTTTATTCACCGGTAGGTGAGGGGAGTGAGATGAAAACGAACTATGAGGCTGCAGTTAATTTAATAGCCGATCTCGAAAATGAAATTAAATAGTATTCAGGCATGAGAACGAAACTTTCCATTTATTCTTTAAAGTTCCCCCTTTTATGTATCGTAGTTTTTATTTGCATGTTTAACTCACTACATGCTCAGAGCGCTGAAGAAATATACTCTTCAGCCAACACACTTTACAAAAACAAAAATTACGAACAGGCGGTAGCGTTATACGAAAAAATTTTGGCACAAGGTTACCGTAATGCAGAAATTTATTATAACCTGGCCAACTGTTATTATAAACTAAATAATACCGGTAAAGCTATTTTAAACTTTGAACGAGCCAATAAGCTGGCTCCCGATGATGAAGACATTGCCCATAACCTGAAATTGGCTCAGTTAAGGGCTGTTGACAAGATAACCCCCATCCCTCAACTCAGTATAATTACCGCCTGGAATACCTTTACCACATCACGGTCATCGAAAAGTTGGAGTATTTTTTCGCTTGTGTTTGTTTGGGTTGCGTTTTTGCTGCTTGCAGTTTACTTTTTAATAGTTAAAAAAAATGTGATACTTTTTCCCAGTATTTTGCTCATTATTTTTTCTGCCGTTTGTGTTGCGCTGGCGGTTAAGCAACAGCAAGTTGAAGAATATTCCGATTGGGCAATACTCATAGTTTCAAATGCCGGAGTAAAAAGTGCGCCTGACGAACAGAGCACTAACTTGTTTACTATTCATGAAGGAATTAAGTTGCAGATTGTAGATGGCGTAAGTTCTTGGAGCAAGGTTCGTTTGGCCGATGGTAAAGTGGGCTGGCTTGAAAAAAACGTTATCGAAAAAATCTGAGCGATCTTAAGCTTTCCTGTCACTGTGTTTCTTTTTCCGAGTGTTTCTTTTATTTTTATAATATATTTCTTCACCCTAAAACTTATATGCTATGAGTATGTACAAAGAGTTTAAAAACTTTGCCATGAAAGGCAACGTAGTTGATCTGGCGGTTGCTGTGATTATTGGCGCAGCGTTCGGTAAAATTATAAGTTCGCTGATTGACGATGTGGTAACCCCGCTTATTCTTAAGCCCGCTTTAGATGCCGCGCATCTTACTCAACTTGAAGAATTGACAATTTTTGGCACAGTAAAATATGGTAACTTTCTTTCAGCCTCAGTTAATTTTATTATTGTGGCTTTTGTGTTGTTTTTACTAATTAAAGGTATAAGTGCCGCTAAGCGCAAAGAAGAAACTGTACCAGTACCTCCTCCCGGACCCTCTAGCACTGATAAACTGTTGATGGAAATCCGCGACTCGCTGAAAAAGTAAAAAAAAGAGATAGCAGGGTTACTTGAAACCGAAAAGAGAATCCTGCAACAGCATTATTTTTTTAGAAAGAGATTTTGGTTCTCAGCAGGATTTGATTAAACGGAAGATAAGGAGGAGCTATTCAAAAGGAATCAAATCATTCTCTTCTCCATCAAATACTCCGCAATTTGAATGGCATTGGTGGCAGCTCCTTTTCGAAGGTTGTCGGAAACTATCCAGCAATTGAGGGTATTGGGCTGGCTTTCATCTCTTCGAATTCTGCCTACGAAAGTTTCATCTTTATCGTGCGCATGAATAGGCATGGGGTACTTTAGATTTTTTAAGTCGTCCACCACCACCAGTCCGGGAGCTTTTTCTAAAATTTGTCGTACATCGTTTAAATCAAAATCTTTTTCGAACTCAATGTTTACGCTTTCACTGTGTCCGCCAATAGTTGGAATACGAACTGTTGTTGCGGTAACACGAATAGAATCATCGCCCATTATTTTTTTGGTTTCGTTCACCATTTTCATTTCCTCTTTTGAGTAGCCGTTGTCGAGGAAAACATCAATGTGAGGAAGAGCGTTCATGTCAATTTGGTAAGCGTAAGCCATTTCACCTTTTACCCCAGCGCGTTCGTTCATAAGCTGGTCAACAGCTTTTTTACCCGTACCGGTTACACTCTGGTAAGTGGAAACGACAACACGCTTAACTTTGTATTTATCGTGTAACGGTTTTAGCACAAGCACCATTTGAATGGTAGAGCAGTTCGGATTGGCAATAATTTTGTCTTTTGAAGTAAGTACACCGGCATTTACCTCAGGAACAACCAGTGGAATATTCGGCTCCATTCGCCAAGCTGAAGAGTTATCAATAACCGTACAGCCTGCTTCGGCAAATTTAGGGGCAAGCTCTTTTGAAGTCGAACCTCCGGCACTGAATACTGCCACCTGTGGTTTTTTTGCAATAGCTGTTTGCCAGTTTACCACTTCGTAATCGTTGTCCTTAAACTTCACTTTTTTACCAACGCTTTTTTCAGATGCAACCGGAATTAATTCCGTTACGGGGAAATTCCTTTCATTCAACACCTGCAGCATTTTGCTGCCTACCAGCCCTGTGGCTCCTACTACTGCTACTTTCATTATTGCAATTCTTTTTTGTTTTTTTCGGGAGGGCAAAAATAAATTTATCTTGCTCGCATGAAACACCCCCTTCTGATTTTTTTCCTTAGTGTTCTTCTTACTCCATTACGAAGTTTTATGTTTATGGTGTTGCCTCTTTTTTCCTTCTCTCAATTAACCGACAACTTTAGTGATGGAGATTTCACTAATAACCCCACATGGGTAGGCAACAATGCCGATTTCACTGTCAGCAACGGAGTGTTGCGCAGCAACGGCCCGCAGGCCAGCTCGGTGATTTACCTTGCTACTGCCAGCACCATGCTTGATTCTACGGAGTGGAATTTTTTAGTCCGCCTTGACTTTAATCCCAGTTCAACTAACCAAGTGAGAATTTACCTCGCCAGCGACCAGCAGAATTTGAGCGGCAACCTGAACGGCTATTACATTCAGCTTGGCGAATCAGGAACAGCGCCTGATTCGCTCGATATTTTCCGGCAAACCGGAGGAGCAGTTACTAAAATTTTTACCGGAACATCCGGATGTATGAGCAGCTCAACCACTAACTCCGTTCGTATCCGTGTAGTGCGCCATACCGGAGGCGCATGGAATGTATATGCCGACTGCACTGGTGGCAGCAATCTTGCGCCCGAGGGAAATTTTAACGACAACAACATAACAGTCACAAGTTACTTCGGTGTGGTGTGCGATTACAGCACCGGAAGCCGGTACAACCTGTATTACTTCGATGACTTTTCAATAGGAAACATTGTAGTTGACACCACTAAACCAACTGTTGCTAATGTCCCTGTTCTGTCGTCCACCCAAATTGATGTTGTATTTTCTGAACCAGTGGATACAGGCAGCGCAAATGATGAAAGCAATTATTTCATCAACGGAGGAATTGGCGCTCCTTTATTGGCAGTGCGCGATGGAGTAAACTTTAACCTGGTGCACTTGTTTTTTACCAATCCTTTTCAAAACGCCACGAACTATGTGCTCGATATTTCAGGAGTAAAAGATTTATCAGGTAATCAGATGAATCCTTACCCGTTCCCTTTTTCATTTTACAATCCGGGAGTTCATGATATAGTGATTAATGAAATTTTTGCCGACCCCGACCCGCGTGTTACACTTCCGCAGGCTGAGTTTGTTGAGCTATACAACACAACTCAATTTCCTGTTTCTCTTTCCGGTTGGAAATTTTCAGATGGCTCAACAACAGTAACCATCTCTTCAGGAACCATATTGCCCGATAGCTTTGTAATTGTTTGCAAAAACGATTCGGGATTTTTGTTTCAGCCGTACGGAAGCGTAATTGCACTTTCAAGTCTCCCGTCTTTAAACAACACCAGCGACAATCTGGCTCTCTATGATAAGTTTGACAACCTGATCCATTATGTTCCTTATTCCGATTCGTGGTACAAAGACAATACCAAGAAAGATGGCGGCTGGACGTTGGAAATGATTGACCCGGCAAACCCGTGTGGCCGGGGAGATAACTGGCGGGCTTCTGTTGATATAACCGGTGGAACTCCTGGAAGACGGAATTCAATTTTCACATCAAGCCCTGATATAATTCTGCCGCAGGTAATTCGGGCATCATTGGATGACAGTGCAACTGTAACTGTTTATTTCAGTGAGGTAATGAATAGTTTGCTTTGTGAAATTGAATCGAACTATGTGGTAAATAATAATGTGGGCTCACCTTATTTGGCAACAGCTATTGCATTAGAGTATAATAAAATTCAGTTAAAGTTTTTGCAGCCATTTATCAAGGGGACAATTTATACAATTCAGGTTTTAAACCTTACTGATTGCAGTGGAAATCCTCTTGGCATGAGTAGTTCGGCAAGGTTTGCCATTCCTGATTCGGTTCAGCCCGGTGATGTTGTCATCAATGAAATCCTTTTCAATCCCAGAACGGGAGGCTATGATTTTGTTGAACTTTACAATCGCTCAACGAGAGTAATTGATTTGAGGCAGATTGAGGTTTTAGAGAAAGATATTCGTGACCCGCAAAATGTTTTAGAACAAACTTCCGTTTCTTCGGAAAGCTACCTGTTTTTCCCAAGTGAATTTGTTGCGCTTACTGAATCAACCGATAATATTTTGCTGAGTTACTTAGTTGAAAATCCTTCAGCCCTTCTGAACATTGACTTGCCGAATTATGACGACAACGAAAGTATTTGTGTTTTGAAAATCCGTAATGGCGCAACCATTGATTCCCTGGCATACGACCACGACTGGCATTTTGCCCTACTTGATGACGAAAATGGTGTTTCACTTGAAAGAATTGATTACAACAGAACCACCCAGGATAAAAACAACTGGCACTCAGCTGCTTCAACTGTCGGGTTTGCTACTCCCACTTATCGAAACTCCCAATTCAGCGAAACAGGAATTACCGATGACGAAATAGAAATTAAACCCGAAGTTTTTACACCCGATAACGATGGCGAAAAAGATTTCACTTTCATAAACTATAAATTTTCAGAAGCCGGATATACCTTGAACGCTAAGGTTTATGATGCTAAAGGGAGGGAAATCCGCACTCTCGTGCGAAACGAACTTCTCGGAAGCGAAGGAAATTTTCAGTGGGACGGAACCGATGACGACAGCCAAAAAGCACGAACCGGCATCTATATTATCTACCTTGAAGTTTTCAATCTTAGAGGGAAGGTGAAAAAGTTCAAAAAACAGGTGGTGTTAGGAGCTAAATTGAATTAACCGCCCCTTTTGAGGTTGCAAAAATTAGGTTATTTTGGTCGCCCCATTTTGAAGAAATGATTAAATGGACAAACTTTACTGTTTCTTCTTTGTATTGCTTTTGCACACTGCTCTTATCGGGCAAGCCTTGTTCAATAACAAAGGGGCTGATATTTTTGTGAAAGATGGCGGGTTTCTTGTTGTAAAAACAAATTCCCTCTACAATACCCAAATTTCCGGTCTCGGATATATTGACAATCTTGGTACAATTGTCGTGGAGGGAAATATCACAAATGATGGTTCTATTGTCGCAAATAGTGATACAATTAAACTTGCAGGAGACTGGATAAATAACGGCTCTTATACAGGAAATAGTAGCTGGGTGGAAATGTATGGTGGTGCGCAACAAATCACAGGAGCCACGGTAACCACATTTAGTAACCTCAGTTTGCTTGGCGGAAATGTTGTGAAGCGGCAGACATTAGATGCAGTTACTTCGGGGCTACTAAGCCTGAACGATGCCGAACTTGCTACCGATGTGAATGAAATGCACGTCACCAATCCGGGCGCGAATGCAATTTCTAGAAATAACGGGTTTGTAAGTTCTGTTGCCGGAGGGAAACTTTCGAGAACAACTAATTCGGCAGGAGCATATTTTTTCCCAACCGGTTCGCCATCATATATAAATCCGCCCTCACTTTTTCGTCCGGTAGAATTAAGCCCCTCATTTTCTTCCACAAATATTTACGGAGCAATGCTCATCAAAGGTGATGCAACTAATGATGGCTACAATGTGAATTCGCTGGATGATATTCTTTGTAAAATCAATCCAAATTTTTACCATAAACTTTATCATCGGTCGGGCAACGATGCTAGTTTCATAAAAATGTTTTTCAATCCTGTAACTGACGGAACCTGGTCTGAGGAAGCTCATTGGGATTCGCCAAACCGGTGGAATTATTTGGGATCCTCATCAGGTGGAACCGGGTTGGGACTATCTACCGTTACAGTAAGTGGTGTAAGCGATTTCTCCCCCGAGCCTTTTGCGCTCGCAAGTAAAAAATTTACAGTAGATGCCGGGCCAAATGTAGATATTGTTCAGGGCCAGTCAACCACTTTCAATCCGTTAATCGGCACAAACATCATCTCTTCAGTGGATTGGTCTCCACCGTATGCACTTAATTGCGGTAATTGTAAAACTCCTACGGCAAATCCGGCAGTGACAACTTATTATACAATTATGGTTACAGATGGAGCTGGATGCGCTGCCTATGATTCTCTTCTTGTTAATGTAACATCATACGAGCTGTTGATTCCAACGGCATTTTCTCCGAACGGTGATGGTGTGAACGATTTGTTTCGTGTTTTGAACAAGGAAATTGACAAACTCAATTTGAGAATTTATAATCGTTGGGGCGAAAAAGTTTTTGAAACAAATGATCCTCAAGAGGGTTGGGATGGATTTTATAAAAATGTTGAGCAGGAGATGGGTGTGTATGTTTGGGAATGTGATTATATGTTTTACGGCTACGGAAAGTCGAGGGCTGCAAAAGGGAATGTGACTTTAATGCGTTAATTTTTAAGAGAATCTTTATTTGACCTGGTTTAGATGAGGAAAATTTTTCCACTAATTGTTTTCGGGCTTGTTCTGACGTATAATTCATTTTCACAGAATAAAAATGTTGGTATTGGAACTACCACGCCCGATTCAAGTTCAATACTTGAACTAAAGGCAAACGATAAAGGCTTTCTTGCTCCGCGACTTACAACAACCCAGCGCCTGGCAGTTGTAAACCCCGCCAGAGCACTTTTAGTGTATGATGTTACTTTAGGATGTTTTTACTACTTCGATGGAACTCAATGGGTTTCCCTTTGTGGCGGACAGGGTAGTATAGGACCTACTGGAGCCACTGGTTTACCGGGTGCTCCTGGACCTCCGGGCGCTGACGGACAAAATGGACCCGGATATCTAGCCACCTCAACTTCAACAGTTACAATTGGTTTAGGCAGCAACACTTGGGTTACACAAACCGGTTTAGCCTATTTACCCAACGATCGTGCACGAATATCAAATACAGCTACAAATTATGTAGAAGGAGTAGTTACTACATATGCTGGAACTCTTCTAACTATAAATGTTGACCGCTTTATAGGTAGCGGAACTTATTCAGCATGGAATATTGGAATTGCTGGTGATGTAGGTGCTACAGGTCCAGCAGGCGGAACTGGGATTGTTGGATCCACCGGTCCTACAGGCCCTGCGGGGGCAGACGGCCTTGCAGGCTCAACTGGAGCAA
>CAZWAD010000004.1:127495-163398 GCA_964631835.1 uncultured Chitinophaga sp.
GGGTTACCGGAAATACAGGAGCCACGGGATCAACAGGGGAGACGGGCAATACAGGCGCTACGGGCCCGACCGGAGCCACGGGAGCTACAGGCTCAACGGGCAATACAGGAGTTACTGGTAATACAGGCAGCACAGGCGCCACGGGTTCAACAGGCAATACGGGAGCCACGGGCGATACGGGCGCTCAGGGTTTGCAGGGCATTCCTGGGGAGACGGGCAATACAGGAGCCACGGGCTCTACCGGAGTTACAGGCTCCACCGGCAATACAGGGGTTACCGGAAATACAGGAGCCACGGGATCAACAGGTGCTACAGGAACAGGTGTTGCTGGTGCCACGGGAGCCACAGGAGCAACAGGACCTGCGGGGGCAGACGGACTTAATTCAATCTTATGGTTCGACTACAATCCTGATGGTTCAATAAATTTAGTTACCAACTCACAAAACCTTACTACCACCTCAGGAGCATGGCTTACTACGGGTAATTGGGGTACAAGTCCAACTGCAAATTACATTGGCACTAATGACTATAATGACTGGGCGATTTTCACCAATGCGACAGAGCGACTTCGTGTAACCAGAGACGGGCAGGTAGGTATTAATACTACTACACCTACTACATATCTTGAAGTAAGTACCGGTGGAAATGCAATCATTCAGAATGCAATTTATGGGCATAGTAACAATGTTGGGGGGTATGTAGGGTACGAAAGCAATATTACTTTTGGTACAACTCCTCAAACTTTGCAAGGAGCTGGCATTTACGCTACAAACCCTGCGGCAGGTTATACAAGCACGTTTGCGCAGTCAACCGGTTCAGCAACTGTGGCTGCAGCCATTCAATATTCAAGTGTGTGGATTGGAAATTATACTTATGTTGATAATGCTTCCAATACATTTAATCCTCCTGGTTCCTACACGCAATTAAATCTGACCGGTACTACATTAGGCGGTTTTCAGGCCGCTGTAAGAGGCTATACAAACCGGGGAACCACCGCTGGAAATCCCGGGTATACAGTTGGAGGCTACTTTACTGCTAACTCCCGTAATCAGGACGCCTTTGGTGTAGTGGGTATTTCATACAATCAGTCAGATATCTCTATTGGTGGTTATTTTGAAGGAAGTAATTATGCCGGAGCAAATACTTATTATGCTTATGTTGGAGGGTCTGTTTTAGGGGGTAATTACAAGATTTTAGGAAATGGAACTGTAAATGAAGTAGTGCCGACTAGTGAGCACGGTCGGGTTATTCTCACAGCCCCCGAATCACCGGAATACTGGTATCAGGATTATGGAACGGTAGTCATGAAAGACGGCTTTGTTCATGTTGAGCTTGATTCTATTCTGGCTGATATCATTGTAGTTGATGAGAATAATCCTATACGTGTTTTCTGTACACCGGTTGAAATGCCTTATTTTAATGGCGTAACGATGATGAATCAAACTGCAACCGGATTTGATTTAGTTGAGCTTAACGATGGCAAACATTCCGGAAAAATTCATTATCAAATTGAAGTGAAGCCCAAAACCAATTACGGAATTGGAAGATTCCCTCAGGCACCCGGGCCAGCCTGGCTAAAGGCTGATAAAGAACCTGCAGCAGCAAAAGCCAGGAATCAGCCAAATCCGGACAAAGTGTTTCATTGGCCTTCTGACCACATAGTGTATAAATATAACCCGGAAGATATGGTGGGTATTGGGGAAATAGTACCTGCAGGTCCCAATGCCGGAAAATATAAATTGGGTGATGGTAAATACGGAACATACCTACCGGCTGAATTAATTAAAAAGTAAGCGGACTCAATTATTCTGTTATCTTCGCCCCGCGTTTTCGAAACGCATATCTGAACAAAGCGGGAGGTGTTGACCTTTCACTGCAAAGCTCATCTAAGTTTTCTCTCCAATAAGTTCGGTAGCAAAGCGAAAATTATTTATTAACCGACAGGATGACAGTAGAATTACTGTATTACTTGTGTAATTATTGTAAAAATGGAAAAATTTCAATCGCTCGGGCTGAGTGAAAATGTGCTTACTGCATTACAGAAGAAAGGATGGGAAACACCTTCTCCGATACAGGAGAAAACGATTCCGCTATTGTTAAAAGATGAAAAAGACATTGTAGGGCAGGCGCAAACCGGAACGGGTAAAACGGGGGCTTTCGGTCTTCCGCTGATTGATAAGCTTGATGATTTATCACGCAAAGTGCAGGCCCTGATTATGTGCCCAACACGTGAGCTGGCTATTCAGGTGGCTGAGGAAATTTCATCTTTCAAAGGCGCAAAGCGGTTGCGTGTTCAATCTGTTTACGGAGGGGCAAGCTTTGGGGAGCAGGCACGCGCACTGAAAGAAGGAATACAAATTGTTGTAGGTACCCCGGGCAGAATCCGCGATCATATCGAACGCGGAACTTTGAAACTGGATTCAGTAACTCATGTTGTACTTGACGAAGCCGATGAAATGCTCAATATGGGTTTTGAAGAAGAGGTAAGAGAAATTCTGAAAAGCGTTCCCCAGAAAAAAAGAATGCTGCTCTTCAGCGCCACTATGCCGCAGCCTATTCTGAAAATTGCCAAAACTTTCATGGGTGAATACGAAATGATTGCTGTGGAGAAGAAAGAACTCACCATTGAATTGGTTGACCAACTTTATTTTGAAGTACGCGACCACGACCGATTCGAAACGCTTTGCCGGGTGATTGATACAGAGCCTGAATTTTATGGGATTGTTTTCTGCCGGACTAAAAGAGAAACAGATGTAGTAGCCGATAAGTTAATTGACCGGGGTTACGATGCCGAAGCTATTCATGGCGATGTAACACAAAGCCAGCGTGAACTTACCTTGAAGAAGTTCAAAATGCGCAAGGTCACCATTCTTGTAGCTACAGATGTTGCAGCGCGTGGAATTGATGTAAACGATTTAACGCACGTAGTAAATTATAATCTGCCCCAAGACCCGGAAGCATATGTGCACCGGATTGGAAGAACAGGCCGGGCAGGAAAACATGGAACTGCTATTTCCATTGTTTCACCGGCAGAGAAGCGCGATTTGTTTTTCATTCAAAAAATTGCCCGGACTCAAATCAGAAAAGAAGACGTACCTGCAGTGGATGTTGTGATTGAAACTAAAAAGATGAAATTGAAAACTGACCTTATGCGTTTACTTGAGCATAAAAGCGCTACCGATTACCTTCCCCTTGCCCAGGAACTTTTGGAAGACGACCGTGAACCGGTTCAGGTTTTGTCGGCTATCCTTAATTATACCTTTAAAGAAACACTCAAAGAGTCAAGTTATCGTGAAGTAGGAAAGATATCGTCTCAAAACAGTCACGGAAATAACCAGGCGCGTCTTTTTGTAGCCAAAGGGCATACCAGTAATATGAATGCCGCCAAAATTGTAGAGTTTGTTGCCCATGAATCAGGGATAGACCCCAAAGTGATTCATGATGTGAGGGTGTATGATAACTTTTCATTCATTACACTTCCCGCAGAACCGGCAGAGCAGGTTTTGGTTGTGTTTGCCAAAAACAAACGAGGCGGAAGGCCCTTGGTAACAAGAGCTAAGGAAAAGGAAGGCGGAAATAGCGGGAGAAGTAACGAGAGCGGTTTTCGCTCTGAAAGAAATCAGAGAAACGACTTTAGGAATGATAGAAAGTTTGAAGAGAGGAAGCCTCATTCAGACAAAAAACAATTTTCCCCAAGACCTGAGTTCCGAAAAGACTTTCAAAAAAAGGAATCACAAACCACAGAAGCAAAACACAGGAAGCGGGAAAACAAAATGACCGACTATTTGGAAAAGAATACTTCAGTTACTACAAAGCCATCCAAAAAGAAAGGCGATTCAAAAATTGTAGATGAATTCATGAAAAAGTTTGACGAAAATGATTTGAGTTGGTAATGCCGCAGACAATTTAAGCTTGACAAATTATGATGGGGACAAAAAATGTATGGGTATTATTGCTCTGCATTTTGTTTGCAATTTGTAATTTACAATCTGTGTCTGCGCATACACCATGGTATCACCAAACCACTATATATCAAATTTATCCACGCTCATTTTACGACAGTAATAATGACGGCATTGGAGATATTCAGGGAATAATTCAGAAACTGGATTATATCAAAGAGCTTGGTTTTGAAACGATTTGGTGCTCTCCTTTTTTCAAATCACCCCAACAGGATTTCGGTTATGATGTATCCGACTACTGCGATATAGCTCCCGAGTATGGTACACTTGCAGATGCAGAGCAACTGATTGGCGAAGCTCATAAACGAGGGATGAAAATAATTTTTGATATGGTGATGAACCATACTTCGGTTGAACATCCGTGGTTTAAACAAGATTTACTCAAACAAAACCAACAGGATTTTTATATCTGGGCGGATAAGCCTAATAACTGGAGGAGCATGACCGGTGGAAGCGGCTGGAATTATTCAAGGGAGCGTAAGCAATATTACTGGGCAAGTTTTCTTCCTTTTCAACCAGATTTGAATTACCGTAACCCTGAAGTTAAAAAGGCAATGCTGGGAAATGTCAGTTTTTGGCTAAGGAAAGGTGTAGATGGATTTCGGCTTGATATTTTCAACGTGTTGTTTAAAGACTCCTTGTTGCGAGACAATCCTTTTTCGTGGAAAGCCGTTCCTGATGAAAAAAATCCAGATGGCTTTTTTCAGCAATTCAAGTACACCATTAACCAGCCTGAGAGTTTTGAATTTGCCATAGAACTGAGAAGTGTGTGCGATGGGTTTGGAGAAAAGATGCTGATTGGAGAAGTAAGCGGTAACCGAGAAACTATCAAACAATATTTAGGTAAGGAAAAAAATGACGGCCTCGGCCTGGTGTTCAACTTCGAGATGCTTCGCTTTAAATTCAATGCAAAGTATTTCAGAACTTTGGCTGAAAACATCGAAAAAGAATTTCCCGAACCGTTTATGCCCGTTTATGTTTTCAGCAACCACGACAGACGAAGGAGCATGAAGCGCTTAAAGGGGGATGTTCAAAAAGCTAAGCTGCTTCATTTGTTTCAACTAACAGTTCGTGGCGTTCCCTGCATGTATTATGGCGAAGAAATAGGAATGACTGATGCGCGGATTCCGTTTAGAGAAGGCTTAGACCCTATTGCACGAAAGATGAAAAATGTTCCGCGCATTATTTTTGATTTAGCGGGAGAGACTCCTAATCGCGATGAGGTGCGGACGCCCATGCAATGGGATAGCTCCTATAATGCAGGGTTTTCTAATGCTGAAAGCACATGGTTGCCGGTGCATGAAAGTTTCCGAAGTATAAGTGTGCGGTCTGAATCAGAGGACGAAAAATCATTGCTGAACTTTGTGCGCCAAGTCCTGAGAATCCGGGAGAATAATCCCGCCTTTCGGTTAGGAATCCTGGAATTAGTTCCTCCGTATAGGCTTCCACAAAATGTATTAGGGTACAAACGAGTGTTTGGAGGTCAAACGTTCTATGTTATCTTGAATTTTTCGAAGCGCGAAAAGTTTGTTCATATAGCTGGTGAGCACTTTTTTATACCTGCATCCGGGAGCATGATTATTTCCGACAAACAACAAGTGCTGCTGCCGCCATAAAAATGTACCTCAATTTTATTTTTCAGGCGTTTAATTTGTATCGTTGTTCGTATGAAACCGTTTATCACCGCTTTTTTTGTTTCTTTTTTCCTAACAGGGATCTATGCTCAGGAAAATGTTGTACTCCGAGGATATGTTTTAGATAAAGATGGCAAAAACATTCCGCTCGATTTGGCGGCTGTTCAAGTTAAAAACACCCAACTTGGCGGAGTAACCGATGGCAACGGGTACTTTGAAATTCCAGTTCCAAAAATTAACCTGAAGGATTCATTGCGTGTTTCATATATCGGCTACCAACCGAAAATGATTTCAATCCTCAACTATAAACCTTCTGACACTTTGCGTATTGAGCTTTCTTCATCGGTCGAAACCAAACAGGAAGTGGTCATTGTGGCGATGAATGCCAAGAGCATTTTGCAAAAAGCAATTCAGAACATGAAAAAGAATTTGCTGTATGATTCACTGATTGTAACTGGTTTTTATCGGCAATATCACAAAGAAAACGGCAAGTATGTTCGGTTACTTGAGGCTGATGTAAGCGTAGCATTCAACTGCAAAAGCGCGTATCAGTATTCGTTTCACGAATCAGTTTGTATAAACAAACAGCGTAGAAGCGAAAACTATGAACGGAATATTGATGCGAACAATCATGGCGACCACTTGGTTGATTTGCTAAAAGAAAATCCGTACAGTTACAACCGCAACAATTTTTTGGATGTCAAGAAACTCGATTTCTATTCCCCTAAAGTTTATGCGGAAGATTCAACACAATATATCATCAGCGTTCGTTACAAAGAAAACAGCAGCGCTAAACTGGAGCAGGCAAAAATCTGGATCGCGAAAGAGACCTACGCCATGACACGCATGGAAATTGAAAAATTTCCAAACCCCTATTATGTAAAATCGCGATATGCTAATGATAGTCGCTGGCAATTGGTAAATGAAAAGGATGTAATTGAAACGGAAAAAGTGAATGGCAAATATGTGGTCAGTTCTATCCTCCGGAATTATAATCACCATGTGGTGAATATGGAAACCGGAGAAGTTCTGTTTATCGTGGAAGAAACTTTCGAACTTTATTTCGATGATTTTAACACTGAGAACGTTGGGGTTCACTTGAAAAACGGAAATTTTTCAGCTTTCACCAACTTGTATTCCTCCTCTTATAAGTATGATTCAGTCTTCTGGGATGAATATGAATTGCCGGAGGTTTACCTGCTCAACGAAGAAATTCAAAAAGACTTGGAGCACGCTAAACCTTTGGAACAACAATTCAGGGATTCCGGGAAATAAACTTCAGGCAAAAAAATCTTCACACTCTTTCTTTAACAGCTCTACCGGAACTTTCTCAATGGGATGAAACATATCCTTATAAATTTTCATTTCGGAATTCTTTAAAAGTCGGTGAGCATACTCGGTTTCTTCCCTGGAAACCATATTGTCTTTTTCTCCAAGTCCCAGTAAAATATGGTTTTCAATCAATGAAAAATCGCGGTCACTGAGATGAGTATGTCCAAGATTTTTCATCATAGCAGCTGTTTTTGCCATTAAGCTTTTCCATTCATGCTCACCATGTCTTTTTGCAAGTTCATGCGCAAAGGCGGGAACTTTTTCAACAACTTTCTCCGGACTCAACATTTTAATTTCTTTTTCAGCTTCGGTTTCGCTCCAATTCAGTTTTGTGCCAAGTGTGAAAATTTTTCCGACACGGTCAGGATAAAAACGCGCCAGCCAAAGTGCTACATAGCCACCCATGCTATAACCGAATAAGTCAATGGTTTTAATGTAGCTGTCATTAAGCCAGTGCAAAACTTCATGAGAAAAATTCTGCACGGTGAACGAATGGTGATGCGAAGTTCTTCGTCCGTGACCGGAAAAGTCTAATGAATGTGTTTTAAATTTTCCGGAAAGTGTACTTTCCAAATCTGCGAATTGTTCTTTCGAACCTAAGGCACCGTGCAAAAGAAGAAGTTCCTTCATAACCGCAAGTTATACATGTAAATTCCCCTGCCAAAATAAATTATATGCAATATAAACTGTAGTAGAAAGTACATTCAACTATAAACCGTTAAGAATTTTCATTCCGGGGAACTTGTCATTCTTATAGCATAGTCGTATCTTACATGGTGTTCTATGGTTAATGTGAGCAAAAAAAATTTTTTCCGGCAGTTTTGGAATGTTGCCGCATACCTTGTGGTTTTTACTGGCTGTTTTAAGGAAGTATACTCGCAGACGGACGACTACCGGTTTACTCCTGCCGACAGTGCATTTACCATGGAGGTTGTACGCGATAAGTTTGAGGTTATTATTAAAATACACTTTCGAGATGCTTCGCTGTATAGTTACATAATTATTGAAAAGACTGATGACCTGAAAAACGAATTCAGGCAATGCGGCTATATTGATTTGAAAGAGGATAAAATAAAAAATGGTGAGGTTGTAAAGAAAGATAGATATACACGTAGCATGTATACCGCCTCTTATTACCGGCTTATTGTTGTGTCAAAAGAGGGTGTTTCCCGCACCTATTCACCCGTGCGTCTACCGGGTGAGCAAAAGGAGTAGCTTTCTATTCGTCAGCGCGTTTTTTCTTTAAATCAATCTTTTTATTCACCATTTCAACGGCATCATTAGCAGCGCTCACAATGATATCACAGTCACGTAACTTGTCTTCTAATTCAAGTTTTGAGGTTTGGCTTGTTTCAGTTGCTATGTCAACTTGAGTTTTTTTCTTTTTGTCTTCAAATGATTTGGCAATCCGTTTCAGCGAACCTTTTGCTGCACCTAAAAGAAAATGAGCATCAACAGCCATTGCCTGCTCTTCAATCTTTTTAATACCCTGAAGCACTACGTTTTTATCCATCCTGGTTAGAAAATTGGCATAGTAATAAAACAGCAGGTATTTACTGCCATCGATAGAGGTTTCAAGCTTTTGGTCAAAATATCTTTGTAAATCAGAATCACCATCTTCCGAATAAACTTCTGCAACTGCTGAAGTTATGCTCTGATTTTTTTCGGCTTCAAATCGTTTCGCCAACTCAACCGCCCGTTTTGAATCTGCTTTGCCGACCGCTTGTAAGGCAGCGCCAATCACACGAAAAGAGCTATCGCCCAAAGAAGTTTCAAACAGGGAGAGAAATTCTTTTACAAAAGATGATTCACCCAATCTTACTATAGCAGCCTGACGGACAGAGCTTTTTTCATCAGTTTGAGCCATTTTTTCAATGATGGAGTAAATGGTATCGGTTTTTTCCTTAGGAAGCTTTAACTCGTTCACAGCAAATTCGCGTAGATAAAAGCATTTATCATTCAGTGCTTCTGTCATTACTTTTTTTGCTTCTGCGTTTTCTTCCTGTAAACTGTTCAACCCTTTTAATGCTTCAAGGCGCTGCAAAAAGAGTGGCGAGTTTTTGTACTGGAAAATGTAGTTCTCCAGAGTTTTATTTTCTTTCTTTTCACAAAGCACCACCCGCTCTTCATCAAAGTCAATTAAATCGGGCTTGCCGAGAGTTTTGAAAGCAAACACCTCTAACTTCTTTTTCAGAACTATATCCTTAGACTCGTGATTTGCTCCGTGCCAGATTCCCAATTGAAAAGGCAAACGATAAGTCAATTCCTTGCCGGTATTGTGCTTTTGCTCAATGGTAACATACACACTGTCAATATCAAAACTGTAATTGATGTCAAGCACAGGATGACCGGATGATAAAAACCACTGATTGAAAAACCAGTTTAAATCCTTTCCTGTAACTTCTTCAAAAGCCAATCTTAGGTGGTGAACCTCAACGGGTTTAAACTGGTTGGTTTTTAAATACAATTCCAGTGATTTGAAAAATGCCCTATCACCCACTACTTTGCGGAGGTAATGTAATATCAACCCCCCCTTTTCGTAGCTGTGCCTGTCGAACATGTCTTCTTTATCTGGATAATAAAAACGAATCAGATCAACATTTCTTGTTTTGGCTTCGTTTAGGTATTTATTATAATTCTCAAAAAATCTCAAATCAGCCAGTTCTCTCCCGTATTTGTATTCATTCCATAAATATTCACCGTAGGTTGCAAATGATTCGTTCAACGGAGTGTTACTCCAGCTTTCGCAGGTCACCAAATCGCCAAACCATTGGTGAAACAACTCGTGGCTGATAACATCCTCGTTGTTGTCATCCAACAGTTCGCGGTGATTTCGCTGCATAAACTCTCCGAAGAGTGTGGCAGTTGTATTTTCCATCGCCCCGCTCACATAGTCGCGCACAACTACCTGCGAATATTTCTGCCAGGGATAATCAAAGCCAAGTTTTTGCGAAAAGAACTCCATCATGTGCGGTGTGTTCCCGAAAATCTGTTTTGCATAAGGTGCATATTCGTGTTCCACATAATAACTTACTGGAATATCGCGCCACCTGTCCTGAATAATTGCATAATCGCCAATTGCCATCATGATTAAGTAGGGGGCATGAGGCAAATCCATTTTCCAGTAATCTGTAACCAAACTGTCATTAACGGATTGAGAGGAAACTAAACTACCGTTGCTGAGAGAAACATACTTTTTCAGATGTGTAATATAAATTTCATTAGTGGTTTTCTGGTTCGGCTTATCAATGGTCGGAAACCAGCATGAGCTTGATTCAGTTTCGCCTTGTGTCCATATTTGAATCGGTTTCGAAGAATCCTTACCAAACGGGTTGATGAAATAGAGGCCTTTGGCATCATTAATGGCCGCGCTTCCAACCGCCTTTACTTCTTCCGGTTTAGCAGTGTAATCAATATAAATTTTCAACCTTTCATCAGGCGAGTATTTTTTATGGAGTTCAATTTTCAACTGCAAAGAATCGTAGATAAACTTCAGACCGGTACGGATATCTTCCCCGGAAATTAAACTTACTTCATGCACATCAAATTGCTTGGCATCAATAACCAGCTCAGATTGAGGATAAAAATGAGGTTTTAGAGTAAGGGTTGCCTTACCATCGAGTTCTTGTTTTGCATAATCAAATTTTACTTCAAGTTTTGTGTGAATCAGGTCGAAGTCTTTATCGGCAGAGGCGCGGTATGGATTTTCGCGGGAAGCAATCACTTCTATAGTATCAAGTACTACCGCAGGGAAATTTTTAGCTCTTGAAAGTTTTCCGGAATCGGAACAGGAAGAGGCAGACAGGAATAAGAGAAAGGCAATAAGCCCCCGATTGAGCGTCAACTGTGTTTAAATTTTGAGCGCGTAAAGGTAAAAAAAGTAAGCCCCTCCGATTTCTTTCAATAATTATATTTGTCGCCACTAAAGACTAGCCGATGAAATTTATTGCCTCAACTTCGGCACTGCTTAAGAGTTTGCAAACTATAAGCGGTGTCATTAACTCAAGTTCCGTATTACCCATCCTTGAAGATTTTTTGTTTGAAATAGAAGGCGGAAACCTGACCGTTTTTGCTACCGATTTGGAAACATCTATGAGTACTGAGCTGAAAGTAGAAGCTAAAGATAGCGGGCGCATTGCAATTCCTGCGCGAATTCTTTTAGATACTTTAAAAACTCTTCCCGAGCAGCCGCTCACTTTCAAAGTTGATTCCAAAACTTTTGGAGTGGAGATAATTTCGGAGACCGGACGCTACAAATTAAGTGGGGAGAATGCCGATGACTTCCCTAAAATTCCACAGCCGGAGGCAGTAACGGAGATAAATATTCCTTCATCAGCTTTCAGCGCTGCAATTGGAAAAACTCTTTTTGCTGTCAGCAGCGATGACCTGCGCCCGGCCATGACCGGTGTACTGTTCCAGGTTTCTCCCGAAGGAATGACTTTTGTTTCCACCGATGCACACAAGCTGGTGAAACTGACTCGTAAAGATGTTAAAACTGCGAAGGCCGCACAATTCATTGTTCCTAAAAAAGCTCTGGGTTTGCTGAAAAGCGCATTGCCTGTATCTGAATCAGGGGTAAATATTTCTTACAATAAATCAAATGCGTTTTTCACTTTTGAAAACACGAAATTGATTTGCCGGCTGATTGATGCCAACTACCCGGACTACAATGCAGTAATTCCGCAAAACAACCCGAATAAACTTTCGATTAGCAGGCTTGAGTTTCAGAACGCGCTTCGGAGAATTTCGATTTATTCGAACAAAACAACATACCAGGTTATTCTGACCATTACCGGAAGCGAATTGAAAATTTCCGCTCAGGATTTGGACTTTAGCAACGAGGCAAACGAACGGCTTACATGCGGTTACGAAGGCAGCGATATTGAGATTGGCTTCAATGCCCGCTTTTTAATTGAAATGCTAAGTGTGCTTGATTCCGGAGATATTGAAATTGAACTTTCAACGCCAACACGTGCAGGCGTACTTCGCCCGGTAGAAAAAAATGAGGGCGAAGATTTACTTATGCTGGTTATGCCGGTAATGATAAATTCATAACATCAATCGTTAATTGCTATTAGTTAATAGAAAATACAACCGCCTTTTCAGGGCGGTTTTTTATTTTGGGATAATGAAACAACTAATTCTGGCTTTTACCTGTTCATTTCTTTCTTCAGGTTTACTGAATGCTCAAAAGGAAATTATTTCTGTTGCTACAGAGTTTATAATTCATGATAAAGTTGATGGGGCCAACGGGTTCTTGGATTCTATTTTAAGCGAGCAACCGAAAAATGTGGACGCATTGATGATGAAGGGAAATGTAATTTTAAATCATGCTCTTTTCTTTAAACAAAACACAAGGTATTGGCCGGAAGTGGATGCTTCAATTTTTGAAACTTCGGATTACAAAAGACCTAAGTTTTTGGCTGACAGTATTGTCTTGCAAATAGAAAGCTACTGGAAGAAGTGCTTACAGATTGACCCGGGAAGAGTTGATGTACGTAAGGGTTTATGCACGGTTTACTCTATAGCCTTAATGAAAGATTCGCTGCACAGTGAAATGGCGCGACTGATGAAAATGCTGCAAAACAATGGAGCACAAGCATATGAAATAGCCAATTATGCCAGGGAATTTATACGGGCCAATAAATTTGACGATGCGATTGAGTTGTATCAACTAATTGCCAAATACTTCCCGAATGAAGCAGGATTACGATGCGACATAGCTTCGGAATATTTCTATAAAGGAAAGATGAAAGATGCACTCGACTGGCTTGATTCCTGTTTCAATTTCAAGGAAGTGGACGAAACATCTTTTTTAAATGGCGCATTTGTTTACAGCGAGCTGGGTTATTATGATAATGCGCAAAGTGTGCTAAACACATACTCACGCATTTATCAAAGAAAAATGGATTTGTTTTACACCGGACTCCGCTTGTTTGCCGATTCGTCAGATAAATGCGTTGAAGTATTAACTGAGTTCTGCAATTCTGTTGACACCTTTGCATATCTAAATGAATTCTTGCTTGCCCAAAAACTAATTGTTTTTCAGCATTGCTTTTCATTCAGTACTTATCAAGCATTGATAGACATGACACCTGTTCATTATGTTGCATTAATACATCAGCGCGCTATGAGACAGTTTTCAACTTGTGAGCCTTTTCTAATGTACGGAACTTACCAGAATGAGATAAAAAACTATTCCGCTGCGGTTCAGCTCTTGGAAGACATAAATAATTGTGCAACTGTGTCAGGCAAACTGGATTGGTGGCGATTAAATTATGGCTATGCGCTTTTTATGACAGGCGAACAAGAGAAAGCATTAGGTCAGTTTCAATTATTATACAATTCTAAAGGGTTGTTTAACCGAGAGGCAGCGAGGTATTTTTCCGCAAAAATTTTTATTGCAAAAAACTTGCCCGAAGAAGCTAAGCGAAATTTGGAAGCTATTATCTCTTCGAAAGAGTCGCTTGATAATTCGCAAACCAGCAAAGGGTATTTTGACTTGGCAAGACAGTTATTCGGGCAAATAAAATAATTACTTCACCCCCTCCTTCCCGGTTTCAGCGTGAGGATGCCCGAGTTGAGGATTCTTTTTTTCTTTCCAGGCTTTTTCTTCGGCTTCAATCTGTTGCTGTTCTTCAGGAGTTAATTGTTTTTCTTCGGTTTTGTTTAAATCCGGTGAACCGGCAATTACCCAGCATGTAAACCAAACATCAGCCACCATCTTGATTGAACTTCTCATTCTCCGCTCCACCATGCCATCAAGCATTCGGCTGTATGCCAGCGTATATTCTTCAGAATACATTTTTGATGTAACGGTACCGCGCGTATCAAAGGCATACTTCTGGTCCGCAGGGAAAGTTTCGTTCAATTTTCTTTCAAAACTTAAAACGGAATCAACTGCTGCATGACTTTCAAGAACTGTTGTCCATATTTTCTCCGATGGTTTGGAAACAAACTCAGCCTTACCTATAAAGTAATCATAATCTTCCGCAAACAATTCCGGTATACGCGATTCCCAGAATCCGTGAATGCCAGCTTGATTGGTTAGTTGGCCGTTGTAATTTTCGGTGGTGTGAAGCGGAACGTTGGAGTCAGCAATATAATGCCCGATGTCTGCCGAAAGCCGGAGAATTTTTCCTTTGTTTTTTTCTTTAAATGCATCAGTAAGCCTATACATCATCAACTGAATATACCAGGGAACGATACCATAACTCTTCAAAGTATCCTCAGAATATTTTTCTACTGCTTCAGCCCATCTGAGCGGCACCTCCTTACATGGCAGAATGCAATAATGGTCAAGGTCAATGTAATGTCGTGGAGCCTCGTCAGCCACAGCATACCGCCTTTTGTCGGGGTCAACAGCGTGTTCGGTGATATAGTCAATATTTTCTTTGTAAAACGAAATCATTTCAGGGGGAAGAAGGAAAACGGCAATGCGGTTAATACGCTGATGAGCCCAAAAGCCCCATGCATTTGCAGTAAACTGAAACAGCAGAAGCAAAACAATAAAGGAAACTTGTTTTTGCATTTAATTCGAAGTTCTGATTTCTGTCTTCAGATTTATTTTGCGGGGAGTGCCACTTTCATCATCAATTTCTGTCACGCCCCCGCTCATCACAAATTTCATCAAATCTCCGGCACCCACATCGTTCAATACATGCACCTGGTCGCGGTTTACGAGATATAAAATACCTGACAGATTATACGACCAGGGAGTGTAAACTGCCACCTTATCCAGAATATTCATTTCGCTTAAATTTTCCTGAGTGATAAAACCTATACGGTACACCCCCGAATTTTTTCCTATCTCGAACATCACCGGCTTATTAAATTTTTTTTTATTGCTGATGAAAGCACTGAAAAAATCTTTTACTGAAGTATAAATATCTTTCACTAATGGTGTTTTTTCCATAATCATATCCAGTATGTGAAGAATGGGCTGTACAAACACCAGCGAGCCTACAAATCCGATTAACGCAATTAAAAAAAACATAACAACAATTCCTACACCGGGATAATAGAAATGAAAAAGCGACTGAAACAATGTTTCAATTTTTGTATCGAGCCAGTCAAAAATGGAGAAGATGGCATAGATGGTTACAAAAACTGGCGCCAGCAGTAAAAGACCCTGCAGAAAATAAGAAACTATTTTTCCGCCCCTTGTTTTAAACCACAGCTTTGTTGTGCTCATAAAATTTTTTTTAGGTTGCGTAAAATTATGAAAGGCATCCGTTTTTTAATTTTTACTTCTATCTGTTGTTTGGGTTTGTATTTTCAGGTACTGGCAGGAGGCGAAAAACTAAAAGATACTTTTACTCTTGAAGCTCATTATGCTACGGGGAAAGTGGTTCCTGTTTATCCGAATTTTCCACCCAACATTTTTTCGAATACAGTTGAGCTTCATTTGGGTTATGAAGTTGCAGGCAATAAAGTGTGGCACCGGCTTTTCAATTACCCGCGTTTGGGAATGTCGCTGATCTTCCAGGAATTGGGGAACCCGAAAATTCTGGGTGAACAAATTTCTATTGTCCCTACTGTGTACTTTTCAACAGCAAAAAATGAAGATGCTAAGTTATTAGCTGAAATTCGTTACGGGCTAGGACTGGCTATTTTTACCCGACCGTACGATACCATTCGAAATCCGAGAAACCAGGGAGCAGGCTCGTACTGCACATGGCAATACACTATTGGTGCCAACATGAAATGGAATGTTTCCCGAAAGGTAAGTTTGCAGTTGGGCGGAATTTGGTACCATGCTTCCAATGCACATACGGTTTTGCCTAATGTTGGTGTAAACAATTTTGCGGTTTACATAGGGGCACTTGTTTACCCTTTCGGCAAGAAGGAAAGGATACACTCGCTTGACTCAGTGGCGCCCGAAAAAAAGTGGCACATTAATTTTCGTTTTGGCTCCGGATTTCAGGAAAAAGGAAGCGCTTTTGGTCCGGTTAACGGGAAGAAGTATCCTGTTTACACGGCTTCGGTTTACGCGAGTAAACGATTGTGGAAGGTTTTTCTTGTGAAAGTTGGCGCCACTTATCGTTACTACCCGATGTATGAGGAGTTTATTCGTGAACATAAAGTTTTTGATTCGCATTTTACACTTCGCTCATCAGCTTTTATTGTTTTCCTGGGAAACGAATTTCAACTGGGACATTTTGCCATCAATATGGAAGCTGGTGTCAATCTCTATAAGCCGGCTTACAAAACGTTCTATAATTTTTATGAAGAATCAAGCGCATATAGTTATTACACCAAACAGTATATCTGCACCCGCTTTGGATTAAGCTATTACCTTTTCGACCCGTATCTGCATCCGCGCAATAACATTTTCATCGGGGCATGCGTCAGCGCTAACCTCGGACAGGCGGAATTTTTGGAATTGAATGTAGGATACGTGTTTTAGAAGTATGCTTTTCTATTTTAGACCTGTGGCAAAGAAAATTCTTTTCTTCTATCTCTTATTCCTGGTTTCAATGGCGAAAGCTGATGAAAGATTCGGAAAAATCGGAAGATATTCTGTTGAAACAAACTACCAGTTCGGAAGAATTATTCCGCATAACAGCAAGTTCAAAAATTCTGTGACGGATTTTACTCATTCCTTTGAGTTCACCTTTTACAAGCAAACGCTTGGTGAAAAAGCTTGGCAGCGTAAACTGCATTACCCGGAACTCGGAGGCAGTTTTGTGATAGCTCATAATGGCGATCGGGAAGTCTACGGGAATGCGTACATGCTTCTTGCAGTTGCTAAATTCTGGATAGTCCGTAGCCGGAATATTGATTTTTTCATTCGCATCGGAACCGGTCTTGCATTTACACCAACACATTTTAACCTTATAAGGAACAGAGATAACAATGCAATTGGTTCTCTGATTAACTCTGCTGACCAGTTTCGCTTAGGCGTTGACCTTAAACCGGACGAACATCTACACGTCATGTTCGGAATCAGTCTTACTCATTATTCCAACGCTGCTATTCAGTTACCCAATTTGGGAATTAATGTTCCCGCGTTTACCATGGGTGTGCGCTATTTTCCCAAAGTAAGTTCTGACTTAAAATACAACCGTAGTAAGGTACCCAAGCCTGAAAAGAAAAACGAGGTAATGGTGAAAGTGAGTCTTGCAATTAGTGAAATGCAGACTTATGGCGGCCCCAAATATCCGACTTATATCGGTACGGCAGCATATGCCCGCTATACAAGCATTGCGAATAAAGTGTTAGGCGGGGCTTGTATCGAATTCAGCCAAGGCGACTATGATTTTGTAACGCTGGTAAAAGAAAAAAGAAAATACGGGCCAACCGCTTCAGCCATTAAATTCAGCCTGTTTGCAGGTGATGAAATCATACTGGGGCGGGTAGGAATATTTTTTATGGCTGGTGTTTACGCATTCAATCCCGTAAAAACATTTCCGGCTTATGCAAAGATTGGCGCTAACTATTATCTGCCCGATTTCGGAAAATCAAAATCAACCAGGTTTTTTATCGGAACCAACCTTAAAACTCATTTGTTCGTTGCGCAGTATTTTGAAATGAGCAGTGGTGTGGTTTTCTAACAATTTATATACTAAACAGAAATATCTTTCCTTCATCGCCTACAACAATTCCTGAATTGGCGGAAAACAAGTGAATATCGTGGATGTTTACTCTTGTAAATGATTTTATCTTCTGCCAACTTTCCCCGCCATTGGTTGTTCTATACATCAGCCCCTCATCGCCCACCACAAACCCAACACTTTCATTCCAGAAATCTATTGCCTGAAAATGTTCCCGTTTGCCAAATGGGGTATTTTCTTTCATCACTTTGACAAAAGAATTTCCCTTATTTGTTGTCTTTAAAATCATTCTTTGGTAACCTGCAAAGTAACCGGTATTGGTGGTAGGGAAGTCAATCGCTGTAAAAAAGTCACCGTTAATGTCCAGCGGGAAAAAAGTTGCCCCCGCATTAGTTGATTTATAAATAACTCCATAGCCACCGGTAAAAACTGTTTGTGCATCTGCATAAGCAACACTGCGCATGTTGTTTTGTATATCTGTGCAGTTCCATATACTTCCTCCATTTGTTGTTGTACAAATTTTACCCTCCAAATATCCGCTTCCGGTAACATAAACGCCATGTTGTCTATCGCTGAATGAAATATCAAGAAGCGGAAGAATATACTTGGAATACGAGGAAAAGTTTTTGCCGCTGTCGGTTGTATGAGCCAGCCAGGTGTCGTAGCCGCCAACAAAGCCTTCGCTGGCATTGAAAAAGTACTGGGCATAAGCTTCCTTTGGAATAATCGAGTCGGGAATGCTCCATGTGTTTCCCCCGTCCGATGTTTTTAGAAAGATCCCGATATTGTATTTGTCGCCTCCGCAGATAAAACCGGTGGAATCATTCACGAAAAATACATCGTTTAAAGTAAGTATCGTATGGGAATCAACCTGCTGATTAAGCAAATTAATTTCTTCCTTCTTGCATGAAGAGAGCAGAGCGGCAACACACAGAATAATTACAAGTCCCTTTTTCATTCGTCAAGAGATTCGAGAATGACTTTGGAGGCGAAAATGATTTCCTCTTTTGAAATAATGAGTGGCGGAGCAATACGCATGCAGTTAGGAGCAAATAAAAACCAATCGGTCAGAACCCCTTTCTTGATACACCGGTCAATGATTTTCTTGTTCTCATCAAAGCCTTCAAACTCCAAAGCCATCAATAAACCCACCCGTTGTTTCGATATTATTTTTGGATGAGTAAGAAGCTTTTCCAAAAGTTTTCCTTTAGTTTCAAGAGGTTGAACCAGCTTTTCTTTCATCACCACATCTAAGGCAGCTAAGCCGGCTGCGCAGCAAACCGGATGACCTCCGAAGGTAGTAATGTGTCCGAGAGTTGGGTTCTCTGAAAGTGTTTTCATTATTTCCATTGAAGCAATAAAAGCCCCGAGTGGCATTCCCCCACCGAGTGCTTTAGCAAGCAACAGTATATCAGGCTCAATACCAAAATGCTCAAAGGCAAACATTTTACCTGTTCTTCCCAAGCCGGTTTGTGCTTCATCGAGAATCAGAAGAGCGCCTGTTTTATCGCAGCGTTTACGCAAACCCTGTATAAAGCTTTTTGACGGTACTGTAACTCCCGACTCCGCCTGAACGGTTTCGGAAATTACAGCAGCAGTCTTTTCCGAAATCTTTTCAAGCTCATTCCTGTTGTTGAATTCAAGTTGCAGCATATCGGGCAGCAGGGGGCGGAACTTTCTTTTAAAACTTTCATTGCCCATTGCGCTCAACGAGCCCTGCGTACTGCCGTGGTAGCCGTTCTTAAAGGAAATAATTTGTGTTCTTCCGGTGAAACGTTTGGCCAGCTTCATGGCGCCTTCGGTGGCTTCGGTGCCGCTGTTGGTGAAGTAAACGTTGTTTAGCTTTTCGGGGAGCAATTCCGTAAGCCGCTTAGCGTATTTCACCTGCGGGCTTTCAACCAATTCGCCATACACCAGCAGGTGCATATATTTTTCTGCCTGCTCCTTTACTGCCTTTACCACTTTGGGGTGAGAGTGACCGGCATTGCTTACTGAAATCCCCGCAATCATGTCAAGATACTTTTTGCCGTCAGCCGTATACAGATACATTCCTTCAGCCCGCTCAATTTCAAGGAGGAGTGGTGAGGGGCTGGTTTGTGCCAGATGATTTAAAAATAGTTGCCGGTTTGAAAACATGATTAACGCTACGAATAACACCAATTTCCGCGAATTGAAATTCAATAATATTGTGCTGTATTTATGAAATATTTTACAGCATCTTTCTATTACGTCAGGTACAGTGTGCTCGGCAAAATAATCCGCCAAACATACCGGCAGTTTAAATGGAGAATTTGGGTGCTAAGTGTGTTTTTCATTTTTCTTTATTCGATGCATCAGTTGCTTTCGCTTTTTTTCCGACTGCTTGATGAGATTTTTCACCGAGGACATTACCGTGTTCAAATCTACCAGCCGGTATTCATCATTGCCAATCCCCGCAGCGGCACCACTTTCCTTCACCGTCTGTTGGCGTTAGACCAAGAGAGGTTTGTTTACACTAAATATGCCCATACCTTTTTCATGACCTCATCTTTCGTGCAGTTTTATTATCTCTTCCGGTGGGTAGATAAAAAGATACTGCGGGGCTTTATCAGTAACACCATGGATAAGCTTGATAACAAATTCTGGGGCGGATGGGACGACATCCACACCATGGGCTTCAACAAAACTGAAGAAGATGAACTGGTGTTTGCTCAAACCTTCAACAGCCCGGGTGTTTTTATTCCGTTTCCGTATTTCGATTTGATTGACGACTGCAAGTTCCTTGATAAACAGCCTGATGATGTGCGTAATAGCGTAATGGATTTTTACGAAAGTTGTGTGAAGCGCTTTGTGTACCGTGCGGGACGCGATAAAACTTATCTCGCCAAAAATGTAATGAGCACCGGTCGCTTCAAGAGCCTGCTTCAGCGTTTTCCCGATGCTAAGATTATTTACATAGCCCGCCACCCGTACGACTCAGTACCTTCGTGCGCAAGCATGTTCACTGCTATGTACCGATTTGTTTCGCCTGAAATGAGTGATGATGCGCCACAGAAAAAAGCATGGGCGCAACTTGGCATTGATTTTTTCAAATATACCAGAGAAATGCGCGACACCATTCCTTCAGCACAGTTTATTGAACTGCGATATGACGACCTGCTTGACAACCCGCAGGGAACTGTAAAAAAAATATATGACTACTTTAACTGGCAGTCTTCAGAAAAGTTTCTGGCGCGGCTTTCAAAAGAAGAAGCGCGCCACCGCAACTACAAGAGCGCTCACGAATATTCGCTTGAGCAGTATGGGTTTACCAAACAGGAAATTTACAGTGAGCTGGGGTTATTGATGGATGAACTAGGCTTTGACCGCGAGTTTTAATCAGGGAGTAATGATAATGGTTTTTGTAATGGCCTGGAACCGACAGTATTGAGTATTACCGATAAGTTGTATGGTATAAGTTCCTGGGCGGCTGAAGCGTTTGGTTATGGTATCGTTGCCGCCAATGGCTCCATCGCTGAAACTCCAGGTATATACTTCGGTATGTTCGGAGCAGGAAGCATCGAAAAAAATCCATTGCAGGGCCCGGGCGGTGGGCGGGGTGGCAGTAAAGCAGAGTTGGGGTTCGTGTTTGCACACCTCGTCTTTGCGGCAGGAGTTCATAGCTGCCATGACCGCGAATAGGAAAATAAAAACCTTTACCTTCATTCAGCCGCGAAAGAAAGAAAATTAGTGATTAGTTAAGAGCGCACCGGTTAAGTATTATTCATCATCGTCATGCTCTACTCCTTCATCGTATTTCAAAACAAAGTTTTCGATACGGGTGGTATTTACTTTGCAGTCTTCTATCACCTTAGTATCAAGCAGTCTTTACATTAGGAGCTTGACAGAGTAGATGTAAGTTTTTGAAGTGAAGGTTCCTTTTTGTTCAGGAAAATATTTTTATTATAAAGCAATGAGCACTTGGTATGACGAATGTATTTGAGGTAAATAATATCGTTGCCATCCATGTCAGCAATGCTTACGCTGTTGAGGTCGCTCTTAATCTACTTTCATACAGGGCTCGCCATCTGCATAAATGATGTTCTTCTTTACATCAATCTCCTGAGAGGAAACCAAACAGGACAGTTGAATGAATAATAATATCGGTAAAATCTTTTTCATGTCCGTGTAAATTAGATTTTGAAAACAAGCTTCCACTCAAAAAAAACCAGTTACTCGAGGTTCTGGTGTTTTCTGCCTACTTCGCGACCATGTCAAGAAAAACTGCATTTAATATATAGGGGGTGCGCAAAGCTGGTATTCATCCCAAAACATTATAGAAATGTTTGAGACAAACTGATATGCTGATTAGTGCTCTCTTCGGTATCTGCCAATCACTCAACCACAATATTTTAAAAGAAATACCAGCCTGTTATCGCATGATATGCCTCCGCATGCCGATAAACCTTAAACCATGAACTCAACTAACACATAATCTTCTTCACTCTGCCCTCATGCCTGCCCCCTTCAAATTTAGTTTCGAGAAAAGCAGTAATACATTCTTTGGCAGTGTCGAGAGAAATAAAGCGGGCAGGGAGACAAAGCACATTGGCGTTGTTGTGCTGGCGCGTTAGCTTGGCAAGTTCTTTTGCCCAGGCGATACCGGCACGAATGCCCTGATGCTTGTTGGCGGTCATGGCTACTCCGTTGGCGCTGCCGCAAATAAAAATACCGAAATCGAACTCGCCTTTTTCGATAGCCGCAGCTGCCGGATGAACATAGTCGGGATAGTCAACGCTTACGTTGGTGAAAGGTCCGAAATCCTTTACCTCATGACCTTTGGCGGTAATAAACTTTTCAACTTCCGTTTTGTATTCAAAACCGGCATGGTCGCCACCGAGTGCTATTTTCATGACTTTCGTTTAGGCGTTAATGTTTAATTCTTTCTCTCGTCTTCTGTCATTTCTCGCTGCCACAAAAATACTTAACTCGTATAAAATATATATGGGCACTGCCACCAGGCATTGGGTAAACATATCGGGCGAAGGTGTAAGAACACCGGCAATAATCAAAATAATTACAATGGCATACCGCCTGGACTTGCGCATGGTTGCCGCACCGAGAATTCCGAAACGCGACAGGAAGTAAACAATCATAGGCAGCTCGAATACCGCGCCAATGGCGAGAAGCATAACGGTAAAAAAATCAATATAACTCTCTACAGTAAAATCATTCTGAATAGCCGGACTGATGGTGAAGTTGACCGCAAAATTTACCGAAAAGGGAATGATGATGTAATAACAAAATGCTACACCAATGAAAAAGAAAAATGAACAGGCGAGAATTATCCGGCTGGTTTTTTTTTGCTCGCGCTCGCTGAGTGCCGGTGCAACAAACCTCCACAACTCGAAAACAAGATACGGAAAGGCTATCACCAACCCCATAATGATAGAATACTGAATAAGCAGTGTTACCTGTCCGAACATGGTAATGTTTTGCAACTGAAGTTTGAGGTCGTGTGTAATGCACAAACCATCGGTGTGAAATTTCTCACCCACCCAGCACATCAGCCTGTAGGTGGGAAAATCTTTATACTGAATGCCGAGAATTATTTTGTCGAAAACAAAATCGTAGAAATATCCTACTGCCGAAGCGCATACCACAACCGCAATAACCGAGCGGAGAATATGCCAGCGCAAAACCTCTACATGGTCGAAGAAACCCATTTCGGCTTCGGGGTTGTTAGGGTTGCGCTTAAATATCATGGGGACGAAAGTAAAAACAGTTGGCAGTTTTACTTCCGCTTATGGGGCGAATCTGCCGTTACATTTTTGTCAGCCTTTTGGAAATCACTTTTCCGCTCTCAGTAGTAATGCAAAGCACATATAACCCCCGCATGAGAGAAGTTATGCTTATGCTTTCCAGTCCCGAAGAGGAACTGTTTTTCAAGACAAGATTTCCGAGTACATCAAAAAGCTCCGCGCTGTAGGGTTCAGCGGTTTTTGTTTCGATAATAAATATTCCGTTCGAGGGGTTAGGAAATATTTCGAATGAATTTTCCGTAGCAACATTTTCAATCCCTGATGGAGGATTGTATTGCGTTGCAGTTACGGGAATGGTGTTATGTCCCGATTGCGGACCGGTATTACCCGGTTGAACAGTTCCGTAATACGTAGCCCCGATAGTATAAGGATATACCGGTGTTTGGTTAGAATCAATGGTAACGAAGTAGGCGTAAGTTCCCAAAGGATATTCGGGCGTAACACAAAAGCGCCCGTTGTGTTCGTCCAAATCGCCAATGCTTGAAACGAATTCGTAGTCTTCGATGTATTTTCCTAATGGATATTGAAGAGAAACAACCGGACCTGCAAACGAAGCGGCAGAACCATCGGGCAAAGTAGTACGGGTGGTGATATTGCGCAAGCGGTAGCCGGTTCTCATTCTTGTTATCCCACCGGTGCCGTTGGCATTGGCATAAGCGTAAGCGCCATAAATAGGAAAGCCGTCAAATGCATAACCGATAATTGGTGAATGAATGGAAGTACTTTGGTCGTCATACAAACAAGTGGGATTTACATGATGATGATATTCTCCATTGGGTGCCGGATGGCCGAGGCAATCGTCAAAGCTTGCGCCTTCATTCGGCAGTGCATCCTGGTGCCAAACATTTTGGTTGTTGTATGAAATGGCATCACGTGCATTAAAAATGCTTACACCGTTTGTCCATATCCCTACATGTCCCAATGGTGTGGCTGTTAAAGTTCCGGTATTCTGTTGTGGGTTGTGTGTAATCTTGAAACAGAAATTCTGATTAGCCGGAGTGTTCGGATTACCCGCCCAGGGTCCAATATCATAACCCGGAATACAAGTGCAGGAAACATAAACATCTGTATTGGTGTAATGCACTGATTGAACGTTTGCTGTAAGTCCTGAATATCCGGTTAGCCCTGTTACATTCACCATCCATGAAGTAATTTCAGGAGTAAACTGGGCATTTACAGTTACAATGACTAAACAAAAAACCGCAAGGGAAATTTTTTTCATTCTAAATGATTAAAGCAAACGTGATAGACTTCTCTGGCAAAGAAAAGTTTATTTCAACTCAGAAAAAGTTTCTAGTTCGTTTTGTTCAGAATATCCATGATGCCTTTCATGTCAGGAGTAAGCACAATGTCAATTCTGCGGTTTTTGCTTCTGCCTTCGGGGGTGTCGTTGCTTTCAACGGGGAAGAATTCGCCCCTCCCTGCCGGAGTTACCCGCATTGCCGAAACTTTGTTTTCATCCACAAGAATCTTTGTAACGCTGGAGGCGCGCATTACGCTCAAATCCCAGTTGCTGTTAACCGGGCCTGTTGTAGAAGAAATATAGGGTCTATTGTCGGTATGTCCCTCAACCATAATGGAAATATCGGTTTGTTTGTTCAGCACCTCTGCAATTTTCTTCAATGCCTCTTTACCTCTCGGCTCAACAGAATAGCTGCCTGTAGCAAACAAAAGTTTATCGCTTAGCGCCACATAAATTTTTCCGTCTTTTTCATATACCGTCAAATCTCCGGCTGAAAATCCTTTCAGAGCCTCCAGAATTTTTGCCTTCAACGCCTGAACAGCCGAGTCTTTCCTTGCAATTAAGGATTCAAGCTCTCGTACTTTTGCATCGCGCTCATTTAACTCCCAAGCGAGTTTGTCAAGTTCAGCAGCTTTAGCAAGAAGTTCCTTTTCTTTTTCGGCAAGCTGTTTCATAAGTTTATCCTTTTCAGCGGCCGAAGAAGAAGTAATCTGGTCGAGCTGCTGACGCACTTTTTCACAGAGCGCATCCGCTTCGCTTTTGAGCTGGCTGAGTTTTCTGTTTTTTTCTTCCAGAGAAACATTACTGTCTTTAAGCCTTTGAATATCGCGTTCCAGGTTTCCGATTCGCTGATTCAAATCGTCAATTGCTGCGTTAGCCAGCTTTAGTTTATCGTTACAATCATCGCGCTCGGCTTTCATTTTATCAGCCAATGCAACCTGCTCATCAAATTTCTTTTTTGATACGAGGCAGGAAGAAAGGGGAAAAATAAGTCCTGTGGCTATAAATGCAATCAATATCTTCTTCATACGAGTTTATTTCCAGCGAAGATATTTTTACTGAAGCGATGTAATCAGCAACTCTCCAACCCGCTTTTGTGGAAGTATAGTTTAGTAAACAAAAATGTGTTTCCTGTTTTTAAACTCTTTCGCCTATGCAGGTTCGTCTTCATTTCATTTTTTCTCAAACTCAAGTCCGCATTTACGGCATTTGCAAACATCTCTGTTATATAAAGGATAGCCCGTAAAAAAGACTGAAAGAATTCCTGCCAGTATTCCGCCCGCATTTTTTTGCGAAGTTAAATGATAGAAAATTTCGGTGGAGCTGCAACGCGGACACGTAACCGGGTCTTCGTTTTCATCTGTTAGCACCGCATGTTCCGACTCGTAAAGAAACTTTTGGGCAAGCTCTATATCCTCTTCGCGTATTTTCAGTTTTATTCCGCCCATAGCATTGGCATAAAGCGGGTTCAGGCTGATGATATTCTCATCAGCCAGATAAGCGGGAATACCACGGTTTTCGAGATACCCTTTAGCTAAATGTGCATCAATGGGTTTGTCGTACGTACGGATGGTGATGAGTTTTTCCAGTTCAACAAACTCCTCATTCGGCTCCGGTTCTATCCACTCTTCAGTTTGTTCAGGGTTTTCTTCGTTACTCATGGCATCACAACTTTATATAAGTTTTTGAACTTTGCGAAGTTTTAAAGCAACTGTTTTTAATTTCAGCGCGTTTCAGGAACATGAAAAACATTTTATTTCTCATAGCCATTATGATTTGCGCAGCAAGCTGCAAAAAGGAATGCAAGCACAACCCACCGGTAGACCTATGCGCTGAACCCGAGATAGGCATAGGCGATTGTATTACCGATTCGAATCAGGTGAAACCGCTCATCCTCGGCAAGTGGAACTGGACACAAACCATTCCCGGGTGGAGTGTAACAAAAAAGAATCCCTGCACAGAAAACTTGAATTACACGTACGAGTTTCTGAACAACGGAAAAGTGAAAATTTATGTGGATAGCATTTACTCCTCTACGGCCGATTACACTTTTATGCAAACCTGGACCAGTGAGATTTCCGTGACAGATACTTCAACGTTCTCGATTCATCCCGAAATCTACAACGCAAACGGAGCGGTGCGCATTTGCGGCAACTATCTCATCATTGACAACTCACCGGTTGACGGACCCAGGATTACTTTCCTCCGCGAAAATTGATTTCGCTTTTCGCTATTACTACTTTAAGTTCGCACTTCATTTTTGTATTTGTCTAACCCATAATGTCTAAAGTCTAATCTCTCATGTCAGTCAGCCAATTTAATTTCCCTACCACTATCCGCTTTGGCGCGGGGGCGGTAAAAGAACTCCCCGATTATTTACGGAAGAATAATATTCAACGTCCGTTGGTGGTTACCGACCCGAATGTGGCGCAGCTCGGCTTTTTTAAAACCATTGTTGATGATTTGAAAGAAAAAGGATTTACCGTGGAAGTTTTCAGCAACATCCACAAGAATCCGGTGAAGAGTGATGTATATGCCGGAACTGATGTTTACGATAATCATAAAGCTGACTGTATTGTAGGTATTGGCGGAGGGGCGGGGCTTGATGTGGCGCGTGCCATTCTTCTGCGCGTGAACCACCGCGAGGATTTATTTAAGTATGACGACCTGATTGGCGGTGATGTATATGTAACGAACGATGTTCCGCATTTTGTAACCGTTCCAACTACTGCCGGAACCGGGAGCGAAGTGGGGCGTAGTGCAATTATTTCGGACGATGTAACACATCAAAAGAAAATTCTTTTCTCGCCCAAGCTGCTGGCAAAAATTGTTTTTGCCGACCCGCTCCTGACGATGGAGCTTCCGGCATTCATTACCGCAGCCACCGGGATGGATGCACTGACACACAATATGGAGGCTTTCCTTGCCAAGAATTATCATCCCATTTGCGATGGTATAGCTTTGGAGGGAATGAGATTGATTTCGCTTTCATTAGAAAAAGCAGTTAAGAATCCCGATGTGGAATCGCGCTCGCAAATGTTGCTGGGAAGTATGATGGGCGCTATTGCTTTTCAGAAAGGATTGGGAGTTGTTCACTCGCTGGCGCATCCGCTTTCCAGTTTGCTCGATACGCATCACGGGTTAGCAAACGCAGTGAATATTCCTTACGGGATGAAATACAACATCGCGGGCTTTGAAGATAAGTTCAGAAGGATGGCGCGTACGCTTGAACTAGAAGATGAAAGTGGAACGGGTGTGGTGAATTATTTGTTTGAATTGAACAGCAAAATAGATATTCCGCATAAGCTGCACGAGATTGGAGTAAAGGAAGAGCATTTGGAAACACTTGCTGATTTGGCTTTTGCTGATTTTGCACATCCGAATAATCCGAAACCGGTAAGCCGGGCAGATTTCAGGGCTTTATATGGAGAAGCACTTTGACGATTTGACAAATTAATAAAATGGGAAACGAAAAATTGAAACAGGATTGGTTCTCAGATAAAGAAAAATTGATTGTGATTTTCTTTCCTTCTAACATTCCTATTCAAATTTTATGGGGTTCAACAAAATTTTATGAAGGAGGTAAGGAAGCGTGGAAACAATATTATCAATTGGTGTTGTATGGGTATGTGTTCTATAATGTCGTGTTGCTAACCTATTTACTTGTTTATCGGTTTACAGGATGAAAATAGGACTCACATATACGGAAGCCCGCTACGAAAACTATCCGAAGTGGATTAAGGGCGATGATGATTTTATAGAGATAATAGAGCTACATTGGGAAAAACATAACCTCGATGAGGTATGGGACATTATTGAGGATTGCGATGGCATTGTCCTTACCGGTGGCATTGATGTGCATCCGAAATTTTATGACAATCTCCGGCTGGATTATCCGAACAGTGATAATGACTTTAATGAAGAGCGTGATGAATTTGAGATGCATGTGTTTGAAACAGCCATGAATTTTAATCACCCGGTTTTGGGAGTATGCCGAGGGCATCAACTCATTAATGTAGCCCTCGGAGGAAAACTGATGCAGGATTTGGAAGAAGGCGGCAACAAGGACCATCGAAGGCACGACCACAAAGACGGTGAGCACGGAATAAAAGTGGTGGAGAATACACTGCTTGCCGAAATTGTCCAAACCACTACAGGTGAAATCAACAGCGCACACCACCAGGGAATTGGTGTGGTTGCCGATGAATTGATGGCGAGCGCTTATTCTCCCGATTTTGTAATCGAAGCTGCTGAGTGGAAGGACAAAAGCGACAAACCGTGGCTGCTGCTGGTTCAATGGCACCCGGAAAGAATGCCGGTGGATTCGCCCTTCTCAAAAAATATAAGAGATAGATTTTTACAAGAAGTAAACAAGAACATCAATGCAAGTAGTCAACCCAGCCACTGAAGAAATTATTGCCGACCTTAAAGAAGACAATGCAGCTTCACTTCAACAAAAGTTTGAAAAACTGAAACAGGGACAGAAGAAATGGAATGGAGTTCCTTTGAAAGAACGCATTTCCATTCTGCAAAAATTTTCAGAGTTGCTGAAAGAAAATACTGAGGAGTTAGCCAGAATACTTACCAGCGAAGTAGGCAAGCCCCTTCAGCAAAGCCGAAATGAAATAAACGGAGCGCGTGCAAGAATAAAATGGCTTACTGAAAATGCAGAGAAATACCTGAATGAGGAAGTAATGAATGAGGATGAAAACATGAAAGAGGTAATTCGTTACGAAGCTTTGGGGGTTATCTGCAATATCAGCGCATGGAATTATCCTTACCTGGTAGGCACAAATGTTTTTGTTCCCGCTTTACTTGCTGGTAATGCAGTGATGTATAAGCCTTCAGAGTTTTCACCGTTGACTGGTCTAGAGATTGAAAGGTTTTTAAAACAAGCGGGAGTTCCGGACGATGTTTTTCAAATAGCTATAGGTGGCGGTGAAATTGGGAAAGTGCTTCTCGAAATGAATTTTGACGGATACTATTTTACCGGTTCGTACAAAACAGGGAAATACATTTACGAGAAAGTTGCCCCGAAGATGGTTCCCTGTCAGTTAGAACTTGGAGGCAAAGACCCGCTGTATGTAGCGGATGATGTGGCTGATATCAAATCTGTGGCAGCAGGAACTGCCGATGGTGCTTTTTACAACAACGGGCAAAGCTGTTGTAGCGTTGAACGGATTTATGTACACGAAAAAGTTTACGATAAATACGTTGACGAGTTTGTGAAAGAAGTAAAGAGTTGGAAGGTGGGCAATCCGAACGATGAAGTTTATATAGGTCCGCTTACACGGAAGCTTCAGCTTGAGTTTGTGGAAGGACAGGTGAAGGATGCTGTTTCAAAAGGCGCCAAAGTTTTAACCGGTGGGAAAAGAGCAATCGGCAAAGGGTATTTTTTCGAACCTACTGTTCTTGCAGATGTAAATCATAACATGAGTGTAATGCGCGAGGAAAGCTTCGGTCCTGTCATAGGTATTCAGAAAGTTAAGAGTGATGACGAGGCGATTACATTAATGAGCGATACAGAATATGGCCTGACCTCAGCAGTTTATTCGTCATCAAAAGAGCGAGCCGAAAAAATTCTTTCACGGATGAATTCTGGCACCGGCTACTGGAACTGCTGCGACCGGGTTAGCGCTGCCCTGCCCTGGAGCGGAAGAAAACATTCCGGTTTCGGAGCTACGCTTTCACATATAGGGTTGAGAGCTTTTACCCATCCTAAGTCCCTGCATTTAAGGAAACCATAAATATTAGGTTCAAGAAAGGGTTCTTCCCTAATATTTGCTAAACAAAACAAAGCCTTCGCACAATCGTTGTATCATTGTATGCGTTTGTGGAAAAAGCACGGTTTAGTTATCTTAGATAAGTAATGAATCAATCGCCTCAGTATTTTGCATTAATCAAGAAACTGGATAAGTTTATTCGTAAGTACTATACGAATCAGCTTATCCGGGGAGGGATTTTTTCTGCAGTTTATATCCTTGCCTTCTTTCTCGTAATAAATGTTGCCGAATATTATTTCTATCTCGCTCCCTTAAGCCGTAAAATTTTGTTTTTCGGATTCATTCTTTCCTCGCTGGCATTTGCAATTAATTTCTTTTTTATTCCGCTGCTGCATTTTTATCGCTTGGGAAAAATCATTTCGTACGAACAGGCTGCCCAAATTATCGGCACTCACTTTGCAGAAATAAAAGACAAGCTGCTTAATATCCTGCAGCTACATACAGCGGCTGTTTCTTCCGAATCACAATTGTTGCTGGCAGCTATTGACCAAAAAGCATTCGAGTTAAAGCCCATTGACTTTTCATTTGCAGTTGACTTATCTAAGAACAAAAAATATCTCAAATATCTCGCGCCACCGGTACTCCTGTTTCTGTTCATCATTATTGCAGCGCCTAACGTAATCAAGGAAGGAACTAAGCGGCTTTACCATAACGATACTTACTACGAAAAAGAAGCTCCTTTCCAGTTTGTAATTCAGAATAGGGAGCTAAAAGCGTTACAGTTTGAAAACTTTTCTCTCGAAGTTAAGATTGAAGGCGAAGCGCTCCCCGATGAAGTTTATCTGGAGGAAGAAAAAAATGTAGCAAAGCTGAAGAAGAAGGCAAACAATCTTTTTACTTATGAATTTTCCAATCTTCAGAAATCAACATCTTTTCGCTTTGCAGCAAACGGTTACCGCTCGAAAGAATACACTCTGGATGTGGTGGCAAAACCGGTGATTACCAATTTTGAAATTCTTTGCGATTATCCGGCTTATATAGGCAAACCCGATGAGGTGCTGAAAAATATGGGCGACCTCGTTATTCCCTGCGGAACTAAACTCTCCTGGAGATTCAATACACAAAATGCAGAAACCGTTTCTTTTTCGATAAATGATTCTTCCTATAACACCAAAAAAAGCGGTGAATCTGAATTCTTTTTCAGTAAATCTTTTTTGCAAAGCGCTCAATACTCGGTGAAGGTTTCAAACGGTAATGTGAAAGATGCCGATTCTGTGTCTTATTCATTGAATGTAACTCCGGATTTGTATCCGGTTATTGTAGTAAAAGAACGGAACGATTCCGCCACCCAGAAATATTTTTATTACCTCGGTGAAGTATCAGACGATTACGGGTTGCGCAAACTTACCTTCAATTATCAATTGGAACGTCCGGATTCTACCTCATCCATTGTAAAGAGTACAGATATTCCTTTCACTGCCGGTACTTCTTCGCGGTTTACATTCTACTGGCAGCTTTCTGATTTCGGTATTAAACCCGGTGATAAGATCACTTACTATTTCGAAGTATGGGATAATGACGGGATTCACGGAAGCAAATCAACGAAGAGCGAAATGATGAATTTCGGAATGCCATCGCTCAATGAACTGAATAAAGAATTGACAAAGGACAATAAGGAACTCAAAGACGAACTGAAAGATGCTATGAAGAAGGCTGAAGAAGCAAAGAATGAACTGCAGCAGATGAAAGACAAACTTCAGGAAAAGCAAAACCTTAACTGGGAAGACAAAAAAAATCTCACTCAAAGTATTGAGAAGCAAAAGGAATTACAACAGCAACTCGAAGAGATTAAAAAGAAGATGGACAGCAACTTCGAAAAGCAGAATGAGTTTAAAGATGTGTCTCCCGAGATAGCGCAAAAGCAGCAGCGTTTGCAGGAACTCTTCGACCAGATGATGAACAAGGAGATGAAAGAAATGATAGATAAGCTGCAAAAAATTCTTGAAGAAATGCAGAAGAGGGACGCTCTCGATAAAATGGATGACATGCAGGCCAGCAATGAAAAGATTGAAAAGGAATTAGACCGCATGCTGGAACTTTTCAAGAAGTTGGAGTTTAATCAAAAGCTGCAGGAGACTGCCGATAAGCTGGAAAAGCTTGCAGAAAAACAGGAAGAGCTTTCGAAACAAGCGGAGAAAAACCCGGAAGCAAAAGACTCAAAAGCACAAGAGAACCTGAAGCAAGAGCAGGAAAGACTGAACCGGGATTTGAAGGAGGCAAAGAAAGATATTGCGGAGTTGAAAAAACTAAATGAAGAAACCAAGAGCGAACAGGATTTTAAGGAAGTAGAACAAAGCCTGGAGACCGCTGAAAAACAAACCGAAGATGCCCAGCAAAATCTGGACTCCAAACAAAATCAGTCGGCATCAAAAAATCAGAAGAAAGCAGCTAACAACATGAAAAATGCGGCTCAAAAACTTTCGGATATGCAGATGCAAATGGAAATGGAGCAAGCCGCAGAAGACATGCAAGCCATCCGCCAGTTGCTGGAGAACATTGTTCAGCTTTCATTTGACGAGGAAAAACTGATGGGCAATGTAAAAAATACCAACATCAACAATCCGAAATACGTGGATCTGATGAAAGAGCAGCACCGAATCCGCGAAAATTCAAAAATGGTGGAAGACAGCTTGTATGCACTCGCCCGAAGGCAAGACCAAATCAAATCTTTCATTACCAAAGAGATTACCGATGTAAACAAATATCTCGGAAAATCTATTTCAGACATGGAAGACCGCAACGTGGTGCGCGCACAAGGCAACCAGCAGTTTGTAATGACCGGCTACAACAATCTGGCGCTAATGCTGAGCGAAGCCTTGCAGCAAATGCAGGAGCAGCAAAGCGAGCAGCAACAGCAAAGCGATGGCAAGCCAAAAATGTGTATGAAGTGCAAGAAACCCGGAAAAGGATTACCAAACCTTTCGAAAATGCAACAGCAGCTGAAGGACAAAATGCAGCAGATGGGCGAAATGCTCAAGCGCGAAGGTCAGGGGCAGAAAGCCAGCCAGGGGAAGTACAGCAAAGAATTTGCCGAGATGGCGCAAATGCAATCACAAATACGCAGGGAACTCGAAAAAATTAACCAGCAGGATAATAAAGACGGGAAGAATTCTCTCGGCAATCTGGATGAGGCAATAAAGAATATGGAAGAAGCGGAGAAAAACCTGGTGAACAAACAACTCACCGCTGAAATGATGAGAAGGCAGCAGGAAATTCTGAACAAATTGCTGGAAGCCGAAAACGCCCAGCGGGAGCGTGAACAAAAGCAGGAGCGCGAATCAACCACCGGTAGGGATGCTGAACGGAAAATTCCCCCTTCATTAGAAGAGTACCTGAAAGCCAAACAAAGCGAGGTGGATTTCTACAAAACAGTGCCCCCGAGTTTAAAACCTTACTACAAAAGCCTTGCTGAAAAATATTTCAGGAATATTACGATTGCCAATCCGTAACTAAAACGCCAGCCAGGTTTCGGGGTTGAGCTTGTCTTTTCCTTTCCAGATTTCGAGATGAACTTTTGTGAGCTGCTCGTTTTTATCGGTATATAGTTTGCCGAGGTTCTGGCGCGTGGAAATAGTTTGATTAGCTGAAACCGTTACATTTTCGATGTTGGAATAAATAGTGAAATACTCCCCGTGTTTTATCATCACGCAATTGTGATAAGTAGGAAGGTAAAAAATACTCACCACCTTTCCTCCGAAAACCGCCCGCGCTTCGGAACCGGCTTCGGTTTGAATGTCCACTCCGTTATTTTCCACCATTACGCCTTTCAGCACAGGGTGTTCGTGTTTGCCGAATGGCGAAACAATCTGCCCGCGAACCACCGGCCACGGAAGTTTGCCGCGGTTACTCGAAAAGTCTTTGGACAGAGCCTGTTCTTCAGGGGTAAGAGGAATAGTTTCTGTGCTGCCTTTTTTTACGGTTACATCTTTGGTATTGCCTGTTCCTTTTCGCGCCTGCTCTTCAGCTTTTTTGCGTGCCAGGCGTATTTCTTCTTCAATAATGGCTTGTATGCGGTTGTTTAATTGCTGAACCGCTTTACTTTTTTCTTGCTGACTTTTCCGAAGCTTCTTTTCTTTTTCCTGCAGCCTGGCAACGGCAACATCTTTCTCTTTTTTTTCTGTTTCCAGTTCCTGTTTCTGTGCGGTTTGCTTAAGCAGTAAATTTTCTTTCTGTGATTTTGTTTCCTGCAAATCTTCTTTCTTTCCTTGTAATTCGCCAATAGATTTCTGAATGGCTTTTGCCTGGCTTCGCCTGTATTCGGCAATTTTCAGCAGGTAGCTGTACCTGCGTATGGCATCGTAAAACGAAGGCGCTGAAATAATAAACGCCAGTTGATTTTGAAGAGTAATATTTTCATAACTCCTGCGCAGCATTTTCGCGTAGTCCGATTTCATTTTTTCCACTTCGCTGGTTTTTGCGGCAATATCCTGCTGCGTTTTTTCGATGTCTTCATCCAACCCGCTGATTTGATTGCTGATGTTGTTAATGAGTTTTTCGCGCGATTTTATTTTGGATTGAAGCGCCAATAACTCGCCCATGTTTTTTTGCTTGTTAGCACTGGTTTTTTTTATGGCAAGTGAAATAAGTTTTATTTCATCCTGCAGTTTTTTCATTTGCTGCTGAAGCTGTTCTTTCTTCTGTTTGGAACCGGTTTGAGCGGAAACCACAGTTGGCAACAGGCAATAGGCAACAGGCAATAGAAACCAAAACCAAAGGAACTTCCTTAACCGGGTATTCATGTTACGGTTTTACTTTTTATCGAAAGGGAAAGAAAGTTCTTCATTAAAATTAATTCGCACGAAATCCATATTCAGTTTTACGGTATCGGTGTTGCGGGTTATCACCACGCTGCGCTTATAAGAAAACGGTTTTGCCTCCGAATAATTATAGGCGGTAAAGGTAATGAGCATATCCTGTTTCAGCAGTTTGTCTTTCAACAGAATTTTTTGAATAGTGTAGTTGGAGGTGTCCACCCATATTTTTTCGTATAGCTGGTCGCTTTCGGAATAAAGCACCACCGAACTGTCTTCGCTTGTTACAGCCGAAGCTTTTTCACCGATGCTTATTTTTTCGCCCGTAATCAGTTGCTGAAGCATATTGAAACTGACCGGAAACAGCAGCCAGCTTTGTATATAGTTAATACCGTGCACGGCATATTCACCGGTTAGCTTATTCATGAGGCGGAAGGTATCGGGCGTAACAAGGGTGCGGATTCCCTCAATGCCGATAACTCCGAGGCTGAGCCATAGGGTACTGTCTTTTTTCAGCCGAATGCTGCCGGTAAACTCCTGCGGGGTTTCGCCATCATTCCAGCTTAGTTTGGCGCGGGCGGAAAAAGTGGAATAGCTCACCTGCCGTTCCGAAATTTTAGCCATAACCGAATCGTAGCTGAGTGCGGGCGAATCTGCCGGCTGCTGCGCTGTTGCCGCCAGTGCCGAAAACAAAAAAACGAATAGGATACCTGCCGGTTTCATGTGCTTATATATGAAAAGAATATGCCGGAATTTAAACCGCGGGTGAATAAACAAGGAAAAGAGTTAGGCCTCAAACGGATTGCACTCTGTTCAATTTGAACTGCATGCAGTAGAAAACGTAGGGCATGCCCTGCAGCTT
>CAZWAD010000004.1:163498-204749 GCA_964631835.1 uncultured Chitinophaga sp.
AAACGTAGGGCATGCCCTGCAGCTTGCGGGGCACTCCGCTCAAAACGAAGGGCATGCCCTGCAACTTCTGGGGCATTCCGTCTGAAATGGTTGGCATGCGCTGGAACTTGTTTTGCATGCCCTCCGGTTTGGATTGCATGCAATCCAAAATTAAGGGCACCCCTTTTAAATTGAAAAGAGTTCAAAACACCCTGAAAAGTAGCGAAAATTGATAAAAACGAATGTTTTTGTGTAAAAATCATAAAAAGTCAAGATTGGGTTGAGTATGCAGCAAATCAGGCTTACTCTATATACCTGCCTTCGGAAATCTTGCGTTCAATAGTGCCCGAGTCGGTGCCTAGTTCTTTGGCTTTTTTCCAGTATTCGAGGGCTTCGTCTTTTTTGCCAAGCTGGTAAAGGATATCGCCATAGTGTTCGAGGATGGTTCCGCTTTGGTCGCCACCCGCTTTCAGGGCCTTTTCCTGCCATTCCTTTGCTCCTGAAAAATCGTTGAGCTGAAAAAGAATCCAGGCGTATGTATCCAGAAACGAGCTGTTGGCAGGCTCTAATTTGTTCGAGTAGGCGCTCATTTGCTTGGCTTTTTCCAGATTTACTTTGCGAAGCGAAAGGTAGTAAGCGTAGTTGTTGAGCACGTAAGCGTTTTCGGGGTCCAGTTTCAGGGAGCGGTCATAAGCGCTGTCGCTTTCCTGCATTCTGTTCAGGCTGTGAAAAACATCACCGAGGTTGGCAAAAAATTGCGAGCGGAGTTTGTCGTTATCTGCACTCATCTTCTCTCCGTGCGAAAAGCTCTTCAGCGCTTTTTCGTAATCCTTTTTTTGCTGCTCGGCTCCTCCTTTAAACAAATAAATGACCGCCTGGTTGGGGAAAAGTTCCGCGGCTTCGGAAGCCGTTTTCTCCAGATTATCCCAATCTCTTTTAGAGTTATAAATAACCAGCACCTGCTGCCACACCTGCAGTACGTCTTTGTTTAATTCGAGCGCTTTCAGGTAACTGCCAAGGGCTTTATCAGGTTGCTCGTCCAGAAAATACAAATCGCCCTGAATGGCAAAAGATTTTGCCTCGTCAGGGTGAACGCGCGTGAGTATCTCGGCAAGTTCAAAAGCATCCTGCTTTTTTTCTTTGAATTGCTCCCAAAACTGAACGTAGGGGAAAAGAATTTTGATTTTGGTATCAATACCGGTTTTAGGGTTCTCAAAAATCTTTTTGATGTTTTCGAGGCTTTGCAGGTCGTTGCCGTCTTTCATGCCAAGGTCAGCAAGGGCCAGAAGGGCATGCGGATTGTCAGGTTCTATTTCCAGAATTTTTTTGTAGGCTTCGGTAGCTTTTTCTTTCATTCGGTTGGCGCGGTAAAGCTCCGCTTCCATCAGCATGTAGTTAACATCATTGGGAAATTCGTTAACCAGTTTGTGAACTTCATCTACTGCATTGTTGAATTTGTTGAGGCGGAGATATAAGTTCTTCTTTTCCATAATCACCTGCTCATCAAGCCCGAAATTTTTTTCAAACTGGTCGTAAATTTTAATGGCATTTTCAAACTGCCCGCTTTTAGATAGCAGGAATCCGAGGTTGAAATAGTTATCGGGGTTGTTCGGAAATTTTTCAATCAGTTTTTTAAAAGTTTCGGAGGCCTCTTTTGTTTTCCCCTCGTCCATATAAACATTGGCGAGCATAGTTAAATACCACTTGTTGGTATCATCCAGCTTTACGGCTTCGGCAGCCTCTTTCTCCGCTTCAGCAAGCTTGTTGAGGTTGGAATAAATCTGTGCTAATTGGAAGTGTGCGTTATGATTTTTTGAGTCAATAGACAAAACTTCACGGTAGTTTTTAATGGCGTTGTCCCAGTCTTCAATCACTTTTGCTTTCTCGGCTTCGAGAAACAGGCGGTTCAGTTTTACCTGTTGTTCTTTATCGGGCGAAGAGGTGTGGGAATATTTTTCTTCTTCTCTTCCTTTCTTCTTTTTCTTTTTCCCGCCATCCTGAAGAATAAAAAAAGCGGCTTCGCAGGATATGGCAAAAGCCAAAAAGAGTATTATGGATGAAAAAAGTTTCATTCTGAAATTGAATTGTAATCGCCAATGCTTAAATCTTCCATTCGTCCTTCAAGTTTAACATGATTTCCGAGCATGGAGTTTTCAATTAACTTATTTTTTACAATCGAGTTAGATTGAATAATGCTGTTTTTAACCACCGAGTTTTCAATTTTCGTTCCCTTGCCGATGGAAACATAAGGTCCTATTACCGAATTTTTAATCACTGCTCCCTCTTCAATTAATGAGGGGTGAATAACAACCGAATTTTCTACAAATGCTTTCTTGCTCACGAGTTCCTCCTTCTTCATAAACTCAAGAACCCGCTGGTTAGTATAAACGGTGGCGTCTTTATTACCACAATCGAGCCATTCCTGCACCTCGCCTTTGTAAAATTTAACGCCTTTCTTTTTCATATTCTCCATCGCATCTGTGAGCCAGTATTCTCCTTTCTGCTTAATGTCATTGTCAAGCAGGTATTGCATTTCTTTACGCAGGTAAGCTCCATCTTTGAAATAATAGATGCCTATGATAGCAAGGTCGGAAACAAAATCTTTGGGTTTTTCTACAAAACCGGTAATCACACCATCGGAATTTAATTTCACTACACCGAAAGCGGAAGGATTATCTACTCTCTGAACCCAGATAATGCCGTCTTTGGCGGTGTCAATCTGATAGTCGGCACGAAAAAGCGTGTCGGCAAATGCAACAATTAAATTCCCCTCCAATAAATCACCGGCACATAAAATAGCGTGAGCCGTTCCGAGCGGAACATCCTGAAATTTGATGTGTCCCTTGCTGCCAACGTTTTTGGCAATGGCAAGCAGCTGCTCCGGGATTGACTTTCCAAAATCTTCGCGAATGACAAAAACTATATCCTCAATCTTTTGGTCGGTGCTTTTTACCAAATCTTCCACCAGTCGTTGCACCATGGGTTTTCCCGCAACCGGTAACATAGGCTTTGGTATAGTAAGCGTATGCGGGCGCAATCGCGTTCCCCACCCTGCCATCGGAATTATTATTCGCATCCTCTTTGTTTTATTTTCCTGTTGAGCCAAAACCACCGGCACCCCGCTGAGTTTCGCTCAGCGTTTCCACCGGAATTAATTCTGCCTGTTCGTGCCGGGCAATTATCATTTGAGCAATACGCTCGCCATTTTTAATGGTAAAATCTTCGTTCGATAAATTGATCAGGGCAATCTTTATTTCTCCGCGGTAATCGCTGTCAATAGTTGCCGGAGAATTCGGCAGGCTTATTCCGTGTTTAAAAGCCAGTCCGCTTCGCGGGCGAAGCTGGGCTTCGTAACCTTCGGGCAGTTCGATGAACAATCCTGTAGGAATTAGCTTCCTTTCTAAAGGTTTAAGCACAATATCTTCGCTGATAAATGCCCGCACATCCATTCCTGCGGAGCCTTTTGTTTCATAGGCTGGCAAAGGGTTATTGCTTTTGTTGACGATTCTGATTTTCATTGGACGCGAAGATAAAATTTATGGAGAGGCGGTTTTTTTAAGTTGATTGTAAAGATTTCTTCCATCTTCTATCCAAACAAACAATAAAAACGCCAGCATCAGGATACTGCTAAAAACAAAAGGAGGAAGCTGTTTGATGAAGCCAATATGTTCGTTCATCATCATAAATGAAAAGTAAAACAATAGTGCAACAAAGAAGTATTTAAAGAAGTTTTTCAAATCATACTTTACAGGAAAATATTTTTGCCCCAGGAGATAAGATACCAAAGCCATTGAGCCATAACAAACAAGATGCGACCATGCCGAAGCCACATAGCCATACTTGGGAATAAAAACAATACTCAGAAAAATAGTAAGCACAGCAGCTGCAACCGACACTAAAGAGCCAATCAAAGTTTTATCGGTGAGTTTATACCAGATAGAAAGGTTGACGTAAACACCCAGAAACAAATTAGCCAGCAATAAAATCGGGACAATTTGTAACCCTTCGCGAAAATCTTTTCCGATAAAATATTTGAAGAAGTCTATGTAAAGCGTTACCAGTAAAAAAATAGTGAAACAAATTATCACAAAATACTTCATCACTTCAGCATAAGTTTTTTTAGAGTCTTTTTCTTTGGCATGTGAAAAGAAAAACGGCTCGGCCGCATAGCGAAACGCCTGGATAAACAACGTCATCAGAATAGAAAGCTTGTAACATGCCCCATAAATACCCAGTTGCTGCATATTAGTATGGTTATCGAAAGGCAACAGAAATTTCAGGATGGCGCGGTCCAGCATTTCATTGATATTACCTGCAAAGCCTATGACGACCATTGGCAATGAGTAAGGAAGCATTTTTATTAAGAGTGCTTTGTCTATTCCTCCGGTAATGCCCTTGAACTGAGGAGCGAGAAGTAAAAGCTTTACTCCGCTTGCAATGAGATTTGAAATAAAAATATATCCCACCCCTATTTCCGGATTATACATTTTCCCGAAAAAGGAATCAGCCTCCGTTTCAAAGGCTTTTTTACAAACAGCTATAAAGAACAAGTTGAGTAAAACCGTAATTCCTATTTCGAGAAATTTAATCGTGGCAAAGCGCATCGCTTTATTTTCGGAACGTAACCGCGCGAACGGAACGGCCGCTATTGAATCAAAAGCAAGGATGAGGGCGAACCAGTAAAAATATTCATGATGATTTGGATATTTAAGTGTGGCGGCAATCGGATTAATAAAAACTGCTATCAGCAGAATAAAAATCACATTCGCAACCAAAACAAAATTGAGCGCGGTGGAAAAAACCTTTCCCGGATTGACGGCATCCTGGCTGAACCGGAAAAAACCGGTCTCGAAACCAAATACAAGAAATGTTGCCAGAAAACCGGTATAAGCATAAAACTCACTCACCACTCCATACTCGGCTGTCAAAAAGGAGTATGTGTAAAGCGGAACAAGCAGGTAATTCAGAAACCTTCCGAGAATGCTGCTGAGTCCGTAAATGGCAGTTTGAGACGCGAGTCGTTTAAGCGGGTTCACAGAGGTGTTTCTACAACGCTAAATTCCTTGTTTTATGATAGCCCCAAAGGTGGTTTTCAATAAGAAAAAGCAGATTGTAACTTTTAGCATACGCGAAAGGAAAGATACTTTTACACACTGTCACGAAGGAAAGCAACTACTAATTCAAAAAACTTTGTGTCTTTGCACCTTAGTGTTCACATAAAAAACATGCTTTTACCCTACTACCAAAGCAAATTTACCGAAGCAGGTTGTGACGAAGCCGGGCGCGGTTGTCTGGCAGGTCCGGTATTTGCCGCTGCGGTTATTCTTCCAAAGAATTTCAGAAATGAAATGCTGAACGATTCCAAGCAACTTTCAAAAAAACAGCGGGATGAACTTCGCATCATAATCCAAAATGAAGCTGTTGATTTTGCCGTAGCGAGTATTGACAATTACCAGATTGACGAAATAAACATTCTCAATGCATCGTTTCTTGCCATGCATAAAGCGCTTGCTCAACTCAAACAAAAATTCGGATTTGCGATTGTTGACGGTAACCGGTTTAAGCCATTTAACCAGGTGCCTTATCAAACAATAATTGAAGGCGATGGAAAATATATGAGCATTGCGGCTGCCTCGGTTCTTGCCAAAACTTACCGGGATGAGTTTATGCAAAATGCACACGAATCATTCCCGCTTTATGACTGGTTTAACAATAAAGGATACGCTACCGAAAAACATCGGCAAGCCATTTTGGAGCATGGATACACTCCTCTCCACCGGAAAAGCTTTGTGCTGAAAGAATTTCAAACAGCCTTGTTCTGATTTTTTCTGACCTAATTCTCCTTACAAAGCGCAACTTTTATTTATGGCAGCCGTATGTGTAATTGAGAAAGTCCAATAATGAAAAATTGTTTTTTCCTAATCTATTTTTTTTGTCTGTTTTTATCGCTTGAAGCTTATTCTCAAGAGGCTGAGATACGTATCATCAACGGCACTTATGAGGGCGAATTCAAAAACGGCAAAATGCACGGACAAGGTCGCGCTGCGCTCACTGACGGTTCCGTTTACTCTGGAGAGTGGAGAAATGACAAGCGCAACGGCTTGGGTCGCGCTACGTTCAAAGACGGCTCCAACTATTATGGCGACTGGATTAATGATAAGCGTGAGGGCAAAGGAGTTTATGAATTTGTGAATGGCGATAAGTACATCGGACAATTCGTGAACGACAACATGCAAGGCTGGGGAACTTATTTTTATGCCAACGGAACCAGATATGTAGGTGAATTTATCGGGGGAAGCATTACCGGCAGCGGAACCATTTACTATGCCGATGGCGAACGCTACGAAGGAACTGTAGTTAACGGGAAGAAAAACGGGAAAGGGAAATATTTCTATCGCAACGGAAACATCTACGAGGGTGGTTTTGTGCTTGACAGAAAAGAAGGATTTGGAAAGATGGCATTTGCCAATGGCGATAAATACGATGGCGACTTTAAAGATAACAGCCGCACCGGCAGGGGTATTTTTGTTTGGGCAAATGGCGACCGATACGAGGGAGAATTCCTAAACGGAAAAATGCATGGTTCCGGAACTTTCACCTGGGCCGATGGTGAAAAAGTAGCAGCGAACTGGAGCAATAACCAGCGCGTGGCGGGAACGGTTGCTTCCCAATAAAAAAGAACCTGTTTAGAAGAACAGTTCCTCTTTGGAAACAACAATCCCGTCTTCATCTCCATAAACATATTCTCCGGGAATAAAATCAACTCCTGCGAAATGAACTGTAATATTTTCTGAGCCCACATCGCGCTTCTGACTTTTTAAGGGAATGGTATTAAGTGCCTTAACTCCAACCGGAAGTTTTGCAATAGCAGCTGAATCGCGAATGCACCCGTTTACAATTATTCCGTTCCATTTGTTCCTGATGGCAAGTTCTGCCAGCATATCACCCAGCAAAGCGCAATGTTGTGAAGCGCCTCCGTGCACTACTAAAACTTTTCCTTCGCCATTGGTTTCAAGAGCTTTGCGGACAAAACTGTTATCGTCTAAGCATTTCACTGTGTGAATTTTCCCACTGAAAGATTTGTTTCCTCCGTAATCTTTAAAACCGATGGGTTCAGCAATGCGCACCTTATCCGGGTATTTATCGCACAGGTCTGTGGTTTTTATTTCCATACTTTTTGGGGTTACGTATTCTAAAGCCTCATGGCAAAATCTATTTTCGTCTAAAATATAAATTTACACTAAACCGAATTACTTACCATGAAAGCTATATATATTGTAAAACACGGCAATGCCGATGACGCATTTGAAATCAGAGAAACTCCCAAGCCCCACCCTAAGGCTGGTGAGGCACTGATAAAAGTAGAGGGCTTCGGATTGAACTTTGCCGATGTAATGGCACGCAAGGGAATGTACCGCGATGCTCCGCCCATTCCCAGCTTAATCGGTTATGATGTTTGCGGAACTATAGAGCGCATAGGTCCGAATGTAACACATGTGGAGGAAGGCGACCGGGTTACCGCCATGACCCGCTTTGGCGGTTATGCCGAATACGCTATTACCGATGCTCGTGCGTTGGCAAAAATTCCCGGCAGCCTGAGTGTAGCGGAAGCTACTGCTCTTACCACCCAGTACTGTACCGGCTACTACTGCGCTGCCGAAATGGTGAATTTATTTGAGGGCGACAAAGTGCTGATTCACTCCGCAGCTGGAGGTGTGGGCATTGCGCTATTGCAATATGCGCTCCATAAAAAGTGCGAGGTGTTTGCTACCACTGGCAGCAAGAGCAAAGTGGAATTACTGCATCAACTGGGGGCTCACCATGTAATTGATACCAGTAAATATGAATTCGATGAATTTGTGGACGAGGTCACCAAAGGCGATGGTGTGGATGTGATATTCGATGCGGTGGGTGCTGATTTCATCAAGCGCGGAATTAAAATACTGGCAGCAGGCGGAAGAATTGTTTGCTACGGAGCCGCACAAATGAACGATTCAACAAATATTTTTTCGATGGCGCTGAAGGGAATTCAGTTTGGCATTTATCACCCTGCTCAGTTTATGATGGGTTCAAAAAGCCTGATAGGCGTAAACATGCTGCGCATTGCCGACCACAAGCCATTTGTTCTTAAGCGCTGCTTAGAAAATGTGGTTCGCCTGGTTGAAGAAGGAGTTTTTAAACCCCGCAATGGAAAAATATTTCCCGCTTCGGAAATTGCTGAAGCGCATAAATTTCTGGAGGGGAGAAAAAGTACCGGCAAGGTTGCTTGTGTTTGGTAAAAAAACCTCCCGCTAGTAGCGGGAGGAGTAGTCAGCACTTTCATAGTATTCAAAGCTGCCCTGATTAAAAATTTCATCACAAACTTACCGTTCCTCTTACTGTGAGGTGTCACAGAATTGTAAAATTTTCAGGTTTCGCATGTAACCTTCCTTTCCATCGTTTCGTATCAGCAAATACAAAACCGAAGGAAGGTGAAAAAGATAATTACCATTCTTGCCCTTGTGGCATTTGCAGTTACTCCCCGCATTTATGCGCAGAGTACAGCTCAAAGTTCAATCCCTGTTTTCGAAAAATCGGCTGATGAGGAAGTAGCGCTTAACGTGCGCAGGGGAACCGGTGAAGTAAAGCTTTACCTTCAAATCAAAGACATTTCCCAGTTCGACCATATTATTGTTGAAAGAAGCGCTGAAAGTCCGAGTTATTTCGGCAAGTGCCGGTATATTTCGTGTACCGATGTAGTTATAAAAGACGGCTACATTCTGGAAACGGACCGGTACCCGTTTTCGGCTGCCAAAGATGTTTACTACCGCATTAAAACCGTTACCAAAGACGGTATTGAAAGAGCTTATCCTGCTGTATTGCTGCCTGCAGTGAGGCAGTAGGGTAAAAGGATTTATTTTCTACACAAAATGGGGTCGCCTAAGGAGCGGCCCTTTTTTTATTCCGCATCAGCCACCACTTCGGTTACTTCCGGAACCATGCGTTTGAGCAAGCCCTCGATGCCTGATTTGAGTGTAAGCGTGGAAGAAGGGCAACTGCCGCAAGAACCCTGAAGCGAAAGTTTGACCACACCATCTTCAAATGATTTGAATTCAATATGTCCGCCATCCATTTGCACGGCAGGTTTTACATATTTATCCAGCAGTTCCTTTATCTTTTCTTCGGGAGCATCGTTTGCCGCAGGCGAATGCTGCTCCAGCAAAACATCTTTCCGAAGCAGCGCATCATCTACCGGTTGCTTTCCGCTTTTGAGAAAACCTTTTATAGTGTCCTTTAATTCGGGAGTTATTTCGTGCCAATCGTATTCGGCTTTTTTAGTAATGGTTACAAAGTTGTTTGCCACAAATACTCCGCTTACAAAAGGAATTTCGAAAAGCGCTTTTGCCAGCGCGGAGCCTTCAGACAATTCCTTGGTTCTAAAGTCAAGTTGAAAATTGGGAAGTATTTGCTGATTGGTTACAAATTTCACACTCTCTGGATTAGGAGTCATTTCGGTATAAATTTCAATTACATCGGTAGCTTCCATATTGTGACAAAGGTAATGCAAATACAATAAATGATTTTTTGGTAAACAACTTATAATTATCCTTAGTAAGATTTTTCTTAGCTCAGTAAATCTTATTCCAGAAACCCACGAACCGATACCCCCAAAATTTATCCAAAGAGCTGAAGTGTATTTTACAAGCACGGCAATTGACATTGGATTGGGCTAAAACCAATGAAATAAACCTGGTTAATTTGGAACTTGTCATTCCTACTTCATTAGTTTCTCAGAAACATTTTTGGATATGGATTTTTTTGTTACCTATGAAGGCCAACAGTTCTGTGAGTTGAATGGAACAACTCAAAAAATAAAAGACCAGCACCTCCGCTATCTCGAAACACTCAACTACTCGGAAGAATGTATTAATAAGGTGATTTTCTTTGCCGACTCTGACGAAATGTTGTTCGCTTTGCAAGCATGAAACCGGCCTAATAGTTGAAACTCAACTCTGCAAGAGATAATTGATTAAGCAAAAGAACAGCAAAAGCGGTTCTTTGGTCTTAATTTCTTTGGTCGCTGCCCCAGTTAAGTTTGGTTTTCAGTGCTGTAAGAAAACTTTGGTCTGTAAGGCGGACAATATTAGCGCAGAACGGTGCCTTTTTTACAGCCAACTGGAAGGACGAATCAATTGCTTTATACCGCGCATCAAGAGTGCATAAGAAACTATCGCCCCTTCCGGTCACTTCGAACGATAATATAGAATCATCTTTTACAACCATTGGTCGAACATTTAGATTATGAGGTGCAACAGGAGTAATTACAAAATTTCCCGATGCCGGGTAAAGGATCGGACCGCCACAACTTAATGAATAACCTGTTGAGCCCGTTGGCGTGGAAACAATAAGTCCGTCAGCCCAATAAGTATTTAACAGCTCGCCATTCAAGTATGCATTTACCGTAATCATACTGCTTTGGTCTCTTCGCTGGATTGTCATATCGTTTAGCGCAATATTGTCCTCAAACAGGGGCTTGTTGGTTTCCAATTCAAGAAGGGTGCGCTTATCTATCATATATGTCCCCTTCTCAATTGCATCAACAGCTTCTTGAATTTGTTCTCGACCTAAACTTGCAAGGAACCCTAATCGCCCGAAATTGATTCCGAGAACAGGAATTTCTGCCCCCTTAATCATCACGACTGCATCTAGAATGGTTCCGTCACCACCCAGACTGAATACTACTTCAGATGTTTTTTTCACCTCTTCAAAATTCTCAAAAACATCGGCACGAACATTTAACCTGAAACTATCTTTTAGCAATTGGAGAAATTTTTTCTCCACCACATACTTCATTTTCTTTTTAGTAAGACAATCGAATAATTCCTGAGTCTGGGTTACGCTATTCTTATTAAAAGTTTTTCCGTAAACAACAATCATGGCGGAAAATTAGAAATTATAAATCAGCAATCATCAATTTCAGAATCCGGGCTGAAGCACAAACTTAATTCCCCAGTTTTGCCCCCCATTATACCGGTAAGTAACACGCCATAAAAAGTCAACACGAAACAAGTAGGCGATGTTTTCAATTCCGAATCCCATTTCAATGTAAGGAACAGGGCCAGGCGCTTGTAACTCCCTAGGGAGAGTAAGTAACTCATTGTGTCTCTTATCAAAGCTACCAATAAGACTTTTTACAAAAATCAACTCGCGTAATTTCAACTTGCTGAACCCCGGAATCTTGTTGAAAAAGAAACCATTAAAATGATGTTCAATCCATATCTGAGCAAATTGGTCGCTGACGAATTCAAATTCGCGTAGCAGGTTATAGTTGAATTTATCTAACAAAACCCCCAGGTTGCCTTGTGTAAGATAGCAGGTCGTGTAAGGTGCGCGACCAAAAATCTTAGCTCCTTTTATCAGGAAGTTAGTAAATCCGATTCCCGAAAACAACCGTTGCCGGAAAGTAAACTGAAGGTTGTGGTAGTTGAAGTATTCTTTATGAATGTCGCCTACGCCAACTGTATAACGCAGCATAAATACCGGGCGCCTTGTAGTTGCAAAATACCGAAAGAAGGTACCAAAAGTGTAAACACTGCGGTATGAGTAGCGTGTGTCAAACATAAACTCAGTTACGTTAAACTGATTAACCGTTTGCGATACATTGTCTTCAATCCTTGAAAAATCACCCGCACCCGGAACATTGTGAAATGTTTTCTCGCGAAAGCCGATGATAGTAGAAAAATCTTTCAACCAGTCTTTTTCGTATGTAACCGTAAATTCACGAACCTTCATCACTTTGCTTAAAACCCTTCCGCTTATAACTGTTACTATGTTGTCGAAAGTGAGAAGTGTCTGGCTTTCATCCTGTCCGGGTATGCGAATGTCGTATCGATACATTACCTCTAACTGCTGCCATTTTTCATTCTTCCATGGCAAGTTGATTCGCGTAAGCGCCATGTATTTAAAATCTTTGTCCTTAAACCCATAGGCACCATAGCAGGTGAAGTAAAACTTACGGAAGAAGTTATTAGCCGGTGTTCCGCGGTGTTGAAAACGCGGATTAGTTTCAAACCCAAAACGGGCACGCCAGCCCTCGACACTGTTCCTGCTCGCGAAATTTAATACACGACCTATGCTCACTGGTCCGGCATCTGCAAAAGCTGTAGTAAAAAAAACTCCGAACCATTCATAAGCTTTCCAGGCCGGAACATTTTTTATAGTATCAGAAATGACAAAAACCCGTTCCTGAGATGAACTTAGTTTTTCAAAGCGAGTTGTATCCCAGTATTTTTTATCGCGGTGTCGCGCACTATCGAGCAAAATGTGTTCCTCCGGAATTTCAAGAATGCTGTCGGGGAAAATGATATTGGCTTCAATATTTTTTCTAACAGCCAGCTTTTGTACCAACAAGCCGAGTTTATTTTTCTTTTTGAAAAGCGAACCCACCGAATTCATCTCTTCCCGGCTCTTCATCCAACAATTTCCCTCAACTAATGTAAAGCTGAGCTTAGCATCGTATTCGTTGATGAAATTCAGATTCGCCTTTTCATTTGGCCGGAATTGTATATACCTAATTGCCCAGGTTGCTGAATCTATCCAGGCATAGCCTTTTAGAGCTAAATCCTCTTTAGCTTTGCCAACGAAATGAAATTTGTAGGAAATGCGTCCATCAATTTTTTGGGTATCAGTTACGTAGTAGTAATAAATTCCCATGCCGATGGGAGCAAAGGGCGCGGTGAAATATGTTCTTGCGAAATAATAGAGGTTGTCATACGGGTCGGTTTCGCGAAACTCAACGTGAACAAGATTATATACCGAAGGGTTGTCAATCCCTGTCATCTTCTCTCCTTTAATAAAAACCTTTTCCTGCTCTCGCGGATGAGAGCGGTAATACACATCGCTCACTGTTTCTTTAATCACTCCCGGAATGTACACACTTCCCTCAGTTGTCGTATCCTTGTTTTCAAATGCAAAGCGAAACGGTTTGAAGAGGAAAAAGTTGATGAACTTTTTTGATGGGTTCAGCAGCGAAATCTGAAACCTGTCGTAGTTTTCATATTTGTAGCTTACCAGATTATTCGCTCGATTTTGTTCTTTATGCTTGAGGACTTGGTAAAAAACATAATTAGCCGTGGTGTCAATTACGCGCTTGCGTTTCTTGCCTGTCTTGATTGTAACTTCTGTCAATTTCAGTTCGGCAGGACCCATTTCAATATTTACCTCCTGAAAAACTCCCTGTTTAACAGCAATGATGCGTGTTTTAAACCCTATGTAAGTAAATGCTACAGAGTCAACTTTATCACCGGTACGTAACCGGTATTCGCCTTTGGAGTCAGTTACTATTGCTTTTCCCGTACCTATCAGGCGAACATTTACATACGCAAGCGGCTCTTTGGTAACAGCATCGGTAACCTTGCCGTAAATCTCGGTGGTTTGTGCTGGTGAAACTACTGAAATAAAAAAGGTGAAAAAAATACAAAGACTCCGAATCGGCATTATTTTCTGTGGTCGTAAAAATAGAAGAATTAGTGAGCCGAAAGTCTGATAAGTAACGCGAATGCTTACACATTCATATATCTCATGAAAGAATCGTAGCGGTCTTTGAGGTCTTCGGTATACTCCACATCATTGTGAATCGCTTGAACAGTGTATTCATAGCGCTCAAAGGCGGCAACTAAAGCAGAAACTTCAGTAGTGTTTACTTTAATGGTAATTTCCACTTTCTTCTCCGGCTGATTAACGTTAGTATAGAGGCATAAAATTTCTGCTTCGTTATCTTCGGCAATTTGAGCTACTTCGGAAAGAGAATAGTTATTTAATGGAATTTCCAGTTCCAGAATTCCTCCGGCATCTTTCACTGAATTTAAAACAGCAAAGGCGCGCAGACAGCTTTCGGCAGAAATCAATCCGAGGTATTTATGTTCATCATTGATTACTGGCACAACACGAACATTGAATTCGATGGCAGATTTCATTACGTCAAAAATATGTGCGGAATCTTTTACAAACGGTTTACGGAATGATTGAACAAACTCTTTTAGCTGTTTGCTGAGGTGCTTCATGTCAATCACATCCTCCATGGTTATGAGACCTACGTAACTATTGCCATCCACTACAGGCATCTGACTTACATTGAACTCCTGCATGGCAATCAACGCCTCCTCACCGGTATCCTCCAGATGAAGGGGCTTAATGGAATCCGATATTAAGTTGGGCGCAATCATGGCTTTCCTATATTGTTAATACGAATAAAACATCAAAATGGTTGTAAAGTTTGCAGTTGTTTGAACATTTAACGTTGATTTCACAATTAAAGTACATATTAACCATGTCTATTTATTTTTAAACAAAAATCTTTCCAGTATATTATTGAACTCCTCCGGCTGTTCCATCATAGGAGCATGGCAGCACTTTTCTATAAAATGTAATTCAGAATTTGGCAAAAGTTTATGAAACTCTTCACCCACAAAAGAAGGAGTGATTGTGTCTTCCTTGCCCCAAACCAGGCATACTGGTACATTCATTTTGGGAACATCTTCACGCAAATTATGGCGTAAAGCAGATTTGGCCATAGAAACAAGACGAAGAACTTTCGCTCTGTTATTTACGATTTCAAACACTTCATCCACCAGTTCTTTGGTTGCCATTTCTTTATGGTAAAACGTGTCTTCGGTTTTTTTCTTAACGTATTCGTAGTCGCTTTTGCGAGGATATGTATCGCCCAAAGAATTTTCAAACAAACCCGAACTGCCCGTGAGCGTCATGGTTTTTACTTTTTGCGGCTTGCGCAGAAAATAAATCTGGGCAATATGTCCGCCCAGTGAGTTTCCGATGAGGTGAATCTTGTCGTATTTCTTAAACTCAATAAACTCATCTAAGTAATCAACCATACCGGTAACAGTAGTTTCTGCAAGTTCCAAATCATAAAGCGGAAGCAGCGGAATGGTTACGGTATACTTGTGTGAAAAGTGACTAATAATTTCGTTGAAATTGCTGAGTGCCCCGAACAATCCGTGCAGTAAAACTATGGGAGTTCCCTCGCCTTCTTCGCAGTATTTAAACTGCTGTTCATGTTTGACCTTAAAAGCCATTTTTCAATTGTGCTTCGGGCGAAAATACTTTTTTGGAATAATCGCCCTATACCAGAAAACAACGTAATAATTCAAAACAACTTCTCGAATTTTTCGAAGGTGTTTTTAAACATAGGAATCACCTTGCCGGTCACTTCCATAACCTTAGGTGCGAGCGTGGCAATATGCGGATAAACGTGCGAAGCTGCTTTCTGCTTTTCGGGGAGAACTTCGAGCCGGTTCAGAAACCAGATAAGTACACACAACACATACAAGCCCACAAGCGAGTGAATAACACCACCTATAATCTGGTTGAAAAGATTCATGGAAAAAGATTTCAAGATTTGCTCTAAACCCCATGCGAGCAGTTTCATTAAACCCACTACAAGCGCAAGAAGGAGAATGAAAGCTATAATCGCGAGTGTTTTGGGGCTGATGTGTACCAAGTCGTGTATCAGGGCAACAATCAAAAACGAGAATTTAAGCGCTGCAAAAATACCGAGAAACCAGCCAAGGATGGAAAATAGCGAATAAATAATTCCGTTTTTATACCCCTGATAAAAGCCTATGGCTATGAAAACGAGAAAAATAATATCGAAAATCATTTGTTATGCGGAAAGTTATGATACAAGTAAACTCTTAACGATGTCAGCCACAAGTTTATTATCTGCTTTCCCGGCTAATTGTTTGCTCACAATGCCCATTACCTTCCCCATTTCTTTTTGCGTGGTTGCGCCAGTGGTAGCAATTGTCTGTTTCACCACTTCGCGGATTTGGTCTTCGCTAAGCATGGCGGGCAGATATTTTTCAATCACCGCCACTTCTTCCTTTTCCTTGTGAATCAAATCCTGGCGGTTGGCTTTTTCAAATTCAGCAATAGAGTCTTTACGCTGCTTCACCATTCTCTGAAGCATTTGCACTTCTTTTTCAGGCGCAATTACCCCACCCGCTCCCTTTTCTGTTTTAGCGAGTATGATAGCACTTTTAATGGCGCGCAGACTGCGCAAAGTGGCTTCGTCTTTAGCGAGCATGGCTGTTTTTAAATCTCTGTTGATGGTTTCTTCGAGAGCCATAGTTTAAAATTTCGGGTGGTAAAACTAAAAAATATAACGCGCATCAAAACCACTGGCTAATAAGTTGCAGGCAAACAAATGACTAGTCTTATGAAGCGTATGAAAAGAGTCTGAGGAATAAACATTAGAGGTGTCGCGCTATTTTTTTGTACCGGTAAGCTCAATAGTCATTTCTATATCATCTGAAATTATCAGTTCTTTCATAGGCATATCGAATTTTACCCCATAATTTTTGCGGTTGTAAGTAAGCAAGCCACTGGCTTTTAAAGTGCCGCTCTCTTCGCTTACGGTAATATTCTTCAAGGTCTCTTTGTTTGAATTGCCGCGTATGGTGAGGGTTCCGTTGGCTTCACTGCCGTAAACGCTGTCAATGGTAAACGTTGAAAGCGGATGGTTTGCCACATCAAAAAAATCAGGTGATAAAAGATGCTTTACCAAATTTTCGCGGGGAGACTTGGCATCGTAGTTAGCATCGGTGGGTCTTATAGTGTTCATATCGAAAACGAACGAGCCGCTTTTTAACTGCCCGTTGTTGACGGTAAGCGTACCTTCCTTGAGTGTTATGGTTCCATAGTGCTCTTTAATGCCTAGCATTACTCCTTTCCATTTTACCATACTGGTGCTGTCATTGGCGATAATGTAAGTGGTTTCACCTGCCTGTGCAGTTTCTGAAGATGCAGATTTTTCACTGGCTTTATTGTCGGAGTTGCAGGAGGCGAAAAAAATAAGAGCGCTCACAACTGATAATAACAGGTAATTCATTTTCATGTTTATTTAAATTTCTTGCTGAGTACTAAGTTAATGATTTTCTCCTGATGAAAACGAACAGCTAGGCCAAGGAAAGAAATCTTGTTATTCCAGCATCCTCAAAAACTCATCTTCGGTTAAAACTGCAATGGAGGGAATTTTTTTTGCCTTGGCGAGTTTGCTGCCGGCATCTTCGCCCACCACTAAGTAATTGAGATTGGCGCTCACCCCGCTCAGCAGCTTGCCACCGTTTTCTTCCACCAGCTCTTTGGCGCGGTCGCGCGTAAACTTTTGCAGCGAGCCGGTAAAGAGAAATGTCTTGTCCGCCAGCTTGTTGTTTTTGGTGCGGGCATCCTGTGCGCGGTTTTCGGTGTTTACACCCAGCCGCTGCAGCTCCTGCAGCAGGTGTATGTTGCTTTTGGTTTGAAAGAAATCGAAAATACTCTGCGCCACCTTGGGCCCTATGCCCTCAATGTTGGTTAAATCTTCCACCGTCATTTTCTCCAAATCGAAAATGGTTTTTATGTGCCCCGAAACATCTTTGGAAGTGGTAACCCCCACATGGCGAATGCCGAGGGCATTGAGCAGGCGCCAGAGCGGGCGCTTTTTGCTGTCTTCAATTCCTTTGCGCAGGTTGCTCACGCTTTTTTCTTTCCAACCCTCCAGCTTCATTATTTCCTCGTAAGGCAAGCGGTAGAGGTCTTCAATGCTTTTGATAAAGCCGTGCTGAATAAATTCCACCACTGTTTCGCGCCCGCAGCCGTCAATGTCCATGGCATCTTTGCTCACAAAGTGAATGGCGCGCTCCTCGGTTTGCGCGGGGCAGTCAGCATTGTCGCATCGCCACACCGCTTCCTCCTCGGGCTTCACAAGTGGTGAACTGCACGAAGGGCACTGCCGCGGAAAATCAATTTTCTTTTCGCCACCGGTGCGCTGGTCTGCCACCACGCCAACTATGTAAGGAATGACCTCGCCCGCGCGCTCCACAATCACGGTGTCGTTAATGCGGATGTCCTTCTCCGAAATAAAATCTTCGTTGTGCAATGAGATGGAGGAAATAGTTACACCCGCCAGCGGCACCGGTTCAATTTTAGCCACCGGTGTCACCGCACCGGTCCTCCCCACCTGGAACTCCACCTTCAGCAGTTTGCTCTGGGCCTGTTTGGCAGCAAACTTATATGCAATTGCCCAGCGCGGATGGTGCGATGTGCTGCCGCATTGTTGCTGCTGCTTCAGATCGTTCACCTTTATCACCATGCCGTCCGTTTCAATGTTGAAGGTGTGTCGTTTGGCATCCCAAACATGAATGAACTCCTGAATCTCTGCCACGCTCTTACAGCGCTTCATTTCGCGCAGCGGAGTTTTAAAGCCGCATTCATACAACACCTCAATGCAGTGGTAGTGCGACTCGAGCTGACCAGCAAGCAGGTTGTTGCCGTTTTTGTCGCGGGCAAAACTGATGTGATACAAAATAGCTTCGAGGTTTCGCGCGCGCGATTCGTTAGGGTCTTTGGTGCGCAGCGAACCGGAGGCGGTGTTGCGCGCATTCTGAAAAACTTTTTCGCCACGCGCCTTGCGCTCTTCGTTCATCTTTTTGAACACGCTCCGCTGAATAACTACTTCTCCGCGTATTTCAATAGTGTGAATGCCATATTTTGAAAACGGTGCCCGAAGCGGAATGGAAGAAAGCGCCTTGGCGTTGTTGGTGATGTCTTCGCCCACCGTTCCATCGCCACGGGTAGCCGCGCGCACCAGCAAATCGTTTTCGTAAACCAGCGCAATGCTGCTACCGTCAAACTTCGGCTCGGCACAATACTCAATATGGCTGCTGCCGGTGCGTTCTTTTACCCGCTCATCAAAATCATTCAGGTCTTCTTCGTTATAAGAGTTTTCGAGCGAGAGCATGGAAACCAAATGTTCCACCGTGGCAAATTCATTGGTCAATCCGCGGGCAACGCGTTGAGTGGGTGAGTCGGGAGAGCGCAGTTCGGGGTTTTCTTCCTCCAGCTTTTTCAGCTCTTTGAAAAGCGTATCGTAATCGAAGTCGGTAATCAGCGGCTCGCTCAAAACATAGTAGCGCCAGTCGTGGTAGTTGATGACATTGCGGAGGGCATCAGCTTTTTCTTCGGCAGAAAAATTTTTGCCGCCTTTTATAAGTTGCTGAGTAAGCTGGTTAAATTCCTGCTGCTGTTGTTTGGAATACATGAATGCAATTTTACCGCAAAGACGCTAAGAACACTAAGTTGCGCGAAGAAAAATTACGCAACGAGCTTGTCAATTGCTTCGGCAAGTCTGCGGTCTTTATCGGTAACGATGTTACCGGCACTGTGCGTGTTCAAAGTTATTTCAACTCGGTTCCAAACATTCACCCAGTAAGGATGATGGTCCATCTTTTCTGCAACAAGTGCTACTCGCGTCATAAATGCAAATGCTTCGGAGAAATCTTTGAAGGTGAAAGTTTTTTTGAGAGAGTTGTTTTCTTCCGTCCACATAAGAAGTTATTTGCTGAGGCAATCGTAGTATTTGTTTTCGAGTTCGCGCTTGTTGTCGGCACCGCAGGTTTCCTGCACATCGTTATTATAAGCACAAGTGTAACCCTGGCTTTCGAAATATGCTTTCCATGCTTCAATCGAAACCCCACCGAGAATAGAATCGCCCTGGCAACCGGCAACTACCGCAAGACCTTTCTGACAAGTGCCGCATTTCTTGGTACAGTTATAGCATTTGTTGCAGCCTGCAACCGTAAGGGTAAAAACAGCAAGTAGTAAAAGATATTTTTTCATGGTTTAAAATTAAACGAAATCCCAATTGTATTTATCCAGATTACTTACACAAACTTTCAGCAAATCAATATTGCCTTTAATGTCGGCTTTGTGCGCCATCTCAATCACCGAGTGAATGTGACGTGTAGGAATTGAAACCGCACCCGCAATGGTTCCGTATTTAGCCATGCGCTGCATGCCGGCTGTGTCGGTTCCACCGGCAGGCAACAACTCCGGCTGCCATTTTATTTTGCTTTTGTCGGCTTGCTGCTTCATATACTTCACCATGCGGTAATCGCAAATAGCTGATGAGTCCATCACTTTTATTCCTACTCCTTCGCCAAGTTTGGTTACGCTCTCTTCCGGTTTAGCACCAGGTGTATCGAAAGCAATGGTGGTGTCAATGCAGAAACTAAACTCAGCATTAATGTGGTGTGCCGCTACCTGCGCCCCGCGAATTCCCACCTCTTCCTGAACGGTAAAAACTCCGTAGAAATCGTATGGGATGTTTTTCCCTTTCAGTTCGCGGAGCGTTTCTATCAGGATGAAAACAGCCACACGGTTATCAATGCTTTTGCAGTTTACGCAATCGCCCATTTCAATCAGTTCGCGTTCACGGGTAACTGTATTGCCTACTTCAACCAGTTTTACTACTTCTTTTTTCTTCATACCGAGGTCAATGAAATAATCGTTGAGCTCAAGATGCTTCTTCTTTTCTTCGGCTGTCATCAGGTGAATTGGTTTTGTGCCCATCACTCCGATTACATCTTTCTTGCCGTGAACGACTACGCGCTGAGCGGTCAGTGTTTTCGGGTCAAAGCCACCAAGCGGGTGAAAACGTAGAAATCCGTTGTCGTCAATGTGATGAACGATGAAACCAATTTCATCCATGTGTGCAGCGGCCATTACCTTTTTCGCACTGCTCTTTCCCTTTTTTAGAGCAACCAGGTTGCCCATGTTATCGGTAGTGAGTGAATCGGCAATGCCTTTTAGCTCACGAGTAATAAGTTCGCGCACTTTTTGCTCGTAACCGGGAACCCCGGGAGTTTCGCAGATTTCTTTGAGCAGGGAAACGTTTATCATGTTGATTTGTGATTTGTTATTAAACTATTCCACCTTGGTAACCTTAACCATGTTGGCACGCCCGCGCTCGCTGAGAGGCATACTTCCAAGGTTTACGGCAATGTCACCGGCTTTTAGCAAATCATTCTCTTTCAAAGTGCGAAGCACATCGCGTATGGAAGTATCGGTGCCTACAAATTTATCGTAATGAAACGCGCGAACACCCCAGCACAGGTTGAGCGAGTTAAGCAAATCAATGTTCTCAGTGAAAATGTATATGTCGGCTTTGGGGCGATAGCTGGAAAGTACGAAAGCCGTGTAACCGGAAAAAGTCATTGCGATAATTGCTTTGGCGTCCAACTCAGAACTCAGGCGTGCTGCATTGTAACAAATGGCATCGCTTAGAAATGTGTCGGATGTGGTTTCAGCGCGCAGTTCTTTGTCGTAAATAATGTTGGCGTGTTCTATGTTAGAAAGAATTTTTTCCATTACTTCAATAACGCGAACCGGATGTTTTCCAACTGCCGTTTCTCCGCTCAGCATAACAGCATCGGCACCGTCAATAACGGCATTCGCCACATCGGTAATTTCAGCTCGTGTGGGGTTGGGGTTTTCCATCATGCTGTCCATCATTTGAGTAGCCACAACCACCGGCTTGGCGAACCTGATGCACTTTAAAATTATTTCTTTCTGAATGAGCGGCATGCGCTCCTGCTGAACTTCCACAGCCAAATCACCACGGGCAATCATTATTCCATCGCTTACTTTGATGATCTCATCCAGTTCGCGCAGGGCTTCGGGCTTTTCAATTTTGGCCATCACCTTCATGTATGAATTTTTTTTGCCGACAATTTGCTTCAGCTTGATTACATCTTCGGGTGAGCGAACAAAGGAAAGAGCAATCCAATTGGCTCCGTTGGCAATGGCGAACTTCAAATCCTTTTTATCTTTTTCAGTAAGCGCGGGGATAGAAGTTTTTGTATCCGGGAGGTTTACTCCTTTGTTGCTGCTTATTTTCCCACCGGTTAGCACTTTTGCTTTGATGATGTCTTTCCGGTTGGTGGAAATTACCCGCAGAGCAATTCTCCCGTCATCAATCAAAATAGAATCTCCCGTTTCCACTTCTCTGGGAAGGTGCTTGTAATTGATGTAAAGTTTTTTGAAAGTGGTTACACAGGGTTTGTTGGTTATTTCAACTTCGCGACCCTGTTCGAGTACTTCCATATTATCTCGCACTTCGCCAATGCGGATTTTAGGGCCCTGAAGGTCGGCAAGAATGGCTACATTAAGTCCGTGTTTTTTATTTATGAGGCGTACTTTTTTGTAGCCTTCAATGTGTTGTTCGTGCGTACCGTGGCTCATGTTGAACCGGAACCCATCCACTCCGGCAGCCACCATGTTTTCCATCGTTTCGATGTTGGTACAGGCAGGCCCGTAGGTGGCAATTATCTTCGATTTGGTAACGCGGATTTTCATTTTGTCGTTCTGTTTCTTCTACTTCAGCTTTTTTGTTTGAAGAAGACGCTGCGCGTGTTTTTCTTCGGTGTAAATCAAGCGTTCTTTGCTTTTTATTTTGCTTAAGGGTACTTCAACAACCAAAATTATTTCGGGAAACTTCTTAACTCCATCCACTAAGATTTTCAGTTCGGCAGGTTCAAATTTTCCGTTAATCTGCATGACATAATCGAAGTTGCCTATTTCTGGCAATAATACTTCATTCATGTTCTTGTTTGAAAAAACCGTGAATTGATTTTTATCTTCTTCCCCGCCAGCCCTGAAAACACTGAACTGAATTTTTCGGCTTCGGTCACCGGGTAGAAATTCCAGGTCTTTTAGTTTTCGGAAATCGCAATTCAGCAGCTGGTTGAGGTGGTAACAGAGTTTGTATTCCTTCAGTGTGGTAGAAATGCCTATAAGGTGGTAGTCGAAGGAGAGTTCGTTTTTTATTTTAGAAACAGCCATTTTTGAAGAAGTTCCCAAAATTACAATTACCTGGGAATAGCCGTTAACCCCTTACCTTCAGGAGGTTTTAAGGGTCGGTAAAGCCAACAAACATTTTTTTGCCAAAGGGCGGGATGTTTTTATTTTCGCACCGACTTAAAAACAATAAACCATGTCAAACAACATTGCAGAAAGAGTTAAGAAGATTATTGTGGACAAACTGGGAGTGGAGGAAAGCCAGGTAACCCCCGAAGCCAGTTTCACGAACGACCTAGGTGCCGATTCACTGGACACCGTTGAGCTGATTATGGAATTTGAAAAAGAGTTCAATATTTCAATACCCGATGAGCAGGCTGAAACCATTGCAACCGTAGGGCAAAGTATTGAGTATCTCGAAAAAACTATAGGCAAATAAGCCTGAATATAATTTTTTGAAAAGTGGCAGACTAATAATCTGCCACTTTGTTTTTATAATAGCACGATGGAATTAAAGCGAGTAGTAGTAACCGGCATGGGCGCTCTAACACCCATTGGTAATACCGTTGCTGAGTTTTGGCACAACATGCTGAAAGGAGTAAGTGGAGCGGGCACCATTACCCGCTTTAATCCTGCCAAATACAAAACCAAATTCGCCTGTGAGGTCAAGAATTTTATTCCTGCTGATTTTATTGAGAAAAAAGAAGTAAGGCGGCTTGACCGCTTTGCCCAGTTTGCTGTGGTGAGCAGTGCCGAAGCTATTCAGGATTCGGGCATTGGAGCTGCGGAAATAAATAAAGACAGAGTAGGGGTTATTTGGGCCTCTGGCATTGGCGGGCTCGATGTGTTTATTGAAGAGATTACCAACCTGGCGCTGAACGAAACCCCGCGATTCAACCCGTTCTTTATTCCGAAGATGATCATTGATATAGCTGCGGGGAATATTTCCATGCGCTGGGGCTTCCGCGGGCCTAACTACGCTACGGTAGCGGCTTGCGCTTCGACCAACATTGCACTGATTGACGCATTCAACCTCATTCGTCTTGGCAAATGCAACGCCATTGTTGCAGGAGGTTCCGAAGCGCCTATCAGCGAAGGTGGAGTAGGCGGCTTTAACGCTATGCGCGCGCTGAGCGAAAGAAATGACTCGCCCGAAACCGCCTGCCGCCCGTTTGATAAAGACCGCGATGGGTTTGTAATGGGTGAAGGCGCAGGAGCCATTGTTTTGGAAGAACTGGAACATGCTCAAAAACGCGGTGCAAAAATTTATTGCGAAATGGTGGGCGGAGGATTGAGTGCCGATGCATATCATTTAACCGCTCCGCATCCCGAAGGCTTGGGAGCTGCGCTGGTTATGAATAACGCGCTGGAGGATGCCAATATGAAACCCGAAGAAGTTGACTACATCAATGTTCACGGAACTTCCACCCCGCTCGGTGATATTGCCGAGCTTGCTGCTATCAAAAAAGTTTTTGGCGAGCACGCGTTTAAGCTCAATATTTCTTCCACCAAATCAATGACCGGTCATTTACTTGGCGCTGCCGGGGCGGTGGAGGCTGTTGCCAGCATCTTGGCGATTAAAGAAAACATTGTGCCCCCCACTATCAACCACTTTACCGATGACCCGGATATTGACCACAGGTTCAACCTCACTTTCAATAAACCGCAGAACCGAACCGTAAGCTGTGCTATGAGCAACGGCTTTGGCTTTGGCGGGCACAACGCTACGGTGGTGTTCCGCAAGTTTGAGAAATAGAACAGCGTTGAAAAGTTAGTTCCCTTTCAGGGACAGAACTTGTAACTTTCCACCGTAATTGCCAGGGCTTGATTCGCAAATTATACAACCAGTTTTTTTCTTCCGATAAGCAGCTTGCTTCTTACATCAAAACCATTACCGGTATAGTACCTTCAAACCTTAAACTTTACAAGCAGGTTTTTCAGCACCGGTCTAAATTTGTTGAACCGAAAGAAAACAACGAGCGGCTTGAACTTCTGGGCGATTCGATTCTCGATGCTATTGTTTGCGAGTTCCTCTACAAAAAATATCCGTATAAAGAAGAAGGCTTTATTACCGAACTGCGCTCAAAAATTGTAAACCGAAAATCGCTGAACGAAGTAGGAGCCAAACTGGGGTTGGTGGACAAACTGATGTTCAACCGCAAGAGCATGAATGATGTGGCTAAAGATTTAGCCGGCAACACTTTTGAAGCGCTGGTGGGCGCGGTTTACTTAGACACCGACTTTCAGGCTACAAAAAACTTTATCCTCAGGCGTGTTTTGAAAAACCTGATTGATGTGGAAATTCTTGAGCAAACCAATACCGATTACAAGAGCCAGATGTTTCATTACATACAGCGCGAGGGGAAATCCATTGACTTTAAAGTGCGGGAAGAGCGTCTCAGAAACCGCAGGGCGTATTTTGTTATTGACCTGGAAATAAGCGGTAAGCCGGTAGCACAGGGCGAAGGGTACAGCAAGAAGATGGCGGAGCAGAATGCCGCTATGAATGCGCTGAGAAAGCTGGGCATTGAAAACCCCCCGCCTGCAGAAGCGTAAATTCGGTTTGGCTTGCCGCTTGGCGCCCCACCACCCGGAGTTATATTTATTTTGGTTTTTGAAACACCGAACGGTAAGGAATGTACACCTCTCTCCCTGCGCCAATCTTTCAAACTGTCGTTAACCACCCTTCGGCAGGTTCGGGATAAAATACAAGATGCCTCGTATCGCGGCATTACATTCTCCTTCAGGTTGCTTTACGGAAAATTAAAATTGACAACGGTAGGCGCTGCGCCTTCCACCACAGTTACATTTTGAGTGAGGAAGTTAGCGGGGTTACTGTCGAGTGCGGCACGCATAGTATAATTACCCGGAGGCACACCGGGGATAATGTAGCCGCCCGCCCCATCGGTAGGTACGGTGAACGCGGTGCCGTCAATGCTTACTGTGCCGGGGGCGCCTGTGCCGCCCTGCTTTACCGTACCGGCAACGGTGCCGGTGGCTGAGCCGCCAGCGGGGGTTATTTGAATGTTGACGGTAGTGGTTTGCCCGGCAGTTACCACCACACCGGTTATTTCTTTTTCGGCATAGCCGCCTTTGTGGGCAACCAGTGTATAAGTGCCCGATGCCAGACCGGGCACTTCGTATTTGCCCTGCGAATCGGTTACCACAAAAATATCGGGCTCTGCCACCAGCAGCAGCGCTCCGCCAATAGGCGCACCGCTATTACTGTCGCTTATGGTTCCGCTGATGGAAATGCCGCTGTTCCCTTTTTTATTGCGCTTTGAGCTTATGACCACTTTAAAACCCCACAGGCTCAGGTCTTCCTCATTGCCCTGAAATTTCTGCAACAGGCGGTTGCGTATTTTGCCAAAGTAATTATAGATGGTGCCTTCGGTAGTAATTTTTTGCCCCTCACCGTAGCCGATAATATTAAGCGCCTCGTTGTTCAGTGCCTGAATTTCGCCCCGCAGCACCGTCCATGCATCGAGCAGGGTGCGCGCATCGGTTACCAGGGTTCCGAAAGCAGCCATATCTATAAGCGCAGCCGTAAGCGGGCTGCCCGCACCCAGCAAAGTATGCTGCGCAACAATAGCTTCGGCCAGTTCAATCAGCTCAACGGGCTGCTCCGGAATATCTACCCTCACATTCTTTCGCCCACCGGAAGTAGTAATAACCACGTTAAAGCCGTAAGGGCTAAGGTCTTCTTCGTTGCCGCTGTGAATAACCAGCAGCAGGTCGCGCGCCTGCCTTACATACCATAGTATTACATCTTTGGTATCCTTGTTCTGGTTTTCGCCCAAACCCGATTTTGTTTTAATGTGGCCGAACTTGCTTTGCGCATCAACCTCTTTAGCCGTAGCGCTGGCGCGTTTGGTTTTAGCGAGGGTTACTTTGGCGGTAAAATCCGCCACATCAATAACAGGCGCCAGCGAACTGCCCGCACCTTCGGCTGTGTTTTTTAAAATGATTGCATCGCCCAGCTCCACTGATTCTTTGGGCTTGTCTTTCGGCAGGGTTACTTTTACATACTTTGCCATAGTTTTTGTTTTAGTGGTTTAATAAATGATGATGAAGTGTTTTGGTTTCTTTCCATGGGCTTTATCCGACATAAGGAGGGCACATACCGATACAACATTTGGTCTCATAAACTCAACGTTTTAATAGAAAACAAGATGGAGGGATGGTTAAGGAAGAATCCTGAGTCAGCCCGCGAGGTTCCGGAGTGACACCTCCATGTTCCGGAGTCAACCCGCGAGGCTCCTGACTCATACCTCCATGTTCCGGAGTCATACCCACAAGCTCCTGAGTCAACCCTCGTTACTCCGGAGTGATACCTCGGGATTCCTGAGTCAACCCGCGAAGCTCCGCAGTCATACTTCGAAGTATTTCCTTCCGCCTTCTTTATGTTTAAGTGAAACTTCGTAACGTTTCCCTGAACATTCGTTTTCATACTGCATAGGTACAGCCGCCTTGCACCGGTTTCGGATAACACTTCTGTTAATCTTATCGGCAGGCAGACGAAATAAGTTTTTTGACTATGCGTTTTAAGGAGATTGAATAAATAAAAAGAGGCTTGTGGTGCTGAGCGCAGGCTTTGCGCAGCAAAGAAACTTGTATTAAAAACCGAATACATGATTTCTCACTTCGGAAACCTCCGCTCGAAATGACATAATTGATGAGGTAAGATATACCAGAAATGTTTTGAGCAGAGGTTTGATTAACGTAAACACTACCATTTGCACCGCCTTGATTATTTATTCATGGTTAATACAGCCTATCTTTTTAAAAAGCATAGGGTGGACAGTGGTTGGAGTTTAGAGGAGGCACAAAAAATTACGGGAGTCCACCAGAATTCTATCAGCCGGGTTGAATCGGCAGTTCATCTTGCCTGGTATGCCACTTACGCCCGCCTGCAGCGCGGCTATGGCTTTGCCTACCGCAGGGTTTTCAGAGAATACAGTAAGGAGCCTGCCAAAGAGAAAAGGAAAATTCTCGATGCCCGCGCACAAAAGCTGGGCGCCATTAAGCGCTGGGAAAACATACGCAAGCGCATGCTCCTGCGCGCCCTCAAAAAGAAAAAGCGCAGCAAGGAGCTGAAGGAGGAGTTTTTGGGGTTTTGAGTATCAGTTGCCGTTGGCTTTAGCCAACGGATAGAGTGAACAGAAAAAGGCTTCAGCCGAAAACAATTTGGCTAAAGCCAATTGCCCATTTGCTTTTTACCGTCAGCTAAAGCAGACGGCAATTAATGAGGGGAATTTATTTTTTTCAGTCCGTGCAGTCTCCCTGCACTTTGGTTTTAACCGCAGTATCCACCAGCGCAAAAGCCCGGCAGGTGAGACACTTCGGGGAATAAGCCCGGTGAAATATCATTAGCGCAGAAAGAAGCAAAATCATTACTTTTGGTCAATGGTGAAGCGATGCATCGGAATTGCAGCAATTGCACTGGCTTTATTTTTTGTGGCTGGCTGTAGTAAAGAGGAGCATGGCGCATCTACTTCAATATATCGCCATTGGGTAAACAGCGCCATGCTCTCGTATGTTTTTCAGTCCGGCTCGTACTGGTTTTATGAAAATGAGCTAACACTGGTTACCGATAGTGTTGTTTTAGATAGCACAGTTCATTATATAACATGGAGTCCGCAAGCAGGCACACCTGGTCATTTAATTATTGACTCGACCGAATATTACCGCATGAATCTGCGGCATGCCACAAATGATTTAACCTTTACTTATTACATTACTCAAAGCTATATCTACCAAAATACACCAGGGTACGGTCAATGGATTTTTAGTTTGCCCTCGCCTTATTATCAGGACCCAAATATTGATACCCTTCCGGTGCTATCTGTTTTAGGAAACAACTTTTACGATGTGATTAAAGTGAAGGTGAAAACATACCCCACCCAATATCATGCTGAGAATTATCCGGTAAACACCTTTTTATATTACTCACCCAATTATGGACTTATCCGCAAAGAAATTGCCGATACCATTAACGGCACTCAAATCTGGAATTTGAAGCGCTGGAACATTGTGCAGTGAGATTCAGGCACGCATTACCTCAAGCTTAGAGGAACCTTTCAGTCCGCGAAATGTCTCCCTTTTCGAAGCAATGGGGCATTGCGCTTTGGTTTATTTTTTCTTTTTTTCTTTGGTATCGGGTCTAAGGTAAATTCATCATAATTGAGCCCTTCCCACAGTTGCCGGGCATCAAGTCCTAAGGCAATCCTTACATCTTCTTCTTCAGCAAGACCAATACCGTCTGTACCAAGCTCCAGGTGCTGGATTTCACCAATAGTAACATTCGCTTTTTTTGCCAGCTCCTCCAACGATAAGCCTTGCTTTTCGCGGGTTTCCCGGAAACGCATACCCAACTCAATAAGAATCAGCGTTTCTAACTCCGCATTCTCTTCGGTGTCCAGTTCCGCCATTTTTAGTTCCAGGTCTTCGAGGGTAAGCCCCAATTTCTCTCTTTGCTTGCGTATTTCCTCATCAATGCATTTATAAAAAAACTTGTGCCGCTCCTTCATGGTAAAAGATTTATGAGTAAAAATAAGTTTTACATACTAAATGTGTACTCAGCAATTCTTTTAGTCCGCCCGTTCTCCCTTTTGCGCAGCAATGGGGGCATTGCGCTTTTGGTTTAACCGCAGTTGTCCACCAGCGCAAAAGCCCGGCAGGTGAGTCACTTCGGGAGCTAAAAGAGCGGGGGTAAATGAGCAGCAATAAATGGGCTTTAGCACCGAATCATCATATTCTAAACTAATGAGTTTTAAAAACTAATAGAATAAACTAACTTAGTCCGCAGCCGCTTTCAGGTTGTACCCGGTAAATTTCATTGCCCGCCCCGCGGCATTCAACAATATATAATGACAACAAACACAGCAACAGAAAACGAACATATTAACCCGAACGTCCGCGGGCTGCATGAATCGGATACACTCGCCATCAACGAGCGCTCCAAAGAACTGATAGCCAAAGGCAAGCCTGTTTACCGCTTCGGGCTGGGGCAGTCGCCCTTTCCTGTTCCCGAAAGTGTGGTCAGGGCGCTAAGGCTCAACGCCCCGCAGAAAGACTACCTGCCGGTGAAAGGGCTGATGCCGCTGCGCGAAACGGTGGCTGAGTTCCACCGCAGGAAAGACGGCATCACTGAGTATCCCGATTGTATCATCATAGGTCCCGGCTCCAAGGAATTGGTGTTTCTGCTTCAGCTGGTTTTTAATGGCGAGATAGTGATAGTAAGCCCCTGCTGGGTCAGCTACATTCCTCAGGCGAAAATACTGGGTAAAGAGATTTCCGTTATTCATACTTCTTACAATGACCGCTGGCAGCTTACCCCCGAACTGTTCCTCAGCTATCTCGAAAACCGCAAAGACAAAGGCAAGCCCGCGCTCATGATTCTCAACTATCCCGGCAATCCTGACGGAGTTTCGTTTAAGGAAGAAAAGCTGCTCGAAATAGCCCGCCTTGCCCGCGAGCATAATATCTTCATTCTTTCCGATGAAATTTACGGGCAGCTTCACCATCAGGGCAAGCATGTTTCCATCAACAAGTATTACCCCGAGGGAACAATTATCAGCTCGGGGCTTTCCAAGTGGTGCGGTGCGGGGGGCTGGAGGCTCGGCACGTTTACCTTTCCGCCCAACCTCAAATGGCTGGTTGATAAAATGGCGGTGGTTGCCAGCGAAACTTATACTTCGGTAAGCGCCCCTATTCAGTATGCCGCTATTGAAGCCTTCAGGGGAGGCACCGAAATAGAGGAGTACCTTTGGTATGTGCGCAAGATACTTTCCAACCTCGGCAAAGAGAGCGTGGATATTCTGCGGAAGGCAGGCATAAAAGTTTACGACCCCGAAGGCGGGTTCTACCTGTTTGTTGATTTCTCACAACACAAAGAACTGATTCGCTCAAGGGGAATCACTACATCTAAGGAATTATGTGAGCGCATTCTGGAAGATGCAGGAGTAGCCATCCTGCACGGCAGCGCTTTCAGCCGACCGGAGGATGAGTTTACCGCCCGACTGGCTTATGTTGACTTTGACGGGGCACGGGCGCTTGCCGCAGCCAAAACCATGAGCCTTAACGACCCTCTGCCCGGTGACTTTAACTCTGCCTACTGCACTCCGGTTATTGAGGGCATGAAACACCTTGCAGGTTGGTTTAAACCTTGATTTTTTTGGATTTTACAGCAAAATTCATTACCTTTATGGCATTTCACGGGTGTCTTTGCGGCACCTTATTTATTAATCAACCCTGCAGAAACTGCAATCTGACAGGATCATTTTTAAAATACCGTTTTTATGGCGTATAAGTACAAGGCATACTCTTTAAGCAACTACCTGACTATCCCGCAAATGGAAAGAGCCTCTGCCGAAACCAAAAGACATATTGAGGTAGTGGGGCATGTTCTGCCCTTTAAGGTCAATAACTACGTAATTGATGAACTTATTGACTGGGATAACTATGAAAACGACCCCATATTCAAGTTAACCTTTCCCCAGCGCGACATGTTATTGCCCGACCACTATGCCCGGATGTCAGGCGCGCTTGAACACTCTGCCGATAAGGCTTACCATAAAGAAGTAAGTGATGGAATCCGCATACAGCTTAACCCGCACCCCGCAGGGCAGAAAGAATACAATGTTCCTGCCATTGATGGTCAAAAACTATGGGGGCTTCAGCATAAGTACCGCGAAACCGTTCTGTTCTTTCCCGGCTCGGGACAAACCTGCCATGCGTACTGCACCTTCTGTTTCCGCTGGCCGCAGTTTGTAGGTATGGACGAAATGAAGTTTGCCATGAAAGAAACCGAGCTTTTGGTCAAGTACCTGCAGCAGCATCAGGAAGTTACCGATGTATTGTTTACCGGTGGCGACCCCATGATTATGGGGTATAAAGTTTTTGAAAGTTACCTGGCGCCTTTCCTCGAAGAAAACAACGGAACTAATATTCAAACTATCCGCATCGGAACCAAAGCGCTGGGTTACTGGCCTTACAAGTTTACCACCGACCCGGGTGCTGATGATTTTCTGCGCCTGTTTGAAAGGGTTACCAAACGCGGAATCAATCTGGCGTTTATGGCTCACTTCAGCCACCCGCGCGAACTGGGAACACCGGCAGTTCAGGAAGCTATCAGAAAGATAAAACGTACGGGCGCACAAATACGCACCCAGTCGCCTGTACTCAGGCATATCAACAACAGCCCCGAACTGTGGGCTGAAATGTGGCGCAAGCAGGTAAATCTCAATTGCATTCCTTATTACATGTTTGTAGTGCGCGATACCGGAGCACAGCATTACTTTGCCCTCTCTTTGCTCGAAGCCTGGGAAATTTTCCGTAAGGCGTACCAAAGCGTAAGCGGGGTATGCCGCACCGTGCGCGGACCCAGTATGAGTTGCACACCCGGCAAGGTGCAGTTCCTTGGACCATCAGACGTAAATGGCGAAAAGGTAATGGTGTTCCGCTTTCTCCAGGGGCGCGACCCTGACTGGGTGGCACGACCCTTCTTTGCCGAGTACAACGAAAACGCTATTTGGATGAACGACCTCCGCCCCGCCTTTGGTGAAAAATTTTTCTTTGAAGATGAAGAACACGATATTGAGGCAGGCAAATTGCTGGAAAGCGAAGTAGCTTACAGCTTTGAATAATTAAAGCCGGTTGAGTTTTTAAGGTGGAGTGGGAGGAGTAAAATCATTCAGCTTTAGCACAATTACTACTGATATTACTGACCGATAACTGCAAACCGAATGCTACTCCTCTTCCGCTTTCTGGTTCTTGAACAAATCTTTTTCGTCCACCACTTTTACGGGGCTTTCGTCTTTCAGGGTTTTCGAGATGAGCTTGAAGGGAGCTTTTACCACCTGCTCGCCTTCTTTAATGCCCGATAAAATTTCAATATAGTTAGCATCCTGAATACCGGTGGTAACCTCGCGGACTTTTGCCTTGCTGTTTTCAATTACAAACACCACTTCTTTCACTTCCTTTTTGTCGCTGTCTTTCGCTGCCTTGCGTCCGGTTTTGGTTTTGGCGTAGTCCTCGTCTTTTTGTTTCAGGTCTCTCTCCTCGCGTGTAGTCACCGATTGAATAGGTACGGTAAGTACACTGTTGCGCGTTTCGGTTTTAATATCCACCGTAGCGCTCATACCCGGGCGGAACGGGAACCGCTTGCCTATCTCGGGTTTAATTAAATCGGTGTAAGATTCCTTAATCAGTTTCATTTTTACCGTAAAGTTTGTTGCCTGCGAAGTGCTTATAACCTGGTTGATGGTATTAGTTGCTGAATACGAAACCTGCGTAACCACTCCCTTGAATTTCTTTTTGATGTAAGCATCCACTTCAATTTCGGCAGTGTCGCCAAGGGTAATGCGCAGCACATCATTTTCGTTTACATCCACTTCGGCCTGCATGTTGTCGAGGTCGGCAATACGGATAATTTCAGTTCCCGCCATTTGTGCCGTTCCCACCACGCGTTCACCGAGTTTCACATTCACCAGCGACACAATGCCATCAATAGGCGCATAAATTTTTGTCTTGCGCAAATTATCAGTAGCTTGTTTCAGTTGTGCTTCGGCACTGCTCACACTGAACGATGCCGCATTTACCTGCTCCTGTGCGGTTTCATTATTGGCGCTCGCCTGCTCCAGTTGAAGCTTGGCAGCTTCAAACTCGGCATCGGAAATTACCTTGTCGTTGTGCAGTTGTTCGCTGCGTGTAAAATTTCTTTTCGCTTGCTCATAGCTTGCTTTGGCTTGAATGGCTCCGGCTTTTGCACTTGCCAAGCTTGCTTTAAACTGGTTAACACTTGCTGATGCTTGTGTAACAATGGCTTCGTAAATGGCGGGGTTTACCACCGCCATCAGTTTTCCTTTTTTTACCGAATCACCTTCTACCACATTCAGCTCAATCACTTCGCCCGACACTTCGGAGCTTAGCTTCACTTCGGTTTGCGGAGTTATTTTTCCGCTGGCAGTTACTGTTTCAATCAACGAGCGTTTGGCGACTTTATCTACCGCCACTTCCAGCGTATCACCGCCACCAAACCAGCCTTTTTTCTTTCCAATCACCGCTACCGTCAGAAGAACGACTAGCGCAATCGCAAGGACGAAAAGAATTTTATTTGTATTCATTGTAATTCGATTAATGATTAACCAATAACTACTCCAGCCTGATAGGCTTCCCCTGGTAAAAATCCAAAACCTTCTGCCTGAAAACGTAAGTGTATTTTGCCTTTACCATTTCGGATTCGGCAATAGCCAATGCGTTTTTCGATTGCTGTAATTCAAAGCTTCCGAGCAAACCGGCATTGTAGCGTTTCTCAAATGCCTCGAATGATTTCTGAGCTGCTTCAAGACTTTTTTTGTTGGCTGAATAGCTTTGCACAGAAGCTTTTACATTGGTGTAAGCCTGCTCAATATCCTGCCTGAGCTGATTTTTTGAAGCGCTTAATTGTAACTCACGAATCTGCATTTGCAGCCGTGCGTTTTGAATATTGGTTACCCGTTGCCACTTGCTGAACAAAGGAATGTTCACACTTACCCCCACTACTTTCCTGAAATTATCGCGCAGCGCTTCGTTGAAAGTTTTTGTTTCATAAAGCGGAAGCTGATAAGCAATCGGGAAACCGAGTGATGAGTCAACGCGGGTTTCATAGCCATTAATTTTCCTGTCCTGACTGAAATATCCCGAACTCAAAGTTCCGAAAACTGCAATGGTAGGGCTTAATGCACCGATAGAAATCTTGCGCGAAGCATTGGCGCTTTTCAATCTTGCTTCTGCACTTTTAATAGCAGGTTGATTACCGAGCGCATAATCATAAACTGACTGCGAAGTGGTTGCTGAAATATCTTCGGGGTTTTCGAGTCTTACTTCCGGTGTTTCAATGTCGAATCTCTCATCGGTAAGCTGTAAAAGCTGGCGCAAGGCAAGTAACCCAAGCGATACCGCATTCTGAGCATTAACCACATTGGCTTCGTCACGTGCAAATTGGGACTCAACTTCATAAACCGAAATCTCGGGCAGAGAGCCTGACTTTATTCTTGATAATACATTCGTGCGTTGCGATTCGGTCAGTTGCATTTGCCTCTCAGCAACACCGAGAATTTCTTTGTTCAACAACACCTGCAAATATGCCGAAGCTACCGAAAGAGCAATGTTGCGCTTTGATTCTTCGTAATCGAACCTTGAGGCAAGTAACTCGTATTTGGTTCGTTCGACATTGAAGATTTGCTGCAAACCGGTAAACACCGGAAGTGTTCCTTGTAATGACGCCTGAGCCGATTGAGAATTCCCCTGCGCAAAATTGAAGGTCTGCGGATTAAACCCGTTTCCAAAGTTGTTGCTGAAGTTGATGTTCCCTTCAACGGAGGGCAGCAGATTAAGTTTACTTTGGAGGTTCTCGTTCTTTGCAATTCCTGAGGTAAGCGCTATCTGACTTATTTGTAAATTATTGGTGAGCGCGTAGTCTATACATTTCTCCAGATTCCATTTTTCGGAAGCCTGTGAAGACACAATTTGTGATGAGAAAACAACGATAACTAAAGCTACAAAACGCAAAAATTTCACATTTAAAATTTGAGTGCGCTAAAGTAAACGATTTGAGGAATTGGAAATTTTACTTCCAGCCGAAATGCCTTTCAATTCTTCTCTTCTGCCGCACATGGTGCCGGAAGTGAATGTTGCAAAGCGAAATCCATTCGGCCGTATTCAGCCAACCGAGGAATGGATGCCTTGTCTTTAAGGCAGGGTCGCTGTCAGGTATGCGTTTAATGTAAGCGCTTGCGATTTGTTTCACCTCTTCCAGTTTTGCAATGAGTTGTTCTTTTGATTCCGGCTGTTTGGGAATAACCGCCACCGAGCGAGGCATTTCATATTTCACCGGAGGAAACATTTTTAGAGTAAAGATTAAATGCCCCTGCCAGCTTCTTCCTTTACCTTTCTGGACTCCGTCTTTATTCAGGCACTTTTCCGCATTCTTGAAAAAGAATCCTTTAGCGCTCATCCAAAGATGAATGCCCACCTGTCCCATACTCCACGAGTGCTCTGAGGGTTTAGCTGTGATTTGCTCGAAACTGTATTTCTTAAAATCGCTAATCCAGTAGTCTATGGCTGAGTGGGTTTGTGCTTCAAGTTTTTGCAGATTCATAAGTGTTGTTTTGAGTGGTTATTTCAAAATTGCTTCCAAATCCTCTTCCACGCTGTCATCTACTGTTTCAATTATTCTTCCCGTTTCTTTACCGGCATTATTGAATACAATAAATGTGGGCACTTTCTCGATTTTGTATCTGGCTATAATATCTGCCGGAGTGGTTTTTCCCTTATCCATTCCGTAAATGACCAGTGCATTTTTCGGAAAGCCAATCAAATCTAAAATTTTCAGAAGTTGGGGGAAAAGTTCTTGTGTGTCGCTACACCAAGTACCAAGTACAACAACAATCTTTTTCCCTTCTAATTGCTTTTGGAGATTTTTGACTGAGCTTGCCTTGGGTTTATACTTACTATATTCTTTCGGGAACCATTGCTTTAGTTCCTCATCGGTCGAAAATATCGACCGGTTTAACTCACCGGTAATTACTTTTTTAAAATCTTTTTGTGAAGATGCGCTGAGAGAGAAACAGGAAAAGAGTAAAGCAAAGGCGAACTTCATCTACTTCCATTTGTTGGGCACACCAATTACCTTATGTGCCTCATCTACCTTATCATTTATCTGGCCGGTAATGATGTGGAAGAACATTACAAAATCGGAGCCCAACGAGTATAATGGATACTTGAAAGTGGCAGGCCTATTTTTCTCCAGCATAAAATGTCCGAACCAGGCAAAGCCATAACCACAAAACGGAATAATGGCAAGCAACCTCCAATCAGCAAGAATAATTCCTGCAACAAAACATATAATTACCAGAGAAGTTCCGACAAAGTGCATCGCACGATTTACGGGACGGGAGTGTTCCGTTAGATAATAAGGATAGAAACTCCAGAATGTTGTGTAAGTTTTTTCTGTACTCATATGGCAAAAGTAATAAAGCGAAAAATATTTCTGCCTAACCTTTGGAAGTTACAAATTTTGCATTTTACTTTGCATTACAAAGCACTTTTAAAAAATGGAAAACACGAACGAACAATTAGACCAAATCCGCGAAATCAGGGACATGATGGAGAAATCTTACCGGTTTATATCACTCAGCGGTTTATCAGGAGTTTTTGCAGGTTTTTTTGCCATGGTCGGAGCTGGAGCTTTCTATGCCTACATCAATAACAAACTCAACTACGGCTATCAGGACTTTGCGCGCTCGGTTCCGGTTGATATGAGTATTGACTTCATTACTTTCTGCATTCTTGATGCATCGGCTATTGTTTTTCTGTCCGTCACATTTGCCATCTTTTTTACTACCCGGAATGCCAAGAGCAAAGGACAAACAATCTGGGATGCCTCAGCACGGAGACTGCTGATTAACCTTGCCATACCGCTGGTTGCAGGAGGCATTTATTGTCTTGTGCTTTTAAAATATCATTGGTTTGGTTTAATAGCACCAACCACTCTTATTTTTTACGGCATCTCTTTATTGAATGCTTCTAAATATACACTCGATGAAATCCGCTGGCTGGGTATTTCAGAAATTGTTCTTGGTGTAATTGGCCTTTACTTTATCGGTTACGGAATTACACTTTGGGTTATTGGCTTTGGGGTATTGCACATTATTTATGGTTTGCTGATGTATGTCAGGTATGAGTCAGTGCCGAAAGAGAATAAGTATTAATACGTGAAAGGAGAGCTTAAAAAGTTTATTTGGCCGGTTGTTCTCATTGTGTTAGCATACAACATAACTCCCATGGAGTATGGGAACTTTAAAGTAAAGACAATTTGTTATCCTCTCATTTGGCTTTGTCTCTTAATAATATTCTTGCTATCCCTAAGTAAAATTCATCTCATAGTTGCTTTAATTGGTGGTGCCTTCTATCTCGCAGTTTCTGGCTTTTTTGTTCTTGCACTTATGATGTGTGCTTACTCTGAGAGCAGGTTAATGTACCTAAACAAGCAGAATAAATCGATTAAGCTATTAGAAAGAGGTTACGATTGTGGAGCTTTGGATAGCAGCCCTACTTATCAGTTATTTAAAGAAAGAAAGCTGATAAATAAATTAAAATGGGTTACAGAGTTTAGCGAAAATCCAATCGATACAACTTGTTGGCAGAGGATACAAGAAGTAAATGAATGACTCGTGCATGAAGCAATTTTATGAAGGAGCTGATTGAGAAACTGAATAAATCTTTTGAGAACCGAATCAGGCTGGGGATAATGAGCGCCCTGATGGTAAATGACGGAGTTGATTTTTTGACACTGAAAGAATTGCTCGATGTAACTGACGGTAACCTCGCAAGCCACATTTCAGCTCTTGAAAAGATAGATTACATAGCCATTAAAAAAGAATTTGTGGGAAAAAAGACAAAAACAACTTATGTGGCCACCAGCCTGGGGAAAAAGGAGTTTGTGATGCACCTGAATGCCCTGGAGAAATTGGTGAAACAGAATAAAAAATAATTTTTTTCGTTATAAACTTTGAAATTCAAAGCACTTTCTATGAATCATAAAATACCAAAACTTAAAACTCAAATCCGCGCAATCCTTGTGTTCTTCATTTTTGCCTTGGTTATCAGCGGGGCAACGGCAATTCCTGCTTACCGCGAAATCAAGTTTTTGCTCGCCATTATTCCTGAAGGCACAATTATATTCGATTGGCTTCATAAAGTCTTTATCGCTCTTGAAACCACAAAGAACAATTTCGATTTTCTGCTTTATGGCTATGATTGGCTTGCTTTTGCACATTTTGTAATTGCGGTTGCTTTTATTGGTCCATTCAGAAATCCGGTAAAAAATGTCTGGGTGATTGAATTCGGGATGATAGCCTGTGCGCTCATTATCCCTTACGCCTTTTTGTTCTGCACGCTTCGGGATATTCCTTACTGGTGGGCTTTGATTGATTGCTCCTTTGGTGTGTTCGGATTTATTCCTCTTTGGATTTGCCGAAAGAAGATTCTGGAATTGGAAAAGCTAACCGAAGAAGATAAACTGAATGTTGTATTCTGAAATGAAAAAGAATAAGGCGCCTTTGCGGGATCTTGCCGGTGACTTATTGCTGCTTGGTGCGCTTGTAGTTACCAAAAGCTGCGTTTCAAGAATCGAATCCAGAATGCGGGAAAAGAACAGAGATAAAGAAAAGCTGGAAAGAAGCCTGACCATGGCTGCTGTGCTTTATCAGGTCATAGGTATTTTTTATAACGAATAGCAACGGTTGCGTAAAAACTCTACCTCACCAAACTGTATTTGCTCATGAATTCTGTCGCTGTTAACAAGCTGCTGCTGCTTTCGGGCTTTTGTTTTGTGCTTACCATGTTTCGTTTTTGGGCAACGGATACCATCAGCTATGTTTTTCTTCCCTTCAACTTAATTCTTGCCTGGATTCCCCTGGGAGTTGCTTACAGTTTTTCTCAGACGAAAAACCAATTCAAACTTTTTTTCCTGTTCCTGCTCTGGCTGGTATTCTTTCCAAACTCACCCTATATCATTACCGATTTAATTCACCTGAAGCCACGAAACAATTTTCCGCTCTGGTTCGACTCTGTATTTCTCTATTCGTTCGCATTCACCGGTTTGATGCTCGGAATGTTCTCCGCTATTTTAATTTACCGGAAACTGAAAGAAATTTTTTCGTTGACCACAGCCAAAGGCACAATGCTTTTCGCTATGTTACTATCCGGCTACGGAGTTTATATCGGCAGGTTTTTGCGGTGGAATTCATGGAATATTCTGACTCATCCTTTTGAGATTTTGGGTGATACGCTTGTGCGCCTTCTTCATCCGTTTGAGTATCCGCGTACATACGGAATGACCCTGCTGATTGGCGCTTTGCTCTTTCTGGTGTTCATGGTTTTTGAATCGTTTATGCAAAAAGAAAAGGCATGAAGCAGCTCTACCTCACTAAAACAATCTAAAAAATGAAAAAGAACGACTGGCTCATTATTCTCGCCACCGGTGTTTATAGTTTCCTGTTTTACCAGCAAACTGCCGGTGTCAATTTTTTTTTATTCAACGTAATTCTTATTGGTTTTTTGCTCGTGCGCGACAGAACCGTGTTAGCACAACCTGCCTGGTTCGCAGCTGCATTTGGCAGCGTTATATCTTCCTTCTTTGTTTTCTGGTGGGGAACCTGGCTGCCCCTGCTCGCCAACATTTGCTCGCTGGCGATGTTAAGCGCATTTAGCTTTACGCCCGCTTCTTCGCTGCTGGTGGCGGTTGCCAACTCCTCGTTTTCGTTTTTTGTTTCCATTCCGGTTTCTTTCCTGCATTTGTTTTCATCAGGCAAGAATGAAAACCGCGAACAAACATGGGTCGCCAAAATTCCGCTGCTGATTATACCGGTTGTCATTACCCTCATTTTCTTTTTCCTGTACCGGGCTGCCAATCCTATTTTCGAAAAATTTACTGACGAGATTGATTTGGATTTTATCAGCGTGGAGTGGATTGCTTTTACGCTGATAGGGTTCATTATCATGTTCGCGTTTTTCCGCCACCAGGTTATACACTGGCTTACGCAAACCGATAACGATGCCAGCGACCAACTCAGTTATATTTCTCCTGAGCAACACTCAGCTGCGCAGCCTTTGCTTTCGGTTGCCAACGAGGTGTTTACCGGTGCGGTGCTGTTTGCCCTGCTTAATATTTTGCTGCTGAGCGTTAATGCTCTCGATTTTTATTTCATGTGGGTGATTCAAAAAATGCCGGAGGGGATTACCGTAGCTCAATACCTGCATGACGGCACGAACACGCTCATTGTTTCCATCATTTTCGCCATTGCGGTTATTTTATTTGTGTTCCGGGGCTATCTGAATTTTTTTGAAAATAATAAATGGCTGAAGCTGCTGGCTTACGGATGGATTTTTCAGAATGCGTTTTTAATTATTACCACTGCACAGCGCAACTGGTGGATTATTGAATCATCGGGGCTTACGCGAAGGCGGATTGGCGTGTATGTGTATCTTCTTTTATGTTTAATAGGGCTTGCCACTACACTCCTAAAAGTAGCTCAGCAAAAAGGCAACTGGTTCCTGTTCCGCAAAAATGCCTGGGCGTTTTATTCGGTGTTTATTGTTTCGTGTTTCATAAACTGGGACAACCTGATTGTGCGCTTTAACCACAAGCATTACAAGGCACTTGACTTTAAATACATTGACCGCAGATACCAAACCGGGCTGAGTCACACCTGCCTGGCATCGCTGTTTGAATATTATAAAGAAGAAATGAAAGAGCAGAAACCGGTGCAGAAGATATTTACACCGCCTGTGGTTCAGGATATGTACCGGCAGTATTATGATTTGAAAAATGAAACCGATTCGGCTTCGTGGAAGTCGTATTGCGTAAGCAAACAGAAAAATGTAAAGGCAGTAACCGAAATGATGGCTAAAGAAGAAGTGGATTCGCTGCCAAAAGGAGGTTTGGCTCCTGCCGGGCTGCCGGAGGATTAGGAGCAGTGGATTCGTAGCGCTTGACGATTTCTTCGAAAAGCTTGTGCTCTGCCTCAAAACCCCGAAAACTGTTAAAAATGTGGTAAAACAGGTTCTGTCGTTAATCGTGTGAGAGTAAGTCCAATTGACCGTTGAAGAAGAGGAT